>JAEYSV010000030.1 GCA_023434365.1 Bacillota bacterium | reverse complement strand
CTAAAGAATCTTGTAAATGATATGTATGCCAAAGATATTTCCAAACGAGTTGCCTGTAGCAGAAGAATGGATATGGAAAAAGGCAAATTTGTAGGAAGTAATGCACCATATGGATACTTGGTAGATTCCAACGATCCACTACGAAAATATGTGGTGGATGAACAGGCTGCACAGGTGGTTCGACAAATCTTTGCAATGGCGCTTGAGGGAACTAATTTACGCAATATTTCAAGTGCTTTGCAAAGCTATCATCTTTCAAGCCCAGGGGAATATCTGAAAACAAAAAGTCTTTATCATTCCAATGAAAAAGATGCTAAGCCGTGGTACATCGGAACCATTTCAATGATACTGTCCAATCAGGCTTATATTGGAAATATGGTCCAAGGAAAACGAAGAACGAGGCTGAGTGAGAATGAGAAACAGCATTTTACAGATAAGAATGAATGGATCATCGTTGAGAATACCCATGAGCCGATTATTGATAAAGAGACCTTTTATGCGGTAAGGAATTTATTGGCCAGGAAGGTAGAAGAAAGTGCTTTTTCCTCAGAACGGGGAAAGAATATTCCTATGAAAGCAGATATTTTTAATGGAATCATTTATTGTGGCGTATGCGGCAAGAAAATCCCCATGATGTCCAGACTTGTTGACCGCAATGGGAAAATGAAACGACAGTATTTTTATCAGTGTCGTTATAACTATGATGTAGGCGGAGATAAGAAATGTGTTGGTTCCTGGCTGGAATCAGATCTGATACAGCTGGTATATGATGCATTATCATTTCAGATTGCAATGCAGTATGAAAAGGCAGATGCCATGGTGGATGAAATGAATGAAATGATAGGGAAAACTATGACTGCATTTGACCTAAAGTTAAAATCACTGGAAAAACGAATTGAGAAAATTGAATACAGTGAAAGCAAGTCATATGAAGCCTATGTTCTGGGAGAGATGACAAAGCAGGAATTATCCCAGTTACAACAGAAAAATGCAAAGGAAATTGCAGACCTCAGAGGGCGGATTGTTGATGAAACGGAGAACAAGACCAGAGAGAAGAAAAAGCTGGAAAAGGAAATTCGCTGGTGGTCAGCAGCTTCCTGCATGAGAGGCAAGGCATCCTTGAGTAGAGAAAATATAGAAGCAATGATTTACCGAATTGAACTATATCCGGATAAAAATATCCGTATTATCTATAATTTTAAAGATCCACTCGCAGAGGAGCGGGAAAAATACAGAAGGGAGCACGCTTAATATGGAGCAGATAGCAATTTATATGAGATTGTCCAAGGAAGATGATTTTATGGCTGATGAAAGTAATAGCATTGGCAATCAGCGTAAATTTATCCGTTCTTTTATCAATAAGGACAGTAATCTTAGAAAAATAAATATTGTAGAATTTACCGATGATGGGTATTCAGGAAAGAACATGGAAAGGCCCCAGATGCAGAGTATGTTGGAACTGATCAAAAGGCAGCAGTTTTCCTGTGTTATTGTGAAAGATTTCTCCAGATTTTCAAGAGATCATATCGTTCAGGGGAAATATATTGAGCAGATATTTCCATTTATGGGGATTCGGTTCATTTCTATCAATGATAACTATGACAGTAAAAATTACATTGGTGGTATTGGAGAGCTTGATATTTCCTTTAAGGCATTGCTCTATGATTTTTATAGTGAAGATTTATCAGAAAAGGTGAAAACTTCCCTAAAGACCATTCGAGGAAATGGAAATTACGTTGCGGCATATGCACCATATGGATATGTTAAAAGCCCAGAAGATAAGCATCAGTTGGTAATTGATGAGGTAGCTTCTAAAATTGTAAAGCGAATTTTTAAGGAGTACAAAGCAGGGATTTCTATGTATAAGATTGCAAGAAATCTGAATGATGATGGTATTGTATCACCGGGAATTTATATTGCTGAAACGGAAGGAAACGAGCAGATGCTTTCCAGATACAAACAAAGAAAACCACTTTGGAATACAGTTGCTATCATGCGAATCCTGGATAATGAGCAATATACCGGAACATTGGTGTATAACCGTTATGAAAGCAAAGAAGTTGGGGCCAGAAGATGTGTGACGCTTTCAGAAGAGGAATGGAAACGGGTAGAAAACTGCCATCCGCCTATTATTTCAAAGAAAGAATTTCAAAAGATTGCTGAGCTTCGGAAAGTAAACACGAAGATCTTTACTGATGGGAAACGTCATGCAAGGCATTGTCTTGTGGGGAAGTTGAAATGTGGTGATTGCGGTCATACGCTGGCGCATACTTATAGTGGTCGCCCTAAATATTATTGCAATAAAAAATATCTGGATCAGAGCAGTGGAGACTGTAAAACTAGTATTCTGGATGTTGATATTGAAGAGGTGGTTCTTGGCATGCTTCAGCAATATGCAGATGTACTGGTTGATTCCAGGTCTGTGATAGATGTACAACGTTCTAAGAATAATGAGCGACTTGCCACGGCAGAAAAACATCTGGCTGATATGGATCGCACAATGACGTTATTACAGCAGGATCTCCGTGCCAGTTATGAGGCATATAAAACGCATGTTACAGATAAAGACACTTATCTGGAGCAGAAAAAAATGTATGAGCAGATGATGGAGAAAATGCAGGAGAATATAGAGAAACAGCAAGTTGGCGTGAGACAGATTACTGATATGGATGTGCCTGAGGCAGCAGGATTGGAGTTGCTAGATGGGCGGATTCAGCTGACGAAATTGACGAAGGAGATTGTGGATACTTTTGTGGAGGAGATTGTTTTGTTTGGGGAGGAGAGGTTGGAGGTGAAGTGGAAGTTTCAAGCAAAATAAGGAAGTCTATACACATATAATTTTTAATTGTTACATTAGTAGCCAAGTGGTATAATATAGAGAACGTATATTCGAGGAGGACGTAAAAGATGCTTAACTTAAACAATATTTTTTTGGATTTTAATAATGAAATTACACTTACAAAAGAATACAAAGATAAAATAACAACAGGAAGAGATGCATTGCGAAAAAAGATAGGTGACAAATTTGCAGAGAAAAATAGGAAAAAGCCGAAACATTGTATGCAAGGTTCATATACAATGCACGTTGCTATAATGCCACTTGAAGATGAAGATTTTGATTTGGATAATGGGGTATATCTTCAGGGCTATGCTGACGATAAGAGTGATTGGCCAAGTACAGTGAAAGTTCATTCATGGATAACTGATGCGGTCAAAGGTCATACGTCAAAAGAACCAATAGATAAAAATACATGTGTTAGAGTCAATTATGTTGATAGCTATCATATTGATTTGCCAATATACATATTGGGGGCTGACGAAGACGATAATGATATCGCATATTTGGCACACAAGTCAAAGGGATGGATTGAAAGTGATCCTAAAGCGTTTACTGATTGGTTTCAGGGAGTTGTTAATGATAAAGGACAAATTGTTAGGCATGTAGTGAAATATCTTAAGGCATGGAAGGAGTATAAAGGGATAGATATTCCTGGAATGGCAGTAGCAATTTTGGTATGTAATCATTTGTCGATAACGGAAGAAAGGGAGGATGTATCATTATTAGACACTGTTACTAATATTATTGATGCATTAAATGATTCGTTTACCTGTTATAAACCAGTAACACCAATTGATGAAGACTTATTTTCTGGTAGCAGTGAGACTAGAAAAAATTCTGTTATTAATGGATTGACAAATTTAAAAAACAAGCTAAACAAAGCAATCTATGAGGAAAAAAACGAAAAGAAAGCAACCGAAATTCTACAGGGAGTATTTGGTGATAGATTTCCAGAAGGAGAAGATAAAGACAAGGCAGTGTTTGACAGAACATCATCTCCTGTTCAGTTAGGTGGTGAGGACATACATTTTGCATAGAGATGTATTTGATTATTTATCTAGTAAAGGGCATTTGTGTTCATACAATGAAAGCGATGATACAATAAGCATTAATGTTGTTGTAGAAGAACGGTCCATTGAGTTGATTATGAAGTTTCCTCGTTTCTATCCATATGAGTTTCCAGAAATATATTGCTACCAAGATCTGGATTTTCGAATGCCACATGTTTATACAAGCAAACAATTGTGTTTATATGACGAAAATGAAGAAATCGCAGATCCGCAATTTTTTTTAGATATATCAACAATTATGGTTAATAGGGCGATCAAACTATTAACAGATAGCATTAATGGCGATAACTTTCTTGAATATAATGTTGAAGCAATTTCATATTGGAATTCTAAATCCGATGCATTAATTACAATGCTAAATTTTGATGATTCCTATTCGCATTTTATTATAGGTTATTGTTTGCTTGATAACATTTATATTTGTGCAGATAGTCATGAAGATATCGTTGATTTTGTGAAATATAAATATGATATAGAGATTTCTGAGGAGGATATGATTCGGATTCTATATGTCAAATCAAAATTGGTAATTACATCTTGTATACGTAATCTACGAGATATTGAAGTTTGGCTTATTGGACAAGAAAATAAAAGCGTATTTAATAATTTTTTACTACAGCTGAATGAGCAATCAATAATTGTTTCGCAATTTGATAATGGCAAGGGAAATTGTCTTTTAGGGATAAAACTCGGCAGGTTAAAAAGTAATGGCATTGTAATAAATAAAAAAAATGTTGCAGGCGTTATTCGAGCAAACTCAGGTAGAAAATTTGAAAAAATTCAAATTCGTGATATGAGAATGAAAAGGCTCTTTACCAGAGGAGGTGATGGCAGAGCTGTGTTTGACAAAAAATGTTTATTTGTTGGCTGTGGTTCAGTTGGATCTTTTCTTATAAAGGCAGTTACTGAAATTGGGATTTCTGATGATATTTCAATTATAGATAAAGATATTTTATCGCCTGATAATATTGCTAGACATTTATGTGGAGCTAGTTATATTTTATGTGATAGTAAAGCAACGGCTGTTGGTAAATATATGAAGGATATGTATCCTACAATTAAATGTAATTCTATACATAAAAATGTATTGGAATTAATTGAAAACAAGGGAGATTTTTTTTGTGAATATGATTTGGTGTTTGTAACTGTTGGAAATAGTGTATTAGAAAAAGAATTTGTGCAACTTTTTAAACAGGGGAATCTTAAGCAATGTATCATTGTTTGGGTAGAACCATATTTAATAGCAGGACATGCAGTTATCTTAAATTCGGAAGTGAATGATTTTACTTATAATAACATTTTCGATACCCAAGGTCGTTTCAATATTTCAGTGATTGAAGATAGCAAGAAATATTTAAAAAGTGAAGCAGGTTGTCAAAGTGCTTATGCACCATATGCTGGTTTTGAAGTTCAAAAATTTGTATTGGATTTTATTGACATATATTACAACGAAATATATGAAAAGAAAAACAAGGGAAACTATATTTTTACATGGTTTGGAAAAATGAAATGGGCGAGACAAAATCAAATTACGATAAAACCAGAATATAGGGCTATAGATGATAGGTCTATTAGACTGAAAAGGATTGATGTAGAATAATGAAATTTAATATTATAGGAATTGATATATCGATAGCGGATACTATTGTTTTACAAATGGCAGACGTTTATAAAGATACAGGTAAGGAACTAGGAGGAATATTATTGGGAAGGTTTTCTGACTGTTCAAAAATTATTGAAATTACAGAGATTATTGAAATTGAGACAAAAAACCATTCACCAGTTAGTTACTGTAGAAATGTAAAAACGGCTCAGACAATTATTGATCGAAAGTGGAACGAAAGTAATGGTGAAATAAATTATCTTGGTGAATGGCATACGCACCCGGGGATGAAAGCAATTCCATCCACTACTGATATTAATAGCATGGTTAAAATGGGAAAGCATGTTGAAAAGTATATTCCTTTCGTTGTGCTAATGATTTTCGGAAAAAATAATGAAGTAAATATTATTGTTAGAAAGGGAAGCAAGAACCATGCATGTATATTCAATAGATAAAGACATACGAAGAAAAGTGATTTTGATTTTGTTTGTGATTAGCATAATTATTTCAACATTTCTCACATCGATTTTAGTTAAACCGATAGATTGCGTTTTAAATTTTGTGAAAACGATTGAATGTATTAATGCTGTATTAGGTATATGTAGTACCATGGGAGTTTCACCTAATTTTTTGGCTGTTCCTACAGTATATGCATTGCTATATTTTATTTTTGATCGTATTTTATGGAAAAATAAATATATTATAAAGTGGACAGAAATTCCAGATTTAAATGGGAAATGGGAAGGAAAGTTAAAATCATCTTTTTGCAATGAAATTGAGATCACAATGTTAATGGAAGTAGTGCAAACATGGAGCAAAATAAAATTTATTTCAAAATTTCCAGATACAAATTCGAAATCGGAAAGTGACAGTGCTACGATATTTATTGAATCTAACGGAGATATCAAAGTTGGATTTGCATTTATTAATAGAAGTAGAGAAACTCATTCTCAACAATACGATGGATATAATATACTCGAGTTTGATAGTGTAAATGAAATATCGGGGAGATATTTTAATAACAGAGATAATCGTACGGAAGGTATGTTGGGAGGAAATAAAGGTACATTTAGAATCAAAAGAGTATGAGGATATATATACAACTGCATTAAATTTGAGTCATTTAACGGTGTAGTCAAGGTGATTGAAAAGCGGGAATCATACCCCGTCACCGTTTTTATTTTAATAGTAACAATAGAACATTTATATTGCAATTAGATGTAAAGATGGATTTTATCAATGTTAAAAGGATAATAAATTATGAAAAAAATTACGGATGAAAAATTAATTAAAGAGTATTTATATGGCATTGTAAGAGAAAAGTACGATATTATAAAAGATAATTGTGCAGATATTCAGCAAGATGTTCTGTTGATGGAATTGGCATTGTTTGTTATAGGGAGAGAATATGTTAATATTACCGAGTTAGAAGTTACATCTAGTAAAATTCAGGCAAGACTATACAAGCGCAATGATAAAGATAAAAATTGTTTTATACAGCTTAATGGTGATAATTTAGTAACACGAAAGAAGATGGATAAGGAATTAAATGGGAAAAGTAAAAGTGATTGTCTGAATAATAATGATATTTATTCATATATTTTACTACCGTTTGATTCAAATAAAGGTAGCCTTAATAAAAAACGGGCATCTTGTGCAGGATATAATGATAACTTATTTGTGTTTTTTGAGTCGTTGGAAGAACTATATAAAAAAGGATTTATGAAAGATGATGACGAAGATAAAGTTAAAAATTGTATATGTGAATACAAGTTTTTTTGGGATTTATTTGGAGAAGGAGAAATAGGATATAAGCATTATTTGGACTCATTTTGTTTAAATGATATCCATGGATTAAAAAAAGATTATGGAGAGTTTTATTTGAAAAGGATATATTCAAAAGGTTGGCGCGATGATAATTTTAGTGAATTAGAAAGAATATATCGTAGCTATGAAAGTCTCTTAAAAGAATTTCACAGTAAAAGGAAAAAATTGATGATAAAGCGTCTACAAGATATATGTACTTCAACGGTGTAGCCAAGGCGATTGCAAAGCGGGAATCACACCCCGCCACCGTATTTGATTTCAGGTTACCTGGGATCGAGACAATTAAATAAGGTAACCTATCCAGAGATGGATACCAAAGGAACAGCAGCAAGCCATTGCAGCTTTCCAAAGAAAAATTATTTTTTACTCGTCACACCCTTGACACGAGCGGGAACCGGAAAAACTTATGCATCTGCATTTGCAATGCGAGAATTAGGATTTAAGAGAGTGCTTTTTATAGTGCACAGAGCACAACTTGCAAAACAAGCAAAGAAATCATTTGAGCGTGTATTTAACAATTCTATTTCGATGGGAATCGTTGGAGATGGAAAGCATGAATATGAATGTGATTTTGTGTTTGCAATGGTTGAGACTCTAAATCGAGATGAGCATTTATTCAAATATGCGAAAGACGTATTTGATTGTATCATTTTGGATGAAGCACATCATAGTCCGGCGAATACCTATCAGAAGGTTATGGAGTATTTCAAACCAAAACTATTCCTTGGTATGACAGCAACTCCGGATAAGCGTGATGATCATATCGAGGGAAGAAATGTTTATGAACTATTCCATCATCAGATAGCTCATGAGATTCGTCTGAAGAAGGCAATGGAAGATAACTTACTGTGCCCGTTCCATTATTTTGGAATCAGTGATATAGCTCTTCTAGATGATAAGGATTTTAAAAAGAAAAGTCTTTCAGAGAAGGACTTTAATCAGCTGACTAGTGAAGAACGTGTTGATCATGTAATCGAGCAGGCTCAGTATTATGGCTATAGCGGAGATCGTGTAAAAGGATTGATTTTCTGTAGCAGAAATAAAGAGTGTGAGATATTGTCTCAGATGTTCAACGAGAGAGGCTATAAAACGCTGGCTCTTAGTAATGAAACTCCGCAGAAAATCCGTGAGTCAGCTTTTGAAAGATTGGCAATGAAGGAAGAAGATGAAACAGATAAGGTACAACCTTTAGATTATATTTTCTCAGTTGATATTATGAATGAAGGAATTGATATTGTAGAGGTTAACCAGGTTATAATGTTGCGTCCTACACAGTCTCCAATTGTCTTTATTCAACAACTTGGAAGAGGTTTGCGTAAGGCAGATGGAAAAGAGTATGTGGTTATTTTAGATTTCATTGGGAACTATGATAATAATTTTATGATTCCGGTATCTTTGTCTGGAGACCGTACTTATAATGCAGATGTAATAAGAAAATACGTCATCAGTGGAAATAGTACAATTCCAGGAGCATCGACAATTCACTTTGATGAGATTTCAAAGGATAAGATTTTTCATGCAATTGACACTATTAAGCCAAGCACATTTAAGGAATTGATTAAAGAAGGATATAAAAATCTGAAAAATAGACTCGGAAGAAGACCGATGCTAATTGATTTTTATGAGAATGATGAAATAGATCCGCTTGTAATAATTCGCGAGTATAAAACTTATTATTCATTTGCGGAGCAGTTGGAGAAATCTGAAAAGATATTTAACCTGACTGAGCAAGAAAAGTTAACGCTAGAATACTTGTCAAAGACAATTCTAAGCGGTGTTAGACCGGCTGAATTAGAAATCTTAAGATTATTCTCAGCAAAAAACAGTATTACACATTCTGAAGTTATGGAAAACTGCAAGAATTTATATGGTTATGATATCACAGGAACTAAAATAAATGCTGCTTGTGATGTTCTTAAAGGTGTGTTTGTGTCGAATAGTGCAGAGTATAATAGATTTTGTCATATTGATATTTTAGAATATGATGGAAAGGCACAGTATAATAGAATTCTAAGCTATGCTGAAAGACTAAAACATAAAGATTTTTATGAACAGATTCAGGATATCGTAGCGGTTGGTTTAGCTAGATATCAGGATAAATATAAAAATCCTTATAGGGTAGAACGGCCATTTGTACTTTATGAGAAGTATTCAAGAAGAGATGTAAGTCTTTTAATGGATGCAGGTAAGGATTTGTCCTCAACTATGTATGGAATGTCAAAATTAGGAGATGATGTGTTTATCTTTGTTACATATCATAAAGAAGAGAATACAGATGAAGAAAAGCAGTATGTAGATGGCAAGCCTGATTACGCAGATGAGTTTGTCGATAATGTTATTTTTAGATGGGATTCCCAGATTGATAAGAAGTTGGATGGCGCATATATGGATAAAGTATTAAATGCACCAAGAAAGCACTTACTTGTTCAGAAAACAGATGCAGAGAACAATTTCTTTTATATGGGTGAATTTGATATCGTGGATACTTATCAAGATCAAAAGAAAAATAATTGCGGAGTCTTAAAACCAATTTGTAAGCTGAAATTTAAAATGCATACAGCGGTAAGAGAAGACTTATTACGATATTTGCAGAGCGGAAATACAGTGGAGGAAAATGCAATATGAAAACGGTAAGAGTAGTTGCGGCTGTAATCACGGCTGTTAATGATGTGGGAGAAAAAATTATTTTTGCTACCCAACGTGGTTATGGTGATTTTAAAGGTGGATGGGAATTCCCAGGTGGTAAAATTGAAGAAGGAGAAATGCCACAGGAAGCACTCAAAAGAGAGATTATAGAGGAACTTGATACAGAAATTGCAGTGGGAGAACTAATAGACACAGTCGAATATGATTATCCAACATTTCATCTGACAATGGATTGCTATTGGTGTGAAATCATAAAAGGAAATCTTGAATTGAAAGAACATGAAGCTGCAAGATGGTTGACGAAAGAACAACTAGGAGATGTGGAGTGGTTGCCTGCGGATGTGACGTTGATTAGGAAGATAATTGTGGAGATGTAATTTGCAAATTCTTCATAATTGTTAAGGTAATAAGTAAGTATTGCAAATATATCCAGATAGCAAACACCCATTAGGATCATATTCATAGAACCTGGTGGGTGTTTTTTATTTACAATGACATAATTATTTTATGTACTGCGCGTTAGCTATCACGAAAACTAAGTAGAAATTATTAGTATGTAATGTAATAATAGACTGTAAATGCTTTAGTTTTATGGTAAAATTGTGATTACAACATAGTTTTGCAAGGAGGATATTATGAGACTTTATGAAGAAGAGAATCGATTGGTGATTGCGGATGGTAGATCTCAGGTTTGGATTGAACCTTGGGGTGTGAATTCACTTCGTGTTAGAATGACGGCGGAAGCAGTTATGGATGGCAA
The DNA here is from genome assembly GCA_023434365.1 of Bacillota bacterium. Taxonomy (GTDB): domain Bacteria; phylum Bacillota; class Clostridia; order Lachnospirales; family Lachnospiraceae; genus KM106-2. The sequence continues at coordinate 155,143 of JAEYSV010000030.1, read as the reverse complement.
TGACTGGGCACTTACTGAGCCGGTGGCTAAGGAAAATACAAGTATAACTTTTGAGGAGATTGATGTGACAGATCCTTGGTATCAAGGGGATGACTATAAGCAGTTTCATTTGACTGGAGTTAATGCTTCTATTACGAATGGTAATATTACGGCTAAGGTTACACACGAAGGGTTTATTTCATTTTATAATGAAAAAGGGGAGGTTCTCACTGAGGAGTACTGGAGAACGAGGGACCGGATTAATCGTTATTGTGTGCCGCTTCGTGTGACGGCTAGAGAGTTAAAACCAGCTGTGGGTGCTTCGGATTATGCATTGACCGCAAGATTTGAAGCTTATGATGATGAACGCATCTATGGAATGGGACAGTATCAGGAGAAGAATCTGAATAAGAAAGGTGCAACATTAGAGTTGGCACATCGTAATAGTCAGTCTAGTGTTCCTTTTATGGTATCTAGTAGGGGCTATGGTTTTCTTTGGAATAATCCTGCCATTGGTACGGCTACGTTTGGGACCAATAAGACAGAGTGGGTAGCAAAAAGTACGAAGAAGCTGGATTATTTTATTACGGCAGGAGATACGCCGGCACAAATACTTGAGCAGTATACGGCAGTTACTGGACGTTCTCCTATGATGCCGGAATTTGGTCTGGGATACTGGCAGTGTAAGTTACGTTATCGTAACCAGGAGGAAATCTTAAATGTTGCCAGAGAACATAAACGTCGCGGGCTGCCGATGGATGCAATTGTTGTAGACTTTTTCCACTGGACAAGACAAGGCGACTTTCGATTTGAGCCTAGAGACTGGCCAGACCCAGAAGGGATGGTAAATGAATTGCGTGATTTGGGCATTGAGACTGTAGTTTCGGTATGGCCTACCGTGGATGAAAAAAGTATTAACTACGCTGAGATGTCGGACAAGGGATATCTAGTAACGGCGGACCGTGGGAATGCGATACATATGACCTGGATGGGCAATACGACCTTTTTTGATGCTACTCATCCGGGTGCGCAAAAGTTTGTATGGGACCAATGCAAAGAGAATTATTATGACAAAGGAATTCGTTGTTTTTGGCTAGATGAAGCAGAACCAGAGTATGGACCTTATGACTTTGATCTTTATCGTTATCATATGGGACCAGCTTTGCAGTGTACCAATAGCTATCCAGTTGGGTATGCAAAAGGATTTTATGATGGATTAAAGGCAACAGGGAAAAAGGATATACTAAGTCTGATTCGTTGTGCCTGGGCAGGTAGTCAAAAGTATGGAACTTTGACCTGGTCTGGTGATATCCATTCTTCCTTCCGCTCCATGAGAGAACAGTTACAAGCTGGGCTTAATATGGGAATGGCAGGAATTCCTTGGTGGACTTCTGATATTGGTGGTTTTATTGGTGGCGATATTAAAGATGATCGATTCAAAGAACTGTTAGTGCGTTGGTTTGCCTGGGGTGCATTTTGTCCGGTATTTCGTTTGCACGGCGAGCGGTCTCCATGGCATGATCGGGAACATGAATTCATTAATGGAGTTCGTCAGATGTCTTCGGGACAGGATAATGAAGTTTGGAGTTTTGGAGAAGATAATTATGAGATCCTTACTCGATTCTTATTTATCCGTGAAAAACTTCGTTCTTATATCAGAGATTGTATGAAACAGGCAAGTCTTACGGGTGCTCCTGTGATGCGTCCTTGCTTTTTTGATTTTCCAAATGATACGAGATGCTATGAAGTAGAGGATCAATATATGTTTGGGCCAGACTTGTTAGTTGCTCCCGTGATGGAAGCAGCACAGACAACGAGAAAGCTTTATTTACCAGAGGGCAGTGTATGGCAGGATGCCTTTACGAATAGGTCGTATGAGGGTGGACAGTGGATAAGTGTCCCTGCTCCGATAGATGTTATTCCGGTCATGATTCGAGATGGCAAAGAGTTTACTATCTACGAATAGATGAGAGCAGGAGTGCCCTAGATTGGATAGAATAGGTTATTATCAAAGGGATATAATAAGCTTGCAAGATTAGTAAAATATAAGCTTGCAAGATTGATAAAATATACTTGACACAAGGGCATGCTACTAGTATAATAATAAAAATTTATACTAGTAGCATGGTAGCATGATAACACTTTAAAGTGGTAAAGTAAAAGGAGAATGTATGAAGAACGCAGATTATAACTTTTCGCAAAAATTCACTGGGTATGGCTTATTACATACACCGGAAGGGGTACGTGATATCTATAATGGAGAATGTGCCAAAAAAAACAAGGTACAGAAGGATATTAGTCAGGTATTGCATCTTCATGGATTTAAGGAAATACAAACTCCTACCTTTGAGTTTTTTGATATCTTTAATCAAGAACGTGGAACGATAGCTTCCAAAGAAATGTACAAATTTTTCGATAAGGAAGGAAGCACCTTAGTTTTACGTCCGGATTTCACCCCATCCATAGCCCGTTGTGTCGCAAAATATTATAAAGAAGAATCGATGCCAATTCGTTTGTCTTATGTAGGCAATACATTTATTAATAACAGCAGTTATCAAGGGAAATTAAAAGAAACAACTCAGGTGGGAGCAGAACTGATTAATGATGATACTTCAGATGCTGATGCGCAGATGATTGTGCTTACCATTGAGTGTCTATTAAAAGCGGGATTAACTGATTTTCAAGTCGAAATCGGTCATGCAGATTTCTTTAATGGATTAATTGAAGAAGCGAATCTTGATATGGAAGAATCAATGCAATTAAAGGATCTAATGGAGACCAAGAACATTTTTGGCGTGGAAGAATTAATTGAGGGAAAAGAGTTAAAAGAAGAATTAAAACAGTTTATGATTCAACTTCCTGAGCTATTTGGTAATACCGAAAATCTTGCATTAGCTGAAAAAGTAGTAAAAAATGAGCGGTCCCTTTCTGCCATAGACCGGTTAAAAAAGCTAGAAGCTATCATAAAAATGTATGGATATGATCAATATATCAGTTTTGACCTTGGAATGCTTAGCAAATATAATTATTACAATGGAATCATTTTCCGTGGCTACACTTACGGAACAGGAGATGTGGTAGTCACTGGAGGCCGTTATGATAATCTGGTTGGTCAGTTTGGGAAACAGGCACCAGCAATTGGATTTGCTATCGTAATTGATCAGTTGATGATGGCCCTTCTAAGACAAAAGGTGGATATTCCAATGGAACAAGGTAATATTTTGATTGTTTATCCACATGAGTCAACCAAACAAGCGATAGAGCTTGGTAATAAATTTAGAAGTACAGGACATCCGGTGGAACTACTTCGCAGTTCTTCCAAACAGACACTCGAGGATTATATGGAATATGGTAAGCGAAATGATAATATTAGCCTTTATATGATGGAAGACAAGGATACGATAAGACTCATTACTCTTTCTGATACTAATGCAAAGCTTACAACGTTAGAAGACTTGATAAAGGAGATATAAGATGAAATATATTACATTTGCACTTGCCAAAGGGCGTCTGGCAAAGAAAACGCTTGAGTTTTTAGAATGTATTGGAATTACCTGTGAAGAGATGAAGGATCCTAATTCCAGAAAACTAATCTTTGTCAATGAGGAGTTAAAATTCCGCTTCTTTTTAGCCAAAGCTTCTGATGTGCCTACCTATGTAGAATATGGGGCGGCAGATATTGGTGTTGTCGGAAAAGACACCATTTTGGAAGAAGGACGTAAGTTATATGAGGTACTCGATTTGGGCCTCGGAAAATGCCGTATGTGTGTCGCAGGACCAAAAGAAGCCGAAGAAAAGCTTAAGCATGGGGAACTAATCAGAGTTGCAACAAAATATCCTGCCATAGCAAAGGACTATTTTTATCATAAAAAGCATCAGACCGTTGAGATTATCAAGCTAAATGGTTCCATCGAGCTGGCACCTATTGTAGGATTATCTGAAGTAATTGTAGACATTGTGGAAACTGGTTCTACCCTAAGAGAAAATGGCTTGGTTGTGTTAGAAGAGATTTGTCCATTGTCTGCCCGTATGGTCGTAAACCAGGTAAGTATGAAGATGGAACATGAACGAATTACTAAAATTATTAAAGAATTAAGAGAATATATCAGTAGTCGGGAGAATGCATAGCGATTTGAATGGGAGGAAATATGAGAATTATTAAATTAGATGAACAGGCAAAGAAGAACATATTAGAAGATCTGTTACAGCGTAGTCCTAACAGCTATACCCAGTATGAACAGGTCGTGAATGCGATTTTATCAGAAGTTCGCGAAAAGAAAGATGCCGCAGTGTTTGCCTATACAGAAAAATTCGATAAAGCTGTAATTACAAAAGAGAATATTCTGGTGACAGAGGAAGAAATCAAGGAAGCATATGAAGCGACGGATCCGGAATTAATTAACATCATCAGAAAGGCACTAGTGAATATCAGAGATTTTCATGCCAAACAAAAGCAATACTCCTGGTTTGATACCAAATCAGATGGGACTTTACTTGGCCAAAAGGTAACCCCACTTAGCCGAGTTGGTGTGTATGTGCCAGGTGGAAAAGCAGTGTATCCAAGCAGTGTATTGATGAATGTCATTCCTGCGGTTGTTGCCGGTGTTGACGAGATCATTATGACAACACCTCCAGGGAAAGATGGTAAAGTATTTGCTACCACCTTAGTGGCAGCCAAAGAAGCGGGCGTTGACAAAATCTATAAAGTTGGCGGGGCACAGGCGATTGCAGCACTAGCTTATGGAACAGAATCTATCAAAAAGGTAGATAAGATTGTGGGACCCGGTAATATTTACGTGGCTCTTGCAAAGAAAGCGGTATACGGACACGTTAGCATTGATTCGATTGCAGGACCAAGTGAAATCCTGGTATTAGCCGATGAAACTGCCAATCCTCGTTTTGTAGCTGCTGACTTACTTAGTCAGGCAGAACATGATGAGTTAGCTAGTGCAATCTTAGTAACCACCTCAATGGAGTTAGCAAACCTGGTATCTGTGGAAGTGGATCAGTTTGTTGCCAGACTGTCAAGAAAAGAGATTCTTGAAAAATCATTAGAAAATTATGGTTATATTCTGGTTGTTGATACCATGGAGGAAGCAATTGAGGTTGCCAATGACATTGCGAGTGAACATTTAGAGATCATGACCAAAGATCCGTTTTTGACAATGACAAAAATTCGCAATGCTGGTGCCATCTTCCTAGGAGAATATAGCTCAGAGCCACTGGGTGATTATTTTGCAGGACCGAACCATGTACTACCTACCAATGGAACTGCCAAATTCTTCTCTCCACTAAGCGTGGATGATTTTGTGAAAAAATCCAGTATTATCAGCTATTCCAAAGAAGCTTTGGAACCTATTCACAAGGATATCATTAGCTTTGCGAATTCAGAACAGTTAACCGCGCATGCGAATTCCATTGCTGTCAGATTCGAAGAATAGAATAAGAGTATAAAAAATAGACAAAATACTTTAAGTTTTGGGAATGGTCCGATATAATAGAAAGATAAGGATTGTTCTCAAAACTTTGCTTTTCATTAAGCGAAGTATAAATTATAATTGCATCGAATAAAGGAGGAAGGATTTTGGAGAACCGAGTAGCCAAAGTAGTACGAAAAACCAAAGAAACAGATATCACACTGGAACTTAATCTGGATGGTTCAGGACAGGCTGAGATTAACACCGGAATAGGCTTCTTTGACCATATGTTAAATAGTTTTGCAAAGCATGGATTTTTTGACCTTAAAGTTACCGTAATTGGTGATTTGGAAGTGGATTGTCATCATACCATCGAGGATGTTGGAATTGTGCTGGGACAGGCAATCAAAGAGGCAGTGAAAGATAAAGCGGGGATCAAACGTTATGGTAGCTTTATGCTTCCTATGGATGAAGCGCTAGTGTTAAGTGCGATGGACTTGTCCGGTCGTCCTTACTTTGTTTATGATGTTAATCTAACCACCGAGCGTGTTGGATATATGGATACGGAAATGGTAAAAGAGTTTTTCTATGCAATTTCCTATTCTGCCTTAATGAATCTTCACATTAAAATGTTAAGCGGTAGCAACAATCATCACATAATTGAAGCAATTTTCAAATCATTTGCCAGAGCATTAGATGAAGCAACAATGTTTGATGATAGGATAAATGGGGTATTATCTACGAAAGGAACCTTGTAAATCTTGGAATTTAGCGAATGGAAAACATGGAGGGTTGTAAATGATTATTTATCCTGTCATATTCATAAAAAGTGGTAATTGTGTTAGAAGCGCAAAAGTAAGTTTTTATGATAATGAAGTAGTCACTCATTTTCCGGTTAAAATGGCTAATTCGTTTCAAAATTCAGGTGCTGAGTGGCTTCATGTAATCGATTTGGATGGTGTCAGAGAAGGACACGCTGTTAATGATGATATAATTGAAAATATAATTCACTCTGTATCGATTCCGGTACAGGTAGGCGGTGGAATTCGGTCAATCAAGGAAATAGATAACAAATTAAAGCTTGGAGCTAAAAAGGTTGTTATTGGAACGAAGGCAGTACAAAGCCCTGGATTTGTCAAAGAAGCAGTCAATCTCTTTGGCGCAGATAAAATTGTAATTTCCATCGATGTCAAACAGGGCTGTGTTGTGACTGATGGATATGAAAAAGTCAGTACATACAATCCGATTATGTTTGCTGGAATCATTAGCGAAATGGGAGTGAATACTATCATTTACACAGATGTGGAGGAGAATGGGCCAAAGGGCAGTATGGTGATGGATACCGTATCATCGATACGCAAACTCACCGGTGCGAATGTAATTGTTAGTACCGGAATCCGTTCTGTTAGTGATTTGGAAAAAGTTCATGCAGCAAAAGCAGACGGAGTGTTGCTTAGTAAAGTCTTATATGATAAAAAGATAGAGTTACTGAGTATTATAGAGAAATTCAGATAGGAGATAACTTAATGTCATACAAAAAATTAATACCATTTATCAATACAGAGAATGAGTTAGAGGAAAGCATCTTAAAACAGGTTAAAAATTATAGCCTGCACGGAGCCGATGAGCTATTTTTATATAATTATTGTGAAGAGGATAATAGCAGAGAACAATTTCTTCATCTCGTACAGTCAGTAGCGGAAAGTATTGATATTCCGGTCATTATTGGTCTTTATGTAAACCGCTTGGAGGATGTGAAAAAGGCACTCTATACTGGAGCGTTAAAGGTTGTAATAAAATATTCTCTTTTAGCGGATGATAGTATCATAAAAGAGGCCACAGATCGATTTGGAAAGGACAAATTAATTCTTGAACTTGATGATTATCATATGGCGTTTGAGGCTCAGTTTCAGGAATTGATTACTGAATGGGGGGTATATGGTGTATTAATCAAACATTTAACCCTTACAGATGCTCTGACAGATACGCTAAACTCCTATCAGAAACCAATATATATTAGGGATAGTCTTATTAGAAATAATCTGGCTGATTTGCTTGCCATCAATAACGTGATTGGTGTGGCGACGAATCATTATGAAAATGGAGATTTAATTAAAGTAAAGCATACCTTAAAAGCAGAAGGTATCAAGGTAAATACGTATGACAGTTCCTTATCCTTTGATCAGTTCAAATTAAACGGGGATGGTTTAATTCCGGTGATAACGCAGGATTATAAGACCAATGAAGTCTTAATGCTTGCTTACATGAATAAAGAAGCGTTTGAAAAAACGGTAGAAACAGGCGTAATGACCTATTATAGCAGAAGCAGACAAGAACTTTGGCTAAAAGGAGACACTTCAGGACATTTTCAATATGTCAAGTCTTTGACAATAGATTGCGATAATGATACAATACTAGCCAAGGTACAACAAATTGGAGCTGCCTGTCATACAGGAAGTAAAACGTGTTTCTTTACGGATCTAGTTCGTAAAGATTATGAAGAAACGAATCCTCTCAAAGTTATGGAAGATGTTTATAACGTTATTATGGATCGAAAGCAGCATCCAAAAGAGGGTTCCTATACCAATTATCTTTTTGATAAAGGAATTGATAAAATTTTAAAGAAATGCGGTGAGGAGGCAACTGAAATAATCATCGCAGCCAAGAATCCGGATAGCGCTGAACTTAAGTATGAGATTTCTGATTTCTTATATCATATGATGGTGCTTATGGCAGAATGTGGACTTGACTGGAAAGATATTATCACCGAGCTGGCTCACAGAAGATAGGAGGTTACTATGGATTTTTTAATCGGTATAGTAAGATATGGATGGCCATTTGTGGTATTATTACTTGTAATTACCGCAGCAGTTATTTTGGGGGCTAAAGCCAGACAGGCAAAAGACAAGAAGAATCAAACAGAGGATAGATAGGAGGCAACAAAAGTGAAAACCTATGGAGTGAATGAACTTCGTAAAATGTTTCTGGAGTTTTTTGAGAGCAAAGATCATCTTAGATTAAACAGCTTTTCATTAATTCCACAAAATGATAAAAGCTTATTGTTAATCAATTCGGGGATGGCGCCACTTAAGCCATATTTTACAGGACAGGAAATACCACCAAGAAAGAGAGTTACAACCTGTCAAAAATGTATACGTACTGGTGATATTGAAAATGTTGGTAAGACAGCTCGTCACGGTACTTTTTTTGAGATGCTTGGTAACTTTTCTTTTGGCGATTATTTTAAACATGAGGCAATTGCATGGACTTGGGAATTCTTAACGGAAATCGTAGGTCTTGATGAGAATCGTTTATATCCATCCGTTTACTTAGAAGATGACGAAGCCTTTGACATCTGGAATAAGGAAGTAGGAATCGCGCCAGAACGTATTTTCCGTTTTGGTAAGGCAGATAACTTCTGGGAGCATGGTGCAGGTCCTTGTGGCCCATGTAGTGAAGTTTACTACGACCGTGGTGAAAAATACGGTTGTGGAAGTCCTGATTGTACAGTAGGGTGCGAATGTGACCGTTATATCGAAATCTGGAATAACGTATTTACCCAATTCGAAAGTGATGGAAAGGGTAAATATGAAGAATTAACACAGAAAAATATTGATACTGGTATGGGATTAGAGCGTCTGGCAACAGTAGTACAAGACGTTGGATCTATCTTTGATGTCGATACAATCAAAGCACTTCGTGATAAGGTGTGTGAGATTACTGGTACGGTTTATAATACAGATCCTGCAGTCGATGTATCTATTCGTCTCATTACTGACCATATCCGTAGTGTTACTTTTATGATTAGTGATGGAATTATTCCTTCTAATGAGGGAAGAGGCTATGTACTTCGTCGTTTACTTCGCCGTGCAGCGCGTCATGGTCGTTTGTTAGGGGTTAAGGATCGTTTCCTTGCGACACTTAGTAAAACAGTAATTAATGAACATAAAGACGGATATCCTGAATTAGAAGAAAAGAAAGAATATATCTATAAAGTATTAACTATTGAAGAAGATAATTTTAATAAGACGATTGATCAGGGTCTAAGCATTTTATCTGATTTGGAAGATGGCTTAAAAACTTCCGGCCTTACTGTATTAAATGGTGAGGATGCATTTAAACTATACGATACTTATGGATTCCCGCTTGATTTGACAAAAGAAATATTATCCGAGCGTGGATTTGAAGTTGATGAAGACGGATTCAATCAGGCGATGAAAGTTCAGAGAGAAACAGCGAGAAAAGCTCGCGCTACGACGAACTATATGGGCGCTGACGTTACCATTTATCAGTCTTTAGATCCTGCACTTACTAGTGAATTTGAAGGATATGCTAATGATACGTTTGATTCTAAAATCATTGCAATGACGACAGAGGATGCAATAGTCGAGACGCTTAGTGAAGGAGAAAATGGTACTATATTTGTGGAGAAGACTCCTTTCTATGCTACCAGTGGTGGTCAGTCAGCAGATACCGGTGTGATAACAACTGCCAATGCAGAGTTTACTGTAAATGATACAATTAAGCTACAGGGTGGCAAAATTGGTCATGTTGGAGTGGTAACCAAAGGAATGTTTTCACTAAATGATGATGCAACGTTAACAATCGATAAAGAAAGACGAATTGCAACGGGCAAGAACCACAGTGCCACTCATTTATTACAAAAAGCGCTTCGTCTAGTTCTTGGGACTCATGTAGAACAGGCTGGGTCATTTGTTAATCAAGAACGTCTTCGTTTTGACTTTACTCATTTTAGCGCATTGACTTCAGAGGAAATTGCAAAAGTTGAAGCCATTGTAAATGAGAGCATTGCAAAAGGTTATATGGTAGAAACAAAGGAAATGTCAATTGAGGAAGCAAAAAAGACTGGTGCTATGGCTCTATTTGGTGAAAAATATGGCGATACCGTACGCGTTGTTCAGATGGGTGATTTTAGTGTTGAGCTGTGTGGTGGTACTCATGTAGCCAATACCGGTGTAATTACCGCTTTCAAAATTATCAGTGAAACAGGAGTAGCAGCTGGAGTTCGAAGAATCGAAGCTTTAACAAGTAATGGTGTCTTTGAATATTATAAAGAAATAGAAAAAGAACTTTATGAAGTTAGTAAAGCAGCAAAAGCTGAACCTAACATGCTCGTGAAACGTATTGAAGCAATGCAAGAGGAAATTAAGTCACTTCATGCGGAAAACGAAAAGTTAAAGAACAAACTTGCCAAGGATGCACTTGGTGATGTAATGAATCAGATGAAAGAAGTGAAAGGAGTCAACTTGTTAGCAGTAAAAGTTGCTGATGTTGATATGAATGGACTTCGTAATCTGGGAGATCAGCTAAAAGATAAACTTGGTCAAGGTGTAGTCGTGCTTGCATCAGTAATGGATGGAAAGGTTAATCTTTTGGCTATGGCAACAGAAGAAGCAATGGGTAAAGGTGCTCATGCAGGTAATCTAATCAAAGGTATTGCCGGTTTAGTTGGTGGTGGCGGCGGTGGTCGTCCAAACATGGCACAAGCTGGAGGTAAGAATCCTGCAGGGGTAGATAGTGCTTTAGAAGAAGTTGTGAACGTATTAGAAAGTCAACTAAAATAGGATATTGTCAAATAATTGATAATTTTGAATTGTCTGACATTTATTTTCTATTAAAAAATAGTTGACAGAAATAACGTCACATACTATAATCTTAATAGTGCTATAAAATATACCCAAACAGTTGTAAGCACAATCCACAACTGGAGGGAGGTTAGGTGTGAGACTATGTCAAATGTTATCGTAAAAGAAAACGAAACTTTAGATAGTGCTCTACGCAGATTCAAAAGAAACTGTGCTAAAGCAGGTATCCAACAAGAAATCCGTAAAAGAGAGCATTATGAAAAGCCAAGTGTAAAGCGCAAGAAAAAATCCGAGGCTGCTAGAAAACGTAAATTTAAATAATGCAGTTATAAATACCCTTAACCAAATGGTTAAGGGTTTTTTAACATATTAAGAAAATTTCAGCTTTTGAAGCCGGTAGGAGGGATTATTGTGAGGTTCGAAGAGATATCATTAGATGATATTGGAGAATTGTCAAAGATGTACGTAGAGACGTTTAATGCACCACCGTGGAATGATGAATGGACGATTGAAGCAGCTGCAAAGAGATTGACCCAATTCGTTAACTGTGAAGATTCTTATGGACTTACAGCATATGAAGATAATGTGTTATTAGGTATGATCTTGGGTAGTGAGGAGCAATTTTATACGGGAAATATGTTTAACATAAAAGAATTCTGTGTTAAGAATGATATGCGCAGTAAGGGAATTGGAACAAAGATTCTGGCGGAATTTGAAAATCGGTTAAAAAGCAAAGGTATTGTTTCGATTGTTTTATTTACTTCTAGAAATGATGGGACAAAAGGATTTTATGAAAATAGGGGATATGGCGAGATTAAGGATATGGTTATGATGGCGAAGGGATTATAGTAATCAGCTTGACTGGTACTTAAACTTAGTTCAGGAAAAAATGGGATATCTGGCATTCCTGAATGCATTTGGTGAAAAAATAACGCTTCGTAAGTATTATGATTATAGGGATTTGAGAGGTAGAAAACTTCGTATCTGCAACTATGAGTATGCGATTTCAGAGTTAGCGGTTGACGACAACGGTCATTTCCTTTGTGATTTCTATGATAAATGTGCTGAGATGGAAGAATTGATTGAATATGAGCTAAATGAGCAACAATATTTGTATCTGGAATGGCTTCGAGGTACAGACTCTATAGTGGAGGAAAAACAGGAAGAGAAACCTGTTGTGATGATTGAACCGGGGATACGTTCCGATATCTTAGCAAGAGCAAGGGAATATATAATGGAAGGCAAAGAGGAGTTAGTAAGTGATCGCTATAAAGAATATATAAAAAGAACAGAAAGCGAATCAATGTTAATCCTAGAAAAAGAGTTATAACAGACATATGAATTAGAATTCATCATTATAGGAGGTTTATCATGAAATTTTGTTGGAGTACATTAAGAGTTAACGATATGGAGGAGTCATTAAAGTTTTACCAGGAGGTAGTTGGACTTTACTTGAACCACCGCTTTAATGCAGGGCCAGCGATGGAGATTGCATTCTTAGGAGAGGGAGAAACAAAGATTGAATTAATATGTGATAAGAATAGCAACGGGGTAAGTGTAGGGACGGATATTTCGTGGGGGTTTGAAGTATCGTCAGTAGATGAGATGATTGATTATGTAAAAGAAAAAGGCATTGCGATTGAGAGTGGTCCTTTTTCGCCAAATGCTCATACCAAGTTTTTCTTTGTGAAGGATCCGAACGGATTAAGAATACAATTTGTTGAAAATATGTAACTTTCTATTTCAGTAGTTTCATTAAAGAGCGGAATAATAACAAAGAGGGCGTCGCATAATAGCTGAACTTTAGCTATTGCGACGCCCTTTTTTCTTATACATCTTAGCACTTTAGTCTTTATACATCTTAGCAACATGTAAAATATCATCATACTTTTCTATAAACACATCTACTACAGCCGGAGAGAAGTGTTCTCCTCGGTCATCCACAATAGTCTGAAAGGCCTTGTCAAAGCTCCATGCATCTTTGTAGGAACGTTTGCTGATTAGCGCATCAAATACATCAGCAACTGCTACGATTTGACTATTTAAGTCGATTTCGTCCCCTTTTCGTCCAAGATATCCGGTTCCGTTCCATTTTTCATGGTGTCCAAGTGCAATATCTTTCGCCACTTTCATAATATCACCGGGAGCATTATGTAAGAGGCGCTCTCCAATGATTACGTGTGATTTAATTACTTCGAATTCTTCTGCAGTTAGCTTGCCCGGTTTTTCTAAGATTTCGGAAGGTATATTAATTTTACCGACATCATGCATCATGGAGGCGATACGTAGTGTCGCTACTTCATCCTTCGTCAGGCCTAAGCCTTCACCTAAAATTCTGCTATATTCTGATACACGTTTGATATGGCAACCAGTCTGTTCAGACTTAGATTCTGCAATCTCAGCAAAGGCAAGGATTACCTCTTCTTGTGTATTAATAATTTGCTTGGTTAGCTGCTCATTTTTATTAATCGTTTCCTGCTGAATAATATGGAGACGTAAGGATTCAAAAGCATTATTTACGAATCTTACCCACCAGACATATTCATATCCATATGTAATAGGTTGGTTCCCATACGATAGTACCAGGTAACCATAGGTATTATCCAGGTTATGAAATGGTGTAAAGATATAGGAAGAGGGATAATCGCGAGGTTCCTCTATCATTGGAAGCATCTCAGTTGTCTTAAACCGGTGATCAAGATTAACAATAGTACCTTTTTCATCCGATTGATAAGCTAAAATCATAGAGTCTCCAAACGGCTCCATTTGGGTATTTTGGTAATTACTTTCGCTGTTAATATCATCTCGTAAGCACACATATAGTTTACGCAAATCGGTAATATAGTTTGAGTACCATTTTAACAATGAAAGGAATTCTTTGATAGTTCTTTGTTTAATCAAGGTTTCTAGCATAGAATTATAGACAGAGAAAAAGGTGGTAGTATCATGCCAAGTAGATTCCTCGATAGGAACGATATCCATTATCTTCTCATTGTTAATGAGAGTTTGGCCGGTTACAAAGACATCATCGTAATCATCAATAGTTAGTGGTAGCTGCTCCTCAAATAGTTGATTATAAAGAGCGCGAATAGCAATCATACCGGTAGGAGTGGTATTACGAGATTTAGATACAATTGCTTGTTTAAAAACACAATCCTCTCTATTGTGATCATATCCTGTTACCATCATATCTTCGGGAACCTTAAATCCCTTTTTCTCTAAGGCATCAATCACACTAATGGCCTGTGTGTCACAAGCACAGGCGATTGCCTGAGGAAGAGGTAATGGGCTACTTAGCATAGCATCGACACAATCTGCACCTTTACGGTACCAAAAGTCTCCATAAGTCAAACGTTCTTCTTCAAACTCAATTCCGTGTTCTTTTAGTGACGTTAGGTAACCCTCGGTTCGTTTATCTGAATGGGGATGCCCTTTTGGACCGGTCATAAAATTGATGCGTGTATATCCCATTTCTTCAATGAGATAATCAATCACTTTTTTAATATCTAGTGCATCGTTATGACTAATGTTAATTAGACCTTCGATTGGATAATCTACACTCACTGTAGGAATGGTATTATTCGGTGAGACTAGGTAATCAATTATTTTTTGTAAAGGTTCCTTAAAATTTATCGTATCAGGCACAATAATAATGCCATCAAGCTTACGGTAATTAATGATAGAAAAAATAGTGCTTTCTCCAACGTACATCATATAATCATTGGATTCTTTAATGAGTGGTGAGAAAAAAAGAACATCCATATTAAGGCGAAAAGCCTCGCTAAGAATACCTTTTGCTAACCGATTCTGATAACTGGCATCAAGCTGTGCCATGATGACTCCAATTCTTTTTCTCATCTTCTTACGTTCCCCTATTATGTTCAGTTATGTATTTGATTTTGAGTGAATAAGTATATAGTTAATATCGACTAAATTTAGCATAATATTAGGAGAAACACAAGTGAAAAAACGAAAAATTGTCATATAGAAAGTGATAGATATTTACATGATTTCATCTATTTATGCCACAAATATGCATGATAAATGAAAATATTAGTATTCATTTTTAGGGATTTGTGATATAATAATTGTGCATAATTAATGCAAAATTATAGCAAAGTCATAAGGAGGGTTACATTATGTATCTCGCAGACGAAAAAAGATATGATAAAATGATCTATTCCCGGTGTGGAAAGAGTGGATTAAAGTTACCAAAGGTAAGCTTAGGTTTGTGGCAGAATTTTGGATATCAGGGAAACTTTGAAAATATGGAACAAATGATTCGAACTGCATTTGATGCAGGAATCAACCATTTTGACTTAGCTAACAACTATGGGAATCCATACAATGGATCTGCTGAAGAGAATTTTGGTAAAATCTTAGATAGAGGATTACGTAGTTATCGTGATGAACTTTGTATTTCAACGAAAGCAGGCTATGATATGTGGCCAGGACCTTACGGAGATAAGAATGGTTCCAGAAAGTATCTGATTTCTTCCTTAGATCAGAGTTTGTCTCGTATGAAACTTGATTATGTTGATATTTTTTATCATCATGTATATGACCCAGAAACTCCATTAGAGGAAACAGCTTGTGCGCTTGATCAGATTGTAAGACAAGGAAAAGCATTATATGTTGGTATCAGTAACTATGGAACAAAACATAGCAAAATCATGCTAGATTTATTTAAAGAAATGAAAACACCATTTGTGATTAATCAGCCTTCTTACTCCATGCTAAACCGTTGGATTGAAGATGATAAACTTGATGAGTTTGCCATAGAGGCAGGGTTTGGTCTGATTGCATTTTCACCTTTATATCAGGGCTTTTTAACGGATCGCTATTTAGATGGAGTACCAAACGATTCTCGTGTTGGTAAGGGCAATACCTGGATTGGCAATCAATTAAATGAAGAGATGTTGACTCGTTTGAATGCGCTTAATGTAATTGCGAAAGAACGTGGGCAAAAATTATCTCAGATGGCTTTATCTTGGGTGCTTTCTAATAAAGCGATTACTTCGGTATTAATTGGAGCAAGTAGACCAGGTCAAATCCTTGAGAATGTTGAGTGCATCCACAAAATCGAATTTACTGAAGAAGAAACAAGAAAGATTAATGGACTTATCGGAAAGTAAGAATCTTAGAATAACACATTACAAATAGGAGAGGGATATAATGAAACGTTTAGCAGTAGTACTATTAATTATGTCATTAATGACATTGGTAGTTGCCTGTTCTAAAGGCACGCAATCTGACGTAAAGGTAAGTGAAGAACCGAAAGCTACAAAAGAGAGTAATGCAACGAAAGCACCTCAAGCAAGTGAAACACCGTCAACGGACACGAATCCTGTGACAAGTGAAACTCCAATCGCTGTAGATGAAAAATATGCGGTGGCAAAAGAGGATTTGGTGCCACCGACAGATACACTAGGCATTACTATGACTGAGGAAATGTTGAAACGGGCGATAGCCAATGCTGGTAATATGTATCGAATGACTGAGGTAATGAAACGTGCAGCCGATGGAGAAGAGATAACAATTGCTTATATTGGTGGCTCTATTACAAATGGTTCATCCGCTGTACCGCAGAATGAAAACTGCTATGCTAACCTCTCTTATCAGTGGTGGGTACAGTCTTTTCCAAATGCGAAAATTAATTATGTGAATGCTGGAATAGGAGCAACAGATTCCTATTTGGGCGTTCACCGTGTACATAACGATGTTTTATCAAAGAATCCGGATGTCGTTATCATTGAATTTTCAGTAAATGATTATCGTCCACATAATGCAGACACTTATGAGAGTTTGATTCTTGAATTATTGAATTATCAAACGAATCCTGCTGTCGTTCCGCTATTCATAACGCAGCAAAACGGTTCTGATTTTCAGTTTGATCACCAGGTAATTGCATTCAATTACGAACTGCCAATGTTAAGCTACCGTAATTTGATATTACCTGAATTAGAAAGTGGCAATATCAAATGGACGGACATTGCGAATGAAAGTGATGGAACACATCCAGCCAATGGAGGGCATGCCATCATTGCACACATTCTCACCTCTTACTTTAACCAGGTCCGTATGCAGCTTGCAACGCCAAAGCACACTTCTTATGAAGTGACATCCAAGCGAGTTAATACTTACGTCTATGAAAATGGTGCTATCCTTGATCATACTACGACTGAACCATCAAAGGCAGACGGATTTGATAAGATAGAAAAACCAAATGCACAGTTTACTAATGGCTGGGAAACAACCACTGGTGGAAGTATCACCTTTGAAGTGGAAGCCAAATCATTAGGCGTAATTTTCTATGGAACAGTAGATGGAAAAAGCGGTGCTTATGATGTCTATGTAGATGGTGAAAAACTTACAACTATTGATAGTAATTTTACAGGACAATGGGGAAGCCACGCTGATTATGTTGAATTGCTTCGCGGCGAGGAGACAAAAACACATCAGATTGAGTTTAAAAAGGCTGACCAGTCAACTGGAGATTTGTTTGCAATCTTAGGACTAACAGTAACGAAATAAAGAAAAAACGGATATGCTCGGCAATTAACTTGTCCCTAGTATATCCGTTTTTTCTTTTTCATATATTGGTAATAGTATCATGAAAAGGGGTACCGCCATGAGTTCTAAATTCAAATCCAATCATAAAAAGAATAAAAGAGAGAACGCAAAAGATATTTATAAAGAATTTGAAACTATTAAAAAACAGCAGAAATTAGAACGCAAACGTTCACTAATGGAAGAAATTAGTGAAACTTTATCACTTCCAAGTGATGTACTTGCTAACGCCCCGTTATTACTGATTACAGGGAAGAATCAGATTAGTATTGAAAATTATAAAAGCATCATAGAGTATAATGGGAATATTATTAAAATTCAATCAAAAGCCTGCAGGATAGTGATAGAAGGAAAACATCTGAGTATCTGCTATTTTTCGAAAGATGAAATGAGGATTACCGGATTAATCCAAGCCATTCATTATCAATAATCTATCATAAGACAGAATATAAGGTCCAGTCGGGAGGCACGTTTATGCTAAAAACACTATTAACATGGCTTAGAGGATATCTGCTTGTATATATTAAGGGATATTCTCCAGAACGGTTTTTTAATCTGTGCAACGGGCACGACATTAAGCTTTGGGATATAAGAAAATTAGAACATGGCTACGCATTTCATATTTCATTAAAGGACTATCTAACACTTCGCCCAATTGTACGTAAGACAAAGACAATTCCATATATTAAGAAAAAGATTGGCTTTATCTTTCATTTTAAACGTTATATCAAACATAAGGCCTTTTTTATCGGTGCTTTTATGGCAGCAGTGTTAGTGTATATCATGTCATTATACATATGGGATATTGATATCAATGGACAATATACTCACACCGAAGAAGCAATCTTAGAGTTTCTTGAGTCAGCGGATATCTATGCGGGAGTACTGAAAAAACAAGTCAATTGTCAGGAAATCGAAGACATGATACGTAAAAAGTATACCGATATTGGTTGGGTAAGTGCAGAAATCAGAGGAACCAGGTTATTAATCCAACTAACCGAAACCAATATGCCAAAACCATATGTCAAACAAACGGAACCATGTCATATCATTGCAAATAAA
This sequence comes from Bacillota bacterium, assembly GCA_023434365.1. Lineage (GTDB taxonomy): Bacteria > Bacillota > Clostridia > Lachnospirales > Lachnospiraceae > KM106-2. The sequence goes on along the minus strand of JAEYSV010000030.1, from coordinate 136,509 downwards.
GATGGTATTATATTATCAATGGTAACAAGGACTGGGACACCAATGGTGAAAGTTGGTGATACTGTAAAAAAAGGGGACATATTAGTTAGTGGAGTAGTATCTATTGTAGGAGACAATGAAATACTGGTTAGAAAAGTTGGAGTGATTGCCGACGCAGATATTATGATAAAAAGTTTTTATGAGTATAAAGACAAATTTAGTTTAAACTATGAAGAGAGGGTCTATACTGGAAACGAAAAGCAATTTTATAGTGCTACCATTTTTGGGAAGCGAATCGATATAAAGAATCCATTTGCTAATTATGAAGGCTTCCAGATGTTCGAGCAGCTCAAAGATGACACGGCATTTCGAGTGAACAATTTTTATCTTCCATTCAAATTGACGAATACCGTGTACATGGAGTATTATAAAGAGCTTAAGACTTATACGAAAGAACAGGCATTAGTACTTGCGCAAGAACATCTAAACGATTATCTGAAAGAACTGATGCATCGTGGCGTGAACATATTGGATAATCAGGTAACGTTTAAAGTGGTAAATAACCATATGCTTGCTATGGGAAAAATAATTATTGAAGAGCCTGTAACGGATACTAGGCTAGTAAAAAGCGATGAAACCTATGTAGAGCCACCTCCTACAGAAGAAGGGGAAGAAATGGTTGAATAAACCAGTAGGAAATGATAGAATATTGCCAAGAGAAAACTTGAACGGAGGAATAAAAAGTACATGAGTATTGTTGAGACATTAATTGATATTCCAAACGAACATGTAAAAAATGTCTTTGGATACCTGGATAAACACACCAAGATTATAGAAAAGACATTACATGTTACGATTATCTCCAGGGACGGTGGCATTAAAGTCATCGGAGATCAGGATAATGTTGTGAAAGCTAAAAGCGTATTTGTACAACTGACCCGGTTATCTGAGCGAGGTAACGAGATCACCGAACAGAACGTCAATTACGCTTTATCTTTATGTTTTGAAGAGAAAGAAAGCCAGTTGGTTGCGATAGATAGTGATTTGGTATGTCATACGATTCAGGGAAAGCCAATTAAACCAAAAACACTTGGGCAAAAGGCGTATGTAGATCAGATTCGCAGCAAAATGATCGTATTTGGTATTGGACCAGCTGGAACTGGGAAAACCTACCTGGCAATGGCAATGGCTATCAATGCATTTAAAAACGACGAGGTTAGTAAGATTATATTAACTAGACCGGCTATTGAAGCAGGAGAAAAACTGGGCTTTTTACCGGGTGATTTGCAGAGTAAAGTTGATCCTTACTTAAGGCCTCTATACGATGCGTTATACCAGATTATGGGGCCGGAGAGCTTTCTAAAGAATACGGAAAAAGGATTGATTGAAGTTGCGCCACTTGCTTATATGCGTGGCCGTACTCTTGATAATGCCTATATCATTTTAGATGAAGCGCAAAATACGACACCAGCACAGATGAAGATGTTCTTAACTCGTATTGGATTTGGGTCTAAAGTAATCATCACCGGTGACCTTTCCCAAAAAGACCTACCTATCAGTACACAGTCTGGTTTGGAGCAGGCAGTCAAAATATTAAGTGGAGTGGAAGACATAGGGTTTAGTTTTCTGACTAGTAAAGATGTTGTCAGACATCCACTAGTACAAAAAATAGTAAAAGCATATGAAGTATACGAAAACAAACCAAAGCCAACAACAAAAAAGCATGCTGTACGTTCAAAACGACGTGATAGACAATAATATGGTTTGGAAAAGCTTGATAAGCTATGTTAAGAAATGAGGATTAAATTTTAATGACGATTGATTTTTTTAGTGAGGCAACAAAGGAATTACCGTTTGATAGCGAGGAACTAATCGAAAAAGTCGTGAATGCATGTCTCGATTATGTAGAATTTCCTTATGAAACGTTATTATCCGTTGTGCTTACAAATGATGAAGAGATACGTAAAATAAACAAAGAATTTCGTGATATTGACCGTGCGACGGATGTACTTAGTTTTCCGGCTGTGGAATATCAGGAAGCAGGAAAGTTTGATTTCATTGAGGATTGTGATTGGTTGTTCGACCCGGAAAGCGGTGAGTTGGTGCTTGGGGACATCATGATCAGTGTAGATAAGGTTTTTGAACAGGCAGAAAGTTATGGACACAGCCTCAGTAGAGAATTGGCATTTTTAGTTGCCCATAGTATGTTGCATTTGTTTGGCTATGACCATATAATAGAGGACGAGCGTCTTATTATGGAACAAAAACAACGTGAAATTATGGAGTTAGTGGGCATTGATAGAAACTAATAGATATTTTTGGAGGTAAAGGAATGGACAAGTTAGTTGTCTTGATAAAGCATAAAAGAGCAGCCTTAACAGGGGCTGCTTTGGCTATTGTGTTAATCTCAATTATTATAATGGGAGCATTAATTGGTGGCTGTAGTTCTGATTCAGTTAGCCCAAGTCCTTCAGTGATACCATCACCGGAAGCGACTCCTCTTAAGGTTACTGAGAATAATGAGCCTACGAGTACACCAAGTATAACGAGCACACCAGAGGTGTTAGATGGGAAGGTACGAAGTCGCTTAACAGGAACCTGGGTGTCTGAAGAAGCAGGACTTAGAAGACCTTATGCAATCATGCTAAATAATATTAGAATTGCCAATCCACATAGTGGAATATCTCAGGCTAGCATTCTGTACGAATGTCTGGTTGAGGGTGGAATTACCCGTTTGATGGGGATTTTTGAAGAGTTTGATACAGACCGAATTGGTTCGGTTAGAAGCGCCAGACATTATTATGTCAGCATTGCAGATGAGTACGATGCAATCTTCACTCATTTTGGACAAACCAAATATGCCACTGCTAAGATGAAAGAGCTGAAAATAGATAATCTAAGTGGTTTAGAAGGTGTTGGGGCTACTGTGTTTTACCGTGACTCTAAGATAAAAGCTCCTCACAATGCATTTGCCAGTTTTGATGGAATAATTAAGGGGACAGAAAAGAAGAAGTATCGGACGACACTACGAGAGAATCTCTCTTCCCATTACGATTTTTATCCGGAAGATACCTCGCTTGAAAGTGACAAGGTAGTACAAAAAATTAGCTTAAAATTCTCAAACTCTAAGAACTCCTCGAGACCATATTTTGTTTATGATAGCGATAAAAAGGAATATGCGAGGTTTCAATTTGAAGGCAAACACATTGATATTAATACAAACGAACAACTATATTTTAAGAATATTATAGTTCAGTATGTTAAAGAATGGAATATTGACAAAAATGGCTATCAGGACATGGATTTAAAAGACGCCAGTGGAGAAGGGCTTTACATTACAAATGGAAAAGCAGTCGAAATCACTTGGGAGAAAAACGAAGCAAAGAAAACAATGACATATTATGATGTCGAGGGCAATAAATTAGCTGTAAATGAGGGGAAAACGTATATTGCTTTATTTAATCGAGATCATAAAGAAAATGTGATAATGGAATAAGGATGAAGATGGAGAAATCATGAGTCATAACAAATTAAATCGTAACAATTTTATGGTACAAGGAAGTATCTTAGCATTCTCTTCAATTCTCGTACGATTGATTGGGATTATATACCGTATTCCAATGGTCAATACAATTGGAGAAGAAGGTAGTGGATACTATAGTATGGCCTTCAATATCTATAATATAGCGCTAATACTGTCCTCGTATAGCTTGCCTATGGCGGTATCAAAATTAGTTGCGGCACATAACGTCAAAAAAGAATATCGTAACTCATTACGTGTTTTGTTGAGTGCAATGTTTTTTGCTATTATAGCAGGCCTTATTTTTGCTACGGCTCTTTATTTGGGAGCGGATTTTATAGCCGTGAAAATATACAATATGGAATATGTCGCTTATCCACTGCGTGTACTGGCCCCAACTATATTTGTATTTGCAGTGATGGGTGTACTAAGAGGATTCTTTCAAGGGAAAAGTACGATGCTCCCAACTGCAATATCTCAAGTATTAGAGCAGATTGTTAATGCGATTGTCAGTGTGGCTGCAGCAGTGTATTTTGTTAAAATGCACGATGCCTCTCCAAAGGTTGCTGCATACGGTGCTGCAGGAGGTACCCTAGGTACTCTTAGTGGTGCCATAGCCGGATTTGGTTTTTTAAGCATCGTATTTATCATGTATCTGCCGACGATAAAGCGACAACTTTCAAGAGATAATTCGGGCCAGTTAAATGGCTATCGTACAGTATATGGATTACTATTTATTACAGTGATTCCGGTTATTTTTAGTAACTTTATCTATCAATTTAGTGGGATTCTAGATGATATTATTTTCTCTAGGTTACTAGTGGGAAAAGGAATGGCGGAAAGTGTTCGAAGTGAAATCATTGGTGTATATTCTACCAAGTACAAATTGTTAACGAATCTACCGATTGCAGTCTCAAGTGCAATGGCTGCCTCCTTAATCCCAAGTATCGTTACGAGTAAGACGTTGGGCAATCTATCCGATGTTAAGAATAAGGTTGGTGTTGCGGTCAAATTCAATATGATCATTGCGATTCCAGCAGCAGTTGGTATGAGTGTGCTTGGAGGGCCAATTATGCAAATGTTCTTTCCAGGCTCTTCAGAGTTGGCAGGAAAGTTATTACTCTATGGCTCGATTGCCGTTGTATTCTATGCATTATCAACCATAACCAACGCAGTATTGCAAGCAATTAACCGGTTAACTTATCCTGCAATCAATGCACTGGTATCTTTGGTCTTACATATCATTATATTGGTATGCTTATTGCAGTTTACTGAGCTTAACGCATATGCTTTGATGATAGGCAATATTACCTTTCCTTTGGTTATCTGTATCCTAAACTGGTTTCAGATTGCTCGTAGCCTGCATTATCATCAGGAAGTAATTAAAACCTTCCTAATTCCAACGATAAGTGCCAGCATTATGGGTATTGTAGCAATTGTTGCTTATAAAGGATTATATTATCTCTTAAGCAGTAATACGATTAGCGTGATATTGTCAATCGGATTTGCTGCAGCAATCTATTTTATATTGCTAATTGCAATGAAAGGAATTGGTGTAAACGAAATTGCCAGACTTCCAAAAGGGAATCTGATTGTAAAGATATTTAGTAGATTACATTTATTATAGAATATGTATAAATGACAAAAAACCAGTGAATACTGTAGGCTAAAGGAGTGTGAATTCCATGAAAAAAGCCTATTTGGTAGTCACTGGTGTTTTTATATTATTAATTATGTTAGTTATTATTTTATATTTTAGTTTATTTTATTCAACAGGCAAGACCAAAGACTTAAAGAAAATGGATTTGATTAATTCGTCCACAGAAGCGATAGAAAACAACACCGGTTTACTGGTTGGTGCTGTAGAAGCAGGGAGTAAAGGAGTTGTAAACATTAAGGAAGGCACCATTATTACACAGGAAACCATTGATGTATATGACAATTCTTTTACAAGTAACCAAATCGAGGTTCCAAGTAGTTATCTTGGATTAACAAAAGAAGAATTACAGACTCAACTTAATAATGAGAGATTGGCATTAAATGAGGTGGAGCGAAAAGGGGTGTTGTCTATAGAAGTAACGAGTTTTCAAGACAATCATGTTGTGATACGAAAGACAATCAATAGTGAACTTCTAGAGTATGAATATTATATAGGTGTAAAAAATGGTTATGTTGTTGTTTTTTATAAAGATAAACAGAACATTTTTGAGACAACCGCGATAGCTTATACTTCGTTACCAGAAGACTTTAGACAGCAGGTAATGGAGGGAATTTATGTGGCGTCTCTTGAGGAATTATATAGTTTACTAGAGAGCATGTCGAGCTAATGGAGAGAGCACTTTTCGTGAGGTGCTCTCTTTTTGGTTTAAAAAAACTTGAAATATATCGAGAGTATGAGTAAAATGATTGTAATTGTAAGGTGATTTTGAATTAAGATGCATGAGGATGAAAAGAATATCTATATTCATGAATCATTTGGTTACTAAAGGAGCATGTGTTAGATGAAGAAAAAAGTAATCGTTATCGGTGCAGGAGCCTCTGGCTTAATGTGTGCAGTGTTATTGGCTAGAAATAATTATGAAGTTACGATACTAGAACGTATGGATAAGATTGGGAAAAAACTACTGGCAACCGGTAATGGTAAATGCAACTTTACCAACCTACATCAGGAAAAAGAATGCTATCGCTCAGGAGAGCCAATGTTAATTGATTCGGTACTAGAACAGTTCACGACAGAGCAAACAATCAAATTCTTTCAGGAACTTGGTATTGTTATAAAATCAAAAAGCGGGTATCTATACCCTTATTCTGAAACAGCGACCGCGATAGTAGAGGTGTTTAAAATGGAACTTGAGCGGTTGAACGTGGCAATCAAGTTAAGTTGTCATGTCAATGAGATTAAGAAAAGTAGCGATACCTTTATCGTTTATACAAAGGAAACCTCCTATCGTGCTGATGCAGTTGTGCTAAGTTCTGGAGGGAAAGCAGGTGAGAATCTTGGTAGTGATGGTAGTGGTTATGAAATAGCGAAGCACCTAGGGCATTCTCTGACACCAATTGTACCAGCCCTAGTAGCACTTCATTCAAACGAAAAGTTTTTCAAGCAGCTTGCAGGGATAAGAACCTTGGCAAAGGTTACCTTGTTTGTAGATGGTAAGTATGTTACAGATGACACAGGAGAATTACAGTTGACCTCTTATGGAATCTCTGGAATACCTGTGTTTCAAGTAAGCAGATACGCCTCTTTGGCGCTACTTAAGAAAAGAAAAGTAGTAGTGGAACTGGATTTCTTACCGCATTTAACCGCCCAAGAAGTCGTATTGATGATTGGTGAGAGGATTACTAATAGTTTAGATAAAACGATGGAAGAATTTCTGATAGGGTGGTTTCCACCAAAAATGATTGGATTATTACTAAAAAATGCTGGATTTCATAATCAGGATAGTGTAAAACAATTAAAAGGGAAAGAAAAGGTATTGGCAGATGCAATTAAAACACTTAAAGTTTTAATCACTCAAACAAATCCTTTTTCACAGGCGCAAGTATGTGCAGGTGGAATTAATTCTAAGGAAGTGAATCATACGACCTTAGAGAGTAAGTTGGTGAAAGGTTTGTATTTTACCGGCGAAATCTTAGATGTTGATGGAATCTGCGGTGGGTATAATTTACAGTGGGCATGGAGTAGTGCGGCCGTTTGCGCAAAGCACCTTTCATAAAACAAAAGTATTGACAAGATAAGATTGACATAAGTCAGGGTTTAGAAAGGATTAACATGATACGAATTACGCAGATTAAGGTAGATGCCAAATTAGTGCAGGTATCACCGGAAAATGAAATCGATTATCTTATTAAAGCAGTCTCAAAGGCGTTAAGAGTTGATGCGAAAGAAATTGAAACATGCAAGATTGTTAAGAAATCAATTGATGCAAGAAAGAAACCAGAGTTGAAATATATCTATACAGTAGATATTTTGATAAATGATGAGGAAGCAAAGTTAAAACGTAGTAAGAATCCAAATGCTTCTCTTGCAAAAGACAACTTATACCAGTATACACTAACTGGGACAAAACCTTTGAAAAATCGTCCAGTCGTAATCGGTACGGGTCCTGCTGGACTGTTTTGTGCATATCTGCTGGCCAAAGAGGGATTTCGGCCAATTGTATTAGAGCGAGGATATGATGTAGACAAACGAGTGGAGGAAGTAAATCGTTTTTGGGAGACGAACCAGCTAAATCAAGTAAGTAACGTTCAATTCGGAGAAGGCGGTGCGGGCACGTTTTCCGATGGCAAATTGAATACGGTAGTTAAGGATGCACTAGGACGTCATCGTTTTGTATTTGAAACATTTGTCAAGCACGGAGCACCTGAGGAAATCCTATATCAGAATAAGCCTCATATTGGAACCGACCGATTACGAGAAGTCGTAAAAAATATGAGAAAACAGATCTTAGACTGGGGCGGAGAAGTCCGTTTTGAGAGTCAGGTCACAGATTTTATCATTAAGGATGACAAGATTAATGGCGTTATTGTGAATCATAAAGAAGCAATTGATGCCGAGGTTGTTGTACTTGCGATTGGGCATAGTGCAAGGGATACCTTTGAAACCTTATATAATAAGGGATTTGCAATGGAGAAGAAACCATTTGCAATAGGTGTTCGAGTGGAACACCCACAAGACATTATTAACAGTTCGCAGTATGGTAATCCAGGATATAAGATGCCAGCTGCAGACTATAAGTTAACTTATCAGGCATCTAATAAACGAGGAGTCTATAGTTTTTGTATGTGTCCTGGTGGTTTTGTTGTCAATGCTTCCAGCGAAGAGGGGCATCTTGTCGTAAATGGAATGAGTAATTATCTGCGCGACGAAAAAAATGCGAATTCAGCAATCATTGTAACGGTAACCCCTGAGGATTTTGATTCAGAGGATCCTTTGGCTGGCGTTCATTTTCAAAGAAAATGTGAAAAAGCTGCTTATGAGGCCGCAAAAGGATTGGTACCAATACAGCTTTATGGTGATTTGAAAGAAAATAAAGTATCTACCGAGCTTAGAAGTGTCACCCCTAATATTAAAGGTCAGTATGGCTTTGCGGACTTAAGAAACTGTCTTCCTAAGTATGTGATTGAGACGATTTTAGAAGGGATGGAATATTTTGATAGTAAAATCAAAGGGTTTGCTAATCCCGACGCTGTTTTAATAGGCGTAGAAACGAGAACTTCCTCTCCGGTTCGAATTGTTCGTGATGAAATGTTTGAGAGCAATATTAAGGGACTGTATCCGTGTGGAGAAGGAGCTGGTTACGCTGGAGGGATTACCTCAGCGGCAATGGATGGAATGAAGACCTTCGAAAACATAAGGGCAGTGAAGAGTGAAAAGTGAAGAGCCTTTAAGGGCAGTGAAGAACTAAGAGTGAAGAGTGAAGAGCGGAAAAGATAGTGAAGAACGAAGAGACTCTAAAAGATAGTGAAGAACTAAGAGACTCTAAAAGATAGTGAAGAACTAAGAGTGAAGAGTGAAGAGATTTAAAAGATAGTGAAGAAGTAAGAGACTCTAAGAGATAGTGAAGAGTGAAGAGACTCTAAGAGATAGTGAAGAACTAAGAGTGAAGAGATTTAAAAAGATAGTGAAGAAGTAAGAGTGAAGTAATGGAGGGGGATTTTATGGAGCGGTTGGAGCGATTAAGGGATAAAAAACGCATTGTTGTTAAGATTGGGTCATCTTCTTTGACTCATACACAGACTGGGGCATTGAATTTGGATAAGATGGAGAAGTTAATTCGTGCTCTGACTGATCTTAGTGGCGAAGGAAAAGAAGTGGTGCTTGTTTCTTCGGGGGCTATTGCAGTTGGAAGAAAAGCAATTGGACTAAACCAGAGACCAACGAAGACGTCTATGAAGCAGGCATGTGCTGCAATTGGACAGAGCCGTTTAATGATGGTGTACCAGAAATTATTTGCAGAATATAATCAGACTTGCGCACAGATATTGATGACGAAGTATACGATGATTAATGATATTAGCCGAATGAATGCACAAAATACATTCAATGAGTTGCTTAATCTTGGGGTTATTCCGATTGTTAATGAAAATGATACGGTTTCGACAGAAGAGCTTGGAGATTTTGGTGACAATGATACGTTATCTGCCATTGTAGCTTCTCTTATTGGTGCTGATTTGTTAATTCTGTTATCAGATATTGATGGATTATATACTGACGATCCACATAGTAATCCAAAGGCAACTTTGATTCGTAGTGTGGATGTCATTGACGAGAAACTTATGTCAATGGGTAAGGGAGCTGGTAGCGATGTGGGTACTGGAGGTATGTCAACTAAGATATCCGCAGCTAAAATTGCTACCGCATCCGGTGCGGATATGGTGATTGCCAATGGAGATGATGTATCCAACATCACGCGAATAATGCTTGGAGAAGATATTGGCACCATTTTTGGAGCACATAGGGATGATAATTTTGACCTGGTGACGTATATTAAAACAGACCAGTATAATGATAATTAATAAAATCAAAAGAATTCGAAAGGGAGACAGGAATGGACGATAAGACAATAGAAAGAATCAATGAACTATATAGGAAAATGAAATCAGTAGGACTTACGAAAGAAGAGGAATTGGAACAGCAGGAACTTCGCCAAGCCTATATTGCGGCAATCCGTAGAAACTTACGCGGAACCTTGGATAATGTTAGCATTCTGAATGAGGATGGAACGGTTAGCGAATTAAAAGAGGTGGGTTCAATGAACCGTAAACATTTGAATTAATCATTTTTAGATGGCAGTTTAGTCTCTGACGGAGTAAAACGAAGACTAATGGAGCAAAACGAAGACTGACGGAGCAAAACGATGATTAACGGATTAAGGAGGAGAACATGACTAAAGAACAAGCCATGACTAAAGAGCAAGCCAGAAACTTGATTCGGTTGAAAAAAAGCAAACTGACTAATGAGTATATTACATGGAAGAGTGAACAAATCACGGATATCGTACTGTCTCTTCCGGAGTTTAAGAATGCACAGGAATTATTTTGTTATGTATCCTTTAATCAGGAAGTCATTACAACTAAGATCATTACCACAGCATTAGAACAGGGTAAGCGGGTATATGTTCCTAAAGTTACCGATGGAGAAGCGAATCTGATGGAGTTTTATCGGATTCTTAGTTTAAAGGAGGTTTCTGAAGGATATCAGAATATTCCGGAGCCTATCATTGGTGAGAAATATGTTATGATTAATGAAAATAAAGACTCCTCTGACTGTAGTGATCAGAAGATGGTTTCTCCAAAAGAACGTTTGATGATCTTACCAGGACTGGCATTTGACCGGCGTGGTAATCGTGTTGGGTATGGCAAAGGATTCTTTGATTATTACCTGGAGAAAATGAATCCAGATTCTTTTAACAGGATTGCAATGGCATTTGATTTTCAAATTGTTAATGGACTAGAGTGTATGGAATGGGATATTAAGGTCCAAAAGCTGATTACTCCAGATGAAGTTATCGTTTGTATGCAGGAGTAAGTAGGTTAGTCAAACCCAAAGTAGTGAAATTCAGTAAGGTAGGCAACAAAGTGAAAGGGGAAGAGTCTATGGAGTATCTTATTAAGATTGGAAAACAGGCAAAAGAAGCAGCAACGCTACTTAACAAGTTGTCACAAAATGAGAAAAATGAAGCATTACTTCAGATTGCGGATGCATTGGAGGCTAATCAGGATGCTATATTAAGTGCCAATGTGGTTGATGTACAAAGAGCAAAAGAAAAAGGAATAAAGGAATCATTGGTGGATCGTTTGTCCTTAACTCCTGCAAGAATTCATGAGTTTTCTAATGGGTTACGTGATATTGTTCTGCTTCCTGATCCAATTGGAGAAGTTACTAATATGACACTTCGTCCAAATGGTTTGCAAATAGGCCAAAAACGTGTACCAATTGGCGTCATTGGAATTATCTGTGAGTCAAGACCGAATGTTACCGTGGATGCTTTTGGTTTATGCTTTAAAACAAACAACGCTACTATTCTTCGTGGGGGCTCTGATGCAATTGAAACCAATACTGCAATTGCTAAAGTGATTGCTGACACATTAAAACGTCTTGGACTTAGCGAATACTGTCTACAACTCATTACTGACACGAGTAGAGAGACTGCCCAGGCTTTTATGCGCTTAAATCAGTATGTTGATGTGCTTATCCCAAGGGGTGGAGCGGGATTGATTAAAACGGTGATTGAGAATTCTACAATTCCTGTTATTGAAACTGGAACAGGTAACTGCCATGCTTATGTGGATGAGACAGCTGATTTTAAGATGGCATTAAATATTATTGTAAATGGTAAAACTCAACGTACTGGTGTTTGCAATGCTTTAGAATCACTCGTCGTACATCGAAAGGTTGCGAAAGTGTTCCTACCTTTACTTTACCAGGAACTCACCGCTTATAACGTGGAAATTCGTGGTGATAAAGAAGCGGTTGCAATTTTGCCTGATATAACCCTAGCAACTGAGGAAGATTATCAGACAGAGTATCTTGATTTGATTATCTCACTTAAAATCGTAGATTCAATTGACGAAGCAATTACTCATATCAACCGGTACAATACAAAACATTCAGAAGTAATTATTACAAAGGATTATCAGAATGCAATGAAATTCTTAAATGAAGTTGATGCTGCAGCTGTTTATGTAAATGCCTCCACTAGATTCACGGATGGTGCTATGTTTGGCTTAGGTGCTGAGATTGGTATTAGCACGCAGAAACTGCATGCAAGAGGCCCTATGGGATTACAAGCGTTAACAACGATTAAATATATCATTTTTGGAGATGGTCAAATTAGATAATTGAGATGGAGCAATTAGATAATGGTTAAGTGTTATGAAAAGGAGCCCTCTATTGAAAGCGTGACTCATAGGAGGGTTACTCTTTTAGAAGAGATTCATATAATGGAATAAACCTGTCTGTCAGGAGAGTGAAGTAATATGGAATTAGGCCATATTTATTACGATTTTCAATTATATGAAGCAGCCTTACATCTTGGGGCAAGGTATCCTGGTTTGTTAAAGGTGGAGGAAGTAGGAAGCTCTGAGGATAATCGCATCATTTTTATGATTACTATAGGCACCGGAGATAAGACGCTTTTATGTACCGCGGGGGTACATGGAAGAGAAAGTCTTAATCCGGTGCTTCTTGTTAAGATGGCAGAAAACTATGTAGGCAGATTGGATCAACATGATAAAGCGTTGCAAACCTTTTTTAATAAATACCGTCTTGTATTAGTGCCTTTACTTAATCCAGATGGATATATGATTGCACTTCGCGGATTCAATATCATAAGAAACAGTGAATACCGGTTGAAGGCAAAAAATATGAACTTACCTTATTGTGAATGGAAATATAATGCCAGAGGGGTAGATCTGAATCGTAATTTCTCCTCGGTTCACTGGAAAGTAAAGTTTCATGGGGATCGTCCACTAAGTGAATCAGAAAGTCAATTATTGGTTCATCTATTTGAACGATTCAAACCAGCAGCTTATTTTGATTATCACTCAAGAGGGAATGAAATCTATTATTATCGTGACACAATGTCAGAAAGCTATAATCGAATTCAAAAGATAATTGCATCAAGATTATCGGTGCTTAGTGGATATCAGCTAGTTGAGCCAGTAAGAGAGATTGATACCGGAGATAGTGGGGGTAATACTGTACACTATTTTGTAGAGCATTATAATCTACCAGCATTTACAATAGAAACTGCCCCTGAGGAAGCTGGGTTTCCACTTAACCTCGCTTTGCAGTCACAGGTATATCAACAAATAGTTCATACCCCATTTGCTCTTGATGAAGAGACGTTTCAAAAAATTGTTTTTTGACATCATGTTAGGGATGGGCTATAATAACAATGCATAAATTACTAGATTGGAGTTAGGACATGGATCACATAGAGAACAGAAATTCAGAAGTGAGTTTTTCAGAAGCACAGAGACAACTTTTGTATATACAGGGACTTCGTACTATTATGGAGGAAAAAAAGAAGGAATTAGGCAGAGATTTGACTGCCTGCATTCAGACCTTTGGTTGTCAGATGAATGCCAGAGATAGCGAAAAAATCACTGGTATTTTAGAACAGATTGGTTATACAATTGTTGAAACAGAAGTTGCGGATTTTGTTATTTATAATACTTGTACAGTTCGTGAAAATGCGAACCTGAAAGTATATGGGAGACTTGGACATCTAAGTACACTTAAGAAGAAAAATCCTCATATGATGATTGCTCTTTGCGGCTGCATGATGCAGGAGGAAGTTGTAGTTCAGAAGATTCAGAAAAGTTATCGTTTTGTAGATATCATTTTTGGCACTCATAACATTTTTAAATTGGCAGAATTAATGCAGGCTCGTTTAGAAAGCAAAAGTATGATTGTAGATATATGGAAGGAAGCAACGGAGATTGTCGAAGACTTACCAAGTGAAAGAAAATATTCGTTTAAAGCCGGAGTCAATATTATGTATGGCTGTAATAACTTCTGCAGCTATTGTATCGTACCTTATGTTCGAGGAAGAGAGCGTTCTAGACAAGTAGCCGATATCATTAAAGAAATTAAGGAATTAGTAGCAGACGGTGTTATAGAAGTTATGTTACTTGGTCAAAATGTGAATTCCTATGGAAAAACATTAGAGGAAAAAACAACTTTTGCTGACCTCCTTCGTGAAATTGAAAAGGTAGAGGGACTAGAAAGAATCCGTTTTATGACTCCTCATCCAAAAGATTTAAGTGAAGACGTAATTGAAGTAATGAAGCACAGCAAAAAGATATGTAGGTCTCTTCATCTGCCAGTTCAGTCTGGAAGTAGTGAAATCTTAAAGAAGATGAATCGTCGCTACACAAAAGAAGGTTATCTGGCCCTGGTTGAGAAAATCAAGAAAGAGATCCCTGATATTACTCTTTCTACGGATATCATCGTAGGCTTCCCAGGAGAAACCGAAGAAGATTTCTTAGACACGTTAGATGTGGTACGTAAAGTGCGTTATCTCAATACCTATCATTTTATTTACTCTAAACGTACTGGAACACCAGCTGCAACTATGGAAGATCAGATAAAAGAAGATATCGTAAAAGAACGTTTTAACCGTCTGATGAAGGAAGTTAATTCCATTGCGGCCGAGGAAAGTATGCGTTTTGTTGGTACTGTACAAAAAGTACTGGTTGAACATAAAAATGATCAGGATGATACGCTTGTATCTGGTCGATTAGAAAATAGTCTTATGGTACATTTTAAGGGAGACGAATCATTGATAGGATCCCTTGTGGAAGTAAAACTTTTAGAAAGTAAAGGCTTTTACTACCTTGGAGAACAGGTGTAAAAGAAAACGAGAGAAGAAAGTCTGGTACATGTTGTGTGCCAGGCGAATCTCTTCGTTTTAGTACATATAATTATAGCAATACATAACAAGGGATCGATAAGACATACAATAAATCAATATATTTTATAGGAGGAAGAATTATGAAAAAGAACGTGTTAATTATCGTGTTAGCCATGGTCCTTATGCTAGTCGGATGTGGCAGTAATAATCAAAAGCAAGAAGCAACTTATCGTATTGCGTCACTTAAGGGACCAACTACCATGGGATTAGTTAAGTTAATGGAGGAGTCTAAAGAAGGTAAGACAGAGGATACCTATCAAGTTACGATGCATGGAACTGCAGATGAGATTGTTGCAGGAATTGTAAAAGGTGAAATTGATATTGCTAGTATTCCAGCGAATCTTGCAGGAGTATTATATAAAAAATTAGAAGGCAAGTTAAAAGTAGCAGCAGTTAATACTCTTGGTGTATTATACATTGTAGAAACCGGAGAAACAGTAAAAAGCATTGCTGATTTGAAAGGCAAGACTATTTATGCAACGGGCAAGGGGACTACTCCAGAATTTGTATTAAATCACATTCTTAATGCCAATGGATTGACTCCGAACCAGGATGTAACGATTGAATTTAAATCAGAAGCAACTGAATTAGCAAATATTCTGGCGACAACAGAGGGAGCTATTGCAATGCTTCCTGAACCATTTGTAACGACTGCAGCATCAAAAAATGAGAAATTACGTGTAGTACTTGATATGACTCAGGAATATGACCGTGTTGCTACCGATGGTTCCACCATGGTGACGGCTGTTGTTGTAGCAAGAAGTGAATTTATTGATAATAATAAAGAGGGATTTGATGCCTTCTTAGATACTTATCAAAAAAGTACCGAGTGGGTGAATAGCAATGTTGATGAGGCGGCTCAATTAATTGGTAATCTTGAGATTGTTCCAGCTCCGGTTGCGAAAAAAGCGATTCCGAAGTGTAATATTACTTTTATTACCGGAGATGAGATGAAAGAGAAACTTGGTGGATTTTTATCTGTTCTATATAACCAGAAGCCGGAAAGTGTAGGGGGTGCCTTACCAGATGAAAACTTCTATTATAACGATTAGAAGTAATAAACATAATAAAAATAAGATGACTAATAAAAGATATCGAATCCTTGGGGTGCTATTTTGGCTAGTAATATGGCAACTCATTAGTCATACTATGCCAAATGCAGTGGTCTTGTCATCACCCATTGAGGTAGGACATAAGTTTGTTGAAGTATGTCAGACACAGGAGTTTTGGGTTCGAATGTTACATTCGTTCTATCGAATTGTTGCCGGATTTAGTACAGGGGTAGTTCTAGGAGTCGTTATCGCATTGGTAACCTATAATGTTAAGTGGATGGACATTTTTGTTCGTCCACTTGTTTTAGTGATGAAATCAACTCCGGTGGCTTCTTTTATTATTCTTGCTTTGATCTGGGTTGGATCAGAATGGCTGGCAACCTTTATTGCATTTTTAATGGTATTTCCAATCATTTATATCAATATGACAGAAGGATTTAATAATATTGATTCCAAAATGCTTGAAATGAGTCAGGTCTTTCGATTGTCTTATCTTAAAAAGTTTCGCTACATTTATATTCCCTCTATTTTACCCTATTTTATGGCTGGAATCACAATCAGCCTTGGACTATGCTGGAAGGCAGGAATTGCTGCAGAAGTAATCGGAATTCCCGTAAATTCAATTGGAGAACGACTCTATGAGGCGAAGATCTTTTTGGAAACAGAAGAGATATTTGTATGGACTGTAGTGATAATTGTATTAAGTTTGGCATTTGAGAAGATGATACTCTGGCTGATTAAGGCAGCATATCATAAAATGGGAGGAAGTTATGGTTCTTGATCAAAAAAAACCACAATCCGAGATACGAGTTAACCAGGTAGATAAGGCTTATGGAACGAAACAAGTGCTAAAGTCTCTATCAATGACGATAAGAAAACCCTCCATTACAGGGATTATGGGAGGTTCGGGTATTGGTAAAACGACGTTACTTAGACTATTGCTTAATCTGGAACAACCTGATTCGGGAAGTATCACCGGTCTGGAGAAGGAAAGAATTAGTGCCTTGTTTCAAGAGGACCGTCTATGTGAGGATTTTAATGCAATTGCTAATGTAAAAATGGTTTGTCCTGCACAAGTACAGATAGAGGAAATAATTGAGGCTTTTATTGAAATTGGTATTAGTAAAGAGGAATTAATAAAACCAGTACGTACCTTTAGCGGTGGGATGAAACGCAGAGTTGCCGTCTTACGCTGCCTTTTTGCTGATAGTACGGTTTTAATCATGGACGAGCCTTTGACAGGTTTAGATGAAAAGAGTAAGGAACAGGTCATCCATTTTATGAAAAAAAGAATGCAATCCAAAACCGTAATTTTTGTAACACACATACGGGAAGAAATTACGATGCTGGGTGGAGAGCTGGTTCTGTTATAGACAAGAGGTATGTCGAATTGGATATGATTTCTATTGTTTTTGGTAATTATCTTGTTTTATAGGTGAATATATGCGATAATATGTATATTAAGGGAATTCAGCATATCATAGGTAAAGGCAAGCAGGAGGATTTCTATGAAATCAGTGTACATTTCCTATTCGATGAAAAATGTAGAAGAAGCACAGTATCTTTATCAATTGTTAGAGGACCATCAAATCAGCTGTTATATCGCTCCTAGTGAATGTGACACGGGAAATGATAATAGTGAAAAAATAACAAATGGCTTGGAAGAATGTCAGGCCTTTCTTTTATTGCTAACCAAACAATCAAACAATTCCATCCATGTTATTCGAGAGGTGGAAAAAGCAGCCGAACTAAGGTTACCGATGATTGTCGTAAAAGAAGGGGAATTTTTACTGACCAAATCCATGTCATATTTTTTGTCTACTGATCAGTGGATCGAAGTAAAAGGCAATATCAGTAGTCAGAAGGAAAAGCTGCTTCAGAGTATCAACTATTTGCTTGATGAGGGCGCTGCTACCGAGGAGATTTATGTTAAGAGAAATTCTAAAAAGAAAGTACATAGATTAGATGGGTTTAATCGGAAGTGGAGAAGTTTGTTCTTTTTTAGTATACCGGTTATTCTTTGTTTGTTAATTTTTTACTATTTGAGCAGTGAGTGGGACCGGGGAAGTATCGCAAGTACGTTAGATGGCCTAGTTGCTGATGCACCAGCCAATAATGAGAACATTGACACGAGTGTTATAGATGTTAATAAAGTAGCAACAAAATCATTTCACAGTATGGAAGTAGGTGATTTGATTCAGTTTGGCCGTTATTTACCAGATGGGGTGTCGAATCAGGAGGATAAAATTATCTGGATTGTACTAGAGGTCAATCACAACAGTGGAGATGTCTTGTTACTTTCTGAGAAAATTCTCGATGTAAAACCATTTGACGTTAGCGAAAGTGGCGTGTTTAATACTAATAGTAAAGGGATAGAATACCATAAAGAGATTAAAGACAAATACTCTATGGAGGAAATGACCTCGTTTCGGGGAAATAGTGACTGGGAATATTCTAATATCAGAGCATGGCTTAATTCCAGTGAAGCCAAGGTGACTTATCAAGACCAAGCACCAATCAGCTATGCAACTGATGAAAGTGCCAATGGATACGAAGATGAACCTGGCTTTTTATATGGTTTCAGTAAGGAAGAAAGAAAAACTATTCAAACGAGTGAAACCGTTACAACGGTTAATGCATTGCAGCAGGGAGATAAGCTAAAAGGCGACAAGCTTTTAAATATTGAATCAGGTGAGGCGAGTTATATATTTGATTTTGAGGGTGCGAAAGTGAAGTATACGAAGGACAAAGTATTTTTATTATCCCTTCAGGAAGTAATTGATTATATGACAGTTCAAAATATACCACTCTATACTGTGCCAACACAGGCAGCCAGGGAAGCAGATGATTCCCACTGGATAAAAATGTATCAAGATGCCGAAACTGAGAATTACTTTTGGGCACTTAGAACGCCAGATGGAGGATCATCATATAATGTTCTGGCAATTGGCTGTGGTTCAAAACCAGGAATTGAACTAATAAAATATAATGCAGCCATATCTTCTTTTGGTATTCGTCCAGCGCTACGAATCAATCTAAAGGATAGTGGTCTGGCAGGTACAGGAGATAAAAACGATCCTTATGTAATAGGTGAAAAGTAAGTGCTATAAAGGATGGAACATTATGAAATTGAGCGATTTGCTAGAACGAAAGAGTATTGTGATACAGTGTCATGATAATCCAGATGCAGATGCCTTAGCTAGTGGATTTGGTCTTTATGAATATTATCAAAGGAATGGAATAGATGTAAAACTTATTTATTCAGGCGATTATCATATCAGAAAGAGTAACTTGTTGATTATGATAAAGGAACTAAATATACCAATTGAGTATGTTGAGTCATTACCTGTTCATGAACTACTAATTACCGTAGATTGTCAATATGGTGAAAGTAATGTGAAGAAATTCCCAGCTAACCAGATAGCAGTCATTGATCACCATGAACAGAATCAAATCAAGTATGTATTACAGGAAATACGTAGCAATTATGGAAGTTGTTCTACGTTAGTGTATGCGATGCTTAAGGAGGAAGGTTTTTTATTAGAAGAACACAAAGCACTGTCAACCGCTTTGTATTATGGGCTTTATATGGATACCAATGGTTTTAGTGAAGTAAAACATCCGATGGATCGCGATTTGATGGAAGATCTTGAAGTAGATATGCCACTAATTGAAAAAATGATTAATAGTAACTTTTCGCTTTCTGAATTAGAGATTGCTGGAATGGCACTAATCCGCTATAACTATGACCCGGCTAGTCGATTCGCCATTGTTCGTTCTAATCCCTGTGACCCTAATATTCTGGGGCTAATAAGTGATTTTATTTTACAAGTGGACGATATTGATATGTGTATTGTTTATATGGAAAATGATTTTGGATATAAACTATCCATTCGAAGTTGTAAACGAGATGCACATGCCAATGACATTGCTAACTATATTACCAACCATCTTGGTGGTGGAGGCGGGCATAAAAAGAAAGCCGGTGGGCTGATAAAGAAAAGTAAGTTTAAGAGGCGTTACTTAGACCGTAATATAGATGAGTATTTGTTAAGTAGTATGAAAGAGTATGTAAATAGTTATGATCTCATTGATAGTAAAAATGAGGTTGTGTCAATCTCGGATATGAAACCATACCGAAAGCTGAAAATACCGATTGGATATGTAAAAACGGATGAATTATCCAAGCAGCAGATTAAGCTTACCATTCGTACCCTTGAGGGTGACGTGAATGTTATGACTGGTGAGGAAACCTATATTATAATTGGAATTCAGGGAGAAATCTACCCAGTAAGCAAAGCGGGATTTGATCAGAGTTACGTAGAAGTAAGGGAACCTTATATCTTAAGAACCGACTATACACCAAGCAGCAAAAATCTAATTACGGGTGAAACTTATGACTTAAGTAAGTATGCCCGTTCGTGTACTCCAATAGAAAATAAGGTTTTATATGCCAAAAAATTAACCAAAACAACGAAAGTATTCTCAAAATGGAATGATAACGATTATATGATAGGGTATGAAGGTGACTATCTAGCAATGTACCCGGAAAACCATAGCGATTGCTATATCATTCCCGCGGAGATTATGAATTTAACTTATGAAGAGGTACTTTAATAGAGTGTATACAAAATGATAGAAAGAAGTTATAAAGCTTGTTAATAACGAGGACCAGTATGGATATAATGAAGGGACAAAAACTTGATTTATCAGATATTTTAAGTCTGATATCTAAATGTGTGAAACATATGCAAAGCCAGGGCTTATACCAATGGGATGAGTTATATCCCAATTCAGATATTATTGAAAGCGATCTAAACAATGAGGATGCTTATGTTTTAAAGGATGATGGTAAATGCATAGCATATGTTGCAATCAATGAAGAACAATCCCCTGAATACAGCCAGGTAAACTGGCATACTGATGGCAGAAAGGTATTAGTGATTCATAGATTATGTGTGCATCCGAAGTTTCAAAGTAAAGGCATAGCAAAGCAAATGATTACGTTCTGTGAAGAAATGGCAATGAATGGTGGCTATACCTGTATTCGACTAGATACTTATAGTAAAAATCAAAAAGCGTTAAAGCTTTATGAATACTTGGATTACCAAAAATCAGGCCAAGTATTTTTTCCTTTTAAACCTGATCCATTTTACTGTTTTGAGAAAAGTCTAAACGATAATCTATAGCTAGGAAGTGAATGCAAATAGGGCTGTTCGCACTTAATTGTGCGGCGCTCTTTTTTTATGATATTGAAATTTACCTTTAAAAACCTTTTAAGAGTCATTTTTATATGTTATAATAGTAGGATGTGATAAAGGGTATGATAAAAAGTAAGTATCTGTAGATGTTAATTGTTCGTTTTAGTTGGAAATTTATATAAAGGAAGATATGTATGATAAATTTAGTTCGAGATGATATAAAGAAGATTGCAACGGATGAAACCGTTTTTTTACGAGGCGTGCGATATTATAAAAACCAGACGGTTAGTAATGTAAGGCGTACTAAAAGTGGTGGTCAGTTTCATGCCACTGTAAAAGGAAGTAACGATTATAACGTAAGTGTTGATATATCAGAGAAGGGAATCAGCGACCATCATTGTAACTGCGCTGGTCATGCGAAGTATCCTGGCGCATGTAAGCATGTAGTTGCGCTTTTACTCTTTTTGTCTGATTATTTAAATCGTCAAAATGATAAAAGACCAGAATCTTCAGAAGATATGGCAGCCTATAAGATTGTGCAATATTTTGAAAAGCAAGATTATCCAATAACCTATGGTGATTTTTATGAAATTGGAGTTAGTATACGAATCCCTGCATTATTAAGGGAAGAGGACTCTAAGGTATATGTGTCGCTTCGTGCTGGTGCTAATCGGATGTATAAGATTCAGAATATAAGAAAATTTCTGTTTGAATATCAACATAAAGAAACGATTGTACTTGGAAAAGAGTTCAAATTCATCCATGGAGAAAGTACGTTTACCAGGGAGTCTCAAAATATACTAGATTATTTCTTGGATATTTATGAAGTGCATGAAGCGCTGAGTAGTACTGCAGCAAGCAGTTTGTTTCAAAAGAATTATGTTGTAATAACAAAAAATATGCTTATCAAACTACTGCATATTCTGAAGGATATGAGTTTTTCGTTAGAGCTTTACGGTCAGGAATATGATCCGGTGTCTTATCGAAAAGAAAACCCATCTATTTGTCTGGGTGTTGATATGACAGATGATATCATAACCATAGAAGATAAACAGTCGCAGAACACTTTCCCGTTAACGGATAAAGGGCAGTTAATGCTGGTTGGTAACGTGATTTACGAACCGGATCGACAATTTATCAAAAATTATGTACCATTTTACAGCTTTTTTGGAAAACAGAATAAGCCATTAGTATTTAAGGGCGAGACGAAAGATCAGTTTTTACAGGTGGTGTTGCCTAAGATCTATGATACGATGGAACTTGATATTACCGAGCAGCTGAAAGATAAGTTTATCGTTAGCGAGTTAAAGCCGGTTATTTATTTGGATAAGCATAAACAAAATGTGCGTGCAACGGTCAAATTCCAATATGGTGATTATACAATTAATCCATTGGATTATGTAGCCAAGGATGGAATTATCATCGTCAGACAGCCACAAAAAGAGAAGGAAATTCTGTATGCACTCGAGGATATGCATTTTGTGCCATCACGTAACTATTATGCTTTACGTGATGAGAAATATATCTTTTATTTTCTGACAGAAGGCGTGGGAAAGCTTCAGGAGTTATGTGAGCTGTACTATTCTGACGATTTTAGAAACCTAACGATGAAAAGTCCGGGGCAGTTATCAACCAAACTCCGGGTGGATAATGAGTTAAACATGCTTGAAGTGGAGTTAAACTATGAGGATATCCCTAAAGAGGAACTTAGAGAGCTATTTCACTCGATACAGCTTAAAAAGAAATATCATCGATTAAAAAATGGTAATTTCATTCCATTAACAACGGAAGAGTTTGACGAGGTATCAAACCTACTCGAACATCTGAAAGTGGAAGAAGACAATATTAAAGAAGATAGTATTCTGCTTCCGAAACATACGGCACTTTATATTAATAACGTGTTAGAAGAGAATAAGTATATTAAGGTAAAAAAGGAAGACGATTTTCAAAACTTAATTGACGGCATATTAAGCCCAGCGCAAACTAATTATGAGATTCCAAACGAAATCACAGTAGAACTAAGACCGTATCAGGTGACTGGATTCAAATGGTTGAAAACATTGTCTGCCAACGGATTAGGTGGAGTTCTTGCAGATGATATGGGACTTGGAAAAACACTGCAAACGATAGTGTATATTAGTAGTACAATAAAAGAAGCGAATAAATCAGGAGATAATAAAGTATTACATCTCATCATTTGCCCTACTTCTCTTGTATATAACTGGCAGGATGAGTTTGCGAACTTTGCGCCTGATGTGCGCACCTGCGTAGTAAGTGGAGCACCGGAGATTCGAAAAGAAATCATTGAGGCGCATGACGACGTTGATGTTATTATAACTTCTTATCCGTTGATTCGAAGAGACATTGAGCATTATCAAAAACTACCGATTCATACTATGTTTATTGACGAAGCCCAGTTTATTAAAAATGCCAACTCTATTAGTGCTAAAGCAGTGAAAATGGTGGAATCAAAACACCGGTTTGCCTTAACCGGTACCCCAATAGAAAATTCCTTGTCGGAATTATGGTCAATTTTTGATTTTGTCATGCCATATTATCTATATAGTCACAATCAGTTTGTCGAGCGATATGAAAAGCCTATTGTTAGGGATCAGAATAGAAAAGCGCTCGAAGATCTGACGAAGCATATTAGTCCATTTATTTTACGAAGAATGAAAAGTGATGTTTTAGAGGAATTACCGGAAAAAATTGAATCAAAGTATACTACTGATATGACAGAGGAACAGAAAAAAGTGTATCTCTCCTATATGGAAAGCATCCGTAGTGAACTTTCAATGGATTTATCAAAAGGTGCAGCAGAGCATAATCGTATTAAAATCCTGGCAGCGTTAACCAGGTTACGTCAGATTTGTTGTCATCCAGCCACTTTCGTTGACAATTTTGATGGTGGCAGTGGTAAACTAGATTTGCTGATGGATATTTTACCGGATATCATATTAAATGGTCACCGAATCCTGATATTTTCCCAGTTTACTTCAATGTTACAAATTATTGCAACAGAGCTTCGCAAGCAAGATGTAGAATACTATTATTTAGAGGGTTCTACACCGGTAGAAGAGCGTGCGAGATATGTAAAAGAGTTTAATGAAGGGCAACGCAAAGTATTCTTGATTTCATTAAAAGCGGGAGGAACTGGACTTAACCTGACTGGCGCCGATACGGTCATCCATTATGACCCTTGGTGGAACCCTGCAGTGGAAGAACAGGCTACCGACCGCGTATATCGAATTGGGCAAAAGAACAGTGTCCATGTGATTAAGCTGTTAACGAAGGGAACCATCGAAGAGAAGATCTATAAACTACAGCAAAAGAAGAAAGCGCTTTCGGAAGCAGTGATTCAGTCAAAAGAAGTATTTATTAATAAGCTGACGAGAGAGGAAATAGAAGACCTGTTTCAAATGTAATAAAACAAGAAAAATGCCACCCGGTTTTTATGGGTGGCATTGCTTATTAGTCAAGGTTTTGGTAATAATAATCTTCAATCAGTTGGTCTAAGAATGTTTCATCATCAATATCAAACTCAGCTAATACCGATTCTTTGATAAATTCGAGTTTCTTCAATATTAGAGCTTCCTCACTTACATGTTCCTGATTTAAAACTGCCAGGGAGTCTTTAGTAATGTGTTCGTTAAGCCAGCTCATTAATTCCTCAGTAACATTTTGCTCAGTATCTACCATAGCTTTGATCTGTCTTGCCTTACGCTCAGAATTAATTCCAATGAACATAAAGGAGATAGATATTAGACCTAATACAACAAATTGCATAACGGAATTAAATATAGTGATTATTTCAAGGATACTCAGTATAGTAACAATGAGCATGATCAACCCAACAGTAAAAAATAAATAGAACGTTGAGTGATAATCTTGATAACGATCTTTTGTTTTAACATAAGTAAGTGATTTTTTTGGGATAAAATCACTCATGCTTACTGGTTTCGTTTCCTCTGAGGATTCGTCAGAGACAGTAGGGGTGGTTTTTTCTAATCGCTTTGCTTCATATTCCTTAATTGCTTCAACAGTGCGAAAGCCTTCCAAACATTTGACAGCTGCTTCCTCATCTGCTTCACTTACCATAATCTGATATGCTTGTTCTGAATCATCATAGCTTGCTCTACCGGATAAAACATCAGAGTATTCTAAAAATTCCAGGAACCGATCTTTATCATCTTCGTTGCTTAGATATGCAATTACAACCTGGTTTTCTTCGGTAATTTCATCTACGAGTGTCGCTCCACAGTCAGCGCAGGTCGTAATCCCTTCCCGATACTCTGTTTTACAGTTTGGACACCATGCCATAATACCCTCCACCTTTCTAAATGACTAAATTAGTCTTCTATCTTGTATAAATGGTATGATTTTTTCCCTTTTTTGATTAACAGCGCGCCATCTTCGTTGAAGTCTGCTGGTGTAAAGACACGGTCAAATTCTGTTACCTTTTCTTCATTTACCATAACGCCGCCTTGTTGAATCGTTCTTCTAGCATCAGAACGGGTAGTAGCCTGTTTGCCATCAACCAATAGAGTGATCAAATCAATACCGGCTTCAAATTGTTCCTTTGTATAAGTGGTAGTAGGAATATCATCTGTACTTAAGTTACCACCAAATAATGCTTT
Organism: Bacillota bacterium; assembly: GCA_023434365.1. Lineage (GTDB taxonomy): Bacteria > Bacillota > Clostridia > Lachnospirales > Lachnospiraceae > KM106-2. The sequence goes on along the minus strand of JAEYSV010000030.1, from coordinate 110,697 downwards.
GGAAGCTTCTAAAGCTTTTTGTGCTTCTTCTTCACCGTGAACGATTTTTGTAATTTCGTAAGCAAGCACTTCTTTGGCATGATTGATTTCGGCATCTTGAAGTGCACCTAAGCGACGAACTTCATCCATTGGCAAGAAGGTAAGTAGGCCTAAACATTCTTCAACTTTCACATCTTCGATATTTCGCCAGTACTGGAAAAACTCATAAGGGGTAGTTTTGTTAGGATCGAGCCAAACAGCACCCTTCATTGTTTTACCCATCTTAATACCTTCGGATGTAGTAAGCAGTTTAAAGGTTAAACCAAAAGCTGGTTTTCCTTCTTTACGGCGAATCAGGTCCACCCCACCTAAGATATTAGACCATTGATCATTACCACCAAGTTGTAAGTTACAACCGTAGTCTTTATTTAATTTCCAGAAGTCATAGGATTGCATTAACATATAGTTGAATTCAAAGAAAGTTAATCCTTTTTCCATACGTGCCTTGTAGCATTCAGCGGTAAGCATTTTATTCACGGAAAAATGAACACCGATTTCACGTAAAAATTCAACATAATTCAAATCTAAAAGCCAGTCAGCATTGTTCGTAAGAACCGCGCCGTCTTTGTCATTAAAGTCAAGGAACTTTGATAACTGTTTATAAAAGCAGTCAGCATTATGCTGTATCGTTTCTTTGGTCATCATGCTACGCATATCAGATTTGCCGGTTGGATCACCGATCATTGTTGTACCACCACCCAGTAGGGCAATTGGTCTATGTCCGGCACGTTGCATATGCATCATTGCCATAACGGTGAGAAAGTGTCCTGCAGTTAAGCTATCTGCAGTTGCATCAAAACCGATATAAAAGGTTACTTTCTCTTTGCCAAGTAATTCTTTGATTTCTTCTTCATGGGTTGTTTGCTCTATAAATCCACGTTCTAATAAAATATCATAAACATTCGTAGACATTTCATTAACCTCCTTCATGTGTCGATGGCAGCTTTCTTTTGTATTCAGCCACAGTCTTAAGTTATCGTAACATACTGAATATCGATTTTCAAGCATTTCGTTGTTTGACAGTGAACTAGATTTCCTATTGCTTGAGTTTCTGGAACCTGTGTAAATAGGCAATGTGAGTTGTCGATTTGTCAATTTGCACTTGAAGTATAGACAAGCAAGATAAAACATATTTCATACGCAACGCGCTCTCGCTTGGATGACGTCGTAGCGGTATGTAAGGTCGTAAAACACACGACCTAAGTACCGACGGCGTCATAACAGTTGCGTATTAAAATATGTTTCATCTTGCTTGCTTGTAGTCTGTGAGTGCAAATTGACAAAATATATAAGTTCTGGTCGCCTATTTACACAGTTTTTAGATATTGGAGCAATAGGAAATCTAGTTTTATCGCGGTGAACTGGCGTGCTTGCGTATGTAAATATGTTTTATCTTGCTTACTTATATTTTGTGAATGCAAATTGACGACTGTAGACTATGGGAAATTGTAGACAATCGTTTTTAGTTTTTCTCGGAAGTAGATGCGAGTATATTTGACTTTAGGCTATGGGGTATGTAATAAAATCAATTTATAGAGTAGATTTGGGGTTTAATTTTTTGTAAAATAAAACTGTTGGTAGTGGGTGAATTGGTGTATAAACGCCTACTAATATAGTAGCGAAACAGAATGCTAATAGACGCTTGATGATTGGAGGGGGTTGTATATGGATATTGGAGTGAGAGCATTTGTTAAAGATGATATTGTTGAGGTTATTCATATCTGGAACGAGGTTGTTGAGGAGGGGGTTGCTTTTCCACAGTTGGATGTACTGACAGTGAGTAGTGGGGAGGTATTCTTTTTGGAACAGTCTTTTACAGGGATTGCTTATGATACGATAAGCAATGAAATTGTTGGTCTGTATATCTTGCATCCCAATAATATTGGACGATGCGGGCATATTTGTAATGCTAGTTATGCGGTAAAAAAAGGGTTACGAGGGCAACATATTGGTGAAAAGCTTGTTACCCACTGTATGGGGAAAGCAAAAAAATTAGGTTTTAAGATTTTACAATTTAATGCGGTCGTAAAGACGAATGAAAATGCACTTCATTTATATGAGAAACTTGGATTTGTAAAGCTTGGTACAATACCTGGGGGATTTTTGATGAAAAATGGCACATATGAAGATATTATTCCTCATTATCGGGTGTTATGAGTATGTAGCAACAAAGAGTCTAATAGTTATGGGCATGTAGAGGAAGGGATTGTGTATTTTTTCTTCTAAACATTTTATGGTCTAACAGGTATAAAAAGTGAGACAACCTACTATATATTAGTAAATATTAGTTTAGGAGTCTATATGGAGGCTAATCGTTTATATAAGTATGATGAGGAAAGCAGAGCAGAGCGTATTAAGAATGCGAGGTTGGAATGTGAGAAGGTTTTAAACCGTCCCTCTCTGAAGCTTGTGAGGTTCGAGGAGGAAGTTTCATCTAAGAGTGAAAGAGACACCGACAGGGGTCATGAACTGGTGAGGGAATCGCTAAGAGAACCCAAAAGCGAGTCATTAAGGGAGTCGAAACGAGAGTCATTAAGGGAATCGAAACGTGAACCTTTATGGGAATCTAAGCAAGAGTCCTATAAGGAAGCAATAAGAGAGCCTTTACAAGAACCAATAAGTGAGATTGTACTTGGTCCTACTCCAGAGCCAGTTCAGCAAAAGAATAAGATTGTTGTACCTATTGAAGTATGGCCTGACCGCTCACGTCCTATGGAAAGTCGGGCTGATAGAGTTGTTTCGTTTGACTCGAAACCGGATACAAAGATAGCTTTTGATTCTCGATCGGACAGAACGATTCGCGTCGATGAGAAGATGGAGCAGGCATTATTTGATGATAAAGAGGATTATGAATCTGCTTTATATGGGGACGAGGATTCGGATTATCTTATGGATGAGCCTGAGTATCAAGATTCTTCGGAATACAATGATTATGAAGGCGTAGATGGTGAGCTAGACCCAGAGTCGCTTTATTTAAGTAGGCAGGAGAAAAGAAAAGCGTATCTGAAAGGCTTGATGACGCGATTTGTGATAGCAGGCATCATTTTTGGTATCTTGGTTATTCTCAGTCTAATGAATATTAGCCAACCATTTTTTAAGAGCAAGGATATTGAGAAGGTCATCACGAATAATGTCTCAGTGGAGCAATTTGAGGAGTCTGTGAGTGCCTTTATCAGTGAGAACGTTATTCCGATATTTGGTGCTACGGAGTAAGTTATTTTCGGATGATATGCTAAGCGCTTTACGAATGAGGGATAGTATGCTACAATAATTCTGCTTACAAGCAGACATAAAAGTTCTGTTGCATCTAGGGTGACAGGACTTTTTATCGTTTTCGTAAATTCGATGTATATGTAGACTAGTGTAGGATTATCTTGGGAAATACTTATCATAGTTGGAGTAATGCTTCAATGAAGAGGATAATCTCCGGCGGATAACGGGGTAATCAACATAGAAAGAAAGAGGTTTCATATGAGAAAATTAGCACTCTCAGACGAGATATTGTTAACGGTAGAAAAACCAGCAAGATATATCGGGAATGAAATAAATGCAGTAATGAAAGATACCAGCAAGATAGATATTCGTTTCTGTATGTGTTTTCCTGATGTTTATGAAATTGGGATGAGTCACCAGGGAATTCAGATATTATATGATATGTTTAACCGTAGAGAGGACACTTATTGCGAGCGGTTATATTCGCCTTGGACGGATCTTGATAAAATCATGAGAGAGAAGAAGATTCCACTGTTCGCTTTAGAAAGTCAGGATCCAATCAAAGAGTTTGATTTTCTTGGGATAACGCTTCAATATGAGATGTGTTATACGAATATTCTTCAGATCCTTGAATTATCAAAGATAGCTATTTATGCAAAGGATCGTGAGGATAATGATCCATTTGTTATTGGTGGTGGACCTTGCAGTTATAATCCGGAACCTATCGCAGACTTTTTTGATATGTTTTATATTGGAGAAGGGGAAACGGTTTATCAGGAATTATTAGATGAATATAAAAAACATAAGGCAAAGGGTGGTACAAGAAGAGAATTCCTTGAACGTGCAGCACAAATTGAAGGGATTTATGTTCCGATGTTTTATGATGTTACCTATCACGAAGATGGGACAATCGCTTCGTTTACCCCAAATAATGAGCATGCAAAAAGTGTGATTGATAAGCAGGTGGAAATGAATCTTAGCGATACCTTCTATCCGGATAAGCCCGTTGTACCATTTATAAAAGTTACGCAGGACCGTGTAGTACTTGAGATTCAGCGTGGTTGTATCCGTGGTTGTCGTTTCTGTCAAGCTGGGATGATATACCGACCTATCAGAGAGCGTGATTTAGAGTTCTTAAAACAACGCGCTCATCAAATGCTGAAAGCAACTGGTCATGAGGAAATCTCGTTAAGCTCATTAAGTTCTTCCGATTATTCATGTTTACAGGAACTTGTATACTACTTAATCGAAGAGTTTGGCAGTAAAGGCGTTAACATCAGTTTACCTTCCCTTCGTATAGATGCATTTGCCCTTGATGTCATGAGCAAAGTTCAGGATGTGAAAAAGAGCAGTTTAACATTTGCTCCAGAAGCCGGAAGTCAGCGTCTTCGTGATGTGATTAATAAGGGTCTGACAGAGGAAATGATTCTAAGAGGGGCAAAAGATGCTTTCCTAGGTGGTTGGAATAAGGTAAAGCTTTATTTTATGCTAGGACTACCAACTGAAACGCTTGAAGATATTGAAGGAATTGCTGTTTTATCTGATTTGATTGCCAGAGAATATTATACAATTCCAAAGGAAGAGCGCAATGGCAGAGTAGCGATTACTTCTAGTACCTCATTCTTTGTGCCAAAACCATTTACACCATTTCAATGGTCAGCGATGAGCACACCAAAAGAGTTTTTGGAGAAACAGCGCTACCTGCATGGTAAAATGAAAGAGCAGCTTAACTATAGAAGTATCAGATATAACTGGCATGAGGCAGAACTTACGGAACTAGAGGGTGTGTTTGCCCGTGGTGACAGAAGGATAGCAAAAGTAATCTATGATGCTTACCAGGCTGGATGTATCTTTGATTCCTGGTCAGAACATTTCAAATATAATTTGTGGATAAAAGCTTTCGAAGACAATCAGATTGATATTGACTTCTATACAAGCAGAGAACGTTCTTATGACGAAATCCTTCCTTGGGACTTTATCAATGTTGGGGTAACTAAGAAGTTTTTGATTCGTGAATACGAACAGGCGAAAGAGGAAAAAGAAACACCAAACTGTAGACAACACTGTTCTGGTTGTGGTGCAACAATTTATGGTGGAGGTGTATGCTATGAAGGCAAAACTAAAGTTCAATAAATACGGAGCAATGAAATTCCTAGGTCATCTTGATTTAATGCGTTATTTTCAAAAAGCATTTAATCGTGCTGAGATTGATATTGCCTACTCCCAGGGTTATAGCCCTCACCAGCTAACAAGTTTTGCTTCTCCACTTGGCGTGGGACTTACCAGTGATGGTGAATATATGGAGATGCAGCTAAATAGTTGTGAATCACCTGAGACCATGATAGAAATGATCAATAGTCAGATGGCAGATGGTATTAGCGTCGTAAGTTTTCATCTTCAGCCGGAGGATTGTACCAAAGCAATGACCGCAATGGCAGGCGCAGACTATAGAGTCAGTGTAAAAGATGGATATGATACGTTTGAACAATTTCAGGAATCTTTTACTGCTTTTATGGAACAGGAAGAGATTACAGTGATGAAAACAACGAAAAAAGGCGAAAAGGAAGTAAATATCAAACCATTGATTTATGCTTATGCTTTTGATGCCACAAGTTTTCGTCAAAATGGTGGTGCTTATGTTGAACATAGCGTAGCACAGGAATACAATAATGATAATATCGTTTATCTTCAAGTAAAAGCCGGAAGCGTGGACAATTTGAAACCAAATCTTGTGATGGAGGCTTTTTGCCAATATACACAAAGAGAGTACAATGAGTTTGCCTTTCAGTTCCATAGAATCGAGATGTATACCAATATAGCAAGTGAAGATCAGGAGCCAAAATTAGTACCTTTAAGTGAATTTCAGGTTATCTAGGAAACGAAAGAAGTACAATAAGAGTCAAAAATCCAAAAAGGAGGAGTCTCGTGAACAAATTAGTAATACTAAAGCAGGATGATAAAATGATCAGCGCCATATATCAGGACAATGATATGGTACAAGTGAACGTAGAGTCATTGGAAAATGAATCATTACTTGGAAATATCTATATTGGGAAAGTGAAAAATATTGTCCGAAATATAAATGCTGCTTTTGTTGAGATTGCAAATGGGACGATGTGTTATCTTTCTTTAGAGGACTGTGAGGCACCAATCTATGTAAATCCCAAAAAGAATAAGAAACTTACTGTTGGGGATGAGCTATTTGTCCAGGTTACGAAGGAGAATGTAAAAACCAAAGCTCCAATGGTTGTAACAAGTCTTAGTTTTACCGGCAAATATGTCGTTTTAACCCATGGAAAACTGACACTTGGTATTTCCAATAAGATTAATGAGGAAAAACGTCGTGTGGAATTAAAGGAACTGTTATCTTCTTATAAAAATAAAGAATACGGTTTAATCCTTCGAACCAATACAAAAGAGGCCAAAGATGATTTGATTAAGGCTGAGATTGAGCGTTTAATTATAAGCTATAAAAAAACGCTGGAATTTGGAATTCATAAGACCTGCTATTCTTTGATCTATAAAGCGCCAGCGAATTATCTTTGCGATATTCGTGATGGTCAGTCTAAAGAAATCGATGAGTTCATTACGGATGATAAGGAGATTTACGAGGAAATGAAAGAGTTTCTTACGGTGTTCCAACCGGAGGATCTGAGTAAATTAAATTATTATCAAGATAATCAGCTTTCACTAAGTGCCTTATATTCAGTAAAGACCAAATTAGAAAAAGCGCTGCAAGAGAGAGTATGGCTAAAGTCCGGAGGATATCTCGTGATTCAGCCAACAGAAGCTTTAACCGTAATAGATGTTAATACAGGGAAAGCAATTGCAGGGAAAAAGAACGAAGAAGAAACATTTTATAAAATCAACCAGGAGGCAGCCGTGATGATAGCAAAACAATTGAGGCTACGCAATCTTTCTGGAATTATTATTATTGATTTTATCGATATGAAAGTAAAAGAAAACAAAGTAAAATTAATGGAACTATTACGAAACTACTGTAATAAGGATAATGTAAAAACGACAGTAGTTGATATGACTGCCCTTCATCTTGTTGAAGTTACTAGAAAAAAGGTGCGAAAACCATTATATGAACAAATAAAGTAAATGATTACTTATGGCAGTAGAGGTTTTCTCTACTGCCATTTTAATGTTATAGGAAATTGATTTATAATTTGCTATAACAAATGTGAAGGGAGAATTCTTTTTTAAAAAAGTATGGAATTTTTTGGCATGTTAGAATATAATTAATTGATATGTTGAACCGAAGGGTAATCAAATATCATCAAGAATAAAAAGGAAAAGAATCATTTGGTATAACCGCAATAATTTAGAAAGGCTGGTTATACTAAGAAAGAGTTGGAGGAGTGTATGAAAAAATTTATAGTTTTTGCCGTAATTTTAATACTTACAGGAAGTATTACCGCGTGTGGTAGTAAAAATACAGATGATGTAGCAGGCAAACCTAATTCTAATTTTGTTAAGGGTGTACAGGAATTGCTCAATTCAGATAAGCCGGAAGTATCAGTTGTTCCATCTTTGCCAAGTCAGGAACCAGTGATAAGTGAGGCACCAATCGTAAGTGAGCCACCAATCGTAAGTGAACTACCAATCGTAAGTGAGTTCCCAGAAGTGAGTGAGCTCCCAGAAGTAAGCGAATTGCCAGCAGTGAGTGTAGATCCGGATGATTCTTTGGGTGGGCATGGAAAAATAGTTGACGGTGTATACACCGATGAGCAAGGCATAATTAGTATGAATGTTCCTGAGGGATGGACTACAATGGACTATACTGGAATAACGATGCTTGTTCCACCTAATTACCCTGCAGTAACTGATAATATTAATATTACTTATTCAGCAAAAGATCCAACTTTCGGTTCTTACACGAAAGAGTTGATTGAGAATACTTATAAAGATTTATTTGAATCTTTTGATTTTATCGATTTTATACCTACTACAATAGATGGTCATAATGCATATCAGATTTCCTATACCCTTACATCAGCTGGAGTTTCGATGACTCAGTTGCAACTGATGATTGATGGTGAGAATACTTATATCGTTACTTTTACCGATACAAGTGGCGCGTTAATTTATGATATTCAAAAATATGTCGATACAATAACAATTAACGAATAATCTCGTTGACAAAGACATAACACTATGCTATCATTTATGAGTGTGCCGCGCAGCGAGGTATAAGTTCTTATTAATAAGACACCATAGCTGGCGAGTAATGATAATAGGAGGTGCCATATGTACGCGATTATTGCAACAGGTGGTAAACAGTACAAAGTAGCAGAAGGCGATATCATTAAAGTAGAAAAGCTTGGTGTAGAAGCTGGTGAACAAGTTACTTTTGATCAAGTTCTTGTAGTGAACAACGGAGAAGTTACTGTAGGAAGTCCTACTGTAGCTGGTGCTAGTGTAACAGCATCCGTAGTTACTAACGGTAAAGCTAAAAAAGTTATCGTATACAGATATAAAAGAAAGTCTGGATATCATAAGAAAAACGGTCATAGACAGTCTTTCACACAAGTAAAAATTGAAAAAATCAACGCGTAAGATTGTAAGGTGATTAAATGATCCAAATAACATTCTTTCGTAATAGTGATGGTGTTTTTACAGGATTTGAATCTGAGGGTCATGCAGGTTTCGCTGAACACGGCCATGACATTGTATGTGCAGCAGTTTCTGTACTTGTAATAAATACAATCAATTCCATCGAGAATTTTACCACTGATCTTTTTTCAGTGTCTGAAGATGAGAAAAGTGGACGGATAGAATTTCAATTTCAAAGTGATGTCAGTCACGACAGTAAAGTTTTAATGAACTCATTCTTTCTTGGGATACAAGGAATTTTGAGGGAGTACAACAACGATGATTATATTAGACTTATACTCAAGGAGGTGTAAGGTTATGTTAAAGATGAACTTACAATTATTCGCCCATAAAAAGGGTGTTGGTTCTACAAAGAACGGTAGAGATTCCGAGTCTAAAAGATTAGGAGCCAAAAGAGCTGACGGTCAATTCGTTTTAGCTGGTAACATTCTTTATAGACAACGTGGTACTAAAATCCATCCAGGTGTTAATGTAGGACGTGGTGGAGATGATACTTTATTCGCATTAGTTGACGGTGTTCTTAAATTCGAACGTAAAGGTAGAGATAAGAAACAAGCTAGTGTTTACCCAGTTGAAGTAAAATAGTATGAACTCTTATGGCCCCAAATTCTTGATTTAATCAGTGATTTGGGGCCTTTAGTTTGTGTAATAAAAGTAGTAATAGTTGTAAATGTTATGAATATGTCACATAATGTTGATATAAAAGTATTACTATCCCTAAATGATTTGGGAATACTAACAATGTCAGGTTAGTGCTCATATCTTTAGTTATGATAACAAAAGAAAGAAGAGGTGAGATTATGTTTGCAGATCGAGCTAAAATATATATCCGTTCCGGAAAAGGTGGCGATGGCCATGTGTCTTTTCGTCGTGAAATCTATGTTCCAGCGGGCGGTCCAGACGGCGGAGATGGTGGCCGCGGAGGTGACTTGATTTTTGAAGTGGATGAAGGGCTTAATACCTTAACTGATTTTCGTCACGTAAGAAAATACTACGCAGAAGACGGTCAAAGTGGTATGAAGAAGCGTTGTCACGGAAAAGATGGTCAAGATTTGATAGTAAAGGTACCACCAGGTACCGTTGTAAAGGATGCAGAGACTGGAAAAGTCATTACTGATATGTCTTATGATAACCGCAGAGAGATCATTTTAAAAGGTGGTCGCGGTGGAAAGGGTAATCAGCATTATGCGACACCAACCATGCAAGCACCTAAGTATGCCCAACCAGGACAACCTAGTAAAGAATTGACTGTACTATTGGAATTGAAAGTTATCGCGGATGTGGGATTGGTAGGTTTTCCGAATGTAGGGAAATCAACATTTTTGTCCCGTGTTACGAATGCGAATCCGAAAATTGCCAATTATCATTTTACTACTTTAAATCCAAATCTTGGTGTGGTAGACTTAGATGGTCACAATGGTTTTGTTATTGCTGATATTCCTGGATTAATTGAAGGTGCGAGCGAAGGGATTGGATTAGGACATGAATTCTTACGCCATATTGAACGTACCAAAGTATTTATTCATATGGTAGATGCAGCCAGTGTAGAGGGTAGAGACCCAATTCAGGATATCAAAATTATCAATGCAGAATTAGAGGCCTACAATACTGAACTTTTAAAGCGTCCTCAGGTAATTGCAGCCAATAAAACGGATGTTTTTTATGGTGATGAGGAAGAAACTACATTAAGTTTATTAAAAGAAGAGTTCGAGCCACAGGGAATCCAGGTATTTCCTATCTCAGCCGTAACAGGTAAAGGCGTAAAAGAGCTATTATATACAGTACATGAGATGCTTAGTAATCTAGACCAGACTCCAGTAGTTTTCGAAAGAGAGTTCTTCCCTGCTGATATTTTAATTGGAGAAGATTCCTTTACCATTACTCAGGAAGATGAAACTAATTATCGTGTGGAAGGTGCTAAAATCGAGCGTATGCTTGGTTATACGAACCTCGAAACAGAGAAAGGCTTTGACTTCTTCCAGCGTTTCCTTCGTGAGAATAATATTATCGAGCGATTAGAGGAAATGGGAATTCAGGAAGGCGATACAGTACATCTGTATGGCTTACAATTTGATTATTACAAATCATAAAGGAGGGTATTATGACAACAAAACAAAGAGCCTATCTTAAAGGGCTTGCAATGAATATGACTCCGATTTTTCAAATTGGAAAAGCAAGTCTTACTCCAGAAGTAACGAATGCTGTCATCGAAGCATTACAAGCAAGAGAATTAATTAAAATCAGTGTATTAAAGAACTGCATTGATGACCCAAAAGAAATTGCCCAGGTATTATCAGAACGTTCCGGTTCTCAGATAGTGCAAGTAATCGGTAAAAAAATCGTTTTATATAAAGAATCGAAAGACAATAAGAAAATCGAACTGCCAAAATAATTGGTAGAACGAAGGAGTGAGTGGCATGGGTAATCCTCCATCCCCTAAAAAAATAGGAATTATGGGTGGAACGTTTAATCCAATTCATAATGGCCATCTTTTACTTGGCGAGAGAGCATATGAGCAATTTGGTCTTGATGAGGTTTGGTTTATGCCAAGTAAAAAACAGCCACACAAGGAAAATGACTTAAGTATTACTGACGATGAACGAATAAGACTTGTAGAAAAGGCAATAGAGGGGAATCCTCATTTTGTATTATCGACAATGGAATTTGAGCGTGAGGGATTTACGTATACTGCCGATACGCTCTCCTTGCTTCATAAAGAATTACCACAAACGAGTTTTTATTTCATTATTGGAGGCGATTCGTTATATACCATTGAAAAATGGTATCTTCCAGAAGTGATTTTTGAACATGCTAATATTATTGCCACCGGCAGAGATGGGATTGATGAACCATTGGTATTGCAAAAAATTACGGAGTTAAAAGAACGTTTTCAAGCAAACATTCATTATCTGAAGGTCCCACGAATCGATATTTCGTCTAATGATATTCGTCAGCTACTTAGGAATACGTCTTCTGTGCGCTATATGGTACCGGATAATGTATATCAGTATATTCTTGAAAAAGAGTTATACCGTTAAATGGGAGGCATAGGTGTGACGATTGATGAGATGAAACAGGATTTGAAAAAGAATCAAACGAAGCATCGTTATGAGCATATTATTGGAGTTGCTGATACTGCAGCCTGTCTTGCGATGCGTTATGGCGAGTCGGTAAAACAGGCCTATCTGGCAGGATTACTTCATGATAATGCAAAACATTTTAGTGAAGAAGAATTACTTAGATTTTGTATGGCCCATCAGATTGAGATTACTAAGGCAGAGCAAAGAGCACCTTATCTGTTACATGCTAAAGTGGGTGCCTACCTGGCAAATGAGGCGTATGGGATCCAGGATGCGGATGTATTAAACGCGATTGCGTACCATACAACCTGTAGAGCTGGGATGTCAATGCTAGAAAAAATCATTGCCTTGGCAGATTTTATTGAGCCTAACCGCAAAGAGATTCCTAATTTGTCAGAGGTTCGAGGAAAAGCTTTTGTTGATCTTGATCAAGCAGTCATACTGATGTTACAAAATACAATAGAATATGTAAGTGCAACAAAGGGAATCGATTATGTGGACCCGTTGTCAAAACAAGCATATGATAACTTATGTAACCAATAAGTAAAGTGGCGTTCGTAAATTAACTAATATTTCGTTAATGATTAGCCACTTGATTCAAATTATAAAATAAGAGGAGTGCACTATGAATATATCAAAAGAAATGGCAAGATTAGCGTGTCATGCATTGGAAGAAAAAAAGGGCGAAGAGGTTGTCGTGATTGAAGTTGGCAAAATAAGCGTTATTGCGGATTACTTTATTATTGCCAATGGTAATAACTCTTCCCAGGTACAGGCATTGGTAGATAGTGTAGAATATGAACTTGGTAAAGCAGGCCATAATCCAAAACGTATTGAAGGTATTGGTAATACTAACTGGGTATTGATGGATTACGGCGATATTATCGTGCATGTATTTTCTAAAGAAGACCGTCTGTTCTATGATCTTGAGAGAATCTGGAGAGATGGAAAAGTGATTCGTAAAGAGGAACTGGAATAGAGGAAAAGTGAAGAGATAAGAGTGAAGAGTGAAGAGCGTTAAAAAGATAGTGAAGAACTAAGAGTGAAGAGGCTATAAGGGCAGTGAAGAACGAAGAGTGAAGAGTGAAGAGATGAAAAACTTAGAGCTTTAAGAGATAGTGAAGAGATGAGAGCATTGACGTTTGGTTGGTGCTCTTTTTTTGTTGGGGGGAAGGGGTCGACTTGCTTAATAGGGATTAGGCACAGCTTGCTTAATTGGGATTAGGCACAACTTGCTTAATAGGGATTAGGCACAGCTTGCTTATTTGAGGATTACGCACTATACTGTAGTTATAGGGATTTGGTTTTGTGGGTTAAGGCATTTTACAGTTATTATTGGGATTTTTTTGTGGCGAATAGGTGCTTTTTTATTGTTATAAGGATTAGGGCGTCAAAAGCCCTTCAGAAAACTTGGCTTAGTCAATTTGCACAATTACAAAGTAAATTAAAGTGATACAAGACATAGTTCAATGAGCAACTGTATGAAGTAGTTGGCACTTTGGCCCTGTATTTTAGGGCCTTATGTGCCACTACGAACTTCATCCAAGCGAGAGCGTGTTGCGAATGAACTATGTCTTGCATCACGATTCACAAACTGAATTGTGCAAATTGACGAACTATAATTTTAATAAGGGCTTTTGACGCCCTAATCGATATAGGAAATTACTAGTTTGGGATATCATTTATACAATAGATGATATGAAATCATTAGAATAGAATAGATTAAGCACGAATCTTTACCTAGAGAATATAATAATTGTGAATAAGAATAAAAAGCCGGCGATAAATCGCTCAAATACAGGCTTTTAACTTGTTGAACTAATATATTTGGAGGTAAGCATGGAAAGAAATAGTGAGTATACGGGCTTTAGTAGCTATACTTGTAGAGGCATTAGCCATACAATTCAAAGCGGCGACACTTTGTATAGCTTAAGCAGAAGATATAACGTTCCGTTATCGAAGATTATCAGCGCTAACCCGAACGTTAACATATATAACTTACAGATAAATTCAAAAGTTTGCATTCCAATTGAGCAAATCAATGGAGAGGTTTCAATGCCTGGAGCAACTACACCACCTGCGATGACACCACCAGTAGCAACGCCACCGGTAGCAACACCAAGAGAAACAGCACCTCAGATAACTAGGCCGGCGACACCACAAGCATCACAACCAAAGTATAGGATGCAACAGCCACCTACACCACAAGCAAACCAACCAAAGTATAGGATGCAACAGCCACCTACACCACAAGCCGTACAACCTAAATTTAGAATGCAGCAACCAGTACAACCACAAGTAGCACCATCACAAGCAGCACAACCTAAATTCAGGATACAACAACCACCTCAACCAATGAATGGAGGAGCAATTAGCAAAAAGAAAATCAATCAGTTAAAAGATACCTTTGTTTGTCCACCATGTCCACAACCAGCACCATGTCCGGTTCCAGCGCCATGTCCGGTTCCAGCACCATGTCCAGAACCAGCGCCATGTCCAGCGTGTCCGGTCCCAGCACCATGTCCAGAACCATTGCCATGTCCAGCGTGTCCGGTTCCAGCGCCATGTCCAGAACCATTGCCTTGCCCAACATGTCCACCATGCCCAGAACCATTGCCATGTCCGGATTGTGAACCATGTCCAACATGCCCAGAGTGTCCAACATGTCCAACATGCCCAACATGTCCAACATGTCCAGAACCAGCACCTTGTCCAGTGTGTCCAGAACCGGTGCAGTGTCCAACATGTCCGGAATGTCCTCCATGTGCAGAATCTACACGATCAAATGTGATAATTGTAGCACCAAGATTAGAAGTTGAAAAGAATATAACGATACAACCTGCACCTGTAATCCGTCCAAGAATAATTGAGAGGACTGTTGAGAAACCAGCTGATGTGAAAAAGAAGTGTTGTGATAAGAAGTGTTGTGATAAGAACCCTTGCCATGTGAGACCGATACGTAGAGCAAATTCTTGTTGCCCAATCTGTCCTATTTGCTCGCCAAGGGTAGCTTGTGGAACTAATCCTATTTGTCCTTCACGACCAGCAGGGCAGAGAGTATCTCCAGACAGTATGATGTTAGGAGAAAGACCTACGAGTTTACCAAGACCAATTTGTCAAAGACCTGCAAGCTATCCAACAACTAGGTCCGATTTTTATCGTAGTTATCGTGGATTAAGTCCATTTATGTCAAGAGATAGATTCTATAATGACTATGATTACTCAGATACCAGCGATTCTTTATGGCAGGGTGAGCGCAGAGATGACAGATATGATAGATATGATAGATATGATAGAGAAGAAAGATATGATATGCCTGAGAGAAGCTATAGGAGAGCTAGAATGCCTTATGGTAGCGTGTGTGGTCGATTATATGGATGTTCATATGAAGATGATTTTATAAGTGAATATGAAGAAGCTGTAAATCAGTTTCCAGTAGAAGATAGTCTGGTAGCTTATGTAGTGAAAGAGGATGAGACGCTTCACGATATTATGGATAAATTCAATATGAGTGCGCAAGATATATTAACATTTAACCGGGCTGATGAAATCCAAGTGGTACCAGGAAATGTGCTAAAAGTAACTAATATTGTACCGATGGATGATGATGAAGAAGAGTAAATGGTTTAAAAGATGTTATAAAATAAGGAAGGGTACCAATAATGTGGTCCCTTCCTTTTTAAAAGTAATTTGTGTGTTATCTAGATATTTGCAGACTTATAAATCTGATAATTATCTTCCTTTGTTAACTTTTTGAAGTTACCGACAAGTCTTGTGCCATAGAAGGAAGCGCGGTCAGCGAGATCAGCTAACACTTCTTCTGACTGGATTCCTATTCCTAGTTCAGTAAAGTTTGTTGGCATATCGATTGAGCGGAAATAGTCAGCAGTGGCTTGAATGCCTGCAAGTGCAGCATCCACGTTGTTCTCTTTTTCAATACCCCAAACTTCCTTGGCAAACCTTGCAAAACGAGCAGTGTTTTCCTGATAAGCGTATAATGCCCAATGTTTCCATATTGTGGACAAGCTGGCCCCATGTGCCACATCAAATTTACCACTTAATTCATGTCCTAACTGGTGAGGTGCAAAGTCAGTTACTGCACCAAGTCCAGTGAGTCCATTATGGCTAATGCTTCCACACCACATTAGCTCACTCATTGCTTGATAATCTTCCTGATTTGCATAAGCAATGGAACCATTTTTTATTACCGTACGAAGCAAGGCTTCTGCAAAAACGTCAGTTAGTTCGTTTCCTGTGGAGTGAGTAAAATATCGATCCATTGTATGCATCATAATATCTACAATTCCACAAGTTAAATGATACTTTGGTAGTGTGTATGTTAATACTGGATCCATAATTGAGAATTTAGGTCGATTAAAATCTGTTGAAAGACCACGTTTTGAACCTGTTTCATCGTTTGTTAAAACCGATGAATTACTTGTTTCACTACCAGCAGCAGAAATGGTCAGGACACATCCAACAGGAAGTGATTTGGTCACGGGTTCTTTCATTAGCCAGAAATCCCAGATGTCTTTCTCTGGATTCGCAACACCATGTGCAATTCCCTTTGCGGTATCGATAACACTTCCGCCGCCTACTGCTAAAATAAAGTCAGCATTAAAGGCAAGGGCTCTTTTTACTCCTTCTTTCGCAAGTGATAAAAGAGGATTAGGTTTTACACCACCTAATACTTCATAAGGAAGATTGGCTTTTTCCAGCGAGTCTGTTATTGTTGAAAGTAAACCGCTTTTTACAACACTGCCTCCTCCGTATACAACAAATATTCTACTTCCATTCCATTGCTTGATTTCCTCTACAGTATTCATAACGGCATCTTGGCCAAATATAACTTTTGTTGGACTAAAATAGGTAAAATTTTGCATGGTGTCTCTCCTTTGTCGATGTTTATGATAATATATTATAACAATATCGCCATAATTGTATCATAAACTTGTATATTTTTAAATATGTAGATATAATAAATATCTGTATGGTGCTTTGGAAAAAGATAATAGGGAATGTGGTAGAAGCCACAACAGCCCCCACTACTGTAAATGGGTATGAAAGCCAGAATTGCAAATCTAACAACCATTGGGTGCAGTTTGCATTTGAGAAGGTTTTTGGTGAGTAAGAAGATCCATAAGTCAGGAGACCTGCCATAACATTATCATGTAACTTTCTGGGTGGGGAAGTTTGCAGGAATGGAGAAAAAAATGAATCATGTAGTAAAGAAATTTGGTGTTTTGTTGAGTCTGATTGTATTAGTAATCAGTCTAGTTAGTTGTGGGGATCGTACAAGTAACAGTACGAATCGTACAAGTAACAGTACGGAACGTACAAATAACAGTGCGGCTCCTACGAGCAGTGAACCTAGTGTAATAACCCCGGATATTACAAAGAAAGAAACCAACTATCCTGTTACGATAACCGGTTCTGATGGGGTTAGCGTAACGCTTGAAAAGCAACCTAAAAAAGTTGTTTCTGGAGGCCCTAATATCACAGAAATCCTATATCAGCTAGGAGTAGAAGATACAATCATTGCCAGAACAGATTATTGTGATTTTCCAAGTGAAGTAACATCAATTCCTTCCATCGGTACTTTAATGGAACCAAATATAGAGGCAATTGTGGCTAGTGAGCCGGATCTTGTAATCGCATCAGCACATTTTAATGAGGAGAACAGGAATAAATTAGCACAGCTTGGTATTCCCGTACTTGCATTGTTTGAAGAGCATGATCTGACAGGAATTTATGAGGTAATTACTCTTTTAGGGCAGGCTATGAATGTCAATCAGGAAGCTGCAACCACTGTTGAAGACATGAAGAGAGAGATTACCGATATTGAAACCAAACTTGAGGGAATTGAAGCCAAAACGGTTTACTATGTTGTAGGATATGGTGAATATGGAGACTTTACGGCAGGAGGAGATACCTTTGTTCATGAAATAATAGAAGCAGCGGGTGGTCAAAATATTGCATCCGATGTAAATGGGTGGGGATACAATCTTGAAACCTTACTAGAAAAGGACCCAGAGTATATACTCCTTGGAATAGGTGAAAAAGAAGCTTTTATTAACGCGCCTAACTACAAAGAGCTAACTGCGGTAAAACAAAATAAAGTATTTGAAATAGACCGAAATCTTATTGATAGACAAACATATCGAAATGCGCAAGGAGTTTTAGCAATAGCCAAGGTTCTTCACAGCGACATTTTTGCAGAGTAAAGCTAGCGAAATAGGAGGTGAGGATAATTGCAAAAGAACAAATCAATCTGGCTAATTATTTTTTGGCTTAGTATCGCGTTAGGTTGTGCTATTGTTCTAGCAACTAGCGTAGGTTCAGCAGAAATTACTTCTTTTAATACAATAAAACTGATTTTATCAAAACTTCCTATATTAGATTATTTAGCAGATGATGTAGAAAAAGCAGAGATATATTCCAAAATAATATTTAGTGTTCGGCTACCCAGAATCTGTATGGCGGCCTTCGTCGGGTGTGGACTGTCTATTGTTGGGGCAACGTTCCAGGGACTATTTCGTAATCCGTTAGCAGACCCACATATCATTGGCGTGTCCTCTGGGGCTGCTCTCGGTGCGACACTTGCTATGTTAACCGGAATCAGTTTTCCAATTCTGGGAATCGGTATTGTCGGAATATCAGCGTTTGCTGGAGCACTAGTTACAGTTTTTATTGTGTATCATTTGGCACGGATTGGTGGAAAAAATGGTGTTGTTAATATTTTGTTAACGGGTACTGCAACAAGTACTTTTTTATCCTCAATGATTGCCTTATTAATGACATTTTATCATAATCAAATTGAGAAAGTATATCTTTGGACGCTTGGAAGCTTTTCCTCTGCTAATTGGAATAAGGTAGTTTTTTTATTCATATTTATCTTAATTGGCTGCATTACTATAATAGTCTATGCCAGAGACTTAAATGTGCTTGTTACCGGGGAAGAAGTAGCTAAAAGTCTAGGAATTGATACCGAACATGTAAAAAAAGTTCTGGTAATTCTTTCGGCACTAGTAGTTGCTGCATGTGTGGCAGTAAGTGGGATCATTGGCTTTGTTGGATTAATTGTACCGCACTGCGTGCGTATGGTTTTTGGCCCTGATCATCGAAGACTGTTGCCTATCAGTTGTTTTGTTGGAGCTATTTTCATGATAATTTGTGATGCAATAGCTAGAACAATTGCGTCGCCAAGGGAAATACCAGTTGGGGTCATTACGGCAATTATAGGAGCACCATATTTTATCTACCTTTTATATTTGAACTACCGGGCGCAGGTGAGATAGGAGGAAGAATGAAAGAACAACTAGTAGTTACTAATTTGAGTTGGAAGCCTTTAAAAAGTACTCCCCCAGTGTTAAAAGATATCTCAGAGAGTTTTCAAAAAGGTGGGTTTTACGGAGTTTTAGGTCCAAACGGTTCAGGTAAGACCTCGCTAATTCGTCATATATTGAAACTTCTTCCTATAAAAAGAGGACAAATTGTGTTGGGTGAAAAAGGGCTTGAGGAATATGCTCGTATTGAACTGGCCAAAGAACTCGCATTTGTTCCGCAAAATACGAATATTGATATTAATTTTACCGTATTTGATATAGTAGCAATGGGTCGAACCCCTTACCAAAATAGGTTTAGTGATTTAAGTAAAAAGGATATCGAATTAGTAGAGCAAGCACTCCAAGAAACAAATTGTACTCATTTGAAGAATAGTTTGTTTCATACATTAAGTGGTGGAGAGGCACAGCGTGTTTTGGTTGCAAGGGCAATTGCGCAGGATACTCCATGGATGATTCTAGATGAGCCTATCAGTCATCTAGATATTCGACATCAAATTGAATTAATGGAATTATTAAAACGGTTTAACGAACAATACGGAAAAACGGTTATTGCAATTTTACATGATTTGAATCTTACATCAAGGTATTGTAAAGATGTGCTCTTAATGAAAGAGGGTAAAGTTTTTGCTATGGGGCAGACAGAAAAAGTTCTAACTGAGGAGAATCTGAAGGAAGTATATGGTATGCAGTTTATGCTGATGGAGTCAGAAGGAATTAAGTATTTCCTGCCAAAAAAAGTAGAAACCCAATAAAATGTAAATTTCTTCCA
This sequence comes from Bacillota bacterium, assembly GCA_023434365.1. Classification (GTDB taxonomy): domain Bacteria; phylum Bacillota; class Clostridia; order Lachnospirales; family Lachnospiraceae; genus KM106-2. The sequence goes on along the minus strand of JAEYSV010000030.1, from coordinate 90,628 downwards.
CATGAAAATGTGGATACTGTGGATAACCTGGGAATTATTGGAATATTTTAACGATATTTAATGAGAAATCCACATTATTTATATTGGCTGACGTTTGGACAAGTATGCTGACGACTATACTCACATTCTTGAATGAAAGCATCTGATCACTTTCCTCATAGTTTTTCACAATATGTATATACTAACTTTGTATGAATGCAAATAAGTCATTGTATTCATATCTAAGCGGTAAAACTAAAGTGATATGTGATAAGGAGATGATATTATGCCAAATCTAATCTGTAGTGTGGAAAACTGTGCATATAACAAAGAGCATTTATGTTCATTAAACGAAATTCATGTTGGCGGTACTGAAGCTAAGTCCCCAGAAAAAACACAATGTGAGTCATTTAGAAATAAATCAGATGGTTACACAAATTATGTTGACTCAGGTAATGTTAGAAAAGAAACAGAAATTAGTTGTGAAGCCACAAGCTGCGTATATAACGATAGTAAAGTATGCCATGCACATGGTATTGATGTATGTGGATGTGGAGCATCAAAATCAAAATACACCGCTTGTGCAACTTTTAGCATAAAATAAATAAAATTTGACAAGTATTTGCGCCCTTTTAAGATTTTGCTTGAAGTACATTCAAATCTTGTAAGGGCGCTATCTCATTTATGTGTATAACTATTGCAATGTAAATAAAAAATCGCAATTCTAGCTTAGGAAACCATCACTGTTCAAGTGAAAACTACATACTTTGTAAATATTGATGAAATACTTCACAAAATGTGAAATACGACCAGATAAAAACCAAGAATATGTAAATTATTTCCACAAGAAAATGTGGATATAGTGGATAAAATTGAAATTTACTGTTCTTCATTGACATTAATTATCATAGTTTCTTATAATTAATAGAAAAACTAGAGTAAAGGTTGGGAAATAAGATGAAGTTTAGGCCATGTATTGACATACATAATGGGAAAGTGAAACAAATTGTTGGCGGTAGTCTTATGGACGCGAACAATCAAGCAATTGATAATTTTGTTAGTGAGTATGACGGTAGTTATTATGCCGCCTATTATAAGGGGTTGGGGTTAACGGGTGGGCATATCATCCTTTTAAATAACGATAAGAGTGAATTCTATGAGGCGGATGTGGCGCAGGCTGCTAGTGCGCTGTCTGTATTTGGACAAGGCTTGCAGGTTGGTGGAGGAATCAATGCGGATAATGCAAATCGTTTTCTTAGTATGGGGGCTGCTAAAGTGATTGTCACTAGTTATGTGTTTGCCGATGGAGAAATTAATTATGAGAATCTAAGGAAGATCTGTGATCAGATTGGAAAAGATAAGTTGGTTCTTGACTTTAGTTGTCGTAAAAAAGGTGATAAGTATTATATTGTAACAGATCGTTGGCAGAAGTTCACAAATCAAGAGCTGACCGTTGAATTCTTACTCCAAATGACTAATTACTGCAGTGAGTTTCTAATCCATGCAGTAGACGTTGAAGGAAAAGCCAGTGGCATAGAAGTTCCACTTGTGAAGCTTCTTGCTAAAATAGACGATTTTCCTATTACGTACGCTGGTGGCGTGGGAAGCATGAATGATCTGGAATTGTTAAAAGAGTACGGCGAAAATCGGATTGATGTTACGGTAGGTAGCGCGCTAGATTTATTTGGAGGACCTTTAAAGTTCGTAGAGCTGTTAAAAGTTTGTAATTAGATGAGAGATTCTCAAAAAAAAGTGAACTGTAAATGCCAAGATAGAGTTTTCGTAAGCGTAACTCTATCTTGGCATTTGTGTAGAATTATACCTTATTTTAACAGATTTACTTAAGAATCGGGTAGTTACTGGTATCCTACTAATTGAATTTTACAAAACAGCATCTGGCAAAGTTAACAAGATTAATTTCATAATTTTTAACTATTTTCTAACGAATATGGATTGATAAATATATCCATATACATAATACCCAAAATATTGAAGTTATACCATTTGTTTTCTGGCATAGTGAACATAAAAAAATATGTTTGGAGAAAAATGTATAAAAAAGTAATGGTAAAAATTTCATATAAGACTTGATTTTTCCCTATGATATGATATAATTGTTTCATAAATGTTAACAACTTATTACTAAAGTAGATTATATATTTCTAAATCATTAGAAAAGTATTGTAGATATTATGTAACTATTAATCAAATTTAAAGGAGTCAAATATGAAAGCAACAATGAAGAGAATTGCTATCTGTCTGATAGTCGTAGTGTTAGCTATTACTTCTACCAATGAGTATGCAAGCGCAGCGAAAAGAAAATATACAGCCACAGATCTAAAATTGTTGACCTGCATTATTTACTGTGAATCCGGGAATCAATCCTATAAAGGAAAAGTAGCAGTTGCCGATGTAGTACTAAACCGTGTTGATAACAAGAGATTTCCAAAAACAATAAAAGCAGTTATTTATCAAAAAAGTCAATTTACCCCAGCTAGAAGCGGTTCTTTAGCTAGAGCTATTAAAATGTACGAAGGTAAAATCAAATATGGCAGAGGCCAGAAAAAACAGATGGATGAATCTAAAAAAGCAGCAAAGGCAGCTTTAGCTGGCAAACATGTATTAAGTAAAAATTACTTATTCTTTACCGGTTATAGAAGTAAAAAAACAGTACTTAAAAAATATCCAAGAGCGGTTTTTATTGGGGGACATTATTTCCGATAAAAATTACTTGGTCATTAATATGATAAAGACACAAAAAGGGCTTATTTCTAAGGAAATAAGCCCTTTATTATTAGAAATGTTTGTGGTAATATGTTAAATATGATTATTTTGTCTCAATCGGAGTCTATCTCCGTCTGAGTAAAAGGCCTCCGGCGGATGCGCATCAAAAACATTCGAGCGAAAATCACGAAAGGAATGAAAACTATGGAAGAAACTAATGTTTCAAAGAATTTTATTGAACAGATAATAGATCAGGATATTGAGGAAGGACGTTGTCAAAAGGTGATTACCCGTTTTCCACCAGAACCAAACGGATATCTTCATATTGGACATGCCAAATCCATTATTCTTAATAGTGGGCTTGCTAAAAAATATGGCGGTGAGTTTAATCTTCGTTTTGATGATACGAATCCAACAAAAGAAAAAACAGAATTTGTAGAGTCTATCATTGAAGACGTTAAATGGGTAGGAGGTAATTTTGAAGACCGACTATTTTATGCCTCTGATTATTTTGATGAAATGTATGAATGTGCAATTAAGCTAATTAAAAAAGGAAAAGCTTATGTCTGTGATTTATCACCGGATGAGATTCGTAGCTACCGTGGTACCCTAACAGAGCCTGGGAAAAATAGTCCTTATCGTGACAGAAGTATAGAAGAAAATTATAATCTCTTTGTACAGATGAAAGAAGGAAAATTTGCAGATGGTTCAAAGGTATTGCGTGCGAAGATTGATATGTCATCACCAAATATTAATATGAGAGATCCAATCATTTACCGTATTGCACGTATGACACATCACAATACCGGGGACAAATGGTGCCTCTATCCGATGTATGATTATGCACATCCAATAGAGGATGCGATTGAAGGGATTACACATTCCATCTGTACACTGGAATTTGAAGATCATAGACCTCTGTATGACTGGGTTGTAAGAGAACTAGAATATGTGAATCCTCCAAAACAGATAGAATTTGCTAAAATGTATCTGCAGAATGTAATTACTGGAAAACGATATATTAAGCGTCTTGTGGAAGAAGGTATTGTAGATGGCTGGGATGACCCTAGACTTGTAACTATTGCAGCAATCAGAAGACGTGGATTTACACCAGAGTCGATTCGTATGTTTATGGAACTCAGTGGAGTAAGTAAAGCAAATTCTACTTCGGACTATGCGATGTTGGAATATTGTATTCGTGAGGACCTTAAATTAAAGAAATCACGTATGATGGCAGTGTTAGATCCAATCAAATTAGTTATTACGAATTATCCTGAAGGACAGGTAGAATACCTTGATGTCGCAAATAATCAGGAAAATGAAGAATTGGGTTATCGAAAAGTGCCATTTGGCCGAGAATTATATATAGATAGAGAAGACTTTATGATTGAACCACCAAAGAAATATTTCCGACTGTTCCCAGGCAATGAAGTTCGCTTGATGCATGCATATTTTGTTACCTGCACAGATTATATTACAGATGAGAGTGGCAAGGTTATTGAGATACATTGTACTTATGACCCTGAAACAAAGAGTGGTAGCGGATTCACCGGAAGAAAGGTGAAGGGTACTATTCATTGGGTAGCAGCACAGACTGCTGTAAAGGCAGAAGTTCGTTTGTATGAAAATCTAATTGATGAAGAAAAAGGGGCATATAACGAAGATGGTTCGGTAAATGTTAATCCTAATTCTTTAATTGTATTAAATGAATGCTATTTGGAACCGGCTTTAAATGAAGCTAAGGCTTTTGATAGTTTTCAGTTTTTACGTCACGGCTATTTCTGTGTTGATTATAAAGACTCAAAACCAGGACAGCCCGTGTTTAATCGTATTGTCTCTTTAAAGAGCTCCTATAAACCAAACTAGCTCTTACTCTATCTTACTTGTTAAATACTTGAAAAAAATATTAGGGGGCAGCGATATGGGCAATCTTCTATCTGGACTAGAAAATTTTGGATTAGATAATGTCAAAGAGAAAGAAATATTTGGTGAAGAAGCGAAAAAGGAACCAGTAAAAATGGTTAGCAAACAGGAAACTGTTTTTAATGAAGCAGACGTGATTTTTGATAAAACATATACCTGTCCTGTTTGTGACACTATTATTAAGTCGAAGACAGTCAAAGCTGGTAAAGTAAAATTGTTATCGGTAGATAGTGATTTGCGGCCGAAATATCAGCAAGTGGATTCACTAAAATATGATGCGATATTATGTAATCGATGTGGGTATGCTGCATTAAATCGCTACTTCAGCAGTGTTACTGCTATACAGGCAAAAGCTGTTAAAGAACAGATTACTAAGAATTATAAAGCTAACATTGAAAATAAGGAGATATTCTCCTACGACGATGCATTATTACGGCACAAGATGGCATTGGCAAACGCCATGGTTGCCTATGGAAAAAACAGTGAGAAAGCGTATATATGTTTAAAATTAGCCTGGCTATACCGTGGCATGCAGGAGCAATTAGTACCCTCAGAATCAGATTATCAGAGCAGGCTTCTTAAGCTGAAAGAGAATGAAGAGGAATGCATCGTAAATGCTTATGAAGGTTTTAAAGCAGCACTTAGTAAGGAAAGCTTTCCAATGTGTGGTATGGATGAAATGACAATGATGTATTTGATGGCTGAGCTTGCTAGAAGATGTAAGCGTTACGATGAATCTATGAAACTGGTATCAAAGATTTTTGAGAACAGGTTTTCAAATGATAGAATCAAAGAAAAAGCAAGAGTAATTAAAGAGCGTATATTAGAAGAACGAAAAGCATAATTGAAAAAGGGCATTGCTAATTAACTGATTAAAGTTTATTGCAATGCCACTTTTTTGTATAATGCGCTCTATTCTTCAATATACGTACTATTTAATTTGGTCACTGAACGAAGTAAGGCATCTTTTGAATTGCGCCATGGTTCATTGGCATTGCGGTAATCAAACTTATCAATAAACCACTCTAAGTCATCTTGTATCCGACTCATATTATTAAGAAATGTTTGATTTAAATCATTTATAAAATCCTTTAGCGTACTACCACTTAATTCTTTTGGCGCATATTCCGTAAGCGTTGCATAATGAGTCATGCATACTCCCTTTGCGTTGCGAAATATCTTACGGAAATCTTCATCAGTTCGGTAAAGATAAAGAATAGTTATTACATAGCGCTCAAAAGTATTATCTATTCGTTCACAAACGTAGCAACGATTCGTAACACTTTTCACATAACTGACGACACCATTACTTTCGCTTTTCTTTTTAAATAGGCCACCGGTACTAAGCGATCCTTTGCTGAGCTTCTCAAGATCCTTAGTCACTTTTTGCATATGAGTGTGTAGCATTAAGGCAAGCCCAAGGCGGTTTTGGTTTTTGTAGAGCTTTTGTACATGAGTTTGACAGAAGCCGATTTTGTTAGTCACTTCCCGAATATCATCTTCCATGTAGCTTGGGCCCATCACAAAATCAATTGCGGACTCTTCTAAGTTATGATACATAGAACATAACGGGCACTCACAATCTGCCTGATAGGCATCGTTAACGGGAATTGTATATAATTTTTCTTTCATTAGAGTATTCCTTTCCTTTGTATTTATATTGAGAAAGATATGGTTAGAATAACACTTTCTGTATGAAGCTTGGATATAATATTTCTTTACAGGTGATTTTTATAATATCAATATTATATCTGTTATCTGACGGAATGAAAAGACTAAAGTATTACGGGTTTGTCTTACAAAATGGTATATTTTTTCTAATAATGACTTAAAATATAGAAAGTGTGGAAAATGGAAACACATGGTCATATAGTAATAAAGTGCAAATATATCAAAACAAAAAAAATAAAAAATTTTGAAGGAAGATAGTTGCATTTTTAACACAAATGTACTAATATATAGATTATAAATTAGCACTCACTATCGCTGAGTGCTAATAACCCCAAATAATTATAGGATTAAGGAGGAATTATTGATGAAATTAGTACCATTAGGAGACAGAGTTGTATTGAAACAATTAGTGGCAGAAGAAACTACTAAATCAGGTATCGTGTTACCTGGTCAGGCGAAAGAAAAACCACAGCAAGCAGAGGTAGTCGCAGTTGGTCCTGGCGGAGTAATTGATGGAAAAGAAGTAACGATGCAGGTTAAAGTGGGAGATCAGGTAATTTACTCCAAGTATGCAGGAACAGAAGTAAAATTGGACGGCGAAGAATTTATTGTAGTAAAACAGAACGATATCGTAGCAGTTGTAGAGGCGTAAACTACATGATTGCTTAAGGTTTTTTATTAAACAGATACGAAAAATAAAGTTAATGGAGGAATGAAACATGGCAAAACAAATTAAATTTGGAGCTGAGGCTAGAGCATGTCTGGAAGCCGGTGTGAACAAATTAGCTGATACTGTAAAAGTAACTTTGGGACCAAAAGGAAGAAATGTTGTTCTTGACAAATCATTTGGTTCACCACTTATTACTAATGATGGTGTTACCATAGCAAAAGAAATCGAGTTAGAAGATGCTTTTGAAAACATGGGAGCACAGTTAGTAAAAGAAGTAGCTACAAAAACGAATGACGTAGCTGGTGATGGTACTACTACTGCAACAGTACTTGCGCAGGCAATGATTAACGAAGGCATCAAAAACTTAGCAGCTGGTGCAAACCCTATTATTTTAAGAAAAGGTATGAAGAAAGCTTGTGATTGTGCAGTAGATTCTATTGTAAAAATGAGTTCTAAATTATCCGGTAAAGATCAAATCGCAAAGGTTGCAGCAATCAGTGCTGGAGATGACTTTGTTGGTGAAATGATCAGTGATGCTATGGAAAAAGTATCAAATGACGGAGTTATTACCATTGAAGAATCCAAAACAATGAAAACAGAATTAGAGTTAGTAGAAGGTATGCAATTTGACAGAGGATATGTATCTGCTTATATGTGTACTGACATGGATAAGATGGAAGCTAACTTAGAAAATCCATATATCTTAATTACAGATAAAAAAATCAGTAATATTCAAGAAATCTTACCAATCTTAGAGCAGATCGTACAAACTGGCGCAAGATTATTAATCATTGCGGAAGATGTTGAAGGCGAAGCATTAACTACTTTAGTTTTAAATAAGTTACGTGGAACCTTTAATGTTGTAGCAGTAAAAGCTCCTGGTTATGGCGATAGAAGAAAAGCAATGCTGCAGGATATCGCAATTTTAACTGGTGGTACAGTAGTATCTGATGAACTTGGATTAGATCTCAAAGAAATGACATTAGACCAATTAGGTCGTGCTAAATCTGTAAAAGTTCAGAAAGAGAATACAATTATCGTTGATGGCTTTGGTGATAAACAAGACATCAGCAATCGTATTAATCAGATTAGAAATCAGATTGAAGAAACAACTTCTGAATTCGATAGAGAAAAGTTACAGGAAAGACTTGCAAAACTTGCAGGTGGTGTAGCTGTAATTCGTGTAGGTGCTGCTACTGAAACAGAAATGCAAGAAAACAAACTTCGTATGGAAGATGCTCTAGCAGCAACAAGAGCAGCGGTAGAAGAAGGTATTATCGCTGGTGGTGGTTCTGCTTATATTCATGCAGCTAAAGAAGTTGCTGTACTAGCAGCAAGTTTAGAAGGAGATGAAAAGACTGGTGCTAACATTATCTTAAAAGCATTAGAATCACCTCTTAAGACTATTGTAAATAATGCAGGACTTGAGGGTTCTGTTATCATTAATAAAGTAAGTGAACAAGAACCAGGAATCGGCTTTGATGCATTAAAAGAAGAGTATGTTGATATGGTAGCTGCAGGTATCTTAGACCCAGCAAAAGTAACTAGAACTGCACTTCAGAATGCGACTAGTGTAGCAAGTACTTTATTAACTACTGAGTCCTGTGTGGCAACTATTAAAAAAGATGAGCCAATGATGCCAGCAGGAAATCCTGGAATGGGAATGATGTAATTCATCTCTGACTAAGATAAAAGCATTTTATAGAGGTTTTATGGAATTTTAATAAGATAAATTCCGTAAAACCTCTTTCTTTCAAGCTTTTTTTCTTGTATAATATGAGAAGTGCTAGAAGATAGCTATTATGTCGTTATATCTCGACGTAAGGAGAAAGCGAACTAATGGTAGGAGGAAGTTTATGAACGATATGTATGCAGAAGCAAGAGTGAAGGTGAAAATGACACCAACCTCTCTGTTACTAAGAGGATTAATGATATTAGGAATGTTAGTTGCATTTTTTGTATTGCCAGTGATACATTCAGTATTTATGATTGTGAGTGCCGGTATTGTTGTGGTATTGATATATATGTTTCCAAGGCTCAATGTGGAATATGAATATGTCTTTGTAGATGGGCAATTTGACTTTGATAAGATTTCGGGAGGAAGCAAACGAAAAACTGTACTTCGTATTGATATGGAGAAAATAGAAATGATTGCTCCAGTCAATTCTCATGCACTAGATGAATTTCGTAACAAAAAATTAGTGACGAAGGATTTTTCTTCTTTGCAAAAATCAGACAAGCTTTATGCGATTATCGCCCATGGTGAAAAAGAGTTACTTCGTATTGTTTTTGAACCTTCTGCGGAAATGATTACCTGCATGAAAAATAAATCTCCACGTAAAGTCGCGACAATGTAAGAAAATGATTGAATCATAGTCAAAATAAATAGTAGTGATAAGAGAAAGGCTTTTGCATGTGCAAGAGCCTTTCTTTTATTTATTCCATAAATTTACTCAAAACAGTCGTTTTGTTATGGTGAACACAATATACATAAGTAGTAGTTATGGGAAACCGGGTTGACATTCCTTTTATAGTACGTTATACTTTTCAAAATTGATTGAAGTAAGAATGAAAAAGTATTCTTCAATCACAAACTAAACAGTATAATAACAGCGAAGAGAAGAAAGAGAGGATTTTAGAATGGGAACAATAATTGGTGATGGCATTACGTTTGATGACGTTTTATTAGTGCCTGCTTATTCTGAGATTATTCCAAATCAGGTGAATCTGACTACGAAACTAACTAAGTCTATAACATTAAATATACCTATGATGAGTGCCGGTATGGATACGGTAACGGAGCATAGAATGGCAATCGCTATGGCGAGACAAGGTGGAATTGGTGTAATCCATAAGAACATGTCAATTGAAGCACAGGCAGAAGAGGTAGACAAAGTAAAACGTTCTGAAAATGGTGTTATTACAGATCCTTTTTATCTTTCTCCAGAACATACTCTTGCAGATGCGAATGATTTGATGGCAAAGTTCAGAATTAGTGGAGTGCCGATCACAGAAGGTAAAAAACTGGTTGGTATTATTACTAATCGTGATTTGAAATTTGAAACAGACTTTTCTAAGAAAATCAAAGAGTCTATGACGAGCGATAATCTGATTACCGCTCCAGAAGGAATTACGTTAAGCGAAGCAAAAGAGATTCTAGGTAGAGCAAGAAAAGAAAAACTTCCTATCGTTGATTCAGAGGGTAATTTAAAAGGTTTAATTACGATTAAGGATATTGAAAAGCAAATCAAATATCCACTATCTGCAAAAGATGCACAAGGCAGACTACTTTGTGCAGCTGCAGTAGGAATTACGAATAATATTATGGAACGAGTAGATGCTTTAGTAAATTCTAAGGTAGATGCCATTGTTGTTGATTCAGCTCATGGACATTCAGCGAATGTAATTAATACAATAAGAATGGTAAAACAAAAGCACCCTGACTTACAAGTAATTGCGGGTAATGTTGCAACCGCAGAAGCAACGAAAGCTTTAATTGAGGCTGGAGCTGACGCAGTTAAAGTAGGAATTGGACCAGGTTCTATCTGTACCACCCGTGTGGTTGCCGGAATTGGTGTACCACAAGTAACTGCTGTTATGGATTGCTATATGGCCGCAAAGGAATACGGTGTTCCAATTATCGCAGATGGTGGTATCAAATACTCTGGTGACATGACAAAAGCGATTGCAGCGGGAGCTAATGTATGTATGATGGGAAGTATCTTTGCTGGTTGTGATGAGAGCCCTGGAGAGTTTGAATTATATCAGGGAAGAAAATATAAAGTATACCGTGGTATGGGTTCCATTTCAGCAATGGAAAATGGTAGCAAGGATCGATACTTCCAAGCAGATGCAAAGAAATTGGTTCCAGAAGGCGTAGAAGGTCGTGTGGCTTATAAAGGGACTGTTGAGGATACGGTATTCCAGCTTATGGGTGGTTTACGTTCTGGTATGGGATACTGCGGTACTGCAACTATTGAGGAGCTTAAGACTACTGGTCGTTTTGTTAAAATCTCGGCAGCTTCCTTAAAGGAGAGTCATCCTCATGACATCCATATTACCAAAGAAGCTCCAAACTACAGCGTAGAAGAGTAATCTTTTAGAATCTGTATATTAATTATTATAGAAGACCTGTCAATCTGATAACGATTTTGCTTGCCTTCCCCTCGTGAAAACCACTTGGAGGGTCTGTGCAAATCGGTATCGAACTGCCAGGTCTTTATATAAGTTTAAGAGTGGAGACCTGTCAATATGTAATCATCAAATTCAATAATATTGAGAGGGCAGGTTTGATTATCGTTTGTGTCCATCTGTCTAATGATTTCTGAGATTTTTCGTCGTCATGAAATTGACTGTGGTGGTATGCGATATAAAGTATAATTGAAAGAGCAGAGTATAAGTCGACATAGGACTCATTTGGTGAGTAGGTTCCAATACTTTGATATCCTTTTATTATATGAGGAGTAAGGGTTATATCGTTTAAACTACAACTTATGTCAGCAAGATCCATTTCGGGAAGGGAATATCCTGATAGCGAAAAATCTATTGGTATAATCTGATTACTATAGTAAAGCAGATTTGATTTGCTGACATCTGCATGAACTAAAATAAAATCTTTCTTATGTTCTTTAAGGAACCCCGATAAATTAAGTAGATAAGTACTTATGCATTGGTAATGTTGTTCACCTAGGTGCCTCAAGTTATAAGCTAGCGTGATTTCGTTAAGTACACGACTTATCATTGTTTCATCGTAACTGTAGCGGTTCATATGGGGGAGTTCTTTCAATTGATTATGTAATCTGGCAATTCGTTTGCCTATCTCATAGGCCACATTATTCGATATTCCTATGTTGGTCATAACTTCACCTTCAACCCATAAGAGAACTGTTGCATATTCTCCAGAAGAGAGGCTGGTGATATACAGACCATGCTTATTCTTGACTGGTCGTTGTAGCAGAATGTCTGAGTTAGCACCAAGTTTCAGAAGAAGCTCAATTTCACTCTCAATATATATTTTTTTGGGTATATTGCCGCATTGAAACGAAAAATCTAAACCATCTGCAGGTTTATGTATTCGTAAAAGGTATCTGTTTTGGCCATCTGTGATTTCATATGTCATATTCTCATTATGTCTGATTAGTACAGCTTTTGGAGCGGTAAAACTATAGTTTAGTAAGGCTTCCTTTATCATTTCACATCTCCCTCATATCCACCTGGCAATGATACTACATTTAAGTATAGTCTGGTTTTTAATTAACTGATTTGATTATATCACAACCTTAATAATTTTGTTTCAAATTTTTGGAGTTTTTATGTAAAGGATGACTGTCGTATTTTGTTTGTAATAATAGTTAAATATGGTATAATTAGTAATTGATTAAGCTATTATTATGGAGGATATTTTAATGGGTAAGGAGAAGAAAAAACGTAAGCATAATTGGCAAATGTACATAATCATCGTATTTTATATATTGGTTGGAGCATTGTGTGGGTTTCTGGTTGCATTGTTTGAAGATTCCATAAATGGAGCTGACAAAGTATCTGGTGGTTCATTACAAACCTTTATATTTCTAATGTTAGGAATTTACTTATCAATTTTTCTAAATATTATTATTCATGAAGGAGGTCACCTGATTTTTGGTTTATTAACAGGGTACCAATTTTCCTCCTTCAGCGTAATTGGATTTATGTGGGTAAAGCAAAACGGTAAAGTACGTTTCAGAAGATTGTCGATTGCTGGTATGGGTGGACAATGTCTGATGGCTCCTCCAGATATGGTAAATGATAAAATGCCATTTGTTTTATATCATATGGGTGGCGCAATCATGAATATCGTTTGCGGACTAGTATTTCTATGGATATTCTTTCTCTGTAACACGGTCTCGTTTTTATCAATATTTTTACTAATAGCCTCTATAATGGGGTTTGCTTTCGCACTAATGAATGGTATGCCAATGCGTCTTGGAACGATAAATAATGATGGTAGCAACGCTTTGTCACTTAGAAATAACAGCAAAGCATTACGCTCTATATGGATTCAATTGAAAGCAAATGAGCAGATGGTAGAAGGTGTTCGTTTAAAGGATATGCCAGCAGAGTGGTTTACTGTTCCTGACTTAGAGGGAATGAAAAATAGTATGACTGCGGTTATTGGAGTATTTGCCTGCAACCAAATGATGGATGAGCATGCATTTATAGAAGCTAACAAATTGATGCAAGAGTTACTTCATATGGATACAGCGATCGTAGGCTTACATCGTAGCTTATTAATTTGTGATCGTGTTTACTGTGAATTAGTAGCAGGTAACGAGCTGGAAAAGATACAGGGAATGCTAGATAAAAGGCAAATAAAGTTTATGAAAGCGATGAAAAACTTCCCCGCCATTATGCGGACTGAATATGCTTATGCTTTACTTGTTGAAAAGGATACAGAGAAGGCTGAGAAGATTAAAACTCGTTTTGAAAAATGTGCCCGTAACTACCCATATCCACGTGATATGGAGTGTGAGCGTGAATTAATGAAGATAGTAGAAGAAAAACAAATGATAAGAAAAATTGATAAGTCAGAGTTACCTGCCTGTTTAGATGTAATTCGTAAAAGTAATGCAACAGTAGCAGAAAGTTTTGGCTTAACAGAAGCAAACTGCCCAGGCCATACTAGTTTTATGAAGATGGAAAAATTAGAGTACTTCTATGATAGTGGATTCTATATGTTTGGTTTATATGAAAAGGGTGAATTAATAGGATATTTTTCCTTATCTCAAAAAGAGGGTAGTGTATATGAATTACATAATCTTTCCGTTTTACCTGAGTATAGACATCTAGGGTTTGGGAAACGATTGCTTGATTCTGCAAAAGAAAGAGTAATTGAATTAGGTGGTACGACAATAGCAATCGGTATTATTGAAGATAATGCTATTTTAAAGAAATGGTATGAGCAAAATGATTTTTGCAGTACAGGAACGAAGAGATTCGATCATTTACCATTTCTGGTTGGTTTTATGGAATGGAATAATAAATAACCAAAAAAACGTAGTAAGGGAAATCAAATAGGACTTCCCTTACTACGTTTTTTTGAGTAATGAGCAATTATTTCTTAGTGGTATATGTTTTTATAGAATTCGAAACATCAACTTTTAGTTGTTCCCATTTGTCAGGGTGTTCCACATAATATAGGGGACAGAGTTTACCCGAAACATCGTAATGTCTGATGATATCGTCAACTTCTAGTTCATAGGCAATGGATAAATAGGATAATAACTGAATTAGGCTGTGATAAGATTCTCTCGTAAATTTGCCGGTTTTGTCAGGATGAGTGACCTCAATACTAATGGTGTCCTCATTTCTGTCATTACTACAGTAGGCGATTTCATCAAGTGGAATACATTGGAGGATGGTTCCGTCCATATCGATGACATAATGAGCACTGGCATAAGTCGTTTTTGTCTTTGCCAAATCATTGAAGTAGTTTCGATTCGCGGTAGCAGAAGTATTAGGATTACCAACATAATGAACAACAATTCCATTGACTGTTGTTAAGGGGATCTGTGGCCTTGAATACTCGTTAGGAGTTAATAGCATCTCGTTAATTGATGGCTTTATCAGTGCAGCTAAGTTATCTTTTGTATTAACGTTCTGTTGGATAGAGGGTTTGCTAGAGGGTGCATAATTGATATCGCTCTCTCCAAAGCTTCTAACCAAACCAATACCACCTTTAATTAGATAATATAGAGTGCTAGTGCTAAGTACAACGAATAGAATGAGAATGAAAAAGCATATTTTTTGTCTTCTTTTTTTCTGTTTTTTTGTTAATCTTTTTTTGGACATTGCTTATTCTCTCCTATTATATGACCTCATTGTATATAAATTCATTATTCAGAATACATCATAACGATAATATAATCTCTTTATCAGCCGGGTTATACGCACGATATAGTATTCCAGCACTTTTCATCATTCGTTTACTTGCCTTTACCGAATCGGTATCGGCATATTTATCACTATAATAGATTACTTCGCTAATACCAACTTGAACTAATGCTTTTGTACATTCATTGCAAGGAAATAAGGTAGTATAAACCTTAGCACCTTTCAAGTTAGTTCCGGTATAATTAAGAATTGCATTAAGCTCCGCATGACAGACATAAGGATATTTTGTATCCAGGAATTCTCCGTCCCGTTCCCATGGATACTCGTCATCCGAGCAACCTCTAGGCATCCCGTTATATCCCATGCTAAGGATGCGGTTATCTTCGTTTACAATACAACAGCCAACACTGGTATAGGGATCTTTGCTTCTTTGGGCGCTTAGCATAGCAATTCCCATAAAATACTCGTCCCATTTCAAATACTCGTTTCTCTTCATAATAATTAATACTCCTTCCAGTTAAGAATAGCTCCTTTATCCGGGTTGTTTGTTGATAAAAACTTAGTTTTTCTTAAGATTTTCTAAATATTTATTTCATATTAGTAAATAATCGCTTTTTGCGGTTGTAACGCCCTTTTTTTGCATTAGAAGTAAGATATAAAGCTAAGCTGCCAACAAGTACGATAAAAATAATGATGATGGCGCATTGCAAGAAGAAACTTTCCGGTAGTAATGTGATAATTGGATCTGTTGTGGCATCAAAAATCCAGTAATCGTTATTAAAAAATAATTTATGGAACAAGACAAAGGCTTTATCAAAATTAATAAGACACGCTAGCCCTACTACAGCAGGTAATACAATACAGGTGACGGAGCTGGTAAACAGGTAAGAAAAATCTTGCTTTTTATGCTTGTAAATGATAACGGCTAAAAGAATAATAAAAGTAATTGGAAGCAGCAGATAAATCATATTAAAAATTTCCTTTACTTCTCGAAAGTGAATTAATCCCGTTTCAGAGGCAGGAAGTGATGGGAATACTAAATCTCCCTTATAAAACGGTGAGCAATAGTCCATGAGAGCGTTATAATTTTCCATTATAACTTCTCTAGTAAGTCCAGTGGATTTGTGAATGCCTAATAAGGCAATATCCAGATAATAGATAAAACGTAGTTGTAAAACGGTTACAACCCCAAGGCAAATAAAAAATACTGTAAATACGGCACCAATCAGCACGTCTGTAATCTTAAATTTTTTCACATTATTCTCCTTTTCTCTGTTTATCGTAGAGGATTTATTTATTGTAATCGAGAACTGTTATAACTACTACAGATTCACTAAGATAATCTAGTATCAATTATATATCAATGGCAGATATGCTTCAAGTAAAAAGAGTTATGTGGATTGAGAGGTGTATTTATAGCTTATTAGACGTATTAATAAATAATATAAAATGTTAATATACTACTTATAGAACAAAGCCCTTGCATTTCACTTTTTCATATAGTATAGTTACCTTAGTAGTTCGTACAACTGGCGGCAATGGGAGTCAACCCAACGGGAGTACGAAAAGTAAGATATGTCGACCGCCTGGGCAGCCATAGGGTTTCCTAGGCGGTTTTTTGTGTTTGCAATCAATCAGATTAACATAACGACCGATAGGAAGTCTACTATTTATCACATGGTAATATATTGAGTTCATGGAAGGAGAAAGCAATGAGAGCGTTAATAAGTGTTTCAGACAAAACTGGCATCGTAGAATTTGCCCGTGAATTAGCAAACTTGGGAATCGATATTATTAGTACTGGAGGAACCTATAGTAAGTTAAGGGAACAGGGGGTTCCAGCAATCGAGGTTTCGGATCTAACTGGATTTCCAGAATGTCTTGACGGCCGTGTAAAAACGTTACATCCAGTTGTACATGCAGGGTTACTTGCCATGAGAAGTAAACCAGAGCATATGAAACAGTTACAAGACCTAAATATCGAAACAATTGATGTGGTGGTTGTAAATCTATATCCATTTAAGGCTACTATTATGAAGGATGGAGTAACAAGAGAAGAAGCGGTTGAAAATATTGATATCGGTGGTCCAACGATGCTTCGAAGTGCTGCGAAGAATTATCAGGATGTTGCGGTGGTAGTTGATCCAAGTGATTATGACACCGTGCTTACCCAATTAAAAGATCGCATGGAAGTATCCTTAGATACCAAATTTTATTTAATGCAGAAAGTATTTATGCATACCTCTCATTATGACACGATGATTGCAAACTACCTTAAGAAGGAAAGAAATGATACAGAGCTACCTGAAACACTCACAATGACGTTTGAAAAGGTACAGGATATGCGATATGGGGAAAATCCGCATCAGAGCGCGGCTTTTTATCGTGAAGTAGGGAAAAAGCGTGGTTCAATTACTGATGCTACGCAGTTAAATGGCAAAGAATTGTCTTTTAATAATATAAATGATACCAATGGTGCTTTAGAGTTATTAAAAGAATTTAGCGAACCTACAGTAGTAGCATGTAAACATGGCAATCCATGTGGCGTTGGAAGTGCAGACACCATCGAAGAAGCTTGGATAAAAGCATTTGAAGCAGACAAAATCTCAATCTACGGGGGAATTGTTGTAGTGAATCGTGAGGTAACTTACGAAGTCGCCGAAAAAATGGCAAAAGTTTTCCTAGAAGTGATTGTGGCTCCAAGTTATGAGAAATCTGCCCTTGAATTATTGCAAAGTAAAAAGAACCTTCGAGTACTTCAACTTCCTGAGATTGAGGTACCACAGGATGAGAATGCGTATGATCTTAAAAAAGTAAATGGTGGTTTGATAGTACAGACGATTGACAGTAAGCTGCTAAATGAAGAAGAACTGAAGGTTGTAACGGATAGAGCTCCTTCCAAAAAGGAAATGGAAGATATGCTGTTTGCATGGAAAGTCGTTAAGTTTGTAAAATCCAATGGGATTGCGATAGCAAAGGATAAGCAGAGTATCGGCATTGGACCTGGACAGGTTAATCGTGTCTGGGCAACGAAACAGTGTTTTGAGCATGCAGAAGAATTAATTAGCAAAGATGCTACAATAGGAGCTGTACTAGCTTCCGATGCCTTCTTCCCTTTTGATGATTCGGTTGAGGCAGCCCACCTGGCGGGAATTACAGCTATTATTCAACCTGGTGGTAGTGTTCGTGATGAAGATAGTATAAAAAAATGCAATGAATATGGAATTACCATGGTATTTACTAATATGCGCCATTTCAAACATTAATCATAAACTGTCCTCGTGCAAGGATGTTTTTTGAGAAAGAGTGTTATTCTTTCTTATAAAAGCATCCTTGTACATTTTTAAGAAAGATATTATTTTTAAAGGGTAAAAAGCTTAAAGACATATCTTTACTAATGTGCTATAATATGGTGCAATGAGTGTTTTTCTTTGAATTGGTTATACTTAATTTAAGAATATATGGTTGATACAAACTAGTACAAATAGAATGGAGCATAGTATGGGTAGTAATTTGAAAAGTGTGAGTGATTTAAAGCCATTAGAAACGTATGAATTAGTAATGCAAGAACAGTTGAAGGAATTAAATAGCTTTGGTCTCGTTTATAAACATAAAAAAAGTGGCGCAAGAGTTGTCGTTATCAGTAACGATGACGAGAATAAAGTATTTTCCGTTGGCTTTCGTACCCCACCAAAAGATTCGACTGGAGTAGCTCATATTATTGAGCATACGGTATTGTGTGGATCAAGAGAATTTCCAGCCAAGGATCCATTTGTAGAATTGGTAAAAGGTTCTTTAAACACCTTCTTAAATGCAATGACGTATTCTGATAAAACAGTTTACCCAGTAGCGAGTCTTAACGAAAAGGATTTTCAGAACTTGATGCATGTATATCTGGATGCAGTCTTTTACCCAAACATTTATCAGCGGGAAGAGATTTTTAAACAAGAAGGATGGCATTACGAATTAGAGGATAAAGATAGTGAACTGACTTATAATGGTGTTGTGTATAACGAGATGAAAGGGGTATTTAGCTCTCCAGAACAGATTCTATATCGAACCATTCAGACTTCCTTGTTCCCAGATACTACGTATGGAACAGAATCCGGTGGCGATCCCGAGTTTATTCCTGACTTAACAAATGAGGATTTTCTGGATTTTCATAAAAAGTACTATCATCCTTCGAATAGTTACATTTATCTCTATGGAGATATGGATGTTGAGGAAAAGCTTAATTGGATGGATGAGCAATACTTAAGTCACTTTACAGAGATTAAAGTGGATTCAGAGATTATAATGCAGCCATCATTTACAGAAATGCATGTTGTGCATGGTGAATATTCTCTTGCTGAAAATGAGTCCACGGTGGATAAAACGTATCTTGCGTATAATGCGGTGATAGACACTAGCTTGAATAAAGAATATTATTTGGCGTTTAATATTATTCAATATGTTTTATTAAGTGCGCCTGGAGCACCATTAAAACAAGCATTACTAGATAGAGGGATAGGTAAAGATATTCTTGGTTCTTATGATAATGGGATACTACAGCCATACTTCTCTGTTGTTGCTAAAAATGTAAATGCAAACAAAATTGATGACTTTATCAGTGTGATTAAAGATACATTAACCAAGCTTTGTGCAGAAGGACTTAGTGAGCGTGCATTAAAAGCTGCCATTAATTATTATGAATTCAAATACAGAGAAGCAGATTTTGGTTCTTTCCCAAAAGGGCTGATGTATGGTTTGCAAATCATGGACAGCTGGCTTTATGATGATAGTGCTCCATTTATGCATATTCAAGCGGAAGAAACCTTTGATTTAATGAAAGAAAAAATTGGAACAGGATATTATGAAGAGCTGATTATAAAGTATCTAGTTAAGAATTCACACTCGTCTCTTGTTGTGGTTGAACCTAAGGTAGGTCTGACTAAAAAGATGGAAGAAGAGACAAAATGTAAATTGGCTAATTATAAAGCAACCTTATCGGATAATGAAATTGAGCGGATTATTCGCCAGACTAAGGAGTTAAAGGTGTATCAGGATACACCTTCGACTGAGGAAGAATTGGAAAAGATTCCGTTACTAAGCACGACAGATATTCATCCAAAATCTCAGGCGCTGTTTAATGAAGTGAAGGAAGTTAGTGACATTACTGTGTTACATCATAATTACTTTACAAATGACATTGCTTATCTGACCTTTTTATTTGATGCGAATGCTATCAGTGAGGAGGAGATTCCATATCTAAGCCTGTTATCTTCCGTTCTTGGTTTTGTGGATACGGCAAAACACTCGTTTATGGAATTCTCAAATGAAGTGCATATCAATACGGGTGGTATGTATGCAGATGTTAGCATGTATTCGAAGGCGGGAGTACCGAATAAATATACTGCAAAATTTGAAATACGTACGAAGGTTTTGTATGAGCAGATTGAAAAAGCATTTGAACTGTTACAGGAAATGTTGTTTGAGTCTAGAATAGAGGATGATAAGCGTCTTAAGGAGATTATTCAGGAGCTGGTTTCAAGAATGAGCGCCAAGCTAAGCTCATCCGGTCATATGTTTGCAGTGAGTCGCGCGACCTCTTACTTTAGCGCCAATGGATACTTCAATGATATGGTGGGTGGGGTTTCCTACTATTATTTCTTAAAGGATTTGGATAGTCAGTTTGAAGAGAAAAAAGCGAGTATTAAAGAAATGCTTCGCCTTGTGTTAATAAAACTGTTGAAAAAAGACAATTTCATGATCAGTATTGCAGCCAACGAAACTGGATATCGATTAATGGAGAAACCGTTAAATGAATTAATTAGTTTGTTACCGTTGACAGAGGAAACAAAGGAAATTACAGTATTGCATCCAACCAAAAAGAATGAGGGAATTAAAACAAGTAGTAAAGTGCAGTATGTTGCCAGAGCCGGTAATTTTATTGAAGCTGGGTTTGTCTACACTGGAGTGCTTAAGATTCTGAAAGTCATTTTAAGCTATGACTATCTATGGCTAAATGTACGAGTAAAGGGTGGCGCTTACGGATGTATGAGTGGGTTTGGATTAGATGGCAATGGTTACTTTGCTTCTTACCGTGATCCAAACTTGAAGGAGACCAATAATATTTATAATGGAACCGTTTCGTATCTGGAACAGTTTAATGCTAGTGAAAGAGATATGACGAAATACATTATAGGTACAATTAGTGGCATGGATACCCCAATGACTGCCTCTACAAGAGGAAGACGTTCTTTGAGTGCCTACTTAAGTGGTGTGTCAGATCTTGATTTACAAAAAGAACGTGAGCAGGTATTAAGTGCTCAGGTAGATGATATTCGTGCACTGGCGAAGATTGTAAAAGCTGTGCTTGATCAGAATAATCTTTGCGTAGTTGGAAACGAAGATCGAATCGTTGCAGCAGGCGATATGTTTGATAATATTATTACACTATAGAAATGGAAATTAGAACGAATGAATAATAAGTATAAGTCAGGTTTTGTATCACTAATCGGTAGACCGAATGTAGGAAAATCCACATTAATGAATCAGCTGATTGGTCAGAAGATTGCGATAACTAGTAACAAGCCACAGACAACAAGAAACAGAATTCAAACAGTATATACATGTGACGAGGGCCAGATCATTTTCCTTGATACACCAGGTATTCATAAAGCTAAGAATAAGCTTGGAGAATATATGGTGTCAGCTGCAGAAAATACATTGAACGAAGTTGATGTTGTAATGTGGTTAGTGGAGCCAAGTACTTTTATTGGAGCTGGGGATCAGCATATTGCTGAAATTTTAAAAAAAGTTAAAACACCTATTATTTTAGTCATTAATAAAATTGATACGGTAACAAAAGAAGAGATTCTGACTTTCATAGACGCTTATAAGAATCTTCACGAATTTGCAGCAATTGTGCCGGTTTCTGCGTTAAAGGGAGAAAATAAAGAGAATCTTTTGAAGGTGATCTTTGACTATCTTCCAAATGGACCGCAGTATTATGACGAGGATACGGTTACCGATCAGCCGGAACGCCAAATTGTTGCTGAACTAATTCGAGAAAAAGCGCTTCGCTTATTAAGCGATGAGATACCACATGGAATTGCAGTAGCGATTGACAGTATGAAAGAGCGTAATCGTGGGCAATTAATGGATATTGATGCCACAATCGTATGCGAAAGGGATTCTCATAAAGGAATTATTATTGGAAAACAAGGAGCCATGTTAAAGCGAATTGGTACCGATGCGAGAAGAGAGATTGAACATCTTTTGATGTGTAAAGTAAATCTTCAGTTATGGGTAAAAGTAAAGAAGGACTGGCGCGACAGCGATTTTCTTCTTAAAAATTACGGATATAATAAAAAAGATATGTAAATTGTAAACTAATGTGCATATTTTTCCTATTCAATGGTAAACCTATGGATAATGACAGAGGAAATTGGATAATGGCAAGCAGTATGCAATAAGAAAAGAGTTGCTTGAGGGAGCACTCTTTTGCTGTTGCGTGCAGCATACCTACTTAGATTCCGACCACTGTCTAACATATTAATAGGGGAATAATTGTGACTAGACATCATAAATTTTATTTTGGTCCTGTTTTTTGGGAAGAAAAGAGGTTAAGATGGAGAACAGTTATTTTTGGGAAAGATTTGAACATTCAGGTAACATAGCAGACTATCTAAAATATACTGCTTGCACAAAAGAAAATGTACTTAATCGTACATCAGACAGTAAGGAGGGAAGACGTGGCGGTTTCACAGATTACGGTAACCGGAATGGTGTTGGCTGCCATGCCGGTTGGAGACTATGATAAGAGGTTAGTAATTTTAACAAAGGAACATGGAAAACTTTCTGCATTTGCAAAAGGCGCTAGAAGAGTAAATAGCGCCTTACTTGCGTGCAGTCAACCATTTAGTTTTGGCGAGTTTACCCTATATGCCGGCAAGAATTCCTTTACAATACAGCATGCTGAAATAAACAATTATTTTACTGAGTTAAGAGAGGATATTGAGGCTGTGTATTATGGCTGTTATTTTTGCGAGTTTGCAGAATATATCACCAGAGAGAACAATGATGAAACGCAGGTGCTCAAACTACTATATCAGACGTTAAGAGCGCTTGCCAAGAAAACGATTCCGTTTGAACTGATTCGATACATATTTGAATTAAAAGTAATGAGTGTCAGCGGATATACCCCACAGGTATTTGAATGTGTTCATTGTAAACGGATGGAGGGACTACATCGGTTTAGTGTTGACCTTGGGGGGATTGTCTGCGATCAATGCAATACTACGGGTAAAGTGTTTAAAATTAGCGAGTCAACAGTCTATACGCTTCAGTTCATTATTGCCACATCAATTGAAAAACTCTACACATTTCGAGTGAGTGACGCTGTTTTCATGGAATTGAAGGCTCTTACTTCGGAGTATATCAAGATAATGGTAGAGCACCCATTTAAGTCCTTGAAGATGCTACAAAGTTTGTAAAAATTTGCGTTTGGTATTGAAAATGTAAACTTTATTCGGTAAAATGATAGAAAACTTTGTGCTTTGGTCGATACAAAATATCAATCATAGAAGAAAAAGGGTTTGGAGGAAGAAGTATGAAAAAATTAGTTGTGTTAAGCCTATCAGTATTCTGCACGGGATTGGTGTTGATCGGCTGTAGCAAAGAAAAAGAAATTCCGACGATAGCCAATGCATCGGTAAACACCTTATTAGTTCTTGAGGATGGAACTGCGAAGTCTGCATTAGTAGATGAGTTCGATAAACCATATTATAATACAAATGAGCTTAAAGAATTTATCAATAAGGATATTGCCATCTATGGAAAAAGTGCTGGAGCAGATGCAGTGAGTTTAGAAGATATTGGTACAAGTAGTGAAAGTGTTATTGCAAAGTTTTCCTATAAATCAATAATGAACTATTCAGAATATATGAAAGCAGATACAGAAGTAATGTCAAATGTGGTGGCAACACAGAATATTAACGTTCCTGAGAGTTTGATTAATGTAGAAGATGGTGCAAATGTTTCGAAAGAAGAAGCACTGTCGGATGAAGATTATAAGGTTTTAGTGACAAATTCACCAGGGTATAATATTATGGTGGATGGAGATATTCTTTATTATTCCAATGGGTTATTATTGGATGAGAGTACTGTGCAAAGTGGCAGTGAAGGTTATACAGTTATTGTATATGAATAATTAAGCAACCTGACATGCTAACAATATAAAGATAGAAAAATGAGGTTGACGACAATGGAAAAAACAATGGAAAAGATTGTAGCTTTGGCTAAAGCCAGAGGTTTTGTATATCCAGGCTCCGAAATATATGGTGGTCTTGCGAATACATGGGACTATGGTAATTTGGGTGTCGAGCTAAAAAACAACGTAAAAAAGGCTTGGTGGTCTAAGTTTATTCAGGAAAACCCTTATAATGTAGGTGTGGATTGTGCCATCTTAATGAACCCACAGACTTGGGTTGCTTCTGGACATCTTGGCGGATTTTCTGATCCACTTATGGATTGTAAAGAATGCCATGAACGGTTCCGTGCGGATAAGATCATAGAAGATTATATGCAGGAAAATAAAATTGCAATTGAGGGTAGTGTAGATGCCTGGTCAAATGAGGAAATGGCTGCTTATATTAAAGAGCATAATATCCCTTGTCCAACTTGCAATAAACATAACTTTACCGATATTCGTCAATTTAACTTAATGTTTAAAACTTTCCAGGGAGTTACGGAAGATGCGAAAAATACAGTTTATCTTCGTCCGGAAACTGCTCAGGGAATCTTTGTTAACTTTAAAAATGTACAAAGAACAAGTAGAAAAAAAATACCGTTTGGAATTGGTCAGGTAGGCAAATCATTTAGAAACGAAATTACACCTGGTAACTTTACATTTAGAACCAGAGAATTTGAGCAGATGGAATTAGAATTCTTCTGCGAACCAGATACTGATCTGGAATGGTTTGCATATTGGAAACAATTCTGTATTAATTGGCTTAAGAGTCTCGGTATGAAGGATGAGGAAATGCGTATCCGTGATCATGATGCCGAAGAACTAAGTTTTTATAGTAAGGCAACAACGGATATCGAATTCTTATTCCCATTTGGGTGGGGAGAGCTTTGGGGAATTGCAGACCGTACGGATTACGATTTAACACAACATCAAAATGTCTCAGGCGAAGACATGGGTTACTTTGATGATGAGAAGAAAGTTAAATATGTTCCATATGTAATTGAACCATCTCTTGGTGCAGACCGTGTAACTTTAGCTTTCTTATGCGCTGCCTATGATGAAGAAACAATTGGAGAAGGTGATGTAAGAACCGTTCTTCACTTCCATCCAGCACTTGCACCTGTTAAAATCGGTGTGCTTCCTTTGTCTAAGAAGTTAGGGGACGGCGCTGAAAAAATATATACAATGTTAAGTAAATATTATAATTGTGAATTTGATGATAGAGGAAATATTGGAAAGCGTTATAGAAGACAGGATGAGATTGGTACGCCATTCTGTATTACGTATGATTTTGAATCAGAGGAAGATCAATCTGTTACTGTGCGTGATCGTGATACGATGCAGCAGGAACGAGTGAAAATTGAAGATTTGAAAGCTTACTTCGAGGGAAAGTTAGAGTTTAATCTGTTATAGTATAAATTTGAAAATGTATTAGATAAGACAAAAAAATTGTAAGAGACTATAGGATTTTCCAGTAGTCTCTTTTTTTATGATATAGGAAATTGATAATTTCCTATATCATAAAAAACGCTCCGCGAGGATGCACATGACGCGCATATGGAAGTTTGTCACTATCGTGACAGCGCGTCAGCGCTAGAGTCTGGCAAGCCAGACTCTAGCTTGTGCTCAAAATAGCAATCTGATTTATGAAATTGTACTTAATTTTATACAATCTGGTAAATTATACATACTAAAATACTACATGGATTTATTTTATCGTAACATCTAAAATAGCACTATGTTAAACAAATAACGTTGAAAACGCAAGCATTCCTTTGAAATACATATTTTTAGCAGATTAATGGTAGTATCATGTTATTACATAATATCTCGTGTAGAAATACAGTTAAATACTGGAGAAACAACCACTTGCTTTTTGCTAAAATATGGGTTTGAGAACAAGGATTATGCCTATAATTTAAAAAGATATATTTACCATTTACAAGAATCTAAGAAAATATATATAAAAAATAGACATAATCAATGAAAATTTTTGTTTCAATTAAAAAAGTCTTTCCTAAAATGTACCAAGTGTGATATAATACTTTGTGCGTCATGGTTAGACAACAGGTTGAGGTAATAACAATTTTAGGACAAGTCCTGAGATTGTTAAAATAATATTCATAAAATTTGTTTTTAGGAGGTAATTCACACAATGGCAAAATGGGTGTATATGTTTAAAGAAGGTAAAGCAGACATGAAAAACCTTCTTGGTGGAAAAGGTGCAAACCTAGCAGAAATGACCAATTTAGGTCTTCCAATTCCTCAAGGATTTACCGTAACAACTGAGGCTTGTATTGATTATTACACAAGTGGTAAAAGAGTTACTGATGAAATTCAGGCACAGATTTTTGAAGCTCTTGGACAATTAGAAGAAATCCAGGGTAAAAAGTTTGGTGATACAGAAGATCCATTATTAGTATCTGTTCGTTCTGGTGCTAGAGCATCTATGCCAGGTATGATGGACACTATTCTTAACTTAGGTCTTAACGATGTAGCAGTAGAAGGATTTGCTAATAAAACTGGCAATCCAAGATTTGCTTATGACTCTTATCGTAGATTCATTCAAATGTTCTCTGACGTTGTTATGGAAATGAGCAAAACTTTCTTCGAAAGCATTTTAGATAAAATGAAAGAAGAAAAAGGTTACAAATTTGATACTGATATGACTGCTGATGACTTAAAAGAAGTTATTGCAAAATATAAAGCTATCTACAAAGAGAAAATGGGTGAAGAGTTCCCACAGGATCCAAAAGTTCAGTTAATGGAAGCTGTAAAAGCAGTATTCCGTTCTTGGGACAACCCACGTGCTATCGTTTACAGACGTATGAATGATATCCCTGGTGACTGGGGTACTGCAGTAAACGTACAGGCAATGGTATTTGGTAACATGGGTAACACTTCCGGTACTGGTGTAGCATTTACACGTAACCCATCTACTGGTGAAAATGGTATCTATGGTGAATACTTAATTAATGCACAAGGGGAAGACGTTGTTGCTGGTATTAGAACTCCACTTCCTATCACTAAATTACAAGAAGATATGCCAGAGTGTTATGAAGAATTCATGGCAATTGCTAATAAATTAGAAAATCACTACCGTGATATGCAGGATATGGAGTTTACTATCCAAGAAGGTAAACTATACTTCTTACAGACTCGTAACGGTAAGAGAACAGCTCCAGCTGCATTACAAATCGCTTGTGATTTGGTTGATGAAGGAAAAATTACTCCAGAAGAAGCAATTCTTCGTATTGAAGCAAAATCCTTAGATCAGTTACTACACCCAACTTTCGATGTTGCTGCATTAAAAGCAGGTAAAGTAATCGGTTCTGCTCTTCCAGCTTCTCCAGGTGCTGCTGCAGGTAAAGTATACTTTACAGCAGATGAAGCAAAAGCTGCAGCTGATGCTGGTAATAGAGTAATCTTAGTTCGTCTTGAAACTTCACCAGAAGATATCGAAGGTATGCATGCCGCAGAAGGTATCTTAACTGTACGTGGTGGTATGACTAGCCATGCAGCGGTAGTTGCTCGTGGTATGGGAACTGCTTGTGTATCTGGTTGTGGAGAAATCAAAATTGATGAAGAAGCGAAGTACTTTGAACTTGGTGGAGAAAAAATCGTTGAAGGAGATTACATTTCCTTAGATGGTTCTACTGGTAAAATCTACTTAGGTGACATTAAGACTGTTCCTGCAAGTGTATCCGGAAACTTCGGAAGAATCATGGAGTGGGCAGATCAGTTTAGAACATTAAAAGTTAGAACAAATGCAGATACTCCAGCTGATACAGCAAATGCTGTAAAATTAGGAGCAGAAGGTATTGGTCTTTGCCGTACAGAGCATATGTTCTTTGAAGAAGAAAGAATACCAAAAATCCGTAAAATGATTCTTTCTGAAACAGCAGAAGCTAGAGAAGCTGCACTTATGGAATTACTTGAGTTCCAAAAAGCTGACTTTAAAGCTATGTATGAAGTATTAGAAGGAAAACCAATGACAGTTCGTTACTTAGACCCACCTCTACATGAGTTCGTTCCTACTAAGGAAGAAGATATTGTAGCATTGGCTAAGGACATGAACCTTACTGTAGAACAAGTTAAAGAAACTTGTGATTCCTTACATGAGTTTAACCCAATGATGGGACATAGAGGTTGCCGTCTTGCTGTAACTTATCCTGAAATTGCTAGAATGCAAACAAGAGCCGTTATGGAAGCAGCAATTGAAGTAAAAGAAGAAAAAGGCTATGATATCGTTCCTGAGATCATGATTCCTCTAGTAGGAGAAAAGAAGGAATTAAAATATGTTAAAGATATCGTAGTTGCTACAGCAGAAGCTGTGAAAGCAGAAAAAGGATCTGACATCGAATACCACATTGGTACTATGATTGAAATTCCTCGTGCTGCATTATTAGCAGATGAAATTGCTGAAGAAGCTGAATTCTTCTCTTTTGGTACTAATGACCTTACTCAGATGACTTTTGGTTTCTCTCGTGATGATGCTGGTAAATTCTTAGATTCTTACTACAAAGCAAAAATCTTTGAATCTGATCCATTTGCAAGATTAGACCAAAATGGCGTTGGCCAGTTAGTAAAAATGGCTGCAGAAAAAGGACGTAGTGTGAAAGCAGGACTTAAATTAGGTATCTGTGGTGAACACGGTGGAGATCCAAGTAGTGTTGAGTTCTGCCACAAAGTAGGATTAGACTATGTATCCTGTTCTCCATTCCGCGTACCAATCGCAAAATTAGCAGCAGCACAGGCAGCTTTGAATAACAAATAAGGTGAGATATTCTCCGTATGGAGTATCTAATTTTCAATGAGATGTAAATAATGAGTTCCATATCAATTAAGAGATTAGTTGATATGGAACTTTTTTATTTTATACGAGGAAATTGCGCCCTATTAAATAAAAGGAAATTTAATACAGTACAATATTGACAAAAGGCAACTGGTTGCATATAATATAAGCAACCTGTTGCCTTTTGATATCTTATCTATTTAGGAGGTTAGAAATGAATCGAATTAATAAAGCACAAAGAGTATTTGGTTATATACTATTATTAGGAAATAAGTTGCAGCTATTCGGAGATTCTTTGATGGAGGATTTCAGTTTGAAGCAATGGTTTCTGTTAATTATGATTAAGGAAATGCCAATGGATTCACCATCCGTCAATCAGATAGCTGAATTTACTGGAACATCGCGACAAAATATACGAAAGATGCTTGCTATCCTTGAGAGAAAAGAATATATAAACATGAAACCAAGCGAAACAGATACTAGAGCTCTTTGTATAACATTAACCAATAAGACGAAGAACTATATGGATACACATGAAAAATGGGGTGAACAGCTAACAGAACGATTATTTTGTGAGGTTTCAGAGAAAGAACTCGATGTATTCATGCGAGTAAGTGAAAGATTATTTCAAAATATAGAGGAGGCGTCAGTGAATGAATAATTATTTGGAAGATCAAGCAATTCAAACGAATAGCATAGTAAATGAGCACGTTATTATTCCATTTAAAATGGAAATAACTCCGATTAAGAAGCTAATATTAGTGAATTTTGATAAAAATCCAGAGGAGATTTATTCAGGACTAGAGCTGCAATATCTAGTAACAAAAAATGAGGGAAGTGGTTATCGACTGATTGCATATCGTAATGATAAATATGTTGATGTGTATGATGAGGACAGTTTAATGATTAAAGACATTGGTTCATTTGAAGTTTGCTTAAATGGTCTTGCTAATTACTGTAAGGTATCATTTTCGAAAGCAAACTTTGAGATAATCAAGGAGGGGTTACAGGTTGAATTTGCACTAACAGACTATAAAGGTAGAAAAATTGATGTAACAATCAAGGAACATAGTAAAAAGAAAAGCAGAGCTTTTGATTTAATTGCACCAATCGGAGTCTCTTCTATAAATCCGGTTGTCTTACCTGTTTTTGCTATGTATCAGTTTGATCTAGTAAGAAAGAGAAATACAGAGATTTCTATACAAATCGATAATAAATCGATAATCCCTGATCCTTTTCTGGTACCATTTCCTAAAGATGGTCAATTTCGTTACTTTACAAGGTATGGATATGACTGCGAGTTGATAGATTTTGGAAGAGAGCGAAAAGAGATATTGCCATTTCATGAAATGAATAATAGTAATATAATAAAGCATGATGGCTTAATATCGTCATTTCAGTATGATAAAGGTACATATAAACTAAAGAGCATGGCATTTGAAAAGTCAGATCATCAATTTAAGCTACATTTTACAGAAGCATTTCCCGACATTGTAAAAATGGACAACAAAACAGTAAAGGGTTCATTTCGAATGGAAATGGATACATCTATGGGGGATATATCAGGTGAGTATTGCATTACAAAAAAAGAAAGTATTGTGCAAATTGAACTAATTCCTTCTAAGGGCTGGACGGTAACAAACAAGATGCTTCTAACAAAAATTATGTTAGGGAAAAAATCGATATTTCGTAATTGGCCTAAGACATATTGTTATAAACAAATAATAAACATTGATACAAAAGAATCAACATGTTCATGGCAACGCATTAACTTTGAACCAAAGGAAAATTATTTTTAATATTACTGTATTGAATTGCATTGTAAAATTAGACACCCTATTATGGGAATTTCGCCAGATATGGAACTTTTTATCTATTTAAGATATTATCGTAGATGACGCGTTCATTTGAACGACAGCTTTAGATTAGGAAGATACTGTCGATAAAAACAGGAAAGAATATAAAAACATTGACATTATATGGATTGTTCCATATAATGGTACTTAATGAGAAGAAAAGGAATATACTGAATAATTACATCTTTTTTGGGTAGAGCATACAGAGGCGCAGTGAGTAGGACTGGCTAATGATATGCTTTTTTTTATCATAGGAAATAGCTTTGTATAAAACACTGATAAAGACAGGAAATTAATCTACGGATGGAGGGTTTTATGTTGGGTCGACATAAGAAGATAAGAGAACCGGCTTTTTATAAGTCTAAAACGAATATTGATACAATTAATTATAGAGTTTACTATATGGCCTTTTGGGAAAGGATATTGTATTTTATGGTAGCTGCTATCATCGGAGCAGCCATTGTATATTTATTTTATGGCGGTGTTGGAAAGAATGAGTTTGGTGAACCTACGGAAGTAACTTATAAGTTTAATATTATTAGTATGCTTATTGGAGGTTGTCTTGCAGGTTATCTCTTTCTTGGTGTTCGTACCAAAAAGATTATTGATAAAAGAAAGAATGATTTGAAGTTACAGTTTCGTGAATTATTAGAGTCACTAACGACTTCTATTGCAAGTGGTATGACAATTGTAGATTCGCTTCGCGTGGCACAAGAGGATTTGGAGGCTATCTATCCTAGCGATGCCTATATTATTCAAGAACTGAATGTAATTAGGTCTGGAATGAATAATAACATAAATATAGAAGAGCTGTTTGAAGATCTCGGTAAACGAAGTGATATCGAAGATATTCATAACTTTGCTTGTGTATTTGAAATTTGCTATCGCAAGGGCGGCAATATGAAGGACATAATTAAAAGCACCCATCAGATAATATCGGAAAAAATGGAAGTGGAGCAAACAATTGAGACTGTGGTAGCAGGAAGTAAAAATGAAAGTAATATTATGATGGTTATGCCCATTGGACTGATTGGAGTAATCAAATTAATGAGTCCAGAGTTTGCTAGTAACTTTGTGACACCAGCTGGTTTAATTGCAACAACTGTTGCAATCGCAATGTTTATAGCAGCATATTTTATCGGCAGAACGATTCTAAATATTAAGATTTAAGGGGGAAAAATGATGTTTCTATCACAGACCATGGTGATTGTTATGGTAATAGCGTCTATTTTAGCAGCAATCTACATAATTCTCTTATTATCTTCATCTAAATACAATGAATACATAAAGCCACTAAATAACAAAGAATACCCACTATATGAAGTTTATGGGATAGGGTTCCTGGTCCTAGACCTGATTCGATATCAATATACTTCCAAAAAGGATTTGAAACAAAAAAGGGAGTTTGAGATTTTATTTGGTACAAAGTATATGAATTATTACTTAATGGTAAATCGTGCACAGGCAATTACCTTATCATTTACTGCTGTTGTAGTAATACTACTTATGACAGGATTATTAGATTCATTGTTAAGTTTAGGGCTAGCAGGGATGTTTGGATTTGTTTTATATGTTTATTACAGTAATTATAGTTCAAAATTAATGAAACAACGTGCAAATGAATTACTAAGGCAATTTCCAGATATGGTAGCAAAACTTGCATTACTTATTAATGCAGGAATGATTATGAAGGAAGCTTGGACTATGGTAGCTCAGGAAGGAACGGGGTTATTATATGAAGAAATGAGACTAGCTGTTAGAGAGATGGATAATGGAATTCCTGAACTAGATGCTTATTCGGATTTTGGGAAACGATGTGTAATCCCTGAGATTAAGAAGTTTACTTCTACCGTACAACAAGGACTGTTAAAAGGTAATAAAGAGTTTTCAATTATGGTTCGTCAACAGAGTAGAGAGATCTGGAATATCAAGCAAAGTATCGTAAAGCAGGAGGGTGCTAAGGCAGCTAGTAAATTGTTAATACCAATTTGTATTATGTTTGTTGGTATTCTGATTATGATTATTATACCTATTTTCTCGAACCTTGGTGTTTGAGTAAATATAGACATTATATTATAAGGGGGTGT
Organism: Bacillota bacterium; assembly: GCA_023434365.1. Taxonomy (GTDB): domain Bacteria; phylum Bacillota; class Clostridia; order Lachnospirales; family Lachnospiraceae; genus KM106-2. The sequence continues at coordinate 57,822 of JAEYSV010000030.1, read as the reverse complement.
GAAGGGATGTTACATATACTTAATAGTGTTAAATTAGCTTGTCAGATTAAAGTAAGACAGTTTCTTAATAATGAGTCTGGTGAGGTTAATGTAGTAGCAATTGTAGTATTAATTGGAATTGCTGTTATGCTCGCCTTGCTATTTAAGGATCGAATTGGTGATTTATTAAGCTCATTATTAGGCACTATAACAAATCAGGCAAACAAAGCTGTTAATGAAGCATTGCCATCGTAATAATAGTTTATCAGTGATCTATAAGAACATTTGATGGGTGGTTGCCTTTCATTTGTTCTTATAGATTATTCATCGAGGGGAGAATTATTAGGAAAATGAATACAAAATTTATCATAAGACTTAAGCAGGAAAAGGGGCTTTCAATCATTGAGGCAACCATTGTGTTTCCAGTTATGTTTTTTGTTATATTTTTTATTATTTATATAGGCAATGCATACTATTGTATGGCGCAAGTAGATGATGTTGTCATGAGAGCGGCAGTAAGAGGGTCTCAGTATATTACAGATCCCGAGGCTTATGACATGATTAATGTTGGCACCATACCACTTGAGATTAACGATGTCGAGCCATACCGTTTCTTGTTAGGCGAAATCGGTAATAGTAGTATTAATAAAATAGAGGATCTTGTTGCAAAAGAAGTGGTGGATGAAGTAAACGAAGGCTTATCATTTTTTAAAAACATGAAACCACAAATAACGATTGAGGAAGCTAAAATAGCAGAATTTAACAATAATATCATTTACTATACCTTTGATGTGCAACTTGAGTATGATATTAAGTTTCCAATTCGTTTTTTAGGAGAAGTACAGCCAACGATTATGAGGTTGGGTTCTACTGCGCAGGTATCTGTTAATCAGCAAGCAGAGTTTATAAGGAATATAGATCTGGTCGTTGATCTGGTGAGTGATACTAAATTGGGTGATATGATTACATCGGTATTCGATAAGGTGAATTCAGCAATTGCTTTTTTTAGAAAAGATAAGGGTGGGGAGTAAGTAATGTTGCAACTATTTTATAAAAAAGGTGGAGCAGTATCGATTTTTCTCGTTATTGTACTGTTACCAGTTTTAAGTATAAGTGCTGTATTAGTAGATATGTCAAGAATAAAACTGGCACGTTCTGTAGCGGAGTCTGTTGGGGATCTGACATTGAACACAGCATTGACTTGTTATGATAATGTACTAAAAGATATGTATGGATTGTTTGCAGTTTCCCAGGATTATGATTCCTTAATGGATAATCTGGAGGACTATTACAGACAAAGTATTAGTGCTAGCAATCTGCCTCAAGAAGAGATAGAAAGTATTGTTGATAATGTGATGGATTTGCTTGCCAGTGAATCTGAGAATGAGGCAAAAGACTTATTGAATATCAATACATTGAAGGTATCTGATATTGTAGATACCAAAGTAGATGGTACCAGTTTGGTAAGTCCGGCGATGTTAAAAAGCCAGATTGTTAATTTTATGAAGTTTCGTGCTCCGATTAATGGAGGGTTAGGTTTCCTTGACTCGTTAAAGAGTTTTACTACAATTTCAGATCAAAATAAAGTAGTTGATGCAAAAAAGGATTATTATGAAGAACAGCAAGAGGTGATAGAAACCTGTGAGGAAACCTGGATAAAGTTCTTCGAGTATAACGAGAATGAAGAATTAACAGAACAAAGATTCGAAGAAATGTCAATAAAGTATAATGAGTCAAAAGACGGGTTTCGATTTATTAACGATAATATTGTTAGGGACATCTATGAGAAAAACCAGGACAGTTTTAGTGTCGATAAATTACCTTATGCAAACAAATCAGGCAGTACATACAATTTTTATAATGTATCAGTTAATTTAATTGATAATGTACCAAGTGAGTCTGACATGAAAGATTATATCAAAGACTTATACAACAGAGTAAAACAATTGGAAGAGAATGAGAGTAAGTATAATACTCAGTATTTGTTCGATGAAAAGGATGCTGAGATTTATATGATACGAAGAACCACTCAATTTATTAAAGACCATAAGAACGGTGATAATGATTACGCCAGTGCGATCGTTGATTTGCATTGTGCGTATCAGAATCTTACCCTTGCAATAGATTATATCAATGATGAAATCAAGCGATTAGAAGATGAGATGGCAGAAGCAGCAAAGTTGGCAGAAGAAGCAAAGAAGGCCAAAGAAGAAGCAGAATCTGAGGCAGAAAGTAGTCCAAGTCCTTCTCAGAGTGCAGACTCACAAGAGGAGGAAGAAGAATATGAAGTGCCTGATTATAGTGAGAGAATTGCTGAATTAAATGCCTTATTAAGCTTAAAAGTTACAATTAATTCGTCCACAGGTTTAGCCAAGACTGCCTCGGAAGCGTTAAGTGAAAACAGAACGTTTTATGAAAAAAAGATGGACAAGTTTGTAACGGTTACTGATTTAATGATGAAAACGATTAATGGTACGAGTTACATAGAACGTAAAGATACAGTATCCAACGTTGATTTAGTGAACGGTGGTATCTCGGATCATGATATCAAAACAAAATACGCATTGGAAGGGTTTTATAAAAAGGTATGTGAAGGAATTGATTGCTTAGAAGATATATCATCTAATTTGAGCGATATTATGGATTCTGTCAGAGGAGACTTGAAAACAAAACTTAGTGATTGGGATAAAGCTGCAAGTGCAGATTCCATTGCAGGAAGTAGTATTGCAACATCAAATATTGAAGAGATTAAAACGGTAGAGGAGTTTATCGATGCTGCTAAAGTGGAAGAATTAAAGACTCATGTGGATAATGCTATTGCTTCTTTAAACGATGCGAAGAATAAGATGGAGCAGTATAAGTATGGTAAGCAGTGTATTCATAATATTCATTCGTTAGAGGAGTGTATAAAGTCGTTGAAAGATTATTCTGAGACGAAGGCGTTGTTACAGGATATTCCGATGAAACTGAGTTCCTTAAATCAAAGGGCGGATGATATGTATGAGAAAGCGTATCAAGCACCTAATAGTCCCATCGTATACACTTGGGAAGATAAAAACCATATTAAGTTTGAAAGAGAAGGCATAAAAAGTGAGGATTTTTATTCTTATTTGAAAGCTACCTTCCAAACTGTTACAGATGATGGGTACCAGGATAATAAGAAAGAGCAAAAAAAGAAGCAGGAAGAAACAGAGGAGAAACTGAAAGAGGCAAAAGAAAATACTAAAAATGATACTAGTTCAGATAAAACGACGGTAGAATTTGATAGCGAAGCGGAGAATCTACCTTCAAAAGAATGGAAAGACATTAAGGATAGAATTAGCGCGTTTAATAAAGAAATGGTGGCTGAATATAATGTCAGCGGTGGTGAGGATAAGGATTTGGCTATTGAGGGTGAGGAGGATGTTGGAAGTTCTCTGGGTTCCTTATTTGGCGGTCTGGGTGATTTGCTGAGTAATGCAGGTGCTACATTACGCGATAACTATTACATGTCGTCTTATATTATGGATATGTTTAGTTATGACACCTTTGAAAATGAGGTGATATGGGAGGCCAATGAAGAGAATGGTAGGATATCCGAAGTGAGAAATCTACTGGAGTATCAGAAATTTGATGTGGATGGGCGCAGTGTTTCAAGTACGATATATGATGCGGATGGGAATATAAGAACGAATTCCAAGATGAGTGCAGAGGCAATGGGGAAGATAACTCATGACGTAAAAACAATGACGCTTAATCAAATCTCACCTATGAATAATAAAGCCTATCTGTCTGAAGTTGAGTATATTTTGTTTGGTGATGGTGGAACCTCCACTGCGTATGGAACTATCTATGCTATTCGGATGGGATTTAACACTATCTATGCATTTTGTGATTCTTCGATTCGAGAAGGAGCCAGAAATATTGCTACGCTAGCGTTTGGTACTCCGCCATTAACCTTCCTAATACCCGTAGCAACCATTGCAATTATTATTGGAGTTGCACTTGCAGAATCTGCCATTGACTTGCAGTGCTTAAAGGCCGGAATGGCTGTTCCAATCTATAAAACAAAAGAAACCTGGACCTTAAGTTTTGATAAATTGCTTAGTACAGTAGTAGATGCAGCTCTTGATGAGGCAAAGAACCTGGCAACGGATGTGGTAGGCAATACTATTGATAGTACCGCCTCTACGTTATCTGAGTGGCTGAATAAGACGGATGAGGAGTTAAAGGAGCTGGCCAATGATACAACAGGTGAGTTAGAGGCTATGACTAAATCCGTGACAGCAGCTATGAAATCTAGTATAAACCAATATGTGAATACCGCTATTGATCAAATGGCGAACCTCTGTCAGAAGGCACAAACACTTGAGTTATCGGGTGATCTTGAAAGACTTAATCTTACAAAAGAGGAATATGTAGTTAAAAAGCTTGATGAGTGGTTAGAAGAGGCGAATGGAACAAAAGGAGATAGCGAAGACAACAATATTATGCTTATTGTCAAGGCTGAAACAGTAGAAAAGCTAAAGAATGAGTATGTCGCTAAGATGCTATCAACATTGGAAAATATAACTGACACAGGTAAGGGGTATATCGAAGAGTTTAATACCTTGGTTAATGACATCAATAGAGATGTTACAGACTATATTGTGGCTACTAATGAGAAGGTAAATGAATACATAACTAAGGCCAATCAAAAAGCGCAAGAAGCTCTAAAAAATGGGGCAGCGGCATTGAAAGATTCAATTAATCAATCCATTGATGGGCTTTCCTTGTCATCAAAAGGCGGTAAGGAGAAAGTCGGAGAGGATACAAATATAAAAGCGAGTCTCTTTTCCTTCCAGTACAGTGATTACATGCAACTTTTCTTACTAATTGGTCTATGTGCTAATGAGGATAATATTTTAGTCAGAACTTCTGATGTAATTCAGAGTAATATGCAGCTTAAAAGAGAGGACTTCTTAATGAATAAGGCATATACGTGCTTACAGTTGGATGTTGACTTGGAGGTTAAGCCAATTTTAATGAGATTTCCTTTTATGTCAGATCAAACAGATTCTGCTATTAAAAAATCTTCCTGGTATACCATCCATTATCATGGAGTACAAGGATATAATTAATTTTATGAAATGAGGAGAAAAACATGAAAAAAATAATAAGTTATATGATCGTTTTAGTACTAGCGCTATCCTTAGTGGGCTGTGGAGGTAATAGTAAACCAAGTGTAGAGGATAAAAGTAAGGGTGAAAGTGAAAAGCCAAAGGTAAGTGATGCTTCTGAAAAAACAGAAGAGGCTGATTCCGAAACGGAGAAGGAAGAAGTATTGTTTATGTATGAGGGTGATGTTTATATAAAATCATTTAATAGGGAAGATGCTAGTGACGAATATAATATGGGGTTCGATGCTCCGTTTTTTTCCAATAGTTTTGAGGGAAGAGCAGATGTGTTTAGTGCCGGTAATGATCGTTATTTTATAGCTTATATGCACTTGTTAGAAGATTATACTGGAAAAAAGGCAGAGGATGTAGTGGCTGAGTTTTTTCCATATATTATTAAGAACCATGAATATAAAATTTTACCAAATCTTAATAGTGAATTAGTACCCGAGTTAATGGAAACAGTAACGATTAATGGATATGAATGTTACCATTTCATTGGCAAGATAGTAGGAGAGTGTGGTATAACTGGAAAGCTTGAATCATTTGAACAGCAGATTGCTTTCTACACCTTAGTAAAAGATAATCAAGGATATGCGTTTTATGGGATTGAAGATCTGAGTAAGCCTGGTGAAAATTTTGAAGAATTAAAATATAATTTGGATGTCATGGTATCTACTATACGTGATGAAATTTACTAAGTATATATTAAATCGGAGAATGCTTTGAGGAAAAAAACACAATTTATTAAAGATTATAAGATCGTTGATAATGCTTACGCAAGTACGAAAGTTGATTTGCATTGTGCTTATAAGAATCGCACCCTTGCAATAATTAAATTCAAAGCAAGTCTCTTTGCCTTCCAATACAGTGATTACTTGCAACTTTTCTTATTAATTGGTCTATGTGCTAATGAGGATAATATTTTAGTCACAACTTCTGATGTAATTCAGAGTAATATGCAGCTTAAAAGAGAGGACTTCTTAATGAAACAGGCATATACGTGCTTACAGTTGGATGTTGACTTGGAGGTTAAGCCAATTCTAATGAGATTTCCTTTTATGTCAGATCAAACCGATTCTGCTATTAAAAAATCTTCCTGGTATACCATCCATTATCATGGAGTACAAGGATATAATTATTTTTATGAAATGAGGAGAAGAACATGAAAAAAATAATAAGTTATATGATCGTTTTAGTACTAATGCTATCCTTAGTGGGCTGTGGAGGTAATAGCAAAACGAGTGTAGAGGATAAAGGTAAAGGTGAAAGTGAAAAGCCAACAGAAAGTGATGCTTCTGAAGAAACAGAAGAGGCAGATTCGGAAACGGAGAAGGAAGAAGTATTGTTTATGTATATGGATAAAGTGGATGTAAAATCATTTAAAAGGGTAGATCCTAGTGACGAATTTAATATAGAATTTGATGCTCCGTTTTTTTCTAATAATTATTGGGGAAGAGCAGATGTATATAGTGCAGGTAATGATCGTTATTTTATAGCTTATTTAAATCTGCTAGAGGATTATACAGGGAAAAAAGCAAAGGATGTAGTGGCTGAGTTTTTTCCATATATTATTAAAAACCATGAATTTGATATTTTACCAAAGGTAAACTCTGAGTTAGTAGCTGAGTTAGAGGAAACAGTAACGATAAATGGATATGAATGTTACCATTTTGTTGGAAAGATAGTTGGAGACTATGTTACTCTCAATGGAGATGCTCATCCAAAAGAACAGCAGATTGCTTTCTATACCTTAGTAAAAGATAATCAAGGGTATGCGTTTTATGGCATTGAAGATTATAAGAAGCCAGGAGAATGTTTTGAAGAATTAAAATACAATCTGGATGTCATGGTATCCACCATTCGTGATGAAGAGTAAAAGAAGGATTCTAAGTATTATTTTGAGGAGCAGAACCATAATCTAGATAATTTGGTATCCACCATACGTGATAAATAGTTCCATGCATATAGGATTCGCATCCATCATTGAAGGTTTGAATGAAGCAGAGGGGTGATTATTATTTTTTTCAGAAGGGGAAAATCACAAAAAGGAAATGTCACAATTGAGGCGACCATTGCGTTAACTGCGTTTCTTTTCTTTTTCATGATGATATATAGTTTAGTTACGTTCTATCGTGTTCAGGCAAAGATAAGTATAGCCATTAATAATACGGCTAAGGAAATATCGCAGTATACATATGTTTATGGACTAACTGGGGTTAAGGATAGTCTGGATGGCATTTACGAAGATGCTGCTGAAGATAGGGAAAAGATTGATGAGCTTGTAGGTGATGCAGGGGAAGCTTTTAATGCAATTCAGACTATTGGCAATGATGCAAAGGAGAAGATTGATGATTTCAGTAATATATCCTCTGTGGATGATCTTGCGACCATAGGTGATAGGATTAATGAAATGCAGGATGAGGCAATTGAAAACGGTGAGAAAGTTGAGGATTCCTATAATAAGCTAAAAGATGATTTAGAGGCTTTAGCGAATAATCCAAAAGATTTGATCTTTTCGTTAGCAAGGATATTATCTACCGAGGGCTTAACTTATGCACAATCTAACTTTGTGGCTGCGCCAATTTCGAAAGGACTTGTCAAAAAGCATCTAAAACGATCTATTAATGATAATCATGAAGATTTTTTACGCTCAATGCAAGTACTACCGGGCTCAGACGGGACATATTTAAACGGATTAGATTTTACGGACTCTTTATTATTTCCCAAAGGTTCAAATAAAATATTCGTTATTGTTAAATACAAGGTAAAAGTACTAAAGTTCTTACCTATAGATATTGAAATCCCGATAACTCAGTCTGCTGTTACTAATGGATGGTTAACTGGTGATGGGAAAAAGATACCAAAGCCACCTAATCCGGAGGAACCAGAAGAACAGGAAGAGAAAATTGTCTATATTACCGATCATGCAAGTGTTTATCATACTAGTAAGGAGTGTACCTATATTACCAAATTGTGTAAAAAAATAGCGGTTACCGATCTGGAAAAAGCGCGCAATAGTAAGGGAAAAAAGTATTCTGCATGTGAGTCTTGTATGCAAGGGGTAGATCTTTCGAGTTTAGATTCTGTAGTGATTACTACTACAGGTGATCGTTATCATTTGGAAAGTTGTGGGTATGCATATCCTTCGTGTTATGAAGTGAAATTAAGTGAGATTGCTCTAAGAATGTGTTCTAGATGTCAAAAACGAGAGGGTGACAACTAACGGAGAAATCACATAAAGTGAATGGTTAAGGTAAGGAATTACATAGTGGAGGAAAGATGGTTTGAGGATGATAAAAGAAAGAAAGATGTTTTTTCTCTGTTTCATGATTATGTCAATCGCGTTGGTCAACCGTGTCAACTGGACTGACGCAGACTTTGGATGGCAGAATAAAGCGGGTGCCTATATGGTGGAACACCAACAAATTCTATCAGATGATGTGTTCAGTTGGCTTAATCAGAACCAAAAAACAACCTGGTATAATATGGAGTGGTTATCTGAAATAGTGATGCATCTATGTTCTGGAACGGCATTAACCTATTATTTACTCACTATAGTAATTACTATGGTAATTCTTTTATGTACATATTGGCTTATTCGAGATAACTTAACCAAATTAAATGCGGGAAGTACCGTTGGTTTTATGTTTCTTACCTTTAGTGCTCTGATTTTTATATGTATGAGACCATATATGTTTGCATTACTATTTTTTGCATTAGAATTAGGTATCTTTGAGAAACTGTATAGGAATCCCAATAGCAAAGCGGTTTATATACTCCCGTTTCTATCAATTTTATGGATGAATATGCATGGTGGGAGTGCAGTATTGTTTTATATTGTGGCTGCTATTTACGTAATATCGGGTCTGTTTAATTTTACATGGTTTTCTATTATCGGTATTAAGAGGAGAGATAATCATTTTTATAAGCAGGTTGTGATTATAGCAATAAGTGTGCTCTGTATGTTAATTAATCCATATGGTGCACAGTTATTAAAGTATCCGTATGTGAATATGTTTGATAGGCAAATGACGTCATATATTATTGAATGGAGATGCCCAAGTATAAAGAACTGGCCAGATATCATCGTATATGTCGTGATTGTACTTATTATTGGGTTTATATTCATACAGAGAGAGAAGCTTATTGAGCTTAGGGATTTGCTGTTAGCGGTCTTTTTTATTGGCATTACGCTAGTTAGTATACGCCATTATATGTTTTTATGGATTGTTGCATTTTTACTTATTAGCAAATACATGCCATCAAGGAAGCAAGAGCAGAGGAAAGGGTATTATAAGCTAGCAATATATCTATGGATTTTTGTGGACGTGTTATTAATATCGTGTCAACTCACAACACCAGTTACCTATCAAACAGCAATATCAGCTGAGATGATTAGTAGTATCAAAGAGTACGAGCCAAAACGGCTTTACAATTCTTATGATATGGGAGGCATGTTAATCTATCATGATATTCCAGTATTTATTGACGGAAGATATGAGCTATATGCAAAATATACATTTGGGGATTATTATACGATTTATCATATGAAAGATGGTGCGGTTGATATGATAGAGAGTTATCAGTTTGATGCTTTTTTAATCGACCATGGAAGTAGTATAGATTATTACTTAAAGAGAAATGATCAATATCGACTATTGAAAACAGACGAGATATCTGGAACAAATCTCTATGTTCCTATTAATCAAAGTAAAACAACAGGAGGATGAATAATATGATGATGGGGTTTGAGGGGATACTTGTAGTTTTCGCATCATTTGCTTCATTAATATACTTAGGCTTTGAAGATATGAATAAGAAAAACGAGGTTATAGGAAAAAAATACAAAGCATTTATAGCAGACAAAAGAAGAACAGCATATGTAATTTTATCGTGCCTTGCGCTTATAGGATTAGTAATTATGCTCAATATTACTTATAAAAATAATCATCATGTAACGAACTTAAGATTATTAAGTTTGGCTGCAGTACTTTTTCCTATTGGATGGGTGGATTATAAAAAGCATATTATTCCAAATAGTATCCTATTATTGTCGTTATCAATACGTCTTGGTTTATGGGTGGCTGAAGCTTTTATATATCAAGGTTTATTTTTTGGGATAATAAAAGATAATTTGTATGCATTTGTCCTTGTGGTGATTTTTTTAGTTTTTGGTTTACTATTTATTAGGAATGGCATGGGAATGGGAGATGTAAAGCTCTTATTAATCATGGCGTGTTATCAAGGCTTAACTGGAATTGTAAGTTCATTGTTTTTTTCCTTATTGATTGCTTTTGGAGCTTCAGTCTATCTGTTGTGCTCTAAAAAGAAGAAACGTAAAGATACAATTCCTTTTGCTCCATTCATATTAGTGGGAACATATATTTCCATTTTTTTAACTGGCGCATAAGAAAGGGGTACTGGTAATGAAACAAACTAAACTACTAATTATTGTAGGCTTACTGGTTTTAATGGCTGTATCTTGGAAAAGTATGTTGGATACAGCAGTAACTAAAGAAAAGGAATATAATTCTTTTGTTAATTTGGCAAGAAAGCAAGGAGATAAAGGAATTCATACGGATGCTATACCATATTATAAAAAGGCAATTGCTATGCGAGACACTATTTCGTTGAGGTTGGAATTCGCTGATTATTATAAAAAATGGGGGAACAATTCTGCATGTTTAAAAGTCATTGAGAATATTGTTGAAGATTATCCAAAGAGTCCTAATGGGTATGAAAGATTATGCTTATATTATAAGGAAGCAGGCGATTATAGGAAAGCTTATAATGCTATCGGTAGGGCAAAGAAAAGAAATATTCAATCAGAGGTTTTGGATCATACCAATCAAGAGATATATAATACATATGAATTAAAGAGTACGAATTTTGCCACAGTTTCTTCTTGCTTGGGGAAATATTACATAGTTACAAATAAGGATGGTCAGTTTGGTTATACCTATGCCAATGGTAATACTGCAGCTTCGTGTATCTATAAGCAAGCAGCTCCATTTTATGATAATAATTATGCTGGTGTGATAACTAAGGAAAAAGAAATATATCTTATGAATGAAAAAGCAGAAAAAAAGGAAATTGATGAAGAGAATAAAATAATTGATGATATTAAGGCAATTGGAGAAAATAAAATGGCGATTAAAGTGAATGGAAAATATCACTTTGCCGACACCAAATTTAAAATTCTGTTTGGGGAATATGATGATGCAGGAGTATTTGAAAATGGTGTTGCTCCTGTCAGGATTGGTAATGAGTGGTTTCTGATTAATAGTAACGGACAGAAGGTAACGGAGACAGCTTATGAAGATATAAAGAGAGATGACGGCGGGAAAGCGTTTAAGAATAATGCAGGCTTTGTGAAGGTAAAAGGACTTTATTATCTAGTGAATCCTCAGGGAGCAAAGATAAGTGAAACAGGTTTTACTGACGCATTTTTATTTGAGTCTGACCAACCAACCAGTGTGAAGATCGGAGACAAGTGGGGATTTCTTTCGCTGGATGGCCAAGTTGTAAAAGAAGCGACTTACAGTGAAGCCAGACCATTTTCCAATGAACTGGCAGCGGTATGTATTGATGGTGAGTGGGGGTATATAACCTTAGATACCTATGAAATAGTAATTGAGCCAGTGTTTGAAGAGGCAAGAGAACTTAATAACTATGGTTATGCTTTTGTGAAGCAAAATAATATATGGAAAACACTATTTTTATATCGTTACGGCATGTAAATGTTGAAAACAGAGAGGTACGGTAAGTATGAAAATTAGATTGGCAGTTTTAGAAAAGGATAGTGTCTATTTGGAAAGGTTTGTGAATGTATTTCAAAATAGATACCAGGATAAAGTTGAGATTTATTCGTTTACAGAGGAAGAAAAGGCAATTAGTAACTTAGAGAGCTTAAAAATTGACGTATTTATTGTAAGTGAGGAATTTAGAATTAACACAAAGAATATCCCTTCAAAATGTACGCTTGCGTATATGGTGGAATCTGATGCGATTGAAACGATGTATGGTCAGCTAACAATCTGCAAATACCATAAAGCTGAGCTTATCTATAAGCAAATACTGGGATTATACTCTGAAATTGCCTCTAGTGATATCAGTTTAAAGGTTGATAGTAACTCCTCTGGAGAAATCATTACATTTGTATCCGGCAGTGGGGGTGTGGGAAGTTCTACAATGGCTACTGCGTGTGCTATTAATCTGTCTAATTTGGGAAAACGTGTGCTTTATCTTAACTTGGAACATAGAGGGTATATTAATCAATATTTTAATCAGGAGGGCCAATATGGTATTAGTGAAATAATCTATGCATTAAAGAGTAAGCGCTCCAATCTTGCTTTAAAGCTTGAAAGTACAGTAAAGAGGGATGCTTGTGGTGTGTTCTTTTTTGATACGCCACGTAATGTAATGGATGTTATTGAGCTAAAATCAGAAGACATAAGTAGGCTGCTTACTGAACTATGTATTATTGCAGCGTATGATTACATAGTGCTTGATATTAATTTTGATTTTAGTACCGTTTGTATAGAAATATTAAAGAAATCATCTAAGATTATTTTTGTGTCAAATGGAACAGAAGTAGCAAATTATAAGTTTGAACAAGCGATGAAAGGGCTTGAGGTAATTGAACAGCAACAGAATATAAGAATCCTATCAAGAATTTTATTGATGTACAATGCTTTTAGCAATAAGACAAGTAGTATGATTACTAATCCGTCATTTAGAGTGATAGGTGGTGTGCCAAAATTTGAGGGTGCTCCTTTTAAAGCAGTTGTAGACCAAGTAGTCACGATGAATATCTTCAGTTGTTTGTTATAAGAGCAGCTGGTTTTAATTGCTAAGGCAGGAGGGGAATACCTATGTTGAAAGAAGAAATAGATGTGTTGGTCGGGGAGATTAAAAACTATATATTTCATAATTTAGCTCTGAATGATTTGTCAGATGAAGAGTTGTATGAGCAGATTAATATAATTGTGCGTCAGCGTATTGGAGAGAATTACATTTCAATAGAGCAGTTGGTATTGATGACTCAAATGATTTTTAGTTCCATTAGAGGATTTGGTCTACTCGATTCAATGCTTCATGATGACAATATTACAGAGGTTATGATTAATGGAACAGACAATGTTTTTATAGAAAAAAACGGGAAGTTAACAAAGCTGGATGCTAAGTTCGAGAGTTTACGACAGTTAGAGGATATTATTCAAAGAATAGTAGGGCTTGCAGGGCGTGAGGTTAATCAGTCAAACCCTATTGTTGACACTAGATTGCCAGATGGCTCCCGTGTGAATGTTGTGTTACCACCTATTGCGTTATGTGGTCCTACGGTTACAATTCGTAAGTTCTCAAAGACACCAATGACAATAGAAAAGTTAATCGAGTACGAATCTATTTCCGAGGAGATTGCTAATAAGTTAGAACTATTGGTGAAAGCAAAGTATAACATTTTAATAAGTGGGGGTACGGGATCTGGAAAGACAACGTTTCTTAATGCACTTACGAACTTTATTCCAAAGGATGAACGAATAATTACGATAGAGGATTCGGCAGAGTTACAAATCGTAGGAGTAGATAATCTTGTTAGCCTTGAGACTAGGAATGCCAATATCACTGGCGCAGGAACAATAACAATCAGGGATTTGATTAAAGCATCCTTACGTATGCGTCCGGAACGAATTGTTGTAGGAGAGGTCCGTGGAGGAGAAGCGCTTGATATGCTTCAGGCTATGAATACTGGGCATGATGGTTCACTTTCTACTGGACATGCGAATTCAACAAAAGATATGTTAAGTAGATTGGAAACTATGGTGCTAATTGGAGCACAAGGGCTGCCACTAACTGCTATTCGTCAGCAGATAGCCTCCGCCGTCGATATTATTATTCACTTATCCAGGTTACGTGACCATTCGAGAAGAACTGTGGCGATAACAGAAGTATTAGATTATAAAGATGATCAGATTTTACTTAATCCGTTGTACGAATTCGTTGAAGATGACAAGAGTACAATGCATAAAGTATCTGGCAATTTAGAACGCACTAATAATCCTATGAAAAATATCTGGAAACTTAAAATGGCTGGGATTACGGAAGAGATTTAACGAATGGAGGAGGACAAAATGTATAATTTAGTGTTTGAAAATCAAGGAATCAATACTTTTTTGATCTATCAATTACAACCGGATGATCAGGTTGATACATTAAGTTTGGGTATGATAACAAAGAATAAAATTCCGGGTGTTGTGCCAGCAGTATTTACTCAGATGAATGATGATAAATTTTTGAAGTATAATGTGACATCTAAGCTATCATTAAGACAGTTGTTAGAGGGAGCGGTTAATAAAAAGAGAATATTAGGAGCATTTTTAGGAATTGCAACAGGTATGTTAGAAGCAGAAGAATACATGATTGATGCGAATTTGTTTCTGTTAGACCTCGATTATATCTTTGCCGATGTGAGTAGTTGTGAAGCGATGTTAATTTGTCTTCCTATTATTCAAAAGGACAGTGTTGCATATGATATGAAAATGTTCTTTAAAAATATTGTATTTAGTACTCAGTTTGATCAAAAAGAAAATTGTGATTATGTAGCAAGATTAATTAGTTATCTCAATGGTGTTACTACGTTCTCATTAGCTGATTTTCGTGATACGGTATATGAGTTATTATATGGGGTTAAGCCTGCCAAAGATTCAGTGGATAGTAAGCCGATAGCTTTAGGCAACATGAGCGAAGCAGCTAAATCAGCCGTGCCTATGGGGACTAGATTACCTAATATGGAAAAACAACCAGACAGAGGATTAGAACCAATACATAATGTGCAGCCAGACAGAGGATTAGCACCAGTACATAATATGCAGCCTGAGAGGGTCATACCAACAGGACGTAGTGGTCAAATTGGAAGCACACCAATAGGCCCTAAATCGGATGGAAAAGACAGACCGGTAGGAGTTTTGATTCCTGGGCAAGATGGAGCTGGAATGAATACAACCGTATCTACTAATCCAGGGTATAATAATGTGCCAGTAACGAAAAATAAAAAGTCCCTCTTTAGCAAAAAAACAAAAGAAGAGAAACAAGCGGAGAAAATGAATAAGAAGAATAAGAATATTGGGCATTATAATCAAGTGCTGCCTGTTACGAATCTTCCTTATGCAAATCAACCTTACGCAAATCAACCTCAAATAAATACACCGGTTTATTCACAAGTGAGCCAATCGGTTAACCAACCAATGAATCAACAAGCTCCCGGGAATTTCGGAGGTACTGTGGTACTTAGTAATTCCAATGCTGGGGAAACGACTGTCCTTTCGGCTGATACTTCAACTGGTAAACAGGGATATTTGATTAGGCAGATGAATAATCAGAAAGTAAGTATTACGAATCCGATGTTTCGCATAGGCAAAGAAGCATCCTATGCTGATTATTGTATATCAGATAACCCAGCAGTAAGTCGAAGTCATGCTAATATAGTATATCGAAATGGTAAATATTACATCCTGGATACGAACTCTGCTAATCATACGTATATTAATGATGAAATGATTCCTAGCAACGTGGAAAGAGAGCTGAGTCATGGGGTGCGACTTAGATTGGCTAATGAATGGTTTACTTTCTATGAATATTAAAGTAGGCGAATTAATTTCGTAGCGTGAATTATGAAGATGGGAGTAAGAAATGAAGTACATAGTAGGGTATTATACGGATATAGGAAATAAAAAAGAAACGAATCAGGATAGTCTTTGCATTAAAATAGCAGAGACATCAAAGGGTACATTTGCATTAGGAATTATATGTGATGGTATGGGCGGATTGAAGAAAGGAGAGTTAGCAAGTGCTACGGTGGTAACAGCTTTCTCGAATTGGTTTGAACATGATTTTGCTTCTCAGATTAGTCGATGGAGCTTATATCAGGTGCAAGAACAATGGGATTCAATGTTAATTGAATTAAATGATAAATTGCGTGCTTATGGCAAAGAAACCGGTTTACAATTGGGAACCACATTTACTGGTTTTTTATGTGCGGGTGGGAATTATCTCATTGGACATGTAGGGGATAGCAGAGTATACGAAATAAAGCAAGAACTTCGAATTCTAACGGAAGACCAAACTGTTGTGGCTAGAGAAGTTATTCGTGGGAACATCACTGCAAAACAAGCAAAAAACGATCCAAGAAGAAATGTACTATTGCAATGTATTGGAGCATCTGAAAGCATAAAACCCCAATACATTTTTGGCGAGATATCATCTGGTACAGTATTTATGTTGTGCTCCGATGGATTCCGACATGAAATTACGAATGAAGAAATCTTTCAGTATCTGAGTCCTGCAGAATTAACTAGTCAAGAAAGAATAACTGCTAATTTAACGTATCTAACTAATTTAGTGAAATACCGGCAAGAAACTGACAATATCAGTGCATTAGTACTAAAGATTTCTTAGGGGGATGATTATGGCTCGCATTGGTGAAGTAATTGATGATAAATACGAGATCTTAAAGCAAATTGGAAAAGGTGGAATGTCCACCGTCTATCTTGCAACTGATAAAAGATTAAACAAGCAGTGGGCAGTGAAGGAGATTCGGCGGGTTGACAACAGCAGGAATAGTCAAATTGAAATAGAGAGTTCTATTGCTGAAGCCAATCTGATTAAGCGTTTTGATCATCCGATGTTGCCTCGAATAGTAGATATTATTCAACTTGATAATGTAGTCTATGTTGTTATGGATTATATCGAAGGGGAACCATTAAGCAAGATTCTTGGTAAGTATGGGGCTCAGTTACAAGAGAATGTAATTGAATGGGCTAAGGATCTTTGTGATGTCCTGGATTATTTGCACACCAGAGAACCGGCTATCATTTATCGTGATATGAAGCCAGCTAACATTATGCTAAAACCAGACGGTAATATCAAGTTAATTGATTTTGGTATTGCTCGTGAGTATAAGGAACATAATCTAGAGGATACGGTCAGTCTTGGAACAAAGGGTTATGCTGCACCGGAGCAATTTGGTGGAAAAGGGCAGACGGATGCGAGAACAGATATTTATTGCCTTGGTGTGACTTTGTATCATTTGGTTACCGGGAAGAATCCGTGTGAACCACCGTATGAGTTATATCCAATTAGATATTGGAATCCATCTCTTTCGGGAGGCTTGGAATACATAATTCAAAAATGTATCCAAATGAATCCTGCGGATCGTTATCAATCATGCTTTGAGGTGAAGTATGCATTAGAGCATTATAATGAAGTAGATACTGAATTTCGTAAAAAGTGTAAGAGACATGTCATAGGATTCTTTGCTGTTGTGGCATTATTTTTATTGAGTCTCTCCGTTGGTTTTATTGGTATAGTTCAAGCTGATAATGTAAAAAACGAAACATATGAAGCACAGATTGTATTAGCTGAAAAAGAAAGTAGCCCTACAAAGAAAGAAGAGCTTTACTTTGATGCAATTAAGATATTGCCAGGTAAGATTGCTGCTTATGAAGGGTTAATGGAGCTTTATAAAAACGATGCTTCCTTTACATTAGATGAAGAGGAAAAATTAAAATCTGTACTAACGCTGAACATGGAAAATTTGCGAAAGGATAATGAATATGGAAAGTTAGCATTCGATGTTGGCAAATTATACTGGTACTATTATATGGGAACTGAGTCCAAGATAGATATGAATAATCAGGCTCTTTGTATGGTAATGGCGACTCAGTGGTTTGAAGATGCAGTGAATTATACGGACGAAAGTTTTGAACATTATAATATGGCTAGAATATATCGTGATATTGGAATTTTTAATCGTGACATTAATCTTCAAGTAATTGAGGCTTCCGATAAGGGACTTTACAAACCATACTGGGATAATATGCGAGAGGTTCTAGATGTGATTCATGATAAGAAGAATCAGAGAGAAAGTGAAATTGTCCAATTAGAGGTGTACAAGCTAATTACAATGTCTTTGGAAGTGTATTCTGTAAAATTCAAGGATGATGGAATTTTGCAGGAGGAACTAGTCAAAGCTTATGAGGAAATCACTAAGTTTATTGGTGAATTGCAGCCTACAACTGCTAAAACAAGTGAAATAAAGGATTATATTATGGGTAGGCTTGAGAATGTAAAAGCTGCAATTACATTGGCATATGAACAGTCATAAGGGGAGGGAATAAGGATGGAAGGTTTTTATAAAATACTAGCTTATTCTAGCTTTGGTTTAGCTATCGTACTATTTATTATTGCAGTCTTTTTGTTTTTCAAACTCAAAATATACAGTAGTATTGGAATCTTATCAGGAAAAACTGCAAAGAAACAGATGAGGAAGATGAGAGTAGAGAGCGAGAACAGGATAAAGCGTAATAGAGCAGACTTATTACCACAGTTCGAGAATATGCAATTTAGCGAAAATCTAGCATACGGTTCGCAACAGACTGTACTGCTAAACGAGAGTACAGGCAATATGCCAATTAACGGAGCAACAATGATACTTAATCAAGAATCTAAGCAATCGAACGTTGTTGCTACAGAAAAACTGATAGATAGTCATCAGAAAATGAACCATAAGTTATGGAGCAAGGATGAGTTTCAATTGGTAACCAATATTGTTGTAGTACATACTATAGAACAAATATAAAGGGAGTGGAAGAATGAGAAGGGGTTACAAAAAATACATAAAAGGTATAGCTATAGTAATGTGTATCGTGATGCTGGTGTCATCAGAGTTAAATGAGTATTTTATGGTACATGCAAACCAAGAGAGTACTTCAGGAATGCTTAGTATCTCAGATGAGCCAGAAGCGAGTGCCTCACCAGAAGCGAGTGCCTCACCAGAAGCAAGTGCCTCACCAGAAGCGAGTGCAACACCAGAAGCAAGTGCCTCACCAGAAGCAAGTGCAACACCAGAAGCAAGTGCCTCACCAGAAGCAAGTGCCTCACCAGAAGCAAGTGCCTCACCAGAAGTACAGACATCAGAAGAACCTGTTAAGAAAGAATTTACTATTACGGTAAAGAACAGTGCAGGTCGCCTAGAGCAAAATGCATATGTTGAAATTAACGGTATCACTAAAAAAGTTCAGGATGGCAAGGCAGTATTTACTGAGGAAGAACTTATTGTTAGTGTTGATCAAAACGTTATTGTGTATTGTGAAGGATGCGATAAAAGAATAGTACAAATTAAGCAAGAGGATATAAACAATCAGGGTAAAACAATTAAATTAATGAGTGAACTTAATAAAATTAAGATATATGGCAAGCTCTTAAATGATGGTTTAAATGGTTGTGAGATTATATTAACAACAGACTATATTGTATGTAGTGAAGTAGGTGACCTTATTGAAAAGAAACCGAAAGAATATAGAACGACAATTAACAATGAAGGAATGTATGAGTTCCAAGATGTTATACATAGCAATAGTATAAAATACTATTTTACGGTTGGGGATTATAAAACTAGAGCCATTACTATTAATGAAGACGATATTAGATATGATCAATTTGAAGTTAAAGACTTTATTCTAAGTTCTGAGATAAAAATTAAACCTAAAGAAAGTATAGGAAATGGCCCTTTAAAATATCAGGTTTACTTTGGTATAAAAGAAAACACTGAGGGAATTCCTTTTTCCCTTACTTGTATTGATGAAACGGGTAAGACTTTCTATAATCAAACCAGGTATTATTATAACGATTTAATTACTTGGGACGATCTTGACTTTACAGGCTATAATAGTGTTACCGTTATGATAAAATTAGAAGACAATAGTAAATACATATTACCAGAAACAAAGATAGAGAGTTTTCGCCCTAATCCAGAACCTGGAGTGGAGTACATAGAGAATAAGAGTGAAGGTCAAGAGGGATGGTGCAATGCCATAACGCTAGAAGCAAAAGCGGGGTATCAGATATCGTCCGATATGAATAATTGGTTCAATGAATTAGAAATTAATGGGCAGACAATTTACTCTGACCAACCATCTGTTAAGACTGTGTATGTAAGAGAGGTAAATCAACCTGATTATGTGCAGATTGAGAGGTATTCATATAAGCTTGATACAACAGTACCTACGGGAAAGATTTATATTAACAATATTGAATCTAGAATGAATGATACATCAACGAAAGATATTTTATCAATTCGGGATAGTGCCGAACTAAGTATTCATGAATTACAAGATATTAGTGGAGTGGCTAAAATCGAATATGTAAGATTATTAAGTTATGAAGACAAAACCAGTGTAGATGAAGAAGACCTGATAAGTTTTACTAATGGTACTACTAGTATTCTGTCTGACTTAAATACTGGCGATAAGTATGTTTATGCTGTTAGACTTACGGATAAGGCAGGAAATTCGAATATAATATGTACAAAATATATAAAAAGAATATCATCAATATCTGATATTCTTAGATACAATCCAGATGATTTTGTAACAAGAAATAAATTCAACGTTACATTTGAACGCATAAAAGATTATGCTTATGATGGTATTGAAACTATATACTATAAACTTGTTAAGAATGGTAGGTATATTAACAGTGATATGCCTAAATTATTCACCTTAGCAAATACATACGAAAATAAAAAAACGATAACATACAATGCATCAGCAATAAAATTAGGAATTCACTTTTTTATCAATGGCGATTCGGATATAAAATATAGTATTCCGGAAACAGCAGATATAGATATCGACGTTCCTACTTTAGAGGTAAATCTTCCAAATACAATGAAAACGGATAAGCAAGGAATTCCATATTATTCAGACAAAGTTACGATTGATGTTTCAGCAAGCGATATACAAGAAAGCGGTGAAATAGAGGATAAATATTTTTCTGGGATTAAAACTATTGAATACCAAATCGTACCAGATGGAATCCAAAAGAGTGGAGCGTATTCTATGCTATATTCTGATACAGGAACGGAGCCTGTACCGAGCGTTACTACCTCATTGGATATTACCACAGAAATGTATAATAATCATGCTCTTACCATCTATTTTAAGGTAACGGATAAGTTTAATAATTATTATGAGCTAAGTAAAAAGCTATATATTGATACCGTTGCTCCTGTAATCAGTGTAAAATATGATAATAATACGGTATTTAATAATGAGTATTTTGCATCGGATAGAACTATTAGAATAGAGATTATTGAGAAGTTTTGGGAGGACTGTGCGATATCATTTGATGGGTCAAATAATATAATGGACAAAGTTACTTGGATTGCACAAGAAGGAGATAGACATGTTGCAACGATATCGTGTACCAATGAGGGGCTTTATGCCCTGGCTCTCTCTTGTATTGATAAAGCAGGGAATGTGAATACACCAATCTTCTTTGATCCTACCGATAAAGCAGTTAATGAATTTGTTATCGATAAAACAAAACCAGAGATTAGGCTTGAGTATAGTGATCCATCTATCATTAATAATGGGGTTAATTATTATAGAAGTGAGATAACGGTAAAAGTTGATTTAACAGAAAAAGCATATGACAAGGATTTGGCATATCTGGTAGTACAGAAGGACGGAATAAAATCTAAAGTTTATTTTACCAATTGGTCTAATCAAAATGGTAAAATGGTCGCCTCTACACAGATAAAGGAAGATGGCCAATATATGGTCTCCTTTAATCCTGAGTTTGTCGATATGGCGAATAATAAACCAAATATACTTGCTGAAAAAAGCTTTATTATTGATACTATCAACCCAGTAATTACTGTGGAATATGACAATGTTAATGTAACAAATAGTATTGGGAATAGACAGTATTATTCAAGTAATAGAACTGCAACTATTACGATTAATGAGCAGAATTTTAGTTCCGAGGATGTAACAATTAATCTTCTAGCAAACGATTATAAGAATCAGGAAGTCTCGTTGCCATCTATTGGGGAATGGAGGAGCAAAGGCAGCACTCATACTGTAGTACTAAAGTATACTAGAGATGCAAACTATACCTTTGAGGTCTCATATAATGATTTGGCGGGTAGAAAATCGAATACGATAAAGGAGTTATTTTCTATAGATAAAGCAGAACCAAACGCAATCCTATCATTTACGGATATAAATAGCT
The DNA here is from genome assembly GCA_023434365.1 of Bacillota bacterium. GTDB lineage: Bacteria > Bacillota > Clostridia > Lachnospirales > Lachnospiraceae > KM106-2. Next base: position 35,632 of record JAEYSV010000030.1, on the reverse strand, counting down.
GGGATTCGTTTATAAGCAAGCCTAATTTTAAAATATTTAGCAATAATAATATTTCTGTTTCTATAGAGACAATAGATGAAACCTCTGGAATTGAATCGGTAGAGTATTATAAATCCAACCGAGTATTGTCATTAACTCAGTTGAAAGAGCAATCCTTGGCTCTTTGGGTGAAATATAAGAAGTTTACCCTTAAACCAAATGAGAAAGCAATTATTTACTGTAAGGTGACAGATATTGCTGGAAATGTGAAGTATATAAGTTCCAACGGAGTTATCTTAGATAATGATGCTCCAAATACAACCATATTAAAAACAAGAGTAGTATTAACAACAGAGCCACAGAAAAGTAGCGGTATCTATAATAGTGATGTTTCAGTTGCGGTTAAAATCGATGAACCAATTAATAATGATTCCTATTCAGGAATTAATAAAGTGGAGTATACCATTTACAGTGATGATAGAGTGACTCAATCTGGAGCGTTATATGAATATACTTCGGGTACTATAGCCAAAAGTTGGTCGGGTAATGTCAATGTTGAGTCTAAGAAAAATAATAGTAATCATGTAAAAGTAGAAATTACCTCAACTGATAATGCTGGAAACATTACTAAGGAAGAACTACCATTAATGATTGATATAACAGCACCTAAAATAGCGATTAGTTACAACAATAATAATGTGGTGAATGATATTTATTTCAAAGAGAGCCGAATAGCAACTATTGAAATTACTGAACGTAATTTTAATGAGAATAATGTTAAACTAAGTATCAATTCAGCCAATGGCTCAAAACCAGTAGTAAGTCGTTTCAAGGCAGTTGGGAATGTGTCATCAGATAGTTGTCGGTATGTGGCTACCGTGACATATGAAGCAGATGATGAGTATACTTTTGATCTAAGCTTTACGGATTCTGCTGGAAATGAATGTAAAGATATTAGCTATGGGACAAGTTTGGCAGCTAAGAAATTTGTTGTTGATAAAACTGATCCTGTAATTAATATCGTTTATAATAACAATAAGAATGGAAAAAATAGTTTTTACAATGTTTCTAGAAGTGCAACGATCACGGTGAAAGAACATAATTTCTTAGAAGCAGCTGCTACGAATGGAGTTATTATTACTTCGGACAATGGTGAAACACCAAAAATATCAAGCTGGAAAAAGGATGGTGACACCTATACAGCAACGGTTGAATTCAATAAGGATGGTTTTTATACTGTTACGATGTCCTGTAGTGATAAAGCAGAAAGAAACTCCAATACAATAAATAAAGAAGGGTTTTATATTGATTTGACAAAACCTGAGTTATCGATTGCAGGGGTTTCCAATCATCAAGCATATAATGGTGATACAATAGTTCCAATGATTACTGCAAAAGATACATATTACGATAAACTGACAATCACATTAAAGGGTGCCAATAGAGGAGAAATTACAGTTGAAGGCAAACTCGAAGACATTGCGAATGGAGAGAAATTTACATTTTTGAATATGCCAAAGCAAAAGGGAATGGATGACATCTATACATTAGCAGCAAAGGTTACTGATAAAGCAGGTAATGTAAATGAACAGACCATCGTATACTCCATTAACCGTTTTGGTTCAACTTATAATTTTACAAGCACGCTTCAAGCGATCTGTAATTCTTATCTGAAAAGTGAAGATGACATTGTTTTTTCAGAAGTAAATGTATCAAAAATTTCTGCAAGTAGTATACTTGTAAAAATCTCTAAAGACAATATAATAACCGAATTAGTTCAAGGACAGGACTATGAGGTTGTAGAGAAAGTACTCAATAATAATTGGTATGAGTACACTTATCGAATACATAAAAAATGCTTTAGTGCGTCAGGAGTATATCGTGTTATTGTTCACACGGAAGATAATGCAAAAAATATTTCTGAAACCACAATGAGTTCAAAAGAAGCTGAAATTACATTTGCAGTAGATAAAATTGCTCCTAGTTGCGTAATTCCTGACCTAAGCGCTGATACATTGTACAATATGAGTCAAAAAGAGATCAAAATGGTTGTTACAGATAATCTAAAGTTAACGCAAGTACAGGTTTACCTTAATGGAGAAAAGATGAGCAATGGATATTGGGGAGTGGAAGATCTAGATATTATCCAGAAGAATAATAATGCACTTAACTTTACAATTCCGAGTTCCGATGACCGACAGACTTTAAAAGTAATACTCAAAGATAATGCTGGTAATGAAAGTAGTTATGAAGTCAAAGACCTTTTGATTACAACTAATAGGTGGATTCGTTTCTATACTAACAAGCCTCTTTTCTATGGTACTTTTGGCGGAGTGGTTATACTACTATTAGGTGCTACCTTGCTAGTTATACTTAACATTAGAAGAAAGAAGAAAACTGTTGCAGAAGTATAACATATTGAGATGACTTTTGTTAGAGGAAAGGAGAAAGTCAATATGAAAAAATCTATGCTAAGGCTGTTTTTCATGAGTATTTTATTGTTGCTGGCGAGTTGCATTGGAAGGAAAGTTAGTTATGCAGTGGAGGATAACCTCCAACAAAAGGGTACCAATACTATGCTAAATATTTACTCGACGGATAAACGCTTAGAGCGACTAAATAGTAATTATGGGTATCGCAGTTTGTCAATAACAGAGAAAACTCTCTATAATAATCTGTGCCAATTGGCTACCAATTTTAGTAACTCCAAGAATGACGCGATAAAAAACGGCGAGGAACAATATATTACGTCTTATATTGATATATCTGCATTAGGTATTCACTCTAATAAGGTAGATGTAATAGATAGAGTAATGTTTGCAATTGAGGCAGATAAACCATTTTTTTTCTGGATAGATAAATATTATTGTGCTAGTAATACTGGATCGTCAATTGTTAATAAGATAGCCTTGAGAGTTTATAAAGATTATGCTCTTTTTAAGGACAGAGATGCTGACATGCAGATTGTATTAAATAATATAGGAAGTTATCTTGATGACATTGATCAGTGGAAAGCAGAAGGAAAAAGTGAAATTCAATTGGAGCTGTTAATCCATGACAGGATAATTACGGATGTGAGACGTACTGGAGATTGTGAACGGTCATTTTGCAATATTATAGGTTTTTTTAAACACAAAATAGTTCGTACTCAAGGCTTTGCAATTACAGCACAAATGTTCTTTACCTATGCTGGAATTGAATCTATATATGTCGTGGGTATAAATGATTTTTATGAATTAACCGAGGAAGAAAAAGATAGTTATCCAGGGGATGGTGTGAATTATGTGTGTCTGGATGGTCTTTGGTATTCGGTGAATTTATTAGCTGACAGTTGGGAGGATGACAAACTGAACAAACTCTATTATGGTAGTTTTAATCTTACAGCAGAACAGTCATCTGATTTTATAAGCGACTATTTACCGTATATTTACAAGTTGCCGAATCTTACTAATGATCCCAAATACAATTACTATACATATTTTAATCTTGATTTTCGAGGTGCTGATTGTCGAGATGATAGTACCTATATAGAACTATTATACAAAGCAATTGTATCATCAAAGGAGAGAGGAGATTATTTGCTGCGTATTCGAGTGGATGAAGAAATGAGAAACATTACAGGTAGGATTTATGCTAGTTATCAAAAAAGCTTGTTTGATATGCTGAATGATAAATTGGCAAAGCATAATATATATGCCAGAAGAGTTTATCATGCAGATAAATCGGGTGCTTTTATCATTCGTACTTTTAACGATTATGTTTTTGTCTCATTGGATTATTATTATATGGATGGAATTGAAAATGGTATGACTTATTTTAGTGAACCAGATATCATGGTGCATTATATGAAGAATCGAATTCATAAAATTGATGATAACGTTATTATTAATTCTTCAGGCTCTGGTGTTGATAGAACTTATACTGTAATAAAGGATTCTATTACTATTGGAAACTACGATGTAAAGGTGACACCGGCATCTGTGTCTCTACCACAGAGTTTTACCTATTCTGCTGGTGGTGTTACTCCTACTCCAGTTGTATCGATTGGCGATACTAAACTTACTATGGGGATTGATTATACAGTTTCTTATCAGCAAAACAAAGGGGTAACCAGTCCTAACAGTAAAGCAAAACTTATCATTACCGGAATAGGCAAATATCGAGGTACCATTACGAAAGAGTTTGATATTATGCCTAAGGATGTGAATGAGCTGAAAATTACACTATCGTCACAGAGTGTAACTTATAATGGAACAAGTCAAAAACCAACAATAAAGGTATATAATGGAATAACCTTATTAAAAGAAAACATGCATTATAGAGTAAGCTATAGTAATCACTGCAATGTAGGCACTGCAAAAGTTACAGTTACAGGTCTCCATCCTTATATCGGTACAAAGACCCTGACCTTTAATATAACCCCGATTTCGCTTCTTACAGCCAATATAAGAACTGTAAAAAGTAAGTATGAGTATAAGGGTGGAGACTTAATAAAGCCTGGAGTCTATGTGATGATTGGAAAACTAAAACTAAAAAACGGAACTGATTATAGAGTAACCTATAAGAATAACATTAGTATTGGAACAGGTACAGTAACAATAACAGGAATAGGCACTTATACTGGTTCGAGAACGCTTACGTTTCAGATAATCAAGAAAGATATTGCAAACTGTACGATACAGCCGATAGCTAGTCAAGGTTACATAGGAAAAAAACTAACACCGAAGATTCAAATTAAAAACGGTAAACATACATTAAAACTTGGGAAAGATTATACGGTAAAGTACAGTAGTAATGTTAAACTAGGAAGAGCCAAGGTGGTTATTACCGGAAAAGGAACAAAATATACTGATAAGAAAACAATATATTTTAATATTATACCAAAGAAAACCCCACAGGTAACGCTCACCAGTAAGAAAAAAGAGGTGTCAGTAAAATGGAAGAAGATCTCAGGAGCAACTGGATATCAAGTGTATTACAGTACTAAGATAAAGGGCACTTATAAGAAATGGGTGGATACAAGGAGTACTTCCTATAAAAAGAGCAAATTAACCAAAGGGAAGGTATATTATGTGAAGGTAAGGCAATATGTAAAAGTAAGTGGTAAAAAGGTTTTAGGAAACTTTAGTAAGGTTAAAAAAATTACTGTAAAGTAAAGACATATATATAAAGCGAAAGAAGCAGCCGTGTGGCCGCTTCTTTCTCTTTATGCGCTCTCTGTGACAAGTTTCCTATAATAACCTTCTTTTTTCATTAAATCATCATGATTTCCGGATTCCATAATTTTTCCATGTTGCATGACAAAGATTATATCGGAATTTTTAATGGTGGAGAGGCGGTGGGCGATAATCAAAGTAATACGATTCTTCATTGTATTTTCTAAAGCTTTTTGAATCAACTTCTCGGTATGAGTATCGATATTGGAAGTCGCTTCATCTAAGATAAAGATATCTGGTTGATGTGCAATGGCTCTTGCAAAGGATATAAGCTGACGCTGTCCAGCAGAAAGTGTTACCCCTCGCTCCATCACTGGTTCATTAATACCTTGTTCTAATTCCTCAATTACAGCATCACTACAGGAATCTCTTAGGGCATTGATAATAATGGTTTCATCAATCTCATCTTTGAGGGTGATATTACTTTTGATATCTCCTGAAAATAAAAACACATCTTGTAAAACGACAGCAGTATTTTTCCTGACATCTCGTAGTTTAATCTCATTAATATTTACTCCGTCAATTAGGATTTCCCCTCTTTGTACTTTGTAAAACCCATTGATGAGACTGATTATCGTGGTCTTTCCAGCTCCTGTTTCGCCAACAAAAGCAGCACTTTCTCCTTTTTTTACCTTAAAACTTACATCCTTTAACACCCAGTCCTTATCGTTATAAGAGAACCAAACATGCTTAAACTCCAGATCATGCTCAACTCTATCTAAAGGCATTCCCGTATCTAAGTCCTCAAGCAAGTCATTTTGTTTTAACAAATCAAAGATACGATCCGCAGATACAAGTGCCGACTGAATGGAGTTATATTTTTCTGATAAATCAGAGATAGGATTAAAAAATTGTTTGACATAGGTGGTAAAGGCATAAAGGACTCCAATTTGCAGACTCTGGTCAGATATTTTCCCCATCCCATACCAGATTAATGCTGCAATGGATAGATTTTGAAACACATCTGCTGCCGGCTTCAGGATACTGTTTAACCGAACTTGAACTAAGGTAGAGTCAAAGTATTCACCATTTAATTTTTGGAACTCTTCTTTTTTCTCTTTTTCCACATTAAACAGTTGAATGACTTTCATTCCAGAGATGTTTTCTGCCATAAAACCATTTATCCGGCCAATTAAGTGTTTCATAATAAAGAAATTGGCTCGAATCTTGTTTTTTATTAGAAATACCGCCAAAGCCATGAGTGGAATAACAGTCAGAGCAACTAAAGCAAGCATAAGATTCAGTGAAAGCATGGTATAAATGATTCCAATGATGAGGAAAACATCCTTAATCATGTTTAAGATGATGTCGGTATACATATCTCCAATTTCTGATATATCATTGGTTGCTCTTGTGATGAGTCTTCCTGAGGAAGTTTTATCTAGATGACTTAACGAGAGAAATTGAATCGTTTTAAATACCTGATTTCTTAAGTTGGTGATGATTCGCTGTCCCACCCTGTTAATTAGATTCACCTGTAGATAGGAGATTACACTAACAGCTAGTGATAAAAACAAGTAGAGTAGTCCCATTGAAGTTATAGTGTAGAACCCGGTCTGTGCTTTTTTGCCAATTAAAAAATCATCAATGACACGCTGCAAAATGATTGGCTTATATATCGTGGTCATGTTGATAAGAATGATAAATAAGCAGGCTAACGAGAGTTTTCCAATATAAGGTTTTGAGATCGAGAAAAGTTCTTTTACACTATTAGTTTTTGGCTGATTAGTTGTTTTTTTCTTTGTTTTGTTCTGAGTAAATCTCATAGTATATCCCTTTCTCTTTGATTAGTGAGTCATGTGTACCCTGTTCACAGAGTTTCCCATCGTCAAGAACGATTAGTTTATCACAACCTAATACGGCAGAGACTCGATGAGAGATGATAATTGTCGTTTTGCCTTTTCGGTAAGTATGAATATAATCAAGAATTTGTTTTTCTGTAATCGTATCAACTGCGGAAAGTGAATCATCAAGGATTAGTATAGCAGGTTCCCTGATTACTGCTCTTGCAATTGCAATTCGTTGCTTCTGCCCACCAGAGAGATTAACTCCACGCTCTCCAAGGGTTGTTTCAAAGCCGTCAGGGAAGTCAAGAATACTTTGGTGGATACAACTAAACTTGCTTGAGTTTATCACCTCCATCTCTGAGTAGATATCTTTAAAGGAGGTGATATTATCCTGAATACTACTAGAAAATAGAAACGTGTCTTGGGGAACTAGACTAATCTGGTTTCTGACACTCTCTAAAGGAAGAGAAAGAATATCTCTGTCATCTATGAATAGCTCACCCGGCTGTGGATTATACAAATGCATTAACAGATTAGCTATCGTGGTTTTTCCAGAGCCAGTACGGCCAATGATACCAATCATTTGTCCGGAATGGATTGTCAGACTTAAATCTTTAATCGCTGGATGTTTGGAGCCTGGATAGTAAAAGGTCAAATTCTTTAATTCAATCGAACCCTTAATAGGTTCTGGCTCGTTAGTCATCTCATCCATGATCTCTGATTGTTGGTTAAATATCTCATTCAGTCGCTTAAGTGAAGCCATCCCTCGCTGAAAGATGTTAATGATTCTTCCAATGGAAATTACCGGAGCCATAATCATCGTTAAGTAGGTATTAAAAGCAACAAAGTCACCTAATGAAATAGTGTCAACTAGTACCATATTACCACCTATTATCAGGCTGAATACGAAGCTTATACTGAAGCAGGCTTCGATGATTGGATTTAGTGAAGCTGAGGTTTTAACCATCAAGACGTTGGCCTCCATCATTTCCTCACTGAGAGCCTCAAAGCTTTTAATCTCCTTGTCTTCTTGAACATAGGACTTAATTACTCGAATACCAGAAATATTATCCTGTACCTTATCAGAAATCTGGCCAAAAAACTCCTGTACGATTCGGAATCTTTTTTGCACTCTTTTTCCGATTGTAAGCATGAAAACAATAATAATTGGTACTGGTGCAAGAGTTAGAAGAGTTAATTTGATATTGATGGATATAAACATGAAATAAATAGAGGAGAGGCAAATGATAATCCCATTAATAGACATTGCTGTCGCAGGTCCTAGAGCCATTCTGACCGCCATTACATCATTAATACAGTAGGCCAAAAGATCCCCTGTTTTTCTCCTAGAATAAAAGCTTTGGCTAAGCGACTGGAAATGGTGATAAAGGTCCTCTCGAAGCTTGCATTCTAATTTTCTGGCATTGGCAATCACAAGGTTACGCCATAAAAAAGTGAAAGCAAAGGTCGCAAAGGTAATAAGAAGAAGTAAACCAACCTTTAGATGAATTTGCCTAGGTTCAAAGTTTCTCTCTTTTAATAGATCTATAATATCACTTAATACTCTTGGGGAGAGTGTCTGAATATAAGAGGATAAGAACATGAACAGCAAACCTGCTAGATATGCATATTTATGCTTGATAAAAAAACTCTTTAGTAATTGAAATCCCATGATGACCTCCATTGTGTGTGATTAGCATAGTACTTTCATAAAAATAACTCTATTGTAAATGGTAAGTAATATCAATGAAATAGTCAATGTATTATCAGAAAAAATACATTAGCATTCCCGCTTTTGTATAAAGTACTAAGGTAATAGGTAAATTATACTATAGATTCCATGTTCGACGTATACGTTCTACATTGAGTAAAGGAAAACCCAGATATAAAATCATGAGGAAATTGAGTTACCGCATATTATAAAAACCTTAGTGGAAAAAGGATATGTCATCAAAAAATAAGGAGGCAAATGATGAGTGAATATATTAATAATCGCGAAATGCGCCAGCAAGTAATTAAGGATATTATCAAACAGTTACATGAAGGAAAAACAGTTGAGGAGGTAAAGCAACAGTTTGAGACAGCATTTGAGGGGGTATCAGCATCTGAGATCTCCCAAGCAGAAGGAGCTCTGATTGCAGATGGGTTGCCGGTAACTGAGGTACAGAAACTTTGTGATGTTCATGCTGCTGTCTTTAAGGGATCTATCGAAGAAATACATCAGCCAAGTGACCCAACCTTAATTCCAGGGCATCCACTTAATGTGTTAGTAAGAGAAAACCGAAAGATTGAGCAGATTATTAATCAACAAATCAGACCATATCTATCAAGGCTACATCAGAAGGAAGAGCATAAGGCTTTATTAGATGGAATCGATCAGTTAATGAAGATATCAATTCATTATAAAAGAAAAGAAAATCTATTATTTCCGTATATGGAGAAGTACGGCATTACTGCGCCACCAAAAGTAATGTGGGGAGTAGATGATGAAATCCGAGCATCCATTAAAGAAGTAAGAGGCTTAATCGTTGAGAATAAAACCGAAGAGGAGGAACTATTACAAAGAGCAGAGGAGATGCTTAACCGGGTTACAGAAATGATTTTCAAAGAAGAGAATATCATGATTCCAATGCTTCTTGAGAATATGACAGAAGATGAATGGAAGCTTGTAGCGGAAGAAAGTTCAGAAGTAGGCTTTATGGTTGGAAACATTCCGGACTGGAAACCGAAATCAACGCATCCTGAAAAAATAATAAGTCAAGAGCCAAAAGCAGAAGAAGGACTAATTCGTCTTCCTTCCGGGGAGTTTAATGTGGAAGAGTTGACGTGTATGTTAAATACGTTGCCGCTTGATATTACCTATGTGAACAAAGAGGATGTGGTGAAGTATTTTTCCGAAGGGAAAGAGAGAGCATTCCCTAGAACGAAAGCCATTATCGGAAGAAATGTATCCAACTGTCACCCACCTGCAAGTGTTCATATTGTTGAGCAGATTGTGGAGGACTTTAAGGCAGGCAAAAAGGATCAGGAAGACTTTTGGATTCGGATGGGTGGTAAATTTATCCTAATCCGATATTATGCAGTGCGTAATGACCAAGGAGAATATCTTGGTGTTTTGGAAGTTACGCAGGATATTAAGCAGATTCAGGAATTAACTGGAGAAAAACGTCTTGTTTCAGAGTAAAACTTCATCCCTCCTCTTTGCGAATAACTGTCCTAAACTCTGAAGGTGTTTTATGAAAACGTTGCTTAAACTGTCTGATTAAATGAATTTCATTAGTGTAACCACACTGCTCTGTAATTTCCTTAAGTGTCATCTGGGAGGTAGATAAGTAATAACGTACTCGGTTTAACCGGCTGTTTATCACATCCTCCATAATACTAGAACCAAATATTTTTTTATAGGTGTGCTGTAAACTACTTCGACTCATGGTCAATTCCTTGGATATTAGGGGGATTGACCAATTTTTTTGTGGCATGTTGTAGATATCTGCACGGAGGGTAAGAATCTTAGTGAAATTTTCTGATTTACCAACATATCCGGTTTCTATAGGAGAATAGAGTTTTTCGCTTACTATATAAAACAATAGTTTAAGATAGTGAGTTAGAATTTCTTCTTTATGCTGCCCTGTAGAATAAAATTCATAGGTCATATTACGAATCAAAAAAGTAATCTCACTAATCTCGTTTATGGGAACAGGAGTGTCAACTGGGATTTTTAAATTCTCAAAGAATAACTGGTCTTCCTTATCAACACTAAAATGAAACCAGTCATCAATATAAACATCCTCTATTGCACGATAATACTGAGGAGTCTTTTCTTGATAAATAAGGATGGAGTTCTTTTTAATTATCTGCTGTACACCGTCCATCTCAAAAATAGCGGGAGTCTTAATTAATAGAAATAACCAGCTTCCACTTCCGCTTGGACGATCAATAATGAAGTTTTTATCATGTGGATGATTATATCCAATGCTTTGTATTCGCATATTGTTTCCTCCAGACCTTTCAATAAGGATACTTTCTTTATAAGTAACAATATTTTACCCTTTAACTGCACAAAAAGAAATATACCAGAGCAATAATTTTAGGATTTTATTAGTAAATGAGACTTAAGATTGCACAAAAGGTTAATTACATTAGCACAATACTTTATTGTCTCAATTAGTTAAGTTATATACGATAAAGCTAATATGAACTAAGGTACATAGCTGTATCATATTACCAAGTTATGAATCAATGGTTTGTATTAAATTACAATAACAAAAGGAGATTACTTATGGCTAATCCTTATCTACCAAAATGGGAGTACATTCCGGACGGAGAACCTCGTGTGTTTGGTGACCGTGTATATATCTATGGATCACATGATCAGGCAGGTTCTGATAAATTCTGTGACACCAAATTAAAGGTATGGTCTGCTGATGTAAATAACTTATCAAAATGGATTTGTCATGGCGACATATTTCATACGAATCAAGATGAAGACCATGAATCAGATGTTGACTGGACAACCAATGATCTTTATGCGCCTGATGTAGTAGAAAAAGATGAGAAGTACTATCTTTACGCCTATATCGTAGGAGCAAAAGGCTGTGTTGCGGTAAGCGACAAACCGGAAGGGCCTTTTAAGTTACTGTCAACCTTCGAATATCGTATTCCAGCAGACAAAGATGAATCACTTTACGATCACGGCTCCTTCATTGACCCAGGTGTACTTGTAGATGATGATGGAAGTGTTTATATTTACTGTGGCTATCTATCTTCCTACATGGCTAAACTGAATCCAGAAAATATGTATGAGGTAATTGATGGGTCTTATCAAGCTAATATCATTCCGGTAGATGCACCGTTTGAATTCTTCGAAGCATGCTCTCCACGCAAAGTGGGGGATACCTATTATATGATATACTCACCAAAACAAGGAAGCAGACTTGTATATGCAACGAGCAAGTCTCCAACAGGTCCGTTTACGTATCGTGGTATCATTGTAGACAATGGGGTGGATTATTTTGGCGGCAATGATCATGGCTCGATCTGTAAAATCAAAGATCAATGGTATATCTTTTATCATAGAATGACGAATGATACGATCATGTCTAGAAGAGCCTGTGTAGAAAAAATCCAGATTCTTGAAGACGGAACTATCCCTCAGGTAGAAATGACCTCTCTTGGTTTTGAAGATTTTCTTTCCCCATATGAGATTACGCCAGCAGAAATTGCCTGCGTGATTACCGGTGGCTGCTATATTACAGAGAGAAATGTATTTACTAGAGTCATTACCAATATTACTGATGGGTGTGTCATTGGTTACAAATACTATGAGTTTGGCGATGATTATTCAAGTAAAACAATGGAGTTTGCTGCCAATATAAGAGGAAACGGATGTAAAGCGAAACTTAGAATTTTGATAGATGATCCTGTCAATGGAGAAGAAATTGGTTGCTGTAATATTGGGCTAGATGATGCCATTGTAAAATGCAGAGTAAAGAATGTAACGGGTAGACATGCTGTATATTTGTGTGTTCAAGATGACTTTGGAGGATACTTTACTGACTATTTTAAAGGCAGAAGCCTGTTTGAATTAATTTCATTTGTATTTATGAAATAATTTACTATTTACTTGCAAATATTTCATTTCATTATTAGAGATTTATCTACCCTTATGCTATAATTTACTAAGATGGTATAGTGAGGTGGGATAACGATGCATAATGAGTTAACCAAAAGTGATATTAAGAAAATTGAAGAAGAGATCGAATATCGTAAATTGGTTGTAAGAAAAGAAGCAATTGAAGCGGTAAAAGAAGCGAGAGCACAAGGTGATCTAAGTGAAAACTTTGAGTATTATGCTGCGAAGCGAGATAAAAATATCAATGAAGGTCGGATTCGGTATCTGGAGCGCATGATAAAAACAGCTAAAATCGTAGACGATGCTTCTAATCTTGATGAAATTGGTATCAATAATACAATAGAAGTGTACTTTGAAGAAGATGACATGACAGAAACTTACCGATTGGTAACTACCGTCAGACAGAATGCTCTTAAAAATATGGTCAGTATTGAGTCACCTCTGGGAAAGGCTATCCTTGGCCGTAAAGAAGGTGACCGGGTCTATATTCAGGTAAATGATAATTATGGTTATTATATTCAGATAAAGAAAATAATTAAAACCGAGGACGATAGTCAAGATATGATTCGTAGGTTTTAAAAAAGTGGTGCAAATATATCATGAAAATGGTACAATTAACCATAAATATATTGAATGTAAACTTGTAACATTATTTTTTCAAAAGGGGATGGAGAAAAATGGTGAACAATACTACAAATAACAGCAATAACAATTTCCAAAGCTCGCAAAATTACAATACGAACGGTTATCAGAATAATGCTTATCAGAACAATGCTTATCAGAACAATGCTTATAGTAACCAGGTAAACTCACAACAGATGAATAATACTGCATATCCTAATTATGACGATTTTAATCCAGTGTATATGTCAGTTCCACAAGAACATTTACACGATATAAGTGACCGAGTGGTTGCCAAATCTTTTGTTGTAATGTTCCTTGTACTACTGATTTCTGGTATTAGTGCTATTACCGCATATGATTCTGGTTTCTTCTGGGATATGGTATTTGATAATTCTTTGTTTTATGGTCTAATCATTGCGGAATTAGTGATTGTTTTTACTGCATCATTTCTTATGAAAAGAGATTATGTGTTAGTTTCGGCAGTGATGTTATTGGCATATTCTATAGTGAATGGAATTACAATGTCGTTTATATTCTTTCTTTATGATTTAGAGTCCATTAAGTTTATATTTTTTGTAACAGCCGTTCTCTTCGGTATTCTTAGTATTTTTGGTCTAACAACGAAAAGAAATATGAGTACCATAGGATTTTATTGTTATATGGGGTTGATTGCAATTATTGGAGCTACAGTAGTTAATATTTTTTTAAATAGTGGAACGCTAGATTTTATTTGTACCATTGTTGCTATCGTATTATTCGTAGGAATTACAGCATACGATGTTCAAAGGATTAAAAGTATGGTGGATTCGAAGAGCCAACAAAGTGAAGCGGCACTGGCTATGTTCGGTGCACTCCAGTTGTATCTTGATTTTATTAATATCTTTTTACGCTTGCTAATGTTGTTTGGGAAAAGAAAATAGATTAAAATATCAAATCAATAAGTATGCCCTCTTGTATGAGAACGTTTTTTATAAAACTATCTAATGCAAGAGGGTTTTTTTGTTTCTTAATAGAATCTTAAAGGTTTTCCCACTTGGTATTTAAAAAATGAATCTGTATACTAGATACATACGTTAAGTTAGTATGCTTGTGAACTGACATCGTTATGGTCATCGGTTATCAATAGAGTAGTAAAAAGGAGTATGTACAATGACTAATATATTAGTTTGTGATGATGAAAAGGATATCGTAAATGCAATCAGTATTTATCTTGCTAGTGAGGAGTATCACGTGTTGAAAGCATATAACGGGAAAGAAGCGCTTGATCTTGTAACGAAGGAGGAAGTTTCCTTAGTTATTTTAGATATTATGATGCCTATGATGGATGGAATTGCAGCTATGACAAAAATACGCGAAATCAGTAATGTACCTGTAATATTATTAACTGCAAAGAGTGAAGATATGGATAAGATACTAGGTCTGACTGTTGGAGCAGATGATTATGTAACGAAGCCATTTAACCCGTTAGAATTACTTGCCAGAGTCAAATCTCAACTACGAAGGTTTACCAAATTAGGTGGTATTGTTGTAGAGGAAGAAGTGTTTATGTTTGAGGGACTGCGTATGGATGATAAAGCCAAGGAAGTGACCGTTAATGAGCAGGTAGTCAAATTGACGCCAATTGAATACGAGATATTAAAGCTATTTTTAAGCAATCCTGGAAAAGTGTTTTCGAGTAAAGAAATCTATACGAAAGTCTGGAATGAGAGTGTGATTGGTTCTGAGTCTACCGTAGCGGTACATATCAGGCATTTGAGAGAAAAAATAGAGATTGATCCGGCTAATCCACAGTATCTGAAGGTTGTATGGGGTAGAGGATATAGCCTTGCAGTGGATGCAAAAGGAAATAGGTAGAAGGGGAGGATCATATGAAAACTAATGTTGTTATGAAAAGAGCAGCAGGAGCGGTTATAGTAATTAGCACAATTATATTGATATATAGTTGCTTTGTTCTAAAACAATTATCGGATAGTGGACTGGTGTTTACAGAAAAGAGCTTTGCGGAAAGTCGGGTTTTTATTTCAGAGCTATATAATCGAGAATGGACTTTCGATAATCTGTTACTTTCAGCTGCTACTGAAAATAATGGACAAATAACTTTGAATCAGGAGAGATTGACTGACTTAAAAAACGAGGTATTATTTGAAGATTCAAACATCGCAGTGAGGTTATCTGTAAATAGGAAGATACTATTAGATACTACTGTAAAAGAGGAGCAATACAGTAGGGTATTTACTCAAAATTATAATTATTTATTTGGAAGTTATGAACCAATAAGTAATTACGTAATCGATGCAGTAATCTATGTAAAGAGTAACCCTACTGCTGGTGGATGGGTTTATGAGGTTAAGCAAAAATGTGAAAAATATAGCGAATTTGGAGAAAACATTTTTTTATTAGCTGGAATTACAGGAATACCTTTTTTAATTTCCTTCGTGTATCTGGTTTTTAGCAGTGGACATAGAAAAGGACAGGAAGGAATAAGACTAACAGGAATCGATAAAATTCCATTCGAAGTGTTTACATTAATTATGGGATGTTTGGGAGTTATTTTACTATTTTTTTTACTAGGTACTCTTTCAGACAGATTTCTATTTGATTATGAGAATTTTATCGTGGAAAAAACTATACTTAGTATTCCGTTCGCGATGATAGCACTACTTGGCCTAGTATATTTGTTTAGCTTTATACGACGTGTGAAAGCGAAAGTATTATTAAAAAATACATTAATCTACAGAATAAGTTGGTTTTGGTTTATTCGTATCAATGAACTATGGAGCAAACGTTCGTTAATAGTTAGACCGATTCTAATTGCTTTAATGATAATATCCTGTCACTTTGTATTTTTATTAATTGCCATTGTAAACGGTTCTTTTATTTCCTTCTTTTTGTTCTTTGGTCAGGTAATGCTTTCCATAGCCGTATTTGTACTCCTTTTGTATTGGCTGGTCCGGTTTAAACAAATTACAGCTTGTTGTGAGCAAATTGGTCAGGGCAATTTAAAGGAAAAAGTGAATATGAATGGCATGCCTGGGATATTGAAAGAACATGCATTGACAGTGAACAAGATTGGGGAGGTATTACAGATTGCGGTTAACAATCAGCTGAAAAGTGAGCGAATGAAGACGGAATTAATCACTAATGTTTCGCATGATATTAAAACTCCGCTTACATCCATCATTAATTATGTGGACTTACTTAAGAAGGAAGAACTAAATAATGATCGTGCAGGCGAGTATCTGGAAGTCTTAGAGCGTCAGTCCATGAGGTTAAAGAAGTTAGTGATAGATTTGGTGGATGTGTCGAAGGCAACGACTGGCAATATGCCAGTAAATATGGTTAAACTTCAAGTGGCAGAATTATTGACACAGGTATTGGCAGAGTATGAAGATAAGTTTGCGGGCTGTGAGTTAACCACCATTGTACGCTCTGATGAAGAGTTATCGATTCTGGCAGATGGAAACCTATTATGGCGAGTATTTGATAACCTGTTGTCTAATATCTGTAAGTATTCCATGCCATGTACCAGAGTATATATTGATGTTAATGCAGATCATGATAATAATGTTTCGATCACGTTAAAAAATATCTCAAAAGAGGAACTTAATATTCCAAGTGAGGAATTAATAGAGCGTTTTGTCCGTGGGGATAGTGCAAGAAATACGGAAGGAAGTGGACTTGGGTTATCTATTGCAGAAACTTTGACATCTTTACAGAAAGGGAACATGTCAATTTCAATCGAAGGAGATTTATTCAAGGTAACTCTATCATTTGCAAGAGTGAATTAAAATAGGATTCGTAGGAGAGAAAGTAATGTTAAAAATCAGTAATGTAACAAAGACATATCGAATGAAAAAATCAGAGGACGTTGTCGCATTAAAGGATATCAGCCTGTCAATCGAAGAAACCGGGATGGTGTTTGTCCTAGGTAAATCAGGAAGTGGTAAATCCACGTTTCTTAATGTGCTAGGAGGGCTAGACCGGTTTGACTGTGGAGAGATAGAAATCTGTGGAAAGTCATCTAAAGACTTTAACCAATCTGATTTTGATTCTTACCGGAATACGTTTATTGGATTTATCTTTCAGGAATATAACATTCTAGAAGATTTTACGGTAGGTGCCAATATAGCACTTGCGATTGAGTTGCAGGGAAAGAAGGCAACGAGTGAACGGGTGGAGGCAATTCTTGAAAAAGTGGATCTGGCAGGTTTCGGGAATCGAAAACCAAATGAGCTTTCCGGAGGACAAAAGCAGCGTGTTGCAATTGCTAGAGCGTTAATTAAAGAACCGCAAATTATAATGGCAGATGAACCTACGGGAGCGCTTGACTCTAATACGGGAAAACAGGTTTTTGATACGTTAAAGAAATTATCGAAAGAGAAACTAGTCATCATAGTTTCCCATGACAGGGAATTTGCAGAAACCTATGCTGATCGTATTATTGAATTCTCAGATGGTGAGATTATCAGCGATGTGAAAAAAACTGTTATAAAAGCTAATCATGGATCAAAAGGAATGCAGGTAGTAAAAGATAAGTTGATTCATATTGCTGCTGGCTATCATCTGTCGGACGAAGAACTTAATGAAATACGTCGTTATGTGAGTAATGCGAAGAGTGAAACCATAATATCCTTTGATCAAAAAGCAAATGAGGTATATAAGGGAAAAGCAAGAATTGATCAAAATGGAAATCAGGAAGTATTTGAAAGTACCAAAAAGGTAGGATTGTTTCTTGGTGAATATGATGAGAAGGAATTCAAGCTGATTCGATCTCATTTACCACTTAAAGACTCATTGAAGATGGCGTTTTCAAGCCTTCGCACAAAACGTTTCAGATTGGTTGTTACGATATTGTTATCTATGGTTGCTTTCTCCATGTTTGGTCTTTCTAATACTCTATCGTCCTATGATAGAGTGGAAACAACGGTAAATTCGATTAAAGATTCCAACATAGATTATCTATCATTAGTAGGGCAGGATGCAGTAGGTTCCGCAAACTACCGCTGGTTTCAGGATAATATGATGGATCTGGGGCAAGTTAAAGATTTGAAAGAGAAGTATTCTGATTTGACGTTTTATGCTCCATACCGAGATGACCTGTATTCTACAACTTATTCAATTCTGGGACATATTGGTGACGTAGAGACACTACAGGGGAGTACCCGCAGACCATATTACACATCAATTCTTTCTTCTTTTTTAGCTTTATCCGAGGAGGATGTGGATAAATTAGGGTTTACAATTACAGGAGAGATGCCTAAGAAGGAAAATGAAATTGTAATAACGACGTATCTATTAGAACACTTTATTGAAGCAGGTTATAGGGAAACGTCAGGGGAGAATTCGAAGGTAGTAAAGGTTAGCAATGCTGGTGATATCATTGGGAAGAAGCTTAACTTAGAAGTAGCAAAACAGTGGAAAGAATTTGTCATTTCTGGTGTTATAGACACAGGGTGGGATAGTAGTCGTTATCAGACACTTAAAGAGGAACAAACTGGTGAATTTGGTTTTGCTAACTATATGCTTGAGAGTGAAATGAATTCGGTATTAAAAGAAAGTTTTCATTCCATCGGCTATATTGCGAAGGATTATTATCAGCAGTTAATCAATTCAAAACGACCTTATGCAATTGATGGGAATGAGTCTAATTTAATGTTAATTATGGGAGAAGGAAATTACTATGACGCACGTAATTGCTATCAATGGGATAACAGCCTGAATAAAGATATTATCTACTTAGACCCAAAAAGTGAGGAACTCGCTGATGATGAATTAATAGTATCCTTTAACTTTATTAAAATGTTACGTGTATTATCTGGTGGTCAAGAGAAGAATGTGCTTACATTAATTCAAGAACGTGCGAACTATTCAAAAGACAAGGCAGTACTTTATCAAGCGGCACAAGAAGTGTTATTAGAGTTAAAGGATGAAATTATCCCAGATGAAATTAGTTTAGAGTTTACTCAGTATAGTGATGAGTCGAAGCAGTCTAGTAAGCAATATACCATTGCCGGAGTCTTACTTTCAAAAGAGGAAGAAGCGATGCAGTATTATGAAGAATCCTATGACTATGAGTTATATATTAAGGACGGTTTTCTTGAATCTTTTGGTGTTGAAAGACTTGGATTTGCACCTTTTGCAATTGCTAAGATGCCATCTAAGCAATCCGAGATTCGTGAGATAGTAAAGTGGGTATATGATGAGTCGGATACGGATAAAAGAGTTCGGTTAAGTAATGCAGCTACCTATCTATTGTACCAGGTGAATGACTTTGTGGATGAATTTGCTAAGGTGGCCTTATATGTAGCAATTGGTTTTGCAGTCTTTGCTGCAATTATGTTAATGAACTTTATTGCAACAAGTATTGCACATAAGAAGAGACAAATAGGTATATTACGAGCAGTTGGTGCAACAAGCAAGGATGTTTTCATGATTTTCTTCCACGAAAGCTTAATGATCGCCTTAATTAATTGGGTACTCTCCATTATGGTGACGGTTGCGGGAATCATGTTTATCAATCAGGTACTTCGTAATGAATATGGTATTTTAATTACGATATTATCATTCGGTTTAAAACAAGTTATATTAATGTTAATTATAAGTGTAGGAGTAGCGTTTGCAGCTAGTTTCTTACCAGTTTACCGGATTGCAAGAAAGAAACCAATTGATGCCATTCGAGGATAAATATATTGATTTGATTAATTAATTATAACAATGAAGGTTTTTTATACATAAGAAACCTTCATTGTTTTTTTATGAAGGGCTATGATATAATAACGTCATTGTAAGAATTATCAAAAGTAAATAATACATAAAGGAGAGCAGGCGTATCCTGCATAACTAATGAGGGCAAAATTATATCTTATATCTGCAATGCTAATCTTTGGAACAATAGGGTTATTTGTACGAGAAATAAATCTCCCTTCTAGTGAATTGGCGTTAGTTAGAGGAATCATCGGAACAGCCTGCTTGCTATTGTTTTTTGTAAGTAGAAAACAGAAATCTTCAATAAGAAATATACGTTCCAATCTATGGATTTTATTATATTCTGGTGCAGCCATCGGTTTTAACTGGATTTTATTATTTGAGGCATACCGTTATACTACGATTAGTAATGCAACGCTTAGTTATTATTTTGCTCCGGTATTTGTCATTATGGTATCGCCACTGTTACTTAAAGAAAAGCTGACTATTACCAAATTAGTGTGTATCGCAGGATCAGTAATCGGAATGTTTCTTGTAGTTGGACTTGATGGAACAAAGGCAGAGAATCATCTGTTAGGAATTGTGTTAGGGTTAGGGGCAGCAGCCCTATATGCTAGTGTTGTAGTCAGCAACAAGTTCCTAAAGCAAATCTCTGGGTTAGAAAGCACAATTATTCAGCTTTTTATGGCTTCGATTGTATTACTTCCTTATGTGTTATTTACACAAGAGATTCAGATTTTTCAATCGGGTGGTAAAACGATTCTATTAGCGGTTTTTGTTGGCATTGTACATACAGGGCTTGCATATCTGCTGTATTTTAGTTCGTTAAAGGAGCTAAAAGGACAGACAGCAGCAATGCTTTCTTATATAGATCCTGTGACTGCAATATTATTGTCAGGATTCTTATTAAATGAAACAATGGGTAAGACACAGATAATCGGTGCAATCTTAATCCTAGGATTGACATTTATTAGTGAACACAAGAAAGGATAAGGGAGGATCATATGTCAGATATCAAACAGCAAAAAGACCTGGTGGACAAATTAGCAAAGTTCTATTCTCTTGAAAAAGAAGAATGGAGAACGTTACTGACCGATCCAGAACAAGAAATAAGAGATTATGTAAGTGAAATAGCGGTAGCAATTCGAAAACAATATTACGGGAATGAGGTTTATGTTCGTGGGTTAATTGAGTTCACCAATTATTGTCGCAATGATTGCTATTATTGTGGAATACGGCGAAGTAATCCTAATGCAGAGCGTTACCATCTGTCAAAAGAGGAGATCATGTCTTGTTGTAAAATAGGATATGAGTTAGGATTTCGAACCTTTGTCTTACAAGGGGGAGAGGATGCTTATTATACAGATGAAAGAATGGTTGAGATTATTCATGCCATTAAAGAAGCTTATCCTGACTGTGCGATTACATTGTCTTTAGGGGAGCGTAGTAGGGAGAGTTATCAAGAACTTTTTAATGCTGGGGCAGACCGATATTTGTTACGTCATGAGACCGCATCTGAAACGCATTATAACAAGTTACATCCAAGTAGTATGTCATTTCATAACCGCTTACGGTGCTTGCAGGATTTAAAGGAGATAGGATATCAGGTGGGTTGTGGATTTATGGTGGGATCACCGCATCAAACGATAGATTGCTTAATAGAGGATATGCAATTTTTATCAGAATTTAAGCCAGCGATGGTTGGGATTGGCCCGTTTATTCCACATCATGATACACCAATGTCTGACCAAAGTGCAGGAACACTTGGGTTAACTTGCTATTTGCTCGGATTGATTCGAATCATGCTACCTTATGTTTTATTGCCATCGACGACAGCACTTGGCACCATTCATCCAAAAGGCAGAGAACTTGGAATCTTGTCGGGAGCAAATGTTGTAATGCCAAACTTGTCTCCGGTAGAGGTAAGAAATAAATATTTATTATATGATGATAAAATATGTACTGGCGATGAGGCAGCAGAGTGTAAACATTGTTTGGCTAAAAGAATGGAGTCAATTGGATATGAAGTTGTTGTTAGCCGAGGCGATGTAAAATGTATTAAATAGTACATAATTATTATGGGAATATACCTTTAAGTTACTAGTAGATAATGCTATAATACTAACTAAATATAGGTTACCGTATGCTATGCGGTAACCTATATTCTACTGATTGCTAGATTATTACTAAATATTAATGGCTTGAACCTACATAAAAGGAGATAATAATGAGTTTTCGTAAGGATTTTTACTGGGGAGCGGCGACTGCTTCCTATCAGATTGAGGGAGCGTATCAAGAAGATGGCAAAGGATTATCAGTATGGGATAGTAGTTCTCATATGCCTGGTTTTGTAAAGCGCAATGAAAATGGTGATGTGGCTTGTGATCACTATCACCGCTACCAAGAGGATGTTAAACTGATGAAAGAGATGGGACTGAATGCCTATCGTTTTTCAGTTAGCTGGCCTCGTGTCTTACCAAATGGTACCGGAAAAGTCAATGAAAAAGGTCTGGATTTTTATGACCGATTAGTTGATGAATTGTTGAAAAATGAGATTACACCGTTTATGACTCTGTTTCACTGGGATTATCCTTTGGAACTTTATAAGCGAGGAGATATATTAAACCGCGATTCTTCCAAATGGTTTGCAGAGTACACGCAGGTATTAGTAGACCGTTTATCAGACCGCGTCAGCCATTTTATGACCTTGAATGAGCCACAGTGTTATGCTCTGCTAGGACATGAGTTAGGCAAACATGCCCCTGGCGTGAAGCTTCCAAGACCTCTAGTGATGGAAGGTATACATAATTTGTTATTGGCTCATGGAAGAGCAGTTCAGGTAATTCGTGACCGAGCAAAGGCTCCGAGTAAAGTTGGAATGGCACCGGTTTTTCGTTACCTTGTTCCGAAAACGGATTCAAAAGAAGATATTGAACTGACTAGAAAACTTCAGTTTAAGTTTGATCCAAACCGAGGTGGATGGGACCCAGCATTATGGATGGATCCAATCTTTGAGGGAGATTATCCAAAAGAAGCGTATGAATATTATAAAGAGGATATGCCAATTGTTCTGCCTGGTGAAATGGATATCATTCATCAACCATTAGATTATTTTGGTTTTAATTTTTACCGCAGTGAGAGTCAGGTACATCAGGATGCACAGGGCAATACAGTGGTTAACAGTGAGTTGCCAACTGGGTTTATGCATAATGCATTGAATTGGGAAATCACACCGAGAGGAATGTATTATACACCAAAATTCCTCTATGAAAAATATAAGCTACCAATATTAATTACAGAAAATGGGATGACAAATCTTGATTTTGTGAGCATGGATGGAAAAGTACATGATCCACAAAGAATTGATTATATGAAACGCCATTTGACTGAATTAAGACGTGCTGCAAAAGATGGTGTTGATGTTATGGGATATCTACATTGGTCCCTAATGGATAACTTTGAATGGGCAGAAGGTTATAATGAGAGGTTTGGATTAATTCATGTGGATTATCAAACTCAAAAACGAACAATGAAGGATTCGGCCTATTGGTACAAGGAAGTTATCGCAAGTAATGGAGAGAAGCTATCTAATTAGATAAAGTTGGGCAAGAAAAAGAGCAAACCTAAACAAAAAGGTATCATTTGGTTTGCTAGTTCTGAGGGAAAACGAAAGGAGAGTAATTATGAACAAAAAGTATCGGTTGCTAGCGTTTCTGCTTGCATTATGTCTTATTATGACATCATGTAGTCAGGGCTCAGGAAACAACGCTACACAATCTCCGGCAGCATCCACTACTCCGGAAGCTAGTATTGCACCAACAAAAAGTGAAGAACCAACGAAAAGTGAGGCACCTAGTGCATCACCAAGCGAAGCAGCCAAAGAGCTATATCCTTTGGATCTTGTAACCTCAAAAGTAGAGGTACAGCAATCAGAGAGTAAAGAATTTTCTCAAGTTTTTGAAGCAGAAGATGGAGTAGTTGCTGGCGATATTGCCGTTGCTACTCAAAGAGCCGGTTTTTCAGGAAGTGGCTATATAACCGGATTCTCACAAAAACCTGCTAACAAATGGTCTTTGGAGATTGAGATTCCATATACTCAATATTATAAGATCACTACGAAAGCATCTGCAGATTCCTACAAAGAAAACTTCCTTACATTAGATGGGAAAAGCCTAGGAACAATTGTTTGTTCAGGGGAAAGAGCATTTGAAGAATTCTCAATGGAAGGAATCTATATTGAGGCTGGAAAACATACGTTATCGGTAACGGAAAGCTGGGGATGGTTTGATCTAGATAGTATTACAATTGCTACTGGTTCCTCATTTGGAGCTGATCTTTATAATGGAGTAAGTTCTAAATTAGTGAATCCACAGGCAAATGAAAAAACTCAGCGTATTATGAACTATATTGTAGATAACTATGGAAAAAATATCATTTCTGGTCAGTATACAAATCATGGATTTAACACTGAGGTTGAAGTAATCAAACGTGAAACTGGTCACTATCCAGCATTACGTGGTTTTGACTTTATCTTTATGTCTCCAAACAGTGGATATCAATCCTTAGCAGAAATGGATCAGGCAATAGACTGGAGCAAAAAAGGTGGTTTATTAAGCTTCTCCTGGCATTGGCATGCACCAATCAAAGAAGGCGAATTCTATACAAAGGATACCAAGTTCAAACTTGCTGATGCAGTAACAGAGATTGACTTATCAATGTTATCATTAGAAGAAGCGAAGGCTTTATGGGATAAAGGAGATATTACCGAAGAAGCTTATAAGATTTTAAGTGACATTGATGTGATTAGTGGTCATCTGAAAACATTAGAAGAAAATAATGTAACAGTACTTTGGAGACCTCTACATGAAGCCAGCGGTGGATGGTTCTGGTGGGGAGGTTCCGGCTCAGATTCATTTTTATGGCTATACAAGTTAATGTTTAATCGTCAGATGAATTATCACAAATTAAGTAATATAATTTGGGTATGGAATGGGCAAAATAAAGACTGGTATCCTGGAGATGAATATGTTGATATCATCGGAGAAGATATTTATGCAGATAAACATGATTACGGTTCTCAAGTTGCGAAACTTGGGAGTGTAGCTCAGTATACGACAGGCAAAAAAGTTATCGCGTTATCGGAAAACGGTGTTATACCTGATCCTGATAATATGATTCGCGATAATGCTATGTGGTCTTACTTTAATACATGGTGTCGTGAATTTATTGTTGATGATAGTTTTCAATTAATTGGTGATTACACTAGCGACGAGATGGTTAATAAAATGTTTAATCATGAGCGTGTTATTACGTTAGATGAATTACCTAGGTTTGAATAATTTATTAAGATAGGAGAATAAAAAGTTGGTTAATGTTAGTGGTAAATGGGCTTTAATTACTGGGGCAAGTCGTGGAGTTGGATATCAAATAGCTGTTTTTATGGCTAAGAGAGGTTGTAATTTAATACTTCACAGCAGAAAGTTAGAGCATACTAATAAAGTGTTGGAAGAAGTTAAAGCACTTGGGGTTCAGGCATTTGCAGTTCAAGCGGAGCTTAGTAAGCCAGAGGAGATCCAATCGATGTTACAGGACGTTGATGCTTTAGGAGTTCCTGTGGATATTGTATTTAATGATGCAGCGGTACAGATTGCATACCGTACTGAGTATTTTAAAACACCAGTGGAGGACTTTACCGGTAGTTTTATGATTAATACAATAGCACCTGCTATGATATGCTATCACTTCATACCAAAGATGATGGAGCAAGGTTTTGGACGTATTATCAATACAACAAGTGGTATAAAAAATGAACCACAACAAGCTGGTTATTCTGCAAGTAAAGCGGCTCTTGATAAATTCACAACTGATTTAAGTACTGTAATTGAAGGTACCGATGTCATGATGAATATTACAGATCCGGGCTGGTGCCGTACAGATCTTGGTGGACCACATGCTCCGAATTCCGTAGATAGTTGTATGCCTGGTATGGTAGTTGGCGCATTTATTGATGATAAAAAAAGTGGCAGATTACTTCCTGCACAGGATTATACAGGTATGACGTTAGAAGAAGCAGTAGAAAAAGCGGAAGCTAAATTTCGCTAAGAGAAATGAAAAAAAAGTATTAAAAGGTCTTTCGAGAGAAAGGCCTTTTATTGTAACGATACCTGTCATCTAATTAAATTGCTATTATTTACTCATAGTATTGTAAATTGCGGTCTGTTACAATAAGTTGACTATGGACAACTTGGAGGATGGATCATGAGCAATAAAATAATGCGAATCATAATAGCATTAATAGGAATATTTATGATGGGACTTGGTGTGGCGGTAAATGCATCGGCATTACTGGGGAATGATCCGGTGGCAATCTTGTATGATGGCATTAGAAACAGTTTAAATCTTAATGCCGCACAACTTGGTATGGTAAGTAATATTGTAAATTATGTAATTATTGCATTGTTACTGGTCATAGGTAGAAAATATGTAAATATCGGTACCGTTATATATATCATTCCATTTGGAAGTTTTGTATCAATTGGAACAAAACTATATGGAATCGTGCTAGATAACCCTGGATTAACTGAAAGAATAATCGCATCTTCACTCGCCTGCTTAACGTTATACATTGGAGTTGGAATATTTATAGCAATGGAAATTGGTGTAGATCCATTTACAGGCCTGGTGATGGTAATTAAAGATAAATTCCATTTAGACTTTAAGAAAACAAAAGTCATATTTGATATATGTTTAGTTACAATAGGTAGCCTGCTTGGTGGAACGCTAGGAGTAATTACTATTGTAACTACTCTAACCGCTGGTCCATGTATTCAGTTTGTGGCCAAGATGGTTTCAAAGAAAATGAATAGTAATACAAAAAGCACCGTATAAGGTGCTTTTTGTATTATGGGATGCAAATTGTGCAAAAAATTGTGCATTTATTTGTATTATATATTAATAAACATAAGAACTGTAAAATAAATTACAAACAAATGCACAAAAAAATGAAAAAATAGCTTGTTTTTCTGTCATATTTTTAGTATAGTGATAATACAAGAATATTGAAAGGAAGACTAGCTATGAGTACGAGAAAAGTTCATTTTAAATGGATTGTTATGATGCTTGTTGTAGTATTGGCTTTGGCTGGCTGTGGTAGTAATAATGCAAAACCGTCATCGTCTGACAAAGTACAAGTATCAGTACCGACAGATAATACTGAGAAACCTGAAAGTAGTAGTAATACTGATGCAAGTGCTATACCTGGGGAGAGTGTAGAGCCACAAAAAAGCGAAGCACCTGAGGCAAGTGAGGCGCCTAAGGCTGAAACACTTGGCTTACATGTAGATGGTACCAGGGTATTGGATGGTAAAGGGAATGATTTTGTAATGCGTGGAATCAACCATGCGCATACCTGGTATAAAAATGAAGCATATACAGCGTTAAAAGCTATCGCAGCAACTGGTGCTAATACAGTTCGTATCGTGTTATCTAACGGAGAACAATGGACGAAAGATGATATTTTATCTGTGTCTGATCTAATTAATACTTGTAAAGAGTTACATATGGTTGCAGTTCTAGAAGTACATGATGCTACTGGTAAGAATATGGTTGAAGATCTAGAAAAAGCAGCGAACTACTTTATCGAGTTAAAACCAATATTACAGGGCAATGAAGATTATGTTATTGTAAACATTGCGAATGAATGGTTTGGAGATTGGAGTAGCGATCTTTGGACGAAAGGTTACACTACTGTGATTCCAAAGATTAGAGAAGCAGGTATTAAGAATCTGATCATGGTAGATTCTGCTGGTTGGGGACAATACCCTAAGAGCATTGTAGATGGCGGAAAAGAGGTATTTGAGTCAGATCCATTAAAGAATACTATGTTCTCCATTCATATGTATGAATACGCTGGTACTAATGATAAGGTAATAAAAGCAAATATTGATAATGTATTAAATCTTGATCTGGCTGTATGTATTGGGGAATTTGGCTTTAAACATAGTAGTGGGGATGTTGATGAAGAGTACATTTTAAAATATTGTAATGAAATTGCAGTTGGTTATATTGGATGGTCATGGAAAGGCAATGGCGGCGGTGTAGAATATTTGGATATTGCAAATGAATGGGATGGAAGTGTGTTATCAGCCGACTGGGGTGAAGTGCTGATTAACAGTGAATTTGGTATAAAGAACACTTCTGTAGTTTGTAGTATTTTCGAAGAGTAAGGGTAGTAATAGATATAATAAACGAAGTATGCCAGTGTAGGGAGAATCCTGCAGGGCATACTTTTTTTTATGATATGGGAAATTAGAAATTTCCTATGAAACAGAGTATTGACAGTGTAACATTGTTATGTTACTATTAAATAAATTATTTAATAGTAAAACAATGTTATGGAGGTAGTGCTATGAATGAAATGCAATCAATACGTATTGATGGATCGGGTAAAATAGGTGGAGGCATCTATGATGAAGTGCGGATTAACGGCAACGCAACAGTTATTGATAATTTTACATGCAATTTGTTAAGAGTTTCAGGAATGGCATCTTTAGAAGGAGATGTAACATCAAAAGAAACAAAAATCAGTGGAACAGCCAAACAAACGGGAGAGTTAGTGGCAAATATTTTAGATGTATCAGGTACCTATAAAACGATAGGAGGTATTAATGCAGATAGAGTAATTGTAAGGGGTTCCTTAAAAGCGGAAGGATCCATGAAAGCTAATCATGTGGATGTGAGTGGGTTTGTTACGGTGAAACAGGATATTAATAGTGAGGTAATTGAAACAGAAGGCAATATTACGTGTGAAGGATGTATTAATAGTGAACATTTTCACTTACGTCTTGCAGGTACTTCCACAATTGGAGAAATTGGGGGAAGTGAGATTATTGTAGAGAATCGTCATCTGAGTGTTGGTAATTTTATCAGTTCTTTTCTACCTGGAAAACTTCGTTCGAATCAATTGATTGTAAAAGAAATTGAAGGAGATGAAATTCGTCTGGAGAATACAACTGCAGAAATAGTACGAGGTAACAATGTTAAAATAGGACCTAATTGCAAGATTGGCTTAATCGAATACAGCGGCATGCTTGAAATTGATGAGGAATCTGTTGTGGACAATAAAGTTCAGGTTTAATATTATAAGGAGAGGACAGAATATGGAAGAATTAATCTCAAAGAAAGACTTGCTTTCGGTTATGAATATCTCATATGGTCAATTATATCGCTGGAAACGAATGAATATCATTCCGGAAGACTGGTTTATCAGAAAGTCAACACCTACTGGGCAGGAGACGTTTTTCATTAAAGATAAGATATGTGAACGTATAGAGTTAATCCTTTCTATGAAGGAAGATATCCAATTAGATGAGATCGCAAAAATGTTAAACAAATCGCAGAGTAAGACTACGCAGCTTTATAATATGGATTTTCTGATTGAGAAAGAGGTAATCAGTTCATTTGCAAGAGACGTGTTTTATACCATTTATGCAAAGGATATCCTGCTTGAGCGTAAGCATGTTGTAATACTACAGTTAATTGAACGATTGATTCGTCCTTCGATTATTACAAGCAGTGAACTGAATCAATTGCTTTCTGTTTTAGATAAGGATTATGAGTTGTTTGCTAATGAGGAAACAGGATTATATATTCTCCGCAAGCTGGGTGTTAGTTTTATTGTTGGTGGTGAACAATATCGTAAGTTAATATTTGATAATGAGTCAGTAATTATTGCAGAAATCAATATAAGACAAGAAGAGCTATTAATTGAACGTAAGCTTCAGGTAGCCTCCAATGATAAGAGCGGTAGCACCGAGTCCTAAATAGATTACATCATTGAGAGAACTGAAAAAGAGCAGAAAATGAAATCATCATGTTCATTTTCTGCTCTTTGGCATGATTCATTTTGCATTTTATCCTTAAATAAGTTACAATAAAAGGAAATAAGGTAGGAGGATTATGATATGAAAGAGTGCGTGACTAAATTTATCGCAAAGGATTGGACAAAAGAAGAAAAGATACTTTTTGGAAGTACGGCATTGTTATTGGGCCTAGTGATAGGATTCGTTATTTCACCGGTAAAAAAGGGAATTGGATTATTCAGTAACAATGGTAACAGTAACGGGAATAATAACAGCAGCACCAATGGTATAGAGTGCGATGAATGCGAAACAACTGAAAATGAAGAATAGTGAAATTAGAATGCAGGAGTAAACCAATCCTGCATTTTTTTTCGCATATGCGACTAGCCGCAGGCGGAAAGTTTCGTCAGTGAAACTCTTTCATTTCATAGAAAATAGCGTCCTATGAAATAAAACCCTCCGGGGGATGCACATAAGTGATTTGGTCACAGAAGAAAGCAAGAATATTTGATATCTTATTAAAGAACGATAGATATAGCAACAGACTCCATGAAGGAATGAGCAAGGAGTTTTTTATCTGATAGGAGGATATTATGGCACAAAATAAGATACGAAAAGTTGCTGAGGTAGAGAAAAAAAACTGCGTTGCCTGTGGTTTGTGTGCAGCAAACTGTCCGGTTAAAGCAATTACAATTCACCATGGAATGTATGCGGTGATTGATAAAGATCGATGTGTAGGTTGCACAAAGTGTGAGAAACTATGTCCAGCATCAACTATTTGCATGGTAGAAAAGAAAGCAGATAATAATTGAAATAAATCATAGAAAGCATAAAAGGAAGACTAGGGAGGATTTATGACAACAGAGCAAGTTATAAAAAAATCAAAAAAAAGAAAAAAGAAAGAAATTAGAGAGTATCTTTGGATTGCTTCATTAGCGTACATGGTACTGTCGCTATTTAACATAATGTTTGCATGGCTAGGTATGATATGCTTTATCGTACCACTTGTTATTTCTTTTACGAAAGGCAGTAAGGCTTATTGTAATAAATACTGTGGGAGAGGTCAGTTGCTTGATTTGCTCGGTAGAAAATTAAAATTATCCAGAAATAAACCAATGCCAAGATGGATGAGACATTCAGCATTCCGTTATGGTTTTTTAATCTTTTTTTTAGTTATGTTTTTTGTTATGATGTTTAATACGTGGGCAGTGATACAACAAACAAGATCATTAAAAGAAGTAATTACTTTATTGTGGACGTTTAAACTTCCATGGAATTTTGCTGATTACAGTAGTTTAAGTCCATGGATCGTACAATTTGGTTTTGGATTTTATAGCATGATGGCTACATCAACATTACTTGGTATCTTAACAATGGCAATGTATAAACCAAAATCCTGGTGTGTCTATTGTCCTATGGGAACTATGACGCAGACCATTTGTAAGGTGAAGTATCATTTGAAAGATGAAAAATAAATAGAAAGGATGAAGATGGATGGTTATAAAATTATTAGTTATTATTGCATTAGCAGGTGTTTTAACTGGCTGTGGCAGAGCAAATGAGGGTAAGGAGCCAGGTTTAGAACAAGCAGATAAGACGTTTCAACAGATTACTCAGGAAGTAGCCAAAAATATGATGGAACAGGAAAATATTATAATTCTTGATGTAAGAGAAGAATATGAATATGCAGATGGCCATATTCAGGATGCCGTTTTATTGCCGCTAGGTAGTATAAAAAAAGAAGCAGAGACTATGATCCCAGATAAAAATACCGTGTTACTTGTATATTGTCGTAGTGGTAACAGAAGTAAAGCAGCCAGTGCAGACCTAATAGACCTGGGGTATCAAAACGTTTATGAATTTGGCGGAATCATAGATTGGCCATATGAGATAGTTAAATAATTGAAAAAATGGCTATTTTTCAAAAGTCTTAAGAAATAAGTAAAGAAAAGCGTAGTTTTTTATGATATGATGGGAAAAGATAATTAATGCAAAGTGAAAAAAGGGGAATCTGTGTATGAAAGTCTTATTGTACTCAAACCATCAGAAAATGATAGAAAAGAGTGGAGTCGGTAGAGCCATCTATCATCAAAAACAAGCTCTTCAAAATAATAATATCCCTTGGACCATGAATGAGAAAGATGAGTATGATGTTGTCCATATTAATACGATATTCCTAAAATCATACCGAATGAGTAAGAAAGCTAAAAAGCACGGTAAAAAGGTTGTGTATCATGCACACTCTACCCAAGAGGATTTTCGTAACTCATTTATCTGTTCTAACCTGATTGCTCCAATGTTTAAATACTGGATTACCAAATGTTATAACACGGCAGACTTAATTGTTACTCCAACTGATTATTCAAAGAAATTAATTAGTAGGTATAAGATTAACAAACCAATCGTGAATATAAGTAATGGGATTGATACTGCTTATTATGAGCCAAATGAAGAATATCGAAGACGTTTTCGAGAAAAATATCATTTTTCAGAGGAAGATAAGATTATCATATCTGTTGGGCTATATATTGAGAGAAAAGGAATTTTGGAATTTGTAGAGATGGCGAAACGTATGCCGGAATACAAGTTTGTCTGGTTTGGATATACGAATCTGAACACTGTGCCTCCTAAAATAAGGCATGCGGTACAAACAAAGTTACCAAATCTATTCTTTCCTGGCTATGTGAATCGTGATGAGCTAAAAGAAGCTTATGGAGGAGCAGATTTATTCTTATTTATGACGCATGAAGAAACAGAAGGAATCGTCGTGTTAGAAGCATTAGCAATGAGAATACCGGTGTTAGTTCGTGATATTCCTGTTTTTGATGACTGGCTAATGAATGATGTTAACTGTTATAAGGCAAATGAGAATGAGGAATTCGAAGATAAGGTTAAAGGAATTCTAACCGGCAGGTTAGAAAGTAAAGTAGAAGAAGGATTCCAGGTCGCAAAATCAAGAGACTTAAAAGAAGTAGGAAAACAGTTAATTAGTGAATACCAAAAAGTCTGTGATAATTATTACCAGCAATATCGTCCGGAGTTAAGTCCACAAACAATGAAATAACAAAAAAATACGCTTTGCGATAACAAAAGGAAGTATCTGAGGTTCTATATAGGGCTGACAGATACTTTTTTATATCATATGATTAGGGCGTCAAAAGCCCTCATTGAACTATGTCCTGTATCACTTTAATTTACTTTGTAATTGTGCAAATTGTCTAAGCCAAGTTTTCTGAAGGGCTTTTGACGCCCTAATCTTCATATGAAATTACGTTCTATGTTATAAAAATGCTCCGCAAGGATCGCACTGCGGCAGAAGTGAAAAGTACAAGAATATGGTAAAAAAATAGAGAAAAATCAGGCAATATAAGGTATAATATTATTATAGACTTCGACTTAACAGAAAATGATAACGGAGGTAGGACATGAAGCAAAAAAAGTGGGAACTAGTTGAAATGGACGGCTATTGTTTAATCAAGAACGAAGGGGGGCCTGTATTGGGATTCTCAAAAGAATCCGGGGTGTCAATACTTGAACTGGATGGTTTTGCATTCAAGGATCTTAACAAGAATGGGGTGTTAGACCCTTATGAGGACTGGCGATTACCAGTGGAAGAACGTATTGCTGATTTGGTAAAAAAGATGACACTTGAGGAGATAGCAGGATTAATGCTTTATAGTGGACATCAGTCAATTACTAGTAGTAAAAGTCCGTTTGGTAATACTGATACCTATAATGGAAAATCATTTGAAGAAGCAGGTGTTTTGATTACACAGTTAACAGACCAGCAGAAAAAATTCCTGCGCGAAGATCATTTGAGACATGTTCTTGTAACAATTGTAGATGATGCATATACTGCTGCAAAATGGAATAACAACGTACAGGCTTATACAGAAGGCTCTAGACTAGGGATTCCAGCTAATAATAGTTCTGATCCACGTCACGGCGCAAATGCCAATGCGGAGTTTAATATTGCTTCTGGTGGTGATATATCACGATGGCCAGAATCTGTGGGTTTGGCAGCAACATTTGACCCTAATATAGTTAAACGGTTTGGAGAGATTGCCTCAACAGAATATCGTTATCTTGGGCTTGCGACTGCACTTTCTCCTCAGATTGACCTGGCAACGGACCCAAGGTGGATGCGATTTGATGGAACTTTTGGAGAAGGGACCAAATTAACAACCGCTATGGCTAAGGCTTATTGTGATGGTTTTCAAACCTCAACGGGAGAAAAGGAAATTGCTAATGGCTGGGGATATGATAGTGTAAATACAATGGTAAAACATTGGCCAGGCGGTGGCAGTGGCGAAGGTGGACGTGATGCGCATTATGCTTACGGAAAATACGCAGTATATCCAGGGAATAATTTTGATGAGCATCTGTTACCATTTACAAAGGGTGCATTTGCATTAGATGGTAAGACAGAATGCGCAAGTGCAGTGATGCCTTACTATACAATCTCATATGGACAAGATATTAAAGATGGGGAAAATGTAGGAAACGCTTACAGTAAGTACATAATAACAGATTTGTTAAGAGAAAAGTATCATTATGATGGAGTGGTTTGCACCGACTGGAGCATTACTCATGATAACGATAAAATGGATGTATTTATATCGGGAAAATGCTGGGGAGTAGAGAAGACATCCGAAGAAGAGCGCCATTATAAAGCATTAATGGCAGGAGTGGACCAATATGGTGGAAATAATCGAAAAGAACCGATTATAAAGGCATATGAGATGGGAGTAATGGAGCACGGGGAAAAGTTCATGCGTTTAAGAATGGAACAGTCCGCAACAAGGTTGGTTCGTAATATTATGCGTACTGGATTGTTTGAGAATGCTTATATAGATCCAAAGGAAGCTAGTGAGGTTGTTGGAAACCCAGATTTTATGAAGGAAGGGTATGAAGCACAGCTTAAGAGTATCGTGCTTTTAAAGAATAAAAAAAAGTTATTGCCACTTAAAAGAGAGACGAAGGTTTATATTCCTGACCGATTAATCAACGAAAGCATTGACTGGTTTGGTAATGTGGAGAAAGAAAAAATAGTAAAAATGATGTTACCAAAACAGGTAGAGAACTATTTTACTGTTGTGGATTCACCTAATGAGGCAGAGGTAGCAATTGTATGCATTGAATCACCAAAGTGTAAGCCTTATAGCAATACAGAAGGATATTTACCAATTTCACTTCAATATCGCCCTTATACAGCAAGACTGGCAAGAAAGATTAGTATAGCAGGCGGTGACCCATTAGAAAGTAGTACCAATCGTAGTTACTATGGCAAAACGAATACGACAGATAATGAGACGGACCTTGATTTGGTACTTGAAACCAAGAGGAAAATGGGAGATAAGCCGGTAATTGTTATTCTTGGAATGAGAAATCCAACGATAGTTGCAGAATTTGAAAAAGCAGCAGATGCCATTGTATTGAGTTTTGGAGTGCAGAATCAGGCCTTATTAGACGTGATTTCAGGAGTGTATGAGCCAAGTGGATTATTACCATTTCAAATGCCAAAAGATATGGCAACAGTTGAATTGCAAAGAGAAGATGTCGGCCTGGATATGGAGCCATATACCGATGAGTGTGGGAATTCTTATGATTTTGGCTATGGTCTTAATTTTAGTGGTACGATTCAGGACTATAGGCAGCAAGAGTTTTGTTAATCTTACTAAAAAAAGGGGTACCATATAGGTCAATGTCATTAAGTTAAGATAACAAAATTAGATCTTTATATCAATAAATGGTATAGGGGTCTTTTTTTTTCAAAAAATAGTTGACATGAAAATGAATATGTGCGGCCGCTTTCGCTATCGAATGAAA
>JAEYSV010000008.1 GCA_023434365.1 Bacillota bacterium | reverse complement strand
CAGGGCCAAAGTGCCAACGACTTCATACAGTTGCTCATTGAACTATGTCTTGTATCACTTTAATTTACTTTGTAATTGTGCAAATTGACTAAGCCAAGTTTTCTGAAGGGCTTTTGACGCCCTAATCATAGGAGGAGATTACATCCTATGATATATTATCATTTATGCAGAATCTTCCAACTCTATTATATAAATAGAACAATACTATTAATAAATCCTTGTTAAAAATAAAACAAATTACCAAAAACCTATTGATTTTCAAACACTTTAGAGGTACAATATAATCGGCAGAAAATTGGTTTTACTTTTTAAAAATAACTTATGGAGGGCGAAATATGAGTAGTACATCACCAAGTGTAGCAACCGATAGGATACTATCTTTGCTCGATGAAAATAGTTTTGTTGAAATTGGTGCTTTAGTTACAAAGCGTAATACTGATTTCAACTTACTTGAACAAGAAGTACCTGCTGATGGCGTTATTACCGGATATGGAGTAATAAATAACAATCTGGTTTATGTTTATAGCCAGGATGCTACTAAAATGCACGGTACAATTGGCGAAATGCACGCCAAAAAAATTGCAAATATTTATGATTTAGCACTTAAAGTTGGAGCACCTGTCATCGGCTTTATTGACTGTGCAGGTATCAGACTTCAGGAGGCAACTGACGCTTTGGCCGGTTTTGGAGATCTTTACCTGAAACAGACGATGGCTTCTGGAGTGATTCCTCAAATCACAGCTGTTTTTGGTGTCTGTGGTGGCGGAGTTTCTGTTTCCTCAGCTTTAAGTGATTTTACTTTTATGGAACAAAAAAACGCGAAATTGTTTGTAAATTCACCAAATGCCCTAGAAGGCAATTACATTAGTAAATGTGATACCTCCTCTGCAACATTCCAAAGTGAAGCTGGTGTTGTAGACTTTGTAGGTGCTGACGAAGCTGAAGTAATCAGTAAAGTCAGAGAATTAATTTGCATCTTACCAAGTAACAATGAAGATGATGATTCCTTTGATGAATGTCTGGATGATTTAAATAGAACGGTAGAAGGCATCGAAAGCGTTATCGATGATCCTGCCAAAGCACTTACTTTACTTTCTGACAATCAGTCCTTTGTAGAAGTAAAGCAAAACTTTGCAAAAGATATGGTATGTGGTTTCATTCGTCTGAATGGAGCAACTATTGGTGCTGTAGCAAATCGTAAAGCGGTTATGGATGCTACATACAAGACTATCGAAGAATTAGAAGGTGTATTAACTGCAGACGGATGTAACAAAGCTGCTGAATTTGTAACTTTCTGTGATTCCTTCAATATTCCTGTAGTAACATTAACTAACGTTGCTGGATATAAAGCTACGATGTGTGAAGAAAAATCAATCGCAAAAGCTGCTGCAAAATTAACGTACGCTCTAGCCAATGCGACAGTACCTAAAATCAACGTAATAACCGGTAAAGCCTTTGGCAGCGCATACATTACAATGAACTCTAAACACATTGGAGCAGATATGGTATTCGCATACCCTAGCAGTGAAATCGGAATGATGGACGCAAAAAATGCGGTTCAGATTATCTATGCTGAGGAAATTGCTTCCTCCGATGATAAAGTTGCAATGATTAATGAAAAGACTGCAAGCTATCAAGAATTACAGTCAAATCCAATTGCAGCTGCAAAGCGTGGTTATGTTGACAGCATTATTGAGCCGGAAACAACCAGAAAACAGTTGATTTATGCTTTTGACATGTTATTTACGAAACGCGAAAACCGCCTTGCTAAAAAGCATGGTTCAATCTAAATGAGGTGAAGCAGATGAAGAAAAAATTATTTTTCCTGCTCAGTATGTTGGTTTGTATGCTTGCAGTAACCTCTTGTGCGAAGGTCGATGATGCATCTTCTCACTTTACTGAATCCCAGGTTAAGGAAGCTGCGGATGCTTTGTTAAAAAACTTTACTACATCAGACTTTTCCACTATTACTGATAAAGCCGAGTACGACAAAGTGGCCTACCAATATGGTAAGGAAGAAGCAGACCGGTATGTGGATTGGTATGAAACCTTAAACCGTGTTGGTGCCTTTGTATCAGCCGATGACTATAAATTTACTTATAGCACGGATGAAAATGATGCGCCTCAGGTTATGGTTACAATTACTACAACTTTTGAAAAAGAGTCCCTACTTTTCAAACCAACGTTTAATTATGAGCTACAACCAGTGGATATAGTTCTGGACAGCAACAAATCCTTTGGCGATAAAATGGTGGATGCCTTATTAAATACAGTACTTGGTATGGGTACCGTGTTTATAGTTCTCATCTTTATCTCCTTAATTATATCTTTACTTAAATATGTACCAATGCTTTTTGAAGGAAAGAAGCCTGAAACAGTTACTTCTGTAGTTACTGAACAGGCTATATACGAAGAAGAAGCAGTTAATTTAATAGACGACACAGAGTTAGTGGCTGTGATTACAGCTGCGATTATGGCAAGCAGAGGTGCAGAAGCATCGGCTGATGGCTTAATGGTTCGTTCTATCCGAAAAGTAAACCGTAAATGGAAGAACGCGTAACAATTACAAATTATAGGAGGAAAATTTCATGAAAAATTATACAATCACAGTGAATGGTAATGTATACGAAGTTACCGTGGAAGAAGGAAGCGTATCCGGTGCTACAACTCAGACAGCTGCTCCAGTGAAAGCTAGTACACCAGCTCCAGCGCCAGTTCAAAAAGCTGCAGCAACTGCTAGTGCTGGTTCCGTTAAAATTAATGCTCCAATGCCTGGTAAAATCCTAGGTGTTAAAGCTAATGTTGGACAGAACGTGAAAAAAGGTGATGTCATATTGTTGCTTGAAGCAATGAAGATGGAGAATGAAGTAGTTGCAATCCAAGATGGTACGATTGCAAGCATCAATGTTAACGTAGGCGATGCTGTTGAGGCAGGAGATGTATTAGCAACTTTAAAATAGTCACTAAGGAGGATGAAAGTCATGGATTATATATTAACCGCGCTAGGTAACCTGGCGAAACAGACAGCATTCCTCAACCTAGGCTTGGGGAATCTCCTTATGGTGGCTGTTGCTCTGTTTTTCCTTTACCTTGCAGTCAAAAAAGAATATGAGCCTCTCCTTTTAGTTCCTATTTCATTTGGTATGTTATTAGTAAACCTATATCCACCGATTATGGATGAGGGCGGACTTCTTCATTATTTCTATTTGCTAGATGAATGGGCAATCCTTCCTTCCCTGATTTTCATGGGAGTAGGTGCTATGACAGACTTTGGGCCACTGATTGCTAATCCTAAGAGCTTTTTATTAGGCGCTGCGGCGCAACTTGGAATATTTGCAGCTTATCTTTTCGCAATCTTAATGGGCTTTGGCGATAAGGCTGCTGCTGCGATTTCCATTATAGGTGGAGCAGATGGACCAACCTCTATCTTTTTAGCAGGAAAGCTTGGACAAACCGAATTTTTGGGACCAATTGCAGTTGCTGCATATTCCTATATGTCTTTAGTACCAATTATTCAACCGCCAATTATGAAACTTCTCACAACAAAGGAAGAACGTGAAATTAAGATGGAACAGCTAAGACCGGTCTCCAAATTAGAAAAAATCCTTTTCCCGGTTGTGGTTTCTGTCGTAGTAATTGCAATTTTACCTGACACCGCACCATTAATTGGTATGTTAATGCTTGGTAACTTATTTAGAGAATCCGGTGTTGTAAAGCAGTTAACGGAAACTGCCAGCAATGCCATGATGTATATTGTTGTTATTTTACTAGGTACCTCAGTTGGAGCAACCACTAGTGCAGAAGCATTTTTAAAATTGACTACACTAAAAATTGTTGCTTTAGGATTAATTGCATTTGCAATCGGTACCGCAGGTGGTGTATTATTTGGAAAAATAATGTGCAAAGTAACTAAGGGAAAAATAAACCCTCTCATTGGTTCTGCTGGAGTTTCTGCAGTACCTATGGCAGCCCGTGTTTCTCAAAAAGTTGGTTCTGAAGCAGATCCAACCAACTTCTTACTGATGCATGCGATGGGACCAAACGTGGCCGGAGTAATCGGTACTGCTGTAGCAGCCGGTGTATTTATGGCAATTTTCAAATAGATATGATTAAACCCTTATTCTACATTTGTAGAATAAGGTAAATTCGAACAGGAGGTACATTATGGCCGAGCAAACAAAAAGACCAGTTAAAATTACAGAAACAATTTTACGTGATGCACATCAATCTTTAATTGCGACCCGAATGACAACTGAGCAGATGCTTCCAATTATTGATAAAATGGATAAAGTGGGCTATCACTCTGTAGAATGTTGGGGTGGAGCTACTTTTGATGCATCACTTCGATTCTTAAAAGAAGATCCATGGGATAGACTTCGTAAGTTAAAATCCGGTTTTAAAAATACAAAACTTCAGATGCTGTTTCGTGGACAGAATATCTTAGGATATCGTCACTATGCAGATGATGTGGTTGAATACTTTGTACAAAAGTCAATTGCCAATGGTATTGATATCATTCGAATCTTCGACTGTCTCAATGATATCCGTAACTTACAAACTGCTGTAAAAGCATCTAATAAAGAAAAAGGTCATGCACAAGTTGCGTTATCTTATACTTTAGGAGATGCATATACAATGGAATACTGGACAACGATTGCAAAACAGATCGAAGAAATGGGTGCTGATTCCTTATGTATCAAAGATATGGCTGGATTATTAGTGCCATATAAAGCAACAGAATTAGTAACCGCATTAAAAGAAACTGTAAACATCCCTATTCAGCTACATACTCACTATACTTCAGGTGTGGCTGCAATGACTTATATGAAGGCTGTAGAAGCAGGTTGCGACGTAATTGATACCGCTATGAGTCCATTTGCAATGGGAACAAGCCAACCTGCAACCGAAGTTATGGTGGAAACTTTCAAAGGAACGATTTATGATCCAGGTTTTGATCAGAATTTATTGGCTGAAATTGCAGATTATTTCCGTCCACTTCGTGACCAGGCTCTTGAAAGCAAATTATTAAACCCTAAGGTAATGGGTGTTGATATTAAAACCTTGTTATATCAGGTTCCAGGTGGTATGTTAAGTAACATGGTATCCCAGTTAAAAGATATGCATGCGGAAGACAAATACTATGAAGTATTACAAGAGATTCCTCGTGTACGTCAAGATCTTGGGGAACCACCTCTTGTAACACCATCTTCCCAGATTGTTGG
Source organism: Bacillota bacterium (assembly GCA_023434365.1). GTDB lineage: Bacteria > Bacillota > Clostridia > Lachnospirales > Lachnospiraceae > KM106-2. The sequence continues at coordinate 113,628 of JAEYSV010000008.1, read as the reverse complement.
TACTCAGGCTGTGTTAAACGTTGTTATGGGAGAACGTTATAAGACAATGACAAAAGAGACTAAGGCTGTTCTTCGAGGTGAATATGGTCAGACTGTAAAACCATTTAACAAGGAAGTACAAAAATTAGCTCTTGGTGATGAGGAACCAATCACTTGCCGTCCTGCTGATTTGATCAAATCAGAATTAAAAGAAATTGAATCCAAAATGATTCAATGGAAAGAACAAGACGAAGATATCTTATCTTATGCATTGTTCCCACAGGTAGCAGAAGAGTTCTTCAAATACCGTCAGGCGCAAAAAACTAAAGTGGATGCGACGCTAGCAGATACAAGCAGCAAGGCATATCCAGTATAAAATATTTAAAGGCCGAGTTCATTAAAGTGAATTCGGTCTTTTTTATATCATAGGATTAGGGCATCAAAAGCCCTTATTAAAATTATAGTTCGTCAATTTGCAATGATATAAAAATACTCCGCAAAGATCTCGAAACTCTTTCCTTTAGCATAAAAGGGAGGTGTTTCGTACAACCTAAAAATATAATTTAAAGTCATTCAAGTACGCTGAGGTATGTGAGAAGTCAGAAGAGATAAGAAAATATAATTTTATTCAAATTTCTAATAGATCAACGTTATTTTTTATAAATTATAATAACAATTTGGAGTATATTTACTTTGCTATTTTACTGTATCGTGGTATAGTATTGAAGATTGCGATTTCTTACATTATTATATGTAAATAAAGCGCCCTATGTAAAATTGTCAGAAGTTTCCATGATAAATATGGTAATTTCAGACAATTGCAAAAGAAAATGTAAAGGAGTACTAGAAATGAATCAAAATAATGAATTCAAACCATTTATTAGCGCTAATAAAGTGATTCCTGAATTAACAGTAACTTCTGTAGTAATAGGTATTATTTTAGCTATAATATTTGGTGCAGCCAATGCATACCTAGGCTTACGAGTAGGTATGACAGTGTCTGCGTCTATCCCAGCTGCAGTTATTAGTATGGGTGTTATCCGTGTGATTCTGAAAAAAGAATCCGTCTTAGAAAACAATGTGGTACAGACAATTGGATCAGCAGGTGAATCTGTTGCAGCCGGAGCTATCTTTACAATCCCAGCATTGTTCCTCTGGGCAGGCGAAGGAAAAGGTGCAAGCCCTAGCTTAGTTGAAATTGCTGTTATCGCATTAATTGGTGGTTTACTTGGTGTTCTCTTCATGGTTCCTTTACGTAAAGCATTAATCGTAAAAGAACATGGTACATTACCATATCCAGAAGGAACTGCCTGTGCAGAAGTATTACTTGCTGGAGAAGAAGGTGGTTCAAAAGCAGGTGTAGTTTTTGTTGGTCTTGGTATTGCAGCAATTTATAAGTTTATCGCAGACGGTTTAAAATTATTCCCAAGCGAAATTCACTATGAAATCAAAGGCTATAAAGGTGCTGGAGCAGGTATGGATGTTCTTCCAGCATTAGTGAGTGTTGGTTACATCTGTGGGTTTAAGATTTCAGCTTATATGTTGTCTGGTGCAGTTTTAGGATGGTTAGTATTAATGCCATTAATCTCTTTATTTGGTGAGAATACTATTTTATTCCCTGCCACAGTAGCAATTGGCGAATTAGATTCCTGGGGATTATGGTCTAACTACATTAAGTATATTGGTGCTGGTGCTGTTGCGGCAGGTGGTATCATGAGCTTAATCAAATCATTACCACTCATTATTGATACTTTCGCAAAAGCGATGAAAGATTATAGAGGTAAAGATTTCGGAGATAGTAATTTAAGAACCGATCGAGATCTTTCTATGAAATTTATACTTGTTGCTATCTTAACTATTTCAGTAATTATGTGGTTACTTCCAGTGATTCCACTTAATTTAATTGGTTCCTTAATTGTTGTAGTTTTCGGTTTCTTCTTTGCGAGCGTATCTGCACGTTTAGTTGGTTTAGTTGGGTCTAGTAATAACCCAGTATCCGGTATGACAATTGCAACATTATTAGTGGCAACAATGATCTTAAAAGCAACTGGAAACACCGGTATTAATGGTATGATTACTGCTATTGTTATTGGTTCCATTATCTGTATCGTTACAGCAATTGCTGGAGATACTTCCCAGGACTTAAAAACTGGTTATATCTTAGGAGCTACTCCAAAGAAACAGCAGATCGGTGAAATGATTGGTGTAGTTGCTTCCGCAGTTGTTATCGGTGGTGTTTTATTCTTATTAAATAAAGCATGGGGCTTTGGTTCTTCTGAGTTACCAGCACCTCAGGCAACATTAATGAAAATGATAGTAGAAGGCGTTATGGAAGCGAATTTACCATGGAACTTAGTATTTGCTGGTGCAGGTATTGCAGTAGCAGTTGAGTTACTTGGAATTCCAGTTCTACCATTTGCTGTAGGTTTATACTTACCATTCCACTTAAGTGCTGGTATTATGGTTGGTGGTGTTGTTCGTTATATCATCGAGAAAAAGAAAACAGTATCCGAAGAAAAACGCAAAGACAACGTAGAAAAAGGTATCCTATTTACTTCTGGTATGATTGCCGGAGAAGGTTTACTTGGTATCTTACTTGCAGTATTTGCAATAATTCCAGTAGGATCCGCTATGCTTGATGGTGAACTCACAACTATTACCCTTGGCGATAAAATTAACTTAAGTTCTTCTATCAATCTTGGTAATATCGGTGGTTGGATAGGCTTTGGTATTTTAGTTCTCTTTATTTTCTATTACTCTGTATGGAAAAAAGATAAGAAAGTAAACTAGATTGGAGTTTAAGATGAAAAAAAACTATTTAGATTTTATCCCTACAAAAAATCCAGAATTTCGTGAACATATCGATGAAAATGGTCTGGTAGTTGTAGTAATCGATAAACATGGTTTTTTTGATATTCTGGCACAAAAACTTCGTGGTACTCCAAAATCGACCAACATTAAACTCGATAAATATGGCAGCTTTGTATGGCAATTCATTGACGGAAATACCTCCATCTTTGAGATTGGTAAAAAGGTGAAGGAACATTTTGGAGAAGAAGCAGAACCGCTATATGAACGTTTGTCAAAATACTTTGTGATATTAAAAGATAATAACTTTATAAACTTTAAAAAGTAATATTTATGAAAAGCGCCCACAAAGGGCGCTTTTCTGGGTATTTGGGATAGAGTAAGACTTAGTATTGTATGGGACTAGCACCGATTTTCTATATGATTTTAGGATTGTTTTTCTTATCTAAATGAAGTATATTTTTATCATATTGGTTTACTAAGCAATATTTATGAAATACAAGATTGGAAAGGATGATAAAAGAATGAAAACAGTTAAGATTATCTTATTAATGATCACTGCTATGTTTATTTTCGTGGCTTGTGGAACAAAGAATGAGAGTGGAGTGGGTTCAAAAAGCGAGGAAAACACCACGACTCCAACGACTCAACCAACTGAGGAAGCAACCAATACTGCAGCACCAGTAGAGTTATTAACTGGAAAGCACAATATTGAAATCGTAATCAAAGACTTTGGCACTATTAAGTGTGAGCTAGATGCCGATGCAGCTCCTATCACCGTAACTAATTTTATCAGCTTAGTTAAAAGTGGATTCTATGATGGGCTTACTTTTCACCGTATAATGGAAGGATTTATGATGCAGGGTGGTGACCCATTGGGTACTGGATTCGGTGGCGCTGATCAAACAATTAAGGGCGAATTTGCCAACAATGGAGTAGAGAATACATTATCTCATACAAAAGGCGCCCTCTCTATGGCTCGCTCCACAGATCCTAATAGCGCAAGTAGTCAATTTTTTATTGTACACAGTGGAGCTACATTTTTAGATGGAGACTATGCTGTTTTTGGTTATGTTACAGAGGGCATGGATGTAGTTGATAAAGTATGTACGAGTGTTCCTGCAGTCGATGATAATGGGACAGTAACAAAAGAAAATCAACCAATTATTACAAGTATTAAGGTAATCGAATAACCAGATATTCTTAATAAATTTGAATTAAATTGTTGTTGACATTTTCTTTTTCGTATACTATACTAGCCAGTGTAAAGAAAAAAGCTTTACAGGTGGTGATAACATGACGCAAATAATCCTTGGTGAATCCAATGATACAAAAGTAACCAAATTAGATAAAATCGTAGAGTTATCCTTATTATATGATTTTTATGGTGCCTTATTAAAGGACCATCAACGAGAAATATATGAGGATTACATACTTAATGATTACTCATTAAGTGAAATTGCTGCAGAGCAGAATATTAGCCGTCAGGGAGTTCATGATATCATAAAGCGCTGTAGCAAACAGCTGATGGAATATGAAGAGAAATTAAACCTTATTGATAAATTTAACAAAACGAAGGACATGGTGAATCAGATTAATCAACTGGCGAAGCAAATCGGGGAAACCGGTAAAACTGAGTTGATAAAAACGATAGAAACACTGTCATATCAGATATTAGATGAGTGTTAAAGGAAGGGAGGGTTTTAATGGCATTTGATAGTTTAACAGATAAGCTGCAGAATGTATTTAAGAATCTGCGTGGTAAAGGCAAATTATCTGAGGCCGATGTAAAAGCTGCACTACGTGAAGTGAAGATGGCATTGTTAGAAGCCGACGTTAACTTTAAAGTAGTTAAGAATTTCATCAAATCAGTACAAGATAGAGCAATTGGACAAGAGGTAATGACCAGCTTAACTCCGGGTCAGATGGTTGTTAAAATTGTAAATGAAGAATTAGTTAACCTAATGGGTAGTGAAACTACCGAGATTTCCTTAAAACCTACTCAAGAGATTACTGTAATCTTAATGTGTGGTCTGCAAGGTGCAGGTAAAACGACAACAACTGCCAAAATTGCTGGTAAGTTAAAGCAAAAAGGTAGAAAGCCTCTATTAGTTGCCTGCGATATTTACCGTCCAGCCGCAATTAAACAATTACAAGTCAATGGTGAAAAGCAAGGTGTTCCTGTATTTAGCATGGGTGATGGACATAAGCCTGTTAATATTGCAAAAGCTGCAATGGAACATGCTGCTAAGAACAGTTACAATGTTGTAATTTTAGATACTGCTGGTCGTCTTCACATTGATGAAGATATGATGAATGAGTTAATCGAGATCAAAGAAAATGTTTCGGTTCACCAGTCACTCCTTGTAGTAGATGCTATGACAGGACAGGATGCAGTAAATGTTTCTGAGATGTTCCATAACAAAATTGGAATCGACGGAGTAGTCCTTACCAAATTAGATGGTGATACTCGAGGTGGTGCTGCACTTAGTATTCGTGCCGTAACCGGTCGTCCAATTCTTTATGTTGGTATGGGTGAGAAGTTATCTGATCTCGAGCAATTTTATCCAGACCGCATGGCATCGAGAATCCTTGGTATGGGTGATATCCTTACTCTAATAGATAAAGCTCAGGCAGAAATTGATGAAGATAAAGCCAAAGAATTAGAAAAGAAGATTCGTAAGGCTGAATTTGACTTTAACGATTGGTTAGAGCAAATGCAGCAAATCAAGAATATGGGTGGTATTAGTGATTTACTTAGTATGCTGCCTGGAGTGGGAAGTCAGTTAAAAGATGTTGAAATTGATGATAATGCCTTTAAGGGTGTCGAAGCAATCATTTATTCGATGACTAAGGAAGAAAGACGCAATCCTAACATTCTGAATCCTTCCCGTAAAAATCGTATTGCACGTGGTGCAGGCGTTGACATCAGCGAAGTTAATCGTATGGTGAAGCAATTCGAGCAAAGCCGTAAAATGATGAAACAGATGTCAGGCATGATGTCAGGAAAAGCGGGCAAACGTGGCCGTTTCAAATTACCATTCGGTCTTTAAAACATTTTGTTAATTGGGCTTATTAAAAGCTTCAATATAAATTTATTACATTATATGTAATAGTTCATTATACCTTAAGGAGGTGAAATATCAATGGCAGTAAAAATCAGATTAAAAAGAATGGGACAGAAAAAAGCTCCTTTCTATAGAGTAATAGTTGCTGATTCCAGATCTCCAAGAGATGGTAAATTCATCGATCAGCTTGGAACTTATGATCCAACTGTAGAACCAAGTGCTTTCAACATTAATGAAGAAGCAGCTAAAAATTGGTTAGCTAATGGTGCACAACCAACTGAAACAGTTAGCAAATTATTTAAAAAAGCTGGTATTCTTTAATTAGAACTCGCATTTTGTAGCGCAAAGCCTTTATATCGAAGTGCTTTGTGCTATTTTTCTTTATTCGATTATGAATCTCGATAAGGAATAGGACTTGCGTTATTGCTATTTTGTGTTATTATATTAATAGTCATTTGATTCAAAAATTGATAATACGGTAATTATTTACGTATCGCCCATCATTTACTAGGTAATACTGTTTAGTATATGTGGCAGTAATAGAATGATAATTGAAGAATACTGTAAATTCAGGGGGTTTTGACACAATGAAAGAATTAGTAGAAATAATCGCCATGTCGTTAGTAGATCATCCAGATGAAGTAGTGGTTACAGAAACAGAAACAGACAGTGCTATTACCATTGAACTTAAGGTTTCTCAAGATGATATGGGAAAAGTTATTGGCAAACAGGGTCGTATAGCAAAAGCCATTCGTACTGTTGTAAAAGCCGCTGCGACGAAAGATGACAAGAAAGTAATCGTTGAAATTCAACAGTAAACTGAAGCCATAGGGGACCCATTCCTTATGGCTTTTTTGTCTTGTGAGGCAATTTGGGTTCGTTGTCAAAAGCTTGAGGTTTTGCCAATTCGTCAATTTGCCCTGGGCGCTTAGAACAAGCGAATATAAAACATATTACATTCGCAACGCGATCTCACGAGGTATTGCCAACTATGTTTCCTATTGCTTTAGGAGTTTTACTTCTAAGTAAATTGGCGTTTATGTTGATGGTTTGTCAATTTGCTCAATTTAGTTATTGAAAGCAATATAAAACATATTACATTCGCAACGCGCTCTCGCTCGGATGACGTCGTAGCGGTACGTAAGAACCCAAAATACGGGTTCTAAGTGCCGACGACGTCATAACGGTTGCTCATTATAATATGTTTCATCTTGCTTACTTTTATTATTGATGAGCAAATTGACAATTCTTAGTCTCTGCTCGCCAATTTACACAGTTTATATTCTTTGAAGCAATAGGAAACATAGTTTTTTTACTCTTTGGGTGCGTGTTGCTCTTTATAATATGTTTCATATTCGCTTGATGTCTAGTGTATAGAGGCAAATTGACGAATTCAATCTAGTTTATGGCTTTTGCCAACGAACCCCTATCTTGACTGTTCAAGAGAAATGATGCGAAGGGAAAGAGTCTTGGCTTTTTGTTTGGGGTAAGGTTTCAAAAAAACATGGATCTCCTGGCTTTATCGTTATTGATTGATTAGGAATGTTTATAGCTTTGGGATGCAATTTAATATAATATGTGATGTTGAATAAAGGAGTAGTTATGGAACAATTTTTACGGGTTGGAGTTATTACTAGTACGCATGGGATTAAGGGGGAAGTGAAGGTGTTTCCTACCACGGATGATCCTAATCGGTTTAAGAGTTTGAAGGAGGTTATTCTGGATACTGGGAAGGAACAGGTGACGCTTACAATTAGTGGCGTGAAGTTCTTTAAGCAGTTTGTGATTTTAAAATTCAAACAATTTGATTCGATTAATGATGTGGAGCGTTTCAAGGGAATGAATTTGTTAGTGACAAGAGAAAATGCCCTTCCGCTTGAGGAAGGTGAGTATTATATCGCTGATTTGATTGGTTGTAGTGTCATTACTGATACGAATGAAGATTTAGGTGAATTGATAGATGTGTTAGAGACGGGTGCTAATGATGTATATGTTGTGAAAACAAAGGAAGGTAAGGAAGTGTTGCTTCCTTATATCGAACAGTGTATATTAAATATTGATATTGAAAATAAACTGATCACCGCGCATATTATGCCGGGGTTATTAGACTGATTAAGGGGAACAGTATGAACTATCATGTTTTGACTCTTTTTCCTGAGATGATTGAGAATAGCTTCAATGAAAGTATTATGAAGCGAGCGATGGAAAAAAATTTGATTACCTTGACTACAATTAATATACGTGATTTTTCTAGTAATAAGCACAGCAAAGTAGATGATTATCCTTACGGTGGTGGTGCAGGAATGGTAATGCAGGCAGAACCAGTTTACAAGGCTGTTAACAAGGCTAAGGAACGGGCGGCGAATGCGCGTGTCATTTACCTTACTCCACAAGGAAAAGTGTTTAACCAGGCAATGGCGGAGGAACTCGCACAGGAAGAAAATTTGATTTTTTTATGTGGGCATTATGAAGGTATTGATGAACGTGTGCTAGAGGAAGTTGTTACGGATGAAGTTTCCATTGGTGATTATGTATTGACCGGAGGAGAATTGGCAAGTCTAGTTATGATGGACGCAATCGCTAGGCATGTTCCGGGTGTATTGAATAACGACGTTTCGGCTGAAATTGAGTCTTTTTATGACAATCTTTTAGAATATCCACAGTATACAAGACCAGAAGTGTTTTTAGGTAAAAGGGTACCTGAGGTATTGCTTAGTGGACACCATGCTAATATAGAGCGTTGGCGAAGGGAACAATCTATCTTAAGAACGTTGCTAAAACGGCCTGATTTGCTGGAAAAGGCTAATTTATCTAAAGCTGATCAAAAATATCTTAATTCTATCTTGCAAGTGTCTAGTAGATAGCGCAGAGTTATTCATATTTCATCAAAAATTGTGTAAATTTATCTTGCAAATGTAAAAAGATTATGCTAAAGTTAGTTGTTGTGAGATAACGGATGTTCCTCTGTTACAGAAGGTATTAAGAGCATCTAAATTTTAAGGAGGTCCACAAATGAACGATATTATTAAACAAATTGAGAATGCTCAATTAAAAGCTGAAATCGCTAGTTTTAATGTTGGTGATACTGTAAGAGTATACGCTAAAGTTAAAGAAGGTAACCGTCAAAGAACTCAGTTATTTGAAGGCGTTGTATTAAAAAGACAGGGTGGCGGAGCTAGAGAAACTTTTACAGTTAGAAAAAATTCTAACGGTATTGGTGTAGAAAAAACTTGGCCATTACACTCTCCAAACGTTGAAAAAATTGAAGTTATTAGACGTGGTAAAGTTAGAAGAGCGAAACTTAACTACTTACGTAAGAGAGTTGGTAAAGCAGCGAAAGTTAAAGAATTAGTTAAATAATTCATACGATCATATATGTGATAAACTATATAATCATGAAAAAGGTCTATTCCTTTCTAGTTGCTATTAGAGTTTTTATTCTATAAACTCTGATAGAATCGATTAGATTGGGACAGACTTTTTTCATATTCCCTATTCCCTGTTGATTATCTATGTTATAATATTATTACGAGATATTTATACATTAAATAGAATGGAGATATTCTATGGATTTTGATTTTGACAGAGCCTCTAGAAGGCCCACAATATATAAATTACTTAGGAAAGTAATTCTTTGGATCCTCCAAATCGGAGCAGTCATCCTTCTGGCGTACTTATTTGTTAATTATGGAGTCCAGAGAGTTAGTATGACAGGCGATAGTATGGTTCCGACACTTAATGATGGCGATTCTATCATTGTTAACAAACTGCAATACCGTTTTTCCGATCCGGAGCGTTTTGATGTTATTGTTTATTCACAGGAAGGAATTCAGCATAATTTCTTTAGTATTAAACGTATCATCGGACTTCCTGGGGAAAAGGTACAGATAACTGAAGGAAGTGTCTATATTAATGATACGAAGCTTACTGAAGTTAATGTTGTAGAAACAATGATAAGCGGTGGGCTAGCAGAGGAGCCAGTTCTTTTAGATGATGATGAGTATTTTGTTTTAGGTGATAATCGCAATAATAGCCAGGATAGTCGTTTTGCTACCATTGGTATGATTATGAGAGAAGATATTATCGGCAAATCATGGGTCAGACTGAGTCCATTTGGATTTGTAGGTACCTTTAACCGTGTACCAGCCACAGAGGCTTCACCTTCTCCATCTGGGGAGGATTCCAATGTTTCACCATCACCAACTACCATGGATTCAACCAATATTTTGCCATCACCATCTGCGAACGTTAATAATTAATTGCAAGATGTCACAGAAAAATAGTTAACACTATAAATACTAACAAACGAGGTAAAACACATGCATTTTCAATGGTATCCAGGACATATGACGAAAGCTAAACGTCAGATGCAAGAAGACATAAAACTGATTGATGTAGTCATCGAATTAGTCGATGCACGCATACCACTTAGTAGTAAAAATCCAGATATAGATACGCTGGCAGGCAACAAATCTAGGGTAATCTTATTAAACAAATTTGACCTTGCTGACAGCGGCAAAACAAAAGAATGGCGCAACTGGTTTGAAAAAAAGGGCTGGTATGTGGCAGAAGTGAACAGTAAACAGGGAACCGGCGTCAGACAGGTACAGGATATTATTCTTGCTGCCTGCAAAGATAAAATTGAACGTGACCGTAAGCGCGGTATTATTAACCGTCCCGTACGGGCTATGATTGTTGGGATTCCTAACGTTGGCAAATCCACTTTTATCAATAGTTTTGCCGGACGTGCTTGTGCCAAAACAGGTAATAAACCTGGCGTTACAAAAGGAAAGCAGTGGATTCGTCTGAATAAAAACGTGGAATTGCTTGATACACCTGGTATTTTATGGCCAAAGTTTGAAGATCAGTCCGTAGGTTTAAAATTAGCGTATATTGGTTCGATTAAAGATGATTTAATTAATGTTACAGAACTAGTACTTGAACTATTAACATTTTTAGCAGCTCATTATAAAGATACTATCGTTAACCGTTATGAAACGGAAGCAACTGACAGTGTTGAGATTCTAAAACATGTTGCACAGATTAGAGGATGTAAACTAAAAGGCGATGAATTAGACCTTAATAAAGCGGCAGCTTTGGTTCTTGATGATTTTAGAAATGGTAAACTTGGTAGAATTACATTAGAATTTCCAGAGGAAGGATGATTTTAATTGGCTCGTTCTAATCACAAATCAAAAAGAATTATAAAACTTACCGTTGTCATAATTATTTTCTTTGCGATCTATTTTATCAGCCATATTTTTATTCAAAAAGTATCTGTCACTACCTTAAGCATGAATCCACTTCTAAAAGAAGGAGACTCCATTTTGGTAGATAAGATTTCTTATGATTTTTACGCTCCGAAGCGTTTTGATATTATTGCGTATCGAACAGAGGATAAGAACCAGATAGTTTATGGTCGAATTATCGCACTTCCGAAAGAAACTGTTTCATTTAAGGATGGCGAAATATATATTGAAGATAAAATTCTTGTTGAAAACTATGGGCAAAATAAAAAAGAAGAGATTACCTTTTCCTCAAGTGATGCTCTAATTCTTGGTGAGGACGAGTATTTTGTGCTTGGTGATAATCGTACTATGAGTGTTAACAAGCAATCCTTTTTTGCAATTAGTGAAACTGATATCATCGGAAAAGCCTGGATTAAAATCTGGCCTTTTTCCGAGCTTAGCATACTGAAGCATCAATAACCGAGAGGTGTTATTATGAGTGGCAATAAATCAATAGAACAAATTGAAGATAGTCTGGATTTTTGTAAAGATATCTCATTTTATGAGTCTACACAAACGCCCCTACAGTTCGATCAAGAGAATTATCCTAAACTGAAAGAGTATTTGCACTGGTCCAAACAGACCGAATCCTCCATACATAGTGATTATGTACAGTTTGAATCCATTCTTAATCAGATCGATTATTCAAGTCGCGCCAGTGAAGATGACTATATTCTTAACTGTACACCGGGGAAAGATAGTGTTGCCACATTAGAGGTTGCTTCTGCTTTAGATACCGATGAAATGCTCGAAGTAGTGGAACCTGGTTTTATGAAAGCCTTGTTTGGTGAACTATGGCGATTGTTGATTTGTGTATTAGTAGCATTTTCTCTGGTCCTGATTATTACGAATTTTGTTGCATCACATACAAAGGTGATTGGTATCTCCATGCAGAATACGCTACATGATGGTGATTATCTGATAATTAATCGCTTAACCTATCAGTTTAGTGATCCGAAACGTTCAGATATTGTTGTGTTTAAGCATTCCAAGGACAACTATTACATCAAACGGGTTATTGGTTTACCAGGGGAACGAATTCAAATAAGGGAGGGCCAAATTTATATCAATGGTTCTCTATTAGAGGAGTCGATAAATAGTGAACTTATTGAAGACTCTGGTGTTGCCAAACAGGAAATTACACTTGGAAATGATGAATATTTTGTACTAGGAGACAATCGTAATAGTAGTACGGATAGCCGCTTTGAAGCCGTTGGATTCATCAAAAGAGATAATATTATTGGGAAAATTTTAGTTCGAATCTTTCCGTTTGATGATTTTGGCACCATTGATTGATGAGGACATTATCACTTAACCAATATGGTTTACGAAAGATTCAACTACGATAGATTCAATCACAATAGATTCAATCACAATAGATTCAATCACAAATGAAAGTTGGAATAATCTTATGGATAGCATAGCAGAGATCAAACGACAGTTTGAAGAGAATTCCGTCACCAAACGTGGCGCTTTATTTGAAAAATATCAGCTAGATGAACGAGCAGGAGTGAAGGCGTTAATAAAGCGTTATCGTTTACAGGAAGAAAAATTACAAATAGAGTTAGAGCGAATTCAACAGATGAAACAGTATGAAATCGAATACGATTCGTACAATTACATCTGCGGAATCGATGAGGTGGGTCGTGGTCCCCTTGCTGGACCGGTTGTGGCTGGCGCAGTAATTCTTAATAAAGAATTGGACATTTTATACCTCAATGATTCAAAACAGCTTTCTGAGGCTAAGCGTGAAGCACTATATGATGAAATTAAGCAAAAAGCTTTCGCATATCAAATTGGAATCGTGAGCCCTATTACTATTGATGAGATAAATATACTACAGGCTACGTATGAAGCAATGCGTATCGCTGTTAAGGGTCTGGCAGTTTCACCCGATATATTATTAAACGATGCAGTGATTATTCCTGGGTTACCGATGAAACAAGTTAAGATTATTAAAGGTGATGCAAAAAGTATCTCAATCGCTGCTGCCAGTATCTTAGCTAAAGTAGAACGAGACCGCATGATGGTGGAATATGATAAGTTATATCCGGAGTATGATTTTGCCAATAATAAGGGATATGGAAGTGCCTCACATATTGCCGCACTTAAGAAATACGGTCCATGCCCAATTCATCGTTTGTCCTTTATTAATAACTTTGTTTAACAAAGAGAAGATAAACCAAGGCAATTAGTACTCAATAGGAGCACTTATGCCGTGGTGTACTTATGCCGAAAGGGAGAACGTAAGATGAAACGTGAAGAGATTAAAAAAGCGATTGCGCTATCCTACGAGCCACAGGATAATGCGCCAAAAATCATTGCAACTGGAAAGGGTGCCATTGCTGAGCGAATGGTCGATAAGGCTAAGGAGCACCAGATTCCAATTCATCAGGATAGTTCGCTTGCCAATACCTTATCTAGATTAGACATCGGCGCGGATATACCACCAGAGCTTTATCAGGTTGTGGCAGAAATCTTGTTGTTTGTGGATAAGGCAGATGGATTAAAAAAGAAACTCAACCTTCAAACCAAAGAGTAAGAGCAAGCTCTCTAATATACCATACATTAATTATATTGAGTATATTGGAGGGCTTTATGTATTCGACAACGATTAATATGCGCCGTTTAGGCATCCAAAAAGAACAAAAAGTAATAGATTATCTGTCAAGTTTAGGTTACCAAATCATCGAACATAACTTTTATTGTCCGTATGGTGAAATCGATATCATTGCCAAGGAAGGTGGATATCTTGTTTTTATTGAGGTCAAATTCCGTTCAGGTACCAACAAAGGATATCCGGTAGAGTCCATTTCACGAACAAAACGTCGTCATATTGCCAATTCTTCTATGTTTTTCTTAAAACAACGCCACATCAGTTTTCAAACTCCTTGCCGATATGATATAGTAGTTATGTTACAGGATAAGATAGATGTCATTCAGAATGCATTTACCTTATACGAATAATCATTGTATGGTTTATTCATGTATAAGTGATGGGAGGATACGCATAATTTATAAGTGACAGAGACCTGAAAGGAAGACAGCATGGCCAACTTACCGCAGTATGACTGGAATGATTTATTTCATATTGAAACAGATCATGTAAATTATCATATAAAGAATAGTTTTCATAACGCAATGTATAACGAACTACCGGCTTCTAACCCGGGAGAGATTAATATGCAAACGGATACTCCGTTTGTGACTTTTCCTTCGCTTGATCGTGTCAATTTCGTACGCCATGGTTTTTCCACCAGATTAGGTGGTGTCAGCAAGGAGGAATTTGCCACCATGAATTTGAGCTTTTCCCGTGGTGACAACGAAGAGGCTGTAGTGGAAAATTATCGTCGTATATTAACTTCACTTGCTATGGAGCAGAATCATTTGGTCTTTTCAGACCAAGTTCACGATACAATCATTCATAAAGTGACTGCTTCTGATTATACGACTTTAGAAAAACATGATAAAAAACTCGTAGGAATTGATGGATTAATTACGAATGAACCGAATGTTACGCTGATCACCTCATATGCTGACTGTGTACCGTTGTATTTTGTAGATACCAAAAATCGTGCAATTGGGCTTTCCCATAGTGGTTGGAAGGGAACCGTTGGTAAAATCGGGAAAAAGATAGTAGAAGCTATGACTACTCATTATCATAGCAAACCAGCAGACATCGTTGCTGTCATCGGACCAAGTATTTGCAGCAGTTGCTATGAAATAGGCGAAGAGGTGGCTGAAGCCTTTCGTCTAAACTTTTCAGCTGATCAGATTGATAAAATCCTATATAAAAAAGACCAGACAAAATATCAGCTTGATTTATGGCTTGCAAATCGTTATATTTTATTAGAAGCCGGACTTTTACCAGAAAACATCTCGATTTCCTGCCTTTGTACCTGCCATAACAGTGGATTATTTTTTTCACATCGAAAAAGTGGTGGTCGTCGGGGCAATCTTGCTGCATTTCTTAGCATAAAAGAATAGGCGTTACAAATAATAATGTCAAACCCGGTTTGGCATGGAGGATAATAATGAATCAAAAAAGACATATCGTTACAAAGGTTCTGCCTTTTAGTATCGGGGAAGAACTTGAGATACAAGCGGGGGATGAGTTAATCTCCATCAATAATCAGTTGATCGAAGATATCTTCGATTATCATTATCTGATTAATGATACGAATCTTATTGTGATTATTCGTAAGCCAGATGGCGAAGAATGGGAACTTGAAATAGAAAAAGATTATGAAGAAGATCTAGGAATCTCCTTTGATGAAGGGCTGATGGACCAGTATCGTTCTTGTCGAAATAAGTGTGTGTTCTGCTTTATCGACCAGAATCCACCTGGTATGAGGGAAACCATTTACTTTAAAGACGATGATGCCAGACTATCTTTTTTGCAGGGTAATTATATCACCCTGACCAACATGAAGGATTCCGATATTGAACGAATCATCAAATACAAATTATCACCGATTAATATCAGTGTTCATACCACCAATCCTACACTTCGCAGACAGATGCTTAACAACCGTTTTGCCGGTGAAGCCTTAGAGAAAATGAAACGGCTTTATGAAGGACAGATTACAATGAATAGCCAGATTGTATTGTGTCGTGGATTAAATGATGGAGCTGAACTTGATCGTACTATTCAGGATTTAGCTGAGTTCATACCTTATATGCAAAGTATCTGTATCGTTCCACTTGGAAAAACAAAATTTAGAGATGGATTAGCAAGACTTGATAAATTTGATCAGGAAAGTTCCAGAGAAGTGCTTACACAGATTCATCGTTGGCAGGACAAGTTTTTAACGGAACATGGAACGAGGTTTATATTTGCCAGTGATGAGTGGTATCTGACTGCCGGATATGAGGTTCCAGAGGATGAATACTATGAGGGCTATGAGCACATTGAAGATGGCATTGGTATGGTTCGAAACCTTACCACGGAAGTGGAGGACTACTTAAGTAGCTTAGCTTCTGATGACCGCTCTCATAAGGTTTCGTTAGTAACTGGATTGCTGGCTTATCCGATCATCAAAGAGTTGACAAAGAAAGTAACCGCAAAGTTTGCGAATATCAGCGCAACTGTTTACCCGATTGTCAATGAATTCTATGGCGAAGAAATCACGGTAACCGGCCTACTAACTGGCCAGGATATTATTAAACAATTAAAAGAAAAAGATCTTGGTGATTATCTGATTCTACCAGGCGTACTACTTCGTAGTGGAGAAGATGTCTTATTAGATGATTATACGATCACAGATATTGAAAAGGCTTTACAAACACCAATTCGTATTGTAAAATCAGACGGAACGTCTTTTGTTGATACGATCATAAAAGACGCAAATACTGGAGGAACGAAAAATGAGTAAACCAATTGTAGCAATAGTGGGACGTCCGAATGTCGGAAAGTCCACCTTATTTAATACACTTGCTGGAGAGAAAATCAGCATTGTCAAAGATACCCCAGGTGTGACCAGAGACCGTATCTATGCGGAAGTAACTTGGTTAAATAACCAATTTACGATGATTGATACCGGTGGTATTGAGCCAGAATCCAGCGATCTAATGCTTTCTCATATGCGCCGTCAGGCTGAGATCGCGATTGAAACTGCTGATGTTATTATGTTTATAGTGGATGTACGTCAAGGATTAGTCGATTCAGATTACAGTGTGGCTGAAATGCTTCGTAAATCACGTAAGCCGGTTGTATTGGTAGTAAATAAAGTTGATAATTTTGATAAGTTTATGAATGATGTCTATGAATTCTATAATCTTGGAATCGGAGAACCATTTCCAGTCTCTGCTGCTTCAAAGCTTGGACTTGGCGATATGTTAGATGAAGTAGTTAATCACTTTAATCCTGCTGATATGGAAGAAGAAGAGGATGAGCGTCCACGAGTTGCGATTGTTGGAAAACCGAATGTTGGAAAATCATCGATTATCAATAAACTTCTTGGAGAAGAACGTGTTATCGTATCCGATATTGCTGGAACTACACGTGATGCCGTAGATACAAGCGTTACCTGGAACGACAAAGAATATGTATTTATCGATACGGCTGGTCTTCGTCGTAAGAGTAAAATCAAAGAAGAATTAGAGCGTTACAGCATCATCCGTACCGTTACGGCGGTAGAACGTGCTGATGTCGTTCTAATTGTCATAGATGCTACGGAAGGAATCACAGAACAAGATGCGAAAATCGCCGGAATTGCACATGAGCGAGGCAAAGGCTTAATCGTAGTCGTAAACAAATGGGATGCGTTAGAAAAAAATGATAAGACCATTTACAAGTTTACAAAGGACGTAAAGGATGTTCTTTCGTTTATGACCTACGCAGAAATTATCTTTATTTCTGCAAAAACAGGACAACGTATTAATAAATTATTTGAAACCATTGAAATCGTAATTCAGAATCATCAGTTACGTGTTTCTACTGGTGTGCTTAATGAAATTATGACGGAAGCAGTAGCTATGCAGCAGCCACCTTCTGATAAGGGAAAACGTTTAAAGCTTTACTATATCACTCAGGTAGCAGTAAAACCACCTACCTTTGTTATTTTTGTCAACGATAAGGAACTGATGCATTTTTCTTATACTCGTTATATTGAAAATAAAATAAGAGAAGCGTTCGGATTCGCGGGCACTTCCTTAAAATTTATAATACGCGAAAGAAAGGATAATGATTAATGATCGCAGAAATTCTTACTTGCCTTGTCGTTGGTTATTGTTTTGGTTGTTTTTCCACGGGATACGTGGTGGGAAAAAAGAACAATGTTAACATCACACAACATGGAAGTGGTAATAGCGGTGCAACTAACGCACTGCGTACCCTTGGCAAAAAAGCCGGTGCTATCACTTTAGCTGGAGATATGCTAAAAACCATGCTTCCGATCCTTATTCTTCGTATGTTTGTCTTTAAAGATGGAGAAGCAGGATGGCACTTAGTCACCCTTTATACCGGTCTTGGTGCCGTTATAGGGCATAATTTTCCATTCTGGATGGGTTTTCATGGTGGTAAAGGTATTGCTTCAACCGGAGCTGTTATTATCATGCTCAATCCAACCTGGTTAACATTGATTTTGGCCGTTCTCTTTTTTGGGCTGGTGGCAATTACCAGATACGTCTCTGTTGGCTCTCTGGTAGTATCTTCGGCATTCCCTGTTTTCGTCTATTTTATGTATTCTGATAACGTTAACCGGATACATATGGTTATTGTTTGCTGTATTTTCACAATACTCGCATTCTATAAACATAGGGGAAACATTGTTCGTCTTGTTAAGGGAACAGAGAATAAAATTGGTAGTAAAAAATAAGACTAGATAATTGTTGCCGTTTGGTGACAGATGGGAGTTTATATGAGTAAAATAAGTGTAATCGGAGCAGGAAGCTGGGGTACGGCACTCGCTGTTCTTTTAGCTGGGAAGCAGTATGATGTAACCTTATGGTCTGCCTTGCCATCAGAGATTGAACTTTTGACTACACATCGTGAACATATTGACCGTTTACCTGGTGTCGTATTACCAGAGAACATATCATTAACCACTGATCTAGGTCAGGCTACGATGGATGCCTCTCTGATAGTTTTTGCGGTAGCATCTCCTTTTGTACGCGAAACAGCAAAACATATTCATCCTTATATTAAAGAAGGACAAATCATTGTAAATGTTGCAAAAGGAATTGAAGAAAATACTTTAATGACCTTATCCGACATTATCAAAGATGAACTTCCGATGGCGGATGTAGTTGTATTAAGTGGACCTAGTCACGCAGAGGAAGTTAGTAAGCTCATTCCAACTACCTGTGTAGTTGGTGCAACAACGAAAAAGACTGCAAAATATGTACAGGATATTTTTATGACAGATAATTTCCGTGTCTATACGAGTCCGGATATCATAGGCATTGAGCTGGGTGGCTCTTTGAAAAATGTCATTGCTTTAGCAGCGGGAGTAACAGATGGATTAGGATTTGGTGACAATACAAAAGCGGCTTTAATTACGAGAGGTATTGCAGAAATCAGTCGTCTTGGAATTAAAATGGGTGGAAGATTAGAGACATTTGCTGGTCTTTCCGGAATTGGTGATCTGATTGTAACCTGTACCAGTAAGCATAGCCGTAATCGTAACGCCGGATATCTGATTGGTAAAGGTTATACGATGACAGAAGCGATGAAAGAAGTTAATCAGGTAGTAGAAGGTGTATTTAGTGCCAAAGCAGCACTTGCTTTAGCGAAAAAATACGATGTTCCAATGCCAATCGTGGAGCAAATTAATCTGGTTCTCTTTGAAAACCTACCTGCAAGCGAAGCAGTAACTAATCTTTTGCTTCGAGATAAGGTAAAAGAATATCAGCAGCTTGACTGGAATGAATAATTTTTAACATATTAGCCCCTTTCTACGCATACACTTTATTAGTGAATATAGAAAGGGGTATTCTTATGGATAATTATGATGTATATAGAGATATACAAGCTCGGACCAATGGTGAGATTTATATCGGTGTAGTCGGGCCTGTAAGAACCGGCAAGTCCACCTTTATTAAACGATTCATGGATCTGCTAGTGATTCCAAATATTGAGGATGTCCACAGTAGAGAGCGTGCAATTGATGAGCTGCCTCAAAGTGCCGCAGGCAAAACCATCATGACAACCGAGCCAAAATTTATCCCAAAAGAAGCTGCTACCGTTACCTTATCCGATGACACCAAAGTTAATATCCGATTGATTGATTGTGTTGGTTATATGGTCGATGGTGCCACCGGTCATATTGAAAATGATCAGGAACGTATGGTTAAAACTCCATGGTTTGATATGGAGATTCCATTTACTCAGGCTGCTGAACTTGGGACCAAAAAAGTTATCAATGATCATTCCACAATTGGGATTGTGATTACAACGGATGGTACAATAGGGGATATAGAACGTGCTGGCTATGAAAAAGCTGAAGAAAAAACGATTCAGGAATTAAAGAAAATCGGGAAACCATTTATTGTACTTCTTAACACTACCCGCCCATATTCCGAAGATACGATGGTTCTGGCACAGGAAATTGGTATGAAAAACCAGGTGCCGGTAATGCCAATCAATTGTGCCCAACTCAGAAAAGAAGATATTAACCGTATCATGGAGACAATTCTAAGTGAGTTTCCTATTACCGGACTTAATTTCTTTGCTCCTAAATGGGTAGAAATGCTTTCAAACACTCACTGGCTAAAACAGGATTTGATTGGTGCTGCCAAAGAAATTCTTAGAAAAATGTCTCTAATTCGTGATGTTAACAATATGAATATGACTACTGGCAGTCAGTTTATTAAGGGTATTAAGCTTAATGAGATTGATCTTCAGACTGGTGTTGTAAGCGTTGCCGTAGATTTTGATGATAAATACTATTACGAAATCCTTAGCGACATGATTGGCGTTGAGATTAGTGATGACTATCAGCTCATCTCTATTTTGCGAAAACTGGCTAGCAGTAAAAATGAATACGAGAAGATTGGTGCAGCTTATGACGATGTGAAATACAAAGGTTATGGTGTTGTTACTCCTATCTTAAGTGAAATAGCAGTGGAAGAACCGGAAATCATTAAGCATGGCAACAAGTATGGTGTTAAAATTAAAGCCCATGCACCTTCAATACATATGATCCGGGCTGACGTCGAAACCGAAATCGCACCGATTGTCGGAAGCGAAGAGCAGGCCAAAGATCTCATTACCTATATCGCAAGTAATGCCAAGGAAAATCCATCAGGTATCTGGCAAACAAATATTTTTGGCAAGAGTATTGGTCAGCTAGTGGAGGATGGCATTCATACTAAAGTAAATAAAATGACGGATGAATCCCAGGTGAAACTGCAGGAGACGATGCAGAAAATCGTGAATGACAGCAATGGTGGCATCATCTGTATCATCATATAACTTTCCCAACAAAGCAGTTCATGTAGCCCTCGAACTGCTTTTTGTCTTTTGGCTTGTATGCACGGGATTCAAAAGCCTTGGAGGTCTATGAACGTCAATTTGCTTGTAGTTCTTGGACAAGCAAGATAAAACATATTTCACTCGCAACGCGCTCTCGCTCGGATGACGTCGTAGCGGTACGTAAGGTCACAAAATACGTGACCTAAGTACCGACGGCGTCATAACGGTTGCGAGTCAAAATATGTTTTATCTTTGCTTGTGTTATGGTTTTTGAAGCAAATTGACTAGTTATAGTTTATGTTGGCTTTTGAATCCCGATTTTCAGGTTACAACAAAAAACAGAAAGCAGGTTCTTTTATTATTCTCTGGCTGGGTTCACAGATGATGTAATAGCTTTTTCGTTCTCTGGCTGGGGTCACTGATGATGTAGTAGCTTTTTCGCTCTAAGGCTGCTCTTTGATTTGGGAGCAGGAGGTGTGGACTTGGCTTTGGGACAATCACTGGGGCATAGTGTATGCGGTTTATTAAGGATGGGGTTTGCGTATGTTAAATATTAAATA
Source organism: Bacillota bacterium (assembly GCA_023434365.1). Taxonomy (GTDB): domain Bacteria; phylum Bacillota; class Clostridia; order Lachnospirales; family Lachnospiraceae; genus KM106-2. The sequence continues at coordinate 92,009 of JAEYSV010000008.1, read as the reverse complement.
TGTGGTAAGGATTTTTTGAGTCGAATCTTTGTTTATACTACAGAATTAGTTGATATTAATATGATTATTGGTGTATTTAACCAATTTAAGAGGAATTTGTAATTTTTTTTACACATAGTTGACAAATAATCTATACATTGTTATAATAATCCCGTAATAAATTTAATATTTATGTAATATGTTTATTATGTAAGATTAAATTTGGAATATAGTGGGAGGCCCATATGAAAAGAAATGTTATAAGAACTCTCGTAATTAGTTTTTCTGGTTTTGCATTAAGTGCTTTTGTTTTTACAGCAGCTAAAGCAGTTGCACCGGTTTCATCGGTTGAAAAGCCTATTGCAGGAATTACGGTTTCACTTGATAATTATTATAATGCCTCATTAAGTACAGAAGGATTAAAGGATGGTAAAACTACTACTTTATCGACCTTCGTGACTAAGGAAGAAAAAGAAGCTGATGAAGCATTTCGTGCTGAATATGAGAATATTGGTATTGCAAAGGTAGACAAGTACCTGAATATACGTAAAGATCCTAACACAAAAGGTGAAGTTGTTGGTAAACTTCCTAAAAACGGTGGTTGCTACATCTATAGTATTGATGAGAATGGCTGGGCAAAAGTCAAATCTGGCAAAGTTAGTGGATATGTTGATACTCAGTATCTCATTGTTGGAGATGAAGTACCTAATTTGGCAATGAAGGTTGGTAATCAGATAGCGACAGTTAACGAAGTTACCGTTCGAATTCGTGAAGAAGCAAATACCGATTGTACAACTTTAATGTTAGTACCATGGGGAGAAGAGCTTCATGTAGAAGATGACAGCAATCCTGAATGGGTTTATGTCAGCATCGATGATGATAAAGGATATGTTTCCCGTGAATATGTTGATATCAAATGGTCCTTACAAAAAGCTGTAGCTTATACGGATGGTGCTGTTGTAACTTCCGGAAATTCCTCACTTCGTCAAAGAATGGTAGCTTATGCAAAACAATTCCTTGGTAACCGTTATCGTTACGGTGGAACAAGCCTGAATGGTGGTATTGACTGTTCCGGATTTACAATGAGAATTTATCAGAAGTTTGGTTACAACATTTCGAGAACTAGTAGAACTCAATCCAATGTCGGTACGAATATTAAAGTATCTTCGGTACGTCCGGGTGACTTGTTATTCTACAAAAAGGGTGGTGTGATTAACCATGTAGCCATGTATATTGGTAATGGTCAGGTAATCCATGCAAGCAACCCTCGTAGTGGTATCAAAATCAGCAATATGTCTTATCGTACACCTAGCAAAGCGCAACGTATTATTAGAGACTAATATCCAAAACAGCAGTTTGTCTTTCAAGCTGCTGTTTTTTTTTTATTATGATACAAAAAATGCATCGCAATTATCTTCTCTGCGTACGTTTGAAACCCAAGGATGAATTATAATTCTTGCATAACCTATCAACCTATTTTATAATTGTGTAAGTAGCCGTCTAAGTTTGTTACCTTTAACAACTCACGGTTTAAGGCAGCCTCCTTTTCTTGGGTTGTCATTGTCTAATATATGTGGAGGTACTCTATGGAATATTTATATCTAATTATTGCAGTGGTAGCCTTTTTTACGGTCAAATCGATATATGATCAACGTAATAAAGAAAAGCTACTTCGTTATTTTATTGAACAGGAATGGGGTTGCATAGGCGACAAAACATATACTGCTGAGAAATTCGCCGCACTTGAAAAGTTTTATAAAAGAAACAAGGATAGTGAGACAGACATTGATGATATTACTTGGAATGACCTCGATATGGATCGTATTTATGCTCTGCTTAACAGTACCAATTGTACAATTGGTGAAGAGTATCTTTATCATCTCTTGCATAAGCCTGTTTATGATCAGGAAGAACTAACAAAACGTAATCAATTAATTGAATTCTTTCAGAGTAATAAAGAGGCACGAATTAAACTTCAGGTTGCGTTACGTTCTCTTGGTACCTTTCATGAGTTTTCAGTCTATGACTATTTTACGAGAGATGAAGAGAGCGGACTCGATGTTCTTAAGCATATCATTTGTCCGATTGGATTGCTGACAGGGATTGCTACTATCTTTATTCAACCTGCAATTGGAATTGTATTAAGTATCTTTTTCTTAATTTATAATATTGTCACGTATTATAAGGATAAGCCAATTATTCAACAGTATTTGAATACGTTTTCCTATATTCTTAGAATGATGCATACCATTGATGAGATTAAGGATGTAAAAAACAAAGAGCTAAGTGAATATATCACCATTTTATCAGATAACAACAAACGACTGAACGGTTTTAAAAAAGGCTCAGGTCTGGTAGTTGGTGGCCGTTCTTTTTCCGGTGGTCTTGATGATATTATCTTAGATTACATGCGTATGATGTTTCATATAGACATTTTGAAGTTTAATCAGATGCACAAGCAGATGAAAAAACTGATAAAAGAGTTACAGGAATGTTATCAGGTGATTGGTTATCTGGATTCGATGATTGCCATCGCTTCTTACCGTGCATTTGTGAAGGACTATGCCCTACCTACTTTGTATAGTAAGAAAGAGCCGTTCTTAAAGGTGAGCAATATCTATCATCCATTAGTCGACGAACCAGTGAAGAATAGTTTTTATGAAACTCGTTCTACATTAATTACCGGTTCCAATGCCTCCGGTAAGTCGACCTTCTTAAAAACTGTGGCAATCAATAGCATATTTGCGCAGACCATTTACACGACGCTTAGTGATTCTTATGAAAGCAGTTACTTTAAGATTCTTTCTTCGATGGCTTTGCAGGATAGTATTATGAATCATGAAAGTTATTATATTGTGGAGATTAAGTCACTTAAGCGAATTCTTGATAAGGTAAATAAGGAGGTTCCTATTCTATGTTTCGTGGATGAAGTGCTTAGAGGAACCAATACGTTAGAGCGAATTGCTGCAAGTGCAGAGATTCTTTATAAACTAGGATGCTCGAATGTCCTGTGCTTAGCTGCTACACATGATATCGAGTTGACTCACATCTTAGAAAAATACTATAGTAATTATCATTTCCAAGAGGAAGTGGTGGAAAATGATATTTTATTTGATTATACGTTATATAAAGGCAGAGCTGTCAGCAAGAATGCGATTAAGCTACTTAAAATCATTGGATACAATGACAGGCTAATTGATGCTGCGACAAATCGTGCCAATCAATTTTTGGAAACTAATCAGTGGGAAGTGTTTCACTAATTGAAACATGTAGTGAACCAGAGAGAAATAAGTTACAAGAGAGGGTAAGAGCAATGGAAATGCTGACACCAATGATGCAGCAATATATGTCGATTAAAAGCGAATATAAAGACTGTATTTTATTTTATCGATTGGGTGATTTTTATGAGATGTTTTTTGAGGATGCATTGACTTGCGCCAAAGAACTGGAAATCACATTAACCGGAAAAAATTGTGGCTTGGAGGAACGCGCACCGATGTGCGGTGTTCCTTTTCATGCTGTTGAGGGGTATTTGAGCAAATTGATTAGCCGTGGATATAAGGTTGCAATTTGCGAACAGGTGGAAGACCCAAAGAGTGCCAAAGGGCTTGTAAAGCGAGAGGTAATTCGAATCGTGACACCTGGTACGAATCTGATCACTGGAGCCTTAGATGAGACAAAAAATAATTATCTAATGTGTGTCATTTGTACGACTAATGCTTATGGCGTCGCTACGATAGATGTAACAACCGGAGATTATTATGTTACGGAACTAGACACTGCGAAAAAGTTACTGGATGAAATTAATAAATTTTCTCCATCTGAGATCATTTGTAATGATGCTCTTTATGTATCTGGATTAGATATTACCGATTTGCATGAGCGGTTAGGGATTGCCATTGGAGCTATTGAATCCTGGTATTATGACGAGGAGTTATGCCTTAGTTGTTTGAAAAGGCATTTTGCGATTGGTTCACTTGATGGACTTGGGTTAAAGGATTATACAATTGGCACGATTGCGGCAGGCTGCGTCTTGCAATACCTTTATGAGACGCAAAAAACCGCGTTATCACATATTACTAAGATTACTCCATATATCACTAGTAAGTTTATGGTGATTGATAGTTCTACGAGAAGAAATCTGGAATTAGTGGAAACGTTACGAGAAAAACAAAAACGTGGGTCCCTTCTTTGGGTACTTGATAAAACAAAAACCGCAATGGGTGCAAGATTGTTACGTAGTTATCTCGAACAACCTTTAATTGATGCGAGTCAGATTAATGAGCGTCTTAATGCCATTGAGGAACTAAAGGATCAGGTGATTACCCGAGAGGAACTTAGAGAATACTTAAATCCTATCTATGATTTGGAGCGTTTAATAAGCCGAATTGTGTATAAAACCGCTAATCCTCGAGATATGATTGCATTTTCCAGCTCATTAATGATGCTTCCTCACATCAAAACGTTACTTACTTCGTTTGATAGTTCCTTACTAAACAATGTTTATCATATGCTTGATGATTTGACGGACGTATACCAATTGATTCAGTCCTCGATTACGGAAGAGCCACCAATTGGTGTTAGAGAAGGTGGCATCATTAGAGAAGGCTTCCATGAGGAGATAGACAAGCTTCGAAAAGCAAAAACCGAAGGCAAGACTTGGATTGCCAAGCTGGAAGAAGAGGAACGGGAGAAAACGGGAATCAAAAACTTAAAGGTAAAGTTCAATAAAGTCTTTGGCTATTACCTGGAGGTTACTAACTCGAATAAAAATCTTGTACCAGAACACTGGAGCAGAAAGCAGACTTTAGCCAATGCCGAGCGTTATATTACTCCAGAGTTGAAAGAATTGGAAGATATGATTCTAGGTGCAGAGGATCGTTTATATAACCTCGAATATGAGTTATTTACCGAAGTTCGAGATACTATTGCAAAAGAAGTGGGTCGCATTCAGACGACTGCCAAAGCAGTTGCTACCATTGATGTCTTTGCGTCGTTAGCGTTGGTGGCTGAACAGCAAAACTATACGAAGCCAATCATTAACAGCAAAGGTATTATCAAAATCAAGGATGGACGTCATCCAGTGGTGGAAAAAATGCTTAGTAATGACTTATTTGTGGCGAATGATACGTATCTGGATAATGATCGCGGGCGTATCAGTGTCATAACAGGACCAAATATGGCTGGTAAATCCACCTATATGAGACAGACGGCATTAATTGTATTAATGGCGCAGATTGGCTGTTATGTACCAGCAAAGGAAGCATCAATCGGTATTGTGGATCGTATCTTTACCCGTGTTGGGGCAAGCGATGATTTGGCTAGCGGTCATAGTACGTTTATGGTGGAAATGACTGAGGTGGCCAACATTTTACGTAATGCAACGTGTAACAGTTTGTTAATCCTTGATGAAATCGGACGTGGTACCAGCACTTTCGATGGGTTAAGTATTGCGTGGGCTGTGATTGAACATATCAGCAATCCGAAATTAATCGGAGCGAAAACTTTGTTTGCCACACATTATCATGAGTTAACGGAATTAGAAGGTCAGATTGACGGTGTCAATAATTACTGTATTGCCGTGAAGGAACAAGGAGATGATATCGTTTTCCTACGTAAGATTATCAAAGGTGGCGCAGATAAGAGCTATGGAATCCAGGTAGCAAAACTGGCTGGAGTTCCAGAAAACGTACTTCGTCGTGCTCGCGATATCGTCAATGAATTAAGCGAAAATGATATCACCGCCAAGGCCAAAAAAATCTTAGAAACACCAAAAAAGGAAGAGGAAGTTGTTCAATTATCCTTATTTGATTTTTCTCAGGAAGACAAGGAGCGTAAACATGGCTCTTCAAAAAAGATAGCGCAAACTGTACTAAATAAGATTAATGAACTGGATTTATCCAGAATGACACCAATTGAAGCATTAAATACCCTTTATGAATTGCAAAATGAAAGTAAAGGGTAATGAAACGAAAGCGAAGGTGGAGTATCTATGGGACATATTAATCTATTAGACCAACAAACCATCAATAAAATTGCAGCAGGGGAAGTAGTAGAACGCCCTGCTGCGGTAGTAAAAGAATTAGTGGAAAATGCGATTGACGCAGGTGCCAATGCGGTAACGGTAGAGATAAAAGATGGAGGAATCAGTTTTATCCGCATCACGGACAACGGATGTGGGATGGCTCCTGATGATATTAAGACCGCATTTCTTCGTCATGCCACGAGTAAGATTAAAACCGTGGAGGACTTACTTTATGTGTCGAGTCTGGGATTTCGAGGTGAGGCTTTATCAAGTATTGCCTCCGTTGCATTTGTAGAGTTAGTGACAAAAACACCGGATTCCTTCATGGGTTATCGTTATGTGATTGAAGGCGGCAAAGAGATTAGTCTTGACGAAGTTGGCTGTCCGGAGGGGACTACCTTAATTGTACGTAACTTATTTTATAATACGCCTGCCAGAAAGAAGTTCTTAAAATCTCCAACAACAGAAGCTGGATACATTAATGATCTGATGGAGCGACTAAGCGTCTCCCATCCGAATATTTCTTTTCGCTTTATTAATAACAATCAGTTAAAACTTACCACTTCCGGGAATAATAAGCTAAAAGATATCATTTACCATGTTTATGGGAGAGACGTTGCCAAGGCACTCCTTGAGGTCGAAGGACAAAGCGAGAATGCCAGTCTGTACGGTTTTATTGGGAAGCCGGTTTTGGCCCGTGGGAATCGTAACTTTGAGAATTATTATATTAATGGGCGTTATATCAAAAGCCCGCTAATTACGAAAGCAATCGAAGAAGCCTATAAGGGATATGCCATGTCACATAAATATCCCTTTACCGCACTTCATTTTAATATTGACAGTAATTTTATAGATGTAAACGTGCATCCGACGAAAATGGAAGTACGATTTTCTAACAATGAGGAAGTTTATCAGCTCGTATACCAGAATATTCTTAACCGCTTGCGAAGCGATGATTTGATTCCTGAGCTTTCTTTAACAGAGGGTGTTAAACTTCTTGCGAAGGAGGATCATACTGTAAAAGAACGCGGGTCAGAACCATTTGAAAAACAACGACTTATGACGAATCAGACAGACACAAAGTCAGGAGAATATGTGAAAGCAGACTCAGGTAGAATAAAAGAGTCGAATCTGAGGATAGATTCAGGCAAAAGACAAGAGCCTAATCAAGAGATTGTCAAGAAAACACTTCAAGCTATGCAGATTGCAGCTGAGTCGGATATTACGATGCCTAAGGAAGTAGTAGATAGTATTAAAGAATCTATTCAATATAAAGAGAACGAAGAGCATGAAACGATGAATTATCAGCAAAGTGCTCTTGCAGAACAAACGTTCGACAATGTACCAGAACAACTTTCCTTTACTAAGCACTTTATTGCGCCAGATCATTCATCAAAGTACCGAATTGTTGGTCAGGTATTCAAAACCTTCTGGATTGTGGAGTTTAACGAGAAGATGTTATTAATTGACCAACATGTCGTTCATGAGAAAATCTTGTATGAGAAGCTTTACAGACATTATCAGCAAAGACAAGGTGATAGTCAGATGTTATTACCACCCATTGTTTTGAATTTATCGCTTAGAGAAGCAACTACCCTTAATCGTTATCTTCCGTTATTACATGATTTGGGTTATGAAATCGAGCCTTTTGGTGGCAATGATTATACGGTAAGAAGTGTTCCAAATGATTTGTACAATCTAAATGAGCAAGATGTCTTAATGGAGCTAATTGATCATCTTACCGATCATGAGATGATTAGTGAACCTATTATTATCTTAGAAAAGTTGGCAAGCATGTCATGCAAAGCTGCTATTAAAGGCAACCAGGACATTCGCCAAGAAGAATTTCAGGCATTACTTGATGAACTGATGACATTAGATAATCCATACTATTGTCCTCATGGCAGGCCAATCATTGTTTCAATGAGTAAGTATGAGATAGAAAAAAAATTCAAGCGAATTGTTTAAAGGAGTATTATGAAGAGACCATTAATTATTCTGACCGGACCAACCGCTGTCGGCAAGACTGAACTCTCCATTGAACTAGCGAAAGCCATAAATGGTGAAATCATCAGCGCTGATTCGATGCAGGTGTATAAAAAAATGGATATTGGTACGGCCAAAATTAAGAAAGAAGAGATGCAAGGGGTCCCTCATTACCTAATCGATATTCTTGACCCAAGGGAAGACTTTAATGTAGTATTGTTTCAAACTTTAGCAAAGCAAGCCATGGAAAAAATATATGCCTCGGGAAAAATACCAATCATTGTGGGCGGTACCGGGTTTTATATTCAGAGTATTCTATACGATATTGATTTTACTGAAGAAGAGACAGACCAGGAATACCGTAAGCAATTAGAGGACTATGTAATAGAGCACGGAGCGGAAGCCTTACATGCGAAGCTACAAGAAATTGATCCACAATCAGCGACTGACATTCATTTTAATAACATAAAACGAGTGATTCGTGCATTGGAATATTATAAAACGACTGGAAAACAGATTAGCTTACACAACCGGGAGCAGAGGGAAAAACAATCTCCTTATCAATTCGTCTATTTTGTACTGAATATGACAAGGGAAATACTGTATGAGCGCATTAACAAGCGCATAGACCTCATGCTTGAGGAAGGGTTACTTCACGAAGTTACTGCTCTTAAAGAAGCAGGTTATCAAAAAGGCCTAGTAAGTATGCAAGGTCTTGGTTACAAAGAGATACTTGATTATCTTAATGGTGAAATGACATTAGAGGAAGCGATTACACTATTAAAGAGGGATACGAGACATTTTGCAAAACGACAGTTAACGTGGTTTCATCGAGAAAAGGAAGTAACCTGGGTGGATAAAACACTAGATACCACTACCGTACAGTTGTTAGATACACTGCTTACAATACTAAAGGAGAAACAAATTATATGAAAGAACAACTAAACAAGCAATATAATGAGTTAGGGATTGACGATGCACTCCTAACTTACGGAAGAAAAATAGAAGCCTCCCTTAAGGAACGCTTTGACTATATAGATTCGATAGCTGAATACAATCAGTTAAAAGTGATTAAGGCGATGCAGGATAACCGGGTAAGCGACATTCATTTTGCCGCTACGACGGGTTATGGTTATAATGACCTTGGTAGAGAGACTCTTGAGGCCGTATATGCTAGTGTCTTTCATGCTGAAGATGCTTTAGTTCGTCCACAGCTTACCTGTGGAACGCATGCATTAAGCGTTGCGCTGGCTTCTAACCTAAGACCCGGAGATGAACTGTTAAGCCCGGTGGGCAAACCTTATGATACGCTTGAGGGAGTCATTGGAATTCGAGAAAGCAAAGGTTCCTTAAAAGAGTATGGCATTCGTTATAAACAGGTGGATTTGCTCTCTGATGGAAGTTTTGATTATGATGGCATTAAACAGGCAATTAATGAAAAGACTAAAATGGTTACGATTCAACGCTCCAAGGGATATGCTACCAGACCGACCTTCTCCGTGAAGCAGATTGGTGAATTAATTGCTTTTATCAAAGAGATAAAGAGTGATATCATTTGCATGGTGGATAATTGCTATGGTGAATTCGTTGATACGATTGAGCCAACCGATGTCGGTGCAGACCTTTGTGTTGGATCGCTGATTAAGAATCCGGGCGGTGGATTAGCTCCGATTGGTGGTTACATTGTCGGAAAGCAAGAATATGTGGAACAAGCGGCATATCGACTTACGGCACCAGGGCTTGGCAAAGAAGTCGGTGCTACACTGGGGATTAATCAGGCCCTCTTTCAGGGATTATTCCTTGCTCCTCTTGTAGTGAGTGGAGCATTAAAAGGAGCCATATTTGCAGCTAATCTGTATGAGCAACTAGGATTTAAGGTAATTCCAAATGGTTCAGAGCCTCGTCATGATATCATTCAGGCGGTTACTCTTGGAAGTGAGGAAGCAATCGTGGCATTTTGTAAAGGTATCCAGGCAGCAGCACCGGTTGACAGCTTTGTAACACCAGAACCGTGGGCGATGCCAGGCTATGATAGTGATGTTATTATGGCAGCTGGTGCTTTTGTCCAAGGGTCCTCGATTGAGCTAAGTGCAGATGCCCCAATTAAGCCGCCATATGCCGTTTATTTTCAAGGTGGACTTACATGGTATCATGCAAAATTAGGAATCTTAATGTCTGCACAAAAGCTTTACGAGAAGGGGTTAATTACCTTATCCTAATAAAAAATCTCATTCCATATGAGAATTCTTGCATTTCCTTGATTCGTACAATATTTAGGAATATCCGGACATACTGGTATACAAACTTTACTATCTATGTTAAAATGTACCGAGAAAGATTGGTACTTTTACTATCCCTTATGGAATAAGCGAAGGTGGGCACGAGCTTAGAGAGAACCATAGGAGGGTACTATGTTAACATTAAGAGATTTGCCAACTTTCGAATTACCGTATGAAAAATGTATACGCCGTGGAGTCAGTGCTTTATCAGATACTGAACTATTAGCAGTGATTTTACGTACCGGAACTAAAGAAGATGATGTGTTGCATATTGCGACAAAAATACTTAGTACGAAACAGGAGTACAAAGGTTTATTAGTGCTCAATCATTTATCTTTAAAAGAATTAAGAAAAATTAAAGGAATTGGGAATGTAAAAGCAGTACAATTATTATGTATTGCTGAGATAACCAAACGCATGTCAAAAGCAACAAGAGAAGAAGGAGTCCGTTTATTATCCCCCGGTGCTGTCGCATCCTATTATATGGAAGATATGCGCCATTTGATGACTGAACAGTTAATGCTCCTTACGTTGGATTCAAAAAGTAAATTACTTTCTGAAAAAATTATTTCCTCTGGTACCGTGAATGCATCCATTGCTTCGCCAAGGGAAATTTTTATAGATGCCTTGCAAAACGATGCAGTTAATATCATTCTGCTGCATAACCATCCAAGTGGAGACCCGACCCCTAGTAAAGAGGATATCTTAACTACTAATCGAGTAAAAGACGCAGGTAAGTTAATTGGAATTCAACTTATGGATCACATTATTATTGGGGATAATCAGTATATAAGCCTTAAGGAACGCGGACTTCTTTAATACTGGAAGGGAGAACTTACATGTCAGGAAAAGTGTTGGGATTTGATTTTGGCACAAGCACACTTAAGATTTGCAAAAAGGGAAGTGGGATTGTATTTGATGAAAAAAACATCATTGCTATAGAAAAAAAGAAACGGGTAGTTGCAATTGGGGATGAGGCATATGATATGCTAGAAAAAACACCACAAAGTATTCAAGTGAATTATCCGGTACGCAATGGTGTGATTGCAGATATCGCTAATATGGAACAATTATTAAATGCATCGATGAAGCGTTGTTTGTCTTCATTATCTAGGGGGACGACCTGCTTAGTTGCCGTACCTACTGATATTACAGAGGTTGAAAAAAAAGCATTCTATGATCTTTTGCTACATTCTAGCGCAAAAGTAAAAAATGTTGGAATTGTTGAAAAACCGATTGCAGCAGCTTTGGGTGCTGGACTTGATATTACTAGCGCCGGTGGTGTGATGACCGTGGATATTGGTGCTGATACGACTGAGATTTCGATTATGTCACTTGGTGGAATTGTTTTAAGCAAATTAATTCCAATTGGTGGTAATAAAATCGATGAATCAATTAAACAATACGTGAAGAAAAAATATAATCTGCTAATTGGTGACAAAACAGCAGAAAAAATAAAAATCAAACTCGCGGATGCGTTCGATAATAATGAGGATACCGTTTCTGTCTATGGACGTAACGTTGTTACAGGCCTTCCAAGTCAAATGGAAATCAGTGCTTCGATGGTACATGAAGCCATTATTGACTATTTGAAAGCGATCATTGATTCCATAAAAATGATTTTAGAGAGAACACCGCCTGAAATATCCTCGGATATTATCGATTCCGGTATTCATATTACAGGGGGCAGCGCCGGGATTCGTAATATTGATAAGATTATAGCTAAAGAAACTGGTCTTTCGGTTCATATCAGCAAAGAGCCTGGTAATGCAGTCATCAATGGGTTAGTATCCATTGTGGAAGACTCAAATCGTGATATATTAGCCACTATTATCAATTCAGGATCCCCCGCATACCGACGTACACTAAGAGATTAGTGTACAATTCAGTAACAAAAGTCTAACTTTTGTTACTGAAACATATTACTGTGGGAGGTTACTATGAAACGAAAATTCAGATTTAATATACCACCGCGTATCATTTTGTTCTTATTGACCGGTTTGTGTATTGTTCTTATCTTTATTTCTTTTCAGTATTCAGCAAAACTGACTTCGCTTAGAAATTTGGTGGGAACGATCATGACACCTATGCAAAAAGGAGTGAATAATGTTGGCTCCTGGTTGCATAGCAAATCTGAACTATTATCGGATATTGACAATTTACTTGAGGAAAATGCTTCACTAAAGCAGCAGCTGGATTCGGTTTCTCAGGAAAACAAATTACTCCAGCAAAACAAATATGAATATGACGAACTTCGTAAATTATATGCGTTAGATGAGAAGTACGCCGGATATGACAAGGTAGCAGCACGCGTCATCAGCCGGGAAACCGATAATTGGTATAGTTCCATTATCATTGATAAAGGTTCTGATCATGGAGTAAAAGTTGACATGAATGTTTTAGCGGGCGAAGGCTTAGTAGGCCTGGTGACTGAAGTGGGACGAACTCATTCTAAAGTCCGATTAATAACAGACGACGACAGCAATGTAAGCGGTATGTTTTTGAAAACAGGAGATACCTGCAATATTAAGGGAAATCTAAAATTAATTGATGATGGCTTAATTGATGTTGAAATTATTAATAAAGACGCCGAAATACAAGAAGGCTACGATGTAGTGACTTCTTATATTAGCCCCAAATTCTTCCCTGGTATACTTATTGGTTATGTAGAAAACCTAACAGTTGATGCGAACAATTTGACGATGTCAGGTAATTTGCGTCCTGTAGTGGATTTTGATACATTAAGTATGGTACTCATAATTACAGAAGTCAAAGAATATGAACCTTTGAAACAGTAAAGCAGGAGGATAGCAATGAAACGAGTTTTAATCATGATTGTATTAGTCGTGATGAGTTATGTGCTGCAATCGACAGCACTTCATAATATCGCACTTGCCAATACAATACCAAACCTGCTTCTTATTATTGTAGTATCACATGGATATATGAGAGGAAGTACCCGTGCCATGTTTCTTGGTTTTTTCACCGGCCTTTTGGTGGATTGTCAATATGGAGACATTATCGGGTTTCACGCATTTTTATATATGTTAATTGGTTATCTTACCGGACTGGGTCACAAAATCTATTATCAGGAGGATTTCACAATGCCTATCCTTTTAGTAGCAATCAGTGATTTTGTATATAATCTGTTATTTTACTTCTTCTCGTTTTTACTTAGAAACCGTACGGACTTCTTTTTCTATCTGAAAAGAATCATAATACCAGAATTAATCTATACTGTACTGGTTTCCATCCTATTTTATAAACTACTACACATGATTTATCTTAGATTAGAAAACTCTGAAAAGAAGGAAGCTTAAATGTTTGATGTATTTTTAGAAAAATTAAAGGAATTTTTTAAATCACGTCTACTTCCTATCACCATTATCTACCTTTTGTTGTTTGGGATTCTTTTTATGCGGTTATTTAATCTGCAAATTGTAAATGGGGAAAAAGCCGAGCAGGACTTTGAAACAAAGACTGTGGAAACAAGAGATATCAAAGGGACAAGGGGTAATATATATGATAGTAATGGAAAGCTATTAGCATACAATGTTTTATCTTACTCTGTTACCCTGTTAGATAAAGGTGAGTTCTCCTCGAATGAGCAGATGAATGCGGCGTTGTTAAAACTGATTGATATAATTGAGCGCAATGGAGGTACTATTGACTTAACCTTTGGTTTAGTCATGGAAGAGGATGGTTCGATTCACTACCGTTATGAAGGAAATTCATTGCTTCGTTTTAAACGGGATGCTTTTTCGGTCATTTCCCTAGATGATTTGACTGAGGAACAAAAGAATATGACTGCAGAACAAATGTTTGAATTTCTTAGGACAGCAAATACTCCTGACAGTCCTAGATTTGAAATTGCTGATACTTATACAAAGAAAGAAGCATTTAAAATCTTGAGCATCCGTTTTGCCATTTTTTTAAACCGTTACCAAAAGTATGTACCAATAACAATTGCCTCTAATGTTAATGATAAGACAGTAGCTAGTATCAAAGAACATTCTGTTGATATTCCTGGTGTTGACATAGCACAGGAAACATCCCGTGTTTACACAGAACCTCTGACAATGTCTCATATCCTAGGTTACACTGGTAGTATGACAGATGAAAAATGGGATGAGATTATTGAGAGTGGAAAAGACAAACTATATACCAAAAACGATCAAATTGGTCGAACTGGGCTAGAAGAGAAATTTGAAGAATATCTTCATGGAGTAAAAGGATACGATACGGTTATATTAAATCAAAGTAAACGTGTTGTAGATGTGCAAGAAGGACTCGCTCCAGTTGCGGGGAATGATTTGTATCTAACCATTGATTCTGAGCTTCAGAAAGCAGCTTATACCTTATTAGAAAAATCTCTCGCTGGTATTTTACTAGATAAGATTAAGAATATTACCGAAGCCCCTGTTGTTAAATCAGCAAAAGAGATTGTAATTCCAATTACTGATGTATATTATTCGTTTATTAATAATATGGTAATTGATACAAGAACATTTTCTGATGATAATGCAACTGACATAGAGAAAAGTGTGCATGCGAAATATGAAAATGCAAAATCGGCTGTTTATTCTAAACTAAATAACATTTTAGATTATCGTAGCAATCAGTTAACTGTATCCTTAACTGAGGAATACCAAGGATACATTAGACATATCTCTGATCTATTAGTGAAAAAGGAGATATTGAATTCTGAAAAAGTGAACGAAGAGGATTCAACTTTTAAAAAATATCAGAATGAAGAAATCAGCATGAGCGAATTTTTACGTTATGCGATAGGTCAGGAATGGATCAATCGGCAGTTGTTTAGTAATCCTGAAACCTTTTATGATTCTGAAGAAATTTATAGCGAATTACTTAATTATATTCAAGAATTGCTGGCAAAGGATACCGATTTTAATAAAATCATATATAAAAATCTAGTATTCACACAAAAGTTAACAGGAAAAGAAATTTGTCTTTTATTATTTGACCAAGATGTGTTAAAATATGATAAAGAAGCAATTGATAACTTAAAAAGTGGAGCAATAAGTCCATATAATTTTATTATGAGCAAAATCAAGAGTTTGGAGATTACCCCTGCTCAGATTGCATTGTTACCATGTTCAGGTTCAATTGTTATTACTGATACAGCTACCGGAAAGGTGAAGACTTTAGTAACTTATCCAAGTTATGATAATAACATGCTTGCCAATAAAATCGACGCTACCTATTATGAGAAAATCAATAATAGCACAGCTTTCCCATTAATTAACCGCCCGCTACAACAAAGGTTAGCACCGGGTTCTACTTATAAGATGCTTTCAGCAATTACAGCATTACAAGAGGGTGCCATCAATGTTGGCGATACCATCGAAGATAAAGTGGAATTCGATAAGATTTTATCTGAAAGCGAAAAAAAAGCAGGTAAACGTGGTCCTCTTTGCTGGGTATCACCTCGTAATCATGGAAGTGTTGATGTGGTGCATGCACTTGAGGTTTCCTGTAACTACTTCTTTTATGAAGTGGGATATCGTCTTGGCGGCAATACGAAAGATGTCAATCATACGTTAGGTTTGAATAAATTACGTAACTACGCAAGCTTATTTGGGTTATCTGAAGTCTCCGGTATTGAACTTGGGGAATATAAACCAAAAATATCTGATAAAGACGTGATTCGTTCATCAATTGGTCAGGGTACGAACAATTATGCTCCTGCCCAACTCAGTAAATACGTAACGGGCATCGCTAATAGCGGTTTAGTGTACGACCTTTCGATAATTGACAAAGCTGTAGACATTAACGGTAATGTTGTATTTAAAAAAGACCCTGTTGTCTACAATAATATTGATGATATTAAAGATTCTACCTGGAATGCTGTTCATGAGGGTATGCGCCTTGTGGTAAGTGGAGAGGATAGTTCTATCGAAAAATTGTATACAGATTTAGGTGTAAACGTTGCCGGGAAAACTGGTACCGCACAGCAAATCAAAACACAGCCTGACCATGCCTTGTTTGTATCTTATGCTCCATTCGAAGCACCAGAGATTACCGTTACAACTGTAATCCCTAATGGCTATGGTTCAAGTAATGCGGCTGAATTAACAAGTTATGTTTATGATTATTATTTTCATGCTGAAAAAAGAGAAGAAATCCTGAATAGGCCAGTAACCTTACCAAGATTAAGTGCAAATTCAGCAGATTAATAGTTATGCTCACCACCTCCATGGTGGTGATCCCTTTATACAAATTGAGAGACAGGAGTTGTAATATGAATCATTCTGTTATAATAAAAGGCACGAAATCAGGTATTATTGTAGTCCTTGATTCAAAAATGCCTTTTGAAGAGCTGAAAAAGAATATTGCAGCAAAATTCAGTGAAAGTGCCAAATTTTTGGGAGATGCCAATATGGCAATATCTTTTGAAGGACGTACACTGACTACAGAAGAAGAACGCGAGATTTTGGATGTAATTAGTGCAAATTCGAATTTGAAAATTCTATGTATTGTATCAACTGACGAAAAAATGGAGTCAAGATTTAAAAAAAGTCTAGAAGAAAAACTAATGGACTTGAGTTCAAGTACCGGACAATTTTATAAAGGAAATCTTCGTTCCGGCCAAGCACTTGAATCAGAAACAAGTATTATCATTATCGGAGATGTTAATCCTGGTGCCAAAGTTGTATCAAAAGGCAATGTGATTATATTAGGCAGTTTAAAGGGTAATGTTTTTGCCGGTGCGACTGGCAATGAAAAAGCATTTGTTGTCGCAATGGAGATGAGACCGGTTCAAATCCGTATCGCTGATGTGATTGGAAGAAGTCCGGATAAACCAACAAAAGACACAAGCAGGGAACCAAAAATTGCATTTTTGGAAGATGGCAATATCTATGTGGAACCATTAACTAAAGATGTTATTAATGATATTAATTTATATTAAATACTTGTAAAGCTCTTATTTAATATAAAATTTAAAACTTAATAGGTTGGAGGATGCTTAAAATGGGTGAAGTAATTGTTATCACATCTGGAAAAGGTGGGGTAGGTAAGACCACGACTACTGCTAACGTAGGAACCGGTCTTGCAAAACTAGATAAGAAAGTTGTTTTGATTGATACTGATATAGGCCTTCGAAATCTTGATGTTGTTATGGGATTAGAAAATCGTATTGTATATAATCTAGTTGATGTAATTGAAGGGAATTGTAGAATTAAGCAAGCATTAATCAAAGATAAACGTTATCCTAATCTATACTTATTACCATCTGCACAAACCAGGGATAAAAATAGTGTATCTCCTGAACAAATGAAAAAACTTGCAGAGGAACTTAAAGATGAATTTGATTACATACTAATGGATTGTCCAGCCGGTATTGAGCAAGGATTTAAAAATGCCATAGCCGGTGCAGATAGTGCATTAGTGGTTACAACTCCTGAAGTATCAGCAGTAAGAGATGCTGACCGTATCATAGGTTTACTCGAAACTAATGAAATCAAGAATTCTCATTTGATTGTTAACCGTCTACGTCCTGATATGGTAAAACGTGGCGATATGATGTCTGCAGATGATGTTGTAGAAGTACTTGCTATACATCTCATTGGTGTAGTGCCTGACGATGAAAATATTGTCATTTCCACGAATCAGGGTGAACCTCTTGTAGGTTCTGATTCATTAGCTGGACAAGCTTATATGAATATATGTAAACGTATCGTAGGAGAAGATGTCCCACTGTTAGATCTGAACGCGAAAAATGGGTTCTTTGGAAAGATAGCCCATTTATTCAAGAAGAACTAACGAAAACTAGGAGGGAATAAGATGAGTTTTACTGATTTCTTTAAGAAAAAAGCTTCGGGTAATGTTGCTAAAGATAGACTAAAGCTCGTTCTCGTTTCAGATCGAGCCAATTGTTCACCAGAAATAATGGAGCAAATTAAAAATGATATTATTCAAGTAATCTCAAAATATGTTGAAATTGATACAGCAGGGTTAGATATAAAAATAACTCAGACGGAGTCGGAAGGTAATAATGGAAGTGTACCAGCATTATTTGCTAACATTCCAATTAAAGACCTGAAGGCACCTAAGAAATAAGGATGATTTAATGTTTAAATTCAAACAATATAACTTTCGTAACCTCAATATTGCTTTAATTGTTATCGTTGGTATCCTGTGTTTTATCAGTGCTTTTACGATTAATTTGGATGGGGAAGTAAACTTTAAAAGACAGCTTTTCGGTTTCGCGTTGGGTATCGTGATTATTGCTATGGTCACAATCATCGATTACCATTTTATCGGACGTTTGGTACCACTAATTTATCTCGTTGTGGTAGGATTGCTTGTCTTAGTTCGCTTTTCTCCATTACGAGAGAGTCATGGTACTGGTGCGTTTCGGTGGCTTGATTTGAAAGTCATTGAGCTGCAACCGTCGGAACTTGCGAAAATTGGTCTGATTTTGATGATGGCAGTTTTGCTAACACATCTTCAGGAAAAAATGGATAAATTCTATACCTTACTGTTTGCACTTGCTATTATGGGTGCTCCTACGATTCTAGTTTTTTCGCAGCCAGATTTGTCTAGTAGTATGGTAATGGTATTTATTACAGGTATTATGCTATTTGCCGGTGGATTAAGCTATCGCATCATTCTGCCATTACTAGCGATAGCCATTCCATCATTTGTTGCTCTGTTTTGGTATCTGTTACAACCGTTTCAGACATTATTAGATGAGTATCAACGGCAAAGAATACTAGGTTTTTTAGATCCTGAGCAATTTAAACAAACGATTTCATACCAACAAAACAATTCTGTACAGGCAATTTCTACTGGAAAACTGTATGGAAAACTACTTTCAGAAGGTGCCTCAGAGGTTCGTGGTTATAATGCCGTTGACGTTACGGAGAGTGATTTTATCTTCAGTGTCATCGGTGAAGAGTATGGTTTTTTAGGGAGCTGCTTAATTATCCTGCTTTTAGCTTTTGTCATCATTATCTGTCTTTTGACAGCACGAAGAGCTAAAGACCAGCTTGGACGGTTAATCGCTATCGGTGTATCAAGTATGTTTATGTTCCAAATTTTCGCCAATATTGGCGTGGCGACCATGATCTTACCTAACACAGGTTTACCTTTGCCATTTTTAAGTTACGGATTAAGTTCCTTAATGAGTAGTATGATAGCAATCGGGTTGATATTAAATATCGGCTTGCAACAAAAACAACGTTAGGGGGTACTATTGTGAATATAGGTTTAGTCGCACATGATGCAAAGAAAAAATTAATGCAGAACTTCTGTATCGCTTACAGAGGAATCTTGAGTAAAAATGAATTATATGCTACCGGTACCACTGGTAGACTAATTGAAGAAGTTACAAATTTGAATATCCACAAATATTTGGCTGGCCACCTTGGAGGAGAGCAGCAATTAGGTTCACAGATTGAACATAATCAGATTGACTTAGTCATCTTTTTACGTGATCCGCTTTCACCAAAATCTCATGAACCAGATGTTAACAATGTTGTACAGTTATGCGACACGCATAATATTCCTCTCGCTACTAATCTTGCCACTGCGGAGTTATTAATTAAAGCACTTGATCGCGGTGATCTTGATTGGCGTGAAATATTCAAATAATTATGGAAGGTAGTGTCGTTATGAAAAAAGCGGTTCTTCTTTTCACTGTTGTGATCATATTAACCGGATGCAGTAGCAATAACGAGCTGTTATTACCATATACAAACAATGGGGATACGAATGAAATATCCGTAGTGGAGAATTCCACTACGAGTCCCCTAATGGCAGAAGACCTTGCAGTTATTGGGCTCGGTGAAGACGATGATGCTGATGATGTTATGACTTCTTCTGGTTCCCTTTTAATTAATCGAACTACCAACGAAGTAATCTATGCGGATAATGTCTTCGCTAAACTTTATCCAGCAAGTATAACAAAGTTGGCTACCGCATATATGGTATTAAAACACGCTAATCTGAATGACACAGTGACAATAAGTTATAGTGCCTCTCATATCACCGAGCAAGGTGCAAAACTATGTGGTTTTAAAGAAGGCGATACAATTAGCATGAAAGATCTTGTGAATATCCTTTTAGTATATTCCGGTAATGATGCAGGAATTGCAATAGCAGATCACATTGCTGGTTCTGAAGCAGCTTTCAGTGAACTCATGAATCAAGAATTATTTGCTTTAGGTTCTACCCATACCACTTTTTTAAATGCCCATGGACTTCATGATGATGATCATTATACGACAATTTATGATATCTATCTGTTGTTTGATAAGCTAATGGAGTATGATGAGTTTAAAGACATGATCAATCAATCTTCTTATTCATCTACTTATCATATGGCTGATGGCAAAGAGATCGAGCGAAACTTTGCGTCAACGAACAAATATCTGCTTGGAACAAAAAAGCCACCAGAAGGAATTACTGTTATTGGCGGTAAGACTGGGACTACCAATAAAGCAGGCTCCTGTTTATCTCTTTTATCACAGGATGAAAACGGTAATGAGTACATCAGTGTTATTTTTAATGCAGAGAGCTCAGAGGCTTTATATACCCAAATGACTCATCTCTTAGAAAAAATAAAATAGTTTACTAATATCTGTATAAGAATTGTTTTCTTTACAAATAATAGATTTTGTGATTACATGTAAACAAAATTTATATAGTGTTTAACTAATGTATACAAAGAATCACTAAAATATGGTTGAGTTTTAGTGATTTTTATTCTATAATTATTTATATAAACTAACTTGGGTACATATAATACAATTATTAGACACTTAAGGAGGAGTTAATATGATTCAGATTATAGCAGGTGAAAAAGGTAAAGGTAAAACAAAACTACTGATTGCAAAAGCAAATGAGGAAGTTACTAGTACATCTGGAAACATGGTTTATTTAGACAAAAGTAATAAACATATGTATGAACTGAGCAATAAGCTCAGACTGATCAATTTAAGAGAGTATCTTGTTACTAATTCTGACGAATTCTTAGGTTTCTTATGTGGTGTAATCTCACAAGATCACGATATTGAAAAAGTTTATATCGATAGCTTCCAAAAGATTGCCTGCATCAACAATAATCTGGAAGCAGTTCTTACTAAGTTAAATGATATCTCTAATACATTTACCATTGATTTCGTATTATGTATCTCCTATACTGAGGATGAAATCCCTGTTATTTTTCGAGAAAACATAATCGTAACTGTTTAACTTCTCCGATTTTAAGTGTGTCAAAAAATAGCGAAGCGTTTAGTTGAATAACTAAACGCTTCGCATTTTTTACCACTTTTATAGAGTAGTGATTAATCGTTGTTGGCAATACGACCACTGAAGCTAATTGCATACAATCCACAAATACCAACTATCGCATATACGATTCTCGATAGCATTGACATCTCTCCAAAAATTGCAGCAACAAGGTCAAATCTAAAGAACCCTATTAGGCCCCAATTAATAGCACCAACAATTACAAATAATAATACAATATAGTCTAAGACTTTCATAGTGCACCTCCTTTTCGTGGTATATGATATTATTTACTAATAAGTCTAAATATATACAGAAACAAGACCATTACAAAGTGAGATCAAGTAAACGTGCTTTGACATTGGAGTGTAAAAACCTTATAATAAGATATAAGCTACAAAGGATAGTAGGAGGATAAGATTTTGGCAAGGAATCATCGTACTAAAAGGGCAATTCCGCTCAATATTGGTACCATTGCGATGTTTTTTGTTTTTGCATACTTTGGGACCCGTATATTTTTCTTCTTTACCGATGAAAAAGTGTCGTTTTATGAAGTCACACAAAAAAGTATAGCAGATGATAACGTTTATACTGGAGTTATAGTAAGACAGGAGGAACTAATCACCACGCCAAAAACCGGATATATTAATTATTACGTTGGTGAAGGAGAGCGGATTAGTAAAAATACTAATGTGTATTCCGTAGATGATACAGCAGATATATACGACCTCATCTCTGCTAATTCAATTGATTATACCTTATCTAAGGAAGATATATATGAGGTACGCCAAACTATAACAAATTATAAAAGCCATTATGATGGTTTAGAATATAATCAAGTTTATGATTTCAAATATGAGGTGGAGAATTCGGTGTTGAATCTTACCTATGAAAACCGAATTGCAACACTTAAAAAATTACAAGCTGAACAGGGAATAACAACGAATTTTGATATATATAAATCTAACAAAAGTGGTACGATTAGCTATGTATCGGACAAGCTGGTTGGATTAACAAAAGATCAAGTTACGGGTGATATATTTGCGAATTTGGCCGAATACAAGGAAGAGCGTTTACGCACTACGGAGCAAAAAGAATCAAACAGTCCAGTATATAAACTGGTAACCGATGAAAAATGGTCTGTTATCATTCTGTTAACCCCGGAACAACATAACAAACTTGTTGACCGTACGAAAGTTAATGTTACCTTTTTAAAGGATAAGCGTGAAATGACTGCCTCTGTTACTTTGTTTGAACAAGGAGGGCAACAATATGCCGAACTAGTTTTTGACAAGTTTATGATTCAGTACATTACGAATCGATTTATCGACTTAGAGCTCAGCATGAATCATGCAACAGGGTTAAAAATACCAGTAGCTAGTATCACCCAAAAAGCGTTCTATAAAATTCCTCTTAAGTATTTTACCAAGGGTGGCAATAAAAATAGCTATGGAATAACGAAACTTACTTATAAAGAAAATGGGGAAACTGACGTTTCATTTATACAAGCAGATCGTTACCATGAAGACGAAGAATATGGTTATATCGATACTGCTGTTATCAGTGCAGGCGACATCATTATTAATCTGAATGATACTAATGCAAGCCAGGAGAAGTTTACGATTGGAGAAACACTGTCCTTAACCGGAGTATATAACGTGAATAAAGGTTATCCTGTGTTCAGGCTCATTGAAGTTGAGTATGAAAATGCTGAGTATTGTATTGTTAAAAAAGGCACCGCAAATGGATTAAATGTGTACGATCGTATCATACTTAACATTGACCTTGCAAAAGAGAAAAACTATATTATGGAGTAATTCAGATACGTCAAAAACGTAGATGTATTCACCAACTGAGACCAACTAGAATTAATAAGAGGTGTAAGATATGATATATAATAATCTGAAGACTGTTGAACAGAATATTGAAAAAGCATGCAAGCGATCTGGACGAAGTCGCGATGAGATTACCTTAATTGCTGTAAGCAAAACAAAACCAGTTAGCATGTTGCAGGAAGCTTATAATCTCGGAATACATTATTTTGGCGAAAACAAAGTACAGGAAATTATTGATAAATACGATCAACTTAATACGGATATCAGATGGCAAATGATTGGTCATTTACAAAGAAATAAGGTGAAGTATATTGTTGATAAAGTGGACTTGATTCATTCCGTTGATTCCTTACGTCTTGCCGAACAAATCAATGAGGAAGCGATAAAACAAGGAGTCATTGTCAAGGTACTAATTCAAGTAAATATCGCTAACGAAGATACCAAATTCGGTGTTTTAGAAGAGGAAGTATTACCACTTGTCAAGGCAGTTGCTAAGCTTTCTAATGTACAAATTAATGGGCTAATGACGATAGCACCTTTTGTGGAAAATGCAGAAGAAAATCGAACTCATTTTCGCAATTTGCACAAATTACTTATTGACATCAAAAGTAAAAACATTGATAATATTCATATGGATATACTTTCAATGGGAATGACTGGAGACTACGAAGTAGCTATTGAAGAAGGTGCCACTATGGTCCGGGTAGGGACAGGCATTTTTGGGGAACGCAATTATATAAATCAATAATTTTTATTAAGTATTAGATAGGAGACATTTGTATGGCCAATATTATAAAGAATTTCTTAGGTTATTTAAAGCTGGAAGATGAAGATGACGATTACGATGATTTGGATGAGCAACTTGAGAAAGCTGAGCACATCCGCCGGAAAAATGAGAAAAAAGAGCAAAAGGAAATACAAAGAGAACTCCAATTTGAAGCAAGACAGGCGAAAAGTGGTAGTACAGTAGCAGAGGATAAGCCATCTCAACAGGAAACAAAAAGAGAAAGGAGTTTTAGAGTGGAAAGAACATCAAGTAATAAGATTGTTCCAATAAAGACAACTCCGAAGGGGCTTGAAGTTTGTATAATGAAGCCTTCTTCCTTTGAAGACTCCCAGGATGTATGCGATATGCTATTAACCGGACGCGCAAGTGTTGTTAACTTAGAAGGATTTGATCCTGTGGAAGCTCAGCGTATTATGGATTTTATCTCAGGATGTGTATATGCAATTAACGGCAAGTTACATCAGATATCAAAATATATCTTTATCTTTTCCCCTGATACGATTGATATATCAGGTGATTATCTTGAATTTGTACCAGATGACGGATTTGAAGTTCCTACCTTGAATAAGGATTTTTAAGTATCATTTGGTGAGTTACTAAGTAAATAATCCTATGTTTCATTGATGCAATGGGATACATATAAGAGGACACCATGGAGAAAGAAGACTTAATAATCTGCAATCGTTTTAAAGAACTTGCTTATCAGTGCGATACAAGAAACTACCATACCTTTACCGATTTTTTGAATTTGAATGAAATCAATCTGTTTTATACCATTCACAAAGAACTTCCGAATGTACGTCACTCCTTATGGGGCGGCTATCCTTCGGCCGAGCGTTGTGTTTTAGCATTTCATAACGAACAAACGATTGAACAGTCAGAGTATCAAATTCAATGTATTAAGATAGCACCTACTAATGCGAAGTTTAGTAATACATTAACTCATCGTGACTTTTTAGGAGCTTTGATTAATTTGGGAATTGAACGAGCAGTGCTTGGTGATATTCTTGTTCAGGAAAATGTCGCTTATGTTTTTTGTTTATACTCAATGACGGAATATATAATCACTAATCTGACCAAAGTAAAAAATACAACCGTAAAATGCAGTCTGGTAACAGACGATACGGTAGATATCACACCAAGTTATAAGGAAATCAACGGAACCATTGCTTCTAATCGTTTGGATACCATTCTGGCTTTAGCATTTCATCAATCAAGAAGCAGTATTAGTGGCCTGATTGCTGGTGGCAAAGTATTTGTAGGGGGACGCCTTGTCTTATCTAATAGTTATGAGCTAAAGGAAAATGATATCGTATCTGTTCGAGGCTATGGCAAATTTGTATTTAAGGGAATTCATAACGTATCGAAAAAAGGGCGCCTTTGTGCGACATTATTAGTATACATTTAGGAGGATTCATAATGTTAACACCGATTGAAATGCAGGGAAAAACCTTTAAAAATGGCTTTGGCTACAATAAAGACGATGTTGAAACCTATGTCAGAGAGATTATCAGTAACTATGAGATTCTATATAAAGAAAATATGGAGTTGTCTGAGAAAATCCATGTATTAAGCGAAGGGCTTCAGTATTACAAATCCATTGAAAAGACATTACAAAAAGCATTGGTTGTCGCACAAAAAGCAGCTCAGGATACAGAAAATCTTGCTGCTCAAAAAGCGATAACAATTGAAAAAGAAGCGAAATTAAAAGCAAATGAAATTTTGTACGATGCCAAAAGAGAATTAGATGAGGTTAAGAAAAACTATTCCATTCTCGTAGCTCAGTATGAAACTTACAAATCCCAATTTAAACAACTTGCAAAAGCACAGGTTGAATTTCTCGAAAGTGCTGCATTTCGTTTTGAGCAAGATGACTATCATAGTATCTTTTATAAAGCTGAGGAACGAATAAATGCTTTAGGAGCCAATTATCAGTTGGATGAGTCAACAGAACAACCAGTTACGAATATAGAAACAAGTTATACCGAAAAAGAATTAGAAGTTATAAAGGAAGCGCAACAGGCAGACTCTTCTAACGATGCCAATGATTCTATGAATTCAATTGACACGCTTGAGGAAGAAGAGCCAGCAATTGAACAACCTATAAATGATACAGAATCTACTATTAAAAAGTTGATATCCGATACACTTGAGAAATCAGAACAAAAGAAGAAAAAAAGCAATGTATTTGAATTTCTCTCAATTGATAATTAATCTTTGTATCCAATTGTATTCTGATTATATTGTAAAGGCATTTTGTTTTTTACACGAAATGCCTTTTTCTTAACTATCTTGGAGGATTATTATGCAAAATCTCAATCAGACTGTATTATGCGAAACGATGGAATTACCTATTTATCAGGATGGCGAAGTCATTTATCCTATTTTTATACGCAACTCTTTTGATGATATTACAACAGAACTTAATCGTTTACAGCTGTCTGATAAACGAATCTGTATTGTAACAGAATCGAATGTGGCTCGTTATTACCTTGATGAATTAACTAATATCATTAATGGCCATGCCAAATTAGTAGTCAACTTTGTCTTTGAGGCAGGAGAGGAGCAAAAGAACCTCTCTACCGTAACAAAGTTATATGAGTTCTTGATTCAGTCAGAACTAGATCGTAATGATATGCTGATTGCACTTGGCGGAGGTGTCACAGGTGATTTATGTGGTTTTACTGCAGCTACCTATCTGAGAGGAATTCGTTTTATACAGGTACCGACTTCACTACTTGCTATGGTTGACTCTAGTATTGGCGGTAAGACAGGCGTTGACCTGAATGCCTACAAGAATATGGTAGGTGCTTTTTATCAGCCTAAAAGCGTCTATATTAATGCAAAATGTGTAAAAACACTTCCTAGAAGAGAGTATGTCTCTGGATTTGCGGAAATAATTAAATATGGTTTGATTACAGACCGTTCATTTTATGATTGGTTAACGATGAATCGTGAAAAGTTATTAGAATATGACGAAGAAGCGTTAAACACAGCGATTTATCGAAGTTGTCTAAACAAAAAATTAGTAGTAGAAGAAGATCCTACTGAACAAGGAGTCCGTGCTTTACTTAATTTAGGACATACCATTGGTCATGCTATTGAGAAATTAATGAACTTTGCAATGTATCATGGGGAATGTGTGGCAATTGGCACGATTGCAGCCTGTCATTTATCATTCAAGAAAGGCTTAATTACAGAGTCTGAATATAACCGAATTAAAGAGCTGTTCCTTCAATATGAGTTACCAATCCAAGTATCCGGCTTATCTGCTGAAGAGATTCTTATTATGACAAAGAGCGATAAAAAAATGGCTGGTGGTAGGATTCGATTCATATTAATTGAGGGAATTGGTAACGGTATCATTGATGCTACCATTACAGATCAAGAGTTACTCCAAACGATAAGTACTATTTTAGTATAATGAAACAACCAAAGTAAGTGTACTAATCACTTGTTTGGTAAAGAAAGGACTTAGGTATAACTATTATGAAAAAAAGACTAGCAGTCATAATGATCACCGTTTTGGTTTTGCTTGACCAACTTACGAAAATATGGGCAAAATCGTATTTGGCTGATCAGGGACCGATTGACATTATAAAAGGGGTATTTAGTTTAGAATTTCATAAGAATGCCGGTATTGCATTTGGAATGTTTCAAGGGAAATTCCCAATCTTTATTGTATTAACGATTTTATTACTGGTTGGAATGACTTACGTCTTCTTAAAACTACCAAAAGAACCTAAATATAAGCCATTAAACTGGTGCCTTGTGTTTATCGCGGCAGGAGCTATTGGCAATTTGATTGATCGTGTTATTTATAATTATGTGGTGGATTTTTTGTATTTTAACCTGATTAACTTCCCTATCTTTAACGTAGCTGATTGTTATGTTACCGTAACTGTAATATTATTAATGTTTTTATTATTGTTCTATTATAAAGAAGAGGATTTGACATTTTTTAAAGAAAAGAAATAAGAGGTACCTATGAACTTGCTAGAGGATGACTTAGATGAACTAATTGAACTTACCGTTGACATTGATAGTAATAATCTTAGAATTGACCGCTATCTCAGTGACAACTGTAACCAACTTTCCCGCTCATATATACAACGTTTAATCAAAGACCAGATGGTGTTGGTGAACGAGAAAACAACAAAGGCAAATTATAAGGTCTCAACCAATGATTTGATTACTATAATGGTGCCAGAGCCAGAGGAATTAAACATTACTCCAGAGCCAATAGATCTTGATATTCTCTATGAAGATTCGGATCTGATTGTAATTAACAAACCCAAAGGGATGGTCGTACATCCTGCACCTGGTCATTATTCTGGTACATTAGTCAACGGATTACTCTATCACTGTAAAAATGATTTATCTGGCATTAATGGCACGATAAGACCGGGAATTGTCCATCGAATTGACCGAGATACCACCGGAGTATTGGTGGTCGCAAAAAATGATCGTAGCCATGCTTCGTTAAGTGAACAATTAAAAGAGCATACGATAACACGCAGATACCACGCCATTGTTCATGGTACCTTTCATGATATTGAGGGTACGGTAGAAGGTTCCATTGGCAGACATCCTGTGGACCGCAAGAAGATGGCAATCAATGTGAAGAATGGCAAATCCGCAACTACTCACTATAAAGTTCTAGAACAGTTTACGAACAAATGCTCCTATATCGAATGTCAATTAGAGACAGGTCGGACTCATCAGATTCGAGTTCATATGGCGAGTATTCACCATCCTTTGCTTGGTGACGATGTCTACGGACCTGCTAAAACGCAATACAAATTAGAGGGACAAACACTTCATGCGAAAGTGTTAGGCTTCCTTCATCCTACTACAAAACAATATATGGAATTTGAAGCTCCACTTCCTGACTATTTTCAAGAATTACTGACTAAATTTCGAAAGATGACATAAGTTAACCCTAATACCGTTACATGGTAATAAGGTTATATAAAGTAGCGCAAGCAGATTGTAAATATCCGCTTTGATCCCCTATGAATATTCATATGGCTCGTTATCATTGTTATTAGTCATATGAATCTAGACTTTGGAGGACATATTATGAAAAGAAAAGCACTAAAGCAAATAGAAGATTGGTACGAACAAAATTACTCTACCCCTTTACTGATTGCAGGACCAAAGGGGGTAGGGAAAACATATCTTGCTTTCGAATTTCTAAAAGAATACTCTGGGAATAAAGTCTATATTAATTTCGAAGTTAATCCAGCAATTAAAGAATTATTTGAATCCAAATCAATTCATGACAATATTAATCGAATCAATGCCTACTTTCATCTAGAAACAGATTGTCATACATTGATAATCCTTGATGAATTTGATCTATGTGAATCGATTCTATTATTATTACAAACAAATACATTGCAGTATGATAACTATCATTTCATATTAATCAGCAGTTATAGTCAGTATCAGCCTTCCTCATCGGAGCGTTGTGGATACGACCTCATTCGCTTATCACCGCTAGACTTTGAAGAGTTCTTAGAGGCAAGCTCAAATGTCTGGTATATCAGTGTGATTAAGGAGCATTATTATAGTAATCATCCAATTCCAGATATTGTGCATCAGGATATCTTAAACTTATTCTATGAATATTTGATTACTGGCGGAATGCCCGCTGCACTAAATGAATATTTTGCTCTAAATTCACCACTCAATGTATCTGAAAAGCATAAAATATTGTTTAGCTATATCGTCGGCACCTTAAAATCACTGGTAAGCGAAAGTGAATACATTAAAATCTGTCAATTAATTGATACCATTGACGTGCAGCTTGCAAAAAAGAACAAGAAATTTCAGTACATTTTAATACGAAAAGGTTGTACAAGAGCTCAGTTTCAAGAAGCATTAACAACCCTAGCGAACTGTGATATTATTTATCGTTGTCCGCATCTTACCAATCAAAAATCGGAAAAAATATATCTCTTTGATACGGGATTACTTCTGTCAAAGGCAAAGGTTTCGTTTCCGAATTCAGTAGTTGATCTGGAGAGTGAATTTTACAAGGGATTAATTGAAAACTATATTGCTCAAACATTACATAATCATTATCACGAGTTATTCTACTGGGATTCGGGTTCTTTAGCATCTATTTCTTTTGTACTAAAAGCAGGAGAGTACTATAAACCAATCGAGGTTTTTCAAAATGATTCTACCAGGTCAAAAGCTGTTAGCATTTTTAAGGAACAATACCAGGTAAATGAGTCCATAAAAATATCATTAAAGAATTTCTCAAAACAAAAGAACGTAAAATATGTACCGGTGTATGCTTCCTTTTGCATATAAATTTATTGACAAATTAGTTCTATTCATGTAGAATTATCTTGTATAGAAAAATCTACCATTGTAGAGACCTAGAACTTTGACGATTTGCTTATTTCTTATATCGTTTGCAAAGGCCGATAAAATATAGGTTCTAACGTTGTAGAATATTTTTAAAAAGTTGAGAAATATGCTAGATATAATCAAAAACAATCATAGTAAGAGCATACAAGATACTTATTAACGCATGCTGTAATAACTTATAAATTAAAATTATATTTGATAAAATCTGCATACTTTTTAGTATTAATTTATAACAAATATTATACATATAGCATTATTCTACAATAGTAGTATGAGGTGTCCGATGAAAGAAATCAGGTTACATGAAGGCGAACTAAACATTATGGAGTTGCTTTGGTCCAATAAATCCTTAGCAGCAAAGGATATTAGTAAAATTATCAAAGAATATATTGGTTGGGAAAAGAATACCACTTACACTGTAATTAAGAGACTTATTGAAAAGGGAGCGGTGGTACGTGAGGATCCTGGTTTTATCTGTAAGGCAGCCATTACAAAACGTGCGGTACAAAACATTGAAACGCGTGTGCTAATCAATAAATTCTATAATGGTTCTTTGTGTACATTTTTCATTGATTTTCTGAAGAATCAGGATATGTCTGGTCCAGAAATTCTGGAACTAGAACGTATCGTAAATGAACGCAAATATTAAGAAACTTTTCTTAAGTATTCCTAGGGATATACTATAGCTCTATAATACAAGCAAATTACATAAATTTATGAAAGATCGGTTAATCCGGTCTTTTTATTATGAAGACCAGAACAATCTGATCATTTACTATGAGGACAGATTATTCTGGTCTTTTTTTATGATATAGGATTAGGGCGTCAAAAGCCCTTATTAAAATTACAGTTCGTCAATTTGCACAATTCTGTTTGTGAATCGTGATGCAAGGGCAGGCGGAGAGTTTCGCTAGCGAAACTCTTTCTTATTTCATACGAGGAAATTGCGTCCTATGAAATAAAACCCTCCGGGGATATCACTATCTGTTTTTTTGTCAGTCAGATTCTCGTGTAATAACGAAACTGATGTAACACAATATGTATTGTGTTACATTCTAGGTAACATAGTGAGACTAAATACATTCATGAAACTACCATGTTCTTCATAATGTACTTAATTTATTGATATTGTTCTTTTAATGTAATATAATTAATGCCATTATTACATTTAGAAAAAACAAGAAATAGGAGTTACTATGGATTACGTACAACCGATAAGAGAGCGAAAGAAAATAGATGCAATGAAACGAGAGTTATTACGAAGTGGTTCTCGTAATTATATGTTATTTCTGGTTGGAATCAACACAGGACTTCGAATCTCTGATATTCTGACACTGAAAGTAAAAGACGTGAAAAATCAGACGCATATCACATTGAGAGAAAAGAAAACAAGTAAGATCAAACGATTGAAAATTGCGGGAATTAGTCAGGATCTAGAAGAGTACATTGAAGACATGCAAGAGGAAGATTATCTATTTGCCTCTCAAAAAGGACATAATCAACCAATTACAAGAGTACAGGCTTATCGTATTCTAAATAAAGCTGCCGCTAATATTGGATTACGGGAGGAGATTGGCACTCATACACTTAGAAAAACCTACGGTTATCATTTTTATCAAAAAACAAAAGACGTTGCCTTATTACAGGAATTATTTAATCATTCCTCACCAAGTGTCACATTACGATACATAGGAATTAATCAGGATGTTATGGACCGTGCAATGGATGATTTTATCTTATAATACCTCTCATTGCAAATTCTGATCGGAAATCATTTCGGTGATAAAGGGTTTCTCTAATTTGGCAGAATAATAACGATAATTGTTTACATAACAATATTATGTAAACAATTATCGTTATTATTTAGTTAATTTGTATTCTTTTATTTACATAATATTATTATGTAAACTATCAGTATGTCAGATTCAAATTAAATATTGAATTCACGGATTTTTCATTGTACAATTGGACTTTATTATAAAATTGTGGTAATAATACTTCCTAGAACGAAGTAAAGAAGCAAGGAGACTAGAATATATTATGAAAGACCAAAATTGTGCATATTGTATGGGTGGCGAAATTCTTGACAAATTTGGAATATTAATTGGCCAGCTCGAAGTAAGTGAATTAATTCTGTTCAAAGAACAAAGTAAACTAGGTAGATGTATTGTAGCTTACAAAGATCATGTAAGTGAAATGATAGACATTACTGAGGAAGAAAGAAACGCATTTATTGCAGATGTATGTCGTGCAGCAAATGCAATTCATAAGGCATTTAAGCCAGGTAAGATAAATTATGGTGCTTATGGTGATACCGGTTGTCATCTACACATGCATCTGGTTCCAAAATATGAAGGTGGCGACGAATGGGGAGGAACCTTCCAGATGAATCCCCAGAAAACATATTTGACAGAAGCAGAATATGCTGAGATCATTGCTAAAATCAAAGAAAATCTATAAATTAATAATATCGCTTTTATAAAGCGGTTTATAATACTATAATTATGAAAAAGTCTTTCGTTTGAGAAAACGCGAGACTTTTTCATAGGTAAAAATTGATATGTTTTTATCGATATGCTATAATTATGGAATATATATACAGGTTTTCAGAAGTAGTTATAATATAGGAATATACGAACAGGTTCTTGTATCTAGTAAAATATTTGAATATCTGTACAGGTTCTTGGGCCTAATGATAATATAAGAATATATGTACATAGTTGTATAATTTTAATAACAAAAAAACTACATACGAGGAGGAAAATTATGAAGCCAAAAGAAATACTGAACCAGCGGATTGAAGCATTTAATAATGCAGATGCAGAAATTATTTCAGAATTATGTGCTGATAATGCAATAAACCATCAGGTTGCCAATGAGCCCGTGATTGGGAAAAAGGCAATAAAGCAAATGTTTGAACAAGAGTTTTCTAGTGCAAAAATGGTTTGTATTGTTGAAAATGTTTTTGAAGATGGACAATGGGCCATACTAGAATGGCATGACCCGTTAGGGTTAAGAGGATGTGGGTTTTTACAAATAGAAAATAATAAAATAGTGTTTCAAAGAGGCTACAGGGATAAATTGACTTTTTTAAGACAGCATAACTTGCCTATTGAATAAAATAGTACCCAACTATTCGTTAAACTTGCGTTTCGCGAATAGTTGGGTGTGTTCTATTATTGAATTCAATTTACGAATAATTGCAAAATTGTCCATAGAACAAAAATGAAACGAATGTTAGGGAATCAATTGGGCAAAAAAAGAAAGCCCATAAAATAAGGCTTTCACAATTTTATTATTCCCTAACTTTCTCTTCACTGGACAAATCTGACTATGAGTTATTCTTCTACAAAATCATCCGGATGAATCTGGTAACAGGTTTTCCCATCCAAACCATCTAATACATAATCTTCTGCATAGATGAGATTGGTGATTTCGTATTTATTCTCTGCATTTCGTTTATAATCAATCTTAAGTACGCCGTCTGTTAATATATGTATGGTAGTTGGAGCCATGCCTTTCTTGGTTGCGTTATCTATATCTTTTAATGATGCTTGATTCCACAATTCCTCAAATTGAGGAGATACTGCAGGTTCAAGTTTTAGCACCTCCTCATACAAATCGCCTGATTTTAGGTGCTTGTAATCGGAATATGAACGCTTTGTGCTCATTTTAACAGGAAATCCATCCATAAACCGATAATTATGCTTTTCTTTCGAGTAAAATAAAAATAGCCTAGTTCCTGTCTCTGTGTCATACATTAGATAAATGTATGTTTTGTCTTTATTTACGCCTATAGCTGTTGTTGGTAAGCCTCTTAAGACCTTTTCCATTTTTCCATTTCTTAGGTAGAATTCATTTCTCGGACTACGTCCTGTATCTAAATTAAAAACAATATCTTCAAAATTGTATAATTCTTCTTCAAGGTAAATAGATGCATCTGGTCGTACTTTATCATTCCATGATGTTTTAGTACTTTCTATATAGCTAAGATAATCATCAAACGGTTTATACTCACCGGTCTCTTCATCCCAGATTGGCTGAACCTTTTTTATTTTTTTTGGTATCTTTGTTTTAGTTGGCTTACTGGTTGGTATCTCTGTTACGGCATAAGGTGACTCTGATGGTATATTGTTATTATCATTATTTATTTGTTTTGATGAACTCTCAGCCTTTTGTTGTACAAGATAAATTATGCTAAGCATTGCTAGTGCAATAAAAACTATGGTTAATAATCCAACTATAATATGTGATACTTTTTTCATGTTCAATCTCCCTTCATCATGGTTTACGGATTGGATTTGCACTTACTACACTAAAGTATTTACATAAACTAGTAAAGGATGGTGACCAGGATGTAGTGTATGGATTATTTACAGCATACACATTCGGATAGACATAGCTTGATGTTTGCTCTCCTTTTTTCTCTGCCCATTTTCCTGTATTAGTCTGATACCACCAATGGAAAGTCAACTGATCTCCATTAGCTCTATTGTATCTACCATTTACTGATGTTGTTTCAGTTAATCCCACCCTTAAAACTACTCGATACCAGCCCATATCTATTTCTGAGTAATAAATTTCTGTATTCTTTTCCTCAAAATCACTTGTTTTATTGAAACTATTACCATTAAGCACCTTTAAGGTAATTATTACAATTAACCCAATAAATAATGCTGTAATAACACTTTGCATGATACGAGTTGTTACCTTCTTCATCTTACTTCCCTCCAATATACCGATATATCTACAGTATCTTACATACCAATTGCATAATAAACACATTGACTATTATAAAAATTTTTACCATAAAGGTGATCCCAAATCGAGAGTCGTGTCTATTCAAAAAAAAGTAATTCGTGCATATACAAAAACGGACTACAAAAACATTAGCCTAGTAGTCCGTGAGTCAAGTAAGATTATTCATTTCACATTTTTACACTGGCCAAAACATATTTATCTTTTCATTATATAGTACTCACCCGTTTCCGTCTAAATATAACAGGGATTTTTACTTTACTATACGCTGGAATGTCTCGAATATGCGGGCGTTTGTGAAGTGAAAGTTAGGGAATGCTCTTTTTATTGGCCAATAGTAAAGTTTATGATTGCATCTTCTATAAACCTTGATTTTCTAGTATTTAATAGGTCTTCTGCAACAGTGGTTGGGTCTTCTGGTAGATTCATATAATCATATGCTGGTTCTGGGTCTCTACCAAAAACAATGTTATAATTACCCTCTTTATTTTTATAGTAGTAAAGATATCCAATTATCATTTTATGGCCATCTAGTTCAATTAGCACTTCAGCATCATAGCCGGTAAATATATCATATTGATCAAATGCTTCCGTTACTTTACTGACATACACTTTTGCATTGGCAAAATCATAATTTTCCTTCGTAAAATAATCAGTGATATATTCAGTTGCCTTTGCCTTAAATTCCTCAAACAACTCAGCCTTAATAACAGTTTGATTTGGTTTAAAGGCTTCTGGCACTTCAATTAGCAAAGACTCAATTTCCTGTATGGTATCCACTCTGCCATCGCCATTAATGTCAATATAACCGTTCTTCTCTGGCATACCATTTAAACCACCCATATGAATGGTTCCGTCTTTTGATTTTACAACTTCTATAAATCGAGTATACTTACCATTCTCACGTTCCATGATACCAATCATATAATCTTCTGACTTGCTTTTTTCCTCATCTGTTACGTATACGATAGTGAAGTCTAATTGATCTCCCGTCCTTATCACATCCTCAGAAGATGGATCCTGAGGCAGATACCATCGATTATAGTTTATGTAATTAATATATGCTCCCTTTATATCTTCTTTAGGATATTCCTCTAGTAACTCATTAATTTCGGAATTATTCTCAGTTTTCTTTGATATTAATTCATTCAATGTCGGCATTAGTGTTAATTGCGTTTGATTCAGAGTGCCTGCTTTATCACATCCCACTAATCCCAAAATAATAATAATACAAAATAACCTCATTTTTTTCATTTTTTACATTCCCCTGTCTTTTCAATTGGCTATAGATCTGACTATGAATTTATTCCTCTACAAAATCATTCGGATGAATCTGGTAACAAGTTTTCCCATCCAAACCATCTAATACATAATCTTCTGCATAAATGAGATTGGTGATTTCGTATTTGTTATCTGCATTTCTTTTATAATCAATTTTAAGTACCCCGTCTGTTAATATATGTATGGTTGTTGGTCCCATACCTTTCTTTGCGTTATTTATCTCCCCTGACGATATATGATTCCACAAATCCTCAAATTGAGGAGACACTGCTGGTTCAAGTTTTAATATATCCTCATATAAATCTCCTGGTTTTAGGTGCTTATAATCAGAATAAGAAAGTTTTGTGCTCATTTTTACGGGATATCCATCCATAAACCGATAATTATGCTTTTCCTTCGAGTAAAATAAAAATAGCCTAGTTCCAGTTTCTGTGTCATACATTAAATAAATGTATGTTTTGTCTTTATTTTCTCCTATTGCTGTTGTTGGCAAGCCTCTTAAGACCATTTCCATTTTTCCATTTCTTAGGTCTAAATAATCTCTCGGATCTTCTCCTGCATCTAAATTAAATACCATGTCTTCAAAATTATATAATTCATCTTCAAGATAAACGGATACCTCTGGTCGTACTTTGTTATTCCATGATGTTTTAGTACTTTCTATATAACTAAGATAATCATCAAACGGTTTATACTCACCGGACTCTTCATCCCAGATTGGCTGCACCTTGGATATTTTCCCTGGTTTCTTTGTTTTAGTTGGCTTCTTGGTTGGTTGCTCTGTTACGGCAGAAGGTAGTTCTGATGATATATTGTTATCATTGCTTACTTGGTTTGATGAACTCTCAGCCTTTTGTTGTACAAGACAAATTATGCTAAGCATTGCTAGTGCAATAAAAACTATGGTTAATAATCCAACTATAATATGTGATACTTTTTTCATGTTCAATCTCCCTTCATTATGGGTTGCTTATTGGATTTACACTTACTACACTAAATATTTACATAAGAGTCGTGTCTATTCAAAAAAAGTAATTGGTGCATATAAAATAACGGACTACAAAAACATTAGTCTAGTAGTCCGAGAGTCAAGCAAGATTATTCATTTCACATAATAAGCTTTCAAATTATATATATCATAATACTATTATTGTAAACTTACATACCATATTAAGTCAATATATTCATATAATATCTACACCGATAAATGTTCATAAACTAAGATAAACTATTTTTTAAACCCGTAATTATATTCACAAAATCGTTATTTAAAATAAGTTCTTTGTAGTCTTCCTGTAGGTTATCTTCTATTGTGTTCAAAAGACGTAATTTTTGATTACTTATAGTACCCCAGGCTGTATCGTTGGCATCTAGTCTATCGAATTGTGGTAAATCATGATCGGTCTGCAAATCATCAAATAAATGTGCATATTCGACTGCAAGCCTTAATGAATTAATGGTTTCATCAAATTTCTTAGCTTTTGCATAGAACGACGCAACCCTTTCATAAAAGGTTGAAATATAAACAGCAAAGCGACAAACATTATTTCCAGAATATGCTTTAAATGTATCAATTGCCATTTCATAAAATAGAATCGCTTTTTCAAAATCATCATGAAATAATTTGTCAGTCCATATTGTATTGG
Source organism: Bacillota bacterium (assembly GCA_023434365.1). Lineage (GTDB taxonomy): Bacteria > Bacillota > Clostridia > Lachnospirales > Lachnospiraceae > KM106-2. The sequence goes on along the minus strand of JAEYSV010000008.1, from coordinate 53,793 downwards.
CATGTATATTAGCTATCGATAAATACAGATTTAGCTCGTATTGTTTTATTGCACTATTTATGTCACCTTGCTCCAAAGAAATGCGAAATAACGCTAGTCCAGTGTTTATATGGCTACTTTGATGGATTTGAGTAATGGCTTCTAAGGCTTTATCAAATTGTTTTAAGTTTATACATGACATACTTATTAAATAGTAGCTTTCATCAATAATTTCACGGCTTTCAGTATAATTAATAACTTCCATTAATTCTCTGTTCGCTTCAACCAGTACATTTGATTTTTCGAAATCTATTGGAGGTTTCACAGAAGAATAAATCATCATTTGAGCACGATTAAATTTAATGAGTATGTCATTAGGATATCTTAATAAAGCTTCCGAAAGCATAGCAATCGCTCTAGATTGTTGTCCTGAGTCAAATACCTGTTTTGCATTATCTATTACTTTCATAGTATTGTCATATAAACTCAAATGATAGTCAAATATATAATCAATCGACACATCAAATATAGTAGCGATTTTAGGTAATAATTCTATGTCTGGATGTGCTACACCAGTTTCCCACTTCGATATTGCAGCAATGGATACACCTATGATTTCAGAAAGCTGTTGCTGTGTTAAATTACTATGTTTTCTAAGCTTACAAATATTTTCACCTATTCTATTTGCCATGCTATTTTCCTTCCTCAAAAAAATTGTCTTCGGCCGATAACAATATTATAATATTGCTATTGCATAAGCACAATAGATTGGTTTTCGAATTAGTTTAAATATTATTCAACCATATGGAAAACAAAACATCTATTCTCCATAATAAAGGTACCTTTGCCTTGCAGCCTCATAAAACATTACGGTTGCAGCACAACCCACATTAAAGGACGTGGCATATGACGATTCCACCATAGGAATGGTTGCTAAAATATCACAGCATTCTTTATATGCATTGCATAAGCCATCTGTCTCATTACCTATCATGAATAAAACAGGACCGGACAAGTCCAAATCATAGATAGGGTGTTCTTTATGAGCGGTGGTTCCGATTGTCTTAAAAGTTGGATATCGCCTTTTCATACAAGCTATAAAATCCAAAACTTTTTGAGTCTCGGATACTCTGACTATCTGCATGTTAAAAAATGAACCCATAGATGAAATTACTACATCAGTATCATATAAATCGACTGAATGTCCAGTGATAATAAGACACTCTACCCCCAGTGCATCGCAGGAACGAATTATAGTTCCTAGATTGCCTTTATTCGAAGGTCTGTCAAATATAGCTATCATCGGATTTTTAGAAAATCTCAAAGTTTCTAAATTATCATCGCGCATACCAATAATAGCCATAATCTCAGATGTATCTTCTTTTCCGCTAAGCTCTTTCATCAGTAATTCGCTAAGAACATAGTTTATCTCCGTGGCTGTACTACTAATTATTCCTTTTGCCCAATCTGAAAGATTATTCTCATCAACATAGAGAAATGATTTGATATTCCATCCATTTCTTACTGCTTCATTTATATTACGTACACCTTCTACCAGAAATTCTTGATACTTATAACGTTTATTTCTGTTACTTTTTAATACTTCAAACTTTTGATACATAGCATTTTTAGTCATGACTCTTTCGGTTCTCATAGTTTTTTTACCTTCCTCCTTAACTCTCTTTACTTAACTGGCAAGCCCATTCACTATAGAGCCTTTCAATTTGCTGCGTCAATCTCTCTTGTTTGTGTATTAATCCTACGTTTGTACTCTCCTGTTCTCCATCTTCCTTCAGTTCCTTCGTTATTAAGTTAAGTTCATACTCAAGTTGTTCAATCTCTTCTTCGATGCTAAGAGCTTTAAAGGATCTCTCTTCTCTGTTTTGTCTGCTGTTTTGTCTGCTCTTTGAGTCCTTCACAACAATTTTCTTTACAGGTTTTTCAGCAGTCATAACCACCTTTTCGCTCATTTTCTGCTGCTCCTCTAAAAAGTCTTGATAACCAAATGGATAGAGCTTTAACTGTTTCTCTTCAAAACACAGGATTTTATTAGCCAATTTCTTAATGAAGTACCGGTCATGAGATACAAAAAACAAGGTTCCTTCAAATGACATTAGTGCCTCTTCTAGTTCCTCTCTAGACTCAATGTCCAAATGATTCGTAGGTTCATCTAAGATAAGCACATTCACTTTTTCATACATGAGAGAACATAACTTCAAGCGGCTTTTCTCCCCACCCGACAAATTTTTTATTTGTTTGTTCACATTATCCTTTACAAACAACAATTTGGCTAACGCCCCTCTGGCTTGCCCTAGGCTGATTCCATGTTCGTAGGAGAAGTATTCCACCAAAGTTCTTTCTTCGTTCTCAAAAACCACCTGTTGTGGCAAATATCCAAGTTTCACTTCTGAGCCAAACCTAACATTGCCGTGATCGCACGTTATTTCACCTAATATCATCTTTAAAAGCGTCGTTTTACCACAACCATTTGGACCCATAAGACATACACTATCTTGATAGTAAATCGTAAAGTCTCCGTTTTGAATTAACGTCTTATCTCCATATGACTTATTAATATCATCTACCATAATCACTTGTTTGCCCGTTCTTTTTTCTATGGCAACTTCCAGTTGAATCCGGTCATTCTCTAGCACTGGTTTCTCTAGAACTATAATCTTTTCTAAGCGTTTTTCAAGCTCTTTTGCTCTTTTATACATCACTTCACTATCTCTCATCGCTCCCCATACTCGGTACCGATGAATCTGTGTTTTAATACGTTCCAATTGTTTTTGTTGATTTTCGTATTGCTTAAATGCTTGCATGAATCGGTCTTCTTTCTCCACCACATAAAAACTATAGTTGCCTAGATACGACAACATTTCCGTTTTGGTTAATTCATATATCTTGGTAACCACTCGGTCCAAAAAATATCGATCATGCGAGATCAATAAGACGGTTCCCTTATACTCACGTAGGAAATTTTCTAACCATTGAATGGACTCTAGGTCCAAATGATTGGAAGGTTCATCAAGCAAGAGAATATCTGGTGCTTCTAAGAGTAGGCGTCCTAAGAGAATTCGTGTTTTCTCTCCTCCACTCAACCCATCAAAACTCATTGTTTTCATATCCTCTGATATATTTAAGCCTTGGCATACCATACTTATCTTCGTATCAATTTGATAACCCTCGACACGTTCAAACTCTTCCATACATCGACCATATTGCTCCATGGTCAATTCAAGCGCCTGCCCCTCTTCATAGGCTAATCGTTGTTCTAGCGCTTCCATTTTGTTTTTTATTGCAATCGTTTTTTGGAATGCCTGTAACATCACTTCATAGGTAGTCACTTTTTCCTCAAACTTCGGAATTTGCTCAAGATAACCTAGGCGGGCATCTTTTCGTATACTCACAGTACCGCTATCCTGGTTTTCTACCCCCATTAATATCTTCATCAACGTTGTTTTCCCACATCCGTTATGTCCAATTAACCCAACTCGCTCTCCTGTTGCCAATTGAAAGGAGATTCCCTCAAAAATGGTATTGGCTCCATATGATTTACTTAATTCTTTGACACTACATTCTATCATAATCAGTTTCCTCTCTTTACTAAAAGTTCGCTGCAACGCGTCCTCCACTCCCTGATCCTGACTTAAACGATGTACTTAAGATTGCGACCATACTGGTCGCACACAAAAAAACCCAAGGCCAATTAGCCTTGGGTTACTATTTATGTAAGAATGCTTTCTCTTATCTCAAATAGCAGTTGTCCCTAGTCTCTAATAGGATCTTTGCAGCTTGATTCTTAAATTTGGACGCACCTCTCCCGTAAACCGGAAAAATTGCTGTCATAATTGATTCAAACTTAATCCATTTTAAGGATGCACTCATGGTTCAAACACCATAAGAAGCCTTAGGTGACTTCTGCCTTTCATTATTATATAATTTCTTCCATTATATGAAACATATTCTTTCTTGTCAATTACTAATAGACAATTGATGTGGTTGTATTTTCATATCATTCCTCACATATTCTTGTCGGTTATTGTTGTTCGTGGTGCCAGTATTTTCAATCAGTAAATATTGTTTTCTTGCACATGCTTGTTATTAAAGATGATTTATGTATCACATCCTCTTTATTCATTGTTTCACATAGTGAAAGGTTACCTATCGCATCAATCTCCATATGACCAAAAAAATGTTCTATGCTACTTATCAATCGATTACATTCACTAACATTTGAGCCCGTTCGTAATACAATTGACACACCTCTTTTTCCGGTTCCAATTGACGCATGTGGTTCGTGCGTATTGCAAAAGGGTGTACAGCGATCAATAAAAGACTTAAACTGTCCAGGTACATCCGCCCAATAGGAGGGAGCAACTAAAATAATAGTCTCTGCTTCGGAAAATTCGGTTAATATGTCGGTAACACCATCATTTATGATACATTTTGCAGTTTTATAACAGGTCTTACAACCTCGGCAATACTGTATTGTATAATCATCAATGCATATGTCTTTAATAGTGTAGTTATCAGGAGCATTGTTTTTAATCTGATGTACGATTTCAGCGGTAGCACCATTTCTTACAGGGCTACAATTCATAATTAATACTTTCATCTTCGTAATTTTCTCCCTCTCAGAATGATAACATCTGGCTTTTCATTCTTCCCAAAGCTCTCCTCGTAAAAACCATCAATAACAAACCCACTTTGAAAACAAAGGTGAAAGATTTCCTGTAACGACCGGTGATAATAGTATTGCTCCTTCGGTTGCCCCTTGATTGCAATCCCATGGTAACTGTGAGCAGTCAAATATTTATCCGTTAGTGTCACAAAACAAGGATGCTGAGTCGAAAACACAAAGATTCCATTCGCGTCAAGAAGTTCATTCGCGCAATGAAATAAGTTTGTAATATCCGTAATGTCCATAATCGCCATATTCGACACTACCTTGGTATATGGTTTTTCACGCCTTAATAATAAAAGCTGCTGCTTATTCGTTGCATCTACAACACAGAATTCGATGTGATCCTTGAATCTAGACTGCCTTTTGCTTGCCAGTTCAATGAGCTTGCTACTGTAATCAATGGCAACCACCTTTGCTCCTTTTTCTGCAAGATATGCAGAATAGTTGCCATTGCCGCATGCAATGTCCAAGATAAAATCCTCCGCTTGAATATCAAGCAGCTCGCTTACTCTTGGACGAACTACTTCTCGATGAAATTGGTTTGATTCATCACCCATATAGGTATCCCAAAATTCGGCATTGTTTTCCCATGCTTCTAAACTATCCTTCACAGAGTAATTGCTCATAATGGACTCTCCTTTACATAACTTAAACTATATTGCTATTTGATAACCTTTAACGCATGTTTTCTAGATTTAACAGGGAAATCACGAAAGGTTAACGATGTCTTTGCCTCTTCCACATTATTTACTATCAGGCTAACAATTACTGCTACCAAATTATTGCCCTCAATATCTGTCAGATAGTGAAGACACCCATTTCTCACAATCCCGCTAAATTCCAATATCGCTACCGTTTCAAGAATCTTCAGATACTTCTCAATTGCTTTTGATTCATTATGATAACCTCGCTCCACCATTCCAGTGGAAAGTACTGAATTATTATGTCTTAATAATTCGTCATGTAATAGCTTAACATTACTTAAAGAAGGTGCCTCTTCTATCGTTTCCACCAAGTACTCTCTCTCAGGTATGATTACCTGCAAAACGATATCTGAATCATCCACCCACAGTTCTGCCTCAAATGGTGTTCCACCCATAAACGTGCCCTGTGTATATCCAAGGTTCTCATCGCCAATCTCTACAGTATGATTACATACTGGTGCATGATTATTGGCTTCATAATACAAACAAGCATCCTGTGCTTTGTCATAGATACAACAGTTTTCTATCTTATCTCCGAACACTTGTGCAAAAGCATCGATCTTTTCTTGGTCATGTAATATGGAAAATACGATATTCTCGAAATAGGAACAAAATGATTCACGAAAGAATAAATCATAGAAATATCCTGCAACGGTTTTCGTATCGTGTCCAAATGCACCACATCCCCAGGCACCCAGAACAAGTGTTTTGTATCCGTATCTAGCAGCAGCTTTTAGGAACTTACGAAGTCTCTCCTTCATGACATTGTCAAGTTGACTTTGTTCCACACTGCTTGCACGTCCGTTTTTATTTGGTGCTGGTATGGTAAATACCGATACATTGTATGGATTTTCTAACAGATTACAATCCACATCTCGAAAAACACATACACTTGGTGATAATAACATATAGTCTGAATCGATTGGAGAGGAATGGCTACGATTGTATTCGTACATCTCTCTCGCTTTGTCAGAAGAAATAGAAGCATACAAAGTACTACTCCTACACAAAGACTCCTCCTGACCTCTCGCCCCCGAGAGGAACCCACCACCGGGTTTCGTTGCATTTGCAAAATTCATAACAAGCGGACGATGAAAATCTTCAGCTGTTCCAAAAGAATCTGCATCCACCAGATAGAAAGAACAACTACCTGATACATAGAATGCTCTAGCAAAGAACTCGTCTTCATCTTCTTGGATTGCTTTAAGACTCTTTGAATCAAACACTATTACATCATCAAACTCTTTATAAATCTCCTTAACTATATCAATCCGTATACCATTTAGATCATAATACTCTTGTTTAGTGATTTTCATAGTCTCCTGAGCAATCTTGGCATGTTTTTGACTTCCCATTCCTATCACCCCCTCTTAAAACATGTTATTTACTACAACGTTTCTTATAATCTGCTTCGATATCCGCCTTCCAATTTTCGTCCATGACTTCCATCCGTCCCATAGAACGCATAGAACAAAGTGCATTACTCAACGTTTTATAATTCAGTTTGACACCTGCGCTATCATTGTGAAATGATACCGAACGATTATCATCTATTCCAAACTTCTTCGCTTCAGACACAGCATCCATATTGGCTCCTAGGAACATAAATTCCCAGCCATATTTCCTTTTCTGTCGCTCAATCATGCGTTTAATCATCTCATAGTTGTATTCTTTACTCGAATTCTCCAATCCATCGGTAGTGATGACAAAGATTACTTTTTCAGCCTTTTCCTCGTCTGGGAGATACTTTTGAATGTTTCCTATCTTATGAATTGTAGTCCCAATGGCGTCTAATAATGAGGTACAGCCTCGTACATAATAATCTTCTTCTGTCAAAGGTTTGATAATATCCAGGGAGAAGCGATCATGTATCACCTCTATTCTGTCATCAAAGAGAACCGTTGTGATATTGGCTTGACCCTCCTGCTTTTTTTGCTTATGAATCATAGAATTAAAACCACCAATTGTGTCACTCTCTAATCCACTCATAGAACCACTTCTGTCCAAAATAAAAACTAACTCTGCGAAACCTTTTTTCATATCAGCTACCTCGCTTTCTTGTTTGCTTAATGCAAATCTTATAGCTTAAGTATAAGGTTTTACAGAGTTAATTTGGTCGCATTCTAGGCGACATTTTATGCTCCTAACAATGGCAAATCATAGGTAAATAGTACTTCATTTATTTCATTGATATTATACCTCCTACTTTCTAAGAAGCAACAAATGATTACATCACACTTTGAGCTTCTTGAAAACGCAAAGCCTGCTCTTTCCATCAAATCTTTTGCCTCATCCAAGGTCAGTTCTAATGAAATGGCCAATGCCATTACTGTCTTTTTATTCGGTGCATAGTTAATATTACTTCGTATTTTCGAAAAATGTTTTCTGTCTATATTGGCCTTTTTGTAAACGTTCGAATCCTTTAATCCTCTTTCGTCAATTAATCGAAGTAACATCTGAGAAAAGGTTTCCTCCAGATTATTCACCAAGTCATCAAGACTCCTTTTTGGCTTTTGTCTAGAATCAGAAGGCTCTAAGATATTGGACGAACTTGGTGCAATTGTATTTCTCCTAAATGATATATACTCGTATTCATCCAGAGCATCATATGCATCACTGCGTTCTAACCTTCCCATGTCAAAAAAGTCGTCTTCCTTGTCGTCAACATAATGATCGTCTATGTACTCACGAACAATGGCAAATAACTTCTGGCTCACCATTAACGATTTTTTATCATAGATAACCAGATACACAAGCATATCATTTTCCATTAGGAAATCACCAATCGCTGCCACAGCTATTTTTAATGCTTCTTTTCTAGGAAACCCATAATTACCAGTTGAAATAAACGGAAAGGCAATGGATTCTAACTGGTACGATTTCGCAAGCTGTAATGCCTCAAAATAAGCACTATACAGAATTTTATCTTCACCAGACTTACCATCTTTCCAGGCTGGTCCGACCGTATGTATAATGTACCTTGAGGGAAGGTTAAATGCTTCCGTTATAACCGCTTTCCCTAGAGCGCAATAACCTATTTTTTTACAGGCATTGATTAGTTCTTTCTCCCCGGCTGCCAGATAAATTGCACGGCTTGTTCCACTGCCTTGCTTCAATTGACTGTTTGCGGTATTAACAATTGCATCCACATCTACCTTTGTTATATCATTTCTAATCAATAAAAATGGTATTGTAATCGCCTTCTTTCTCATTAAGTTAAACTATAAGTTTAATGCATTGTATTATCTTTTTTTTATAATGAAATCATCGCTGATTAATACGTTTTGGGTAACTATCGACCCGGTTAGGAGTACATATGAAACTACTTACCTCTGCAGCAGCAAACAAACAAAAACTTCGTATCAACCATGGGTTCTCAGTAAAAGAGTTACAAGATTATTTTGGATTTGAACAGCCACAAGCCATCTACAAATGGCAATGGGGTGAAAGCCTTCCAAATATTGATAATCTCTATGCTTTGAGCAGGTTGTTTAACGTATCTATAGATACAATCCCTATCGGTGACGATGAGGATTTTTTTCATTCCTGTTGTTTTAGTTATTTGGCTTGCAAATCATATTGTTCAGGAGTTGGCTGGACTTTCTCCTTCCAATAAAATTGTCCATCGGAAGTCCGATTAATAAATTTGTAATTATACATTTCTCTGCGTAATAAGGCAGCATCATTAAAACAACACATCTTATTGATTACATCATTTATCTCCTTTTCCGTATACTTTACTTCATCATCAATATTTGATGCAATATAGAACATAGCTGCTACCTTTAACTTCCTTTTAGATGGAAATGATGTCAACTTTCCTTCTGTATTCAAATAGTGTTTTATCCAGTTTTTCATATTTGTCACCTTTCTAAACTTTTACATAATAATGAGCCAAACCCTGCTTTTTATAGTTTGGCTCATGTTTCTATCTTACCTTTTTCAAATACCTTAGTGCTTTTCTGCATTTCTTTTTTTCGTAGGACCAATGCCGTCTATTAACCCTTCTATACTTCTTAATATCGCTTAGCATTTTTTTGATCTTGGGTATTGCTCTTACTTCTCCCAACACTACTAAGAACTGGATATAATATACTGCGTTGCTACGATCAACATCATCAAGCTTCGCTAGTAATAATTCCTTTGCAATTTCAAGTTCTCTTTCATGTAATACGATAACCACAGTATGCGGAATATCATTTCTTAACCTTGCAAATTCAGCCATTTTATTATCTGAAATTAAGTAATAATAGAATTCTTGAAACTCTGGTGATAAGTTATCGTAGGCAATTTGCACTTTACTACCCCCTGGTATAATTACTTACTTAAATCAACTGGTATCGTAGACATTATAAAACCATTTTGATCATTCAGATAAAGAGTAAACGAAGATTTAGAATCAACGTTCACAGGAAAAATAATCTGAAAATTCTTCTCAGTACTAGAAATGATTCTCCCATTGTCAACTACCTTATCCCATTCAATTTGAAAGCCTCCAACTGACTTAAGTGAATTATAACTAAGGTCAATAAGAACGGATGTATCTGCCATCGTTATTGAATTAATACGTATATCCCCATAATCTTTATCCACCTGAATATGTGATGTAGCTAAAGATTGTATAGTAAATGTGTCTGAGATGAGTGTTCCTTGACTTTTCAGCTTAGCAGATAATCGATACAACAAATCGCTATCAATCTTTGAATCATTCCATATTACAACCAACTCGGACTTATCTAACTGGTACATCTCATCAGCAACCCTACTAACGGAACCATCTTGTGTGCTTAGTGTAAACTTTGAGAATAACAAATCATTTATTCTGTCAGATTCAACAATAACATAGAGCCTTAATCCGTCACAGAAATATTTAATTATTTTATCATCTCTTCCCATATCGATATCAGCTTCAATAAATAAATCCTTTTCAAACGCAATGGCTATACCGTTATCTGTTATAGCTATTGATGGCTGTCTGATGGGCACATTATTTACCTTAACAGACCTAATAAACATTATATATATAACCGCTAAGGCCACAATAGTACTGGCCAAAAATAATATGATCTGATTTTTTATACTCATAGTGACACTACTCCACTGTTTTCCTGTCTAGCTCTCTAAAGTTTTTAATTAAGATAGGCTCCTTATTTCCATTAACCGATATTTGACCACTTATCTCCTCTGTCTTACTACTTCCATTTTGAGTAACATCTAATGTAACTTTGTAAGTATAAACATATTCTTCCTCATCATAAGATTCCAATGCAACATCCTTCACAACAACTGTCTGTTGATTATCAAAAGCATACTTATCCTCACTTAACGGCATTCTACCCGCAATCATTTTATCGAGCATTTCTTTTGTTACTTCCTCTTTAAAAGTATCATAATATGGTTCCAGATATTTGGTGATATACGTTTGCCTATCGCTCATATCACCTTCGGAAAGTTTCGTATACCTATCATCCTTATTCCAGGTATAATAATTAGTCAAGAAACTCTTAATCCTCTTTTCTTCCTCTGCCTCCCCTTTGCTGCATGAACTAAATAAAATAACAATAATGCCCATTAATAAGATCATTCTCAATTTCATATACTCCACCCGCTTTCTCTCTTCTTTCTTTATCGCTTCTTCATCTCTTTACTCTTCGTTCTTCACTTACCTCTTTCTCTTTTTCACTCTTCACGCTTCACTCTTAGTTCTTCACTATCTTTTCGAGCTCTTCACTTACCTCTTTCCTCTTTTCCACTCTTCACTCTTCACTCTTAGTTCTTCACTATCTTTTCGAGCTCTTCACTCTTCGTTCTTCACTATCATATTCCTATTAACTGACCGCGTAAAATAAAATAAAAAGCTAATAGTGATGCTACAATACATGCTGCACATCCAATGAATACAACAGTAAAACCTGCTACCTGTGATACTCCTCCCCAGATAAAGGAACCGAGTCCAAAACCAATATCCAGTGTTGCAAAGAATGTCGCATTGGCCGCTCCCCTTCTTTTAACAGGGCTTAATTTGATCACAACTGCATTTAATACTGGCTGAAGAGTTCCATATCCTACTCCATAAAATATCGCTGCTAACAATACCATAGGAAGTGAATATGCATATATCAATGTGATAAACAGTAGCAATGTAATTGCGATACTAGGAATAATCACTTTTATATAACCATATTGATCTGCAATCTTTCCGGTAAGAATCCTAGTTACAATCATTGAAACTGCGTAAAATGTAAAAAACAATCCTATATTATCAATATTGCGCTCTTCTCCAAAGAGCGGCATAAATGAAAATACCGCAGAAACTGCTAATACACTAAAGATCATAACGATACAAGTCCTTAATGCAGTTTGTTCTACAAAGCTATTTGTTTTTCCGTTTTGCTTATCATAGTTTCCACTACCAGTTGCCATGAGCTCCTTATTACTAAACTTAGAAATACCATTTCTACTCTCATAATTAATAAAGCAAGCAATGATTATACTTAAGATGGTAATAAAAAACGCAGCAAGATAGGTTACCTGATAGCCAGGTTACTAGATGAAGCATACAAAAGCGCAGGAACTGAAAAAAGTGCCAATCCAACAATCAGAACTACTTTTCTGCCATACTCATCTAATAATTTACCGCAAATAGGTCTACAAACAAGGGCTGACAGCGTTAAAAGTGTTGTAAGCAGACCGGCTATAAAATTATTGCCTCCAAGTGTTGTCGAAAATAATGGTAATATTGTTATCAAAATGAATCCTGTAATGCTGACGAATAGATTAACTAGTAAAGCAAATATGTATTGTACACTCCATAGTGTAGGCTTTGTATTTCTAAGGTTAATAACAAAATTCTGTCTTGCAAGCGAGCTCATATTATTCCTCTTTCTCTTTTAGGTAGTTTGAGACTTATTGTTTAACCATTCTTCTTTGAGTAGGCGATACTCTACTCTGTCTTTTAATCTGTCGTTATGCCATTCATTAAAATGATGTTCGGCTTCTTTGACCATACCGCATTTTTGCATGATTTTTTCGGAGCCAACGTTCTCTTTAAGGCAGCCCGATCCAATTCTAATTACATCATTTTCTTCGAATGCGAATCGAATTAATTCCTTCACTGCTTCCGTTATATATCCTTTTCCCCAAAACTTACCATAGGAGAAGTATCCAAGCTGTACGACTTTCCCTGCCGGTGTAAACTGAATCACTGTATATCCGATTTCCCCAATATGCTCCTTCGTTACTTTATCCTCTATTCTCAAGAAATATTTAGTACGGTCTGGATTATCTATTTCTTGAATTGATATTTTCAGATTTTCTCTAGATTCTTCCAATGTATAGGTCATAATATCTTTGAGATAATGCATCGTCTTGGCATTCGTCAACAATTGATGATGTGTATTCAAATCCGATATTTTATGATCTCGAATAAGTAAGCGTTTTGTCGTTAACATAATATCTTGTAACATCCTTGGTCCCTCCTATTTTATTGACTGTGCATAATTAATTAGTCTGTTATTGCTTTTCTCGGTGAAAAAGGATGAATCCATTCTCATATGTATTCGTATCTTTATGTCATATTATGATTCACTACAGCTGTAGAATTTGATTCATTAAATTCCAGACATCGTCTCCAAAATTACTCACTAACGTAATATCTGTAGCCACTTCAGGTTTGTAAAGGGAGATAAAGCTCACACCAGGGTCACTTCCTTGAAAAAATGGCCAGAAAGCTCCATTATCATTTTTCCAAAGCCAGATTCCATAACCGTAATAATCTTCGTCACCCTCTGATGCTTGAAGAGAAAACATTTCTTTTGTTAGTTCTTCAGATAATAATTGATAAGACATCAAAGAATCCCAGAACCTCTGAACATCAAGTGCTGTTGTAAATGCACCACCCGCACCTGTACCTTTCACATCAACGCTATAGATGTTTGTATAGTACTCTTTTCTTTCTTCATCATAAATATAATTGCTCGCACACTTAGCAGGAAGACGGTCTAGCTCATAATAGCCAGTATCCATCATATTACATGGTGTAAAGATATTGTTCTTTAAATACTCGTCAAATAACATACCAGTAACCTGCTCAATAATCAGTCCTAACACAACATAACCGGTATTGTTATATTGAAAACGCTCTCCCTTCGGATACATCATAGGTTTATCTATGAAAAGTGGCAATAAATCTTTGGAGGTTCTAATCCGATAGTTTGGTACATCAATCCAAAGCTCAGCATATTCATCCATCTCACTTTCATCAAAATAATCCGGAATTCCTGAAGTATGTGTCAGTAACTGCTTTACTGTAATATTTGGGTCAATGTCCTTCAAATCATAATTGAGTAGTTCTCCAAGAGTGTCCTCCATATGTAATATTCCTTTTTCCACCAATTGCAATATCCCAACTGCCACAAAAACTTTGCCAGCGGATGCGGTTGCAAACTTGGTATTGATTTCATTCGGAATCTGGTTTGCTAACTCGGCGTACCCAAAAGGTTCACAAAATATAATTTTTTGATTCTTTCTAATTGAAACACAACCAGAAAAATCTGATTTGATCAATGATTTAACATTCATTCTCCTTCTCCCCTTTCTAACCTTTCGGTAAGAATGCTTACATGATTAATTGTAAGATATTTCTCTAGTTAAATGCAAGATGAAAATGGTTTATTATGTCATCTTTAATCTAACTTTAATAAATAATCGCAACGTTATACATCAAATATATGACATATTACATTTACAGATTAAAACATTTTCCGTATACTATTTCTATCGGATGATGGACCAATAAAATAGTGAAAGCGAGGTATGCTTTATGAAAAGTAATGATGCTTATCTTTATGGAATGATATTGATTACCAATAGTTTTCTGCTAAAAGATAATTATCCTGCTCCGGATACTTATGGTGAGATTATGCAAAAATATTCTCTTCCTGGAGGAGAAACTGGAACCTGTGCTACGATACTAGCTAACTTTGGTTGCAGCGTGATTATGGAGGGAACCAATATGGGCAGCTCCACCTATCCTCGCATAATAGAGTTCTATAAGGACAAATCAGTGGATACTAGCCGTTTGTACCTTGATCCTGGCTACGATGGCCTTGAAGATTATGTACTTATCGATAAAAATACAAGAACTCCATTTGGAACATTCATACAGTACTATACGGATGGCAATAACCGTTGGCATGAACCGTTAGAAGAAGACATTATATGCTCCAAAGTAGTTGGCCTAGACCCGTGGTTTGGAGAACAATCAATAAAGGTAGCGACCATTTGCGCAAAGAATCAAATTCCTTATGTTACCATTGACTGCCCATATGATAGCGAGATACATAAGTTCTCAGCGATTAACATAATTTCGAATGAATTCGTATCGCAAAACTATAAAGAAGAAAACCGAATAGATTTGTTTCAAAAGTATATCGAACATTCCGATGGGCTTGTTATCTTTACACTTGGAGCCAAAGATATTATATATGGGAGAAAAGGCCAAGCGATAATGCATGTAACGCCATATGCGGTTGATGTAGTCAGCACTCTTGGCGCTGGTGATAGTTTTAAGGCGGGCTGTGTCTATGCTCTGTTACAAGGTATGGATGACAATTCCACGGTTCGCTTTGCAGCAGCAACTGCCGCATGTGCTTGCACCAAATTCCCATTGCCACTTAATCCGCCATCCTTAGATAATATACTATCAATGCTATAAATATAAATCTTTACTATTAACGGAAATTCAAATAGAGGGGGCATAAAGTCACCTCTATTTTCTTATAGAATTTACCAACTCATCTAGTGAAATTTCATTATAATCGCTAATCGTATATTCTGTATTATCCACACTTACTTTATCGCCAAACGTAATCCTAGCAATATGTTCCTCCTTATTATAAAAATCAAAATAATACGAAAACCCTCCGTAAAGAATTAAACGAATCGTTTTTCGAAACTTTATATTATTCATATACTCTTCAATTTTGTCTAGTCCGTCTTTTGTTGCCACTTCAAATATCTCACCATTGTTACCATTTAAAACGCAGACTCTAGTGATATGATCCATATCAACAAATGAATTAATGCTCTTCTCTCTAAAAAAGCAGCAGAGGAAAACAATAATAATTGCTACCCCGATAAATATAAAAATATATCTTTTTCTATTGCTATGCATATAAACTCCTTATTTACAATATTCTCTTACTCCCCTGTACAAGATTCCAATGCTCTCTCAACGATTTCCTCAATTCGCTGTTCCATAACATATAGATTGGTTGGATTGTACTTTTGTACCAGCTCAATCATCGCCTCTTTTGAGGTAATTGCTCCATCTACATGGACTAGCCAGGTTAATATCGATTCACCTTTTAGTAGTTGAAAGTGAGGTTTTTCCTCCCAGATCGGTAACCCTTGTTCAAACTCCAACTTGATAATGAACCCATCTTCGTACTTTTCCTTAAATTCTTTTAATGTTCCGTCAAATAACTTCTGTCCACTACCAATCATGATTAAGCGATTGGCTACAGCTTCAATATCGTCCATATCGTGAGTGGTTAGAATGATTGTCGTCTTCTTCTCTTGATTAATCTCTCGTATGGCTTTACGTAGTACTTTTTTACTAGTAACATCAAGTCCAATCGTTGGTTCATCCAAGTATAGTACCGCCGGATTATGTAGTAGAGAAATAGCTATATTCGCTTTCATTTTCTGACCGAGACTAAGCTGTCTTACCGGCTGATTTATAAAGCTCCCCATATCAAGCAGTTCAATAAAGTAGTCACAGTTTTTTCGAAACTCAGTTTTATTGATATCATATAACGTTTCATATAGGTCAAGTGTATCAGAAACTGGCAAATCCCAATACAACTGAGATCGCTGTCCAAACACTACTCCGATTTGCTTGGCATTCTCTTTTCTATTCTGGAATGGAATAATACCATTTACTACTACAGAGCCACTCGTTGGAATCAGAATTCCAGATAACATTTTTATTGTAGTTGATTTGCCTGCACCATTTGGCCCAATATACCCCACAACTTCACCCTTTTCTAGGGAAAAGCTGATATCACGAACTGCTTCTTTAATCGTGCATTTCCTATGAAATAAAGACTTCACTGCGCCTTTCATTCCTGGCTCAGTGTGATATATCTTATAATTTTTACATAGGTTAGATACTTCAATCATTGTTTTCTTTTCTCCTCACTATAGTTATGAACCAGTACTTTTATAATGCTTTAATCCCCAATTCCATAATATGATACTCCCAATGAAAAAAATAATTCCTACTATCGGAGTTAGATAGGGTAATACGGACGGGTAACCTACTGGAATAGGTTTATTAAACAACATGGCAGCAGGATAATAGTTGATAAATGCAAATGGTAAGACAAATGTCAAGATAAGCTGGATTCCACGAGGGAAGATTGTAATTGGATAATTCGTAAATTTTTTAATGTCAAACAATAAAAAATCCACCAGTGGGTTATTACTTATTGTAAAAAAACTCAAGACACTTGAGGCAATTAATGCCGCTGCTTGAAGCAAGGAGGCACCTAATATCATTAGAATAAGCCATGCTATATGCACCATTGTTAACTGATGACCCAAAGTTCGTAGTGAAAAAATGATGATAATCAACGATATCGTGAAGTGGCTGACATACCCCATATTGAACCCGCCAAACATTTCATGTAAAAAGGGATGAATTGGCTTGGTTAGTGCGATATCAAACTCGCCAGAACGTAATTTTGAGCTCAGCTCTATGCAAGGGGTAAAGAAAAAGGCAGCTCCAATTGCATAAGAAAGAACCGAAATACCATATAACAGCATTACTTCTGCGCCCTTCCAGCCATCTAATGAGTCAAAACTGTTGACCAATATTAAGATCGTTATAAAGGTGGCACCATACCCCAACCATTGTCCAACAATCCCTGCAAAATAGGTAGTACGGTACATTGTCTGTTTACGGAAGGTGATTTTAAATAACTTTAGATATAGTTTTAAATAATGCTTCATCCTCTACCCTCCATTCACTGATAACCGTCGTACAGCACTAGACCACATTACTTTATCTAAGAGATTTAATACAATCAGCCAAATAAGAGCATAACATAACGGACTCCAGGCATTTTGCACAGAGGTCTTTCCTAAAATAATATTAATTGGCTCGAAAGTAATATATCGAAATGGCAAATAGTAACTCACTGTTTTAAGTATATCTGGATAGAACCATAGAGGGACCGTTGTTCCTCCAAAGAAAACGGTAAAAGCATTCATATACCAGCCAAGAAACCAACAACGTTGAATCCAAAAAGCCAATAATCCAAAGAGGTAATTGATTTCAAATATTAAGAGGACGCCCAAAAATAATGATAGGAAAAACAATACTAATTGTTCCCATGATACTATCGGAATCTTTTCCAGGATAAACACACTACCCACCATTAGTGGAACAACCGAACTCAATAGCTTACAGGCATTACTTCCCAACATTTGTGATAATAGGTAGTATTTGTACGTTATTGGCCGTATTAACTCCATTGCAATGGAGCCATCAATCATGGATGCTTCAATTAATCCTGAAATATTCATATTGGTTAAGGTCAATACAAATGAATTAATTAATACAAACAGAATCATATCGTTTAAATCCGTATTATGCTTTACTCCATTTTGCAATAACGCAGACCATAAGAATATCTGAATGACAAATGATAATAGCGAAGTAATAATTTCAGAAAAAAATGCAGACCGGTAGATTAATTTTGATTTAAACGCCTTTCGAAAGACAAGGTAATACCTTTTCACAGGAGGATTCTCCCCTCTCACAATACTTTATCTGAATGAAACTCTACAATTTTCTGGTAGCGTTGCAATGGATATTCACCGTCGTGTGATTCCTCACAACGTATCACAGACATTTCTCCTAAATCTACAATCCTTGTTGCACCAGATCTGGCAAACAATTGCTGATAGCTACTTTGTTCGTCTTCCATACACAATAAACCAACCGTTTGCAGATACCCTTTATAGTGATGCAATTTTTGGATTACCTTATGTTTCGGCAAACGCTTGATCCAAGGGTTTCCATGGGTTAAACTAGTTTCTAGCGTGTCATCCTTTTTCACCGTGACACTTGTGTGCGCACCTCTATGTATTCGCTGACTCTTTTTTACTTTTTCTAGTAAATCCGTATACTGTGCAAGTGTAATTTTTGCCTTTACTTGAATCGCTGGCGACAGATGATAATGTGCCTCCTCCTCTAAAAGGGTTAAGAACAACTTAGCAAATTTAGATTGTAAGCTCTTGTCATTCGTATCAAGATAAATTCCTTGACAGGAACTGCATTGCAATTGCTTCGTCTCTACAATATGACAAGCTAACATTTTTAACTCTCTCATTTCATTCGTGTTTGGGTCAGGATTCTCAAGCACCTTATATAACGCCTTTTTACTTAGATAAGCGAAGCTTATTTTATGTCCCCATTCGATAATCTTTGTGTCTGCATCAGCTATCGTCCTAGCCGCTTTTATTGCTTCGACACCGCCCCAGACAACGACAGCATTAGACATTTTCGCTAATCTTTTTAATGTTTTAATTTCTGACGAGGGACTGTCAAATACATAGATATAGTTCTTTAATACCGGCTCTTCTTTGATTAATTCTCGTAAAATAGCGATTGTTATTCCATTATCTACGGAAGGAAGTTTTAATATGTTAATATTTCCGGCTAGTAATCCTTCAATCACGCTATAGGCAGGAAGCCCTTCCATATTGCCGGCAGCAATATGAAACAACACACCAAGCGGTAACCTTGCTGACCTTGGTGTTTCTGATATTCTTTTATACGACCTTATCTTTAATTTATCAGATGATTCCTTAATTATAGGTTTGGATGCATCATATGATAGTTCTCTTTTTAATTTATTCAGTAACGTTTCCCGGTCTAATAATCGTATTACATCATCAATTTGATGTTGTACTCTTGCGCTCGTCAAAAGGTTATTATTACTCTGTTTTCCGGTATAATAATCTTTTAATAGGTCCGAATAATCTCCATGCTCAAGCTTTTTAGATATTTTATGACATGCATTGATCACAATATGTGGATCTAATGGCGCTTTCGTTAAGGTAGTGACAATATTGCGATAAAGTTTTGAAAGTAATAGCTCTTGCTCCTTCGTTTCATAAACATTTCCCTGAAATAAAATCATATGCTACCTCCATTTCAGATTACAATTCTATGGCTCCTTTTACTGATTAAGAATTTGGGAAGCGCCGGCTGTGCAGGTTTTGATATCCTCCATCCCGGCACGTCCTAGCACTTCAAAATATGGTGCCTGACACCCACAACCACATTCGCTTCCTTTATGTAATATTCCGATATCATCGGTCATGATGCTCATAATTGGCATACTGTCTACAATTGGTGCTATAAAATTAAGAATTCCTGGTTTACCATACGGTACCGGTTCTAATGTTCTTACGTCTCTGACAAGCACTCTTGCGTAACTTGGAATATGAAAATGGTGATTTCTACAATCAAAATAAAGTAATGGGTGTTCCACCGCTCCAAAAGACTCATGAATATTTTGTTCTGATATTCCTAATACTTCATAAGCTAATTGATAGAGTACCTCCTTCTCCACTTCTTCATGTGAGTGTTGCTTCCAGCCGCCACCCAGAATGATTTTTGAATTCTTTGGTAGCTTATAACGAATCTTTCTGTCTTTCAATTTATGTAGTAGAAAGTACATATATGACGGAAAGCCAATGATTCTGATAGGAAATGGTTGCTTACTATACTTATGTAGCTTTTTGATAGCACCTTCGATATCTTCATAATATCCTCCATTATCATTCGGAAGCAGTGCATAGGTTCGGTTTAGCGCAGGTGAGAGTAACGTAGCAAGAAAGGCGGTTCTAGCTACAGCCATTTGGTTACGAAGTTGAAAGCGGTATCCTAGAATGAGGTAATTAGTCGGAATTGGACTGAATAAATGATGCGATTTGATTATGCGACACGCTGATAAAAAGGAGTACCATAGTCCCATTGCATTATAACCGACATAGCTTTTGCTTCCCCTTGTCCCAGAGGAGGTGCTAACTGCCACAAGTTTATTCTTTGGAACAGAATACATCTTGTGTTTTTTTAAGTATAGCGTAGTTATCGGTGGTAACAGTTCGAGATCCTTCATTGTGCGAAGTTGACTCTCGTGGAAACCTGCTTCTTTTAAAATTCTACG
Source organism: Bacillota bacterium (assembly GCA_023434365.1). Classification (GTDB taxonomy): domain Bacteria; phylum Bacillota; class Clostridia; order Lachnospirales; family Lachnospiraceae; genus KM106-2. Next base: position 33,178 of record JAEYSV010000008.1, on the reverse strand, counting down.
ATAATCCTGATTATGTATTCGGTGATAATGAACCAGTTCCTTTAAGGCATCAATAAATAATTCCTCTGTTTTCTCTGGTTGGTAAAGTGGATATCTTGTTATTAGTTTAGTCCGCTTCTTCATACTTTTTCCTCGTATTAGTCTGGCTTACTCTCTATAAATGTTTATTCTCATTTTATAAGCGTACACACTTTGTGCTTAAAACCCCTTGTGTTATATTCTTAACAAAATTATACAGTAAATTAACTGAAATAACAACCAAAAAAGCCTAGAAACGGATATCTATTCCATATAGATTCCATTTCCAGGCATTCTCTTAATTATTTAAGATGTAATTAATCTGATTCGAAATTACATCATAAGCGACTGCATTCAAGCCACTCTTAATAATGATGTCCGCATATTGTTTTGTTGGTTTGACATAACGATTATACATAGGTTTAACCGTATTCAGGTACTGATTAATTACGCTATCAATCGTTCTTCCTCTTTCTGCTGTATCACGACGAATTCTTCGGCATAAGCGTTCATCAGAGTCAGCATCGATAAAGATCTTCATATCAATTAGATTTCTTAATTCTTCATTATGAAACACTAGTATTCCTTCTAAAACGATAATTTTCTTTGGTGCTACTAATAATGTATTAGAAAGTCGGTTGTGAATCGTATAATCATACACAGGGCACTTGATTGCTTCACCCCGTTTTAATTTTTGAATATCCTCAATTAACAACTCCGTATCAAATGCACTTGGATGATCATAATTAATTTTACTTCTATCTTCTAGTGATAGATCATCACGCTTATTGTAATAATTATCCTGGTAAACAATTGCAATATCATCTTGATAACACTCTTTCAGTCTCTGTGTAAACGTAGATTTGCCAGAACAACTTCCTCCAGCTATGCCAACTATTATTGTATCCATATGTTGATTCACCCTACCTCATCTCATGTATTCTATGGTAGTATAGCATATCCGAAAAAAATGACAATAGTATTTTTGGTATATCCATAAAAAAACTAAATCCATTAAGTATGTATAACTGAATTCGAAACACACTACCCGTTAACTTGGTTTCTGGGATAAATTATGGTATAATTAAGTAACTAGCCAAGCGGATATTCACATGCCGCTTCGCTACATAATCATAAACTAGTAAAATGATACGATAGATTCCATGTAGTCTTTAACAATAATAGAAAGGATGTATTCCCTTTTAGGAATGCTTACGTGATATGAAAGAAAATCGTTACCATGAACAATTAAACATCGATAATAATACCCGGTTAAGAGAAATCATCTCTTCACTACCCCGATTTTGTAGCACATTTTTCCGTGGCATAGAAGCAACGACCTCTTCACGGACAAGAATTGCATATGCCTACGACTTAAAAGTGTTCTTTACCTTTTTATGTGAACGTCATAAATCCTTTCAAAATATGGATATGCGTGATATTACTGTAGATATGCTAGATTCCATTAAAGCTCTGGATATTGAAGAATACCTTGAATACCTGAATTATTATACGGTAGGTGATAAAGATCATATCAATGAAGAGAATGGAAAAAAGAGAAAACTAATCTCCTTACGCAGCTTTTACAATTTTTATTATAAGCGTGAATTAATTCAGTATAATCCGGCGGTGCTAGTTGATATTCCAAAACTTCATGAAAAAGAAATTGTCCGACTAGATGTCGACGAAGTTGCAAAACTATTAGATGAAGTGGAGACTGGTGAAAACTTAACAGATAAGCAAAAGGCATACCATGAAAAAACAAAAATACGCGATCTTGCAATGCTCACTTTATTATTAGGTACGGGAATCCGTGTTTCTGAATGTGTTGGATTAGATATTAATGATGTGGATTTTGAAAACAACGGGATACGTATCCATCGAAAAGGTGGGTCTGAGGTAATTATTTATTTTAGTGATGAAGTCCAAGAAGCTCTTGAAGCATATCTAGCTGAACGCAAACGGATTGTGGCAGCAGAAGGCTCTACTAATGCACTCTTTCTCTCCATGCAGCGTAAAAGAATAAATGTAAAAAGCGTCGAAAACCTGGTAAAGAAGTATTCTTCCCTTGTTACTAGGCTGAAAAAGATAACTCCTCATAAACTAAGAAGTACATACGGTACAAGCTTATACCGAGAAACCGGGGATATCTACCTGGTTGCTGATGTACTAGGCCACAAAGATGTTAATACTACAAGAAAACACTATGCTGCAATAGAGGATGCACGAAGAAGAAGTGCTGCAAGTGCCGTGCGATTGCGAGAAGAATATAGTACCACAATAATACAACCCTCCCCGAATACCCAGGACCAAAACAGCTAATAAATGTATAAAATCCAAACATGAAATCCAAACATAAAATGAGCAGAGTTTTATACTCTGCTCATTTCATGATATATTAGTTTCGCATTTTGCTCGTTTACTTTTAATTAACCCAAAAGGCACTATACAAATAAGCACCATCTTATACCGTATTTATCTATGAAATCAACCATTAATGAACTAAATTCACATGGCGCAAGCGGCATCAGAATTTGAGCATCAGTTTTTAGCACTTCATATGCATTCCGTACCTTCTCTTCGTTACCTTCTCCATAATGCAAACAAAACTGCATAACGTTTCCCGTAATCGTTTCCTCACCTATAGCAGCATATTCTGAATTTCGTTCTGCTACAGCTAATATTTCACCTTGAATATCAAGTTCTGAATGAAAAAACGTTCCATCTTCATTTGGATAACTACTGATGAGAACAGCATCAAAAGCCTTTTGATAAAGAGCCACCGCCTCATCACTTCTTAAAACATATGCCTGCATCATTGACCTTTTCATAAAGAGTCCTCCTTGTATTATATATAGGATATTATATATAGGGTACTGTAATGAATTATACTATTAAACATGGTTAACTCCTACTATAAATTACAATAATATGGAACCACCAAACTCATACCAGACTTGATCTTCGTATTCGTCAGGTGATTAGCATCCATGATAACCTTAATATATGTATCAACATTATCATAATGACTCGTAAAATATTTACTTGCAATCTCCCATAAAGTATCGCCGGATTCTATCGTTATGCTTATTACACGGAACTGGTCGTCATTCGTTCTTGTTTTAGATGCAAATACTGTGGTTGATAAACTTAATACAATAATAATGGATATTAATATAGCACTCATTGCTATCATCATTTTACGTTTGGAATCAAATAATCTACTCATTAGATAACCTCCTGAATCGAACACATGTTGCGAACAATTGTTCGTTTTCTTAATTATATCGAACATTCGTTTGCTTGTCAATCATTTTTTGGTAAATTATTCTTAGTATTTTAGCAAAAATTCGAACATAGGTTTTGCATTATTCGAACATGTGTGTTATAATAATCAAAACGACTATACTTCGAATGGAGGATTAATATAAATGAGTCAGGGAAAAATCAGTACAAAGCAACGTGAAATCTTAGATTACATAAAGTCTGAGATTGTATCAAGAGGATATCCACCAGCAGTTCGTGAGATCTGCGAAGCAGTTAATCTAAAAAGTACATCAAGCGTACACTCTCATCTCGAGACATTAGAAAAGAATGGGTATATCCGTAGGGATCCAACGAAACCACGTGCAATTGAGATAATTGATGACGGTTTCAATCTAACACGCAGAGAGATTGTCAATATTCCGCTGGTAGGTACCGTAACTGCTGGACAACCAATCCTGGCTGTAGAGAACATCGAAGGGTATTTTCCTCTTCCAATCGAAGAAGCGCCTAACGCTGAAGTATTTATGCTAAATGTTAAGGGAAACAGTATGATTAATGCCGGCATACACAATGGTGATAAGATTATCGTTCAAAAGCAGCCGACCGCGAAGAACGGCGAGATGGTTGTGGCATTACTTGATGACTCTGTTACAGTAAAGACATTTTATAAAGAAAATGGCCATTTTCGTCTTCAGCCGGAAAATGATACTATGGACCCAATTATCGTATCCGAAGTAGATATCTTAGGAAAAGTAATTGGTCTATACAGAAGATATCATTAAACTATTGTGAAGTTTCGTTATAAATCACTTATTGAATCCAACATATAATGTAAAAAGCACACAAATATTGCTAATCATTAGCCTTTGTGTGCTTTTTTGAGCTTATTACACAGATATTCCTTGTTATTATTATGAAAAATATGGTACAGTATATAAGGATATAATGTCTCCGATTGATGCGAACCATCTCGACTGAACACTTGCCTTGCTGCACACGGTACGAGATTGTCACACAATCGTGTCAGCGTACTTGAATAAACTTATTCTTTCAATACAAGCATATTAACAAGGAGGATTCATATGAAAGGGATACTAACTCTAATAGGCCACTCTTCAGTTAAAATTATCACGGACCAAAAGACGGTCATCTATATTGACCCCTATTTTCCTGGGGATTATACCGAACCCGCAGACATCATCCTAATAACCCATGGACATTCCGATCACAATCAACTTCACCTTGTAACTACTACCGAGAATACGATTGTAATAGATTATAAACTAGCTCTTTTAAATCAAACCTATCAAAGCTTTCAGATAAAGGATGTCAAGATTGATACCGTGATGGCTTACAATAAAAATCATTCTATAAAAGAATCCGTAGGATATATCATTTCCTATGATAATATCAGCATCTATCACGCCGGAGACACTTCCATGACAACTGGCATGGAGCAGATACAAACCCGTAATCTGACCTACGCACTCTACCCTTGTGATGGTGTATGGAATATGGATGCTAAAGAAGCCACAGAGGCCGCAGAAATGGTTAAAGCCAAACACTCAATCCCAATGCATACCAATGCAGCTCTAAACCACTTAGATGAATCCATCATTGCAAACTTTACACCACAAGGTCGATTGATTATTCCTTATGGTACAAGTATCGAATTAACAGACTAAATAACATATACTAACGCCTCCTAATTGCTCCTGTATAAAATGCTGCTAATTAGGAGGTTTTAATTTGCCCACCATACTAATATAATCACATACATCATTAAAGCTAACATGTAAACTATCTAGTCTAGTAATATGAGTTGTCGATTTGTGCCCCATTGCGTTTGCTACCAGTCTTACATCAGACTGATTCGATACCGCATATACAACCCCCGTATTGCGAATATCATTAAACGACCGTGGCTTTGCATTACTCTTAACAAATGCCTCTTTAAGCCGATACCGCAAGTTTCTCTCCGTATACCTTTTCTTCGTTTTTGGATGAATAAAGAGATGATCATCAGGTTGCAACTGATTCATATAATTCATCAAATAAGGTAGAATATCGTCAGGTATTTTATTATATCTCACATTCTCATAATCATCACGCAAACGAATCCCATAGGCATCACCTGAAGCAACAATGTCACTGACCTTAAGCGTAAGAATCTCACCCATTCGAAGCAGCATTTTCCAAGAAAACAATACTGCTAATAACACCATCGAATCATGATGCATTAAATATGTCAACAGTTTGTCTAACTCAGACAATTCCACTAACTGGCTCGGCCGAATGACATCCTGCATTGTATCAATTCGTAAAGCAGAGAAAATGTTAAAGAATTGGTCTGGTAACGAATAACTCTCCCGATGTTGATCAATAAAATGATAAAAGCTAGATAGTTCCCGCAGTTTTTTAATCATCGTTGATTTATGTAAGGTTCCCTTCTGTACTTTCTCATTTAACAGGATTTCATATCGTTTTGCATCCTCAACCGTAGCCTCTAAGATATCTTTATTAACGAACTGCCAAAACTCAATAATATCTTTTTTGTATATTTGTTGTGATTTGACTGTCTTTAATTGAAGCGCAAAGTCATTGAAAATGGTTTCTATAAAATAAAGTCTATCACTCGTATTGTCCTGTTCTCTCAATACTTTCACTCCCCGATTCCAAAATTATTATCATCCCCCTTGACCCTTATTGTGTCGTTAGAGATAATAGCCCATTAATTTCCGTAGTATCTAACATACTCGGAAATTATATGTTAATTATACTCTGTTTTGGAAGATAATTCAACAAAAAAAATAGTGAAGAGGATGAAATGATAGTGAAGAACTAAGAGTGAAGAGTGAAGAGATTTAAAACAGTGAAGAACTAAGAGTGAAGAGCGTTTTAAAGGCAGTGAAGAACTAAGAATGAAGAGTGAAGAGTGAAAAATGAAAGTTTTCACTCTTTGTTGTGAACACCGCTATTGACAACTTATGTTTTTCGGTGAAGAACTAAGAGTGAGAACTGGCAAAAGGTGATAAATTTTAAGCTGTGAGTATGAAAGGGGTCTGTTTTATTATTGGGGTGTTATACTCTCATAGCTATAGACCCTCTAGAGATTCATAGCTATAGATACTCTAGATATTAGTACTTTACAGTGTATGTTATAAATGCTACAATTTATAGTAAATTAATCCAGATAATCACTTTCATCAATTCAACTTGCTCTTACTTGCAATATACTTGAACGGCTAACTTTACAAGTATAAATCTAGGAGGTACATTATGATTACAGTATTTTTAATGATATTGCCATGGATCTTTTTTTGCATTACCGCTATAATCTTATACGTTGCTTTACAAGAGAAATATAACGTAACCAAATCAAGCCAAAACAACAATAATGTTGCAAAATTCGACTATATGCTATACGGAACCGTTATAGGTATGGGATTTGGCGTAGCAATAGGCGCATTATTTATGTCAGTTCATGGAACCTATTACTTCACCTATGGCACCTGCTATGGAATGTTTGCAGGACTCATCATAGGTAAAAAACTAAGCAAAAATAACTAGAATACATAACCTAGGAACCTAATTTCATTCAAACCCGTATAATGCCTCCCATTATGCTCTCATTGCCATATCTAAACAACCCCAATCAAAAAAAGAGAAACGATACTAAACCATACCGCTTCTCCAAAAACACAAATCCCTAAGTTCATAACTCCTATTTCAAAACCAATGTTTCAACTCTCCTCATAATATTATCTTTTAAACTCTTCATTCCTCAGAATCTTTTCCAGTTATTCACTCTTAGTTCTTCACTACCCTTTTCCGCTCTTCACTATCTTTTCATAGCGCTCTTTACGTATCTTTTTTCCGCTCTTCACTATTCACTCTTAGTTCTTCACTTTCTTTTCAGGTTCTTCACTATCTTTTCCGCTCTTCACTCTTCACTCTTAGTTCTTCACTATCTTTTCAGGCTCTTCACTGCCCTTTAAGGCTCTTCACTTTCTTTTTCCGCTCTTCACTCTTCACTCTTCGCTCTTCACTATCTTTTCAGGCTCTTCACTATCTTTTCAGGCTCTTCACTATCTTTCCGGAACCGCCTCATAACTACTCCATGGAGCCGCCTCATCAAGCAGTACTTTATTTTGATACTTAATCTCGTATCTTACTTTAGCCACGGAATATTCATATATGGTCTTAGTCATCGCACCACAAACTGGCGCTTTTAATGGCACACTATTTTCTGATAACAAGGTAACTCGAACTTTTAGCTTCCCTTTTTGAATAACAAACTGTTTTGGTGTCCATTTGACCACTTTGGCTCCATTATAGGTTGCTAGACGATACTCTTGCCCGTCTAAATGTATATTACACAGGCAACCTGTTATTTTAAGACGCTTAGATAGCTTTGGAAAAAGTGGAATGTTAGCAATCGCTGCCATAAAAGAGCATTCTTTAGTCTGAAACATATTACTTTGTGTCCAGACATATCGTTCTGGGAACGAACATCCATCATTTCCTTCGATATACCCGGTTCCATGATTAAATACGATGTGCTTATCATTAATCCACAACTCCCCATGAACATCATGCGTCATACTATAGAGCATATGTCGACATTCCAAACAAGTCAAATACTTTAATGGTCCCATGATATCTTGCTCTGGTTTTGTAATGTTAAAAAAGCGTAATCTACCGTGAATATGATAATCATCACGATCAATATCTAGTAATATCCCTTTATCCGAAAACTTGCAATTACCTAAGCGAACAGACAAATTACTGTGGTGATAATTAATCACCTGTCCAGAAAATGGGATGTAATAGGATTGACCGTCATATATAATTTGTAAAAATGCCTGTTTTTTGCCCCAATAGTCCCTATGAAAGCCGGGTATCATAATTAGGGTGTTATTATACTCACTTTGTTTAAAATACCAACCTCTAAAGTATTCTTTTCTTTCTTTCCTCCATGTAACTTTACTCATAGTTCTTCTCCTTACTTTCAGTAACTTACTTCCTTAGTTTTTCTATGAGTACATATTTTTATCCATGGGAATGAGATACGGTATGATATTCCTTTATAAAGTTAGATGTTTTTTTATTAATAAATTCAAATACACCGTATAAATTTGTGTGCCAATCTCGATTAGAGCATCGTAAGGTTATGCTCTAATCGGGATTGTGCGCATTAGCCAAAGGCTCTTATCGCCAATGCTCTACAGCTGCACGTTCAATCGCTAGACCTTCAAGATATCGAATCATAAAACGTTCAAAGCCTTCCACATCCTTTTCATCAGGCATTACTTTCGTGCCTAACTTGCCTGCAAATACCTGTTCTGAAAGATAATGCTCTAACGTTTCTTCTTGCCCCTTATGTAACATATAGGAAGCAAGTAGTGCGATTCCCCATGCTCCGCCTTCTCCTGCCGTTTCCATTACGGATACAGGGACATTAACTGCTGCAGCCATTATTTTTTGACCAACATCTTTTGTTTTAAACAAACCTCCATGTCCAAGTAGCTCATCTAATTTTACTCCTTCTTGTTTAAGAAGGATGTCAAGTCCTACTTTAAGGGCACCAAGAGCTGTAAACAAATGCACTCGCATAAAGTTAGCCAGATTGAATTTGCTATCTGAGGATCGTACGAACAATGGTCTACCTTCTTCAAATCCGGTAATATGTTCACCAGACAGATAACCGTACGCTAATAATCCACCGCAGTCAGAATCTCCAAGTAATGCCTGCTTATATAAAGTTTCATACAAAGTATTCCGGTCAATTGCAAAACCTACTGTTTTAGCAAACTCATCAAATAAAGCAACCCAGGCATTCAGATCCGAGGAGCAATTATTAGAATGTGCCATAGCAACTAGATTGCCTGAAGGTGTCGTCACAAGGTCAATCTCTGAATATACTTTTGATAGTTCTTTCTCTAACACAATCATCGCAAATACGCTAGTTCCCGCTGAGACATTACCAGTACGCTTTGCAACACTATTAGTAGCTACCATTCCGGTTCCTGCATCCCCTTCTGGTGGACAAAATGGTGTTCCTGGAAGTAAATCTCCAGATACATCAAGCAGTTTTGCTCCTGACTCAGTAAGCTCTCCGGCATTATCACCTGCCACCAAAACCTCAGGTAGAATGTCTTCAAGCTTCCATGAGAGGTTTCTAGACTCGATCAATTCATTAAATTGCTTAACCATTTGCGGATGATACGTCTTTGTAGCGATATCGATCGGAAATACTCCGGATGCTTCGCCTACACCAAGTACTTTCTTTCCTGTGAGTATCCAGTGAAGATAGCCGGCCAACGTAGTTTGAAAACTAATCTCCGTAACATGCTCTTCCTGATTTATAATCGCCTGATACAGATGGGCAATACTCCATCTTTGTGGAACCGGATACTGAAAAAGTTCTGTCAACTCTGCGCTCGCCTGTTCCGTTATATTGTTTCGCCAGGTTCGAAATGGAACGAGTAATTTACCTGCATGATCAAAGACCATATAACCATGCATCATTGCAGAAAATCCGATTGCTCCAATCTTTTTTAGGGTAACACCGTATTCATTAAGAACCTCTGTTTTCATCTTTTGATAACTATCTTGTACACCACGAATGATCTCGTCGATACTGTAAGTCCAAATGTTATTAAGATAGCTATTCTCCCAGTCGTGACTTCCTGACGCAATTGGGTTATTATTTTCATCTATTAAAACTGCTTTAATACGAGTAGAACCCAGTTCAATTCCAAGAACGGTCTTCCCATTCTCTAGTGCTTTTACAATCACATTTTTTGCATCACTCATATTCATCCTCCTACCAATTTTATGATTAAACAGTATAATTTATCTATCTCTAAGCATTTTCCATTACTTAAGCATTTCCTATCTCTTAAACATTTTCCTCTTCTTGCCCATAATAAGCATTTGCTCCATGTTTTCTAAGATAATGTCGGTCAGCTATGACTTGTGGGGCTGGCATTACCTGCGGATTAATTATTTCGCTGTAACATGCCATTTTAGCCACTTCCTCTAAGACAACAGCATTATGGACTGCTTCATTGGCATCTTTTCCCCAGGTAAATGGTCCATGATTCTTTAATAAGATTCCTGGCATACTTTTAGGATTTATCTGCATTTCAGATAAGGTCTCAATGATTACCAGACCAGTATTCTTCTCATATTCACCATTGATTTCATCTTCGGAGAGACTTCTCGCACACGGAATCTCTCCATAAAAGTAGTCCGCATGAGTAGTTCCATAGAGTGGAATACTTCTTCCCGCCTGCGCCCAGGACGTTGCCCAGGTTGAATGAGTATGTACCACACCGCCAATTTCGGGATATTTCTTATATAATTCGATATGAGTAGCCGTATCAGAGGAAGGTTTATATTTCCCTTCGATGCGATTTCCCATAAGATCAATTACGACCATATCGTCCGGACCCATATTCTGATAGTCAACACCGCTTGGTTTAATAACAAGATATCCACTTTCCCTATCAATAGCACTCACATTGCCCCACGTAAATGTAATTAATCCGCGTTTTGGCAACTCCATATTGGCCTGATAGACCATTTCCTTTAACTGTTCTAGCATAGGTATTCATCCTCTCCTAAATGATGTTAATCTAATTAATTTATCGATACGTAATAGAATTCCATCTAAGTTCATTCTTCAAATTTCGAATGGTTGTGTCTTTGTCAATGATAACACATTCAATTCCCATATAAGCAGCCCAGTCACACATTTGCTCTGTGCTAAGATCATAGGAAAATGCGGTATGATGTGCCCCACCAGCTAAGAGCCACGCCTCCGTTCCTGTGAAAAAGTCTGGTGCTGGTCTCCAGAAAGCACTCGCAACTGGAAGTTTAGGCATTGGCGTTTCCTGTGGCAGGCACTCCACTTCATTTACAATCAATCGGAAACGGTTACCTATATCAATCAATGATGTTGCAATTCCTTTGCCAGGCTTTGAAGTGAACACAAGACGAGCCGGATCCTCACGGTTTCCCATCGATAGTGGGCTTACCTTAATCCCAATTTTACTGCCAGCAATGCTAGGGCAAACCTCAAGCATATGCGCTTGCAAGATACCTTCTTTGCCTGAAGTAAGATTATAAGTATAATCCTCCATAAATGAGGTGCCTAAAGCATCTTTTTTGTCCCCTGTCATGAGCTTCATTAGACGAACCATTGCTGCAGTCTTCCAGTCGCCTTCTCCGCCAAACCCATATCCTTTCTCCATCAGCCTCTGAATGGCTAAACCAGGAAGCTGCTTAAGTCCAGCAAGCATCTCAAAATTCGTTACTATGGCGTGATAATCCCTTTCCTCCATAAATCGTTCAAACCCAAGTTCTATCCCAGCCTGAACCGCAACATGTTTACGGAAATCTTGTTCCGCTCTTCCTTGTAACAGTATTTCATAACTATCATAATATTCCTCTACTAAAGCATTAATATCACCCTCAGTTACCTGATTAACATATTCCGCGATATCGGTAATATTATAGGCATCGATTTCCCAGCCAAATTTAATATGTGCTTCTACCTTATCGCCTTCGGTAACTGCAACGTTTCTCATATTGTCGCCAACACGCAGTACCCGAATATGACTACTTTCAATGATACCGATAGCTGTAATCATCCAATTAGCAATACGCTCTTTTACTAGCCTATCATCCCAGTAACCAACTATAATCTTTCTCTCGATTCCCATACGACTTACAATATGTCCAAATTCTCTATCCCCATGGGCCGATTGATTCGTATTCATAAAATCCATATCAATTGTATCATATGGAATCTCCCGGTTAAACTGTGTATGTAGATGCAACAAAGGTTTTCTGTATTCCTGTAATCCTAAAATCCATGATTTGGCTGGTGAAAATGTATGCATCCAAGTAATGACTCCTGCACAGTTTTCGTCCTCATTCGCTTCATTGAATAATCTTCTGATTGAAATGTTATCAATCAAAGTGGGTTTTAAGATAATCTCATAAGGTAAATTCCCTGACTTATTCAAGCCCTCTACTATAATTTCAGAATGCTTTGCAACCACCTGCAAACATTCCTCTCCATACAATGCCTGAGAACCAGTAGCAAACCAGAATTGATATTTCTTTTTCTTTAACATAATCATACCTCCTACATATTGATTGTAAAGTCACGGTTTCATAATCTTCTACCTTTTATTTTAAGGGAAGAAGAATACAATCAACAAGGAAGATATCCTACTCATTTTACAAAAAAGTTACCTATTCCTACCTAATACGAAATAATTCATCCTATCTACTGCATCGTCCCCTGTTTTCTTAATTTTACACCCACGTTTTCTCAATTTTGCATCCCATGTTTTCTCAATTTTGCAGGTGTAATTCCATATTTATTGATGAAGATTTTATAAAAATATCCCTTGTTCTGATATCCCACGATACTTGCTATCTCATCAACCGTCGAATCCGTTGTCTTAATAAGCCGATACGCATTCTTTAACCGAATCTCCTGAACATACTTAAGATAGGTCATACCCGTCCTCTTTTTTAGAATCCGGTTATAGTAATCTTCATTAAAATGAAATCGTAACACAAGGTCCTTAATCGTAATCCACGAATAATTCTCCTCAATATAGCGAATCATCTCTTCATAGATTAGCCAGTTTCTCTTCTTTTTCTGTTCGTTGGATAATTCAAAATCATAATATGTACTGATATAATTAAGAATTCTGATAATCAACCCTTTACTAATATACTTTACAGCTGTATCGCTTTGTTCCATCTCTAACAACAACCTAAGTAATAACTCCTCAAGATGTTGACCCTCTGGACCCTTCCCTGTAAAATGCAAATACTGCCTGATATCCTTCTGCTTCATCAGGGCAACTCGAAGGAAATTCAAAAGCTTCTCTTCCCCGATATTCTCTACCATCACTTCGTCAAAAAACTCATTGGCTAACCCAACAAAAAGTACGATACTATTCTGGTTTAACAAAAAGTCCTGATGTGGGCAGTTTTTATCAATCAGACAAAGCTCTCCCTTTTTAAACAAAACATCCTGTCCCATAATTCGCTGCATAAACTCGCCCTCCACAATATAGGCAAGTTCAATATAATCATGGGTATGATACTGCGTTTTACGACCAGACTGAAACGTAGTCTCAATGGTAACAGCTTTACTAATCGGCTTATAAGCAGCATAAAGTGTACCACTCTCCTCAACATTCCAGCATAATGCAAAGATATCTCCGCCTTCCTTATGGGGAAATGATTTGATATCAATTTTATCAACCGAATACTCCGGACACATAATACGAAGCCTCATTTCCCTGCTAATCCTCGTGTCCACATTCCTACTCTTCGTTATATTCATACAATAACTCTTAAGATCCATCCCATCCCCCTAAAAAACAAAACCTTATAAGATTAGGGCGTCAAAAGCCCTTATTAAAATTATAGTTCGTCAATTTGCAACATTCTGTTTGTGAATCGTGATGCAAGGCATAGTTCATTCGCAACACGCTCTCGCTTGGATGAAGTTCGTAGTGGCACGTAAGGCCCTAAAATACAGGGCCAAAGTGCCAACGACTTCATACAGTAGCTCATTGAACTATGTCTTGTATCACTTTAATTTACTTATTAAATGTGCAAATTGACTAAGCCAAGTTTTCTGAAGGGCTTTTGACGCCCTAATCTACTATAGGAAATTGTTGATTTCCTATAGTATAAAAAAACGCTCCGCGAGGATCGCACTGCGGCGGACTAATCAGATAATTAAGCTCGTAAGATATACTGCAAATACTGCGCCTAAAGCTACTATCACAAGACTTCGTTCAAAATAGCTCAGTACAAGAGCAACCATAGCTCCGATGAGTGCGGTCAACTGATCGGAAGTGGAATAAAAGATATCTGGAATTGTCAGAGCGGCCAACACACTATAGGGTACATATTTTAAGAATGACTGGATAAAGCGTGATTTGATTTTTCTGCGAAACACCAGCATCGGTAGAACTCTTGGCAGATACGTTACCAATGCCATTAATAGTACGGCAACTAATGGATTCATAATATCTCCTTTTCATTGATTGGAAAAAAGTAAGCTCCCAGCAAGGAGACTAGCAAAGTAACCAGGATTACTCTAAAACCTTTTGAAATAAACTGAAGAATTGGCAGATACTTAATGAGACAGGATAATAGAGCGCTTGCTATCACTATCATTAATATAGGCCGGGACTTTTTTGCTGCTGGTAAAAAGATTGCAATAAACATACCAAATAAAGCAATTCCAAGCGCAGTCGTCATATCTGTTGGCAAAGCCGAGCAAATTAACGCACCTAGTGCAGTTCCCAAGGTCCAACCAATAATCGGTCCAATAATTAACCCGTAGAGATAAGCGGGGGTAAGAGAACCAGATTCAGCACTTGCAACAGCATATGTTTCATCAGTAATACCAAAGGAAAAAAGAAGTCGTTCTGGAATACTAACTTTATCAATCAATTTCTGTGACAATGACAATGACATCAGCATATAGCGAAGATTTATTACAAAGGTGGTCAGGGTAATCTCTAGATAAGTGGATCCTTTGATGATTAAATCGGTTCCTGCCTGTTGCCCAGCACTCGTGAGATTTGATAATGAGATAAAGGTAGCTAGTTTGGGACTTAATCCGTTTTTGACTGCAAATAAGCCGAATGCAAAGGATACGGGTATATAGCCAATTGTGATTGGAATACCGCGTCTTATGCCATGTTTAAATTGTTGTTTTCTATTATATGTATTCATTCTTACTACTCCTAATATGACAGATAGAATCCGTAATTCGCAACGGATATTATAACATGGTTCTGCGTTCTTCTCAACCAAGATTTTCCCTTTTGTGAGATTTGTAATATAAATATGCTAGATTGTGGAGATATCATGAGGTTTTGTTCTAGAAATCGGCAGTTTTTCTCTACTAATTTACTTAATTTTACAAATGTGTTACGTTTATTGTAGCGTATTGTTGTCAGGAGGAGTTGTGAATATGGCTGGGTATGAAATAAAAAAGGTAGATGCGAATACTTTTCTAATCTGTAGTTTAGCAGAAACAGAAAGCTATCAATCTGCCTTATTAGAGCGAATAAATCGAGAAAATATATCGTCGCTGGCACCGATTAAATTAATTGCCAAGGAAGGTAGAAGTCTAAGCTATGATATCACAGATTGTATAACATTAGAACATTATTTAGCTACCGCGATATCAGAAGCAGATTATGTAGAGTTAATGTATCGAATAGCAGAATTATTTTTAGAGCTAGCTACCCATGGATTACCTCTTTATCGGGTATTTTGGAATAAAAACTGTTTATTCTTACATCATCGAACACGCAAGCTGGTGGCAATCTATCATTTACTCGATATGTCAGTAACCTCCTTTTATCCAATTCAAGTACTCGGCGAGATAAGTCAGAGTGTGAAATTAGACCATAGTGAAGGAATATTAGAAAATTATTTTGCTTGTTATTATCGGTTTCATAAGGAAATTGACTTGCGTCAGTTTCTTGAAATGATGAAGCAGATACGTACCTACTATGGTAATGGTAAGGAAGAGTCCATAAAGTTATCTTTGAACGGTCTTGGCAAATGGGGGCGTCTCGATGTGCTACCTTCTATTCAACTTAATCAGAAGGAGGAGCCAGTTAATCAAAAGGAGGCGCCAATCAATCAGAAGGAGGCGCCAATCAATCAGAAGAATAAGCTGGATTCACAATCGGACCATATCGTAGAGGAAGACCTGGAAGAGTATTATGAAACAGGTTTGCTTCGTAAAGTACCAGAATCAAAAATCTTTTATCTGATTCGGCAAAAAACCAAAGAACGTATTCCGATTGTCAGAAGTACATTCGCTATCGGAAAGGATGGTAGATATGCAGATTACGTAATATCAGATAACCGAGCTGTAAGTCGACGTCATGCAGTCATTAGTCGTCAGGGAGAACGAAAATATTACATACAGGATAACGATTCCACCAATCATACCTATGTGGACGGAATTCGGTTATTAAAAGAAGATATTGTAGCACTTCATGACGGAAGCAAAATTGTGCTGGGGAATGAGGAGTTTTATTGTATGGAAGGAAAAGAGTAATAGGGAGGAGGGCTAAAGTGAACTATCAAATAGCTGCGGTAACTGATGTGGGGATAAAAAAGACGGTGAATCAGGATAGTCTGTTGATTAAAGTAGCAGAGTCTATAAAAGGTCCCGTAGCACTTGCTGTTTTATGTGATGGAATGGGAGGGTTATCTCTCGGAGAACTAGCTAGTAAGACAACGATACGAGCTTTTTCTTCCTGGTTTCAATATCAACTCCCAGAACTACTAGAGAACAGTTTCTCCATAGAACGTGTCAAAGAAAAGTGGGATGAATTAATACATAAAGTTGCGTCTTCCATTCGTATATATGGAATCGATAATGGTCTAGAGCTAGGAACAACAGTAACAGTTTTACTGATGATCAAAAACCGCTATCTGATAATGAGTGTGGGAGACACCAGAGCATACTGCGTTGGAAAACGGGTAAACCAGATTACCATTGATCATACCTTGGTTCAGAGGGAGGTTCAGCTTGGATATCTGACAGAAAAAGAAGCTAAGGTAGACAAACGACGGCATATTTTGTTGCAATGCATTGGAGCATCAGATCAGATTATACCAGACTATTTTGAGGGGACATGTTTATTTAATGAATTTATGTTGCTGTGTAGTGATGGGTTCTATCATGAGATTCGAGATAAGGAGTTGTTAGAGCAATTAAAACCCACTCAGCCTTCAACAGAAGAAGAATTACATCAGGGGTTACGAACATTAATTAATTTAGCAAAAGCGAGAAAGGAACAGGATAATCTTTCGGCAATAATTATACAGCCATTTGTAGAAAAAAATACCTCTAATATAGGGAAATGAGGGATGTATTACATGGATAAAAAAGCAGTGAGGGGGAGAGGTTGTGCTTGAAATTGGAACCATGATAGATGGGAAATATAAGGTTCTGAACAAAATTGGTCAGGGTGGAATGAGTAGTGTCTATCTTGCAATGAATGAAAAAGCGAATAAGCAGTGGGCAATCAAAGAAGTACGCAGAGTTCCTGGTCGTGATTTTGAGTTAATCAAAAACAGTCTACGTGCAGAAATTGAGCTATTGAAAAAATTAAATCATCCGAATATTCCAACGATTGTGGATGTAATCGAAACAGATGGTAAGTTCCTGATTGTAATGGATTATATTGAAGGAATCACGTTACGCAAAGCGATGGAGGAACGAGGTAAAATTAGTCAGGAGGATGTCGTTGATTGGGCTAAACAGTTGTGCATCGTCCTAGAATATCTACATTCCAGAACACCGGCAATCATTTACCGTGATACAAAGCCATCCAATATTATGCTTAAGCCCGATGGAACAATTATGCTAATTGATTTTGGAACAGCAAGAGAATTCAAAGAAGATACAATGAATGACACAGTTTGTCTTGGAACGCATAATTATGCTGCACCCGAACAATTTGGGGGACAAGGTCAGACCGATGCGAGGACAGATATCTTTAATCTTGGGGCAACGATGTATCATCTGCTTACTAACAAATGCGTGAATCTAATGTCAGAGGAAGAAATCTCGTTTCATGGCGAAGAAACGTCCATTTCCTCGGGACTTAAGTATATTATAAAAAAATGTCTCAAGTACCGGCCAGAGGATCGGTATCAGACCTGTTCTCAAATACTTTACGCCTTAAATCATATTGAAGAGATGAATGAACAATACCGAAAAGGGCAGAAAAGAAGATTGTTTCGGTTTTGTGCCTGCTTACTATTGGCAATTACTAGTTTTTCATCTTCTCTCTACCTTGATCATGTAGCCGCCAGTACAACGAATGCTGATTATAATGAGACCTTGCTATTAGCGGAAAAAGTGGCGGGGAATGTTGAACGGTGTAAGTTATTTGAGGATGCCATTCAAATTGACCCGGGAAGAGGGGAGGCATACCGTAAGCTGATACAGGAATATTATAGTGACCTAGACTTTAGTAAAGAGGAAGAGGAGCGTTTTCGCCAGTTACTTCAAACGGTGGGAAATGGAAAGAGTAAGCCTAATGTGAAATATCTGATGGAATATTCGGAAGATTACGGAGAATTTGCATTCGAGTTGGGTACTGCATACTGGTATTATTTTTATGCCCCAGAAAGTAAGAAAAAGAATGCCACCATGTGGTTTAAAGATGCTATCAACTATGGAACGCTTACGAGGGATAAAGAAGCAAAAGCTCAGTTATTCTATGATATTGGAAATTTTCACAAGAACATTCTACTACACCAGGAAATGGGTGATGATGCAGGCAAGTACCGGGAGTACTGGGAGAAGCTCAAATTATTAAAAGAAGAGTTTGAATCGGTAGATACGAGCGAAGCATTGCTATTGCAGTTATACCGTGAAATGAATAATCAGGCGAATGAATATCGAATCTATTTTTGTAACGATGGTGTAGAAAAGAGCAATATTCTTGATACATTACAGTCAATCAAGATGAGTATGGAGAAGTTCAAGGATATTGTTTACATTCGTGAGAAGGAGATAAAAGGACTGTTTCGTGAGATAGAGGATACTATGGTGCTGGTGGAGATTGCATTTCAGAAAAAATAGTGAAGAACGAAGAGTGAAGAGCTTGAAAAGAAAGTGAAGAAGTAAGAGTGAAGAGCTTGAAAAGAAAGTGAAGAACTAAGAGTGAAGAGTGAAGAACGATAAAAGGGCAGTGAAGAGCGAAGAGCTTTTTAAGGGCAGTGAAGAGCGAAGAGTGAAGAGCGGAAAAAGTGAAGAACCTGAAAAGATAGTGAAGAACCTGAAAAGATAGTGAAGAGGCTGAAAAGATAGTGAAGAACCTGAAAAGAAAGTGAAGAGATGAAGTGTCCATAACTAAGTACTTATTTAGTAAGGGTGTCTGAAAAACAGGTCCCCACTTTATAATGTGTCCACGGTTATGGGTACATTATAAAGAGATAGTGAAGAACGAAGAGGCTTTTTAAGGTCGGTGAAGAGCGAAGTGTGAAGAGTGATGAACAGTAAAAGAAGCTGAAAAGATAGCTAAGAACTGGAAAAGATTAGTGAAAGACTATTTAGGGCTGTGAAGAATGATAAGGTGCAGTCAAAGACGAATTAGGGCTGTGAAGAATGATAAGGTGTAGTCAAAGACTAATTAGGGCTGTGAAGAATGATAAGGTACAGTGAAAGACTAATTAGGGCTTGAAGAATGATAAGGTGTAGTGAAAGACTATTTAGGGCTTGAAATCGATAGGGCGTACTGAAGAGAGATAGAGATTAGTGATACATTATGAGGATTAAGAAGTAATGAGGAACTTAGTGAGTGGTTAAGGGGTCGAGTGACGAAGATTGAAATTGTTAGGGGGTGGAAGTGAATGAGTGAAGTGGTTCGGTTATATGAGAGTTTATCGAATATTTTGCTGGTTGTGAGTGTAATTAGCATTGGGGGTTCGGTGTTACTATTTTTTCTGTATCGTATACCAAGTGTAATTGGATATCTAAGTGGATATTCAGAAAAGAAAGCGATTGAGCGTGCAAAAGAGCGTCATAACATGGAGGAGGAAGCGATACAAAACAAATACTTTTGTCCTGTTAACTTAGAACTAAACTTTGATGCGAATATAGGAAGTATAGCTAACCAGAGTAAAGGAGATGAGGAAAAACATAAAAAAGGATTAATCAAGAGGTACGATTTCGTGCAGAACCGGTTTAGTGCTCATAAATCTCAGGAAGAAGAGGCTTTGCAAGAACCGAAGAAAAAGTGGAGGCGTAGAGTTCATTCTTTGAATAAGGGAAAGAAAGAGTCCTCTGGATACTCCGAGAATAAGATGTTAAAGAAGTTTCACCAAGCGCAGATTGATGAGTTAGAAAATGCCTGGCAGGAAGGGAGAGAACAGGCAATCAATCATGTTAAAGATAAGCAAGATATGATGAAATACTCATCTGCGAAGTTAATTGAGGGGGAGGAGTCGCAGGGTCTTACAGATCATCAAAATGCAGTGGCACATATATTAAAGAGTGCAAACTTTGATTCAGATGAAGGAGCTGATATTGATACCACTGGGTTATTAAGAAGTATGGATACTGATGTATTAGTGTGTGATGAGACAGATGTATTGTTAAATGATAGTAAAGATGTATTGTTAAATGATAGTACTGATGTATTGTATAACGATAGTACGGACGTTTTGGCTCATAATGAGACTGAGGTATTAGTAAGAAGAGTGGGACAAGTATTAGCAAAAGATGAGGTGGACGTATTAGAAGGTGAAAGTACGGAAGTTCTTGCAGGACGTCCTAAAGATAAGTTGGTGAGCGGAGATTTGGATGTATTGCTTGGTGATAATACGGATATGTTGGCTCCTAATGAGACGGATGTGTTAGTTTTTGGAAGTACGAAGGAATTAATAGGTGAAGAAATAAGAGTTTTAGATGGTGAAAGTACTGATGTATTAGAAAGAAAGAACACGGAGGACTTCTTTACTAACGAATTAAAGGAACTCACGAATGAGAATAGTGATAGAAGTGTATTATTTGATCAGCAAGTAGAGAAATTTAGGCGCAAGAAGAAGCTGACAAGCTTTATTATTACACGTGAAATTGAGATTATTGAGGAAACCAGTGAGCAGCAGAAAAAAGTATTAATCATGATGGATTAGTAGAAGCCGATAAAATACTACTTATTCGAGAAGTAAACAATAAACAGAGTGGGGGATTGAGAATGCAATATCGTGGTTTATTATTTGGAAAGTATAAAGGGAATAGATCAGAAAAGGTTGAAGCTGAGTCGGAGTTAACGAAAAGGAGTTTAATAATAAGGGGAAATTGGCTTAAAACTATCATTTTTTGCTTAGTGTTACTGGCTGTTTTAATGGTGAAGAATGATACCATGTACGCGGAAGATCAAATTGCAGGGGATTGGAAGTACGTATTAGAAACTAACCCAACCGATTATCACGAGTATGCAAAATTAATAGAATATCTTGGACCAGAGATTCCAGAACTAATATTACCTGAAACCGTTGATGGATATAAGGTGGAGCGGATTGGGGAGTATGCCATTTATTCAGATGAGGTAAGTAGATTTGGTGTTACTAAAGTGATAGTATGCAATAATATGAGGATAATTGATGATTATGCATTTGGTAGATTAGAAGGGTTAAAAGAGATTTGGTTAAATGAAGGACTTGTTAGCCTTGGCAATTGTGCGTTCTATATGACAGCAATAGAATCTCTAACAATTCCTGCTTCAGTTATGACAATCCCTTTTTACTCGGGGGAAGATGATGTCAGTAATAGTGGACCGTTAATTATGGCTACGGAACTAAAGGAAGTCAAGGTACTATCTGATAAGTATTTTTTTATAGAAGATGGCGTGCTATATCAAAGGTGGAAAGAAGGAAAAAGTCGCTTAGTAGGGTATCCTATGAAATTAGAGAAAAAGACATTTGTTGTTCCTGAACATGTTATTGAAATTGTAGAGTATTTATTCTATTACAATCGAATAATTGAAGAAGTCGTATTAAACAATGAAATCTTATATATTCCCTCGCATATGTTTGATAATGCATCGAATTTAAAGAGAGTAGTTTTAGGTACCAATATAACAACAATTAAAGAGAAGGGCTTTAGTAATTGTCTTAACCTACGCAATATTAATTTTAATAGTAAACTAAGGAATATAGATCACTATGCATTTTTTTTGACAAACTCTATTGACGAGTATATTTTTCCAAATGGTTTGGAGTATTTGGGGTCATATTTATTCTATAAGTCTAATCTTATAAAAAGTATATCAATACCCGAAACAGTTAATCGTATAGGCGAGAACTTATTTTATAATATTAATTGTAATTTAATTGATGTCTATGGAATTAAGTTTCCTATCAATGATAACTTTTCAGGATTTCATAATACTAGAATTATACGAAGTCATAACAGAGGTACTGTATACCAATATTGTAAAGAGCATGACTTACTTGATCGTTTTGAAGCTTTTTATTTAGAGATCAAAAAATATCCTATTAGAATAAAAAAGGGAGCTTCAAAACAACTGATAGCAGAAAATAATGCAAATTGCAACGTAATATGGTCAAGCTCCAACAATAAAGTGCTTAGTGTAACAAAAGAAGGGAAGATAAAGGCATTAGGATATGGCACTGCGATAATTACTGCTAAAGCTAAGATTGGAGATGTTACTTATGTAGATTCTAAAGCGATTACAGTTCCACAAATATCGGTAAAAGAAAGTAGCTTATCTTTAGAGGATGGAAAAACAAAAAAGATTAGCATCACAAAAAATACAACCGGTAATAACTTGCTATATCTTAGTTCTAATAAAAGAATTGCTATGGTTACTAGTCAAGGAATTGTTAAAGGAATTCGTCCAGGAAACGTAACAATTACGATTCGTAGTAAAGATAAACTATATGAAAAGAAGATAAAAGCTAAAGTAAGAGGGGTATATTATCCAAAATCAAGACTAACATTTAGTAAAGGATCAAAGCATCAACTTAAGAGTATTGTTAATACGACTGGAAAGAAACTTTATTATAAAACCAGTAATTCAAAGATAGCATCGGTATCAAAGAGTGGAAAGGTAACTTCTTACTTTCCAGGAACATGTATGATATCTCTTTATACAAAACAAGGAGGATATATCGATAAAGTTAAGGTAAAGGTAGTTGGCATAGCGTTTAAAGTCCATACATTAAGAATAAAACGTGGGCGGAGAATTGCATTACCTTTAGTAAATACTACAAATAAGTCAATTGATTACAAAGTAAAAAACAGCAAAATAGTAAAAGTCAATAAAACTGGAATAGTTACTGCTTTGAGAAAAGGAACCACCGAGATAACAATAAAGTCGCAAAAGAAGTATGAAGATAAAATTAAAATTATTGTTCGTTAAGGTGGTAGTGATATGAGAATAAGTAAGATATTCAAAATAAAATATGTAGTTGTAATGATCTTTATTGTGATAGTTCTTGGCCTAGGATTTCATCACAGTTTATCTAGCAAAGTTGTAAATACTAATATTAATCAAGATGAAGTAGATTATTGGGCAGATAATGATTCGATGGGATTAAGTTTTCTAGAAGAAGTTCAGGCAATAGAAGTAGGTAGATTCATTCCCCAAAAGGCAATGTGGAATAACGGGGAATTAAAATCACATGATATTAATTATACGATTTTAGATATGTATGGAAACAAACTGTTTACAGTTTATAAAAATCAACTTGTTGAACTTCAATATGGAAATTATATAGTAAAGGCTGACTACATAGATATTAACAATACTATTCATTCCGCCCAATATACCCTTCTCGTTAGGGAGCATCGCCCAACAAGTCTTGAGTTTGATAGCTCTGAACGTGAATATCGAATTGGCTTAGGTTATCAGATTCCTTCTATTGTTGGATTGACAGAGGATGATTCTGTTAGATATGAATTTTACCGTGGAGAAGGTGAAGTAGATGATTGTTATTTTGATGAGGTTACAAATAAGGTATATGTAAATGAGGAGGAGTTAAAACCTTTTGAGGTAGTTGCTAAGGTTACTAGCAGCCGTTATTTTGATCAGGAGATAAAATTTGAGGTACAGATGCCTGCAATTACATCAAAAGATATTGGTTGGGTGCCATTTAAAGTGCCAGATACAACAAGCGGAGTGAATGAAGAGAGCAAAGAGATTAATAATACTCTGAGCAATGTTTTACATGACTATGAGGATTATGAGATTGGGTACTTAGCTAATTTTAATGGGATTCTTAAGTGGGAATTTGCTCCGTATCAAGATTATAAGCTTGAGCTGACTGAAGAGGGTCATTACCATGTATTGGCCCGTAATAAGCCTACTGATGGGAATGTCATGTACTATGAAATTAAATTGTTTACAGATAGAACAGTACCAAGAGTGGTTATACCTGAGCAAGAGAATGTTTTTAGAGAGGGTAATAAATATTATGTACGAAGCTGGGATATTATCATTCAGGCTTATAAAGAATATAATGTTATTCGGTTTACGCCTACAAAAATTATGAATAAGATAAAAAAGGAAGATACAATATCAGCAGAATTATTACAAAACGTATCTTTCTATATTGGGTATAAAGATAAAAATAATAATGAGAGAAATTTGGCTACGCGTTATAATAGCGATGATTATTACAAACCTTATATTGGAGACGACAATCAAATACATATCAGAGTGAATCGAAATATAGATGGTATATTGATAGAAAAATACACATTTAGTAAGGAATCTAGTATTATAAAAGAATGTGACAATATCTTAATAGACAATGATAATCCAGAACCTCCAGTAATATTTGCATTTACAGAAATGCGGGGACGTGATAAAGAGATTACAGAGTACAAAGGTGATCAATGGACTTATAAAAATGTTGACATTAGTGCGATGAGCTACTTAGAGCCCTTATCTGGGATTCGCAATATACAGTACTGCTATGTACCAGAGGGTTCGTCGATTAATGATGTGACTAATTGGGAGACCTATAACGAACCATTTACAGTGGATAAAGATTGCAATGGCACGTTTTACTTTCGATCAGAATCAAATGTTCGGCGTTTTACTGCTCCAGAGAATTATTCTAAGATAGTAGTGCGAGTACAGAAAACGAATCCAGTGAATGTGAGTTGCAATGTTGAAGAGGCAGTTTGCAATAGTAAGGGTTGGTATCAAAGTGCACCTCCAGTAGCTTTTAGATGGCCGGATGTGCATACTTATCATAGTGACTGGGCGCCACTTCATTTATATTATGAGCTATATGAGAAGAGGCAGGATGGTTCCAGCATACTCGTTAATAAGGGAGATTGTCAGCAAGGTGGAATGATTGAGCCTAGTGTACTTTGTGAGAAGGAGGGACACTATGATATTATGTATTGGGTCACCAATGCGGCTGGTGTATCTACGAGCAAACAGACTCTGGAATATCGATTTGATGCTACTGGGCCACAGAAGGTGGAAATCGTACTAAATAGAGATAACCTTCATACTTACATAGATAATGGAAGAATGAAGGATTATTCATCAGGGAAATTATCATTTCGTATTGACGCTTCCGATGAAATTATGGAGGAAATTACGGATACGGATCCTGATAGTGTTGCGAGTTCAGGAAATGTAGTGAAATCGGGAAGTGCTGTAGATTCAGGAAAACATGCAGATTCAACCAAAAAAACTGATTCAACCAATATGGATATATATAGTAAAACAAGAAGAGTTGTAAGTGGAGTTAGTTATTATGAGTATGCGTTATTAAAGAAGGGATCTGAATTAGAGGATGCCAAGTGGACACGCAGTGATCGTAATGAGATAACATTAAAATATACGAAGAATTTTAGTGGCAATCTATATGTAAGGGTATATGATCAGGCGGGCAATGTTACAACGGCTGCTACGAATACAAAGGATCCGGATGGTGAAACCATTATAATAGACATTGAGAAGCCTGCACCACCGGTTATCAAGACGAATGGTTATCAGGGAGGAACTTGGACAAACAAGGATGTGCGAATTACTTTGGGACAACCTGAGGTGGAGAATTTGCTGTCGGGAATTTGGAAGTATCAGATTACGAAGACCCCATCAGAGGAAGACTCTTGGGTAAGTCTAAGTGAGTCGGATTATAGTATAACACATCGTAATCAGGGGACTGAGAATAAAGTAGTTGTAGATCTTGAGAATGACAATCTGTCAGAAGGTCATAACGCGGCTGATGACTGTAGAGTTTTGAAAGATGGAGTTTACTATCTGGCTAATTCTTTTTCAATCTCTGAAGATACAGATCAGACTTATTATCTGCGGGCAATCAGTAATTCTATGCTAGTGAGTGAAGTAACCTCGATTCAAGTGAAAGTGCGAAAGTCGTGTCCAGATATACCGACGATATTAGTTAACGAAAATGCAGTTAAGGGGGAAAATGACTGGTATGTTAATCGTTTTCCTGAGATTAAGATTGCTAGTCGAATTCAAGGGGTAGATAGAAGTAATGATCTTGAAATTACGACCTATTATAAGGTTTGGAACAGTAGTAAAGGAGAGAAAGAAAGTTCGGTTGCTGTTTTAAGATATGATAAGACACAACGAGACGTAGTGATACCGGTAAAAGAGGATGGAATCTACCATTTTAAAGTGTGGGTGGTTGATGGAGCAGGTAATCAATGTGTAGATGAAAAGGGGGTTGCTACTTTTGCATCTAATGTGGTCAAGGTTAATGTAGGGAAGCCTACACTGACGGTACAGGTAAATGAGCGGCAGTATCAGAAGGTCACGTTACCACAAATGATTCGATGCTTTAATCAGGCTCCTCAAATATCGATTAAGCACCATGTTTCAGTCAGTGGAATAAAAAGTGTGGATTATCAACTGGTAGAAAAGAAAGGGCAATATGATCCTGATGGCAAATGGTTAACTTATCATAAGATTAGTATGAAGAATCATTCTCAGTTTGTATTGTATGTTCGTGTTATTGACAATGCAGGGAACACAATAGTTGTTAGTACCGATCAGCTTATTATTGATGAGGCAGCAGGAATACGTAGTGGTATACCCAATATCTCAATAGAACTTGTGCAACTAAATGATCAGCAGTTTAGTAATCGTGATGTTACAGCACTGATTAAAGTCAAGGATCCAAAATGGAAGGCACAGGGCAATAACGGAGCAGCTGAAGTTTATTCAGGAATTAAGAAGATAACCTATTGCATTGATAGAAATGGTAAACTGGAGCAATCAGGAACCTTGTTCGAGCTGGAGAAGAAGCAATTAACCGAGAAGGATCTTATAGAAGCAGTTAGTAAATCCATCCTTCTTGATGCAGATTCTTTGGAAGGTACTGATTTGAATTTGAGAGTACTGGCAGAGGATCAGGCTGGGAATACAGCAGAGAAGAGTACCAAATTACATATCGATATTACAAAACCGATGATTGAAGTCCGTTATGAAAATGGAAAGCAAGGAGAGCAAATATTTAATGAGTTTGTTTCGCTTACTGTACAGGTAATGGAGAAGAATTTTGACAGTAAGCTATTTGATATAGTGATTATGAGAGATAATCAGAATGTTACGAGTTTATATCCTCTGCAATGGAAGAAGGAAGGGGAAAAGAATAGTGTTCAGATTAAGTTACAACAGGATGGCGATTATCAGATTACGTTAGGTTGCAAAGATGTGGCAGGGAACTTAGCAGATTATCAAAAAGTTGAATCCTTTACCATAGATACTACGAAACCTGTCTTGAATCTGATGTTTGAGGACAAAGATGCGGTGCAGAATACTTACTATAATATTGCTAGAAAAGCAACAATATCGATTAAGGAACGTAATTTCCAGCCAGAAGTCAACCTTGTGATTACAGCAAATCGACCAGATGGTACCAAGATACAACTTACTCCAGCAACGTTTTCCAATGAGGGAGATTTGCATCTAAGCTCGTTATCATTTGAACACGAGGGATGGTATCAGATTGAACTCACTTACCAGGACGCTTCGGGGAATGTTGCTGAGAATAAGGTAGTTGAGAGTTTTTATGTAGATTTGACTGCACCAGAGATTACAGTGGAGGGATTAGATAATAATCAGTCTTATAATCAGGAGATTACTCCGGTGATTCATATTAAGGATTGGAGTGTTGAAAATAATAATTACCAGCTTACTCTGACTGGAAAGCGAAAGGGTGCGATTGTAGTGGAAGGTCAGGCGACAAATAGGAAGGATGAAGTTATCTTTGAGATGAAACCAATTCAGGCAATCCTTGAGAATGATGATATTTATGAGATGACAATTACGGCTACAGATAAAGCTGGTAATCGTAACACAAAGAGATTGGATTTTTCACTAAATCGATTTGGTTCTGTCTATTATGTAGAAGATTCGACAAAGGAACTTCTTGGGAAACATAACAAGGAGGTTTCTGATTTGCATATTACGGAATCCAATATTGATCATTTAAAAGAGATTACTATAAAATGCAATAAGAATGGCTCAATTACGACACTAACAGAAGGAACCCATTATACAGTTGAGCAGCAGAAAGATGAAAAGGATTGGAAGAATTACCATTATTGTATCTTTGCTGATAATTTCACAGAGGATGGATTTTATTCTGTTACGATTCTTTCAAAGGATATAGCGGGAAATGCTTCGGATAATAAAATCAAAAACCTGGATATACAATTTTATGTTGACCGAAGTAATCCATCGTGTATTGCAACCGGAATATCAGCTAATTCAAGTTACAATACGGAAGCGAAAACGATTAATTTTTCTGTTCAGGACAATGTGTTATTACAAAAAGCAGTGTTGTATATTGATGGAGAAGAGAAGTACAGTTGGGATAAAGAAGCATTAAAGAATTCCGATGGTAGTTTTTCGTATGTATTACAAGGAGCAGCAAGAAGACAGAATATTGAGTTGTTATGCCTCGATGAGGCTGGAAATGAAACAAAATATGATATCATGGAGGTTCTTGTAACTACTGATAAGTGGATTCGTTTCTATGAAACAAAATGGCTTTTTTATGGAACGATAGCCCTCATTGTTTCTATTGCAGGGGTAATTTTAGCATGGCGGGTAAAACGTCGTCGAGGGATGGCAACAGCAAACATAAACCAACCGATATGATAATGAGTTTTTTTCATCGAATCTGAGGTGACACATATACGCTATAAAACCCTATGCGTTTTTGTATAAATCAAAGCGCATAGGGTTTTGTTATCATTTTATAGATTATATTCTTGTAACAAATTGATGAAGTTCTCCGCCGCTGTATTAAGAGGAATACTTGTGTTGTAGACGGCGCTTAATTTACGTGTTGGCAGCTCCTCGGTTAGGGCAATGACATCAAGATTGGAGGTGTTTCTGATGCAAAAATCAGGAACGAAAGCGATACCAAGTCCAATTTTAGCCAGGTCAATCAATAAGTCATTACTGCTTAGCTCGACGGCAGGTGCCAAATCTAATTGATGCTGTAGAAAGAGACCATGTAAGAACTCGCTTGTGGTGGAGTTTTTTTCAAGCATCAAGATTGGATATTGCTGCAATTCGGTTAAGGATAATTCGGTATTCTCGAAGGGATAAGCTTCTTTATTGGCCACAAAAACATCCTGGAAATCGAGAATGTCAACTATATGGTGAATGGTAGTAAGTTTCTTATTTGGCGAGTTTGTAATGATTAAGTCAACCTGATTAGCTTCTAAAAAGTCAACACACTGAAGGCTAGTACCATTGGTTACTTTAATATGAACATTAGGGTATTTCTTATGGAACAATTCTAGATAAGGAACGAGATAGTACCGACAAATGGTATCGCTAGCACCGATTCGAAGTTGTCCTCCATTAAGGGAATTAGCTTCTAGAATTTGATTTTCGCCTCGGTTGATTAGATTAATTGCTGGTTCTATATGTTTAAAAAGTAATTCGCCTTCTTTGGTTAGTTTTACTTTTTTTGTACTTCTGATAAATAAAGATTGATCCAATCTTTTTTCCAATACCTTAATAGATTGGCTGACTGCGGATTGTGAGATAAACAGTGCTTTTGAGGCTTCAGAAAAGCTCAGTGTTTTTGCAACATAATAAAATACTTTATACAATTCATAATTTATATCCATGAGTGTCTCCTTGTATTATGCATCGATTTGGTTTGTGTCATATATGTGTATCAATTACTTTGGTCTAGTTAATTGATTGAATTATAATTTATATAAGCATTACTTATTAATAATAGCACAAAATGCAAAATACGACAACACTTTTTTCGTAGAATTGACACGAATATCCTCATGACTTATTGTATCATTTTTTATGATAACAGGGAGGCTTTATAGGGAATGATAAGTACGAATTAATAAGTGAGCATAATAGCTAATGTTAATTATGTATAATTTGTGAAATACTGCCGCCTTATTGACTAAAATTTGTTTTCCGATAAAATAGAAGGTAGATTGTACTCTAAATATGGGGTAAGTAGATTATGGAGGAAGTTAAATGACAAGAAGAGCATATTTGAAAAAAACTCTGGTATTTGTATTGAGTGTGATGATGATGGTAATTGCGATAACCGGTTGTAGTGGGTCTAATAAGAATAACACAACATCAAGTCCGTCTGCAGAGAGTACTGATGAATCATCAGATGATATTAGTGGTGAGGATAATCTAGGTGGAGAAGGTTCAGAGATTACGACTGTACCACAAGATACCGTAATTATCACTATTGATGATAAAAAAATTACTTTAAAAGATATGATGTACTGGATCTTTATGACCGAACAAGAATATGATTCTCAAGCATTATACTTCGAAATGTTAGGTTATGAGTTTTGGGATGAGAAAGTTGAAGAAGGCGGAAGCATGACATATCGTGATGCCGCGAAACAGAGTGTTATCGATTTTACGATATTTATGGAATTAATGTATGATAAGGCGATGGAAGCTGGTTTAACATTGACACAGGAAAACAAAGATGTAATCCAAGATGAAATCAATTATACGCTTGAGATTATGGATGAAGTTTCCCTTAAGAGAACTGGTTTCACAGAGGAGTATATCAGAGAAGCATTTACTAAGTATCTTCTTGCCATGCAATATTACGAAACAGAGCTTGCTAAAATCGAGGTTGATGAAGAGGCAATTAAAGCAGAATATGACTATGAACTTTATCGAGTGTATGATCTAGAGTATCTATGTATCCCAATCGGGGACTATGATGACGATGGTAACTTTAATGAGTATGATGAAGCCAAGAAAAAAGAGGGGAAAGCAAAAGCTAAGGAACTTCTTACTAAAGTGCTTGCAGGAACTACATTAGAGGAAGCATATGGGGAAGATGAAACAGTCGAATATGGAACAATGCCTATTACAAAAGAGGATTCGGGATTTGATGTAAAGGTCGTTGAACAGGCGCTCAAACTGGAAAATAACGATATTTACGACAAGGTAATTGAAGGTAGTGACGGTTATTATATCATAAAGATGCTTAACAACAGTAATGATGAAGAGTATTTGATGCAAATCGAAAGTAGCATTAACGAAGAAAAAGCGGGTGTTTATGAGGGGATGTTTGATGAACTAAGAAAACAATATGCAATCACAGTCGATGAAAAAAATTGGGCTAAAGTAGACGTTCAAAATTATGCTTTTCCAAAAACTAGCACTGAAGAGATGGAAGGCATTGAATTTCCAGAGGACACAGGTACTGAGGATGAAACAGTGGATTTGGAAGAAGAATCAGGTGACGCATTAACGGAATAAACCGATGAAATTGTCCTAAATTCAAGTAAATTGTAATTTACTTTTGTCTATGAAAAAAGTATAATATCAATAGTGTGTAATTCAAATTATTAATTAAGGGTATGGAGGAAGTAACGTGAATAAGACAAAACAGATTATTCGTATTGATAACAGTACGAAGAAGAAAAAACGTAAAGAAACGAATACAAGTACGGTGATCAAAGCGTGGATTGGAGCTGGGGCACTACTACTTGTTCTTATTATTGGAATTATTAGTTATGAAGCATTCCATCGTGAACCAGTAGTAACAATTGACGGGACAGATTATTACCTAAGCGATGTAGAAATTATGTATAACGTGTATCAACAGGAAGCACAGATTGAAAGTATGAGCCAAATGTTAATTTCTTATGGTTCAACTAGTTATTGGGCACAACAGGGTGTGGCAGAATCCGGTAGAACTACTGCAATGGATATGTCAATTAAGCAATTACTCTTATATAAAGAAGCAGAAAAAGCTGGCAAAAAAATAACGGACGAAGAGAAAGCAGAAATAACAAAAGACGTTGACTTAATGATGGACAACCTTGGTAAAGCACGTCTTCGTAAAACTGGTTTTGAAAGAGAATCAGTAATCGATTACTTATGTAAAGTAAAAGTAGCACTTAACTACTACAATGAATTGATTGAAGGTTATGGTGTAACGGAAGAAGACGTAAAAGCATCTGTTAAAGAAGATGATTATAAAGAAAAGAAAATCGAATACATTTCAGCAAATATAACAGAAACAGACAAAGATAATAAAACCGTGGATGTTTCCGATGAGAAAAAAGCTGAGTACAAAGCTCAGTTAGAAAAATATGTAACAGAAGCAAAAGCAGGAAAAACGTTTAAAGACTTAGTAAAATCTGATGATAAGGTTTATAGCGTTAGCGAAAAAGCTTATTTGGCAACTGATACTTCGTTAGATGAAGCTGTGAAAAAGGCCTGTGAGAAATTAGCAAATGGGGAATACAGTGAAGTTGTTGAAATTGAGGGATATCTAATTGTTGCTAAGATGGTTGATACAGACTCTAAAGATGCTTATAAGAAAGCTCTTGAAGATGCTGTTGCGAAGGAAGAAGAGAAAAAGTTTACTGAGCAATATGCGAAACTTCAAGAAACTTATAATGTATCGATCAATACTACTGAATGGGAGAAAATCAAATTTGGTGAAATCTCCATCAACCAAGGCGAAGAATTAAAAGAGCTAACTGCAAGACAGGCAGCTGAGGCAAGTGCTCTACCAGAAGCAAGTGCAGAACCTGCTGCTAGTGAGTCTCCAGCAGCAAGCGCAGAGCCAATTGCTTCTCCAGCAGCGTAATCAATAAGTTCTTAATTAATATGAATATATAGTAAAGCAAACAGGATGTTGTCTTTGACTGCATCCTGTTTCTTATGATATAGGATTAGGGCGTCAAAAGCCCTTATTAAAATTATAGTTCGTCAATTTGCACAATTCTGTTTGTGAATCGTGATGCAAGGCATAATTCATTCGCAACACGCTCTCGCTTGGATGAAGTTCGTAG
>JAEYSV010000007.1 GCA_023434365.1 Bacillota bacterium | reverse complement strand
ACTACGAACTTCATCCAAGCGAGAGCGTGTTGCGAATGAACTATGCCTTGCATCACGATTCACAAACAGAATTGTGCAAATTGACAAACTATAATTTTAATAAGGGCTTTTGACGCCCTAATCCTATAGTATAAAAAACTTGTCACAACAGCTTGACATTTTGATAAAAATTGATTATCTTAGTATAAGACTGCTTATCATAAGTGGTCAGATAATTACACATATGCTTCCTTGCAGGAGTGTTGGAATAGGCAGACAAGCAAGATTCAGATTCTTGTGTGGGTTACCACGTGTGGGTTCAAGTCCCATCTCCTGCATAAAAACAAAAGAAAAAACAAGTCTAGGGACTTGTTTTTTCTTTTGTTTTTATATGTATTTGGTTTGGTAAACTAATAAAGTCTTTCAAACTCTTCTAATGGCAATGGTCTTGAGAAATAGAAGCCTTGCGCCATATCACAATGATTATTTTTTATAAACTCTGATTGCACATCTGTCTCAATTCCCTCAGATAATACCTTCATGTTGAGTTGCTTTGCCATTTGAATAATACTTGAGATAATGATTTGCTGTGCCTGATTCATCGTTCCTTTTCCAAAGAATTCTTTGTCTAACTTAATCACATCAGTAGTAATGTCTTTAAGCATATTAAGTGATGAATATCCTGAACCAAAATCATCGATTGAGACAACAAATCCATACGAGCGTAGCTCCTTTAACGTTTGTAGTGCTAATTCAGTGTCCTTAATAAAGATACTTTCTGTCAGCTCTAACTCTATTAACTGTGGCGCAATCTCATATTTTTTTACCAAATTAACAATATCTGACACAAAATTAGAATCGTTAATATGTACCGGACTAACATTTACTGAAATCGGAATCAGCTTTCTTCCCGTCTCTTTCCATTTACTTAAGAGAATACAAACCTGTTCATATACATAATAGTCCATATTAAGGATAAAGCCATTCTTCTCTAAGATTGGAATAAACTCATTGGGTCCTAGAATGTTTAGTTCATTTTTTTTCCATCGAACCAAGGCCTCTGCACCTACAACGGTGTTGGTAAACAAATCTATCTTTGGTTGAAGATAAATGATAAATTCACCTTTACTTAGCGCTTCCTCCATTGTATTCGCAATTTCCAGTTCTTTGTAGATCTGATCACGAATCTCTTGATCAAATATCAAGACCGATTCCTTTGCATTCGCTTTTATCTTTTTTCTGGCAGCATTCGCATTATCAATTGCTACCGAGAGATCATCCTGACTCGTAACATAACTAATTCCAGTCGATATCTGAAGCTTATTCGAAATAAACTTTTTTCTCATCTGAGAACAAAAATCCTCATTGGATTTGTCTACCAGGTGAAGTAACTCTTTCTCACTGCAGGTTCTACGATAGGTAACAAACTTATCAGCACCTACCCTGGCAACTGTATTTTCTGAGCCATAAACCTTCAAAAGATGATTGGCAAAGTCAATTAGTATTTGGTCACCTACTAATTCACCAAATGCTTCATTGATATATTTGAAATTGTCGATGTCAAAATATAGAATGACAAAGGTAGTAGCTGGTTCATTTTTCAGTTGTTGTTTAAGATCTTTCTTGAACTTATGAAAGCTTGCTACCTTAGTCAATGCATCAAAGTTGCGTAATTTATTTAACTTGTATTGAATTGAATAGTTTGCTTCTAGCCTTAAAAACATCGATGTAAAAATGATACTCAGTGTTTCTAAGCAAATGTACTCCTCTTCGCTCCATAGATAGTCATCCGCTTGCTCAAAGCTGATACATCCCATTGCTTTTTGGTCTTGATAAACTCGATGTTGAAGAATTGCCTTCATCCCAATCTTTTGAAAAAATCTGAGATAAGGATTATCAACCATTTTATCATGGTACTGATAAAAGTCGTCCTGATCGAATTGCTTTAGATAATCATAAAACCTCTCGACTGGCATCAAATTATCGCGAGTAATTGAATTACCTTTTTGTCGGTCCCACTCATAGGAAGTAAATAACGTGTAATCTCTTGAGGTGACCATATAAAGTCTTACTTTATCTAATTGTAGCTTTTGTCCACAATAAGATAACATTCGATTAATACACTCAATAATATCGCACCCTTCTCTCAGTACTTGAAAAGAGTTATTAATTATATCCTGGCTTAACTGATCAATACACTCAATATTCCATTGGTTGATTTGCTTATTCTTCACCATCAAGCTAGTATCCTCTACTCATCGTTTTATTAGATTCCGAGCATATAGTATATCTTTTATTATTTTTATTTATATTCTACCACATATAGTTTGCTATTACAACAATATATGTTATATTTTTACAACTTATTATTGAATAGCACACGAAGCGATATCTATCAGTGTTAGTTCTTCTTTTTTTACGGTTTCTAAGCTTGTTAACAACGCATTTGCTGTATCAAGAGAAGTTAGACAAGTCACACCAGTCTCAATAGAGACACGTCGAATGATGAAACCATCTCTCGTTTTATCACGACCATGAGTAGGTGTATTTATCACCAAGTCTATTTTATGTTCCAGTAAAAGGTCCATGATAGTCGGAGACTCCTGATCTAATTTGTTAACAGGGAAGGTAAGAACACCATGCTGATTAAGGAACCTAGCGGTACTTCTTGTCGCAAAGATATCGTAGCCTAATGCTTTAAATCTTCTGCCCACCTCTACTGCTTCTAGTTTGTCAGAATCTTTTACTGTCATAATCATTTTCTTATGCTTTGGAAGGTTTACTCCACTTCCTAAAAATGCTTTATATAACGCTTCATTAAAATCTTCACTAATTCCTAGGCATTCTCCGGTAGATTTCATTTCTGGCCCTAGGCTGATATCAGCGCCTCGTAGTTTCTCAAAGGAGAATACTGGCATCTTTACTGCTATATATTTACTTAATGGCTGCAGTCCAGGAGTATAACCAAGATCTCTGATTTTGGCACCCAAGATTACTTTACTAGCGAGATCTACAATTGGAATATTGGTTACTTTGCTAATATATGGCACGGTACGTGAGGATCTCGGATTTACTTCAATCACATATACCTCTTCCTGATATACGATAAACTGAATATTGATCAGTCCGATAACATGAAGTGATTTTGCCAGTTTTCTCGTATAATCCTCTATGACGCGTATACATTTGCTGCTAACATTCTGGGTTGGATACACACTAATACTATCACCAGAATGAATGCCTGCTCGTTCTACATGTTCCATAATGCCCGGGATTAAGATATCATCTCCATCGCATACTGCGTCTACTTCCACTTCTTTGCCCATCAGATATTTATCAACTAAAATTGGGTGTTCTTGAACCGTGCGGTTAATGATGGCCATGAATTCGCATACATCCTCATCATTAATTGCAATTTGCATTCCCTGTCCCCCGAGTACATAAGAAGGTCGAACAAGTACCGGATATCCTAGTTCATTGGCTGCTGCAATTGCTTCTTCGGTGGTATAAACGGTCTTGCCTTGTGGTCTTGGAATACAGCATTCCTCTAGTATATCATCGAATAACTCCCTATCTTCCGCCGCATCCACATTTTCTGCACTGGTACCTAGAATTTTAACTCCCATTTTTAATAGTGCTTCGGTCAATTTAATCGCCGTCTGACCTCCAAATTGTACAACCGCTCCATAAGGTTGTTCTACATCCACGATGTTTTGCACATCCTCTGGAGTTAACGGTTCAAAGTATAATTTATCAGCAATATCAAAATCAGTGCTTACCGTTTCAGGATTGTTATTAATAATAATCGTTTCATAACCATTTTGCTTTAGTGCCCAGGTCGCATGCACACTACAGTAGTCAAATTCTATTCCCTGACCGATACGGATTGGTCCAGAACCAAGCACTAAGATTTTCTTTTTATCGCTATATGGCTCTACTTCACAGGTACTTCCAAAGCAGCTATAATAATATGGAGTACTTGCTTCAAACTCAGCTGCACAAGTATCTACCATTTTAAATGCTGCTGTAATAGAATGCTGGCGACGCATTGCAAGGACTTCCTGTTCTGTCATCTTTGTTAACTTAGCAATCACTTTATCTGGGAATTCAAGACGTTTTGCTTCAGCTAGAAGTTCCGGAGTTAACTCAGACGTTATTAATGTTTCCTCCATCTCCACTAAAATGGCAATCTTATCAATAAACCAGAGGTCAATTTTTGTAATTTGGTTAATTTCACAGTGGCTGATACCACGACGAATCGCTTCTGCTATGACAAAGATTCTTCGGTCATCTACAAGATGCAGTTGCTCTATTATCTCTTCGTTGGTTAACTCGTTATATTCGGTCGTTATTAAACTATCGATATGTTGTTCCAAAGAACGAAGTGCTTTCATCAGGGCGCCTTCGAAGTTCGTGCAGATACTCATGACTTCCCCGGTTGCTTTCATCTGAGTAGTTAACGTACGTTTTGCAGTAATGAATTTGTCAAATGGTAGTCTTGGAATTTTTACGACACAATAATCTAGCGCAGGCTCAAAGCTTGCGTAAGTTTTACCAGTTATTACGTTTTTGATTTCATCCAAGGTATAACCAAGCGCGATTTTTGCTGCTACTTTTGCTATCGGATATCCGGTCGCCTTACTTGCTAACGCTGAGGAACGGCTTACCCTAGGGTTTACCTCAATTACACAGTATTCAAATGTATCTGGGTTCAACGCGTACTGAACATTACATCCACCTGTTATCTTAAGTTCACTAATGATGTTAAGTGCAGAACTACGAAGCATTTGATGCTCTTTATCTGCTAATGTCTGAGAAGGAGCTACAACTATACTATCTCCGGTATGCACCCCAACTGGGTCCAAGTTCTCCATATTACATACGGTAATACAGTTGCCGGCACTATCACGCATTACTTCATATTCAATCTCTTTCCATCCGGCAATACAACGTTCAATCAGACATTGGCCAACACGGCTTAATCTAAGTCCGTTAGAGCAGATGTCTTCTAACTCAGTTGCATTATCCGCTATTCCACCACCGCTGCCGCCCAGGGTATAGGCTGGACGAATGACAACTGGGTATCCAATCGTATTGGCAAAGGCTATTGCATCCTTAACATTATTCACTACCAGACTGGCAGCACATGGTTCTCCGATTTTCTCCATTGTCGTCTTAAATTCAAGCCGATCTTCTGCCTTCTTTATAGTAAGTGATGTGGTGCCTATCAAATTAACATCATTTTCCTGCAAGAAGCCACATTCATCAAGTTCCATGGCAATATTTAATGCTGCCTGGCCTCCAAGCGTTGGTAACACACTATCTGGCTTTTCTTTCTTTATGAGTTGCTTTACTACATCAACAGTCAGTGGCTCTATGTACACTTTATCTGCAATGTCTTTATCTGTCATGATGGTAGCAGGATTGGAATTAATTAGAATTACCTCCAGCCCTTCTTCTTTTAAGGAACGACACGCCTGCGTCCCTGCATAGTCAAATTCAGCGGCCTGACCAATTACAATTGGGCCGGAACCAATTACTAAGACTTTCTTAATACTATTGTTCTTTGGCATTATTGACTCACCTCCATCATATGAATAAATCTATCGAATAAAAACTCACTATCTCTCGGACCAGCGCAAGCTTCTGGATGAAACTGCACAGTAAACACATTCTTATTCAGATAATGTAGCCCCTCTATCGTTTGATCATTGACATTAATAAAACTAATTTCGGCTACACTTTTATCAATACTTTCCTCTTCCACCACATATCCATGATTTTGAGAAGAGATGTAGACACGACCAGTACTTAGATCTTTCACTGGATGATTCGCTCCACGATGGCCATATTTCATTTTGTGTGTCTTTGCTCCATTGGCTAGTGCTAATAACTGATGACCAAGGCATATTGCAAAGATTGGGATATTGGAGTGAAAGAGTTTCTTAAGCTCCTCTATTATCTCAATGCATTCTGCAGGGTCTCCCGGTCCGTTGCTAAGCATAATACCATCTGGTTTTGCATTAATGATTTCTTCTGCCTTAGTATCCGCCGGGTAAATGGTTACCTGACATCCTCTCTTTACTAGAGAGCGAGCAATATTGTTCTTACTTCCAAAATCCATTAAGGCTACTTTGAGCCCATTTACATTAGTTGAGTCAGTTTCAAAATCTCCAGGTTGATAGGAATGAGCTTCCTTACAACTTACCTTACTAACAACTCCTTGCACGCAGTAATCTTTTAGACGCTCTTTTACTTCCTCAATATGATACGCCTCGTTGGTAGTTATCATCCCATTCATCGTACCTTTTTCACGTAATATTTTGGTCAATGCACGCGTATCAATACCTGCAATCCCTGGAATGTCATGTTTCTTTAAGAAGGTTTCGATACTATCTTCGCTTCGAAAGTTACTTGGTGTTCTTGCAATCTCTCTTACAATGTAGCCATCTGGCCAGGCCTTAGTAGATTCCATATCTTGATAGCATACCCCGTAGTTTCCGATAAGTGGATATGTCATTACTACAGCTTGCCCTGCATAGCTTGGATCAGTCAATACCTCCAGATACCCAGTCATTGAAGTATTAAATACGATTTCGCTAATGATCTCTTTTTGTGATCCGATACTAACTCCTGTAAATGTTGTTCCGTCTTCTAGTATGAGAAAAGCCTTCATATTTCACCTATTCCTTTCTTTTTCTATAGTCTTTAGACTGTGCAGATATTTAACAATCTCTGCCTCTAGAAAAATACGCAAAAAAAAAGAGTAAAACCGCCACCTTTAGCGGAACTTCTTTTCTGACTAAGCTACTTATGCCTAAATTGGTAGTATTCTATCATAAGTCTATTAGGAATACAAGAACTTTATTTATTAATTAAACTAGCTTTATTTATTAGTTTTACAAAGAGGTTGTAAAAAACGCGCCTGACTCAATCAGACGCGTCGTTATACTCTCTTCATCTTGCTTATGTTAATTCCGCAATTCTACTAACCGCTACATATATTTCACTAATTTTATACCATGTAGTAAAGTCAACTACTCCTGTCTGCGGCAGTTTAAATACTTGCTGGAATACCTTTACTGAGTTTTCTGTTTTTGGCCCAAATACACCATCCTCTGCGAGCTTTGGAATTAATGGATACCCCCTGCTAATGACATTTAACTGGTTTTGAATTGTTCTAACATTATTGCTTCTTGAGCCTCTCTGAAGCGATGTGCCTGGCCACGAAACTGGTACACCAGCTACTTCTGGAGCTGTATTGATAAACATATTACTTCCATAAAAATTCCTTAGGATTTCAATTGCAGTATAACCTTCTTCACCAAGTGATTTGGAACCCCATTGTGTCATCCAGTTTGGGCACTGTGTTCTCTGACCATCACAATACTGTGTTAAGATTGGTTGTATTACATCTGGTCTTGATAAGTAATTGACAAAAACAGTATCTACCACTCTGGTAATTGGTTCAAAGATATTTCTACCGGGTACCCATTTGTGATCAAAAGCAGTGGAACTTGTGATTGTAAAGTTGAAACCACGATTGCGGTACCATTCCGTAAAAACACGGTTTAATGTAAAGGACTGAATTGCTAATACATTGGCTAATATCGTTGCCTCAGGCCAGGTGGAATAAATCTCACTTGAAGCAACATTATTAATGTAATCTCGATATCTTACATAATGGTTTTTGGCTCCCCGATCGGTAGGAGGTCCGTCATGAACGACAATAAACTCTGGTATTACAACCCGGTCTAACACGATCTGTCCGGTTTCTGCAGGTGATTTGATTTCTGACTCCGCAATCTTCGGTGGGAAGTCACCAAATAACGTATGCGGAGGAATTACATAAAGAGCCTCCTCTTCTGGTGCTTCCTCTACTTCTAAGTTTGCATTCTGAATAGCAGTAACCTCTGGAAGAATTTGAACGCCATCCACCTCTACACTACTAAAACCTTCCGCACGAATACGAAGCGTAAATTCTGAGTATGGTTGTTCTGCTCCCGGCTCTAACGAATAGTCTATTGGTGGTGCTGGTAATTCTATCTCAGGTGTGTTACCAGTAGCATCAGTCTGTATCGTTTCTATTTGGCTATCTGGTACGCCTGTATAGCCCACGCTAATAGATGCTCCTTCAACTGGGAAGGAGTTTAGTATAGATGTTACATTAACGCGTAGTCTACCAAATGATTGTGTACTGACATCTGCTGGATAGACAATCTTATTATGCATAATTTCCTCTAATATTCTTTTATTATTAACATATGTATTCTAGAAATGATATGTGCTTACTTTTGCTCCCAATTATGTTTCCACTGGTACGGTTTACTCCTATGGTCAATTGTGTCAAACTCATATCCTGCTGCTATTATTTTTTCTATAATTATTGGTAATGTTTTCGCCGTTAGATCATTAATTGAACCATCATGTAGTAATATAACTGGTTCATTATATTTCTTAAAAATTTTGATATTGTTGAGTATGGCTGATTGTGTTGTTTTACCAACTGAATCTTCCGCTGATACATTCCAGTCATAGTAAACAAGTCCTTCTTTCTCCATTTCGCTTATTACTTGTTTACCAAATCCGGTAATATAATAATTAGCACTTCCATATGGGAAGCGATAATACACAGGCTCTACTCCGGTTACCTCTACAATACGATTATAGACCCTCATAAAATCCTCAATACATGAGGTTTCTGATTGATAGATAGCTTGCCGATCATGAGAATAGGTATGCACACCAATCAGATGCCCGTCAGCTACCATTTTACGAATCATATCCTCTCGCTCAGGTGTAATTTCCTCACCTACCATAAAAAATGTAGCACGGATATTATACTGCTCAAGGATATCAAGCACTTTCTTTGTATTCTCACTCGGACCATCATCAAAGGTAAGAAAGGCTACTTTACGCACTGGCCTTGCGAGCTCATTTTCCATCTCGACTTCTTCTTGATTCATTACGCTCTCGGTACCTTCACTTGTTTGGTTTGCTGTAGTTCGTCTAATCATCTCACCGTATGTAATTCTTCCAGCTCCATACCCAGGAGCATTCGTTTCGACAAGGTAACAGGCAAGAAAGGCAAATAGTATAAATGCACCTAACCATACATTATTTATTTTTCTTGATCTTCGCTTCATAGGACATATCCCTCCTGAGTATCTTTTATATCATATGCGAAGACACTTCACTTCATAACTACTAACCTCCTATATACTCTTAAGCGACATTTTTCATTTCCGCCGCAGTACGATCCTCGCGGAGCGTTTTTTATGATATAGGAAATTAGCAATTTCCTATATCATAAAAGAGCCTGCGTCCGAAGTTTCTACTCCATTCGCAGACTCTAACTATTATTTTACTTCTACTGTCCAGCCAAACTCATCTTGTACCTTGCCTAACTGAATACCGGTTACCGTATCGTATAATCTCTGACTTACTTCACCGATACCACCATCTTTGACCTGAATTACATGATCTTCAAAACGAAGATGACCAACTGGTGAGATTACTGCTGCTGTACCAGTACCGAATACTTCTTCTAATGAACCATCCTTCGCTGCCTGATAAATCTCATCCACCGATATTTTTCGTTCTTCTACTGGAAGATTCCAATGTCTGGCTAACGTTAAAACAGAATCTCTAGTTACTCCAGGCAAGATACTACCATTTAACTGAGGTGTTATTAACTTCCCATTAATCTTAAAGAAAATATTCATTGCCCCAACTTCTTCGATATATTTTCTATCCACACCATCTAACCATAGTACCTGGGAATAGCCTTCTTCATGTGCTTTTTCCTGTGCTTTTAAGGATGCACAATAATTAGCACCTGTTTTTGCTTCTCCAACACCACCACGAACCGCACGAACATATTCATCCTCTATCCAGATTTTTACGGGATTAAGACCTTCCGGATAATAGGCACCAACTGGTGATAAGATAATCATAAACAGATAACGATTAGAAGGGCGAACTCCTAAGAAAGGATCCGTTGCAATTACAAATGGTCGTATGTAAAGCGACGTTCCTGGTTTGGTTGGAATCCATGTTTCATCTATTTTTACTACAGTTTTAAGAGCTTCAAGAAAGATGTCTTCTGGTATTTCAGGAATACAGATTCTTCGATTGGTTTTATTCGCGCGTTGAATATTTTTATCTGGGCGGAATAATAAGATTTTTCCTTCTTCTGTTTTATAAGCTTTCAAACCTTCAAACATTTCCTGTCCATAATGAAATACCATACAAGATGGATCAAGCATTAATGGCTGATAAGGTACCACTCTAGGATCAAACCAGCCTTTCCCTATTTCATAATCCATTATAAACATGTGATCGGTAAAAATGGTTCCAAAAGTCAACGGATTATCTTGTCCCGGCAGTTCTTTTGGACTTGTTGTTTTCTCAATTCTGATATTTAACATTGCTTTTCATCCTTCCTCATCATTTATACAAAATCAAGTGCATCTTAGTTTTAATAATAATAGTCCCATAACGTTTATAATTCAAGCTTTTTTTTCCTATTTTTGCTTTCTTTGGTATTTATAAAAATAATATTCCAAGTCACAATAGGTCTGTTCTTCACTATCTGCAACCACTTCCCATTCCGGATCTTCATCTAAGTTCGGAAAATACGTATCCGCTTGATATGCAAAATCAATCTTTGTAACATGAGCCGTTGTACAATATGGCAGTAGCTGACGATAAACCGTTTCCCCTCCTATGACATAAACATCTTCAGGAGGATAATTTTTTACTATATCAAGAACTTCATCAATGTTGTGAACAACAGTGGCTCCCTTCACCTGATAATTAATATTTTTTGATAGGATAATATTTTCTCTATTTTTTAACGGCTGACTTCCTGGGAATGACAGCATTGTTTTTCTCCCCATAACTACCACTTTCCCGGTTGTGACCTCTCGAAAAAACCTCATATCGGCCGGGATTCGTACTAATAATTCATTACGATAGCCAATGGCCCAATTTTTATCTACTGCAACAATTAAGTTCATATACTAGTTTACATCCTTTCTATTACTCATCTCTTATACTGCAATAG
Source organism: Bacillota bacterium (assembly GCA_023434365.1). Classification (GTDB taxonomy): domain Bacteria; phylum Bacillota; class Clostridia; order Lachnospirales; family Lachnospiraceae; genus KM106-2. The sequence continues at coordinate 24,359 of JAEYSV010000007.1, read as the reverse complement.
GAATATTTACTACCTTTGGTCCAGTAATATAATTATCCAGTCTAAAATCATCAACTGTAAACTGGTAGAAATCTTTAATGTCAGGATTCATCCAAAATGTTGGCGCTTCATAAGTAGGTCTCTCTATTAGTTCGCGAATAATAGGAATATGTCGATCGTAAATATGCGCATCTGCAATGACATGAACAAATTCGCCAACCTCAAAATCATTTACTTGTGCTAACATATGCACTAGAACAGCATATTGACAAACATTCCAGTTATTTGCCGCTAAGACATCCTGAGAACGCTGATTCAAGATTGCATTTAGTTTTAGTTTGTCACTATCCTTCGATTTCGTTACATTAAAAGTCATGCTATAAGCGCAAGGATACAAATTCATTTCACTTAGGTCCTGATGAACATAAAGATTAGTCATAATTCGACGACTATATGGATTATGTTTTAAATCGTATAACACACGGTCCACCTGATCCATCATGCCCTCTTTGTATTGATGTTTAACACCAAGTTGATATCCATAAGCTTTCCCAATGGAGCCAGTTTCATCAGCCCAACTATCCCATATATGACTATTTAGATCATTTATATTATTCGATTTCTTCTGCCAGATCCAGAGAATCTCATCGATACAGCTTTTAATTCCCGTTCTTCGTAAGGTAATTGCCGGAAACTCTTTAGACAAATCATAGCGGTTTACTACTCCGAACTTTTTAACCGTATAGGCACTCGTGCCATCCTCCCACTTTGGACGTACCTTTTCTCCTTCAGTACTTGTCCCTTTATCAAGAATATCTTTACACATGTCTATAAATATATTATCTGCAAGACTCATTCTCATCCTCCTGTTCAAATTCTTTACTATTACTATGATAAATGTTTTCACTACATATGGCAATGATTAATCGCAGAGCGTTTTTTATGATATAGGAAATTAGCAATTTCCTATATCATAAAAAAGGCACACTACCAATGATAGTATGCCCTACTCTTTTGTATTCAGTTACTCTTTTGTATTCAGTTACTCTTTTGTATGAACTGCTTTCGTATATTTATATCTTAAGTATGCAAATTATTAGTGTACTTTTCTTCTTACCAATCAGGTATTCTTTTCTCTTTACGTATTTATGTAATCTTTTGCATGACAAAAGGCTACAGCGTAATAATACACCTAAGTGTTTACCTGGCAACAACCAGAATCGAATCAACAAACTCCTTAATTTTACTTAAGTTATTGAAGTTTCTACCTACTCCATTCTCAACTACCACAAGAGTTGGTGCACCCATCACTCCATAACGGGAAGTGAGTGCTGGCTGTTCCTCAGCATCAATTAAAACGTAATCAAAACCTTCCAGATATTGCTTTGCCATCTTACAGTTTGGACAAGTTTTCGTTGTGAATAGGTACGCAACTTTCTCACTTTCTTGTGACGTCTGATAATTCATTGCTTCTACTTTTTCCTCAGTGACTGCTTCTTCAGACATATTTCTTGAAGTAGCAACATCATATAGTTTACGATTCTTATATTCCTGGGTCTTTCCTGCATTCCAGTTCTGAACAGGACGATAGTAACCGGTAATTCTCGAATAAACCTCTGCCTTCTCATGACAATGTGGGCAGTAGAATTGTTCCCCAACAAGGTAACCATGGTTCTTGCAAATTGAATAAGTTGGAGATAATGTATAATAAGGAAGTTTATAATTTTTAGCAATTGTCTGAACTAATTTGGCTGATGCCTTCCAATCAGGAAGCTTTTCTCCAAGGAATGCATGGAATACCGTTCCTGATGTATAAAGTGTCTGTAATTCATCCTGAATATCAAGTGCATCAAATACATCCGCTGTGTATTCAACAGGCAAATGAGAACTATTGGTATAGTAAGGGGTATCTTGCAGTTTACCGGCTGTTTTTATATCTGGCCAACGTTTTTTATCATGTTTGGCTAAGCGGTAAGAAGTAGACTCTGCTGGAGTTGCTTCTAAGTTAAATAAACTTCCGTACTCTACCTGATAATCAGATAAACGTTCTCTCATATGATTTAATACTCTTTTAGTGAAATTTAATGTCTTTGTATGTGACATATCTTCCCCTAACCATCTTGCATTCAATCCTACTTCGTTCATTCCGAGTAGTCCAATGGTTGAGAAATGATTCTCAAAACTGCCTAAATAGCGTCTTGTATAAGGATACAATCCCTCGTCTAGTAACTTCGTAATGACTTTACGTTTTACATTCAGAGAACGAGCTGCAATATCCATCTGATGATTTAAGCGACGGAAAAATTCATCTTCCGTCTTTGACAAAAAGGCGATTCTAGGCATATTAATGGTTACCACGCCAACGCTTCCTGTACTTTCACCAGAACCAAAAAAGCCTCCTGTTTTCTTTCGTAATTCGCGTAGATCAAGACGTAATCGGCAGCACATGGAACGAATATCACTTGGCTCCATATCACTATTAATATAGTTTGAAAAATAAGGAGTTCCATATTTGCTTGTCATCTCAAATAGTAAACGATTATTTTCGGTGTCGGACCAGTCAAAATCTTTGGTTATGGAGTAGGTTGGAATCGGATACTGGAATCCACGGCCATTAGCATCGCCTTCGACCATAATCTCAATAAACGCTTTATTCACCATATCCATTTCTTTTTTACAATCTTTATAAGTAAAGTCCATCTCCTTGCCACCAACAATACATGGTAGATTCGCAAGGTCATCTGGTACTGTCCAGTCTAGTGTTATATTCGAAAATGGTGCCTGAGTTCCCCAACGACTTGGTGTATTTACCCCATACACAAAGCTCTGCACACATTGTTTTACTTCTTTGTAAGTCAAATTATCTACCTTTACAAATGGTGCCAGGTAAGTATCAAATGACGAAAATGCCTGAGCACCTGCCCATTCATTCTGCATAATACCCAAAAAATTAACCATCTGGTTGCATAAGGTAGAAAGATGGCTTGCAGGAGAAGAAGTAATCTTGCCTGGGATTCCTCCAAGGCCTTCTTGAATCAGCTGCTTTAGTGACCATCCGGCACAATATCCGGTTAGCATTGACAAATCATGAATATGAATATCCGCATTACGATGTGCATTAGCGATTTCTTCATCATATATTTCAGACAACCAATAATTTGCTGTAATTGATCCTGAGTTATGTAAAATCAAACCACCCACAGAATAAGTAACCGTGGAATTCTCCTTCACACGCCAATCCTCTTCTTTGACGTAGCTATTCACAATTTCCTTATAATCAAGGATTGTTGATTTCATATTACGTATTTTCTCTCGATTTTTACGATACAGAATATATGCCTTTGCAACATCTGTATATCCAGTCTGTTCAAGCACATGTTCTACACTATCTTGGATATCTTCAACTGAAATCTGATCCTCCTTAACACGATCCTGAAAATCTGAAGTAACACGTAATACCAAAAGGTTAATGATATCTTCGTTATACATCTTGTTAGTTGCATTAAATGCCTTCGAAATTGCGCTTGAAATTTTCTTCAGATCAAATCCCGTGACTTCCCCGTCACGTTTCACCACCCTGATCATAGATAAACCCTCCTAAAGCTTCATTCCTAATCAAACGGATATTTGCTATCCACTTCTCTACTCCGCTCTCTTTTATTTTTCATTTGTTTTACATTATTATTCTAGCAAATATAGATTGGTAAGTCAAGAAAAAAATACCATATGTATTACCAGACACCTCTACAACCACAATATATTGTATGTGTGACCTTTCATAACTTATGCCAAATGTCAACCTTATTTTGTTAAAAATGTGCACAAACCTATCCGACTAAAACTGTTTAATTTATACATAGACTTTGTAGGCTCGACCAAAAACAGTAGCATTTGACACTGATAATAATTATGGAGTGACTAAAAATTACAACAGCATCTAACAGTAGAATTCTTTCTATATTCTTTGACAGGATATCTTACTTATGAGGACATAAAAAAACCATTCAAAAAAAATCTCATGTTCGTTTTTGAATGGTTTTTGTTTTTTTAAAGACGACTGTAGATATCCTGTGGTACATATGCCTTAATCGCAATTCCACCTTCTTGATACTCTTCACTAAGTAATTGACCATACTTTCTGATAAGTTGGATTTTCCCAGCATTGGCATAATCAAAGACTTGCTCTACATACACCTTTTGCTCTTTTAAGATTAGTTCAATTGTATCAAGGAGCTGTTCTAATCCCATTCCATTCTTAGCCGAGATTCGTAATGTTTTATCCGCTTTCAGATCTTTTATAACAATCGATTCTTCAAGTCGGTCTATTTTATTAAAAGCGGTAATCACTGGTTTATCCTTAACTTCAAGATTTTGAAGCGTTTCGTAAACAATATGCATTTGCTTATCGACCTGTGGATTGCTTATATCCACAACATGTAGGATAATATCTGCATACTTTGCTTCTTCAAGTGTACTTCGGAACGCTTCTATCAAGTGATGTGGAAGTTTTCGGATAAATCCTACCGTATCAGTAAGCAAGATTTGCTGACCACTCTGAAGCTCCAGATTTCTAGTAGTTGGATCTAACGTTGCAAATAATTTGTCCTCAGCCAGTATACCGGCATTCGTTAATGTGTTTAACAAAGTGGATTTACCAGCGTTTGTATACCCTACTATTGCTACCACCGGAACAGCATTTTGCGTTCGTTTAACACGAAGAGTCTCTCTTGCCTGCTTAATCTGATCAAGTTCTTTCTTTAACCAACTTATTCGATCATTAATTAATCGGCGGTCTACCTCCAGCTTCTTTTCACCAGGACCTCTTGTACCTATTCCACCTCCGAGACGGGACAAACTTTTGCCAAGTCCGGTCAGTCTTGTTGCCCGGTATCGTAACTGAGCCAACTCAACTTGTATTTTTCCTTCTTTTGTACTGGCTCTTCCAGCAAAAATATCTAGAATCATTACCGTACGGTCAATTACCTTTAACTGCAGGGCATCTTCTAGGTTACGAAGTTGCGCTGGCGTTAACTCATCATCGCACACTATACTAGTGGCATTTAATTCCTCTGCCAGCATCCTGACTTCTTCTATTTTTCCTTTTCCAATATACGTACCTGGATGAATTCGATCCCGGTTTTGAATAACTTTTGCTATTGTAACTGCACCTGCTGTTTTCGCAAGTTCTTCTAGTTCTTCTAAGGATTGCTCTGTATCGTCATTCTCATACACACTTACACCAACTAGTATTACCTTTTCCTGAATATCATTTATCTCAAATAATTCTGCCATAACTACCTCTCTTTAATGCTTTATTTGGCCACTTTACCTAACGGTAATTCTAGACTCTAAAAATTGTAATTCTTTATCCATATCCTCCTGCTTAGGATACTTCTTAACATACTCTTTTGCTGCCTGATATGCTTCCTCAAAACGTGACAACTTCTCAAAGCAAAGGACCTGATTATAGGATAACTCCTTTTCATAAGTATTATCCTGAATAGACAACCCTTCTTGAACCGCTGCAAGGGCTTTTTCATATTCCTCATTACTCAGGTAACACTCACTTATTTTATAGTAAGCCTTCTTTGCATTCATTAGCTCTCCTGCTTTTACATAATTCTGATAAGCGGTAATTGCTTCTTCTTTTTGATCAAGATGAAAATTTATTTCTCCAAGCAGAAAGTACCCTTTTGGGTAATCCTTTACTATTTCATTCAGTTCCTTGATGGCTGTCTCATAATCCTCCTGATAAAATCTGATTGTAACCATCTGAAACTTCTCTTCCATTGTTTCCGGCTTTAATGATAAAGCTGCAAGTAACGTTTCTTTGGCATCCTCAGTCTTTTTAAGAGCAATCAGCGCGTCATGTTTTAGGATATAAAAACTAATTTGATTGGAATCCTTAGTAATCGCTTGGGAAAAATCCTCGACGGCTTTCTGATATTCTCCCATTGCCATATAAACCTGTCCACGTCCAGCAAATATTGCACCGTCTTCCTTTTGTTTTAGTAATACATCATACACTTCAATTGCTCTCTCATAATCTTTCATCGCAAGATAGCAGGAAGCAAGATAACGTCTGATATCTTCATTAAATGTACTTAATTCATCTATGTTTAGGGCATCACCAAATACAGTTACAGCTTTTTCATACTGTCCACTTTGATAATAAGCTATTCCCTTGCCTCTTAGTGCTTTTTTCTTATTTCGATTGGTGATACTGTTATTCGTCTCCACAATTGATTTATCAAACTGTACTAGTGCTTCATCGTAATTGCCAACTTTAATTAAACACATACCGTACCCAATATAGTAATCCGCTCTGTCCGAATTCTCTTCTAACGCTTTTTTCATCTTTTCGCTAGCTTCTTCGTACTTACCATTTTCTAATAAGACAAGCCCTTCTTGATACACAGATTCTCCAGCGCTTTTACAGGATGTCAGAAATAGCATACCCATTATCATTAATATCACTATCCTATATCGACTCATGTTAACCCACTCACTTTCTAATCGTTACTCTCATTATATAGGTCATAGCCAGGATTTACAAGAAAGAGTTTCGCTAGCGAAACTCTCCGCCTGCGGCGTGTCGCTTAGGCGACATTTTTCATTACCGCCGCAGTGCGATCCTCGCGGAGCGTTTCTTATGATATAGGAAATCAGTAATTTACTATATCATAAGAAAAATGAGCATATGATTATCTTCCATTAGAGCTACGCTCTCTTTCTGGAATAATAATCATACGCTCTTATTTTAACATTTGAAGTTTACGCAGCTGCTTATTACGATACATACTACTGTCTGCCTGCGTATAAAAATATTTGAGAATCTCATCTGCCTTAGACTCACAAACCTCAGTCTCATTTACCCTAGCTTCATAAAATCCTAGACTTACCCGAATATCATATGGTTTACTTGTTAGTCTATTATAATCCTCAAGGAACTGACTGATATGAGTCTGGATTGCTTCCACAACATACGAACTTTGTACTCCTTCAGTAACAATAATTATCTCATCACCACCAACTCTGGCACATACTTCGTCATTACGACAAGCAGACATAAATGCCTGAGCTAGTGTTCGTATCGCATTATCTCCTTCGAGATGACCATACTTATCATTAATTTGCTTTAGATTATCCATATCACCAAAGAGCATCAATATTTTTGAATTAGTCTTCTTGCTATTGTTAATCATTTCTTCTGCAAGCATATTGAATCCATGGCGATTATAAAGACCGGTCAATTCATCTCGAATAGCCAATCTATTCAGTCTTTGATTGTAATATCTAAGTTCATACTGTATTCTGATAAACTCTAATGCATTATTGATGTTACGCACCCAAGTACGATAGTTTTCATTTGGTGAAATGATCTCCTTACCAAAGGATAGAGCCGTATATCCAAGACAACGGTCTTTAAAATGAATTGGAGTAAAAAAATAAGTAGTCGGATAATCTCGTTCCTCATATAAGGCAGGTAGTATAATCCTTGTGTCATAAAACTCACGGTTTACCCTTGCTTCCTCATTAACTTTTTTGGCATAGATCATCATATTATCCGTATATCCCTGGAAGAGATATTCATTTCCTGCAGAATCCTGCAAATATTCATTCTCTTTTTTCTCCCCGATATAAGGAATATCATTCGTTATCTCTTCCTCGGTATCATTGTCAAAAATATCGATATAGTTTCGCCATTCATCACAAAGACAGAGATAAATCTCTTTCATATCTGGAATTTGATATGTATACCAACATATCTTTTCCATACATTCACGAAGGGTATTGGAGCTTACCAGATTTTCTTCCATATGATTGCTATGATAGAACGTTTCTAGCTGATAACTTGCCTGCTGCTCTTTTAGAAAAGGTACTGTACCGTTATAAGTAGGCTGACAGCCACAACTTTGTCCTAGTAAGATATCTCCAACCGGATCATTAATTAATGGTTCGTTAGCACCTTCTAACATATTATATAATAAGGTAACTGCATTATTGCCCTGTTGCATTCTTGGGGTCTCACAATGCGTCAACGTCATCGTTTTTGATACATAATCAAAATTTCTATCATATCCAACTACAATCATGTCCTTTGGCACAAGATACCCAAAAGAAGCCAATTCGTTACAGATTGCCATTGCTATCTGATCATTGGCACAGACTATTGCCTCCGGCCATTGGATTTTACCTTCAATAATCTCTTTTATATAAACAATGGCTGTGTGTACCCAAAAGTCACCAAAAAGCACCTGCTCCTCATCAACACTTAGACCATGTTTATTCATGCTGTTCAAGTATCCGTTCCATCTAGCCTTGGCATGCATATGAGTCTTCGGTCCTGTTATTAGATTAATCTTCTTTACGTGATGGACATCTATGAGATGATCTACCAGGTTTTCCATCGTTTTTGTGTCATCAAGTTCAATTAATGGCCAGTTTCCTGTTTTTGTATCTAGTACAACAATTGGACAGGTACATTGTTCTTTTAGCATACGTTCTAATTTATCTTTAAGGCCAGGAATGTACATATAATCTGGTGCATATATAATGCCATCTAGTAATGATAAATTAACCATATTAAAAATATTGCTTTCTCCTAATTGAAACTCAATACTATCACTTTGTTTAATAAAAGTACTAAATACAAGGACATCATAATTATAGTTATATGCTTTTTCCATGATTCCAGAAATTAATCTAGTTGCAGAATAGGAACAGATGTCTGATATCAATACCCCAATCCGCTTTCTGCTCTGTTTCATCAACATTCCTCCCGGTTGTTTCACCGTCTAACTTCAATAAATAAACCATGCAGTTATTATATTTATTCTCTTTTACCTTCTCACTACTATCTATGATATCGACATAATGTGATAAAAAATTAAGCCTTTCGCACTACTGTAGTAAATCTTTTAAATATGCAGCCAGTACATCTGCCGCTATCTGATGAGCTTTCACACCAGGATGACTACGTGCTCCAACAGTTTCCGGGGTCATATCTGGTAAGATCAAAAAGCTAACTTTTGAATCCTTGGTATCCTTCTTATACTTATCTACCATTTCAGCTATACTATTAGCCATATCATGACCAATCATTCCATATGTCCAAACAATCTGAGTATTTGGATTATAGAAACGAACTTTTTTAATAAATTCATACACTGCATTTTTGAACTTAGCAAGGTCTTCTTCATTGAAGGTTCCATCCTCGTTCAGTCGTTGTTTATATACCTCGCCGGTTACTTCGTCTACATAAGCCTGATTATGAAAGGCTCCGTTATCATTAGTGCCCAGATTTATAATAACTGCGTCGGGAATCCATTCGCTAAAATCATTCTTCTCCATAACGCCTAATTTCAGATTGTTTTCCCCTTGGATTACGCCGCAAATGTATTCGTAGTAAGCAGGCATAACATTATTCGGATTATTATCCCAGCTAGCATAGGTACCCCATCCTCCCTGTGATAATACACGGTAATCTGCATTCAGTTTGTTTGCTGTCATTGTTCCATAGTGATTTTGTGAACTCATAAACATACTAACCCAGTCCACTTCTTCGACTGCACCTATGGTTCCTTCTCCCGAAGTTATGCTATCGCCAATAAACTCAAGACGATATGGACGCTCCTCAACAGGTAATAACTCTCCATCTGTTTCGATAGCATGAAGCTGAAGACAATGTTTTGTATCAGACGGCATTGCCTGCGTATCTTTGACAATGCGTATATTTTTAGCAACTTCGCTGTTCATGTTCCGGAAGATACATATTCTATGAGTTCCTTCGGTTAACATAAGACGGCTGACACATGCACCATTGACTAAAATACTGATCCAAGGTTCATATACATCATAGGTTGATGACAACTCAATCCATAATTCCGATGCTTTTACATTACATTCAATTGCGCTTGCGGTCCAAAAAAGGGTGATTGGATTGCGTTCCTTTGTCGTTCTTCCATGTACTTTTACATTTGCCGCATCTTGCATTGCAATTCTTTTTAATTCTTTCATACGAATTCTCTCCTGCTCATATATACTATTCCACCAACGAAAAATCTCCGTCGATAATAGAATGTAAGTCACACGACCTTAATAGTATAATTCTATTACAAACGGAGATATGTTTCAATGTATTATTGATTACTTTGTATATATCATTTTACTAAGTTTAAGTACTTATTGTGATATCAGGAATGTTTTAATCTCAAACGGTTTTATCGTAAATACTACCTGCTGATTCTTAATTTCATATGTATCGATGATATTTTCCAGCATATCACATGCATAACAATGCTTCATCTCTTTGGCCAATGTCATTGTTACCTGCTCTCTACGGTTATGATGCTCATATAAGCGAACGATGGTAGTTTCACTATCTTCTGCTTGTTTGACCACCTCTATCATAACATTTTTCTTATCCACTGAGACAAATGACATTGATTCCGGCAAGGAGTTGCCATCCTTCTTTTTCTTAGATACCACTAATGGATTATTTAATAAATAAGCCTGTCGTACTGTATCAGCCTTTTTATAATTTTCATCATGTGTATAGATAGAGTAAGTAAATTCATGTTTTTCCTTATCTGCCATAGGATTGGGATCGGTAGCAGATTTTAATAACGATAAGCCTACTACCCCATCACGGACACTAACTCCATACTTACAATCATTTAAAAATGATACACCAAAACCATCCTCAGAAACATCCATCCACTTATGCATACACACTTCAAATCTTGCAAAATCCCACGAAGTATTTTCATGTGTTTTTCTAGTTACATTTCCATACTGTATTTCATACGTAGCTTCCTCTGTATGAATATCGATTGGGAACAATGCCTTTACGAAGATGTGTTCTTCTCTCCAGTCAATTTCAGTCTTAATATCAATACGAGGGGAATCTGCATACATCTGAACATATTGAATTATTGTAGAGGATAGGTAAGACCTTACTATTTTTACTACTCCTCTTACCGGGCCCGTTTCGATTACATCGATAGAACTGAGGTTATCGATAGGCCAGGCCTTTTCCGTATAGTAATTATTAAGATCCCAGGCATCAAAATTGTGTGGGCGATCCTCATAACTCATCAGGATATTACCGTTTTTGTGCTCTTGGAGCAGTTCTCTTTTGCTCTGCTTATCATAGATACTTTCGAACTCCCCATTTGGAGCAAATACTAATCTAACATACTCATTTTCCATAACATGATTACTTATGCATAATTGCATTCTATTAGCTACTGGCTTATTCGTTAAATGTAAGGTTGTATACCCTTTTGTTGGTACATTTTTGACATAGCAGAGGTAATTGCCTTGTGCAGTTGTTTGTACCTGCAAAATATGTCCCCCTATTTCACAAGCATCAATTAAGTCACCGTCATTGCTCCATTCTACGATTCCTTCTCCAGTTACACCATTGGCATTATATATCACCAAACTACCTAGCGGCGCATCAACCTCATTCGCTAATTCATCTAGTTGATCATATAACTTGGCCGTTTGCTCACTAATAAGGGCCTCGTACTCTTCTTTGGATTCTTCATATACCTCATAAATAGAAGAACCAGGAAGAATATCGTGAAACTGGTTCTTTAGAACCACTTTCCAAGCTTCGTTTAACTCTTCTTTTGGGTAAGAATGAGACTTAAAGATAGAACCAATTGATGCAAATAATTCTCGATTAGCTAATAAAAATTCACTTTTACGATTATAGCGTTTATTTCTGGCCATAGAAGTATAAGTACCCCTGTGATATTCGAGATACAGCTCCCCGACCCATCTTGGCAGTCTTTTATCACCGGCTACCTTCTGATCTAGTGACTCAAAAAATGATAACGCTGTACTTGGCACTGTTTGAGGACATTGCTGTAACCCTCTACGATAACGCTTTTCCCTTTCTAGCATCCCTCTTGTTGGACCACCTCCACCATCGCCGTGTCCAAAACAATTAAGGATTTCCTGATTTAACTCCTTTTGACTATAACGCTCCCAGCCTCCTATCAAATGATTGGCGTCTATATTTCCATTATAAGTTGTTGTATGTGCTGTCTCAAATGATCCTTCTGGAATTACTTTTACATACTCACGAGTAGGAACAAAATGAGTTAATACTCTCGTTCCATCAATCCCCTCCCACATGAAAGTATCCATTGGCATCTTATTAAACTCACTCCAGCTAATTTTGGTCGTCATAAAGTAATGGATGCCGCATTGTTTAAGTATCTGTGGGAGTGCTGCGCTATAGCCAAATACATCTGGTAACCAGAGAATGCGATTATCTTTTCCAAACTCTTTGTTAAAAAATCGTTTACCGTATAAAAATTGTCGAACAAGAGACTCTCCAGAAGCCAGATTGCAATCAGCTTCGACATACATGCCTCCTTCGGTCTCCCATCGACCCTCTGCAACCCTCTCACGGATTTGCTCATAGACCTCAGGTGCATGTTCTTTCACAAATTCATAAAGTAGTGGCTGACTTGACATAAACGTATAATCTGGGTACTCTTCCATCAATTTGAGTACCGTAGCAAAGCTTCTGACTGCCTTATCCTTTGTCACACGTAACGTCCATTGCCATGCACAGTCCAAATGTGTGTGACCAACACAGAAAACCTTGATGTCACCTTCTTTACAAGATTTCTGATAATACTCCTTTGTAATATAGTCCTGCGCTTTATGTAGTGATTCATAATACTCTTTTGAATAAGTACACCGAAGATCTAAGTAGTTCAGTGATTCATTTATAACATTCTTCATCCTCCGTGTATCTGGATGACTATCTTCTAATAATTTGGCAGTCTCATGTAGCACTAGCATATCATAATAATATTTGGATGTGTCATGGTCTAGGACCGTAAAATCAGAATCCAGTTTTAACACAAAATTCTGAGTTCCGGTAAAGGCACGTAAAATAATTCGGTATGTTTCTCCTTCTTGTGCATTATGGGTAATTAATACTTCCGTGTGATTCACATCAAGTCCTTGGACTAGTTTCCCATTCACAAAACATGCCATTTGAGGGTTGGTAGCATCCCATTCCCCTTCTTTCCCTGTACGCACACGATAAAATAGACTTTCTCCGTGCATGTTACCTGGTACCGTAAATTCCGTAGCGAACCAGAAATACTGCATGTGTCCGCCCCAAATCAATTCTTTGCCCATAGGTAAAAAGTCACTTGTATCAAGAGTATTAACATCAACAAAGATATCCTCAGTCTGCTTCATGCGATAGTCACATAGTTTTATTGTATTACGATATCGTAAGTTATCTAGAACCTCTAATAGCTTTCTTGCCCGATCCATCTCAAATATCATTCGTGTTTCCCCTTCCTAATAACTACACATCACAACCCAATTTTCAATAATTAACTGGTTGTTCAAGTGCTAATATGATGATTCCATTATGTCAAATCTTAGAGTAAAAATATATGATAAACCATGACCAAAATCGTACAAACCTATTACAGTGTCAATTATTTTATCCCAACATACAATATACTAAAATAAGTTTAAGTCTTTGTTCTATTGTAAGGACTTAAATCAGTAAGAAGGGAAGTTAAATGTTTAATCAAAGCAGAAGATTTATGCCAACGAATAACGGGCAACTACCTAGAAATCAGGTAAGATACCAAACACAATCAGTAAGGCTTATGGATTATGGGCCAAGTCCGATAATTTTTAATATTGATGAGGTAACAAAAGCAAACAACACCTTCCGAACTGCTCTTTGGACAGGAACATATTTTCAATTAACTTTAATGAGTATTCCACAAGGTGGAGAAATAGGATTAGAAGTCCATCCTGATGTAGATCAATTTCTTCGTATTGAAGAAGGCGAAGGTATGGCAATGATGGGGGACAGAGAAGATAACCTGACTTTTCGTATGAAAGTTGAAGATGATTTCTCTATCATAATTCCTGCAGGCGTTTGGCACAATCTAGTGAATACGGGAGATACTCCACTTAAACTTTATTCCATTTATGCACCACCACAGCATCCATTTGGTACGGTTCATCAGACAAAAGAAGACTCCGATGCAGCTCATGAAGAAGAGTAATCTAAATCAAACAACAAAAAGTCCCTACTAAGGGACTTTTTGTCGTATTTATATCTTTTAGCACTAAGAACTTATTGTTATATACTGAATCGATTAATTTCTTCGCTCATCTTTGCTACTATCGCTAGAAGCTGTTCTGTTCTACTTGCGATTAGATCAACAGATGTTAATTGTTCTTCACTAGAAGCTAGGATTTCTTCAGAACCAGCTGCAGATTCCTGTGCAATTGCTGCCATCTCCTGTGTCTGACTTAAGACATGTTTTGAGACTTCGTCAATCTGTGTAATCATCTTAGCTGCTCCTTCTGTTCGGCTTGCAATATCCACAACAACTTCTTTAATCTTGTCAAAGGAATCTTTTGTAATGCCCACAGCATCTTCCTGCTCTGAAACAATATCTCTTACTTTTTCTAGGTTCTGAATTGCTACTGAATTCTTAACTGCAGTATCTTTAATGATTGTAGTAATCTCTTCTGCCGCCTTTGAAGCCTCTTCAGCTAACATCCGGATTTCCTCCGCTACAACAGCAAATCCTTTACCTGTTTCACCTGCGCGCGCTGCCTCTATTGCAGCATTTAAGGCAAGAAGATTGGTCTGATCTGCAATTGAATTAATCACATCGGTAATATTAACTACCTGATTAATAACCTCACTTAGTTTTTGGAAGGATGTACTTACTTCACTTACAAGTTGCGTATTCTGTTCCATCTTATGCGTTGTTAAAAGTAATGCTTCCTGGCCTTTTTCTACCGTCTCAAGTGACTGGGCAGCACGATTGGCGCTTTCAGTTGTCACTTGATTAACTTCATCTATATTATTCACAACATTCATAATAGATTCATTCGCACAATTTACAGTCTCTGCCAAACTTCCATTGCCAAGAGCAATCTCATTGATTGCATTAACCACTTGATGTATCTGTTTCTTATTCTCCTGAACGGAAGAATTCATATCGTTTGATTGATTTGTCATATCCTCCGACACTTGAATCAATTCCTGCACTACCAGCCTTAACATAGCTCTCATGCTTGCTATCGATTTTGTAATCGAGCCTATCTCATCCTTCTTTTTAAGAAGGTAGTCAAAGGATGGATCATCCTTAAGCTCTAATTTGGCTGTTTTATTGATCAGTTTTTCCAATTCTTTAATTGGATTGACAATTCTTCTAGCTATTAGTAAAGAGCACAAAACTGCAATAAATAATACAACAATATCTATAATGACTGCGGTATTAATCGTTGTTTTTTCAAATGATTTGAATTTAGTAATATCCTGTGTGATTCCAATCATTCCTATAACACTTTGCTTCGTAGTATTATAAAGAGGGTAATAATTCTTAATCATATTCTCATTAATACTAACTTGAACCACCTTACCATTAGAGACCCTCTCAAAAATAGTCTTATCTTCTAAAGGATAATTAATATTGACTCTTTCACTTTCCTCAGTCGTTTTAACAAGTTGATCTTTATTATAAATAGTAATCTTACCCTCAATTGAATGATTAATCTCTTCCAATATTGAATCATCGAAACCAACTTGTAATGTACCTATTACAGACTTACCATCCCTAATAGGGATTACACCACGAATTGCAAAACCGCTCTTTCCCATTTCTAATCCATATACAGTATTGCCATCAAGAGCCGCTTTTACAGAAACATTATCAATTTTACTGTCGCCAAATGATAAAGGATTATGTGCCCGTGTCATGACAACACTATTAGCATCACCAAATTCAAATACAGTTACATGGTTATTCATACTAAGTGTCTCAAAAATAGGCTTAATCAAAGAATCTAGAGTTTCTTTATCCTCTTTTTTGAATGCATCAGTTATCTCTACTAACGAGACATACCTCTCAGCTATTGCAATTGCTTCTTTCGCTTTTAGCTCCATCTTATATTCAGCCACTTGGATAGATTTCTTTGCTTCTTTCTCTATCATTTCATTCATTGCTGTGGCTGCATTATGATACATAAAATAAAGGGCTACAAGCACTGGTAGAATCGAAATAATGGTTAAAATTGCAATCAATCTTACTTTTAAAGATTTTCTGTACATTTTCATAAGTTATCCCCTTTTCTTTTCGTCTGTAAAATCAACAATATTTGTAAAATCAGCCTTATATTTTGAACAGCTCTACCACTTCTTTTAACTGTTTACTTATCATTGCATTCGTTTGCATCTCATCGTTAATCTCTTTAACATTATCATTCAGACTACTTACCGTATCGGCTACAAGAGTAACATTATCATTCATCTCACCAGAAGATAGGTGTATCGTATTCATAGACCGATTTATTAGATCAACTTTTTCTGAAAGTGATGAGATTTGTATCTGGAAAAACTTAAGCGCTTCCGTTAGGGAATCAATTCCCTTCGAATACGTCTCATCAGCCCCCAACAATAAGTCATATCCCTTTAGAATATCAGTCTGAATAAAATATACCATTTGCATTGAGATTTCTGCTAATTGTTTGACATCTTCTAAAACTTCCGATGCTACATATCCAATTTTACCCGCAGTCTGATTGGCATTGACAGAAAGGTTACGTACCTCTTCTGCTACTACAGCAAAGCCTCTACCATATTCACCTGCCCTAGCTGCCTCTATGTTGGCATTTAGTGCTAGTAGATTCGTTTGCGAAGCAATCTCAACAATCTCCTTACTAAGGGATGCAATCTGCTCTACGTCACGCGATTTACGCGCCCGTTCTTCTACTTCTAGAGACAACTGTTTCACTTTTATAATGATATCATTGCGTGTATCATTAGATTGTTTCGTTAATTCTTCTGAACTATTTTGAATTTCAGCTGCAAGCTTCTCACTTTTAGTGACCTGTTCGTTCATCTGGTTAAGATTTTCTACCATATCATTACTGAATTGATAAGTTTCATTGATATTACTTGATACCTCTTCAATATAAGCTGTAGTCTCTTCCACACTTGCAGAAACCGTATCAAACTTAGAACTAATCTGTCCCAGTTCATTCGTGATATGAGTCGATACTTCGTAAGACTGAACTGAGGACGTCTGAATCTGCTCGATCGAATGTTTGATATTATAGACTAATTGATTAATATTACCTGCTATTACCTCAAATTCATCTCCACTATTAATATCAATTTTTTTTGTAAGATCTCCATTAGTAACAAGCTCACTTAATTTGCTGTTTACTAAATAAAATCTTTTCCCAATGGAACGAGAAAGTAAAATCCCCCATATAATATTGAAAAGAATGGCAACGATACCAAACCTGGCGTTCTGATAAGAACCTGCTAAAAGAGCAACGCTAATTATAATTCCTGTTAAAATAACACTAAGACATATTTTAAACTCCACACTGTACTTTCTTGTACGTACTTTTTTCAAACAAATATCCTCCAATCTACCCATCCATAGGAATCAAAATATCGATCCACTAATGTCAGTGTATATATCGGCAGAAAGATTTTATAAGTTTACCTTTTTGTTTTGCCTGATATAAGAATTGGTATAAAAAGAATATAATAGCTGAACACACATGAAGCACCAGATGACCGGTTCACATAGGATAACCCCAAGATAGTCAAGTGTAGGAATTAAGAATATAACAAAAATTATCTTTCCAAGAAGTTCAATAATGCTAGATATTAAAGGAACAACTTTTTCACCAATTCCCTGCAAACTATATCTTAGGTTAAATAGTACTCCTAGTACAGCGTAAAACGGTGCATTAAGCATTAGATATCTGCTTCCATTGTCAATAATAACTGCTTCCTTAGAACCCGAAATCATTTCAACCATAAGTGGCGCAGCAAATAACAAAATGCATGAAATGATAGCTCCCCATAAAATAGCCAACAAATTGGCGTACTTGATGGACTTCATGATACGTTTTCTTTGATCTGCTCCTTTATTTTGAGAGACAAAAGTAGATAGCGACGCAGCTATGGAAGTAACAGGCATTAAACTGAAACTATTTAGCTTTCGTGCTGCAATATGAGCTGCAATTACCAACTTGCCCATACCATTTATCGATTTTTGAAGCACTAAACTTCCAGTAAACACAATTGACATCATTAATCCCATTGAAAGTCCCTGACCAACTAAATCTTTATATAGCTTTTTATGAAAAGTAAAATGTTTTTTTGAGGGAATCAAATAAGGACATTTTATGTATATATAGATAACACTTAATAGAACAGATACTCCCTTAGCTATAACTGTGGCTATGGCAGCTCCCTTTATCCCCATGTCAAATTTGACAATAAATAATAGATCAAGAAAAATATTTAGTATAGTAGCTACTAATAGAAATAGAAGAGGCATAACACTATTTCCCGTTGCTCTTAATAGCCCGGAACATAAATTATAGGAAAGTAATACCCCTACAAACATTGTAATAATGGAAATATAGGAATAGGCTTCCTGAATAATGTCAGATGGAGTATCTAGCAGTTCTAACCCTGAAAAAAGAAAAAGTTGAGAAACTATCATAAGAAACCCTGTGACAAAAATTCCTATTACAATGGTTCCGGCCACCGATCGCTTTACTAACTCCTGATCCCCTGAGCCATAGTTTCTTGCAGTTACAATACTTAGCCCATTGCCAATTCCCATAGCAAACCCTACCATAAGCTCATACACCGATGAAGTAGCTCCTATCGCAGCTAATGAATCTTCTCCAAGAGTTTTACCTACAATCATGATATCTATTGTATTGTAAGCTTGTTGTAACAAATTAGAGAAAAATATCGGAATTGCAAATAGCAACAGTGACGATAGAATGTTTCCTTTGATTAAATTCACTTTAATGTTAAACATAGTAGTCTCCCTGATTATTCTTCACCATATATTTTTTCATGTAACGCTTTGATATTCTGACTGAAATCCACTCCTATCACAGCCTTGCGTTGTATCCGTAAGAATTTATATGAACCTTTTACTGGAATGCTCCATTGTTCCACATCATATCCTGAATAAGAAGGTAATGACAGAATTAAAGAGAAAATCTCGCCTTCCGAAAGATTCGTTGTTATCTGTGGCAGAATCTGATTCAATAGGTCATTCAGTTCAAATATCCCGAGCTTTTTTACTTTATTAAATACCTGCTCTAATACTCTTCGTTGTCTGGCTGTCCGTTCAAAATCACTCCCAATATACCGATTCCTAGCATAGCCTAATGCCTGCTTACCAGTAAGTAATAATTGTCCCGGTTGCGTTAAAAGCTCAGCTTCCGTGTCTTTTCCGGTCAAAGTGTTCAGGCTGCGAATATAGTTATTGATAATTGGAATCTCTTCCTGACTAACTTCTAAGTTGACACCACCAACTGCATCTACAGCATCCATAAACGCATAAAAATTAACCGCTACATACCGATCAATCTTGATTTTGAAGTTTTGTTCCACCGTTTGCATTAACAGTTTTGCTCCCCCAAAAGCATAAGAAGCATTCAAACGATTGTTACTCTTTCCTGGAATTTGAAGGTAAATATCTCTCAGTAGCGAAGTCGCGATTATTTTGTTGGTCTTACTATTAATTGAAACAAGAATCATAGCATCAGAACGGCCAGAAGTGTTATCTTTTCTGGAGTCATTCCCAATCAATAGAATATTAAGAACATCCTCGTCGCTTTTAATTGGAGTGCTATTTTCCTCTAAATTCTTGCGGATCTCTTCTTCTGCTGATTTAATATCTTCCTCTGGCGAATCTGTTTGATTTGGATCAATCTCCTCATCCTCCTCATCTTCAATATCACCATCAATAACCTCTACTCTATCATTATCATCTCTATCTACAATATTAATTTTACCTATATAATTACGAAGCATCAAATATCCAGCAAGAAGTAGAATTAATAATAACCCCACAATAGAAGAGACAACAATTAGTATAACCTTCTTCTTCTTTGACATCTTCTTTTTTGGTTTAGCCTGTTCTGGCGTTTGATTTTCTGATGTTTGATTTTCTGTTGTTTGCTGTTCTAATGTTTGCTGTTCTAATGTTTGCTGTTCTGATGTTTGCTGTTCTGATGTTTGCTCTTCTTGAGTCTCGTTGTTTGGCATCCCTTTTCCCTCATCCTTCATAGTATCATAATGACTGTTAATATATCAATTTTTCATAAATATGGCATTAAATACATTTAATTCATAATATAACTCAAATCTCCCCTTATTTCAACTTAATTCATTACATTACATCTTCTATAAAATATATAAGCAAAGAAAAAAACGCCCCCTCATTTTGTTGAGGGGACGCTTCTTATATATATTTTTATTTATTAAGACTTATTTAATTGTTAATTATTTCGCCCTTTTGCTTTTTCATCTGCTTTGGCCTGCTCTTTTGCTTTTTCAGCTGCATCTTTAGCTTGTTCTTTCTGCTGCTTTACTGCTTCTTTTGCTTGCTCTTTTGCTTTTTCTTCTACTTCTTTTGCTTGCTCGCTCGCTCTTTTTTCTGCTTCTTTTGCTTGCTCTCTCGCACTTTTTTCTGCTTCTTTTGCTCTTTCAGCTGCTTCTTTTGCTTGTTCTTTCGCTTGTTCAGCTATTTCCTTTGCTCTTTCCTTCGACTCTTTGTCTGCATCTTTTACTTTATCCGCTTCTTCTGCTGCTTCTTTAGCTTCTTCTTCCGCTTCTTCCACTTCTTCTTCTGCTTCTTTAGCTTCTTCTTCCGCTTTTTCAGCTGCTTCCTTCGCTTCTTCTTCTGCTCTTTCTGCCGCTTCCTTCGCTTCTTCTTCCGCTATTTCTGCTGCATCCTTTGCTTTATCTTCTAAATCATTTTCTGCATCATCACCCGATACTACTTTAGATGCAGCTTTATTCGCTTTAGTCACAGACATAATTTCTTTTACTGATTTATCTTTCCACTCCTCAATATTAATACTCTCAGGATTCGTGGAACTAGCTTTCATTTTTTGGATTAAGTTCAGTTTACCAGGTGTAATTCCAAGCTTTCTTGCTTCCTGAACCCTTGTATATCCTACACTTTCAACTTCCACAACAATTTTTACAATACTATCATCAGCTTCTTCGATTTGCTTAACTTCTTCCACTACAGTTTGCTCTAAGCTGTTAGCAAGATCTTCTGCTTTTGATTCATCTTCACCAGAAGTTACGATTACAATTCCTCCAGTTACTTCTGTTGCTTGCTCATCATTCACTGAAGGTTCTGCTGGCGTGTCAGTGTTAGTCTCTTCTACTAGATTACCCTCATTCTCACTGGTTGGATTAGCACTTTCGGTTGGATCAACGGTAGTTTCACCGTTTTGCTCACCAGATTGAACCTCTTGTGCAGTAGCATCAAAATAACCTTCTTCAGCTATCTGATTAACAGTTTGTTTCACTGCATCTTCAATAGTTTGATTAACCAAATCCTCATTTTGAATTTGTTCAAGGATGTCTTCACCATCATCGTTAACTGCAGTTACATCAATTACACGATCGAATCGATTCACTGTAAACTCAACCGATGGATTTACATCAACACTAACATAAGTATATGGACTATAATAAGCCCAGGCACCTGCTCCACCTACCATTAATAAAGTTGCTACCGAAGCAGCTGCTAATGTTATTTTCATAATATTATTCTTCCGTTGTTTTTTCAAAACAATCACCTGCCCAATCTTATAATTGTTATTTTTAATCACTGAAACAACACCGTCATCAGAAAGGACTGCAACATGACTATCTTTTATTTCTACTACTACTGATTTCATTAAACATTCTCCTCTCTGATAAAATGCAGATATTCTGCAAGATTTGGATACTCTCCGGAAAGTATCACTACTGCGGCTATTATATATTTTCGGTGCCGTTCTAATATTTTTCGGGGTAGGTTTGTATTTTTTTCAATAATTTTTAACGGTAATTGTTTTGTATGATCCATTTCCTTTAATAACAACGGTTGAGACAGAATATAGCTAACTGCTTTTGCACAAGATACTTTCGTTTTCTTGGCTTTTGGTGAACATTCTGCAAGATCAAAAAACGAGAACCCATAATCTAAAAATGCTACGTTAACCGTATCAATTTCTAATTTTAAATTGTTTTCTTCTACTTTTTGAACCTGTTTTGCAATCGCAAGTTGTATCGTATAATCTTCACTCTCCTCCTCCGGTTCTGTATCAAACAAAGAAGGATTAACCATAATCTCAGGTTTATGCTTTTCTAACTTTCTTATATAATCAATGATGCGCCGTCTGATAACAAGCTCGGCAAATGCGTAAAAACCACCTTTTTCTAAGGCATAATTATTTACAGCTTCATGAAATGCAATCACAGCAACAGAATATCCATCATCACTCTTCGTAATAAAGCGACGACTGAATTTTGAAGCACTCTTAATTATGAATATCTCATTTTGTTGAATCAGATCCGATAAGATCTGCTCATCCTGCTGTGCTTTAATTACTAGATAGTCAATTTCTCTCAAAATAATTGCCCCCATATGTATAGCATACATTTATTCTACGGTTTAGAGGAAGTTTACCATACTTCAGAAAGTATCGCATTGTTAATTTTTTTCCATCATATTGGATTACACGATCGCAAAGCCAATCATAATGCCCCTTCTGCAATCATTCTCTTTGCAAAAACCACAGCATTATTGATATCTTCTTCATTAGGATGTTTTCTTGATACAAATATAAATTTCCCTTTACATTTAAACTCATCTTCTACCACAGTCACACCATTTTCAGATAAAATTTGTCTAACCTCTGTCTGTGGTGTCTTTAATCCTGCTGAGCTAGTAAGTAACGCTGCTCTCTTGACGCTATCTTTACTTAACGATTTCACATATGTAATTAACTCAGGCATACTCTTTCCACCATAGATTCCTCCCACAATAAAAAGCATATCCACGTTCTCAAGCTTTGGATTATCCTTAATATCCTGTGCAGTAATCCCTAATTCCTTCGCAACCCCCAGCGCAATCTTCCTCGAATGCCCCGTTTTCGTAGCATAAATCAACTCAATCCTCATACCAAACCCTCCATTCATCACTTCAAAATCATTACCTAACACTTCACTATCTTTTTCCGTTCTTCCCTCTTCACTCTTCCCTCTTCACTATCTCTTCATGCTCTTCACTATCTTTTCCGCTCTTCACTCTTCACTCTTAGTTCTTCACTGCCCTTATCAGCTCTTCACTCTTCGTTCTTCACTATCTTTTCAGGTTCTTCACTGCCCTTATCAGCTCTTCACTATCTTTTCCCGCTCTTCACTCTTCACTCTTAGTTCTTCACTATCTCTTCATGCTCTTAGTTCTTCACTCTCTCTTCATGCTCTTCGTTCTTCACTATCTTTTAATATTATTCCACCATTCCCTTAATTTAGCAAGTCCATTTAAGTGCTTCACCTATTTATATATTAAAACTCACAAAAAAATGTTTATGTACGGAAAAATCGTAAAGACTTTCTATAAAGTTTAAAATCTAAGGAGACATTGACATGAATTTATTATACAGACTTTCTATCAGACTTAGAGAGGAAGGAATATGGAGAACAATCAAGTACATTATTAAAGCATGGTTCTATAGCTTTAGAGAATTCATATACGATACCTATATGGATTTACGATATAGTGGGAAACTCTTGCACGGTAATTTAAAAACCTCGTATAAACATTTGGGCGCACACGATGTCTTTCATACAAAATACTCTGTATTGTTGATTATATTTAAAATGGTTCCCATTAAAAAAGATGATGTCTTAGTTGATGTAGGATGTGGAAAAGGAAGAGTCATTAATTACTGGTTAAGCAGAAAATTAAAAAACCGTATAGTAGGATTGGAACTAGATAAAGTGGTTGCAAAACATACTGCTTCTCATTTATCAAAATGGAAAAACGTTTCAATTATTCAAGGTGATGCAATTCAAAACCTCCCAAAGGATGGTACTATTTTTTATATTTATAACTCATTTGATAAAGAAATCTTTGAGGTACTTGAGAAAACCATGACCACCTTATTTAATAACAAACCGATTACTATAGTTTATTATAATCCACAAAGTATCGACGTCTTCCGTAATGGAAATTGGCATATTAGATATTACAATCTCGAAAAAGATTTGGGCTATAAAAAATGGGGTAGAATTAACAAATATCATGATTTAGCTATATTAAAAAACAAGGTCAATGGATAATTATAGCTATGCGGGTTCATAACTTTACATCGCAAAACATATAGCTATAAGGATTAGGGCGTCAAAAGCCCTTCAGAAAACTTGGCTTAGTCAATTTGCACAATTACAAAGTAAATTAAAGTGATACAAGACATAGTTCAATGAGCAACTGTATGAAGTCGTTGGCACTTTGGCCCTG
>JAEYSV010000006.1 GCA_023434365.1 Bacillota bacterium | reverse complement strand
CTGTTTTAAGGTTGCTGTTTGAATCTTGCGATCCAAAAGCTGTTCTTAATTTGAAATCTCTTTGCGAACTCTATGTTTCGCTTTTTAGAATTTTCAAGGTTGTTTCACTGTTTAATTATCAATGTTCGTTGTCAACTTGAAGAACATTTTCCTCACAAGCGACTTATCTAATATAACACAGGTGAATTTGTTTGTCAACAAGTTTTTACTTGTTTTTAAACATTTCGACAAATCTCATTTTCTTTCTACATGATGTATATCTTATATACTCAACAAGTTTGTCTGTGTCATAAGCGACTTCCTTATGTTATCACTATTAAAATCTAATGTCAACAAGTTTTTTATATTTTTTAAACAATTTGTACAATTGTTCATATTGTCAGTATAAACTCGAACTATATAATGTAACAAACACCCTTTTCTGTAAAAACTAAGTGCTCATTTCTCTACTAACATACCGACACAATTATTATGTCTTTTTAATTGATTCTTATTCCTAATTTAGTATAAATTTTCGTATTTATTTTCTAGGTCCTATTTTAGATAAGATCATAATCACAACCTGCTATATTACATGCATATAATCTATTGCTCAGACTAACAAAGAAATAATGAGTTACCAAGTAATTCTCGGCAACTCACTATTATAAGCTCTACTATATATAGATGGACCATTTTATCACATTCTTAATCAAGGTAACCATTTGGATTCATAGATTGCCATTGCCATGTATCACGACACATCTCATCTATCCCAAACTTTGCTTCCCATTGTAATAACTCTTTTGCCTTGCTAGCATCCGCATAGCAAGTTGGAATATCACCCGCTCTACGAGGCTTAATTTGATAAGGTATCGTTTTACCACATGCCTTTTGGAATGACTTCACTACTTCAAGTACGCTATATCCAATTCCTGTACCCAAATTAAAGACATTAACACCTTCACTTCCATCAATATATTCAATTGCTTTCACATGACCCACTGCCAAGTCAACAACATGGATATAATCCCTTACCCCTGTACCGTCCGGAGTATCATAATCGTCGCCAAATACACCAAGTTGTTCTAGCTTTCCAACTGCAACCTGCGCAATATAAGGAACCAAATTATTAGGTATTCCTTTTGGATCTTCACCAATCTTTCCGGATTGATGAGCACCGATTGGATTGAAATAGCGAAGTAAGATTACTTTCCAGGAAGGATCTGATACATACATATCCTGAAGAATTTCTTCTAACATTAATTTCGTACGACCATATGGATTGGTTACTGATAATGGAAAATCTTCACGAATTGGAACTGTTGCAGGATTTCCATATACTGTTGCAGAAGAACTAAACACAATCTTTTTTACACCAAAGGTTCTCATAACATCAAGAAGATGCAGTGTTCCCGTGATATTATTATGATAATATTCTAACGGTTTTGATACGGATTCACCCACCGCTTTCAGTCCTGCAAAATGAATTACACTATCGATTTTCTGTTCCTCAAAAACCTTTGTTAATGCCTCTTTATCTAGTAAATCTACCTGATAAAAGACAACCTTTTTCCCGCTAATTTCTTCAATTCGACGCACTGCTTTCTCATTCGAATTATAGAGGTTATCAACTATCACTACCTCATGTCCTTCCTTTAATAACTCAACGCATGTATGACTTCCAATATACCCTGCGCCTCCAGTAACTAAAATTGTCATCTACTTTCCTCCAATTCTTATTTACTACTATATAGTTTACTAATAAACTCTAAACGTTGTCTCAAATCCAGCTCAGACCTCTACATAATTTCGCATCTTAACTCTCAAAACCCACACAAAATACCCCATTAACATCGCTCCAGCTCCAAACCATGCTGATATTTCAGTTAAGCCAATTCCCAACATGCCAAACCTAGAACCAATTGCCAAAACAATAAACACTCGTAATGCAAGTTCCAGTATTCCCGATATCATTGGAACAACCGTATGTCCCATTCCCTGACAAGCACCACGAAAGGTAAATAAAACACTTAAGAAAATGAGTCCATATCCTCCAATCGGAATAAATTCACTAGCTAATCTGATATTTTCTGGCTTGCTTACCATAATTCTAGCAAGAATATCAGGAATTAGTACCATCACCAGACCAATCCCTAAGTTCATGATTACTGAAATGAATAAGGTAGAGTAAACACCAGTCTTTATTCTACGAATCTTATTGGCACCTAGATTCTGACCAGCATACGTAGTTACCGCTAACCCAAGTGCTGCAGATGGTTGTTCAACAAAAGTAAAAATTTTTGTTCCTACTGAATATGCTGCAGTATAAGTTTCCCCTAAACCATTGACAAAATACTGCAACACCATAAAACCTACTGCTGTAATGGAGTTCATAAAGCCAACGGGCAGACCAATTTTCAAGATTTCACCAATGACTTTTCCATTCATAGTAAAATCTTCTCTTTTCAACTTAATAAAAGTTATTTTCCTTACTTTAATGAAACAGAATACTACTGTAAATATTTGTGCAATCACAGTAGCATAAGCTGCACCTTCTACTCCCATATGTAAAACGAGTATAAAAAATAAATCAAGAACAACATTTACCACTGTGGATAGTATCATTGCCAAAAGTGGGGTTTTGCTATCACCTAGTGCCCGTAATAATCCAGCCAGATAGTTATAGAAAATGGTTGCAAATAATCCATATAAGATTATGTTCATATAGGCTTTTGCCTGCTCCATAATCACACCTTTTGGAGTCTTCATTATCTCTAGCAAAGGAGTTAACTGCCAAACGCAAACTATGGTGAATACAACAATCAATACGATACTAACAATTAGCGACATACTGATGACTTTTCGTAGACGCTCCATATCCTGAGCACCATATGCCTGAGAGATTAAGATGGAAATGCCACTGGTCAATCCAATAACAAAACCAAATATAAAAAAGTGAAGACTTCCTGTTGCTCCTACTGCTGCCAACGCTTCATCGTTAATCCCTTTACCAACAACAATTGAGTCAATTATATTATACAATTGCTGAAAGCAATTTCCAACCAATAACGGGATAAAAAACGCCATAATCAATTTCCAGGGTGTCCCTTTGGTCATATCTTTTGTCAATTCTTTTGCCATTTTAATGTCTCCTTGATGTAATCGTTTAGATGTTTCTAAACATTGTTACTATTATATCATACCAACTTTATGTTTACGAGTATTTTCATTTCCGCCGCAGTGCGATCCTTGCCCCATAAAAAAGAGTCTGCAAGCCAGACTCTAGCGCTGACGCGCTGTCACGATAGTGACAAACTTCCATATGCGCGTCATGTGCATCCTCGCGGAGCGTTTTTTATGATATAGGAAATTAGCAATTTCTTATATCGATTAGGGCGTCAAAAGCCCTTCAGAAAACTTGGCTTAGTCAATTTGCACAATTACAAAGTAAATTAAAGTGATACAAGACATAGTTCAATGAGCAACTGTATGAAGTCGTTGGCACTTTGGCCCTG
>JAEYSV010000005.1 GCA_023434365.1 Bacillota bacterium | reverse complement strand
TGGTCCTGGTCCTGGTCCCGGTCCTGGGAATGGTGGCCTTGGTGGCCTTGGTCCTGGCCCTGGGAACGGTGGCCTTGGTGGCCTTGGTGGCCTTGGTGGCCTTGGTGGTCTTGGTGGTCTTGGTGGTCTTGGTCCTGGCCCTGGTCCTGGCCACGGTCTTATTGGAATCGGAACAGGCCGAATTGGTACTGGTACAGGCCGAACTGGTATCGGAACTGGAACGATTGGCCTGATTATTGGAGCTACATAAGGAATGCAAATCTCTAATCCGATATACAGATTAAAAATATCGATTAAAGGATTGGCATCCAATATATCTTCAAGTGCAATCCCGTACTTGTTACTAATGCTGTAAAGGGTATCGCCCGGCAATACTGTATAAATGAATCCATTACAAAAAACGCTCATATATCCTCCTTTTATATTTATGATAGATTACTATCTCAGATTTATTATATTCACACAAAACTCATTTGTGCCCTTACGACGGTATTACCTAAAAAACGTTAAATAATCTTAATTTTCCATATATTGAACTTATTAGGTGAGTAGTGTATAATTTGTCTGATACCGACTAAGGTAAACAGGCTAAACGACAGGGAGGAGAGCTTTTAGCTGATAATATGATGAAAAATACTTATACAATAGGAATTGATATAGGATCCACGACGGTTAAAATTGCTGTGCTTGATGATACATACAATATACTTTTTTCAGATTATGAGCGCCATTTTGCCAATATACAGGAAACTCTAGCTTCATTAATTCAAAAGGCTTACCGACTTCTTGGTGATGTTGACATATGTCCAACGATAACTGGCTCCGGGGGACTTTCCCTTTCAAAACACTTGAAAATAGATTTTTTGCAAGAGGTTGTTGCAGTTTCTAAAGCTCTAGAGCTATATGCACCTCAGACCGATGTTGCAATTGAACTAGGTGGGGAAGATGCCAAAATCGTATACTTTACAGGTGGATTAGAGCAACGAATGAATGGTATCTGCGCCGGTGGTACAGGTTCTTTTATAGATCAGATGGCAACGTTATTAAAAACTGATGCCGCTGGTCTTAATGAATACGCCAAAGAATATCAGGCCATCTATCCAATCGCTGCAAGATGCGGTGTATTTGCCAAATCAGATATTCAGCCTTTGATTAATGAAGGCGCAACCAAACCAGATTTGTCAGCTAGTATCTTTCAAGCAGTTGTCAATCAGACCATCAGTGGTTTGGCCTGTGGAAAACCAATCCGAGGCAATGTGGCATTCTTAGGTGGCCCGCTTCATTTTCTTACCGAATTAAAGAAAGCCTTTATCCGAACACTTAACTTAACAGAAGAACAAGCAATTGACCCAGATAATTCCCACTTGTTTGCTGCTATCGGAAGCGCAATAGACCAAAGCGGTAAGGACGCCTTGCCGTTAAAAGAATTCTTAGAACGTTTATCAAATCCAATCAACTTACAATTTGAAGTAAACCGTTTAGAACCATTATTTAAAGATGAAGAGGATTATCAAAAGTTTACCGCTCGCCATCAAATACATAGCGTAAAAAAAGGCGAACTTGCTACTTATCAGGGTAATCTGTTTCTGGGAATCGATGCAGGTTCCACAACGACCAAGGTTGCTTTAGTTGGGGAAAATGGTGACCTTCTTTATTCATTTTATAACAATAATAACGGTAGTCCGTTAAAGACGACACTGCGTGCGATTAAGGAAATCTATTCTCTTCTTCCAGAGCAGGCAAAGATTGTACGCTCCTGCTCGACTGGTTATGGAGAAGCATTAATCAAATCTGCACTGTTACTTGATGAAGGGGAAGTTGAGACCGTGGCACATTATCATGCGGCCGCCTTCTTTGAGCCAGAAGTGGATTGTATCCTAGACATTGGTGGTCAGGATATGAAATGTATCAAAATCAAAGATTACACCGTTGACAGCGTGCAGTTAAATGAGGCTTGTTCTTCCGGATGTGGCTCATTTATTGAGACTTTTGCAAAAAGTCTAAACTATGAGGTAGCTGATTTTGCCAAAATCGCTTTATATGCAAAGAATCCAATTGATCTAGGCTCCCGCTGCACCGTTTTCATGAATTCCAAAGTAAAACAGGCACAAAAGGAAGGAGCTACGGTCGCTGATATCTCCGCCGGACTTGCTTACAGTGTCATCAAAAATGCTCTGTTAAAGGTTATCAAGATCACAGACCCCGCCGATTTGGGTACAAAAATTGTAGTCCAAGGGGGAACCTTCTATAATGATGCCGTGCTTCGAAGCTTTGAGCGAATTAGTGGCTGCAATGCCGTCAGACCAGATATTGCAGGAATCATGGGTGCATTTGGTGCCGCGCTAATTGCCAGAGAACATTATGAAGGCCAACCTACTATGATGTTATCCATTGAGGCTATCAATGAGTTAAAATTCGATACCGTCATGACACGTTGCAGAAAATGTACGAATAGTTGCCGTTTGACGGTCAATCGTTTTTCAGGCGGACGAAACTTTATCTCCGGCAATCGTTGCGAGCGTGGTTTAGGACTTGAGAAAAATAAAGAAAAGATTCCGAATCTATTTGAATATAAGAATAAGCGCTTATTCTCTTATAAGTCGCTAAGCACCGATGCTGCTGTTCGTGGTACGGTAGGGATTCCAAGAGTACTCAATATGTATGAAAATTACCCATTCTGGTTTACTTTCTTTACGAAGTTAAACTACCGCGTAATCTTATCACCGGAGTCCACAAGAAGTGTTTATGAACTCGGAATTGAATCTATTCCAAGCGAATCAGAATGCTACCCAGCTAAGCTCGCACATGGGCATGTTATGTGGCTTGTAAAACAAGGACTCAAGTACATCTTCTATCCTTGTGTTCCTTATGAAAATAAAGAAACCCTAGATGCGACGAATCATTATAATTGTCCAATCGTTACCTCTTATGGCGAGAATATTAAAAATAATATGGAAGAATTAAATGATACGTCCATCATTTATCAGAATCCTTTCATGAGCTTTGAAAGCGAATCCATCCTGACGGAGCGGTTGGTGGAGTTTTTCACAAAGGCTAATCAAATTCCTGCTTCCGAGGTAAAAGCTGCGGTAAAAGTGGCTTATCAGGAATTACTAAAGGTTCGTAGTGATATGCAAAAAGCAGGCGAAGATACAATTGCCTACTTAGAAAAGACTGGACGAAAAGGAATTGTACTGGCCGGTCGTCCTTATCACATTGACAGCGAAATCAATCACGGTATTCCAGAACTGATTACCTCCTATGGTGTGGCCGTTCTTACCGAAGACAGCGTTGCCCATCTGGGTCAGGTAGACCGACCTACGGTTATGATGGACCAATGGATGTACCACAGCCGACTCTATAAAGCAGCTAGCTATGTTAGAACCAAGCCTTATCTTGAACTGATTCAGTTAAATAGTTTTGGATGTGGTATTGATGCAGTAACGACAGACCAGGTGAATGACATCTTGGTTAAGTCCAAAAAAATATACACCGTATTAAAGATTGATGAAGTGAATAATCTTGGTGCCGCCCGTATTCGTGTACGTTCTCTTCTTAGCGCTGTCAAGGACAGAGAGAAAAAACACATCTTATCTGAGACTCATGATAGTGCTCATCATCGTGTCGTTTTTGATGAAAAGATGAAGGAAGAGTTCACTCTACTTTGCCCGAATATGTCACCGATTCACTTTGATTTTGTATCAGCAGCTCTCCAAGCGTTCGGGTTTCATACGGTGATTTTACCAGGTGATGAACGAGACAGTGTCGATTATGGATTAAAATATGTAAATAATGACGCCTGCTACCCTTCGCTTATCGTTGTTGGCCAGATTATGAAGGCACTCCTATCGGGCCGTTATGACCTAAATAAAGTGGGGCTTGTAATTACACAGACTGGTGGAGGTTGTCGTGCCTCTAACTATATTGGATTTATCCGCCGCGCTCTTGAAAAAGCCGGTATGGCACAAATTCCTGTTATCTCACTCAGTGCACAGGGAATAGAAAAGAATCCAGGACTCAAAATTAACCTTAATATGTTAAACCGTGCGTTACAAGCGTTAATCTACGGGGACTGTTTTATGCGAGTATTATACAAGACCAGACCATATGAAGTGGAACCGGGCAGCGCCAATGCACTGTATGAACACCATAAAGCCATCTGCATGAACAGCCTGAAGACTGGAAAACGAAGTGAATTCAAACGTAACTTAACTCAGATTGTTAACGCATTCGATACTCTTCCACTTCGTGATGTAACAAAACCTAAAGTAGGTATTGTTGGAGAAATCCTTGTTAAGTTCCTTCCTCTGGCCAATAATTTTCTTGTAGAGCAATTAGAAGCCGAGGGTGCAGAAGCCGTCGTTCCTGACTTACTGGACTTTTTCCTATACTCGGCCTATAACTCTAATTATCGTCACCGCTATCTTGGAAAGAGCCGAAAAGCTAAAATTGCAAGTAATGTTGCAATCAGCTATATCGAATGGTACCGTGGTCCGATGAAAAAAGCATTGAAAAAGAGCAAACGATTCACTCCTCCAGTAGCCATTCAGGTGCTTGCGGACTATGCGAAAGACTTCGTAAGTATCGGCAATCAAACTGGCGAAGGTTGGTTCTTAACCGGGGAAATGATTGAGTTAATTCACTCGGGAGTTAAAAATATCGTATGTACCCAACCATTTGGCTGCCTACCAAACCATGTCGTTGGTAAGGGTGTCATCAAGGTACTTCGAAAAGGCTTTCAGGATGCGAATATTGTTGCAGTTGATTATGACCCAGGTGCAAGCGAGGTAAATCAATTGAACCGAATTAAGCTGATGCTTAGTACCGCTGAAAAAAATATGATAAAATAGCCTATAGTGAATATAATATGGTTATGCATCTATGACAAAACCAAAAAAAAGAGTCTGGCTTGCCAGACTCTAGCGCTGACGCGCTGTCACGTTAGTGACAAATTTCCATATGCGTGTCATGTGCATCCTCGCGGAGCGTTTTTTATGATATAGGAAATTAGCATTTTCCTATATCATAAAAAAGTGTCTTTGCTCTCATTCCTGAAAGCAAAGACACTTTTTATTTCATACAAGGAAATTGCTTTACAATTTCTTATGTTACTAAAATTATTCACAAAAATTCTACTGCAGTGGTTAAAATCACCCTAACCAATTGATCATCTCTTTTGTTTCTACAAAACAACGAGACTTCAAAAAGTCTTCCTCGTATTTGACAGAACACATCATTGGATGTCTACTTTGGTAGAATACCCCTTCCTGAATCCATTCCCTTTTACTCATTGCTTCTGTCCCCCACAAAAACCAGATTAAGTCCGGTCTTGCCTGTCCAATATACGATAAAAGTTCCTGCATCAAGGGTTCCCACAATTTTTTATGACTATTTGGCTCATTTACTCGACATGTCAAGGACGCATTCAAAAACATCACCCCTTGGCTCTCTAACGAATCAAACCATTCCCTAGGCTGTTTTATCATAAATGCACCACTCTCAATCTGCGCTAACACCTGTTTATACGTAGGAATCTCCTGATAAGAGGTTATGTCGTTCATACTCGCATAGACAAGTCTGATAATGTTTTTTAACGAAACCTGGCTAAACTTCTGTGACCAGTTCACAAGGTTTGCCGGTTGAAATGATCTACCATTGGCAACTCCTGGCTGAAAATAAGGATCCTGGCCTAACCAAACCACCTTTTTCGTTGACAAGTCTGTCGACAAAGCGTGAAAAATGCGCTCTCTCACAGGTGTAAATTCGCTGCCTATCTGTACTTCAATCTCTTCTAACCGCTGAATTCGTTCCTCCGTAAAAAATGGTTGATAAGATGCTTCAATCAATTCTATCATAACAATTCCTATCTACTGTAAGCGTACGCTAACGCCGCGCTCTCTTAAGTATTCTTTCACTCCATTGATTTCGAGTTCCTTAAAGTGGAATAATGAGGCAGCTAGGGCTGCATCGGCTTTTCCTGTTGTAAGTGCATCATAAAAATGCTCCAATTTGCCTGCTCCACCGGATGCAATAACCGGAACATTAACATTTTCTGAAATCATGCGTGTTAACTCCAAATCATATCCATCCTTCGTACCGTCTTTATCCATACTGGTCACTAATATTTCACCAGCTCCTAATTCACAGGCTTTCATTGCCCATTCAATTGCATCGATTCCCATGTCAACCCGTCCACCATTTTTATAGATGTTCCAGCCTGACCCGTCCTCTCTACGTTTAGCATCAATAGCGAGTACAACACACTGTCTGCCAAACTTGTCGGCAGCATCACTGATTAAGGAGGGATTCATAATCGCAGCGGTATTCACCGCCACCTTATCTGCACCTTCGCGTAAAATGGCCTTAAAATCATCGACACTTCTTATCCCTCCGCCTACCGTGAAAGGAATGAATACTGTTTCTGCAACTCTGCGCACCATATCAACTTTGATATCTCTTGAATCCGAAGAAGCTGTAATATCTAAAAATACCAATTCATCCGCTCCAGCCAAATTATAGGCAGCGCCAACTAAAACCGGGTCACCGGCGTCTCTTAAGTTAACAAAATTAGTCCCCTTAACCACACGTCCATTGTGTACATCCAGACATGGTATGATTCGTTTTGTAAACATTATTACTCCTCCTATAAATCGGCAAAATTTTTCAGTATTTTAAGTCCTACTTCTCCACTCTTTTCCGGATGGAACTGGCAGGCAAATAGATTATCTCTCTCAACAGCAGCATGAATACAGGTACTATATTCGGTTGTCGCTGCAACATCACTCTCAATAGCAGCCTTCAAATAATAGGAATGCACAAAGTAAACATAAGAACCCTTCTCTATTCCATGAAATAATCTGCTATCTGGTCGCACCGTCAGATCATTCCATCCAATCTGAGGAATCTTTAGTCCTTCCTTATCAGGAATACGAAGAATCTTACCCTTCATTAGAGAAAGCCCTTCAACTCCCTCATTTTCTTCACTCGATTCAAAAAACAACTGTAACCCTAGACAGATACCAAACAAAGGCTTTCCTGAGTCCGCTACCTCTTTTATTGTATCTACAAGATGATACCGATGCAGTTTTTCCATGGCCATACCAAATGCCCCAACCCCCGGAAGAATAACTTTGTCCGCCTGCAATATCGCCTCGCGGTCTCTGGTAATCATCGCTTCTACTCCAAGATAGGCAAATGCTTTTTCTACACTCTTAAGATTTCCTGCATCATAATCAATGATTGCTATCATTTCGTCACATCCTTCGTTTATTTGATAAGAAATAAAATGAAAAGAAAAAGGAATAAAGAAACACGATACCATCCTCGTTCTTTATTCCTTATATATTAAAATACTTTCCTTTGGATTGCAATGATTATTTGCGTAGCCTACTTCTTCACCGCTTGTTTCTTCTCGCTCAGAAGATTGACCTTACTCGTATATGATTCCTCATCCTCAATTAGAAGTAATTCTTTTACCTCATCTTGATTCAGTCCATAAACCGATTTGAGCAACTTATCAATTTCTGCTTTGACACCAAGCAATTCTTCTTCGACTCCTAATTCAATAGCGTCTTTAAAATGAGACTCAAAGCGAGTTAATCCTTTTAATAGGGAGTGTAAGGCTTGAGCTTCCATCCCCAGTTTAGAATACCGATAATAAGAATTGAGCTGCTTATTCACAATCATAATCAATGTGAGCTGTTCGTATAAGCCACTATGTTCTTCTTTAATCTGCTGCCCTTTTAATGCAATATAAGCACTGTTATATTTACCTGCCATCATATCTTTCTGTGCTTTATCAATTGCCTGTTGATACGGATACACAGATGATGTCAAGGTTATTATAGCTATAATGATACCAGCAAAGACAAAACATATCGTAGCTCCAACCTTATTAATCTTACCAGGCACCGGCACATTCATGGCTTCTTTCAACTTACGCTTTGCCTCTTTTGCCTCTGCCTTCTCCTTTTGCTTAAGCTCTGCATTCGCTTTTTTAAGTGCGTCAGCCTCTTCTTTTTTCGCTTTCTTTAATTCCTTCTCTTCAAGCTTTTGTTGATTTTTCTTTTGCTTTTCAACTTCCTCATTCTGCTCAAGTTCTTCCTCGCTTAACTCACCCTCTTTGAGAGGAACATTTCCAAATAGTCGCTTGAAAAACCCAGGCTTTTCAATCTTTTCGTTAAGCGCCTTATCAACTTGCGGAACTAATTCCTGATATCTGGCCTCTAAGTCCGCATCCTCTAGATCTGAAACCGCACTCAGAGATTTACCCATAATATCACTAATATTGCTCACCGCTTGATTAGTCTCATCGTCACCAAAACTATAATTAGACGCCATACTAATCGGTTCCTCCACAGTTGACACAAAGGAATCACTCTCATTAAATTCCATCATATCTTCCACATCCGCAGATTCCATTTTACTAAGCAAATCCATAATATCATCAAATTTATCCGGTTCAACCTCAGGATTAGTATCATTTTCACTGTTCTCAGTAAAACCAGCATAATCTTCGTATTCGTCAGTTAAAGACTTCATTTCCTCATCATTCATATCTTTTACCAGATTCTCCGTCTGTATCTGTAAACTATCAATCATCTCCGGTTCCATTAAGCCTATCGTATCCTGCATATAATTCTCAACCAACGCATCAATGTCATTCTCACTTAGCTGCGCCACCAACTCCGCCTCAACGTCCTCAGCCATCTGCGCCACCAACTTGGCATCAACGTCCTCAGCCATATGCGCCTCCAACTCCGCATCAACGTCCTCAGCAACCATCAAATCCTGAATACCCTGAACACCATAATCCTCAAATCCACCACTCAGAACAGCACTATCCATAAATTCATCGCTCCGAACATCGCTATCCGCAAATTCATCGCTCAGAACAGCACTATCCATAAATTCATCGCTCCGTACATCGCTATTCGCAAATTCATCGCTCCGAACATCACTATAGCTAATATCATCACTCACAAAATCAGTAACCAAACCAAATTCATTAGCAACCTCAAAACCAATACTCTCACCATAGTAACTCTCATCACTATCCGCTTGAATATCCACACTATCTATACTCTCTTCACTATCTCTTTTTATCTCTTCACTCTTCACTCTTACTTCTTCGCTGTCGTTTCGTTCTTCACTCTTCACTCTTACTTCTTCACTATCTTTTCCGCTCTTCACTCTTAGTTCTTCACTATCTCTTATGCTCTCTTCACTCTTCACTCTTCGCTCTTCACTATCTCTTCCATTCTTCTCTTTCCTATTTAGGTCTTCCAGCAGTTCGTAATCTATCTCTTCCTCCGCATCAAGAATGCCCTCTTGTGGTAACCCATTTTGCACATCCTGCTCTAAAAGCATTGGATCTGCATAGTTCTGCAAGCTAGCCCAGTCTTTATCAAGTTGACTGATTTGGATTAATTCTTCTTCAGTCAAGGATTCAGCGATTTGTTTTGAAACCCCAGTCTCTTTTACCACTGAAGCAAGAAGCTGATCAAGATAATCTTCCTGATTATTCTTTTCTAACTGACAGTCTGTGCAATATTCTCTATTGTCCAAAATGTCTTTTCCGCACTCTTTACACTGTGCCATAACAATCACCACCTACTATATTAACAATCTCAATCTATACAAATGAACTGATATAAAAATGAGCACCATTTCTATCATTTCAATGTTTGCAACCTATTTAAGTACGCCGTTCGTACTTGTTCGCCAATCCCTTATCTGATTACGCTCGGTAAGGAATAAATATATGCCTTGATTTTTTCCAATTTTTGTAATATCATATATACCGTTAAGTATCTTAACGGATATACAAGTAATTCAAAACCAAATTGACAGGAGGTAGTTTTATGAAAACCGCTACATATATTGAATTTGATAACCAAAAATACGAAAATAAAACACTCATTGATAAAGTAAAAACCTTATGGTGTAAACAAGGGAACAAAGTCAAAGATATTAATACGCTTAATCTCTATGTAAAACCTGAGGAGAATGCCGTCTATTTCGTGATAAATGAAATAGAATGTGGCAAACTTTCATTAGAGTAAGCAACATGGATAACAAGCAGGGTTACTCTGTTCTTACAGCGTACTCCTGCTTATTACTATGATTAATTAAATAACATATCGATCCAAAGTTTCTACCAATTGTCCAATTTCTGGTTTGGATATTTGAGCAGTTGCTCCTAATGCCTCTCCTTTTTTCTTCATATCAGTGCTTACAAGAGACGAGAACACGATAATTGGCAAATGACTTAATTCATAATCATCACGGATTAATTTGATTAAATGATGCCCATCCATCTGAGGCATTTCAATGTCCGTTAATACTAAACTCACCTGTTGTTCCAATGGCAGGCCTGATTCTTTATATTCTCTCAGTTTATTCCAAGCTTCTAATCCATTATTTACAATGGTAAGATTGGTATAGCCCGCTTCCGTCAAACAGTCATTCAGTATTTTTTCAAGCATTGGAGAATCCTCTGCAATTAAAATAGGTTTATTATTTCTTTCTCTAGGTCCCATCTTTTTTATCGTATCAATATTCATTCCAGTAGCAGGACTTGCATCGGAAACAATTTTTTCAAAGTCCAATATAACAATTAGATCATCTTTCATTTTTAGAATTCCGGTAGCAATTCCGTTACCACTACCGTTAATCGTAGCTTCTGGTTTCGTAATACTTTCCCAGGAAACTCTGTGAATACCATTAACAGCACCTACGTGAAAACCTACTAACACTTGATTGAAATTAGTAATAATTGTCATATGACGTTTTTCAGGAGTAGTGTGATTTATATTCAAATGTTTTGCTAAATCAAGAACAGTAATAATCTCATTTCTTGGCATAAATATTCCCTCAATAGAAGGGTGTGTGTTTGGAATTATAGTTGGTTTACTATACTGAATGATTTCAACTACTTTTGCAACATTGATCCCATATCGCAAATCGCCAATTGAAAACTCTAGTATTTCTAGTTCATTTGTGCCACTCTCTAATAATATTTTAGATTCCAAGTCTAATACCTCCGGTTCAAGTATAGTTTACAGAATATATATCGACATACTTCATCATTTAATTAATATTTTTCAATAAAAAGTGTTTCGCTTGCGGAGCATTATTATGTTATAGGCAATTATAAAGCTATTCCCTATAGAGATTAGGGCGTCAAAAGCCCTTCAGAAAACTTGGCTTAGTCAATTTGCACAATTACAAAGTAAATTAAAGTGATACAAGACATAGTTCAATGAGCAACTGTATGAAGTCGTTGGCACTTTGGCCCTG
>JAEYSV010000014.1 GCA_023434365.1 Bacillota bacterium | reverse complement strand
GAAAGTTGAAAGTACGACGGGTAAGGTGACAAGAAAGATAGCGACCGACAAGAGTAAGGACTCCGCAATGTGGCGAAGTCTTTTATGTTGATCCAAGACCGGAATAGCTAACAGTTCTTTCAGTGCCTGAAAGAATCCGGTGGCACCAAGGACTGCACTATAAGAAAGTAAAAACCCACTGTTATAGATCTGCATTGGTTCCTTGATTAAGATCAACAGCGCACTTAAGCTAAGCGCCGACATGGAATCATAGGTCCTGCCAATGAGCTGAGCCACTAAGAGAATACTCATCATCACAACCGCCCGGTTTGTCGATACGCTAAAGTTGGTCAGGACTCCATATAGGAGAATGAACAGAATGGTGCCAACCACACCAAAACGCAGGCCAAAGCAGTACTTAAGGGCTGCGAAGATTGCCATCCCTAGCAAGGTGACATGAAGGCCCGAAATCGCCAACAAATGCGAGATTCCCGCCATTCCATACAAGGTTTTCACTTCTGCATCAAGCTCTCCTTTTTCACCTAAGAGCATCGTACATAGAATTGCGGCTGTTTCTTCATCTATTGTCTGGTAAAATACTTCGTGTAGTTTTTTTCTTAACTGGTACATGCTATCTTTGATTAAGTTCACTTGTTCATCGAATATTGTAACGGAATTGGCCTTAATTCGCCCAATAATGCCCATGCCCTGGTAATAGGATTGTTGATTAAACTGCCCCTCGTTGGTTGCTAGTTCAAATTCCTGTAAGGTTCCTTTAATAAGAAGGATATTACCGATATGGTAATCCATAACCATATCTTGATACAATAATACTTTTGGATAATTAATAGGTGGAACATCAATCGGTTTGGCTATGCCGCCTTCTGATGTTAGAACATCTTCCGATTCGATATTATTATCAAGTGGTAGATAATCAACGTTATGTAACACAATTTGATAGGAATTAGCGGTTGGAACAATGCTTTCGATCTGGCCATAAAAGGACCCAGGTTGATTATAATAGACGGGAGTAATGGGATGATTGGAATACTTCATACAGACAATTCCTAAGAAGATAAAGACAGGCATCATTACCAATGGGTAATCATGCCTGTTTTTAGATATAAACACTAGAAAGAAGATACTACTGATACAGACACCAACAATAAGAAGAACAACTAACAGCGCCGTCTGATTGTAGAGCAACAGTCCGGCAACATAAGCGACTACCAGTAGTACCAATGGTCGTCGTATCAAACTTTCACCTGCTTTTACTTAATATTGTTCACTTTTGTATTGTTCGCCTTTGTATTATTTGCTTTTGTATTATTCGCTTTTGTATTATTCGCTTTTGCATCTTTCACTTTTGTATCTTTCTCTTACCTAGTCTGAGGTAACATCAAAGTTATAGGTTAACTGCTCTGGCAGTTCGGTTAGTTTTCCAAAGTTTTTGAGTGGCTCACCTTCTACTTGTATCTGAACCGAATTAATCGTTTTCAGATCCATCAGGGAATTGACGACGGAATATAAGGCAACTTCATCCTTCACTTTCTTCTCTCTAACTAAAAACTCTTTGCTAAAGTTAACGTAACACACACCGTTACTTACGCTGATTTTTAACACTTGTGTGTCTGGGTGAATCGTTCCATATACCGGGGTTGGTAAATCTATGATTTCATCTGGTCCTTTAATGATCTGGTTTACAATTAGTTTCTC
The DNA here is from genome assembly GCA_023434365.1 of Bacillota bacterium. Classification (GTDB taxonomy): domain Bacteria; phylum Bacillota; class Clostridia; order Lachnospirales; family Lachnospiraceae; genus KM106-2. The sequence continues at coordinate 69,136 of JAEYSV010000014.1, read as the reverse complement.
AAGCGCACTTTTTCCATCATAAGTCATGTTAGCGTTAATCCCAATTAGCTTGTTTCCTTTTTCATTTGCATAATAAAGGGTTACCCGCTGTACAAGGTTATATGAATTCTCACCAAAGTTATCAATAAAGCTGCTTGCATTCATCCTGATTGCCAGACCATCTTCTCTTGTCAATACCTGCTCTCCAATGTAAAACTCGACGTATTCTACCCCTTCAACCTGACACAGTGTTTTTACAATAGCTGCTCGGCGAAGTAATTCCTGAATTCCGGATAAAAGTGAATACGTACTGTCAAATATTACTCGTAACAGTTTTTTATCTGCCATATATTGAAATGTCGGTTTTGTGACATTGTCTGGAATCGCCTTTTTATTCGAGATATCGTATGGCTGGAGGGTCAATTGAACCAGATATTCCTCAATCTGCTTTAATACCGTCGTCTCTTTTGGCGTATACGACTGTCTTATTAATTTGGTTTCCTGATTATCAATTACATAGATATAGTGTTCTCCATTTTGCGTATCATCCGGTTGCTCTTCTCTTGAACAGGAGACAACCAAAATGAGTACAAATAAAAGAACCACAATACTTATTCGTTTCATTTTCATTCCTCCTATGCGATATAACTAAGAGGAACACGAATTGTAAATGTTGTGCCCTCCTTCTCTTTGCTGTAAACCTTGATAGCTCCACGATGCATCAGAATGGCATTCCGAGTGATAGATAATCCTAATCCTGTTCCGCCGGTTTCTCTTGAGCGAGCTTTGTCGACACGGTAAAACCGTTCAAAGATATGCTCTTGCAGTTCCTCTGGAATCCCTACTCCGGAATCAGATACTTTAATATAGAAGAATTTATGGTCAGCATTTAGGGAAATGCGAACCCAGCCATCATCATAGTTATATTTGATTGCATTTTCAATCAGATTCGATATGGCAAGTGAAAGCTTTACTTCATCCACTTCTGCCTCTACCGGCCTGAAACTTTCAAAAACAAGCTCAATATTTCTCTTCGCCGCAATTGGACGAAGTCTCTTAATACTTAACTCTAGCAATTCATTTATATTAACATGCGTAATATTTAACTCCCCGGAGGTTTTATCCATTTTTACTAGACTTAATAAATCATTGATAATCTTATTCTCACGCTCAATTTCATCTGCAATATCGACAAGGAATTCCCGGTATAATTCTACTGGAGCATCTTCCTGCATTAAAAGCGAATCTGATAACACCTTAATTGAGGTAATAGGGGTTTTTAATTCATGTGATACGTTGGATACAAACTCCTGTCTTGAATTCTCTAGTTGCTTAATACGCCCAATCATTTTATTAAAGGATTCTACCATCTGTTCCACTTCGCTATAACCCTCTACCGAAAGTAACTCATCAAAATATCCTTCTGACATATGGTCAATCGAATTCGTTACTTTTTTAAATGGTCTGGTCAATACCCACGCATACCAGAAGGCGAATATCATTACAATTAGGACGATGGTCATTACAACTACATAAGCTTTTGAGCCAACCTTCTCTGATACAAGGAAGATATCTTCCATTGAGAAGCTTAGCATGATTACTCCTACTATCGAGGAGTTCTTATTGATCGCATTATTATTTGATAAAATAGCATTACTTTTTTCAGTCCCTGATTGAGAAGTGCTTACTTCTTGAACTGGCATCGTAATCCGTATGGACATATCCTCTTCGTCTATAGTCGTATTTGTTTCGCCACGCATTGCACGAATTACTTCTTCTGTAATGTTATAATAATCAACCGAGCCAAAATCGAACGTGTCATCTACAACTCGGTAATTACTATTGATTACAATGATTCTACCGTTGTATGCAGAAGCCATCTCCCGAATCTCTAACTGGATTGCTTTCTTATCCTGAATGTAATAGTATCTAGAGCTAATCAGATAGTCGGATAATTGTTTCCCTCTTCTTGCAATGTCCTCAAGTCTCTGTTCAATGGCAATACTTTCATACCTCTGATTCATTACGGACGAATACACAAGAATTGGAATGCTACCAGCAAGTAATAGCACGACAAATAGCTGAAGCTTCATACTTTTAAGCTTTTGAATAATTATTTTCATCTATTCCAAACGTCCCTTTTCTATTACTTCTGAAAGAAATACCCTACGCCCCATTTTGTATGTATATATTTTGGTTCGCTTGGATTTTCTTCAATTTTCTCTCGTAAACGACGAATATGAACATCCACAGTACGTACATCACCTGGATAATCATATCCCCATACAATATTTAACAGATTTTCTCTACTGTAAACCTTGTTTGGATTAAACATTAATAATTCTAGCAAATCAAACTCTTTTGCCGTAAGATTGATCTCTTTGTTAGACAAATAAACTCTTCTTGATTCACAATCTACTTTGATTTCATCAAACGAAATTGTTTTTACTGATTGTTCGGAAAGCTCTTTCTTCTTACTACGACGCATAATTGCCTTGATTCTAGCTTTCACTTCTAATATGTTAAATGGTTTCGTAATGTAGTCATCTGCGCCGTACTCCAACCCTAGAATCTTATCCATGTCATCGCCTTTGGCAGTTAACATAATGATTGGAACCATAGAAAATTCCCTAATCTGAACACATACTTCAAACCCGGTCAGTTTTGGAAGCATGACATCTAATAAAATAATATCATACTCTTTGCTTTTTGCTGCCTGAAGCGCTTCTTCTCCATCATAGGCGCAATCTACTTCCATCCCATCCTGTTCTAAGCTAAAACGAATCCCTTTTACAATTAATTTTTCATCATCGACTACTAATACGCGTTTACTCAATTTGCTCACCTCGTTATATTCTAAACTTATCTGGTTTGTAGTTTCTTTCTGCCTTTCTCTGGTAATCTAGAGCTTGTCTTCTCTGTTACCCCAGGATAAGCAGCCTTAATATTATATTCTATCCGATTGTAATAAGATCTTTCAGTTTGCTATACACACCCTGCTTAATCCCTTCAATCTTCATGATATCCTCTTTCGTTTGAAAACCACCGTTTTCACTTCGATAGCGAAGAATGGCATCTGCTTTCGCTTCACCGATTCCGGGTAGCTGCATTAGTAGATCTTTGGATGCCGTATTGAGATTAATTAATCCTTCCTCATTCGAAGTATTACCCTTTGTCGTATCATTTTGCTTTGGCTGATACTGTTCTTTTGATGGAATCGTAATCTGCTGGCCATCTGTTAGCCAATCTGCCTGATTAACTGCCTCCATCGCTGCCTCTGACGTCGTTCCACCAGCCAGTACTATAACATCCACAATACGACTGCCGGTTGGTAACTCATATACCCCTGGCTTTACTACTTCTCCACATACATATACGAGTAATTTGTCCTCTGATAAAGGGTGCGTTGATTGATTCACTCCCGATTGTTCATCACTAACATCCATTCCTGATACTGTTTTAGTCGGCTGTTTGGTTGGTACAGGTGTTGAGGTTGTCCAAGTGTGAGAGGCATATGATTGCTTCTTTGGTTCGCCAGACGTTAACTGAGCCTGTTCATCTGTCGTTCGTATCGTCCCCATACTTAAGGGTTGTTCTTTCGTAAAATAGAATACTCCGGTTGCCCCAATGAAAGCCACAGTAACGAGTATGGTTACCAGCTTTCTTGACTTCATATTCTACTCCTTTATTGAGTATTAAGTACCATATAACTCCGGCACCTTACTTCTATTCTACCTAACTAACCACCTAATTACAACACCAAATTAGTAAATAAATAGCCTTTAGCGCTCCCATTTGAAAATTACGATTCCCGTAATCATAATTACCATTCCGAGGAGTTTTCTCCACTCAAAAGGGTGTCTTTCGACACCGCATAGTCCGAGTAGTTCTATGACATATGCAATAATTAATTGAGAAACCACAATTAATAGCGCTGCTTTCGCAGGTCCTAGTCCATTCATTGACTGTATCACCGTAATGGTAATAAATGCGCCAAGTGCTCCACCTAGTAACATGTATTTATGATCGATTCGAAGTAATGCACCGAAACTAGACTCTCTCCCAGTCACAAACCAGGCAACAAGGCAGATAATCAATGCCGTAAATTGTACAAAACTAGAGGAAACCCACAGACTGGTCTGCTTCGTTACTCCAGCATTTAATACCCCTTGTATACTCATCAAAGCACCTGAAATTAACGCTACGATAATACCCCACATAGTAAAAACCTCCTGTATCATTCATTTTAGTCTTAACTGTTAATGTGAAAAGGACTATAACGAAGTCGTTCCCTTATAGAAAGAGACTAATGACAGGTTACAGTCCTTGTTAGTATTACGTAGGCACTTTTTAAATATTCATTATAAGATTTCTTTTAATACGCTAATCAGCTGATCAACATGCTGCTTTTCAATAATGAGCGGTGGAACAAACCGAATTACATTGGTTCCGGCACTAATAATGAGAATCCCTTTTTGGTGTACTTTTTGAATTACTTCAGTAACAGGTACCGTTAGCTCAATTCCTTGCATCAATCCGATTCCTCTTCGGTCAACGATTGTATCTTTCTCATTTTTTAAGATTTCTAGTTGCGCTTCTAGGTAAGCTCCTACTTCTTGTACATGTGAAAGGATCTTACCGTTGTTATATAGTTCAAATACTTTGCAGATTGCGGCTGATGCAAGTGGATTCCCACCGTAAGTCGTCCCATGGTCACCAGGTACAAGCGCATCCTTTGCTTTTTCTCCTGCTGCAAAAAGACCTACCGGGATACCGCAACCCAAAGCCTTTGCACTTGTGATCGCATCTGGCATAATTCCATAGTTTTGGTAAGCAAACATTGCTCCAGTCCGTCCCATCCCGCACTGGATTTCATCAAGCATAAGCAGAATGTCTAACTCATCACAAAGAGCGCGAAGCTCAGTTAGGAATTCTTTTGTTGCAGGATAGATGCCTCCCTCACCCTGTACGGTTTCTAATAAAATACCACAGGTTTTATCCGTAATCAGCGCTTTGACACTTTCTATATCGTTGTAAGTCGCAAACTTAATGTTCGATAGCATTGGACCAAATGCCTGTTGATATTTTGTATTACCCGTTACAGAAAGTGCTCCCATACTTCTACCATGAAAAGAATGATTCATCGCAATGATTTCACCATCTGCACATCCTGTTTTGTTATAGTAATATTTTCTTGCCAGTTTGATGACACCTTCCACTGCTTCCGTTCCAGAATTCGTAAAGAATACTTTGCTCATTCCAGAAGCTTTGCAAAACTCTTCTGCTGCCATCCCTGCCGGTTCATTATAAAAAAGATTAGAAGTATGCATCAGTTTATCGAGTTGTAACTTGATTGCATCATTTAGTTCTTTATTCTGATATCCGAGAGCAAACACAGCTATTCCAGCTGTAAAGTCAAGATATTTATTTCCCTCTACATCATAAAGGTAGACTCCTTCGCCGTAATCGAGTGTAATCGGAAATCGATTATAGGTATGAATGACATAGTTGTCATATTGACTTTTCGTTAACGAATCCATTTTATTCATTTTCTAGCCACCCTTCATCACTAATGATTGCCGTACCGATTCCTTTGTTAGTAAAGAACTCAAGAAGTAAACAATGACTCTTTCTTCCATCTAGGATATGAACACGAGTCACACCATCTTCCACTGCTTCAATACAGTTATTTAACTTAGGAAGCATACCACCACCAATAAATCCATCACTAATTAGTTCACGCGCTTTTTCCAGAGTTAAAATACTTATTAAAGTAGACTTATCTTCTGGGTCGGTACAAACTCCTTCAATATCTGTCAAAAATGCAAGCTTTTCAGCATGAATCGCTTTTGCTATGGCACATGCTGCATCGTCGGCATTGATGTTATATGTCTGATAATTGTCATCTAAGCCAATTGGTGCCAGAATCGGAATAAAGTCATTATCAATTAAGGTATCAATGAGTGTGGAATTCACCTCTTTGATGTCTCCTACAAATCCAATATCCTGCCCATTTACATAACGTTTATCCACTTTAATTGTAGCACCATCTTTTCCGCAAATTCCAACTGCTTTTACTCCAAGCTGTTCCACCATCTGAACCAGATTCTTATTTACCCGGCCGAGAACCATTTCTGCAATTTCCATCGTTTCTTCATCCGTGACACGAAGTCCCTCCACGAATTTGGTTTCTTTCCCAACTTTATCAATCCATTTGTTGATTTCTTTCCCACCACCATGGACAATGATTGGTTTCATTCCAACTAATTTGAGTAAGGCTACATCCTTGATGACATTTGCCTGTAATTCTTTATCTAACATGGCACTTCCGCCGTATTTTACTACTACCTTCTTATTATTAAACTGTTGTATATAAGGTAAAGCCTCAATCAATGTATTGGCCTTTATCAAAATCTGATCCATATATGCTTCCATATCTTTTCCTCTTCCCTTTATGAACGATAATCTCCGTTAATTTTTACGTAATCATAGGTCAAATCACAACCCCAGGCTGTCGCTTCTGCCTCACCATTTTTCATATCAATGATTGCAGTCACTTCCTCCTGCTTTAGTATCATAGTGGCAAATTCTTCGCTATAATCAGTAGCCATACCATTTTCCACAAGTTTAAGCGTGCCAACTGCGCCAGTAACTGTTACATCCACTTGATAAGGATCAAAGTCTACTCCAGAATATCCCATTGCACATAATATTCTACCCCAGTTCGCATCACTACCATAAACCGCTGTTTTTACCAGGTTCGATGTAATGACAGACTTACTTAATGCAATGGCTTCTTCTTTTGTGTTACAATGAATTGCCTTCACTTCTAGAAGTTTGGTCGCGCCTTCCCCATCTTTTGCCATCATTTTTGATAAATTCGTATTCACAAGCTTTAGCGCTTCACAAAACAACTGATATCCTTCATTTTCATCAGTAATTCTCTCATTATCAGCAAACCCATTACAAAGTACTAACATACTATCATTGGTGGAGGTATCACGGTCCACACTGATCATGTTGTACGTATCCTTCACATCCGCCTTAACTGCTTTCATCAATAGTTCCTTACTGATACTAATATCACTCGTAACTACCGCTAGCATCGTCGCCATATTAGGATGAATCATCCCGGAACCCTTACTCATCGCACCTACCGTAATGGTTTTTCCCTGATAGGTAAATGATACGGCGCATTCTTTACAAATGGTATCTGTTGTCATAATGGCTAATGCTGCCTGGTGACCTGCTTCTATACTACTAGAAAGATTCTCAGCTAATAATTTCGCTCCTACCGTTATCCTATCTACCGGTAACTGTTTGCCAATGACTCCAGTAGAAGCCGTTAATACCGAAGTAACCGGTAGTTCTAAGCAGTCAGCAATTGCTAACGCCATCGCTTTATTGGCAAAGACGCCTTCCTCACCAGTACATGCATTCGCAATTCCACTATTTAATACCACTGCCTGTGCACTCTCCTGATGATTCACAATCTCCATATCCCAAAGTACTGGAGCAGCCTTCACAACGTTGGTGGTAAAGGTACCTGCCACAATTGCAGGTACTTCACTATAAACCAATGCCATATCTTTTCGATTTTTGTATTTGATTGCGGCTTCAACCCCAGCTGCTTTAAATCCTTTTGCTGCGGTAACGCCGCCCTTAATCATTTCCATCATAAACTCACCCTTTCAACTATCCTGCTCATATTAGATTGCTTCGCTATTTCTATTATCTCAACTTATGTGTTATAATTTGCATTACGGAAACATCGGAACAAGCGTAAGTCCCTCATTTTCCTTAAGCCCAAACATAAGGTTCATGTTCTGTATTGCCTGACCGGCTGCTCCTTTTACGACATTATCTATGGCACCCATCATAATGATACGATTGGTCCGTTCATCTAATTGAAAGCTAACATCGGCGAAGTTACTTCCTTTTACCCATCTTGTTTCAGGCGGAAGATTATTCTCAAGCACACGTACAAAGTATTCCTTTTCGTAATATTTATCATATATTGCCTTCACTTCTTCCTTCGTTACTGCTTTCGTTAAGTTTGCATAAGCAGTAACCAGGATACCGCGGTTCATTGGTACCAGATGAGGAGTAAAAATGATTCGAACCTCCTCGCCACTTACCAGCGAGAATTCCTGCTCAATCTCTGGGGTGTGACGATGTGTGGTAACTCCATAGGCTTTGATTGTTTCGTTCACTTCACAAAAGAGATTATTTAACTTAGCCCCACGTCCTGCCCCTGAAGTACCCGACTTGGCATCAATGATAATACTCTGCGCATCGATGATTCCTTCCTTTAATAACGGATAAACGGTTAGAAACGAGCAGGTTGGATAACAGCCTGGGTTAGCAATTAATCTTGCTTTTTTTATCTGCTCCCTGTTTAACTCGCATAACCCATATACGGCTTCCTTAATGAGTTCTTTACTTTTATGTTCTATCTGATACCATTTTTCATAAGTAGCCACGTCTGTGATTCGGTAATCTGCACTCAGATCAATAATTTTTACCTTATTTAGGAGTTCTTCTGTTAATAGAGAAGCTAAGTATCCTTGCGGAGTTGCTGTAAAGATAACATCTACCTGTTTTGCTAACTCATTCAAATTGTCATCAAGACAGGTATCTTCAACTATCTGAAACATATTCCCAAAAACTTCAGAATACTTTTTATCGATATAGCTTTTCGAGCCATACCAGACAATTGCTACTTCCTTATGTTGTAAGAGTATTCTCACTAATTCGCTTCCTGCATATCCGGTAGCTCCAATTATTCCAACCTTTATCATATTAAGACACCCTTTCTTTCTATACATATTATCAATTAATCACTACATCATATTATAGGTACAAGTATCTATGTATTTATTCCAGTTATCTATTATTTGTATTCATGTACACCTAAACGTAAAGACTACAGTTACACTTACTAAAATGTTTTAATAATTATACATCCGTTCTGAATAATATGCAAGTAGTATTTTATAATATTCTTTTCTTGTTATTTCGTGATTAAACCAAGCTACTTCTTCTATAATATAAGAAAAGACTCTAATTAATAGTATTATTAGGACTAATAAACATATCTTTTTAGACAAGCCAAAGAAATCCAGCAAAAAAAACAACAAAAATAATCCAAAATACCACTTGCATATAGAATCATATTGATGTATATTTATAACAAGTGAATGACAAAAAACAAAGTAATATGGAGGAATGAATATGAAGGAAAAAGTTATATTAGCATATTCCGGTGGATTAGATACCACTGCGATTATCCCTTGGTTAAAAGAAAACTATGATTATGATGTAGTCTGCTGCTGTATTGATGTTGGGCAGGGTAATGAATTAGATGGTTTAGAAGATAGAGCCAAATTATCCGGCGCAAGCAAACTCTATATTGAGGATGTTGTAGACGAATTTTGTGATGATTATGTAGTACCATGTGTTCAAGCCAATGCAATCTATGAAAATAAATACTTACTTGGAACTAGTATGGCACGTCCTTTGATTGCTAAACGTCTAGTAGAAATTGCAAGAATTGAAGGTGCAACTGCAATCTGTCACGGAGCAACCGGGAAAGGAAATGACCAGATTCGTTTTGAACTTGGAATCAAAGCCCTAGCTCCTGATCTAAAAATCATTGCTCCATGGAGATTAGATACTTGGGGTATGGATTCCCGTGAAGCTGAAATTGAATATTGCAAACAACATGGAATCGAACTACCATTTTCCGTAGATAAAAGTTACAGCCGTGACCGTAACCTATGGCATATCAGCCATGAAGGCTTAGAATTAGAAGATCCTGCGAATGAACCAAACTATGACCACCTGTTAGTACTGGGCACCACTCCTGAAAAGGCACCGGAGGAAGGCGAGTATCTTACAATGACCTTTGAACAAGGAGTACCAAAAACTCTTAATGGCAAAGCAATGAAAGTAAGTGATATTATTACAGAACTCAATGCTCTTGGTGGAAAACACGGAATTGGAATTATTGATATTGTGGAAAACCGTGTCGTTGGGATGAAATCCCGTGGTGTATACGAAACTCCTGGTGGAACCATCTTAATGGAAGCTCATCAGCAGTTAGAAGAATTAATCTTAGACCGTGATACTTATACTTTAAAGAAAGAAATGGGCAACAAATTCGCTGACCTTGTATACGAAGGCAAATGGTTCACTCCTCTTCGTGAAGCAATTCAGGCATTTATTGAAACAACACAGCAATATGTGACTGGTGAAGTTAAATTCAAGCTTTACAAAGGCAATATCATCAAAGCTGGAACTACTAGCCCATACTCCTTATATAGTGAATCCTTAGCAAGCTTTACTACTGGTGAATTATATAATCACCACGACGCAGAAGGATTTATCAATTTATTTGGATTATCCTTAAAAGTACGTGCAATGAAAATGGCAGAAGTAAATCATAAAAAATAGCTAAAAACTGGGTGTCACTAGTAGTGGCACCCTTCTCATTAATGACACGATATTCCCTCTTCTTTAACCTCTATCGGTTGCAAGGTCACATTCTTTAAAATGATATGCTTATACGACCCTTCCCGGTACATACTGAGCACTCCTTTTACATGAACCCAGGTATATTCCTCTGGTACAGTAAAATCTCCAGATATCTCAAACCCTTCCTTTTCCTCTGGTCCATATCGAAAAACAGAATAATAGCTATCACCACTCACGTCATCAGTATACGTAAGAAATATTCCATCTAACTCAATTGTCTGTCCAAGATAATCCTGATAATTTAACAGAATAGTTTCAATCTGCGCAAAAAAAGTATCCTCCTGAATGCTTATAGCCGCTTTATTAGCAGCATCATCACTATCGTCTTGCAAACGATTATTGTCAGGCTCCATACTAGATATACTCTCACCATTTTCTAAGTCACCATTTTCAGGCTTTCTTCCTTCGCAACTCATCAGGATTACAACCATTCCTACCATTATCAAACCATAGTACATTTTACTAATCATATCTATTTCCTTTCTTGTTACTCAAATGCAAGATTTATATGAAAAAGTACATGAAAACTCTCTTTATTTCCATCTTCACAAGAGCAATAATATAGTATACTTTTTCTATATCAATACTTTTTGCAGGAGGAACTTATGGATAGCAGAACTAAGAACAGACAGTGCATGGAACGAATTGAACAAATGGTACTCAGTGCCCTTCACTCTATAAATCCATGCTTCAAAGAACAACCACTCTGCATTCAAGAACTAACCAATGGTTATTATAACGCAGCATATGACATCACACATGGCTGCGATTCTTATATATTAAAAATTGCTCCACCACCTTATGTGGCTGTAATGTCTTATGAAAAGGATCTGATGGACACTGAAGTCTATGCCATGCAGCTACTAAAAGAACACTCTAAGTTACCGGTCCCAACTGTATTATATTATGACACAACCAAGTCTCTTTGCAACTCCAATTATTTGCTAATGGAAAAGATGCCCGGACAAAACCTTGATTACTTAGAGAAAGTAAGCTTAACCAAATCAGAAACAGATCAGCTACACAAAGAACTTGGCATTCTGAATGCAAAAATAAATGACGTTACCTCTGACTACTATGGGTTACCCGGCAGGCAGGAAACATATCGTGACAATCAAAAAGACTTTTTTCTATTACTTGTCGACATGGTACTGACCGATGGTCTGAGAATTGATCTGGATATTGGTATCCCCTATGATAAAGTACACCGACTGATCTTGGATGCTTCCTCTGCGTTAAAGGAAGTTAACCGTCCAGCATTGGTTCACTTCGATCTATGGGATGGAAACGTATTAGTGCATCAGAACAAAATTACCGGTATCATTGATTTTGAACGTGCAATGTTCACAGACCCAATGATGGAATATTATTTTCGATATCATAGCCACAATCACAGTTTTTTATGCGGATATCAAATAGGCGCAAAGTCGTTACTCAACTACCGTAACCTATACCCAATACGTGCTAACCTATACGACATCTATCTGTATCTTGTGATGTCCATCGAAACCAAATACCGAATGTATCCAACCAAAGACCAATACACCTTCGCCACCAACCAATTAAAAGAAGCCTACACACGACTAAAACAACTACTATAAAACACTTAAAAAAATGTACATAGTATGCTATACTAAAACTACGCTTATTAAATATGACCATAAGGCTTTACTACGACAAAAGCCGTATAAAACAAAGCCCTGTTTACCCTTAAACTTTTCATGGCAAAAATCCCATAATACAAAACCCTGTCATTTTACCCGTGAATTTTAAACGGCAAAAGCCCCGTAACACTACGCTTTGCCAATTTGCCCGTAGACTTTAAACGGCAAAAGCCCCGAAAACTACGCTTTGCCAATTTGCCCGTAAACAATATAACAAGCAAATACAAAACATATTTTGATACGCAACTGTTATGACGACGTCGGCACTTAGAACCCGTATTTTGGGTTCTTACGTACCGCTAGGTCGTCATCCAAGCGAGAGCGAGTTGCGTATGAAATATGTTATGTATTGCTTGCCCACATACAAAAGGCAAATTGGCAAATTAACCTACACAAGGCTTTTGCCCTCATAATCCCCTAAGCAAATTGGCAAATCATGAACTACATAGCTTTTGCCCTCACACCAAGAAAGGAACAAGAAAATGAAGTTATTGATGAAGAAAGTACAGTTTTTGGGATTTAAAATCCAACTAGTACACCCAATCTATGTGCTGGTAACGCTCATATGTTATTTTTCCTTTTATCTACTCTGCCTGTACCTAAGCGAAACAGGCGACCCAGCTGTTTATGTAATAGCAACCTTTTACTGCTTTCCACCATATGCCTTCTTATCCGGCATCTTCTGTTATGTGACGATGAAGCAGCTCCGTTTTGAGTTTGGCTTTCTGGCAGCCATAAACGTTGTAGCCATAGTATTCGTCCTATGTATACAGAATCCATATCACAGCGATATGTGGAACTACGCTTTTGGATTTACCTTTATTTATTTCTTATTACAGCTTGGCTCTTTCTTCCTTTTATATTTTATTGATCGCATGATATCCAAGTATAAAAAACAGGAGGATGAATCACTATAATAGCACCATGATTTATTTACCACTAATTTTTTATACTTAATGTTTGCTTTCAACCATAAAAAATGATACTATTAGTATGACACGTATTAAATTACGTGTCATATAGTATATAGTAAGATGACAGAAATGTCTTCGGTAATGTGATATCTGCGATGTGATAAAGACATCCCACTTCCCTCCATTACTGATAAAATTAGCGCCAGGCACCTTTTCCTGCGGGAAAGGTTGACGAGGAGGAAAGTTATCGAAGATTCGGCGGATGCTTTCCCGGACCCCAATGTGTCCGTAAGCTGTTGATAAACCAATGGGCAACCATCAGACAAATTCAGCAGTAACAACGAAAACTACAAGCTGAAAAATAGTGCTTTTCACGTGATAGATTAATTTTTATCATGTATGACAAAGGCGTTTTTCTTCTGTGTAGGAATATATGGGCTTTGATTCTTTCGCAAAATGACGAAGGTTTTCTTTTTTATGCCCAAAGGAGACATTGCTATGTGTGGAATTATTGGATTTACAGGATTTCTTGATGCAACTAATGTGTTAGTACAAGGGCTTGCTGCTTTAGAGTACCGTGGATATGACAGTGCGGGGATTGCATTTTTTGAAGGAAACGACATTAAGACCATTAAAACAGCTGGTAAAGTATTCATGCTAAAAGATAAGGTGAACGCTTCTTCTTTGACCGAAACTACTTGCGGTATCGGTCACACCAGATGGGCCACTCATGGTGGAGTAAGTGATATCAACTCCCATCCTCATACTTGCGGCAATGTTACGTTAATTCATAACGGAATTATTGAAAACTATCAGGAACTTCAAGAAGAATTAGCTGCAAAGGGTATCTATCCAGTTTCACAAACCGACACAGAAATAGCTGCTATGGTAGTCAGTGATTGTTATGACGGTAATCCAGAATCTGCGATTAATAAGGCAGTTGCAAAACTAGACGGACAGTACGCCTTCTGTATCATGTTTGATGAATTTAAAGATACCATTTACTGTATCCGTAATGGTAGTCCATTAGTTGCTTCGCAGACAAAAGAAGGTAGTTTCATTGCTTCCGATATGGTTGCTTTAATTGATTATAGTAAAGATTATTTTGTTTTACCTGAAATGTGCATCGCTACTCTTACCAAAGACAGTATCCAGGTAAAAGAACTCGATGGAACAATTGTTACTCCTTCCATGATTCATGTTGACTGGGATATGACGGCAGCAAAAAAAGGCGGCTTTGCTCATTTTATGCTAAAAGAGATTCACAACCAGCCACAGGCACTACTTAATACAATTACTCCTCGTATCAAAAACGGACTGCCTTCCTTTAGTGAAGATCAGGTGCCAGACGAACTTTTCTTAAATTGTAACCGAATTGTCATTACTGCTTGCGGAACTGCAATGCATGCTGGCCTGGTTGGTAAAAATCTGATTGAGAAAATGACACGTATTCCGGTTGCCGTAGAGGTTGCTTCCGAGTTTCGTTATGCCGATCCAATCATGGATGAAAACACATTATTGATTACAATTAGCCAATCCGGTGAAACAGCTGATACACTTGCAGCCATCCGTCTAGCAAAAGAGCGTAAGGCTAAGACTCTTTCGATTGTCAACGTTAAAGGTTCTAGTATAGCACGAGAAAGTGACTATGTTCTTTATACTCATGCAGGCCCTGAGATTGCAGTTGCGAGCACAAAAGCTTATACGGTACAGCTTTCCGTTTTCTATCTAATCGCTGCAAGATTTGCCTTATGCCTAAATAAACAAACAGAGGAAGAAGTAAAAGAGTTCATTAAAGAACTGCAAAAAGCGATTGCAACTGTTCCACAGATGCTTACACATGCCAAAACTTATCAAGCAATCAGCCAAAGTATCGTTAATGTAGATGATTTATTCTATATTGGACGTGGATTAGATTATGCCTTATCCATGGAAGGTTCATTAAAACTAAAAGAAATCAGCTACATTCATTCTGAAGCTTATCCTGCTGGTGAATTAAAGCACGGAACCATCTCCTTAATCACAGAAGGTGTTCCTGTTATTGCATTAGCTACACAGGAGCATGTTTATGCTAAAATGATTAGCAATATTCGTGAAGTGCAGTCCCGTGGTGCTCATGTCATTCTAGTAACCAATGCTGATGCTGATCTTCCAGATGATATTTGTAAATATCATTTTGCACTTCCTAAGGTAGCCGATTACTTTACCCCTTTTACTACTGCTGTGTTTGTTCAATTTATTGCATATTATTGTTCGATTCTACGTGGTCATGACGTAGATCAACCAAGAAATCTTGCAAAAAGCGTTACAGTAGAATAGACAAATTATATAAATTATTAAGCAATTACGGTGTAGTCATTTCTGGCTACACCGTTTATAATATATTATAGCATAACACTGCTGCTCCCACTATGCAGACACCAAAGAAAGGATTATCGGCATTATTCTGCCGAAAAACAATTATGAAACTACTACTTAGAATTGCGAAAGAAGCAAAAAAATATCGATTATTATTTGCCATCTCAATAACCAGTACGATTCTTTTAACTATTGTGAATCTGATTGCACCAAGACTTTTATCTGAGATGACTAAAATAGTATCAAACGGAATCACCGAGGAAGGATTTCATCAGATTATTCAACTAACCATGATTCTTTTTTTACTCTATCTGTCACGAATCCTTTTCCGCTTTCTATCTAATTACATAGCCCATGTTGCAGCCTGGAAATTAGTTCAGCAACTCCGTGAGAATCTGTATAACAAATTGCAGTCTTTTAGTATTGGTTATTACCATGATAAGCAAACAGGCGATTTGATGAGCCGCGTAATTAGTGATACAGAAACGTTTGAATTACTCTACGCTCACATTCTTCCTGAAACAATCACGAACATCATTACCTTAGTCGGAGTCACCATTATATTATTAGTAATTAATACAAAGCTCGCACTTTTAACTTGTATACCGATTCCTTTTATTTTATATTCTGGATACATCTTCACTACTAAGGTACGACCTAATTTTCGAAAAATGCAAAAAAGCAGAGGAGAACTTTCAGCTGTATTACAGGATAACTTTTCCGGTATGCATGAGATACAAGCTTTTTCTACACAAGAACGAGCTTCTGCCCAAATAAGCGAAAAGGCTGGGATACTAACCACGAGTTTGCTTCATGCACTAAAGCTTAGCGGTATCTTCCATCCAAGTGTTGAATTTCTTACTTCACTAGGAACTATTATCGTGGTAGGTTTTGGTGGGTATTTTGCCCTGCATGACGGTATGCCCGTATCAGATATTGTAGCATTTCTACTCTATCTTTCCTTGTTCTATGCTCCAATTACTAATATCGCCCAGTTATTAGAGCATGTGCAGCAATCTTTAGCTGGAGCAGAGCGTGTTATTGAAGTGCTCGATACTCCACAAAACATTACCGATGCCGAAGATGCAATTGAGATTGCCAATGTAAATGGTGACTTAAGTTTTGAGCATGTGTCATTTGGTTACAGTGACGAAACTTTAGTACTTGATGACATTTCCTTTGATGTAAAAGCAGGGCAAATGATTGCTTTAGTCGGTGCTACTGGGGTGGGAAAAACGACTTTGACTCAGTTAGTCGGACGATTTTATGACCCACTTAGTGGTGTGATTCGCCTAGATGGTAAGGATCTAAAAACACTAACTCAGAAAAGTTTGCATAAACAAATTGGTATGGTACTTCAGGATACCTTTTTATTTAATGGAACCATTGCTGAAAATATAGCCTTTGCTAATCCAGAAGCAACAATGGATAAGATTATGGAAGCTGCTCGTATCGCTCATATTCATGAGGATATTATGGAAATGGCTGACGGATACGAGACAAAGGTAGGGGAACGGGGAACAAGACTATCCGGTGGACAGAAACAGCGTATTGCAATTGCCCGTGCTGTATTATGCAATACTCCGATTCTTATTCTTGATGAAGCTACTGCTTCTGTTGATGTTCAGACAGAATCTAAGATACAGCAAGCAATCAATAACCTTTCTGGGAAGAAAACCATTTTTGCGATTGCGCATCGTCTCTCTACGGTGAAAAAAGCGGATATTATATTAGTGTTTAAAGAAGGGAAGATTGTGCAAAGGGGAACACATGAGTCTCTTATCAAAGAAGAGGGTCTATACCGGACAATGTGCCAGGTACAAGAAGAAGGCGCAAAGCTTATGCTTAATGCATAAGCTTTACGCCCTATAATAAGTTTTTCTTTTTAAATATAATAACACAGGTAGTAATAACAAGCACCGTTAACCCAATGACAAAGTAATACCCATATTGCCAGGTAAGTTCCGGCATTGACGTAAAGTTCATACCATACCACCCTACTAATAGCGTGAGTGGAAGAAATACAATCGTAACTAACGTAAACATCTTCATATTGCTATTTAGATTATAATCAAGTAGTGCCTGGTATGCCTCTCGAATCTGTACCAGATTATCACGCATCAACTGCGAATTGTTACTAAGGCGCCTCATTTTATCGGTAAACAGTTTAAAATACCGCAGGCGCTCTTCTTTAAATATATCGTTCTCATTTTCAGACAATGCTTGTCCTATATCAATAAGCTGTTCATAATAATTACGGAGAATGAGCAGTACCTTGCGACGATTTAATAATTCCAGATAAAAATGTTCATCTAATTCTTTCGTTGCTATTTCATCTTCTAATAAACTAATCTGATAATCCATTGTTTCTAGTGCAATGCTGTCTCCTGCAAATAACCGTTCAAAGAAAAAATAGATAATTTTCTCTAGGGTAATCACCGCCCCATGCGTTCTTTCAAGAGCTTCTTCGAAGCAATGCATGGCAAACTGGGATTTGTCTTCAATACTAACTATTAGAAATAGGTTATGCTTGATGAAAAATCCGAGTCTGGTTCGCTCTCCAAACACATCCTGAACCTTGAGAAGATTGAGGATTCCAAAGCTGAGCCCTTCATATACTTCCATGTAATTGCGGTATTTCGTCGTTTGATTCATACACTCACTAACTGAAGCCGGTGGAAAGCCCAATTTATTATAGAAGGACTGTAGCTCGTTTGGAGCCACAATCCCCACTGTAATATTCTCACTATTAATTTGATCTGAAGATATCTCATCTATCTGAGAAGCAATTTGGAATATCATACTTCGCCTAATCACGTTAAGGTATTAACGTCTTCCTTATTGTTCTTATTTTTTTGTAAGTATATCAATTCCCTGGCGCTTAAGTTCATAATAAAATCGGCCGATTGGGAATCCCATAACATTATAATAGTCCCCATTTATGCTGTGAATATACACCGCGAATTTACCTTGTATCGCATATGCTCCTGCCTTATCCATCGGCTCTTCTGTCGTAATATAGTCAATGATTGCACTATCGTTCATTGGATATACTTTGACTTGGGTTTTTTCCACGAACTGAATCGTCTTCATTGAATAATCGGTACGGTCTTCATTCTTATTACGTACCAATACCGTAACCCCAGTATAAACCTGATGTGTATTCCCCTGCAACAGACGTAACATGCGTTCTGCTTCTTTTTTATCCTTTGGTTTTCCAAGAATCTGATTGTTAATGACAACAATGGTATCTGCTCCAATAATAATCGCACTTTCGTCCGTTTGCATTGCGATATCATGGGCCTTAAGCGCTGATAATTCTTTTACTACATCTTCTGGCATACGTTTTG
Source organism: Bacillota bacterium (assembly GCA_023434365.1). Classification (GTDB taxonomy): domain Bacteria; phylum Bacillota; class Clostridia; order Lachnospirales; family Lachnospiraceae; genus KM106-2. Next base: position 50,335 of record JAEYSV010000014.1, on the reverse strand, counting down.
TAATTATTTCTTCCTTTGTACTAGGTAATACTTCAAACTTGATGCCTGCCTGCTTTAGGATTTCTTTTCTTCTCGGTGAATTCGAAGCTAATATTACTTTGTGCATATATTAATTCTCCTTTGTCCAATTCCTACGTAACAGCTCCTGATGACCCTCCAAATGTGCAAAATCATTGAACCGTTCTAAGTAAAATCGCTTATTATGTTTGTTATAGTATAACTGAGTGATACTACAGTTTTCTAAAGTAAGACCAAATAACAGTTTTTTTGCTTGGTCAAGCCCAAGCAAGCCGGTCAAAAGGGACCTAATTGTTCCTCCATGAGTTACTACTGCTATGTTCTGATACTTTTCATCTGTCATCCCTAGCAATTCCTGATATGCGCGCTCAAAAACCTGCTGCCCACACTCTCCCCCTGGAAACTTCAGATCCCTTTCATATTTATCTCTTTCTTCAAAAAACTCGTGGTATTGTTTCTTTACCTCATCATTTTCAATACCCTCTAATTCCCCATAATCAAACTCCCGCAATGACTTAGATATTACATAGGGGCATCTTCGCCCTACTGTCTTAATTAAATGCTTGTTTATTATACCGGCAGTCTCGACGGCACGTAATAAATCACTGGAATATATCGCATCAATGGAATAATGTTCTAACCGCTTAGCTAGTAGCCTGGCTTGGCTTTCACCAGCCTCTGACAAAGAGACATTAACATTACATAAGGTAGAAGCCTGCCTGGCATGTCGAATCAGATAAATATTCATTGTTCTGTCTCCTAGTTGTCTTTCGCATTCTCCATTTATTATAACAGTGATATATTATGCTCTTCACATAATCTGATGGTTTCCTCAGGCCAGATAGATGCCTGAACTTCACCGATATGAGCTTTTCTTAAGAAAAACATACAGATTCTGGACTGTCCAATTCCACCACCAACCGTGTAAGGCAGCTCTTTGTCTAAAATAGCCTTCTGAAATGGTAACTCTTTACGAGCTTCTTCATTACTTGCTTTTAACTGAACCATTAAGGAATCTTCGTCTACCCTAATTCCCATAGAGGAGAGCTCAAGACCGATATCTAAAACCGGATAATAGACTAAAATGTCACCATTTAGTTTCCAATCATCATAATCCGGTGCTCTGCCATCGTGGCGTTCTCCAGAGGCTAATAATCCACCTATCTGCATAATAAATACTGCTCTTTTTTCAATGCTAATCTCACGTTCTCTTTGTTTTGGTGTTAAATCAGGGTATCTATCTTCAAGCTCTTGTGATGTGATAAAAGTAATCTCCTCAGGTAAAATTGGCGTTATAAAAGGATATATAGTTGAGATATAGTTTTCCGTATTTTTTAGAGCTTCATATACTTTAGAAACCGTCTCTTTTAGCGTCTCGATCGTACGATTTTCTTTTAATATCACTCGTTCCCAGTCCCACTGGTCAACAAAAATAGAATGAATATTATCCGTATCTTCATCACGACGAATTGCGTTCATGTCTGTGTACAAACCTTCGCCTTCTGCAAAATCGTACCGTTTTAATGCAAGTCGTTTCCATTTTGCAAGAGAATGTACTATTTCAACTTCAGCATCATTTTGCTCTTTTACTCCAAAACTAACCGGACGTTCTACTCCATTTAAGTTATCATTTAACCCAGTCTCTGGTTTTACAAACAAAGGGGCAGATACTCTTGTCAAATTGAGTTGTTTTGCTAATTCACGTTCAAAATAGTCTTTCACTGTTTTAATGGCGATTTCTGTCTCTCGTATCGTCATCTGGCTGTTATATTCTACCGGAAAATTTAATCGTTCCATCTTTTTCTCCTTTTATTAACAATTTCTAACATCTAACCGTTATATTCTAACATATCGAATATAAAACTATCAAGTATGATTTGTATTCACTATCCCTTTTAATTTCCATTTTCCACTTAAGTATCTTATCATACCAATAGCAGAGGTCACTGTCCAGTTGATTGCGGTGGCTACATAGATTCCTAAGTAACCAAGGCTTGTTGCTGTTAGTATCGTTGCAAAAACGTATCGGCATACTACCTCTGATATACCCATAACCATTGGTACTTTTACATCTCCAGCACCACTTAACAAACTCCGTGAGATAAATATTGTACTTACAAAGAGATAGAAAAAGCAGGTGATACGTAATGCGCTAGTTCCTAATTCCACAACAAAATCGCTTTTCGTAAAGATTCTAACCAAATATGGACTTGCAAAATACATAAATAGTGTCATAAATAGACAATATCCGATGATAATTTTCATTGCTGCACGAAAACCTTGTTTAACTCGTTCTGGTTTTCCTGCTCCTACATTCTGACCGGCAAAGGTACTGAGTGCCATACCAAGCGATGAGGAAGGCATATAAACTATAGAGTCAATTTTATTCTCCGCCACATTCGCTGCTATATATGACTCTCCATATCCATTTATTATTCCCTGCAGAGCCATATTAGAACATGCGATAAAGGAATTTTGTAACGCTACTGGTAGACCAAGCTTAATACATTTTTTGAATATGGCCTTATCAGGCCGAAACTCACTTTTTGATAACCTAAGAATTGTCATCTTCTTAAATGCATAAATAATACAGCCTAACGCTGAACTAATTTGGGCAATAATGGTTGCAATCGCAACTCCGGCTACTCCCATATGGAAGACGTATACAAATAATATGTCAAGTACTGCATTCATTATACTTGCAAGAATCAAAAAAAGTAACGGAGTAATGCTATCTCCAAGTGCTCGAAGTGTAGAGGCAATCATATTATAGAAGCTTACTCCAATGATACCAAGTGAAGAAATCTTCATATAAAGCGTAGCATCCTCTAACACATTGGCAGGTGCATTTAAGAATATCAGAATGGGCCTTGCAGCAAAGAAACCAATTGCACTCATAAGTAATGCAGCTCCAAATATGGTAAACGAAGCAGTCGCAAAGGTCTTTCTTACATTTTCGTAATCCTTCGCTCCATAATATTGTGATATAATAATTGACAATCCGGTGGACAGACCAACTATTAACGAAAAGATTAAAAAGTTCGGTGATGTACTGGTACCTACTGCTGCTAAGGCATTTTCTCCTTCATAACGGCCTACTACGATAGCATCTACCATATTGTAAAACTGTTGAAATATATTCCCGATTAACATTGGTATCGCAAATGTTAGTATGAGTTTTAAAGGACTTCCTTCTGTCATATCCTTTGATGAATTATGTAGTCTACGAAACATTTTGTGCCTCCTTGCAGTATGCTACTTCTCTTTTGATTGATTATGCTTAGCTTTAACCTTATTATCTTACTACAAGAAGCACTAGAATAAATGGAATATACCATCCTTATTAATGTGGATTATGATATATTGACTTATTAATATGACCATTCCTTCACTTACTTCCTTACATTTTAGGTAACAGTAACTCTCATTCTGAATATTATGATATTGTAATTGAATACGTTATGAGCTAACTCTAGTCATCATCAACAATATCATAGAAAGGATGTGAGATTTTGGCCATAAAAATATTCATAGATCAAGGGCATAACCCTACCGGTTATCATAATACTGGTGCTGTAGGCTTTGGACTTATGGAACAGGATATCACCTATCAGGTTGGTGCATATTTATTTGATATTTTGGATGCAGATGACCGCTTTGAGGCCCGTCTATCAAGACCTAACCCAGAAGCAGTACTTGGAACAACCAATGCTTCTAGTCTTCGGGAACGTGTAGAAATGGCGAACAGCTGGCCAGCAGATTATTTTATCAGCATCCATGGCAATGCCAACGTTAACCCTGCAATTAATGGAACGGAGGTTTATATTTACAAAACTGGAACTAAGTCAGCTGAGCTTGCCAGGGAGATCTTAGATGAAATAGTGCGTCGTGTCGGAACAAAAGACAATGGCGTCCGAACCAACCCAGCACTTTATGTTCTTAGAAGAACATCAATGCCAGCAGTATTAGTAGAATTGGCTTATCTATCCAATGAAAGTGATGCTGAAAAACTAAGAAATGATCAGTATCAATTTGCTTACGGTATCTATGTTGGTTTACTAAATTTCCTTGATTTACCTCAGATTAATTAGTTACAAGCCTTAGGGAATTCTTTTGGTGAGTTTCTTAAGGCTTTTTTCAAATACAACTCCACGGTTTGATGGTAGTTCATAGGTTAAAGTATCTGTTAATGTTTCGCTAATAAAGTCCGCTGCATAACGCACAGCACTTATTGCCTCTTCTCCATTGGCTAGTTCCCCTGCTAATACTCCTAAAAACACATCTCCTGTACCACTTCTTTGATCTTCTATCCTATTCACTGGCAAACTCACAATCTCATTATCAAGTAGCGATACTACATTGGTGAGCTGATCCTTTTTGGTCACACTCGTAATAATGATATTCTTTGCTCCTGCAGTCTTTAATCTCTCAATCAGTTTGCTAGTACTAACTTCACTCGACAAATCCTCATTAATCAAAGCCAGGCATTCTGTAACATTCGGAGTTATCATATCTGCTACCCTAACTAGCTCCTGATATCCTTTGACAACTTCGTTTGAGGTCACCGAATACAATCGTTTGTTATCTCCCATGATAGGATCTAATATTACCAAGGCATCTGGCTTCATCAGTTTTGGAAGTACTTCTTTGATTAGCATTGCCTGCTCATAATTAACCAGATAACCTATGATAACCATATCAAATGTTACCTCAAGTTCTTCAAAATGTTGAAAAATGCCCCTCATGGCTTCCGTAAGTTCTTGTTTATAATAATTAGGAAATGCGCCATTACTCGACAATAACGTAGTAGGGACCGGCACTACTTCCGCTCCATATGCCGATAGAATCGGTACAATTACAGTCATGGCACATCTCCCATAACAGGCCAGGTCATGAATGACAAGGATTTTCTTTTGATGTTTCATGCACTCCACCATTAGACTTTGTGGTTATCTTAAGTCTTTCCCTTTACTTTTTATCATTATGAAGACAATTATCAATTGCGATTACTACGGCTGCAAAAAAAGCCGCATCATTTTGATCGGTAATCGTTAACTCATATACATCAGACCAGGATAACCATTTTTTAAGAACACTTCCTAATACCCTGCCATTTTGATATACCACATACTCATGCCCAATTAGATTACCTTCAATCTGAAAGTCACCATACTCACTCTCAATTGATAACTTACCCCTAAAGAATGAGAAATTCTGCTTTAATCTGGCACTAAGAACCCCTTTGTGGTAAATCTCATACTGAGCCATGAAGCTAAACACTTTACGTTGAATATAGTAGATTTCATTTCCAAAGTTATCATTAATATGAATCTTTGCAGCAAGCGTAAATATCTCACTTTGTACTTGAAATACAGGGTTTTGATATTCATCATAGACATCATATTTATCACCAATACTAAACACACGTTGTTTTATATAGAGTTTCATAAAATCGCCCCTTTTAATTTTTTTATATTATACGCTTTCATCCGTTAAAACTCAAGATACCGCTTGTTCAATGTGTAGAAACTGACTTTGATAAAGATTGGCATAGAAACCATTTTTCTTCATCAACGACTGATGATTCCCCTGTTCGATAATTTTACCACTTTTCATCACAAGGATAATATCTGCATTCTGAATCGTAGAAAGCCTATGTGCAACGATGAAACTCGTTCTATTAGCCATCATTTTTGTAAATGCTTCGCTGACTCTTAACTCCGTTCTAGTGTCAATACTTGATGTTGCTTCATCAAGTATTAGCATTGGTGGCAAACAAAGCATCACTCTGGCAATACATAACAGCTGCTTTTGTCCTTCCGAAAGGCTGGTAGACTCCTCTGATATGATAGTATCATAACCGTCTTTTAATCTCTCGATAAACCCATGTGCATATGAGGCTTTCGCTGCAGCAATGATTTCCTCCATTTTCGCCTCTGGTTTACCATAAGCAATATTTTCGCGAATCGTTCCAGATCGTAACCAGGTTTCTTGAAGAACCATACCATAATTCGTGCGAAGATTCTCAAATGCTACCTCTGTAATCTTCTTGTTATCCACACTGATGCTCCCTTGATCCACCTCATAAAATCTCATAAGCAGGTTAATGATCGTTGTTTTCCCACAGCCCGTTGGTCCAACAATTGCAATCTTTTGTCCTGGTAAAACAAGCAGATTCAGATCCTCAATCAACGTTTTTTCTTTGTCATAGCTAAAACTAACCTCATTAAGTTCTACCCTTCCTTTTACATTCGAAAGAGTCGTCACAGGACGCTCATAGGTTGATTCTGGTATCTCCTCAATGATTGCAAAGACACGTTTTGCACTTGCCAAAGCACTTTGAAATTCTGTAACAACACTGCTGATTTCGTTAAATGGTTTAGTGTACTGATTAGCATAAGTCAAAAAGGAAGTAAGTCGGCCAACAGAAAACTGACCCTGTATTACAGAAAATGCTCCTACGACCCCTACACTCATATAAACGAGGCTATTGACAAACCGGGTACTTGGGTTAGAAATCGCTGAATAATATAACGCTCGGATACCAACTTCACGGTAATCTTCATTTACTTTTGCAAAGTGCTCTTTCGCCTTCTCTTCATAACCAAAGGCTTTCACCACCTTTTGATTGCCTATCATTTCATTAATGTATGCTGTCATATCTCCACGTACTGCGGATTGTTCATTAAATAAATGAAACGTTTTTCTTGCTATAAAGCTGGCTACCAACAAAGAAATTGGAGTAATCAGAACTACGATGACAGTAATCTTAACATTGATTGATAACATAAAACCTAACGTTCCAACGATTGTTATAAGCCCGGTAAATAACTGGGAAAATCCGAGCAGTAATCCATCTGATATCTGATCTACATCCGTCGTGATTCGGCTTAGTATATCTCCATGAGAAAGTGAATCGATATAGGAAAGTGGCAATCCATTCAGACGGTAAAATGCCATCTGGCGAATGTCTCTTGCCGTATGATACGCAACTTTATTGGTACATAAGCTCATAAACCACTGAGCAATATTGGTTACCATTACCACAATTATTAACTTGATGATAATTGCGAGAATATAATCAAAATCAACCTGGTTGACTCCTACGATTCTATCAACACCTTGCCCAATCAGAATTGGGACATATAGCGTTGCAATAACCGAAATGAATGCAAAGATAAGCGATATCGAAAGGAGTAACCAATAAGACCGAATCATCTTAAGTAGTCGTTTTAAGGTCTGTATACGACCCATATCTTTCTCATTTTGATGGTTCATCTTCTTTTGACTCCTTTCCAAACTGCAATTCGCATATTTCCTGATAGATACTACAGGATGTACGAAGTTCTTTATGCGTCCCTTCTGCCACCAGATTACCCTCTTCTAATACTAAGATTTTATCTGCATGCAGCATGCTTGCTGCTCTTTGACTAACGATAAAAACGGTTGTACTCGAAAGATGCTGCTTTAATGCCTGTCTTAAGGCAGCATCTGTTGCAAAGTCAAGTGCACTCGAACTATCATCTAAAATTAAGATAGGAGGCTTCTTCACAAGCGCTCTTGCAATCGTAAGACGTTGTCTTTGCCCACCACTTAGGTTTCGGCCACCCTGATACACCATCGCATCTAGCCCGCCCTCCATTGCAAAAACAAATTCTTTCGCCTGAGCAATCTCAAGAGCCATGATGATTTCCTCGTCGGTTGCATCATTTTTACCCCAAAGCATGTTCTCGCGAATTGTCCCGGTAAATAGTACTGCTTTTTGAGGAACCACCCCAATTTGATCACGCAAGGCTGCATAAGTATATTCCGCTACATTAACACCATTTACTTTAACTTCTCCTTGTGTCGCATCATAAAATCTTGGAATCAAGTTCGCCAGAGTAGATTTGCCGCTTCCCGTGCCTCCGATGATTCCAATCGTTTCTCCCGCGTTTGCAATAAAGCTAAGATTCGATAAGGCAGGCTTTGTATCTTTTGAATAACAAAAGGATACCTTATCAAATTCCACTTGATTCGAAGCATCGGCGATTTTTTCCTCCATCTGTGTTTTTGTAACGCTTCCTTCCACCATAGATGGTGTAAACTCCATCAATTCATTAACTCGTTCGGCACTTGCACTTGCTTTTGTATAGTTAATGATTAAAAACGAGAGTGCCATCAGAGCAAATAGAATCTGTGACATATAGTTAATCAGGGCAATGAGTTCTCCCTGTGTAATTGCTCCGACATTTACGCTTTCACCACCAAACCATAATAATGCGATAATTGCAAGATTAACGATTAGATAGGTAACTGGATTCAGTAATGCACTTATTTTACCAACTAAGATTGCAATACGGTTTAAATTCTGATTCTCCTGATCAAAACGCATCTTTTCTTCCTGTTGTCTAGAGAATGCGCGAATCACGCGAACTCCCATCAGATTCTCTCTGGTACTTCGAGACACTGCTTCTAATTTTAGCTGTACGCGCTTATGCATTGGAATTGTATACTTCATAACAAGATAAAGCACCAAGCAAATAAATGGGATTGTTAATAAAAAGATGAGTGTCAGCCTGACATTAATAGTTAATGCCATGATCACGGCACCGATTACAATGAAGGGAGCACGCAAAAATAAACGAAGTACCAGATTAACTCCGCTTTGTGCTTGATTCAAATCACTTGTCAAACGGGTAATTAAGGAAGGAGTAGTGATACGCTCAATCTCCTGATAAGAAAATGTATTGATATGAGCAAATAATGCGTTACGTAGTGCCGTACCAAAGCCAAATGCTGCCTTCGCAGCATAATACTGCGCTGTGAGAGCACAAACCAGACCAAGAACGGCAAAAAACACTAATATACCCGCCATTTTGTAGATATGAACCTCATCTCGATTTTTAATTCCAACATCTATAATGCTTGCCATAATTAAAGGAACAATCAGCTCAAAACAAGATTCTAATAATTTAAATAATGGGCCGATAATACTTTCCTTCTCATATCCTCTCAAATATTTTATCAGTTTTCTCATAGCTATCTCCTCTTATGTTATTATAACATGAAAAAGAGTCTGGCTTGCCAGACTCTAGCGCTGACGCGCTGTCACGATAGTGATAAACTTCTATATGCGCGTCATGTGCATCTCCCGTAGCATTTTTCATGATATAGGAAATTAGCAATTTCCTATATCATGAAAAAGAGGGATTGCTCCCTCCTATCTCACTCTATTAATAATACTATAATAGTCTGTTACGATATTTTTCCCAATAGTTCCACATAAAAAACCAATACGCACGGTCAAAAACAACTAATAAAACCTGTCCTCCGATGATTAGTCCCGCATATACATAATAATTGAGTTTACCGGTGTAGATTAACGTAGGCGCAAAATATAAGAAGGGAAGGTATACTAGATTAAAAACCAATAACTTAATCAACCATAAGGACAGTCTTTTTCCACTTAGAGACCTGTCATTCTTTCTCTCTGCTCCAAATAATGCTTTCGTAATGTAACTTACAATAACAATATAGAGGCCCATTCCCGAATACGTCAGCGCATATAACTTATTTGGTGAAAGCATTAGGCTTAATAACACGCTTGCAATATAAAATGCTGTTCCACCGTATTGTCCTGTTTCTCGTATGGCGATTCCAACGCAGATTCCGGCCGCTGCAAGCAAAAACAAGGTGTTAAATTCAAAGATGGCACTAAAGATTACCATCAATACTGAAAATGCAAGTAATAATCCTAGTAATGCGAGTGTCTTAGCTTTTAGAAACATCCGCACAAATCGCCTCCCATACATTCACATAATGTGTCTGCACACCACAAATCACAACAGAAGTTACCGGTTCCACATCCTGCTCCCCCAGTTCCTGGGGCTCCCTGTCCGTAAGGACTTTGCTGATAGGAACGTGCTCCCCATTGTAGCTGGTTAACTAGTCTTGAGTACTCTGCATTGCCTGGTTCCATGCTGTTAGCAGTTTTCGCACTGTTAACTGCTTCGTAATTGTTGCCAATTCCCGCATTGGCCAAAGCGTGGTAATAATACCATCTAGCGGTACGGTTAGAAATTCCATTTAAAACATCCAATGCTTCGCGGTAATGGCGTGAGGCAATGTAATTATGAACTGCTGTCAGTTCCACCGGATCGTTCCCTGCAGAACCTCCTGAAGCATAACCGTTACCAGAACGACTACCAAAGGAATCTCCACCCCTCTCCCGTTGTTCCATAATCATTTTATAGGCTTCCTGTACCTCTTTAAACTTTTCCTCAGCAAGACCAGATAGCGGATTATCCACATAGGAATCTGGATGATATTTACGACTTAAGTCGCGATAAGCTTTTTTTACTTCATCCGTGGAAGCATTAGCCCCCACTCCGAGTACTTTATATGGATCTGAAATCATAAATTGTTATTCCTTCCCTACTTGATTTCTCGAATCAAGTAATTTGTTATATTTTGTCCAAACACCTTGATAAAGAATATTACGAAGGATATCCACTCCTTCAAATAACGGTAGCTTTTCAAACTCTTTCGTCGTTTCTGCCATCATCATTAATAAAATCTGCCCACATTCTTCGTCAAAGTCTTTTTCATTCACTTTTTCAGTAAATACATTATAACTATTATTTTTGATATCCTTTTCAATATCTTCATATGCATCAATTAGATAAATAAATTTACCTAGGTAAAAACCCATATTGCGTAGTGTCGCACTAAATGCATCTTCCCGATAGATAAGTAATTCTGACATCAGCTCTCCAAAACAGCCACTCACCAAATCAACACTTCGTTCCTTCGTCTTTTCATATTCACTCAGTTTTTTTAATGAGGTTTCAATTGCTTTACACTGTCTCGGATATTTGGTTGCAATTCGTTTATACCGTCTACGTAATATTTTTTCTCCGGCTAAGCCAAGCTTACTACGTTCATCTTCCCAATCATCGACGAAATGATGATACGACAATGCAATATTCATTGCCGCTGCGTAATCTGTAATCTCGTTCGTTAGCATCGGATGCTTTTTTACCGGATGTACAATACAATGATGGCTCGAAAGCTCAGGTTTTGTCTCATATAACGAGGTTAATAAAAGAATCAAAAACGTCATATCATATGTTAATGTCATCTGACCAATTCTTCCATACTCCTTCTTCAATGTACGGCACAATCCACAATAATAGGATTTATATGTGGCAAAATCCTTAATTTTTAACTCCGGCTTATTCGCCGTTACATAGCCAAACATAAAATACTCCTGTCTAAGATAAGTCTGTCATGTCATAATGAACGAATGGATTCTTATCGCAACCATTATATCACGTTTTTTTTATGAATTCTACCTTACATTTTGGGCAGGTGATTGCAATTTTGCCTTTTCCCTTTGGCACGCGGATTCTTTGTCCACATTGTTTGCATGTATAGTACTTGTGATTTTTATCCTGAGTCTGTTGCAAACTACGATTAAATAGTCTTCGAATTGGTAAGGTAATGCTTAAAAACTTCTGGTTTTCTGCATACCGTTTTGGAATATTTCTCGAAAAGGAACGAAAAACATATAGGATAAACCCTACCTCACCAATCAATACGAATATAACCCAACCTGTTAACGTCGTCAGAAAAAAAGTAATAAAATAAATTACAATCAAAGTTATATTAAGCTGGTCATTCCCATATCTTCCAATCATCATCTGTCTCAATCTATCCATTAATCTCACAAAAACACCTCTCTTTTTATGTTTACACTGATAATATCCATATCTTCTAGGATTGTCAATGAATAGAATGTAAAAAAAGTGTAAAGAATTGTCCACTTTGATCCTAGTTGGAGTTTAACCGCTCATCTAGAAAACAATTCTTTACACTAATATTATCTTTCCAATATATTATTTAATGTGTACTCTGCAGCTTCCTCTTCAGTAAGTACATGTGCAAAATCAACACGTTCGTCGAGTGTTGCTCCTGGTCCATAACAGTCATATTCTGCATAGAAAGCATTTTCTCTCGCATTTGACTTGTTCCAGTCATGCCATCCTTCTTTTTTAATGTGATCTCCAAGATAGCAGCGAATGAAAACTGTTTTGGCATAATCTCTCCACGGCCTTCCTAAATAAACCGTCTCTTTTTCACAGTTACTTGCTAATCTACAATCAAGAAAAACATAGCCATATTTTTCTCCCTGATAAGTCGATGCTGCAGTTACATATCCGTTAATTGGCTGTTTTCTATCAATCGAAAAAATGTCACAGTGATAGAACACTGCCCTAGCTGAACCAAAGATAAAATCAATGGTTCCTTCTATATAGCAATCCTGAAAGAAATGTTTCCCAATAATTCTCTCTTTTCCCTCCATCGGACCGCCAAAATCATTTCCTTCAATTGGCTTATGAGGAAGTGGACCTGTAAATAAGGTATCCTGATGTCCAAGAATACGGCAGCCAATCACATTGCAGCCATCTCCTTCTACGTAAAGGGCAACTGCCTGTCCTACCTTTTCACCCTCACCGGCATTATTTTTAATCATTAAGTTCTTTAATGTTACGTTTTTTCCTTCCACAAATACAGTGGCTGTGTTAAAGGTTCGATAAAAGGTACCATCTTCAAATTGCATTTTTGCATAATCACCATATACGATTTGGGTATCTTCCGGTGACTCACCTATTAAAGTCACATTATCCATGGTAATACTAAGCTTTTCCTGATATGTCCCTTTTTTAATTATGATTACGCGATCCTTTTCATTTAAATGCTCAACCTTATTTAACGCTTCTTGTATCGTGGTAACATCAGCATTTCCAGATTGATCTACTGTTATCATTGCTGTCTCCTCACTTACTGCATGGATTTTTCATAACTTAATTTTGTCATTTCCTTGATGTCTCTTCTTCTATTTAACTGGTCTGGCTATGATTGAGATGTAAGGTTTGTATTTCGTATAATTGGTAATTGCTACATACGAACCATTGGCATGAATAATCTTACCATTACCGATATAGATACCTGTGTGGTAAATGTTTTTGTAGCGGCCATTCTTTCCCTTTGACATATAGATTAAGTCTCCTGGTAGTAATTTAGATGCACTCACGTACTTGTATGAAATCACCTTTTTTGTTTTAACAAAGTACTTGCCCTGGCTCGCTGCAGTAGGAGCATAGGTTTTAGATCCCATATAAATCTTTGACGGACTATAACTTCTCCATACCAAGGAACTACAATCATAATAACCTGGCTTCATACGTTTTGGCTGACTATATTTTGCGCCTAGTGCTGCTTTGGCCCGGTTTAATGCCGATACCACTCCTGTTTTTCCAACCCCAACATGAACAACTAGTGATGTGTTATCTACAGATATCGTTATAAAAGCACTTCCATTTTTTAACGCCTTTAATTGCCCTTTTGAATTAACTGTTACAACTTTAGTGTTGCTAGAACGGTATGTGATACCCGTAGTCTTAGATTGTCCAGATACTGTTAAATTATAGGTCGTTCCCCTTGTCATAAATATCATATGATCTTTTACTTTAGGGACCGATACAATTACCTCACAGCTGATGGTTGTTCCATCGACTTCAGCTGTAATCCTTGATTTGCCAGCTACAAATCCGTTAACAACCACACCATAATACCAATCAACACTAACAAACTCAGGATTACTATTTACAAGGTTTTTGAGTGGACTGTCTGTTCCTATTACCTGCAACATCAGATACTTCCCAGTTGTAATTACATAAGTCTGTTTACTGAATGCTGGCTCAGTTACACGAAAATGACATGTATAATCATACTGTTTCCCCGACGCTGTTGTCAATGTACAAGTGATTACTACGTTACCGGCTTTATATGTCCTTACCAGACCATTTTGTTCTACCGAAGCTATACTACTATCTGAAGAAATATAGCTAAGCGTATATTGAGTCGTAACTTCCTCTAGTCCATCTAAGGTTAATTGATATGTTAGATTTTTTGCATATGTAATGTTTTGATCCGTAAAACGTGCATTCTCAAACTCCCACTGGTCATACCACTCTCCATCCTCCCACTCATCACCCTCTGGAGTTGATGTTTCCTCCACTGTTCCCTCAGGCAACTCCTCTACTGTCATTGGTGTATTCTCCATCATAGCAGATGCTATATAGCTTGGTGACATTACCATCAACAGTCCTAAGATTACTCCTGTCCCGATAATCTTACCACTAATTTTCCCGATTCTTTTTTTCCTATTCTTACTGTTTTTCATTTCACCATTTCCTTACTACTTATTTTTTTTCGTATTATGGCTAGCTCCTTATCGTACAATAGACAAAAAACGAAGCCAAGATCACTCGTCACTACTAATGATATCGGCTTCGTTATTATATTATTTCAGTGGAAATTTCTACTACCCATGCATTCGATTAATATAACATGGTTTTTTGCGTTTATTTGAAACCAATTCTATTACTTTTCCAGCAAATTCTCCCTCATTTACCCTATGCAAAGATATAAGCAAATACCTAGATAAATTTTTGGGAATTCTCTTTTCTAAAGAAAGCTGAATGATTAACTTACATTGCTTCATACTATCTAGATGAGTGTGTCCGTCTGAAAACTCCTTACTTGCATTATGCAGAATGTAACAATTGTCAAGTCGATATACCTTAAAATTCTTGTTCTGATAAATCTGATTCAAACAATCACATCCTTATTAAGTATTTTATGATAAGTATGTTTCTTTATTTGATTAAGTAAAACAAAAATGCCACCTGCGCAATCTGACGCCGTGACATTCTTTATGTTATTATTATCCTGTTATTCTTCGCAAAAACAGACATATCCCAGTGGCTTCTTTCTGTTAAATCAGTAAAAAAAGAATCATGCATAAGGCTTACCTCCTGATTATACTTTTTTCAACCGCAATTAACTATTACAGTTACTACATTATATGTCAGGTAATATGAGAATATTATATCATAGCAGATACTTAAGAACAACCCGAGTGTCCAAGTGATTCTCCAAACAACCAATACATTTATTTGGAATATCCCACATGCCGTAACAACTAGCTAATTGAAATATAGTAAGAAGAAAAGGTATCATATTTACTTAACAGGGTAAATGGACGTCTTAATAATGTCATAATTATAAAAATCTATTAATGTATATAAAACAATTGAGATAGCTTCATAATTATGTTATTATTATTTATAGAAATTTAATAATTACAAAGGAGCATTTTATGGAGAATTCATCAAATAATCAAAACAATAGTAGCCAGTCTTTAAATGGCCCCAACCCTCAGCCACCATACCAGCAAAATACATATCAATATGGACAGACTGGACAAAGTAATGGACAGTTTAATGGCGGACAGTTTAATCAAAACGGGTTTAATAATCAGTATTCAAATATGGGATATCCCCCAACACCTCAACAGCCAACCAACGGACTTGCTGTGGCTTCTTTAGTCTGTGGAATCTTATCCATCCCTACTAATTGTCTTTATGGTCTTGGTCTTGTGTTAGGTATTCTAGCGATTGTTTTTGCTATTGCTAGCAAAAAAGGACAGCCTAATATGTCTGGACTTGCAATCGCGGGTATGGTTACAGGTATTATTAGTGTTGTACTCTGGTTGTTTACGTTTGTTGGTTACTTGTTATTAGGAAGCTTTATTCAAGAATTTCTATATTTTATGTAATCTTTATAGATAAAAATTGATTTAAATTATAAGACTAATAAATAAAAGCTTCGTACCATTGGAAGCTTTTATTTATTAAAACCAATGATAGTTATATGCTAATAGTGCAATTAATTTAACCACATATTGTACTCCTAAGAGTATCACTCCAATAACAACATACCGAAATCGAAAAGAACACTTCGGAATTCTTTTCTTTGAAATAAGATAAATCGTATGCCAACCCATAAATAAGCTGCATCCCGCTATCAGATATGTCGCAAAGGCATGATAGTAAAGACTATCTAATACGTGACCGGTTAGCAGAGCTTCCATTGACCTAGTTCCCCCGCATCCTGGGCAATAAAGTCCACTCATTTGATAGAACATACAACTTGGGACCGTTTGAAAAAATTCTAATCCAGAATAACGTACGATTAAATAAGCCCCCCCAATCAATATTAATAAGAACAAAAAAAGTAGATAAATTGCATTTTCTAATCGGTCCTCTGATTTAATTAGTGCTCTTTCTATTCTGCTTTTAATGTTAATTAGATTATTTTTTATCTGCATGTTTTCCTTTCTAAGAATCAATAATTTCTGACAAATTATTTTTAATCTCTGCCGCTACCTCTGGTTTGTTCATTGAATAAACATGAATAGCATTCACCCCATTGGCGATCAAATCTATAATTTGCTCTGTGGCATAGGCAATTCCAGCTTGTTTCATCGCTTGCGGATTTTCACCAAACCGCTCTACTATGGCGCGAAATCTTGGTGGCAAGACCGTGCCTGATAATGTACAGATACGTTTTATCTGCTTTGCATTTGTTACTGGCATAATTCCAGCTATAACTGGAACAGTAATATCTTTTTCACGAATCCGGTATAGATAGTTATATAATATATTATTATCAAAAAACATCTGTGTCGTTAAAAAGTCACAGCCCGCTTCGACCTTTTGCTTAAGGTGTATGATATCTTGTTCCTTTGATGAAGCTTCCACATGACCTTCTGGATAGCAGGCACCCCCAACACAAAAATCACCCTTCTTTTTTATTTCCTCTACCAATTCATATGCATAACGAAAACTACCCTCTTTCATAGAAGGCATCTGTTCTGTTCTATCTCCACGAAGAGCTAGAATATTATAGATCTTTTTTTCTTTTAATATGTGAATAATATTGTCGATCTCCACTTTTCCAGAAGAAATACAAGTTAAATGAGCGAGGCTGGTAACTCCCTCTTGCTTCATTAGCTTTTCGGCTATTGCTATCGTATGCTCACTAGCTCCGCCTCCAGCGCCATATGTTACACTCATAAAGGATGGTTTTAATTTAGCTATTTCAAGGGTGGCTTTTTCTACTGATGCAAAATCATGTGTTGTTTTTGGCGGAAATACTTCATATGATAAGGTTACTTTACCTTGTCCAATAATATCGCGAATATTCATCTTTATAACCCTCCTTTTCTATATAATACTGTGTCTAATAGTAGAATACAAGTATCTATTCCAATACAGGGGGAGTATACACTCCCCCCAATTAAAACCTATTTTTCAGATTGTTAGTCACGTCCACCTGGACCACCTGGGCCGCCGCCAATTGGACCGGCTGGTACATCACCATTGAATAAAGGAGCATTAAAAGGAACAAAGTATCCCCATGTTACCCAATAGCCACCTAAATTACTATTACAATTTGGACCGCCTGGGCCACCTGGACCTCCGCCTGGGCCGCCTGGACCTCCGCCTGGGCCACCTTGGCCTCCACCTGGGCCACCTGGACCTCCGCCTGGACCACCTGGGCCTCCTCCTGGACCACCTGGACCTCCGCCTGGGCCACCTGGGCCTCCGCCTGGGCCGAACATTCCAGGAATATTTGGCATATTATCAAAAGGTAATGTCCCAAATTGGAATGGACCAAAAGCGCCTGGCTCAAACATAGTAGGCCCATTTGGTCGTTGTCTACATGGGTTAGGTCTTCTACATTGACAAGGACATGTGCATCTGAAAGGATTATTAAAATTATAATTCATCAAGCTAATCACTCACTATTCGACATTTTAGTCTACTACATAATATGTAAATCTCTCTAAAAGGTTCTTAATACGACGAAAAATCATATTCTGCATTACATTATGTATTATTCTGACAAAACTTTTTAAAAACCCATCATTAAACGACACACATTTTTATAATTAGCATATATTATATAGTGAATAAACCCTTTGGTGATATATATGTGTGACTGCAGATTTAATAATAATGATGAAAATGGTGTTTTAGGCACCCAAACCTATCCAACTACTATTTTAGGACCTATTGTAAGACTTTGCCCAGGCGTAGCTGTTGTTACTGCTACAACTTACGCTCCAGGTATTGAACCTGAAACTTGGTATATTCCTTGCTACCGCTATGCTTGCTGTGCTGCGCGACGTTAATGAATCTAAACATCAGTGGGTGCTTGAACACCCACTGATACAAGTAAGTTATACTCCGGTTTAAGAAGTGAGAGACTTTCTTGATAAACTAAACACATCTGAAACGACAAAATCGCAGTTGGTTTTCATAGGAAAATCGACTGCGATTTTCCACTATTGACCTAAAACTTCAAACTAATCTACCACACCTATGTCAATTATCTAAACTATTGGATTAATTTACAATTATTTCAATGGATATTATTAACTATAAGAATACTATCACTTTTTTATTAGTATTTATAAGCATTTCTTATGCCACGGACACTTGTTTTCTGTTGACATACAATAGGTAACAGTGATAAGATTGTCATGTAATAACTAGGGGATATAGTAACACGACTCATATCCAAATTCATAATATAAAGATACAAAAATATATCTCACTTCCGGTTTAATGCCCATATAACAACCAATCAATGGAATATCCTTGGGGAAGCAAACACTCCAAGTTTTTTTATCGTATAACATACAATATACTATAAAACCTATGTTGGATTTTGTTTCGGCATAAGGAATTATGTCGTATAATGACCGTTGAAGGCGACGGAGTCTGCTAAGTCAGGCTCTTTGTTCATTTGTATCTCTAGTTTAGCAAAATATAATTAAAGGAGTGTATTACATGATCCGGTACATCTTAAAGAGAGCTAGTTATGGTGTATTAACATTATTCCTTGTTGCAACCATTACTTTTTTCCTCATGTATCTTATTCCAGGAGGTCCCTTCCTGTCAGAAAAAGCAAAATCAGAAGCTGTCATGCAGGCATTAGAAGAAAAGTACGGATTGGACCAACCCGTTCCGGTACAATTTAAAAACTACTTAGTTAATACTCTGAAAGGTGACCTTGGTTTATCAACTAAGCAGCGTGGACGTACCGTTAATGAAATTATAGCAACAAGCTTTCCTGTGTCAGCTAAACTTGGTGGTACAGCTATCTTCTTATCTGTAATACTAGGTATACCTCTTGGCTGTATTGCTGCCTTAAAGCGTGGCAAATGGCTCGATCATACGATAATAGTTTTTTCAACGATGGGCATTGCAGTCCCAAGCTTTATCAGTGCTACGTTACTTATGTATTTTATTGGTGTTCAACTTGGTTTACTCCCTACCTATGGACTAACAAGTGCTCAACACTATGTTCTTCCAGTAATCTCACTTTCCTTATATCCTACTGCTTACATCGCACGTTTAATGCGTTCTAGTATTTTGGATGTTTTAGGACAAGATTACATGACGACAGCCAGAGCGAAAGGGTTAGGAATGTCAAAGCGTTTATTTAAACATGCTATCCGAAATGCAATTCTTCCTGTCATTACTTACTTAGGACCAATGATAGCAGGAATTTTATGCGGTAGCTTTATTGTAGAAAAAATCTTCACAATTCCTGGACTAGGTGGTGCTTTTATTAATTCTATTACTGCACGTGATTATCCACTTATTATGGGTACTACCGTTTTCTACGCAACTCTTATCATTGTAATGAATATTGTTGTAGATATTGTGTATAAAATCGTTGATCCACGAATTAAATTAAACTAATAGGAGGAAATACTATGGAAAAGTTAAAAAATCCAATGACATTTCACCTGGACACATCCGATTTTCTCCTAGCAGACGAAAGTGAAAAAGAAAGTCTGATTGTTGTTCGTGAAAGTACGAGTTTCTTTAAGGATGGTGTGAAACGTCTTTTAAGAAACCCTGTAGCAGTTATATCGTTAATTATTATTACATTTGTGCTTATTTTTGCCTTTATATTACCCTCATTTTGGCCTTACAAATACAATGTGCAAATTAGAGGTTCAGAAAATCTTGGAGCTTTCGAATATTCTGAAATGGAACAATCTCGAATTGATGGCGGAGAAAGTGTTTTCCCTCACATTCTTGGTACCGATGATTTCGGTCGAGACTATATGGTTAGAACTATGATGGGTTGTCGTATCTCTCTTTTAGTAGGTATGATAGCGAGTATACTAATTCTTATCATTGGCTCAACCTACGGTGCAGTCGCCGGCTATTTTGGCGGTCGAGTTGATATGATTATGATGCGAATAGTAGACATAATTTATACTGTTCCTGATATTATGATAATCATATTATTAAGCGTTACATTAAAACATCCTTTAAAAGCTCTTGCATCAGAGTATCAAGCTTTAGCATGGATCCATACTGTAGGCGTAAGTTTAATTTGCATCTTTATCGTGTTTTCACTTTTATACTGGGTTGGTATGGCACGTATCGTACGTAGCCAGGTGCTTACCTTAAAAGAACAAGAATATGTTACAGCTGCAAGAGCAATGGGTGCAAAACCATCCCGTATCATAAGAAAGCATCTATTGACGAACTGTGTTGGTACTCTAATTGTTACTACAACACTTCAGATTCCTGCTTCTATTTTTACAGAAAGCTTTTTAAGTTTCATGGGTCTGGGTGTAGCTGCACCAATGCCGAGTCTTGGTTCTATGGCAAGCGATGCTATTGGTGGCCTTACATCATACCCAGGAAGACTTTTAGTGCCAGCATTTATGATTTCGATTATTATTTTAACCTTCAACTTATTAGGTGATGGTTTACGTGATGCTTTCGATCCAAAATTAAGAAAATAAGGAGAGAGAAAAATGAATAACAACAATAATTTATTAGATATCGAACATCTGAAGCTCTCCTTCTTTACTCCAGCCGGAGAAGTGAAAGCACTAAATGATGTTAATATACAGTTAAAACAAGGAGACGTACTGGGGATTGTAGGGGAATCCGGAAGTGGTAAAAGTGTTACCGCATTTTCCTTATTACGTCTAACCCCTGAAAGTGGTAAAGTAATTGGTGGTTCCTCCACCTTTAACGGCCACGTAATTACAGAAAAAACTGAAAAAGAGATGCGTGCCATTCGTGGGAAAGAAGTAAGTATTATCTTCCAGGATCCAATGACATCACTTAATCCTGTTTTTACGATTGGTAACCAGATTCGTGAAGTTATTATGCTTCACACGAATGCAGATAAAAAACAGGCTAACGAGAAAGCGAAAGAACTTCTTACTTTAGTTGGTATCAATGAGCCCGCAAAACGTTTAAAACAATATCCTCACGAACTTTCCGGTGGTATGCGCCAGAGAGTTATGATTGCAATTGCACTAGCTTGTGAGCCAAAGTTATTGATTGCAGATGAACCAACAACCGCTCTTGATGTTACGATTCAGGCGCAGATATTAGAGTTAATGATGGAACTAAAAGATAAACTTGGCATGTCAATCATCATGATTACCCATGACCTAGGTGTTGTAGCTACGATGTGCGAGAAAATTGCGGTTATGTATGCAGGTAAGATTGTAGAGTATGGTACTACGGATGAGATCTTTTATAATCCAAAACATGAATATACTAAGGGATTACTTAACAGTATTCCAAAATTATTAGAAACTGGTCATGAAAAACTAGTGCCCATTGACGGTGTTCCAGTAGATATGTTAAACCCACCAGTAGGATGTCCATTTGCCCCAAGATGTAAAAGCTGTATGAAGATATGTTTAAAGCAACAGCCAGAATATACGTATCTTTCCGATACACACTATAGTGCGTGTTGGTTACTTCAAAAAGAACAAATGGAAAAAGGAGGCACAAAATAATGGAAAAGTTACTTGAAGTAAAAGGTCTAAAACAATACTTTCCAGTAGCCTCTGGAGTATTTCAAAAAAAGAACTATGTAAAAGCAGTAGATGATGTTTCTTTCTATATCAATAGAGGAGAAACACTCGGTTTAGTAGGAGAATCCGGTTGTGGAAAAAGTACAACAGGTCGTTCAATCCTGCGTCTATATGAGCCAACTGCGGGACATATCTTCTATGACGGTGAAGATATTACCAATAAAAACATGTTACCATACCGTAAAAAAATGCAAATGGTATTTCAGGATCCTTATGCTTCCTTAAATCCACGTATGACGGTAGGAGATATCGTAGGAGAACCGATTGATATCCATAAAGCTGCTTCTAATAAATTAGAGCGACAGGAAATTATTCTTTCCATGCTTAATAAAGTAGGCTTAAATAGTGAACATGCTAATCGCTATCCTCATGAATTTTCCGGTGGACAGCGCCAGCGTATTGGTATTGCCAGAGCATTGGCATTAAACCCAGAATTCTTAATCTGTGATGAACCAGTTTCTGCACTTGACGTTTCCATACAGGCTCAGATTGTCAATATGTTTGAAGAATTACAGCAAGAAATGAAACTGACATATCTCTTTATTGCTCATGATTTAAGTATTGTAAAGCATATTAGTAATCGAATTGGTGTTATGTACCTTGGTAAGTTAGTAGAATTAGCAGAAAGTGATGAAATCACATTCCATAACATGCATCCATATACTCGTTCCTTAATCAGTGCAATTCCAATTGCAGATCCAAAATTAGGACGTAGCAGACAACGTATTGTACTTGAAGGAGATGTGCCAAGTCCACTAGACCCACCAAGTGGCTGCCGTTTTAGAACCCGTTGCCAATATGCAACTGCAATGTGTGCTGAGATGGAACCAGAGTTTAAAGAAGTAAAACCAGGACATTTTGTAGCATGTCATAATTTAGATCAATTGAACTAAAATAGAATAGAGAAGTGTTCTTAAAAGTACTCTATCATTACATTAGTCAGTTAAAACAAGTGACTGACTAATGTAAAACCAAATGGTTATAGCGCTACATAGCGATATAATAAATATTAAATAATGGAGGTTATTTTATGAAAAGAACAAGATTAATCGCATTGTTGCTTTGCCTTGTTATGGTATTTTCCGTAGCATTAACAGGCTGTGGCAATGAATCTGGTACTGCAGTTGATGAACTTGCAGTCTGTGTTGGTTCTGAACCAGACACAATTGACCCTGCACTTAACTCTGCTGTAGACGGTGCAACTTTAATTATTCATGCATTCGAAGGTCTTATGACTTTGGATGAAGATGGGGTTCCTATTCCCGGTCAGGCTGAATCTTATGAAGTTTCTGACGATGGTTTAGTTTATACCTTCACTTTACGCGACGGTTTAAAATGGAGTGACGGATCTGACATTACTGCTGAAGATTTCGTTTATTCCTGGAACAGAGCAATTGATCCAAATACAGCAGCAGACTATGCTTACATGTTTGATGCCATCAAAGGTTATGAAGACGGTAAATTAGCTGTAACTGCAGTTGATGCTAAAACTGTAAAAGTAGAGTTAGTTTCTGCGACTCCATATTTCCTTGAACTATGCGCCTTCCCTACTTTCTCTCCAGTACAAAAAGCTACTATTGAGGCAAATGGTGAAGCTTGGGCTACAAAAGCAGCAACATATGTGTCTAACGGACCATATGTATTAAAAGAATGGAACAATAATGCATACATGCTTTATGAAAAGAATGATAATTATTGGAACAAAGACAAAATTACTTCAAAAACCATCAAGTTTGTATTAATGTCTGATGACAACGCTCAGTTGTCAGCATATAAAAAAGGCGACTTACTTATGATTGATTCAGTTCCAACTGCTGAAATGAAAAAGTTAGAGCAACAAAAAGATTATTATAAAGAAGGTCAGTTAGGAACTTACTATGTTAGCTTTAATACTCAAAAAGCTCCTTTAGACAACGCAAAAGTTCGTGAAGCATTGATTTTGGCTGTTGACCGTGAATATATCGTTGATCAGATTGGTCAAGCCGGTCAGGTTCCAGCAGGTGCATTCGTTGCAACTGGTTTATCTGATGCAGATCCAGAAAAAGAGTTCCGTGAAGTTGGTGGAGATTTCTATAATCCAGTAGATTATACTGGTAACTTAGAGAAAGCAAAAGCTGCTTTGGCTGAAGCTGGATATCCTAATGGAGAAGGCTTAGAACCTATTGAATACTTATATAATGTTGGTAGCGGACATCAAAAAATCGGTGAAGCTCTTCAAGATATGTGGAGTAAAATTGGTGTTCAAGTTGAATTAGTATCCCAGGAATGGAATACCTTCTTGAATACTCGTAAAGAAGGCGATTATTATATCGCTCGTAATGGCTGGTTAGGTGACTATAACGATCCTATCTCCTTCCTTGATATGTGGATTACAGATGGTGGTAACAATGACGCTCAATGGTCTAACGCTGAATATGATAAATTAATCTCTGAAATCAAAACAAGCTCTGACCAAAAAGAACGTATGGAAAAAATGCATGCAGCAGAAAAAATCATCTTTGATGAATGGATGCTTTGTCCAATTTACTACTACGTTGATGTATTTATGATAAGTGAAAAAGTTGAAGGATTCTATTCTTCCCCACTTGGATACAAATACTTCATGTATGCAACAGTTAAATAAATATTAGCATGATAAAAGCCGGTAGCAATTGCTACCGGCTTTTCTTATAATTATTGTTGTTTTACTATACTCTCTTTAGCTTTGTATTCTCGACTGCAAAAAAGATTATAATCGCTCCAAGTAACGCTACAAACATACTAAACCACATCATCATAGATACACTGAATGAATCGATTAGAATTCCACCAATTAAACTTCCTGTGCTTCCTGCTATACAAGCTGCGACACCAAGAAATGCCTGTCCTTTCACTTTATCATGCTCCTTCATAATTAAGTTTGCATAATATACACTTGCTGGTAAAAATAATGCATATGCTAGTAACTGAAACCCTTGTGAAATATGAATCCAGAATACATTAACCGCCATCACAGCGACTAGATTCTTAATACAGAAGAATATACCTGAGATACGAAACAGTGTGGAGCACTTTACCTTTTTCACTAGAAAAGCAAAGAAAACCATTGTAGGAATTTCCGCAAGTGCTGCAAGTGAAAAAGTGAGTCCCATATCATTACTATTTCCTCCCACATTCTCAATAATCTGAATCGTAAATGTATTTAAACAACAATGAGAAAAAAGTACCAGGACTACTCCAATCAATAACACAAAGAATCTAGGATATATTCTTACTAATGCAAAAGTATCTTTCTTTCGTTCTATTTCGTTACTTGATACGCTATCTTCATCAAATTGAATCTCCAAAGATTGATGGATAAGCTCCTGTTTCTCTAAACCCTCACTCTGTTGCTCTGCCTTTTGCTTTTTACTTATCCGAAAACTAAGTGTTACTGCCACACAGACTAAGGAGCAGAGAACATAAGACAGAGGTAACACAACAGTGGAATACTCTTCTACCAACCCACCAAGAAAGGAGGTTAATATAGCAAACGATATGGAGCCACATGCTCTCGCTACCCCAAAGTTAAGTAGTATCCCTTGTTTTGCATATTCAAAACTTAAGGAATTAATTAACGGTTGTAGTGATAACTGTAAGATTACCACACTCATAAATACCAATATGATAATCCAGAATATCTGAGGGATCCATATAAGAATTAATGCAGTTATGATTGCAGTACATAACGTGATTGCTATCAGATTCTTAAGCTGGAGTGATTTGTTATTATCTGCAATTGCTGCTAATACCGGCTGTACAAAAACTGCCGCCACGTTAGAAAATGCCATAACGAAGCCAATTTCTACGTTTGTGAACCCTTTCGATAGCAAGTATACACTTGCAAAGCTAATTAATGCTGCAAATGCCATCCAGTAAGTACCCTGAATTATAGCAAATCGTGGTGTTAGTTTTCTAGTTATTTTCTTTAGCTGCGCTATCTCATCAACCTTCATATGATCACCCTTCTACCTGTCATTACATAATATTTCCAAATAAGAAACAGAACAGATCTGTCACTTAAGACATCATATCTGTTCTGTTGCAAAGTTTCAATGTATTATATTACCATCATGATTGCATTATGTTTTACTTTATTTTAACTGTCTTTATGCTACTAAAACCAGTATAAACTCGCTTACCATTGGCTATACGATATGCACGAACCTTAAATACGTAAGTACTTCCTTTATTCAACTTTCCCGTTGTATATTTTGTTGTTGAAAGACGTTTATACAAGGTCATTCTACCGTTTTTTCCAACACCTCGGTAGATTTCATATCCGCTCGCTCCTGATACTTTACTAAACTTCAAGGTTACTTTTCTGCTCGATACCGTAGCGGAGGATATCGCACTTTTTCCTAAGGAAGTTTTACCACTTGCAATAGCAGATTTAGTGCTAAGAATATTCGATGAGCTTAACTTACGAACTGCCTGCACTTTATAGTAGTACGTTTTATTAAAAGTCCTTTTCTTATCAGCGTAGGTAGTCTTCGTGGTGGAACCTATGAGCTTATATGAGCCATTCTTTGACGTAGCACGATATACCTGATAACTAGTTGCACCACTTACTTTAGAAAAGCTTATTTGCAATGAATTATAGCTTGTCGATGTTACCTTTACTTTGGATGGTGCCATCAAAATCGCTTTAGCCGATGCACTAGCGGATTTTCTACCTCTTACTTCACCATTTACACTATATCGAAAAGATTCTACCTTATAGTAATATGTTTTTCCTGTCGTAACCGTTTTATCGGTATAACTAATCCCTGTGGTCGTACCTATTGCGCTGTACGTCCCGTTTTTACTAGTTGCGCGGTAAATGGTATATCCATCTGCAACATCCACCTTTTTATAGGTTAGCTTAATTGAATTGTAACTACTTGATTTGGCTGTCAAACCGGTTATCGCGTCAATACCAACGACTTCAATCCCGATTTGATTCAAACTAACCTTCTGCCCTTCTTTTAAAGGTGTCTCTATGTCAAGGATACTTGGATTATGATTGCTTATTTCATCAGCAGTCATATGTACCTTATCGGCAATCGCTGAAAGCATCTCACCCTTCTTCGCTAGATAATATCTTTCTTTGGTGTCTGCTTCGATTACAACAGTACCAGAAAGTGCTTCCTGTGAATGGAACTCATAATTTAGATCCACGGTATTTTCTGTGATTCCAGGTAGTTTACCTTGGCTGGTAAACTGCCACATCCGTACTGGATGATTATAATTCAAATCCGAATTATAACGTGACATCCATATCGGATAGCTACGAAACAGATTATAGTCCAAATAATCATTCATATACGAAAATCCTGTATATACCATTGGCTGATACCCAGCACTCTTAATTGTATAACAAAATGCATTAATGATCTTAGAATTTGTTGTTTTGCTTAATTTTTTTTGTACGTCGTTTTCAATATCAAACGCAACTGGATAATCAAGATGATATCCTTTTATTTTACTTATAATGTATTTGGCTTCTTCTATTGCCTTTGCTTCTGTCGTTGCTCTACTGTATATATAAACTCCGACCTTTAGTCCCACCCTTTTTGCATTTTCCATATTATATGTAAACTGCCGGTCGTAAGTTGATATCGAATCTGATACACGTATCATTACAAACTGAACATCGGTTTCTTTTTTTACTCTATCCCAATCTATCTTTCCCTGATTGTGTGAGACATCAATTCCAATACGATTGGCTGTCTCCGCGACTATTCTAGACGGTGTGCCTTCTGCGGTTCCCTTAGACGTTAAAAAAAATGGTACAACTATAAAATAATATGTCTTATTTTGCTTAACCCCACTCGCAGTCAGGTCCACTATATAACTTTTACCAAAATCGCTACGTAAGGTATCTGTTAGATTCGTAAACACAACTTCATTAGTAAATACTGATGATACATAA
The DNA here is from genome assembly GCA_023434365.1 of Bacillota bacterium. Taxonomy (GTDB): domain Bacteria; phylum Bacillota; class Clostridia; order Lachnospirales; family Lachnospiraceae; genus KM106-2. Next base: position 22,559 of record JAEYSV010000014.1, on the reverse strand, counting down.
TCAAAACTACTATCTTTGGATTCTGACATATAGATATTATAACCCTTGGCATTGGCAATCTTCTGCCAACTTAATTTAATTGTATTGAGCTTAGGATGAGTTACTCTAACATCTGGCCTCGCTGACTTCACAGGGGCTGTGCTTTTTACAACGGAGCGATAGGATGTAGTAACTGCTTGTGTGTATGTACCCGGAATAAGACATCCTGATATAATAATGCTAAAAATTAATAAAATAACTATAACATTTTTGCCTCGATAACTAGATTTTCTGACTAACAACTTTATTCCTCCTGTCGGCTATCTTCTTTTCTCTTTTCGTCGAATAAATGGTAATAATCATACCTAAAGGTAACAACCCTAAACTAATCCATTGCGAAGTACTAATACCCCAAAAAACACCTCGAACGGCATCTGCTCTGACATATTCAAGTGCAAACCGCACTGTCGAATAAAATATCAGATAAATTCCTAATAACTGACCCTCTGGCCGTTTTTTACGTCCATATACGAATAAAACTACAAACATAAGCAGATTCAGTAAACTCTCTAGTAACTGAACTGGAAACCGTGGCACGCCTGCCATCTCCATTGTAAAATGATTCACCGGAAAGGTAATTGAGAGCGGCCCATCATATTCTATTCCATAACAACAACCAGCAAAAAAACATCCAATTCTACCAAGACTATGTACAATTAAGATTCCAGGTGCAATGATATTGGCATAACTAATCACCGATAACTGGAATTTACGACAATAAATAATCACACCAATTAATAATCCTATCAGTCCACCATAGAATACAAAGCCACCCAGAAAATATTCTATTGCTTCTTTAGGATGCAAGATTACCTCATCAATATGAGAGACAAACTTAGGTAACAGCGCTAGAAAATATAATAGTTTGGCTCCGATAAACAGTCCTACTGCACCATAACAAGCCGCATATAAGACATCTTGCTTATCTATGTTATATAGCCTAGCCTTACTTCTAGCATAAAAATAGGCAAGAATAAAGGCTAAAATACCGATAATTCCATAAACCGGTATTTCAATATTAATTACTTTAATCATCGGGTACATAACTCCATCCTCCTAATCTCCCGTCGCAGTGCGATTCTTGCGGAGCATCTCTTATGTCAAAGGAAATTGTAAGCAATTTTCTATGACATAAGAGAAAAGAGGAAGCGTAAAAAGGAACGCCTCCTCTTAAGCTATTACTATGTATTAACTAGATTTGTATCATAAAACATTAATCAAACAAACTAGAAATATCCCTAGCGTCACTCACTGCGGAACAACTACCTCCAACAATGCCCTTGCAGCCATAACCGCCAATATCACATGCCGCACATCCTATTGTAAATAAAGCTGCAAAAATGATTGCTAGCAAGCTAACTACAAAGGCGGAATTGCCCTGTTGATTCATAGTCTGCTTTTTTACGTTGATTGACATAATCAACCCCACCAGACCAAGAGCAAGTCCCGGAATAGAACAGTACACACCAAAACAAATTGCACCAAAGGTTGATAATACTAAACCAATGATGCCGAATACAAGACAAGTGCTTGTATTAGTATTATTGTTCATAAAGATACCTCCCAAAATTTTCTTATTTAAATTATACCAAATATTTCCAATTTGGTCAAACTTTCTTTAGAAATATTTTACATATTCGAAGGTATCTTTATATGATTTTTATAATTAATGTTATTCTTATATTTCTTATCTATTATAGCCTGTCAGACTGTTTAATGCAATTGATTCATTACATACTGATGAATTTCCTCAGCTACTACTTTTGCATGTGCCACAGCCTCTACTACTGTTTTTGCACCTGTAACAACATCGCCAGATGCAAATACGCCTTTCTTCGTTGTATTTCCTCGATCATCCGTTAATAACAATCCCCATTTGGAAGTCTGTAAACCAGTTGTATTATTTACGATATTATTTTTTGGGCTCTGACTAACTGCCACAATAATTGAGTCACACTCAAATAATTGTTCAGTATTCGGAAGTATGACTGTCTCAATCCTTCCATCCTCTCTTGTTTCATTAGAGGTTTGAGCATACATAACACCTTCTTCTAAGAGTTCAATCGGAGTTTTGAATAGCTCGAACACAATTCCATCTTCTTTTGCTTCCTCAAGCTCCTTCTTTGTGCAACTCATCTGTTCAAACCCTTTTCGGTACATGACATATACTTCATTTGCCCCGTTTCGTTTTGCTGTTCTGGCTGCATCCATTGCAACATTACCAGCACCAATCACACACACCCGATTACCAAGTCTGTATACCTGTGGAGATTTCAGATAATCAATGGCATAGTGAACATTGCCAAGGGTTTCTCCTTTAATCTCTAATCTTTTTGGATTCCATACTCCGGTACCGATAAAGATTGCCTGATAGCCATCATTAAATAGTTTTTCCAATGTGATTACCGGTCCGATTAAGGTGTTTGGACGTATCTTTACTCCTAAGTCTATTAACAGTTCCTCATACCGGTCAACTATTCTATTAGGAAGACGATACTCCGGAATTCCATATCTAAGCACTCCGCCTATCTTTTCATGAGCATCAAATAGCGTAATTTGATACCCCTTTAATGCAAGGATAAATGCGATTGTTATCCCAGCTGGGCCACCACCAACTATTGCTACACGTTTACCAAGTGACTCCGGTTTCTCAAACTTAACCTGGTCCATATAATAGTTACTGATGTATTCTTCCATTGCATGAAACTCTATTGGTTCGTCTTTGATTCCTTTAATACAAAATCCTTTGCACTGGTCTTCATGGGGGCATACTACAGCACATACTGCGGACAAAGGATTATTTTCGAATAACCTTCTTCCCGCCTCCATAATATCACCCTGTTTAAACAAAGTAATAATCTGTGGAATTTCTGTATTAATCGGACAATGACTCTTACATCTAGCATTTTTACATTGCAAACAACGATCTGCCTCAAATAATAAGTCTTTCATCTGTCATCTCCATATTCTGTCAAAATTTTCAGTCGCTTCATTATCAATATATTCATATTATGAGTGCAAGTCAAGAATTTAATTCCATACAATCTTAATTCCTAATTCATGTTGGAATTCGCCAAAGGATCTATCTCTCACAGAGGTAGATCGCAATTGCTTTATGCTCCTCAGTAGGTTTATAAGTTAACATTCCATTCTCAATTAACAACTCTACTTCACTATCTGAATAGACTTGTTTTATCTGACTAGGGCAATCCTTTGGTAATGGAATTTGTATCACCTCATCATATGGGGCAGCAAAGGTATGAAGTACCAGATATGCACTCAGATGCCTTCCTTCATATAGATTCCTGTCTACTGCACTCCCCGTCTCTTCACACTGAACACGTAAAATTGCTTGCCATCCACTGAGGTGTCTGTCACTCTTGCCTCTGTTAGCGTAAAAATAGGTGTAACCTGATAAAATAGCAGGTTTTATTAAATTATAAAACTGAATTCCTTTTTGGATTTGCTCCCATTGCTCATTCGTTAGCTCTGACATATCTCCGGAAAAGCACATTCTTCCAAGAAAGGCGGAGGCTACTACATAAGCAATTCTTTTTAATGAAGCATCCTTTCTAATTACCACCCATATCTGACTTTGGGCAGGCAAAATCATACGGTGTATATTGGCCGCAATGACTGGAATCTCTAAACACTCATGTGCATCAGAGAAAGAACCCATTGCACATAACTCCATCATTTCAGGTTCTAAACGATGACCTCCGGAAGCACAATTTTCTATAACTAAGTTTGGAAGTTCCTTACGGATAAGTTGAACAAATTCTACGTAACTATCAACTAATTGACGCAGCCCTTCTCCTAAGGATTCTGCACCATCGCATCCAATACCGATTGTATCATTATAATCCATCTTAAGATAGTCAAACTTATTTTCCTTTAAGAAATTAATGACTAGTTTTCTCAAATGCTCTTTAACCCAGGTTTGCCTCATATCCCAAAAACGGCGATTCACTGTCGTAAGTGTTACACCATCGCGTGTTAATAGATGCGAAATATCTTCATAAGCTTTTGAAGCCCAACCGACATTTTCAATTTCGAACCAGATTCCTGGTTTCATTCCAGCCTCTTTAATTGTCTTAACGGTATGTTTGATTCCCTTTGGAAAACGCTCTTTTGCTACCTTGTAATCCCCCATAGAGTCTCCCCAGTTTTTCTCTGAGTCACTAAACCATCCACAGTCAATTACAAAATACTCTACCCCACGTCCTTTGAGACTGCTAGCAAGCTTAGCAACCGATTCCTCCGTTGGCTTGCCCCAGCTGGAGCAATATTCATTAAATATAATAGGTAAATCCTGCTCACATTTTGGTTGAATTTTGCGATGACGTTCCATCATTGAAGTAAGGCGCTGACACAAGTAATCTATATTTCCCTGACATACACTTATCAGTGCTTTAGGAGTCGAAAAACTCTCACCTGCCTCTACTTTTTTCACCCAGTGACCAAACTCTCGATCTGCTAATCCTCCCGATATAGCGACCCCTTCATCTCTTCGATAGACCTCCATCTGCCAGGAACCGCTGACTGCAAGCTGTGCTCCCCAGAGCACCTGGTTGGCACAGTCCTCCACGGCTACAAAAGGATGATATTTTTTAACCGGCATTGTCCCAATTTGCCCAAAACGCTCTGATTGAGGCTGCCATAGAATCCAGTTAGGTTCTAACTGTAAGTCTTCGAAGGTTTGTGTATGTAAACGTCCTTCATGACTCCATTTACTTCGAATTCGATGAAGTAATAAATTATCATGAGCATCGCCCTTTACGAAAGGTGTAATTTCGCTCATACTAAAGCTTGACAACATCTCAAGCTCGGCTGTTTCTCCTGCAACATTATGAAACGTTGTATAAACCTCGAAACCATATTCACCATAATAATAGGTAACGGTATGAATAAGCTCATAACATCGGTAATCCGTTAGATAAGTTCGTATTACAATACGATCATCAAACTTATCGCACTCCTGATGATCATATTGAAAAAATTGCATAGTACCACTATTTCGCATCGTCATTCCACCAGCATAACTTCCGGAATACTGATCTTTAATTAGCTTAAGCTGTACTAGTCCATCTCTCCTTGAAAACTTTGTTTCAAGTATCTGACCCTCCATTGCCGCAGGAATAATCTGCATTTCCACCTGCTTAATATCCATCACTAGCAAATACCTTATCTGAATATCACCTAGCTGGTATTTATTAATGAGTACCTTTGTTACAGAATCACTCATAGGAGTCCCTCCTTTACTTTCGAAACCATACCTGCAGTAAAGCAAGTTGGTGTTATCATCAGTGCTTCATATAGATAAAAAGAACAAGCATAGTAATATTTTACCATACTATGCTTGTTCTATCAATTTATACTTATTGAATTTTGGTCATACCACCCATATAAGGCTGTAATGCCTTTGGTATATTTACAGTACCGTCTTCATTCAGATTGTTTTCTAAAAATGCGATTAACATACGTGGAGGAGCCACTACCGTATTGTTTAATGTATGTGCAAAATATTTACCATTTTCCCCAACAACACGTATTTTCAATCGTCTTGCCTGTGCATCACCTAAATTAGAACAGCTTCCTACTTCAAAGTATTTTTGTTGTCTTGGAGACCAAGCTTCTACATCTATTGATTTCACTTTAAGGTCAGCTAAGTCACCGGAACAACATTCCAATGTTCTAACCGGAATATCTAAAGAACGGAACAGATCTACTGTGTTTTGCCACAATTTCTCAAACCACATTGGACTTTCTTCTGGCTCACACACAACAATCATTTCCTGCTTTTCAAACTGATGAATACGATACACCCCGCGTTCTTCAATTCCATGTGCCCCTTTTTCTTTTCTAAAGCAAGGTGAATAGCTGGTCAGTGTCTGTGGAAGCTGTTCCGTTGGTAAAATGGTATCAATGAATTTACCAATCATGGAATGCTCACTAGTTCCAATCAGATACAAATCTTCTCCTTCAATCTTATACATCATGGCATCCATCTCTGCAAAGCTCATAACACCAGTTACGACATTACTACGGATCATATAAGGTGGGATGCAGTATTTGAACCCACGTTCAATCATGAAATCCCTAGCGTAAGAGATTACTGCAGAATGCAATCTTGCGATATCTCCCATTAGGTAATAGAACCCATTCCCTGCTACTTTTCTGGCACTATCTAAGTCAAGACCATCAAACTTTGCCATAATATCAGCATGGTATGGAATCTCAAAGTCAGGAACTACTGGTTCCCCATAACGAGTAATTTCAACATTCTCACTGTCGTCCTTGCCTATCGGTACACTAGGGTCTATGATATTAGGAATTGTCATCATCAAAGTTGTAATTTTATCCTGTAATTCTTTTTCAATTGCTTCTAGTTCAATTAATCGCTCAGACTCTCTGGCAACTTCCTGTTTCATCTCCTCTGCTTCTTCGCGTTTTCCCTGTGCCATTAGGCCACCAATCATTTTACTGATTTTGTTTCTGTTAGCACGTAGTGTATCTGCCTCCTGTTTCGCATTACGGCTTTGCAAATCCAGTTCAATTACTTCATCTACCAATGGAAGCTTATTGTCCTGAAATTTATTACGAATATTTTGTTTCACAATCTCTGGATTTTCTCTTACAAATTTAATATCTAACATAATGTCCTCCTCGATTTAAATAATATAGAAAATTGTAAGACAATTTTCCATAACATAAAAAACCTTTCGCTCCATAAACCATGGGACGAAAGGTTCCGTGTTGCCACCCAAATTGTCGAATCATATCGACCACTCAAAGGTATGATATCGGATACCAGCCGCTCAGCTTTCACTGACAACTTAAAAAGTGGAAAGATGTTTCTTTACATCGGTTTGCACCACCCACCGATTCTCTGATAGTAAAGGATTACATCGTAGCTTTTCTCAAACGTTGCTATATATGCTATATTTTAGCCTATTATATCTCTTTTTATACCATTTGACAATATTGATTTTTCGCTGTTCATTAGTTTTTCGAGCACTTTACATAAGATAACCAGTCTGCCTACTAACTCATTTGGCCATTTACGACTCAATTTCGTCCGTTCAAAGGATAATAGACCAACCACATTCCCAGCTTTGTCAAAATAACGATACTGGAAGATCGAAACAATATTCTGTGATTTCCAGAAGTTAAATAGTTCTTTTTCGGAAAATTCTAACCGATAAATATTATCCAGTACATAAATCTGTTGTTCTGAGAAATCTTTTTGATAAAATGGCAATACTTCATATTTTCCGGGCGGAGTATAGCCAGGGTTCATACTGGCTACATAGGTGCAGGTCAAATCTTTTCCTGTATAAAAAACTGCACGGTCAATCTCCAGATTCTCTACACTTTCTTTGAGTAATCTGTCAATTCCCTCTTTTCCTTCAATCATAAGATTGGCTAACATTTCACCATATTGAACTGCATTCTGCGCTGCACTGGTTCTAACTTTTAGATCTAACATTTGCTCCGAAACTTCCCTTGTATTAAGAGGGCCATGTTTTGCTTTATCATAAATAACATAGCGGTTTTTCCCTTTTTCTTTTGCGATATAAAGGCATTTATCCGCTAACTGAAAAAGTTCACGATAACTTTGTGTATGTTCTGGGTAAAAAGCTGCACCGAAAGAACAATTAATCTGCATATTCTCAAGTCGGTCTTTGAATAGCCATTGAATATTGCTCTTCATTGCACGAAGAATTGAACGAATGTCCCATTCTTCCTTAAAATTATTGATAACCACAAGGAACTCATCACCACCAATACGCCCAGCCATGCCAGCTTCGCCAACTACTTTACGAATAGTTGATGCAACCGCTTTGATTACCTCATCGCCAAATAGATGACCATAGGAATCATTAAATTCCTTAAAATCATCAATATCAATAATTATTAGGGCCATATGTTTTGTGGAACCACAATTAATAATCGATTCTGCATACTTGATAATTTCTGCTTTATTCAACAAACCAGTTAATGCATCCTGATACACCGTTTCCAAAACACGATCGGCTTTGCTCTCCATCATTTCATTATACTGATACCAGACCCCAACCATATGAGGTTCTTCATTCACATGATATACTTTTCTACCACGCACTTTTGTATATTCACATACTTCACCACTAGATAACATAGAAGTGACTAATAGATGCTCGAACTGATCCTTATCCCCTTGTAAATCGTCACAAAAGTGTCCAAAAGTCTCCTGATCTAAGCGTGCTACCAGATGATTAGAAGATACATGTGCTTTGTAGCTACTAAGATTCCCTTGAAAAATGGTAATAATCTCATCATTTAATGTCCATTGCAGAGTAAAATGGTCATTCAAAATATCGTAATCAAAAAAGCACATCGCACCCAAAAATAAATAATTACGATATTTACTGATATCAAAACTTAATTCCACTTTCTCTTCTATCGCTTTGAACACATTATGATACTCTACCAGATAATTTTCTCCATCCTCGGTTCTTCTAATAAATATAGCGATATGCTGATACTCTTCCTGCTTATCCTTTATTCTTACTACAGTTCTTGAGAATTTTTCACGTTTTGCTTCTTCGACACATTCAAGCAAGTAGTCTAAATCATCTTTATGTACTAGTTTTAGCAATGAAAAAGAGCCATTGTCCCCGGTAAACTGGTAAAAGCTATTACTCGCATATAATAGATTATATTGCTGGTCCACTACCAAATTCGGCCTTGCTGAATCTAGAAAGCTATTCATTTTTATCGTACTCATTTGTAACGTCCCTCTTTCCACAAATATCCCTATCTATTTGTTACAATTACCTTAATACGTACTTGCTTTCATTATAATACACTTATTAGAATATATCGACATTTTTTTAAGTAGTTTAATATCTTTTTACTAAAATTTTCATATTTTCTACAAAAAAAACGCTGTTGCACCTACGATTTCTCTAATCGCAAGTGCAACAGCACCAACTTATTTTATATTTTTTTCTTGTCTGGCGAATTCCTGATGTTAGTATCTGGTGGGCCAAAGGAATAAATATCATGATAGGATGCCGTTTCATCATCATTATACGGTGGGCGCATGATTAGTCCGGTCAAATCTGTAGTGGAACTTGCATTCACATAATCCAAATCCCCAATATTATACTTATCCTCAGGCTTTTCATTCACAGTACTGTGTGTTTTTACTACTGTTTCGTCAGGTGCACAGTCTATTTTTGACTTCTTCTTAAGCATATTCTCACTCTCCTAATCTATGTGATGTAATTAGTTTACTCATTCTTTGCATTCCTATCCGTAAACATTAATTACAATTTATGATAATGAGAGTTTTCTGATTGATGTTATATAAAAAAATTATCAAAAATTAACTACTTAATTGACGCATGTATTTCCTGTAAAGAAATCACCTCTAACTGTTCTTTGTCTCTTACTGCCATAATTCCTTTGACTGCTGCCATAGCCGCTGCCATGGTTGTAATATATGGTGTTTTTGTCTTAATTGCTGCTTTTCTAATATAACTATCATCATGAATACTATCCTTACCACTTGGCGTATTAATTACCAACTGAGCCTGACGATTCATAATCACATCATAGATATTCGGTCTGCCCTCATGCATCTTATTTACTTTCTTTGCACTTAGTCCTGCTTTTGTTAATACTTCGTACGTATTCCCAGTTGCCATCAGACTAAATCCTTCTTGGATTAACTCCTTCGCTACTTCCACTGCTTCTGGTTTATCCGAGTTATTTACGCTAATAATTACACAACCCTGTGTTGGTAATGCCGTCTGAGTAGCTTCCTGAGCTTTGTAGAACGCTTCTCCAAAGGTGCTCGCAAGTCCTAATACCTCACCGGTAGAACGCATCTCAGGTCCAAGAAGTGGATCTACTTCAGGGAACATATTGAATGGGAATACTGCTTCTTTGACACCATAATGAGTAATCACCTTCTCTTTTAAATCTTCGATAGGAGAAGGTAAACCAGTAAGTTCAGCAGTAATAATCTGAGTGGCGATAGGAACCATTCCAATATTACATACTTTTGATACTAATGGTACAGTTCGGCTTGCTCTAGGATTAGCTTCAAGTACATACACCTTATCCTCTTCAATTGCATACTGCATATTCATCAGTCCGCATACCTTCATTTCCTGAGCTATCTTTTTAGTATATTCTTTTATGATTTCTAAGTTTTTCTCACTGATGTTTAGTGACGGAATGATACAAGCGCTGTCTCCGGAATGAACTCCGGCTAATTCAATATGCTCCATGACTGCAGGTACAAACGCATGTGTTCCATCGCTGATAGCATCAGCTTCTACTTCTAAAGCATGTTTTAAGAAACGGTCAATCAGTATAGGTCGGTCTGGTGTGACACCTACCGCTGCATTCATATACTGAACCATCATTTCGTCATTATATACTACTTCCATACCACGTCCACCCAATACATAGGAAGGTCGTACCATTACAGGATATCCAATTTTCCCGGCAATTTGAACTGCTTGCTCTACAGTAACCGCCATACCGGACTCTGGCATAGGAATCTCTAATTTATCCATCATCGCACGGAATAAATCACGGTCTTCTGCCATGTCTATTACGGCCGGGCTGGTTCCAAGAATCTTTACTCCATTCTTTTCAAGCTCTGCTGCAAGATTTAGTGGAGTCTGTCCGCCAAACTGAGCTATTACTCCAAGTGGTTGTTCTTTTTCATAAATACTTAAAACATCTTCCAAAGTTAGCGGTTCAAAATATAATTTGTCAGACGTATCATAATCAGTGGAAACGGTCTCCGGATTACAGTTTACTATAATGGTTTCGAATCCAAGTTTCTTAAGAGCAAATGCTGCATGCACGCTACAGTAGTCAAACTCAATGCCCTGACCGATTCGGTTTGGTCCACCACCAAGAATCATAATTTTTTGCTTATCACTAGTAACTAGCGGTGATTCATCTGTATTATCACAGCCATTATAAGTAGAGTAATAGTAAGCGCTGTCTTGTGTACCACTTACATGGATGCTATCCCATTCTTCATTTACTCCAATTACCTTTCTTGCCTTACGAATCTCTTCTTCTTTGATTTCAAGAATTTGACTAAGGTATTTATCTGAGAAACCATCACGTTTTGCTTTGGTTAACGCCTCTTCGTCTGGCACATAGCCTTTATTTTTAATCAGTATCTCTTCCTCATCGACTAATTCTTTCATCTGTTCAATGAAGTAGTGTTTAATCTTCGTTAGCTGATATAATTCTTCCACCGTTGCACCCTTACGAAGTGCTTCATACATGACAAATTGACGCTCACTCGTAGGATAAACAAGGAGTTTTAACAGTTCTTCTTTTGATTTTTGATTAAAATCTTTGGCAAACCCAAGCCCATAACGACCATTTTCCAAACTACGGATTGCTTTTTGGAAAGCCTCCTTATAGGTTTTTCCAATACTCATAACCTCACCTACTGCTCTCATCTGAGTACCAAGTTTATCTTCCACTCCCTTGAACTTCTCAAATGCCCAGCGAGCAAATTTGATTACTACATAGTCTCCATCTGGCACATACTGATCTAACGTCTTGTATTTACCACATGGAATCTCGTCTAAGGTTAATCCACTCGCTAGCATTGCGGAAACTAATGCAATAGGAAATCCAGTTGCTTTTGAAGCAAGCGCAGAGGAACGGCTGGTTCTAGGGTTAATCTCGATAACCAGAATTCTTCCGCTCTCCGGATCATGCGCAAACTGTACATTCGTTCCACCGATTACCTGAATGGCTTCTACTATTTTATAAGCCTGTCTTTGAAGCTCTTGTTGAACTTCGGTACTAATCGTTAGCATTGGAGCACTACAGAAAGAATCCCCAGTATGTACTCCAAGTGGGTCTATATTTTCAATAAAACAAACCGTTATCATATTGTTTTTGGCATCCCGAACTACTTCTAGTTCAAGCTCTTCCCAACCTAGAATAGATTCTTCAACCAGAACCTGCCCTACTAAGCTGGCTTGCAAACCTCTGGCACAAACCGTTTTTAATTCTTCAACATTGTAAACTAGTCCTCCACCAGCTCCACCCATTGTATAGGCCGGACGAAGTACCACCGGATAACCAAGCTTATCTGCAATCTCAAGTGCTTCCTCAACCGAGTAAGCTACCTCGCTTCTCGCCATTCCTATCCCTAGACTTTCCATCGTTTTTTTGAATTCGATTCGGTCTTCCCCACGTTCAATTGCATCAATTTGAACGCCGATTACTTTTACATTGTATTTTTCTAATATTCCAGCTCCAGCTAGTTCAGAGCAAAGATTCAAACCGGACTGTCCTCCAAGGTTTGGTAAAATGGCATCCGGACGCTCTTTACTAATAATTTGTTCTAATTTCTTTACGTTGAGCGGTTCTATATAAGTTACATCTGCAATTTCTGGATCTGTCATGATGGTGGCTGGATTGGAATTTACCAACACAATTTCATATCCAAGGTTTCTAAGCGCCTTACAAGCTTGTGTACCGGAGTAGTCAAATTCACAAGCCTGCCCGATAATAATCGGACCTGATCCAATAATTAACACTTTATGAATGTCATTTCTTTTTCCCATCTTGTTCTTCCTTCCTGATAATGTTTCTAGTGATAAAGCATATGATACGGATGAAATTTGATTTTATTTATTTTAACATACCTAATGAAAAAGTATACATTTTTTTGTCGATTTCATTCACAATATTATTCATTTATTTAAATATATATTATAAGTACTCATTATAAATGCATAAATATTCATTCTTGAACATCATAAAATAACGCCATTACATTATTTAATTTTTTCTTACATTTTACATTTACGATAAGTAGTATCCCTTTACTAACTCTTTAAAAATCCGTTTAAATCCATAAAAATAAGGCAATTTCATCCATTTTGTGCAAACCATTTATTATTTTCTATATTTTGACACATATGCCTAATTATGCTATATTTAACCTATTGCAAATGCTTCCCTTCTTAAGTGGGAATAAAACTTGCTTGTATCACTGGTTGTAAATATAACTTGTAAATGAATGGCATACATATATAGTTTGATAAAATAAAAGAAAGAGGGTTACATATGAGTCAAAAAAATTGGTCTAGCCGAAGTGGCAACACCTATCAAGGTAATGGATATAGTATCAGTCAACGAAAAAAATATTCCGGTCCATTAGGTACCGTTTTTGCACTTGGACCTATTTTATTTCTACCTTTACTATTTTTATATCTGGAAACGGTATTTCACCTGTATGTAGGCTTAAACATGAAATACTTCCCGATATTTGCATTCTTTGGTATTAGTGCTGGATTTATACTATCTATTTTAACGATAATATTTAACAAACGCTTTAACCGAATTATTACGTACCTTATTACCATTATTTTTGGGTTATTATACTCTATTGAAATTGTCTGCAAAGCAGTTCTAAAACAGTTTTACCAGTTGTTAAGTTCGGCTAATACGGCAGCTAATAACAGTCTATGGGATTATAAGGATGCTATTATTGAAGGAATCTTAGACAATATATTAGGATTGGTTCTTTTGTTTCTTCCAGTTGTTTTTATTCTCACAATTGGACGTAGCTGCTTTAGATTTAAAAGAAAGAGATTACCTCTTATCTGCGCTGTAGCTGTTGTAGCAATCATTTTCCATATCTTTGGATTATTAAGTTTATACTTCCCATGGAGTGGAGACCTGACACCAAAAGACCTTTATTATACCGACACCAATGTAGATGACCAGGTAGAACAGCTTGGTATGTTAAATATGCTTCGTTTGGATGTAAAACACACTTTCTTTGGAGTAGGAAGCAATCTTGGTGAGGATGACAATGACTTTTCTAATCTTGATGACCTTTTTGGTAATCCAAGTCCAAGTCCTTCCTCTGAGATACCAGTTGATCATCCAAGCGATTCGCAAAATCCAGATGCAAGTGATCATCCAACACAATCACAAAAACCTATCGTGGATACGTCACCTAATGTGATGGATATCGATTTTGAATCCTTAATTAACAATGCCGAGAATGATGATATCAAGTGGTTGCACAATTATTATTCCAGTGTTCCACCAACCAATAAGAACGAGTACACTGGTATGTGTGAAGGATACAATGTAATCTCCATTACTGCAGAAGGCTTTAGCAAATATTTGATAAGTGAAGAATTAACGCCAACTTTATACCGCCTGACACATGAAGGGTTTGTATTTGACAACTTCTATACCCCACTACATTTTACTTCTACTTCAGGGGGAGAATGGCAACACTTAGTTGGTCAATATCCAAAAAATGGTATGCCAATTAGTTTAGAGGAAAGTGGTGTTCAAAAAACTTTCTTACCATTTACGCTGGCTAACCAGCTAAATAAACTTGGATATACCTCTCTTGGTTATCATAATAATGGTGAAATGTACGGCAGAGCCAAATCTCATCCTAACCTAGGTTATGACTGGAAACAGGGTGGAGCCGGGTTTACGATGGAAACCTTTTCATCCGGAGAAAATGTATGGCCTCAGTCTGATAAGTATCTGCTTGAAGCAACGATAGATGAATACATCAATAGTGAAAAACCATTCAACGTATATTATCTGACAGTAAGTGGCCATATGCCTTATAATTTTGGTGGTGATCAAATGGCTGTTAGAAACAAAGAAGCAGTTGCTAATTTACCTTACTCCGAAACGACAAAAGCCTATATTGCTGCAAATTTGGAGTTAGAAAAGGCATTAACTTATCTTGTTGAGCGTTTAGAAGAAGCTGGAATTGCTGATAAAACACTTATAGTGATGTCTGCAGACCATATTCCTTACTCCGATGTCCCTGTATTAGAGGAACTAGCGGGTAAAAAATTAGGTGGTGCAGGGCTTGACTTTCTAAAAGAATCCGATGTGGATTTTGATGTATACCGTAATTCCTTAATCATGTGGTCAGGTAGCATCAAAGAACCAATTATAGTAGATAAAATCTGTACTCAGGTAGATATTTTACCTACCGTAAGTAACCTACTTGGCTTAGATTACGATTCTCGGATGCTTGCTGGAATGGATATTCTCTCGAATTCCCCTCCGTTAGTCATCTTCTCATCAAGTAGCTGGCTCTCAGACAAAGGACTATATAATCGCTACTCCGGTGAATTCACACTGGCCAAAGGGGTTACGATGACTGCAGACGAGCAGGAGGAGTATGTTTTAGCAATGAAAAAGTTCGTTCGCTACAAATTGCAATCTAGTGCTCTGATTGTTCAAGAAGATTATTATAGCACTGTATTCAAATAATGTAATTTTGTCTGTATTTAATTAATGAAAATAACCTCATTTATACTCTTTTTTCACTCAGTTTATTGATTTATAGATTTTGACACTTATAAGAAATTGTGCTATATTTAATGATAGTCTTTTACAACCGGATGAATTCATATATCGTCTGATCAAATTGAAAGAAAGAGGGTTAATCATGAGTCAAAGGGATCAACAGGATAGTTCTATCTCCGATATGAATCGTATTAATTTCGAATCAAACGGACGTAGCTTTCGATCCACTCCAGGCAACCGCCTTCGAAGCGGTAGCACTTATCAAGGCAATGGTTTTAGTACCAGCCGAAGAAAAAAATACTCTGGCCCATTAGGCACCATTTTTGCACTTGGACCAATTTTATTTTTACCTTTATTATTCCTATACTTGGAAACAATATTTCACCTATATGTTGGACTCAACATGAAGTACTTCCCAATCTTTGCATTCTTTGCTATTAGTGCGGGGTTCTTGTTCTCCATCTTTACAATTATTTTTAACAAACCAATTAATCGTATCATTACTTATTTGATTACAATTATTTTTGGCCTGTTATTTTGTATTGAGATCGTCTGCAAAGCAGTTCTCAGCCAGTTTTATCAGCTATTAAGTTCTGCTGACACAGCTGCTGATAATAGCCTATGGGATTACAAGGATGCTATCTTTGAGGGAATTATTGATAATTTATTTGGGCTAATACTTATGCTTCTACCAATCGTTTTTATTTTTACAATTGGACGTAGCTGCTTTAGCTTTAAAAGAAAGAAATTACCTCTAATTGGTGCTGTGGCAGTTGTAACTATCATTTTCCATATTTTTGGATTATTAAGTTTATACTTCCCATGGAGTGGAGATTTGACACCAAAAGATCTGTATTATACCGATACCAATGTGGATGATCAGGTAGAACAACTTGGTATGTTGAATATGCTTCGCCTAGATGTAAAACACACTCTCTTTGGAGTAGGAAGCAATCTTAGTGATGATGACAATGATTTTTCTGATTTGGATGATCTTTTTGATAATCCGAGCCCAAGTCCTTCCTCTGATGTACCGGCTGATAATCCAGCCCAGTCGCAAAATCCAGGGGCAAGTGATGCTCCAACACCATCACCAACTCCTACAGTTGATACCTCACCAAATGTAATGGATATTGATTTTGATTCTTTGGTTAACAATGCCAAAAATGATGATATTGAATGGATGCACAAATATTATTCCAGTGTTCCTCCAACCAATAAAAATAAGTACACTGGTATATTTGAAGGATACAATGTAATCTTCATTACTGCAGAAGGCTTTAGTAAGTATCTAATTAGTGAAGAATTAACACCAACTTTATATCGCTTGACGCATGAAGGCTTTGTATTTAACAACTACTATACCCCACTACACTTTACTTCCACTTCAGGTGGTGAGTGGCAAAACTTAACTGGTCAGTATCCTAAAAATGGTATGCCAATCAGTATGAAGCAAAGTGGTATTAGCAAAACCTTCCTACCATTTACTTTAGCAAACCAGTTGAATAAACTCGGATATACTTCAATCGGATATCATAACAACAAAGAAATGTATGGCCGTGCCAAATCTCATCCGAATCTTGGGTACGATTGGAAACAAGGTGGAGAAGGCTTTACAATGGAACAAACCTCCTCTGGAAAAAATGTATGGCCTCAATCCGACAAATATATGATTGAAACTACTATTGATGAATACATTAACAGTGATAAACCATTTAACATTTACTATCTAACTGTAAGTGGACATATGCCATATAACTTTAGTGGTGACCAAATGGCTGTCAGAAATCAAGAGGCAGTTGCTAACTTACCATACTCGGATACAACAAAAGCTTATATTGCTGCTAACTTAGAATTAGAGAAAGCAATGGCATACCTAGTGCAACGTCTAGAAGAAACAGGAGTTGCCGATAAAACACTTTTAGTAATGTCCCCTGACCATATTCCTTATTTTGACGTTCCAGTTCTAGAAGAATTAGCAGGCAAGAAAATGGGTGGGTCTGGACTTGAGAATCTCAAGGAATCTGACGTTGATTTTGATGTATACCTCAATTCCTTAATTATGTGGTCCGGTAGCATTAAAGAGCCAATTATCGTAGACAAAATCTGTTCTCAGGTAGATGTCTTACCTACTATGAGTAACCTTCTAGGTTTAAATTATGATTCTCGGATGCTTGCTGGAACAGATATCTTCTCGGATGCTCCTCCGTTAGTCATCTTTACCTCAAGTAGCTGGCTCTCAGATAAAGGACTTTATAACCGTTACTCTGGCGAATTTACACCTGCAGAAGGCGTAACAATGAGTGCTGAAGAACAAGAAGCATATGTTACTGCAATGAAAAAGTTAGTTCGCTACAGATTACAATCAAGTACTCTGATCGTAGAACAGAACTATTATAAATCCGTTTTTAAGTAATATAATCTATAATTAAAGAGAAGAGGCTTCCTAAACTGTAAAACGTTTAGAAAGCCTCTTTATTTATCTTATAGTCCTGCTGTAATAACCCATTTTCATCCTACAGTCTTGCTGTAATAACCCATTTTCATCCTACAGTCCTGCTGTAATAACCCACTTACGTCTGACATAGCGTCCTACGAAGCAAATGATACGGCAAATCCAGTCCATCACCATCGCAATCCAGACACCTATTGCTCCGAGCCCCATTCCAATCCCTAGAACGTAACTAAATACAATTCGGAATGCTAACATTGACGAGATGGATACCACCATTGTGTAGCGAACATCATTACATGCCCGAAGCATATTTGGTAACGTAAAGGATGCTGGCCAAAATATAATTGCCAAGCCATTATGAATCATAATCAAAATAAAAGCTAAATCCCTTGTTTGGGTTGATAACGAATAGATATTTAAAATCCAAGGAAGTGCAAGTAATATTGCTGTATTCACAACTGCTGTAGCGAGATAAGAAAATTTTAATAACTTCTTGGTATAATAAGTAACCTGTTTTACATCACCAGCACCTACACATTGACCTATTACTGTAATCATTGCCAGATTCATTGATTGACCAACAATACAACCCATGCCATCAATGCTATTAGCCACCGCATTAGCAGCAATTTGTACGGTACCAAATCCAGCAATAATACTAACAACGATCACACGTCCCAACTGAAACAATCCACTTTCTATTCCACTAGGAATCCCAATATATAAGATTTTTCGAATCATCGCTTTATTCGGTTTCGGCATCCCTTTTTCCAAATACACAACATTGTTCTTATTGCGGATTAAAATCAGTAAGATAATTGCTGCTACCATACGTGAGATTAAGGTAGGTATTGCAACACCAGCTACTCCCATCTTAAAACCCAAAATAAGTAATGCATTACCACCAACATTGATTACATTCATAACCATCGAAACACGCATTGATATTTTGGAGTTGCCCATCGCGCGAAATAACGAAGCACATGAATTATACAGTGCTAAAAAAGGATAAGAAAATGCACTGATTACAAAGTATAGTATCGCACTTTGCATTACATCCTCTTCAATAGAGCCAAAAAGTAACGATAATATCATCTTACGGCCAATTAAAGTAATCGCCATAATAATGATTGATATGGTTACGGTAATAATTATTAATTGCTTTGATGATTCACAGGCATCCTCTTTGTGCTTAGCCCCAATAAATTGAGCGGTTACTACCGCTCCACCTGTCGCTAAAGCTGCAAACACAGCATTTAGCAGATTATTAATCATATCCACCAGTGAAACACCTGAGATTGCTGCTTCTCCCGCTGAAGAAACCATCATGACATCTGCCATACCAACTGTAATCGCCAGAGTTTGTTCAATAATAAGTGGAATGATTAATCTTCGAAGTTGTTGTTTTGTAAATAACATAGCTGCTCCATTCTTTTGTCCGAAACTCGCATGCCCAGTTATCTAATATTAGTACGCGTTATTTTGTATTAATAAATATGGTAACAGGATGCACCCTTATTGTGACTAATATATAATTATAAACAATTTATTTAATAAAGCAATAGTCGACATGATATGTCATATTCTTACACAACAATTTTGTGACAGTGGCACAAAAACCAAGTCATATTTTGTGTTACTGTAATAATACAGCAAAAAAATAACGTTTGATTATTCTTCCATAATAAGAACGTGTCCCTGTTGGATAATAATCATACGCTATTTTGTAAACTATCATGTGATAAACTCAATGAAGATAAAAGGTCTCCTCATACTTTAGTGTCAAATCTCATATTTGAGTTTGTACTCTTCAAACATGGTTGAGAAATCACCATTTTGAATTTCTTTAATATCATGAAGATATTCATGTGTATCGAAGCTAGATTCATTAACCTGTATGATACAAACTGCAATGTTCGAACAATGGTCCGAAATTCTTTCATAGTTTGCAATAAGGTCTGCAAAGATAAAACCAAGTTCAATTGTGCAGGTTCCTTTTCTAAGACGTTTAATGTGCCGTTTCTTTAATTCAGCTTTTAAAATATCCACTACTTCTTCGAGTGGTTCTACTCTCTTTGCCAATCCAATATTGTTATTTATAAGGGCCTCAATTGTAATGGAAATAATTTCAGTAATTGCTTTGGTCATAACTTCAAGCTCTCGAATCGCTTTTTTTGAAAAACTGATTTCTTTATCATAAAGCTCCTGAGCTACTCTGGCAATTTTTAACGTGTGATCGCTAATACGCTCCAAATCACCAATTACATGCAAAATCTTAGATATCTCTTTGCTATTATATTCGGATAGTTCCTTACTACTCAGTTTAACCAGATATGACCCTAAACTATCTTCATAGTTGTCAATTAATTTTTCATTGGCTTCTATCAGTTCAACACTTTTACTATCATACTGCTCAAATAACTGAATTGATACTTTAACGCTCTCTCGAGCTAGCTCCGCCATACGAATTGTAGCATCTTTACATTCTGCAATAGCAACACTTGGAGTTGCCAGTAAACGGCTATCTAAAAACGAAGTCTTTTCATCATTTTCTTTATCGCGCACAATAATGTTACTCAAACGCTCAAGCTGCTTGGTAAATGGAAATAGCAATACTGTCGTCGTTACATTAAAAATACTGTGAACGAATGCAACCTGAACCATGTTAATAGGTAGAGAAGTAAAAGAAAAACTGATAATTGCATCCAAGGAATAGAACACAACCAAGCAGATAATAGTCCCAATGATGTTAAAACTTACATGTACTGCAGCTACGCGCTTGGCATTTTTGTTGACGCCTATGCTTGATAACATACTGGTAACACAAGTACCTATATTCTGTCCCATAATTATTGGAATAGCCATACCAAAACTGATGGCACCTGTCATTGATAAAGCTTGTAAGATACTTACACTCGCTGCAGAACTCTGAATAATCCCTGTAAAGATTGCACCTACTAATACTCCTAAGACTGGATTTTCAAACATCACGAGCAATTCTTTAAACTTAGGACTATCCGCTAATGGTGACATGGCATCACTCATTACGGTCATACCAAACATTAAGATAGAAAATCCGATTAGTAAATGACCAACGTCTTTTTTACGAGTACTTTTACTCAACATTATTAACATAATACCAATCAATGCAATTATTGGAGCAAAGGAAGATGGTTTTAATAACTTAATTAAAAAGTTCTTTCCTTCTAACCCAGCTGCACTTAGAATCCATGCGGTTAATGTTGTTCCGATATTGGATCCCATAATAATTCCAACCGTCTGACGAAGTTGCATAATTCCTGAATTAACAAAGCCAACTAACATAACGGTCATTGCCGAAGATGATTGGATTGCAATCGTAATTCCTGCTCCAAGTAATAAGCCCTTAAAAGGATTAGAGGTCATCTTCTTAAGTGCACGCTCAAGTTTACCACCTGCCATCTTTTCAAGTCCGCTACTTAACACGCTCATTCCATAAAGGAAAAATGCTAATCCCCCAAGTAAAGTAAATATTGAAAATATGTCCATGAATATACCCTTTCCTTCATATGTAATATCAACCCTGTTAAAACTTTACATAAGTTTTACAATAACTATACTTATTTTTTACCTTTACTTCCACTATATTAAAAGATAAGACGTTTTTCAACTATTTTTTAGTAATCCACCATGAACTTTTTCTATCCTGCACTAATATTACTTAAAAAAAGAATGTAACTTATGTACAAAATCTCATATGCCAGATATCATTTGCTTCGCATAAAAGGTCTTGTTTAAGGTACATTCTTTTTCAATAATACTATGTTGTTTATCAACGTTGCCTTATTCCCACTAGAAAAAGTACAAATACACTAGTCCCAAACTAACAGAAACACTCACCAATGTATTGGCTATTTTCTTATAATTCGGAAGCAAAATACCAGTATACAGTCCTCCAACCGCCAATACTCCGAAAAGCAAAGCTACTGCCTGCGTTGCAAGATTGCTGGCTGAATAACGAACACAATTTAACGTTGCTAGCAGTACACCGTATACTCCGGTGAGATAAAAAATGATAGCTCTTATTCTGTTATCTCTTATTAACAGCAAAAACAGAATTAACACTGCACCAATCACAACTGCCAGTAAATACATCAACAATAATTCTGTTATAGGTGACATAATAACCTCCAAATAAATTTTCCTTTTTTTAGTATTTCATTATTATCACTCTTTATTCTTAATTATTGCTTTGTGTATAACATTCTATTATAATAAAACAATAAACACATAGTGACAGGAAGGAAATTACAATGTTAAAAAAAAGAAGAATTATGGCTATCGTTGGTGTTGTCCTTTTAATTGGACTTTATATTACTACACTGATTGCCGCCTTACTAAGCTCCGAAGCCAGTGCTGGTTTATTCCAGGCTAGCTTGTTCTTAAGCTTCGTTATTCCGGTTATCATCTATGCATATACCTTACTTTATAAATTACTTCATCCTGAGGAAAAAGATAGTGATAATAAAAAACTATAAGAAACTCTCCGCCTGCGGCGGGTCGCTTAGGCGACATTTTTCATTTCCGCCGCAGTGCGATCCTCGCGGAGCGTTTTTATATCATAGGACGTAATTTCCTATGATGATTAGGGCGTCAAAAGCCCTTCAGAAAACTTGGCTTAGTCAATTTGCACAATTACAAAGTAAATTAAAGTGATACAAGACATAGTTCAATGAGCAAC
>JAEYSV010000004.1 GCA_023434365.1 Bacillota bacterium | reverse complement strand
AAAATCTATAATACTTTTCCCTTTCACCGTATCATATTCATCCTGTGTCAAATACGCCGTTTTTACTGTAAACTCACTGTTATTTATCTCCCCATAGTACCAAATCCATGGCCTATCATATGCTTCATAAGGAAAAATTTTTATATTAGAAAATCCCTCCTCGTTACTTAAGGGAATCATCTCTTTATTATAACATGGAATATACAATTCGTTTTTTGTTACTCTATTCTTTATAAATTTTTTAAAAGTGCCCTTTTTAATCTCAGCTTCTTCAATCAACTCTAATTGCTTTTTATCCATATTTCCATTTAAGTCCATCGCAACTTCATCAAAAGAATTATAGTAGAAAATAGGCATCTTAGGAGGCGACATAACATCTGATTCAAAAGTGTTATTATCTATTTCTTTCTTATTTATCTCATTGCTCATCTCATTTAATTGGTTGTTATTTTCAAAACTACAGCCTATTAAACTAATTAAGATTACAATTATGCTTACTATAAATATTTTTTTTTGCATACTATATTCCTCCCTAATTGATATTATTCCGGTTTATGATGACCTTCTAGATGTGTCTTCATATCAGCTTTACTATCAGAACACATAATAGTGGATAATGATACATTTTGCCCGATTCTATTCATTATACATCTTTCGTCACGTTTATACTTTCCGCACTCAGAACACCTATCTCCACTTTTGCACCTTGGTTTACCATCGACAGTATAAATTTCGTGATAATGATCTCCAACCCCATATTGATGATTAAGTTCATGCATTAATAGAGCACATGTATCCCTCTCTCTTGTTTCTGGGGTATGTATTGAAAGCATAAAGATATTTTTCTCCTTAGAACGAGGTCTATTTATTTCTATACTTCCATCCATACCTTTACATTCTATCCTATGTGCAGTCCAAAAAGCATTGTTGATTATATCAGAACCTGGATAACTATTCTTAAAATTAGATGATACCTCGGAAAAATCAGAATGATTTATATTATTACCATGTCGACACAAAGTATCAATATTAAGGTTGGTAACTGTACCTTTACATAAATCTAATGCGGATCTGTAATATGTTGGTGTATTCCTAATCATCTTTAATCCGAGCAAATCTCCATATCTATTCGCGACTCTGGTAGTATAATTACTAATATTTTGTTTAGTTTCTGCCTCAGTTTCATTATACCTAATGTTATAGCCCAAATCATAATAGTTCCTTACAGTAGTTACATATTGATATACTGTAACTGTACAAGATACCACTATTGTTGGATCAGCATTTGATCTAGCTATGATTCTAGCTGTACCCCAATTCTTTGCTGTAATATACCCCGTACTAGAGTTAACACTAACAACATTAGAATTGCTACTAGTATACGTTACGGATCGATTACTGGCATCGATTGGATATACACTTGCCGTAAGATATGTGGACTTATTGACATACATGGAATAACTTGACGGAAATGAAATATAATTAACTGGTGTATTTTGTATGTATTCGATTAATAATGAAGGTCTGCCACTAACATTACTACTTTCGGATGTATAGAAATTATTATAATCTTTGTAATATTCATCACTATATCTTATCGAAAAACCGTAATTGGCATTCCCACCATTTACATTTCCACTATACCACTTTTTAACAGTTTCTAAAACATCAAAAGAAAATTTAAAGCCACTTCTAACCCCTTTTTCTTTCAAATCAGTTGTAGACGGTTGATTTGCCCATGTTATAGTCGGTGAATCCCAGTAGTTATTTACTTGATATATACTTATTGGACCATACGTTGAAGTTCCTGATGTGGCAGTAATATTCATTGTGGCTGATGTAATGGTTCCATTAATTCTTGGCATAGTTACATATCTAATATAGGAACGATGTATCTTGCCGTTTTTTAAGCCAGTATACATATATGAACTCATATTATTCTTAACAATACTATCTTTAACGACATAGGTATCCCGAACATTTGATGACGTATTGTTAGGTGAATCATCATTTAATGTTGGATCAATAGTAATTGGATATTGGCGTTCATTAGCTCTTAGCCATTGTTGATTTGGCGTTAGCTTTAATAAATATTTACTACCATTCTGCTCTAACGCTACCTTGATATCAGTGGAATACTCATCATTTGCATCAAACATAAATGGTGTCGGCATCGTAAAAATTTCTTCTTCTTTTTCATTAAAGAATACAATGCTATTGTCCTTCTTAAGAATAGGAACTAAGTCTTTTACAGATAATTCCATGACATATGAATTAATATTCGTTGGCTCATGCAAAATAATATCCTCTTTCACACTATTTGACGATAAAGTATATTCAATATCAATGGCACTATTAAATAAATTCTCATATGCTACACGAGACTGAATTTTTTTAGCAAATAGCTTTTTCTCATTATTAGTGTAATCCGATAAATCGGCATCCTTTACGTTTGCTTTTTTCTTCCCCTTCATATCATAAACTTTATTCTTTAATGAGTATCCATTTACTGAATTTTTTTCCTCTTCTTCTGCGGTAATATTCCAGGCGATCGCATAATCATCTTTCCTTACCTCAACTAATGAATCTCCATCGTCATCATTTGAAAATGAAACATCTTCTTCCAATATAGCCAAACTTTCTTCCCCTGCTACTTGTTTAGCCTTGATTGGAACATATGGGACTATTAATGAACATATTAATAGTATGACTACTCCCGTAAAAACTCTTTTGCACTTCAACATAAACCCTCCCTTAATTAGTTTGGTACTCAATAATTACAAGCTAATAAATTAATTGCAATTACTGTTACCATTATATTCTACCACCTCCCCCTTTTTTTCTGTCAATATGTTACATAAAAATATTATTTTTTACATGATAATATGATGAATCCACAATTCACTTCTTACCTATATAACAACTAACAGCCTAAATATGTTGCATGGAATTATATATAATTCAAATCCCCTTATATGAAACTTCAGCGCAACTAAATTCCATATTTGCACATATTAACTATATCTATTATTTTCATACAAAAACCAGTTTCCACCTATACAGTCTAACATTCTTCCTTTATAATTAAAGTAACGGAAAATATATCCATAGGAGCTGATGCTATTGAAAGATTATCAATTTATCTTATCCGAAATTAAAAAAGGATATCTATCCCTTTTAAACGAAAACTTAGTCGGAATTTATGTCCATGGTTCTATTGCCTTTGACTGCTTCAACTGGTCAAAAAGCGATATTGATTTTATTGTTGTTGTGAAGCAGTCGTTGACGCCTAACAAGCGAAGAGAAATTCTTGATTTCATCAATTCGCTTCGCTCCATTAGTCCCCCAAAAGGAATTGAGATGAGTGTTCTATTATTAAATGATTGTCAAAACTTTACCCATCCTTGTCGATATGATTTACATTATAGTGAGGCTTGGTATACCACAGATGACCAAAAACTAAATGAGATTTGCTTGGACGGAGAAAAAACAGATCCTGATCTTGCCGCGCACCTTACCATTATAAAAAAATGTGGGATTGTATTGTATGGAGATCCGATTGATTCAGTCTTTGGAGAAGTTACAAGAGAGGACTATATCGACAGCCTGATTCGAGACATTGAACATGCTCCAGAGGAGATTTTAAACCAGCCTATGTACATCATACTGAACCTTTGCCGCATCATGGCGTATCTAAAAGATGGAGTCATACTAAGCAAAGAAAAGGGAGCTGACTGGGGTAGCACGAATCTAGATCAATATTATAAGCCATTAATAGACAGTGCAGCATTATCCTATACAACAAACCACAGAATGCACTACGATAAGAACCTAGCCAAAGAATTTGCCACAGCAATGTTAGAACAAATTAAAACACTCAGATAACCACCAACGCAGCAAGCATTAATCTAAATTAACGCACAAACATCACAGCATATTTAAACACATCAATGCCTTATAAAAATAGCGTGTAATTTATTATTCCATAAAGAGACCGTATGCCGCCATCGGTACTTAGGTTGTGGCAGATGCATATCTGTCACAACCTTACGTACCGCTATGAGCGACATCCGAGTGCGAACGTGTCTCTTGTTGGTATAATAAATTACACGCTATTCTTGAAACCTAGAAAGTGATAAACATCATAAACTATAAAGGGCGCCCTCATAATTATGTCGCCATCGGTACGTAAGGTTGTGGCAGATGAAATCTGTCACAACCTTACGTACCGCTATGAGCGGCATCCGAGTGCGAACGTGTCTCTTGTTGGTATAATAAATCACACGCTATATTAGTAACCTATAATGTGATAAACATCACAAACCCTATAAGGGCGCTAAGCATTAGGTTTACGGGCAATCAGACAGTTCCAGTCTTTCATGTTGTTCTCTTCGATTAATTCAAAACCATTTTTACTAAGAGCAGCCTTTACTTCTTCTTTTTTCATATCAATGATTCCAGAGGTGATAAAGATTCCACCTGGAATTAAGTGTTTACCAATCTCTGCGGACAACGGAATAATGACATCTGCTAAGATGTTGGCTACCACTACTTCATAGCACTCAAAGCCAACTTCTGCTTGCACATTGGCATCATCTATGATATTGCCACTCATTACTTTGTACTTACTCATATCGATATGATTAACCTCAGCATTTTCTAAGGTAGCACCCACTGCTGCTGGGTCAATATCGATTGCCAGTGCACTTTTTGCGCCAAGTAGTAACCCGATAATAGACAAAATACCGCTTCCACAACCTACGTCTAACAGACGGACATCCTCATTGACATATTTCTTAACCGCATGGATACACAACTTCGTTGTCTCATGAGAACCAGTCCCGAATGCAATACCAGGATCAATTTCTACAATCAAATCCGTCTCCTTGCCTTCATTATATTGTTCCCATGTTGGCTTAATTACGATAGTATCATCAACACGAAATGGTTTGAAGAACTCTTTCCAGTTATTAATCCAGTCAATATCCTCGGTTGAGGAAACTTCGATTTCACCACTTCCGATATCCACATACTGACGCAGTTCCTGCAGCCCTTTCTTTACCTGAATTAAGAGCTCTGTTCCGTCTTCTTCTGGATCACGGTAAAACCGTACAATTGCCACATGATCATCAAACTCTGGATCAGGCAGAATATCCACAAACATCAGCTTTTTTTCTTCTTCCGTTAATGGGATCTTATCTTCAATTTCGATGCCTTCTACGCCTAATTCATCTAGCATGTAGCTAATTAGGTCTACCGCCTCAGTTGTCGTCGTTAGCGTATATTTCGTCCACTTCATAGTTACTCCTTTTTATTTAAAAAAACCTTTTTTCTTCTTTTTTCCTTCTTCTTCAGTTGGTTCTACTGATGCACCATTTAATAGATCGTCGTAAGCACGTAGTGCTTTCTTTTGTTCCTCAGTAACTTTCGTCGGAACATCAACGACTAAGGTTACATAGTGATCACCACGAACCGCTTTATTACGAAGGGTTGGAACACCTTTCCCGCGCAGGCGTACCTTGGTATCCGTCTGCGTACCTGCTTTCACGGTATATATCACTTCACCATCAATGGTCTTGATTCGAAGGTCACCACCAAGTACTGCAATCGCATAGGACATGCGAACGGTAGAGAAGATGTCATAGTCCTGACGAATAAAATCAGGATGTCTACTTACGTGTACTTCCACTAATAAGTCACCACGTCCACCACCATTTACTCCTGGTTCACCCTTGTCACGGATTCGAATACTTTGCCCGTCATCAATACCGGCTGGTATACTTACCTGAATCTTCTTACGTTTACTAATATACCCGGTTCCACTACAATCACTACATTTATCACGAATAATTTTTCCGCTTCCATGACAGTCCGGACATGCTTGCACACTTCTTGTCATACCAAAGAAGGACTGCTGGGTATATACGACCTGCCCGGTACCACTACATTTACTACATGTTTCAGGAGTAGTTCCTGCTTTTGCACCACTTCCGTGGCAAGTAGGACACTCATCTTTTAATGGTAACTCTATTTCTCTTTCCACACCGAAGCATGCTTCGTTAAAATCAATACGGATGCTGGAACGAACATTGGCACCTTTCATAGGCCCATTGCTTGTTCTACGGCTTCTGCCGCCTCCGAATAAATCACCGAAAATATCGCCAAAGATATCCCCCATATCCATACCACTGAAGTCAAATCCTCCGGCTCCACCACCGGCTCCACCTTCAAAGGCTGCATGGCCAAACTGGTCATACTGTCTTCTCTTGTCTGCATCACTTAATACAGCATAAGCCTCGCTGGCTTCTTTGAACTTCACTTCGGCTTCTTTATCGCCTGGATTGGTATCAGGATGATATTTTTTGGCCAAAACTCTATATGCTTTTTTTAGCTCAGCATCTGTCGCACTCTTGCTGACGCCGAGCACCTCATAATAATCACGTTTATCTGCCATATCCTTCACCTTT
Source organism: Bacillota bacterium (assembly GCA_023434365.1). Taxonomy (GTDB): domain Bacteria; phylum Bacillota; class Clostridia; order Lachnospirales; family Lachnospiraceae; genus KM106-2. Next base: position 18,896 of record JAEYSV010000004.1, on the reverse strand, counting down.
CACTAAAAAGGCTGCCTGGTAAGACAGCCTTTTTCTATTAATTATAGACTATAATCATAAGCCTTATATTACATAACATCACTTTGTTCGTCAAGACAAAGATTCATTATACTTCTCTGTAATCTCCGTCTACAACATTATCGTCAGCTGCACTTTCATTTGCTGTATAGTCAGCACCAGCTCCCATATCTGGGTTTGGGCCGCCTGCTGCCTGAGCCTGTTGTTCATACATCTTAGTAAATAATGCCTGAGCAGAGTTCATTAATTTTTCTTTCGCTGCTTTTAAGTCTTCTACTTCACCATCAGACATTACTTCTGGATTCGATTTTTCCACTAATTCTTTTAAGTGTGTAAGATCAGCTTCTACCTGAGTTTTGTCATCTCCTGCAATCTTATCTCCAACATCCTGTAATGCTTTTTCTGTCTGGAATACAATTGCATCTGCATCATTTCTTGTATCAACTGCTTCTTTACGTTTCTTATCCTGTGCTTCGAACTCAGCTGCTTCTCTCACTGCTTTATCAATATCAGAATCTGACATGTTAGATCCTGCAGTAATGGTAATGTGTTGTTCTTTGCCAGTTCCAAGGTCTTTTGCTGTTACGTTAACAATACCGTTAGCATCAATATCAAAGGTAACTTCGATCTGAGGAACCCCTCTTCTTGCTGGTGGGATACCATCTAATCTAAATTGTCCAAGAGATTTGTTATCTTTGGCAAATTGTCTTTCACCCTGTACAACATGGATGTCAACTGCTGTCTGATTATCTGCTGCAGTAGAGAATACCTGGCTCTTTTTCGTAGGGATAGTTGTATTTCTTTCAATTAATCTAGTTGCAATTCCACCCATTGTTTCAATGGATAAGGAAAGTGGAGTAACGTCAAGAAGTAAGATGTCACCAGCACCAGTATCGCCAGCTAATTTACCACCTTGTACAGATGCACCTAACGCAACACATTCATCTGGGTTAAGCGCTTTACTTGGTTCTTTGCCTGTTAAAAGTTTTACTTTATCCTGAACTGCAGGGATTCTTGTAGAACCACCAACTAACAATACCTGACCAAGTTCACTTGCAGAGATACCAGCATCACGAAGCGCATTCTGCACTGGAGCCGCTGTTCTTTCTACTAAGTCATGAGTCAATTCATCAAATTTTGCTCTTGTTAAGTTCATATCAAAGTGCTTTGGACCTTCTGCAGTTGCAGTGATGAATGGTAAGTTAATATTAGTTGTTGTTGCACTTGATAATTCTTTCTTAGCTTTTTCCGCTGCTTCTTTTAAACGTTGCATTGCCATCTTATCCGCGGATAAGTCAACGCCTTCTGCTTTTTTGAAGTCTTCGATCATGTAGCGAACGATCTTTTCGTCAAAGTCGTCACCACCAAGTCTATTGTCACCGCTAGTTGCAAGTACTTCGATAACGCCATCACCAATTTCGATAATAGATACGTCGAAAGTACCACCACCTAAGTCATATACCATGATTTTTTGTTCATGTTCATTATCAAGACCATATGCTAACGCTGCAGCGGTTGGCTCATTGATAATTCTCTTAACATCAAGACCAGCAATTTTACCAGCATCTTTAGTTGCCTGTCTTTGAGCATCATTAAAATATGCAGGAACTGTAATTACAGCTTCTGTTACTTTTTCTCCAAGGTAGCTTTCCGCATCTGCTTTTAATTTTTGAAGAATCATTGCTGAGATTTCCTGTGGTGAATATCTCTTATCATCAATTTTCACTTTAAAATCGGTACCCATATGACGTTTAATAGAAGAAATTGTTTTATCAGCGTTAGTAACTGCCTGACGTTTTGCTGGTTCACCAACTAATCTTTCTCCTGTTTTTGTAAAGGCTACTACGGATGGAGTTGTTCTTGATCCTTCTGTATTTGCGATTACTACTGGTTTACCGCCTTCCATAACGGCAACACATGAGTTTGTTGTACCTAAGTCAATACCTATAATTTTTCCCATATCTAGGACCTCCTATTTCTATTCTCTTCTAAGTTTTAGTTTGCTACTTTTACCATACTGTGTCTTACAACAGTATCACGATATAGATAACCTTTTTGGAACTCTTCCGCGACTTCACTATCACCAAAATTCTCATCTTCGATATGCATCACCGCATTGTGATAATTAGGGTCAAATGGTTGACCAACCGCTTCGATTTGTTTAACTCCAGCACCTTCTAACGTAGTCATCATCTGCTTATAGATTGCTTCAATTCCTTTTGCAAAAGCAGTTTCTTTTTCTTCATCGCTAATGGACTTTAGTCCGCGTTCAAAATTATCAATCACTGGAATTACTTTTTCGATAATATCTTTCGCGCCCATTTCAAACATCTGCGCCTTTTCGCGCTCGGTACGTTTTCTGAAGTTCTCAAATTCCGCCATGTTACGTAATAAACGGTCATTCAATTCCTCTATTTGCTGATCTTTTTTGTCTTTTTTCTTATCTTTTTTAAACAGAGACTTCTTCTTTTCTTTCGTCTCGGAAGAACCATTTTCATTAGAAGAATCACTTTCATCGAAGGACTCTGTTTCCTCAAAAACTTCACTGTCCTCCTGAATTACTTCCTCCACTTCAGCCTGATTTGTATCATCCGTGGACTTTTCATTCAATGTTTCTTCTTCAACTAACCGTTCTTCTTTTAAACCACTATCTCCCACGACTTCAACCGCCTTTCCATTACATTTCTATGAATGCTATGTTTTCTTTTTGAAAATCTCATCTAATTGAACCATCAATGTCTGAAGAGTACTCACTACCTTTTCATAATCCATTCGTTTTGGACCAACAATACCGATTTTTCCATAAACGCCTTCTTCTATCTCATAAGTAGCTGTTACTAAAGAACAATCACGCATGGATTCAATGGGAGCCTCATTACCGATATATACCTGAATACCACGATTCTCTTCATCATTTAGTTTCGTGCTAATCAGATCCGTTAGCTGCTTCTTTTCTTCAAACGTATAAAGTAGCTCCGTTGCCATATCTTTATCCGATAGCTCTGGATATTTTAAGATGTTGGTTGCACCACTTGTGTAAATCTCCATATCATCTTCTTCTTTTATCGCATCGGCAATTGCATCTAGAATCTCACCAACTAACGCACTATACTCTCCGGCTTGTTCTTTCATCTTCGCGATAATTGACATATTCATCTCGGTCAAATCTAAGCCCTGCAAAAAGGTATTAAATACGATATTTAATTTTAGAATTGTTTCCTTCTCAATAGTATCTGATAAGTGAATAAACTTATTCTTAACAATATTTCCTTCAATGACAATAACCGTCAAGAGCTGTCGATCACTTACTTCTGTAAGCTGTATAAATTTTAATTTTTTAAATCTATATTGAGGTTTGGAAACCAAGGTTGCATAATTCGTATTCACCGCTAGTAATTTAGCGACTTGTTTTAATAAGATGTCGATTTTATCAGCTTTTTCTAATAACTGATTTTTCATGTCGTCTAATTCCTGCACTTTATCCTGCATCATCGTATCGACATAGAGGCGATATCCCTTATCACTCGGAATCCTTCCTGCAGAGGTATGTGGTTGCATAATATAACCCATTTCCTCTAAATCAGACATCTCATTACGAATCGTTGCACTACTCAAATTCAAATCCGCAAATTTTGAAATGGTTCGCGAGCCAACTGGTTCTCCGGTTTCAAGGTAGGTACGGATAATCGCCTGTAGAATTCGTAATTTTCTATCGTCCAACTGCAAGTAACCACTTCCTCTCTCTTTTGCTTCCTTGATATTCTTTGTTTTCGGTGTTATTATATGCACCTCTTTATGATTTGTTAGCACTCACTTAAATAGAGTGCTAATATCTTTAAAGATAATTTAGCACTCTGATTTGTCTTTGTCAATACCTTTTATTAAATTAATTAAGTCCATTTTATGAAATACTTAACTTACATTTTTTATTAATATCACACTACGCCATTTACTCCTCCAACAAAAATTCTGCCATTACATAATTGCTGACATCCAGCCCTTCTTCCGTTAGTCGTAAGTTATCTTTGCTAGTTTCAAGCAACCCCTGTGAACTCATTTTTTGAATGATATTCCCATACACTGACTCTATCGAAACACCAAATTCTGATTGGAATGATATTAGATTAATCCCCTCTGTCAGACGAAGTCCTAAAAACATAAATTCCTCCATCCTCTCTTTACGACTCAGTGTTACCACATCACGTCTTATATTCTCCCTAGCCTCGATTGCCTTCAGATACGTTGAAAGATTTTCTTCATTATGAAAACGCTGATTCTTTAGATACGAAGCAGCACCCAGTCCAATTCCCTGGTACTGTGTCCCGTTCCAGTAGCCAATGTTATGCTTACACGGATAAGAGGCCTTTGCATAGTTTGATATCTCATATCGGTAATAACCATGTTCCTGAAGCATAGTTTTGGTCAAATGATACATCAACCGATCACTATCCTCCCCCGGTAACAGATACTCCAGACTGCCACCCTCATGATAACGCTGATAAAATGGGGTACTTTCTTCTATAATTAAACTATAGGCAGAAATATGAGCAGGGTCTAGTGCTAATATCTTCTTTAAGGTCTCTTCATACGATTTTACTGTCTGTCCAGGAAGTGCAGACATCAAATCGATATTTATATTCGTAAAACCCGCTTGTTTTGCCAGGTCATAACTTACTAAAAACTGCTCATACGTGTGAATTCGACCAAGGGCGCGAAGTTCCTCTCCGTTCGTAGACTGAAGTCCGATACTGATCCGATTAATCCCTGCCAATTGGTAAATCGCAAGCTTTTCTTTCGTAAGCGTTCCAGGATTAGCCTCCATCGTAATTTCAAGTTCATGACGATTCGTTATTTCAAACACTTCATATATTTTTTCTAGTACAGTCTGTAACTCTTTCGCATTTACACAAGACGGTGTGCCTCCGCCAATAAAAATGGTAACCACCTCATATTCAAGACTTAATGAGCGATATGTCGCAATCTCCTTAAGTAAGGCGCTCATGTATTTGGATTTGAGACTCTCCTCTGCGGACATTGATAAAAAATCACAATAATCACATTTGCGAATGCAAAATGGGATATGCAGATATAGCTCCAACGTTTTCTTTCTCATTCTTTATTTTTCGCCTTTCTTTCTGACGTATTCCTATCGGTTTGTAAAAATTGTACCCAACTTCTGTCTACTTATCAACAAAAGTTGGGCAATCTTTTTTTTCAATATCATTTTTATTAACTAGCCTTTTTAAAATTCTCAATTATATGTTATACTCATAATATAAATCGGCAAACTTGTGGCCGTGCTATTCGAGCTTTCTCGAAATACTTCTCGCAAGAAAGGTGTCTTATGAACTATCAATTATTATTAAGTACCGCAACAGAAATCGGCACACAGCTTCTGATTAATGGTGCCGAAACATACCGGGTCGAAGACAGTGTCAGCTATGTACTGGCTGCATATCAGATTAAAGACTTTAATGTTTTTGCGATTCCAACCTGTATTATTGTGTCACTGACTACAGATAATGGAGAATCGCTAACCAAATCAAAACGAATCTCAAGCCGGGTTCAAAACATTGACCGGATTGTTCAAATTAACGATTTATGCCGGAACATTGCCGCTACACAACCTTCACTAGAGCTGGTCAGTGAGAAGCTCTCTGCGATTTTTGAGGCAAAACAATATTCCTACCGAGCCAGATTCTTTGCATATATCATGGCAGGCATGAGCTTTACCATTTTCTATGGTGGCAAGTTTCCAGATGCCATTGTAGGTGGTATCATTGGTGGTGTAATCATGGTTACCAGTTATACAATGAAACGATTTCGTATGAACGCTTTTACGAATACCTCAGTGAATAGTTTCATAATCGCTCTCCTTGCAATATTAATGACCAGATACGTCATGGGTGAATATTATGATCGCATTATTATAGGCTGTTTCATGATGTTAGTACCTGGAGTTGCAATTACCAATGCTGCCAGAGACTTTATAGCCGGAGACTTGTTATCAGGTACAATGCGACTAAGTGAAGCCTTTTTGGTGGCAACCAGCATCGCACTTGGCTCTGGTATAGCGCTCTCCATCTTTCGATAATGCTAAGAAAAAAATTAAACTCTGTATTATAACAAGAGATAATTAGAAAAGAAGGTTTCCTATGAATGACATTATTTTATATTTAGCAACATTTACTGCCTGTGTAGGCTACTGCATCCACTTTAATGTACGAGGCCGTTATCTTTACTTTGCTGCCATAGGTGGTACAATTACCTTCCTTACTTATATGCTTTGTGCTCCCCTTGGCAATGTCACAGCGCGCTCTTTTATTGCCAGTATGGTAGCAAGTGTCTACTCAGAATCACTGGCACGTGTGATTAAAGTACCGGCAACAACATTTTTAATCATCTCCATCATTCCTCTTGTTCCTGGAGGCACCTTATATCTGGCAATGGAATATGGTATCAATAACGACATCATGTCCTTTATGTCAACGGCACTTTCGACACTTGGAATCGCAGGCGCTATAGCACTAGGGATTTTACTTGTGTCCTCCTTCTTCCGTTTTATAACATCTGTTATGAATTATCGAAAGAAATTAAAAGTCAAATCCTAACCACGGTATCTAATCCAGTAAATCGCAAAGTTAAGATACCCGGCATAAGTTACCCACAACAAATAAGGGATTTGAAGAATTGCTGCCTTTTTATCAACTTTAGCAAACAAAATAATCATTCTTAGAATGGTAACCCATAGAATAGCAAGCAAAACAAACGCTTCCAAAAACAGCTGCCGTTTGAAAAAAAAGAATGGCCATAGAAAATTAAGCGCTAGTTGCATGATATAGGCGTTGATAGCTTTCTGTTTAAAGGCTGAATACGACTGATTAACCCAATATGCTGATATGCCCATTAATACATAGAGGATTGTCCATACAATTGGAAATACTCTAGCGGAAGGTGTGCCTGGTGGCTTAATTAACGATTCAAATATCGGCATATCGGCTCGATTAAAAAAAGCAGCCAATGCTCCGATTCCCACCGGAATCACAATACTGACTGCCAAGTTTCTATATTTCATACATTCACCCCACTCATATACGATTACCAGCTAATCTATCATATGCGTGGGGTTTTCTACTTATTACATCTTTATAATCCGATAATCATTGACACCAACCGTTATTTCATCGGTTACGATTCCCTTCGTGAATACATCCTCGCCACTTTCAGTCAGTCTGACTACCTGCTCTTCCTCACTATAGTTCATAACAAAATAATAAGTAGCCTCATCACTACTGCGGTGTGTAATGCTGATTCCTTGTGGTATCTTCTCAACCGGTGGTGCTGTTAAGTCAAGCTCCTTGATCAGATCCTGATAGAAGTCTGTAAGGAAAGAAGCTTCCGTTCTTGTCGCGATATAGTAACAGCTTCCTTTTCCATAGTTATGTTTTGTTACTGCCGGCATCCCCTGATAGAAATCCGATTCATAAGTAGCAAGTACTTGCGTACCTTCTTTGGCATGGATGATTTCACACAAGTCAAAACACTCATACCGTACTTTTTGGTTTGTTAGTGGTGTGTTCATTACAATAGCATTCCGGTCGGATGGATAAAGCGGATCAATTTCTTCTGCCCATACTCCACTTAACTCCATAAGTCCATCACCTGGGAATCCGCCAAGGAAGCACAGATCATTTTCATTGACATATCCGGTCACATAGGTAAATACTACCGTGCCACCCTTCTCAACATAAGCTTTCAGGCGCTTTGCAACTCCTGGTTTTAGCATATAAAGCATCGGCGCTACCACTAATTTGTACCCTTCAAAACTCTCGTTCATCTCATTCACATCTACACTGATGCCTCTATCCCAAAATGGTCGATAATGTTTCTTGCAGGTTCCTTCGTAATCACGTCGCTCATTGAGTCCTTGAAGATTGTCAATTGCCCATCGATTATCCCAATCATAAATGAGTGCCACTTCTGTCTTTGGATAAGTTCCAACTATCTCATCTAACATAGACAGATGCTTGCCGAGTGTTGCAACCTCTCGAAATACTCTGGTGTCTTCTTTGCCGTAATGGTCTACTACTGCACCATGCAGTTTTTCACTTGCTCCGCGCCCTTTTCTCCATTGAAAATACTGAACACTGTCCGAACCGTGTGCTACTGCCTGCATTGAGGATAGTTCATGTATTCCAGGACGTTTGAGCTTATTTACCTGTTGCCAGTTTACCTGACTAGGTGTACTTTCCATGAGTAAAAATGGTTGTTTCTTATAAGAACGGTTGATATCATGAACAAAAGCGGTATTGGCAGCTGTATCAGCCAAGGTTTCATAATCATTATGCCAGCTTGGGTAGTTGTCCCAGCTAATCACATCAACTGTCTTAGCAAGCACCCAGGCATCATACCCAGGATAAGTTCCCATAAAATTAGTCGTAATCGGAACATTTGGTGTAATCTCTCGAAGTGGAGCCATCTCATTTTCCATAAAATTATTCGTCTGATAGGTAACGAATCGTTTCCAGTCAAGGTTAAGACCATGAATACTGTGCTCTCCATGTGGTGCTGGTGATTCAATTTCTTCAAAGCTGCCAAATGCATGACTCCAAAATCTTGTCCACCACTTAGAATTCAGTTCATTGATGTCATTATGGTACTTCTCTTTTAACCATCCTCTGAATGCTTCCTGGCACAATGGACAGTGACACTCTCCACCGTATTCATTGCTAATATGCCATAATTTTAACGCTTTATGATGTTGATATCTGGTTGCCAGCAGAGTATTCATCTCGGTAACTTTTTTTCGATAATAAGGAGAGGTATAACAATGATTATGTCGCTCTCCATGCAGGTTACGTACGCGGTTTGCCTCAACTCGCAAAACTTCCTCATGCGCTTGGTCCATCCATGCTGGTCTAGCTCCGGAAGGAGTTGCTAAGAACGCTCCGATTCCATTCGCTTCTAGCCGGTCCATTAATTCATCTAGCCATTCAAAAGTATAAACCCCTTCTTCTGGCTCTAATGCTTTCCAGGAGAAAATACCGATAGAGATACAGTTGATTCCTGCTATTTTCATTAATCGCACATCTTCTTTTAGAATCTCTGGCATTAAGAGCCACTGATCCGGATTATAGTCTCCCCCATGAAGCAGATGTGGGATATCACTTACTATTGGTTTAAACATATATGCCTCTCCTTTATTATTATGTAGTAACTACATTATAGCATAGACGTAATTGTATTCCTATGTTACTCCCTAAGAATGATAGAAAATGATAAAAAGAACATGAAAAAAGACAAACAGAGGAAGCTTAGCCTCATCTGTTTGTCTTTCACTACTTATTTATTATAAAATATGCTGGCAATTGGAGATTCCTTATCGATTATCAGGGTCTTATTATTACCAGTTAAGGATACCTTCGCAGCATCTAGGGAACGTACAAAGGTATAGAATTCAGTCCTTGATTCATCCGAATATGCTTCCGATAGAATTCTCATGTACTCTGATTCTCCCTCAGCAATCAGTTTTTCAGCTTTGGTACGAGCTGTCGCCACATCAATCCCTACTTCTCTATCGGTTGTATTCTTAATTACCTGTGCTTCAGATTCACCTTCTGCTTTAAACTGAGCAGCAATATTGGCACGTTCACTAATCATACGTTCATACACTGCCTGCTTATTGCCTTCTGGAAGATCTAACTGTTTTGTTTCAACCTCAAGAATCTTCACTCCGTATCCCTCCATCGAAGCACCAATATTATTCATAATAGCGGTACTTAAGGCTCCGGAACGCCCATCAATTACATCGGTTTGCTGCATACTACTAATTACATTCTTAATCGAGTTATAGACAACGGTGTTAATACGGTTCTCTGCATTACCAATCGAACCATTTAATGTCTGAGCAAACTTAAGAGGATCCTCAATCTTCCAGATTACATAACAATCTGCAACCATCGTTTTCTTATCCTGTGTGATAACATCGGATGGAGCAAGATCGTATACTAACTTCGTTTTTGGTAAACGATCATAGCTTTCAACAAATGGAATCTTAAAACTTAATCCATCCTTTGTGATAGTACGTTCCACTCTACCAAATTTCTTAATTAATGTATATTCATTTTCATAAGTAACAACCATTGATGCATACGCACCGATAACGGCAAGGATTATTACAACTATTATTACTGGCCATAAAAAATGTTTTTTCTTCATCCTACACCCCTCCTACTCTGCTGCAGTCTGGTCAGACTCTTTCGTCGAATCCCCAGAATTGTTATTGGTGATATTGGCAAATTCATCGAGTGGAAGTACCTTCTGAACCGAATCACTACCACTGTCAATGATTACTTCCAAACTTGGCAGAATGTCTTCCATTGCTTCATAGAACATTCTAGATTTGGTTACCTCTGGATTCTTAATATACTCTTTGTACATCTCGTTAAATCTGGCTACTACTGCCTGAGCTTCTAAAACACGAGATTGTTTTTGTGTTTCTGCCTCCTGAAGAATCTTATCTACCTGCGCTTCAGTTGCTGGCTTCTTCTCACTTCGATATTTTTCCGCATTGTTTAATGCTGTCTCTTTCCCTTGTTTTGCCGTTTCTACTGCTTTAAATGCTTCCATGACTTCCGTTGTTGGTGGATTCGCATCCTGAATCGTAATATTAATCAACTGAAGTCCGATATCCTGCTCTTCTAACTTCATGGTTATTGTTTCTTTGATTTTTGCCTGAATTTCATTTTTTCCAGTCGTTAATACCTCATCTACCTTATAGCTTCCGACAATATTACGAATGGAACTTTGTGCTACATTTTTCAAAATCATCTCTGGATTTTCGGAGTTATAGAGATAATCGCTTGGATCGTACACCTTGTACTCCACGAAGAAATCAACGTTTACAAAATTAAAATCATTCGTAATCATCAAGCTCTCATCTTCAATGCTTTCATTCGTTTCTATATCATAACCGATTGCTAACCCTTTGATTGTTGTATCCACCTTTGTTACTTGTTGAATAAATGGAATCTTAAACTGTAACCCCGACTGCGTTACCGTTTTTTCAACACCGAAGGTGGTTACCACTGCTTGTTCCTGTTCCTTAATGGTATATACAGAGTTAAACCCAAGTAATGCTAAAATAATTACTGCCACTACTACTTTTACGACATTACCAACCTTCCTCATGCTCTCTTTATCAAAGTTGATATTAAAATCGCCTTTCTTGTAAGTATTAGACATAGACACCTCTCCTTTTCTTTAAAAGACACGCATTAATTCAAATGCTTTTCTTTTCATTAATACTATCTAATGTGGCAAATTATATCATAGTCCATTGTAAAACACAAATATCGACAATCGTTTTTAATTTTCTTTTAATCTGCAATTTCGGTGCCTGGCACCTAGATGAGGTGCCTGGCACCGAAATTGGATTAGGTGCCTGGCACCGAAAAAAGCTACCGCATTCGGTAGCTTTTTTGATTAATTGTCATCTAGTTTTAGTACGCTCATAAATGCTTTTTGTGGAATCTCCACGTTTCCTACCTGACGCATACGTTTCTTACCCTCTTTTTGTTTTTCAAGAAGTTTACGTTTACGACTGATATCACCACCATAACATTTTGCAAGCACGTCTTTTCTCATTGCCTTAACCGTCTCTCTGGCAATGACTTTGCTTCCAACGGCAGCCTGAATCGGTATTTCAAATAGCTGTCTTGGAATCTCTTCCTTTAGTTTCTCACACATCTTACGACCACGTTCGTATGCCGTCTCCGAATGAACAATGAAACTTAAAGCATCGACTTCTTCCTTATTAATCAGAATATCTAGCTTCACAAGTGTAGACTGCTGATATCCCTTTAATTCATAGTCAAATGAGGCATATCCTTTGGAGCGAGATTTGAGTGCATCAAAGAAATCATAAATGATTTCATTCAGTGGCAATTCATATCTTAATAATGCTCTTGTAGCCTCCATATATTCCATACCGAGGTAAACACCACGACGTTCCTGGCATAATGTCATAATCGAACCAACAAATTCTGTTGTCACCATAATCTCGGCACTAACAATTGGTTCCTCCATATAAGCGACTTCAGAAGGGTCTGGCAGATTACTTGGATTGGTAATCTCAAATACCGTACCATCCGTTTTTATTACTTTATACACAACGCTTGGTGCGGTAGTAACCAAATCAAGATTATATTCTCTTTCGAGACGTTCTTGAATGATTTCAAGATGTAACAAACCTAAAAATCCACACCGGAAACCAAACCCTAACGCAATGGAAGTCTCGGCTTCAAATTGTAGTGAAGCATCGTTAAGCTGCAGCTTCTCTAGCGCATCTCTCAAGTCCCCATATCTGCTACCGTCTGCCGGATACATCCCGCAGTAAACCATTGGATTAACTTTCTTATACCCTGGTAGCGCATGGTCACAAGGACGATTCGCTTCAGTAAGAGTATCCCCCACTCGGGTCATCTTCACATCCTTTAAGCTTGCAGTGACATAGCCTACCATACCTGCTGTCAGCTCTTCACATGGAATAAACTGTCCTGCACCAAAGATTCCCACTTCAACAACATCCTCTATTGCTCCAGTTGCCATCATCTTAATCTTTGTTCCTTTTTTTACTGAACCATCAAAGACACGACAAAATACAATAACCCCTTTGTAGGAATCATAAATGGAGTCAAAGATTAACGCCTGTAGAGGGTTTTCCTTGTTTCCTTTTGGCGCACCAATTTTAGCGACAATCTGCTCTAATACTTCCTCAATATTAATTCCCTGCTTTGCAGAAATAAGTGGGGCATCCTGTGCTTCTAATCCGATAACATCCTCAATCTCTGCTTTTACTCGCTCTGGTTCTGCACTTGGCAGGTCAATTTTATTAATAACTGGCATGATGTCAAGGTTGTGATCAATTGCTAGATACACATTGGCCAAGGTCTGCGCTTCAATCCCCTGCGCTGCATCCACCACCAAAATTGCTCCCTCACAAGCTGCCAAACTTCTTGAAACCTCATAATTAAAATCGACATGCCCTGGTGTATCAATTAAATTGAAGATATATTCTTCTCCATTATTAGCTTTGTAAACGATACGCACTGTTTGTGCTTTAATCGTAATTCCCCTTTCACGCTCCAATTCCATATTATCTAGAATCTGGGCCTGCATCTCACGACTTGTAAGCAGTCCGGTTTTTTCGATAATACGGTCGGCCAGGGTTGACTTTCCATGATCGATGTGGGCAATAATACAAAAATTTCTAATTTTGCTCTGATCTATGCTCAACTTCATTTCCTCCTATGACTTCAGTACACTGACAATAACAATAGGTACACTGAAACGTATTATAGCATACCTCAGTTTGATAGACAATATTAACATTATTTTGCACTTACGCTAATATAATAATACATAAGCAAGGAGGCGATGGAAATGCGAATCAAAGAAATTTTCCCAAAATTAGTAAAAGGAACCCTGATTTCACTTCTGATTAGTCTTTCCCTGTATGTATTCATTCAGCTTGGCACGATAACTCTTGGACAATCTTTTCAACTTAATACCTTTAAGTTATTTCAAAATATTCTATGCGATTTTAGTAAAAATGTCTTTACCTCAGGCTCTATTATAACCGAACGAATTGCAACTAATAATCAAGAGGATGCCATCTTCACTGTGAATCAACTTTCCCAAGGATCTGTCTATTTGACGTATCTAAACCATACGAGACTAAGTGGCAATTCAATAAAGGTGGTATATCAAGATAATCCCTCCAACAATAATTTGGACGACTCTGACCTCATTGTAGACAATTCAGATCTGCCGGAAGATAATCTTGCTCCTACCCCACCACCAAAGCCAGTAGAACCAATTGACCCGGCACTTATCATTGACTCTGAAATCTACTTTGAAGATAATGACGAATACGATCCAACTTCCGAAGAAGCTCAAACTGTTTTTAACCTTAATGCAACCGAAGCATTAAATTACAACAAAAGCTTGATAAGCAATCTCAAAGAAAAAATGGATACCACCTATCTGATTAATAATTTTTACCGGGTAAATGGTGAAACCGGCATTGATCATAAAATCTTTGATGTCAAAGCACTGCTTACAAAAGATTTAAGTATGACGCTAGATAGTAAAAAGCCGCAAATACTTATCCTTCATACTCATGCTCACGAAGCATTCAGCGATAGTAGAGAGGGTAAAAAAGAAGATACCATCATTGGCGTTGGGGAAACATTAAAAGATCTATTGGAGTCCAAATATGGCTATCAGGTAATACATCACACAAAACAGTATAGTTATAACACAGCTTATAATGATGCACTTCCTGACATTAAAGCAATCCTCAAAAAATACCCCACAATAAAAGTAATCTTTGACATTCACCGCGATGGGGCTGGAGACAATACTCATACTTATTTTAAAGACAATTATAATTTGCCGATGGCTATGATTATGTTCTTTAATGGAGTCAGTCATAATCTGAAAGGCCCTAGAGAAGGATTAGAAAACCCTAATTTGCAGTCCAATCTCGCTTTCAGCTTACAGATGAAACTATATGCAATGACCCATTATCCAGAATTAACAAGGAAAAACTCATTGAAAAGCTATCGATATAACATGCACTTAGCAGCAAGGTATTCGTTAATTGAAGTAGGTGATCAAAATAACACGGTAGCCGAAGCAAAAAATGCAATGGTACCACTCGCAGACGCCATCCATCATGTGCTGAGTGGTGGTAAAAATAAATAGTAATCTGTGCCGTAATATATGTTGTATTATGTGATGTAATTGATGTCGTGATCTGTGCCGTAATCTGAATAATTTCTTAACTTACTTAATACGTACTTAAGCTTACTTAATACACACTTAATCTTACTAGGAGCCCCTTGAAAACGATAAACTCTGTTCTTATAATGCAAATAAGAATGAGTCAACTAGCATGAAAAAAGGAGCCTAATATGCGAAGAAAAAAACTATTACTCATTATATCGTGTTTATTGATTCCTATCAGTCTCCTGATTGGATTTGGAATCTATTATTTAAATTATTGGAATCTGATTCCTAGTTCCTACTACACTGCAACCGAACTAAACCTGCCTATCGTAAAAAGTAGGAGTGATTTTAATAATAATGGCATCGATGACTATACCGATATATTAAATGGAGCGAGAAAAGATATTGCAAACGCGCCGGTTTACGATGGTAGTTACCAGCCAGGCGGTTACCCACCAGAAAATGTTGGAGTATGTACTGACGTAGTCTGGCGAGCATTTCGTGAAGCAGGCTACTCTCTCAAAGACATGATTGATGCAGATATTGCCGAGCACCTATCCGATTATCCAAGAATTAAAAAGAAAGCCGATCCCAACATCGACTTTCGAAGAGTTCCCAATCTACGCGTATTTTTTCAAAAATATGCCCTCTCACTCACCTTAGACCCTACCCAGGTGGAAGAATGGCAGCCCGGCGATATCGTAACCTACGGGGACCATCATATCGCCATTGTATCTGACCGAAGAACAAAAAAAGGCGTCCCTTACATCATCCATAACGGAGGCCAGCCAGTATTCGAAGAAGACGCCCTAACAAGAGAAGAAATAAGCGGCCACTTCCGCTTCGATGCCTCCAAAATCGAAGAAAAAGTCTTAAAAGATAGTGAAGAACGAAGAGTGAAGAGTGAAGAGCCTTTTAAGGGCAGTGAAGAGCCTTTTAAGGGCAGTGAAGAACGAAGAGTGAAGAGTGAAGAGCGGAAAAGATAGTGAAGAACCCTTAAAAAAGATTAGTGAAGAACTAAGAACGAAGTGTGAAGAGCGGAAAAGATAGTGAAGAACCCTTAAGGGCAGTGAAGAACGAAGAGTGAAGAGTGAAGAGCGGAAAAGATAGTGAAGAACCCTTAAATAGATTAGTGAAGAACGAAGAACCTTTTAGGGACAGTGAGGAGCCTTTAAAAGATTGTGAAGAACGGAAAGTATGATGTACCCATAAATTTAGACACATTACTTAGTGGGGACATGATTTTTAGACATTCTTGCCAAATAAATCCTTGTCAAACAGGGATTTATTTAGTTATCGGGGATTTGGTTGGTTATCGGGGATTTCGTTGGTTATCGGGGATTTCGTTTGGGAAGTCCATGATTGAGATTAACGGAAAGAGACGGGATCCTTTGTTTAACTGTGTTATTTGTGGTTATAATTAAGGCAAGGGAGAGTGACCTCCCTTGCCTTGCCAAGTTGTACAGTTATGCTACTTTTGTAGGCCCCCACATTGTTAAATACCTATCCTTCTATTACTTCATTTTTTTATTATTTTTTTGAAGTTAATGAATCAAGTGCAATGATAATTTCAATGAAGTTACATAGCACTAATAGTAATGTGAGTACTTCTATTATTGACATAGAAATCACCTACTTTCTAAAAACTAAAAGTAAGACTGTACTTCTACTTGGCTACATATACTTTATCAGAATTATTTATTTAGAAAAATAGAATTGTTATTAATTCGGTGCTAGAGGAATGTATTACTCATGATTCGTATCACATGAAAGCGAAAAGATGAGGTCGGCCTGATTTGAGAGACCTGAAAGTCGTTAATTTCCCTTTGTGGTGGGAGTACGCCGCACTTGACAACCTGTAAAACAATGCTCCGGCTTTTCTGCCGGCGGCTTGACGACATCCCGTAATTGACCCTTCTTTCAAATAAAAAACCACCTTCTTGGTAAGATTTAATCATTAATTCTTACCAAGAAAGTGGTTACCATATATATTCTTTTCACTACCCTTTTACCAAAGAGACATAATTACTTTACAACACATTTTACGTCTAACATCATCTCTATTTTCCGCTCAACACCTTCGCATCTTCATAGATCTCTTTATCTCTTCACTCCTAGTAACACTGATTTTAAGCCCTTCGCTACTCTTTTTAACTCTTCTCTTTTTAACTCTTCTCTTATAAACTCTTCTCTTATAAACTTTTCACTTTTTAACTTTTCAATTTTCAAAACGCTCTTCACTCTTCACTCTTAGTTCTTCACTATCTTTTTAACGCTCTTCACTCTTCACTCTTCGTTCTTCACTATCTTTTACAGGCTCTTCACTCTTCACTGCCCTTATAACGCTCTTCACTCTTCACTCTTAGTTCTTCACTATTTTTTTAAACGTTCTTCACTATTATTGATACGCTTCATCGGTAACGATATTGTGTAGCCAAACGCCTTTTTTGACTAGAATATAACCTATGACACACTTAATAAGCTCTACTCCTTGGCACATTAAGTATAATGGCACGATTGGGATACTCGTGTATCGTGAAAGGAAATAGGCTACTGGTATGTTAACTAACCACATAAATACACTATCAAATAAAAACGTGATGCCTGTTTTCCCGCCAGAACGCATGGTAAAATATGCCGCATGGGTAAATGCGTTAAATGGCATATAAACTGCTGCTATCAGGATAAAGGAGGTGGCAAGATTTTGAACCAATGGTTCTGTCTTATATATTTTCGGAAAGAATGGTGCTGAAGCCGCCATAACCGCTCCAATTAATATACAACTCATGACTGAAAAGAAAATCATCTTTACCGCTGTGTCTTTTGCCTTTTTCATATCACCAGATCCAAGCTGCTGTCCAACTAAAATTCCTACTGCACTTCCCATGGCTATAAACACTATATTGAATACATTTACGATCGTGTTAGAGATATTCATACCAGCTACTACCGCAGTACTCCGAACGGAATAGCATTGCAATAGAGTTGCCATACCACCAGACCATAGGAATTCGTTGATTAATAGTGGCGCACCTTTCTTCGTTACCTGTAGCACCAAATGTCTTGGGATACGAAAGGTCTTATATACTCCTTGTATAAATTCATTTTTTAAGGCATGTTTATGTGTCCAGATGATAATAATAGTACACTCTACAAACCTTGAAATTACGGTAGCAATTGCCGCACCTTGAACACCTAGTGCCGGTAATCCAAATGCTCCATAAATTAAGACATAATTGAATACCAAATTCACAAAGACTGCGACAATTCCTGAGATCATCGGAAGTAACGTCTGTCCTGCTTCACGTAACGTACTTGAATATGTCTGCGAAATTGCAAATGGGATTAAACCAAGAAGCATAATTACGAGATACTGTTCGCCATACTGAAGTGTTTTCATCGGATCTCCCGCATCAACACTTCCGCTTAGATATAGGTTAATCAAATTACTACGGAACAAATAAAATACTACCATACCTATCAATCCCATCACGATACATGTCATGAACTTGAACCGAAAAGTATTACGCATTCCTTCATAATTTTTACTACCAAAAAATTGTGCTCCAAATATTCCCGCACCACTAATTGCTCCAAATATACTGACGTTGAATACAAATATCAACTGATTGGATATTGCCACTCCTGACATTTGCTCAGTACCCAAACGTCCAATCATAATGTTATCTAATAGATTCACAAAATTAGTAATACCATTTTGTATCATTATCGGAATGGCAATTAACATTACCATTTTATAAAATGCTTTATCACCAAGATACTTTCTCATACATACTCCACACTTATCTATCTGTATTTTTTTAGCCTGGTAATTCAATGAATTACCTAATTCTTGCAAAGAATCGTAACCATAATTCTACCATAATTAATTGAAATAGCAAGAGTTTATTTTGCTTAACTTACTTGAGTCCCTAAGCTTTTTCTTTTATAATATATGTTATATCATAGGACGTAATTTCCTATGATGATTAGGGCGTCAAAAGCCCTTCAGAAAACTTGGCTTAGTCAATTTGCACAATTACAAAGTAAATTAAAGTGATACAAGACATAGTTCAATGAGCAAC
>JAEYSV010000026.1 GCA_023434365.1 Bacillota bacterium | reverse complement strand
TCTTGCTTGCACTTGGGACAAAAAAGAGGGAAATTTTGCAGTATGGTGTCCTCTCGCAGCATTGTACGGGTTTTATTTTTACAAATAGGACATAAAAGCCATTGCCTATTTTCATCCTGATCCATTTATCACTCCTTTTCGCTTTTACCTTTATCGGGGATAGCGCCTTTTTCAAATTTGTTTTTTATACCTAGATTGAGTTTTTTCCGCTGACTGTCAATCCAAAGTTTGTTACCACGTATCAATTCATCACAGAAACCTGCAACATCCTCACCTGTAACATCAAGAACATGCATGTGTTGAGCAACGCTTTCTTCAAAGAGATCGATAAGTTCATACTGAGTTTTTAGCATATCCATACCCGAACCACCTGCAAAGCTCCACATATAGTTTTGTATTTTCTCATAGACAAAGCGATATTCCTCAGGTAGAGCTGCCACCCGTGCCATCTGCTCTTTATATTCCTTTTTATCGCCCATCAGTTTATTGATGAAATTAAGCATTTATTTGCCCTCCCTATTAAAATATTCAGCTATCTCATGGTTTAGCTTGTCGCCCACTGTCTCAGTGCCTGTGCTGTATGCCGCCATAAATTCATCAGCAAAACGCCCCATATCACTTCCGGTAATATCAATTACATTTTTACCTTCTGCAACACTTGTTTCAAACAACTCCAGCAAACCCATGAACACATTAAAGTTAACAAAAACAGCCATATCTCCATTTATTCCACCAATGTTATACATATATCTTTGTATTTTTTTAAATGCAAAGCGATATTCCTCCGGCAGGGTATTCACTCGCTTCATCATCTGACGGTATTCCTTTTTCTCCTCTAAATCGCCAATTACTAATTTTATAAATCTATCAATCATGATTTGCACCGTCCTTTAACGAATTGATTTTTGATGCAACAAAATCCCATTTTAACCAAAACCTTTTAAGTTCCTCATATCCTGTATCACTTAACGTAAAAAACTTTCTCGGCGGTCCCTCTGTAGATTTTTGCTTTTCAACCGTTACAAGTGCATTTTTTTCAAGCCGCACAAGAATTGTATAAACCGTACCATCTACCACATCAGTAAAGCCCATGGCATTGAGCTTGCGTGTAATCTCATAACCATATGTTTGCTCACGGCTGATAATTTCTAACACGCAACCCTCTAAAACGCCTTTTAGCATCTCTGTTATATTTTCCAAATGAATAATCCTCCATTCACTACTTAGTGTAACTTGTATCTCGTATAACTTACTACCACTATACTGTAACACGTAGTAGCTAGTTAGTCAAGAGGTTTTGCAAAAAAAATTGCAGACATATCTGTCTGCAATAAAGTTAATATAATAATCTATGTGTATTACACCCATATTCTTTTCTAATAGACTAAGTTTTTCGTCTCTGCACTTGTCGCATCTAGCTCGTCTAAATCTAAATCAACCTCAATTCAATCACTCGGTTTTTGTTATAATAGGACTACTGCCTTTCATTATATTCATTTAACAACAGTTTCCTATTTTTAACATGACCGGTGCCGGGTTGATTTAATATTTTCTTAATTTTAATGAAATTAAATAATTTATTCCAATTTTCTTGGCATTCTTTTGAGGTACTGGGGTTCGTTTATATTCTTCAAATCCTAATTTTTTGTATAAATTCATTGCTGGAATATTTGTATCAGCAACTTCTTCAATAATATACTCGCTATAAGGGGTATTATCAAAGATATATTGAATTATCTGTGATGCTACTCCTTTTCCCCTAAATTGGGAAACTGTTCCGACATATTCGATAGATCCCGTATCTTTTGAAGGATTTTTAAAAGGAGATTCAAACTCTTTTTTTAAAACAATCCCTGCAATACTGCCTTTTACAAATCCCAAGTACTTTCTCAGTTCGTTTTTATTCAGTCTTACTGATAAAGTAATACAATCAGTGCACGCAACCATCCCTGCAATTTTATTCTCTACTGTAGCAATATAAAATTGATCTAAAACAAACATGTGTGCAAAAGCCTTTGCAATTATGTTTTTATCTTTTGAGAAATATCCTAGCCACTGGGTAAATCCATCTGCAAATATTTGTGACATTTGATTCCTAACATCGATATTTGCTTTATCAGCTCTAATTACTACAAATTTATTATCTTCTAATTGCATATATCATTCTCCTTCCTTTAATAAAAAAGCAGTTATAATAGACGTAGATGGCATGATAAACCTATCCTTTAACATAACCTTGATCATAGCCAACCCCTGTATAGTTGAATAAAAAAATACAGCTAATTCATATGGATTTCCCGAACGAAACTCACCAATTTCTTGTCCTCTTTTAATAAGATTTGCAGTAGCATTCAACATCTCGATATCTTGTTTATCAATTTCATTTTCCACATGATGAGTTGCTCCCGAGAAAAATGATTGTGTCATAAGAATTAATAGATTTGCTAATTCATCTCCATTTACCATATCGTTATATACTTCAATAATAAATTGTTCGATTAATTTTCTTGGCGAATCATCCTGTTTAAATAAATCTGAAACTCCTTTAATTCCTTTAATTGAATATTCGACTAATTCATTAAATAATTCTTCTTTAGTCTTATAATGACGATATAAAAGGCCAACGCTAATGCCTGCTAAATCAGCAATCTCTTGAACATTTGTAGATCCATATCCTTTTTGGACAAATAATTGCATTGCTGCTGACTGAATTTTATCTTTTGTTATATTACGCATTTCTTCAAACTGTTCCTTAGTTCGTGGCAAATCTAATCCTCCTTTATAATGAGTTATTATTCACTCATTATATAAAGCAAAGTAACCTTTGTCAATATGTTCTTCATCATTACATTCCAAGTATCGTCCAAATAAGTAGTACTTAGCTTTGCAAAGAATGTTACTGCTAACACAAGGTCAGTAGTTCTAGCCTCAACCCAACACTGCTTTTTAGGCCGAGGCTTCTCTTGAAAGACAAAAAAATAAGGTTTCCAGCAATCGGTGATTGTTACCGAAAGTCTGAAAACCTTTGATTTAAGCCATTTTTAGGTCTATTTATTTATCTTTGCGTGACATCAACACCACCGTCTCGACATGCCTTGAACCGACAAAAATGATGTCGTGAAGACCTATTGGTTCCCTAGCGGTAATGTATTTTTCTCAAAAACACCTACCAGTCTAAAATTTAAATTTCAAAATTCCACGATTATTGCCAACAAACATATTACTTAATTTCAGTTATAACATTTTCATAGCTTGAGTCAAGTATTGTCTTAGGGTTTTGATTCCAATTATTCTTACTTTTGGCATAGCTAGACACATTGAGAGATAAGTAATCTCCCATCTTTCTATCCGTAATGAATTGATGGTTAAGAACTACTTCATCCGCTGGTTCAGTAATCGCTTTTGTTAAAAAATAGGTCCATATTCCATTTTCTAAATCATCACAAGAATATGAACTTTGCCCAGGATTACATGAAAGAAATATTGAGTAGCTCTCAAAGTTGTTTGAAATGATTCTAAACTCTTCTTCATTGATATTAGAAATATGGCTTCTTTCATTTTTATTATCAAAACTTTTAGCACATGCATCTATAAATATAAGTGCATTCTTACACTTAGATTGTTGCAAAGGATCTAAAAGTATTTTGCGCAAAGAGATTGCTGTTTCAGCAATATTAAATGGATGTATATCATACGTTGACAAATAATTTGTCACTCCATCATGAAAGCCATGTCCAACATAATAAAAAATCAACCTATCGCTTTCAGTTAAACTATAAAACATACTTTTAAGCTCGTAATCAAGGTTACTTTTCAAAGCTTCTTCATTTTTCCATTCAAAAATATTTTCTTGCTCTACACCCATTGAGGATATTAGCATTTCTTTAAACCGTAAAGCATCTTTAATAGCAAACTTCACATTATCCACCTGATTATCTGACCTCACTGCATAATTTTCAATAGCGATAATTATTGCTATTGTTTTTTCGATTCTAGGATTATTTATTGTACACATAATTGTAGAATTACTGTTCTCAATCTTGGTTATATTTGATTCTCTAATATACTTTTGATTATTTAAAAGTATATCTTCATTTGCCTTTTTTATTTCGATTACAAATATTAACTCTAAACCTTTTTTAAGCCAATCAAAACTTACAATAGGAGTGGGACTAAGCATTGAGATAGCTTTGTTAGTTATATCAACCACATTGAAATCTGCACTTAACCCAACAATCTCATTTTCTAAAGCAGATAATTCCTTTATACCAAATAGAATAGTTCCTCCATTAGTGTTGGCAAACGATGCTATTGTCTGTGCTGTTTTTTCGGGTGAGAATGGCACTGCATCAAAATCTAATATATCAGACTTAGGGTTGTTCAGTTCGAGGTCCTTAGTTTTAATTTGTTTAATTGGTATTTTATTAATTTTCTTCATTTTCAGAAGCTGCCCAAGTGTAAATTGCTTAGGAGGTGTAGTTCCATCTTCATACCAAAGTTCTGCATCGACATATTCAAGGACATCAAATTCAGAATCATAAAAAAGTCTAATTTTGTCATTATCTGAAGGTCTGGCAACCACTTTTATATCATTCCCATTTTTAGTTATGCCACCTATAACACTTTCTGAAATCACATAAGCAGATGAGCAATCGTATTCAGATAATGTACTAAGGTGTTTAAGTACATTATCTACAGCCCTTGGGATAAGAGATTTTATGTATATTTTCTTACTCAGATCAGGCGTTGAATCCTCAAAAAAGTCATCAATTCCATCCTGTTTTGTGAGTGCGTCATTAAACTCTAAAGCAGTTATACTAGTATCTACTATCAAACACTCCGATGGAATTTCAATATCTTCTTGGACAAAATATTTTTGAATCTCATCACCACTAGATCTAAGTAAAAAGTCTAATTTCTTTTCATGACCAACCAGCTTAAAATACTTACATAAGACATCCGATAGCTTTAATAATACACTGTTGGAATTCCAAGGATCCGTTACATAAAGGCTCGTCTCATTAAAGTGAATATTTACATTTTTAGTAAAGTCAATTCCACTATAAGTAATTTTAAGCTCCTCAGCTTGAAACACATTCAGTATATCTAGTTTACTTTTTATGTTTTCCAAGTTGCTTTTTGTATCTTCATCACCATCTTCATTCTCAATCCATTTTTTTAAGTAAGGAAGAGTGATCTTTAGTTTATTTATCAATTCCGAACAAATTTCTTCTTGAGGGCAAACAAGATCAAATTCGCTTTGTCTCAATATTTGCACGTTAAAGTGTGATAATAATTTTTCGAGATATGGACTATTCTTATTCTCAGCGCTAAGTTGAATAAAGCAATATTGCTCTTGAAAAATTGCTTCGTTACCATCAATAAAAAATTTAATAGTAGTGCATTCTGAAAATTGATTTTTGGTATTTAATAAGCAACCTGAAATAGCCCAATTTTCAACATCAGCAATGTCATTTTCACTCCAATTAACACATTGGATCAATAGTGCTGAGTAAATTGATTGTACCCTTTTATAATTATCTTTTTTGATGTTTCCCTTTTCGTCAACATCTACTGAAATTCTGTTAAGTAACTCTAAATAATCCCTTAATTCTAAATTCGTTCTAAAATTAAAGAAAGCTCTCCATTCACTTGATAATTCAGGACCATTGAAGACGTCTAAATATTTTCCCGAAATATCTAATATTCCTGATGTATTAAGAAGTACAAAAGGAGAACTCTCACATTTCCCCGATGTTGTAGGTATACACTTGATGTTCCTAACAAACCATGGAATATAGTTTTCTACTGAGTTTCCGTTTGTCTGTCCTGGCATCCCCTGATGCCCCCAAAATGCTGTTGCTGAAGCTTTAATAATGTTAGGCAAATAATTTTCAATATAATCAGCCCAAAACCCAAAAGCAAACTTAGGGTTGTTTTCAGTAAGTTGAATATAGTTCATTGTTGTCAAATCACTGAATCTATCAGCACTAAAAACAGTTTGAAAAGGCTTGAATTTTTTTTCATCAGTTTCGAAATATCTATCATTAAACCCTGCAGCAGTTAAAGCTATTCGAGCAAGTTTGTTTGCAAATTGTAAAGTTTTTATTCCTTCGTGAACTCCAAGCATTTTAAAAAACCGTCTCCATTCATCCTTTTGAAGGACGTCAACACAGTAAGTTTCGCAAACAAAAATATCTTTATCTATTAGCTTTTCAATTTCCAATCTTGGTTTATAAAAATCCGATAAATAACACTCCTCAGCAGGACTAAATGAACCATTTTTAGTTATCAGTTTAATTCGAGACAATTTCCCGATCAAGTCTTCTCTTAGATTTCCTTTTTTATACAAACTAAATAAATCATAAATAGTTTGTAACGCATTCTCAGATGTTACATAGCTTTCGATATTAGGTAAAATAGTCTGAGTGATATATGTGATATCTGTCTTTTCTTGCACTCCCAGACTCTCTAACCATTGCCTAACATCTAAATTCTTAAGCAGCCAAACCTGTAGTTCTCTATGCAAAAATGACAATTCACTATTTGTATTATCCCAGTTTTGATCATCGGCAGTAGGAAAACATACTTGACGTGGATAGTTAATTTGATTTCTATGATCCAAAATAAACGGTAATTTTACGAGTGTTTCTTTTGTAATTTCTTTAACCTTATCTGATTCACAGAGTTTTTTTAAATATTTTATTAGTTCAATATTTTTATCAATTGTATGCCCACTTAAAAAATATGTAGATACGAGGAAAGTTTGAAGATGTCTCCATTCAAAGCAAGATGAACCAAGCCTTCTAAACTCAAACATAAAAGGTGTATTTTCAACAAATTGCTTTGAGCGACCGTGACCATTTTGTATTTCTTTATGAATAAACTTCTTTATAGGTTCTTCACCTACGAATGTTTTCTCAGATAGATAAGTAAAATCAACTATTGTATCTTCAATTTTAGCCAAATTCCCTTCTCTGGTAATTATGAAAGGAATTCTTCCCAAAGCTTCTTTAATCCCTTCATTAAATGTATTACCAAGTTCATCATATCGAATCACTTTAGGTATTAATTGATATGCTTGAAAACTGTATTCCGTAATTACAAGTCTAGAAATCCATTTGAAAATTTCAATAGCAATAGTCTTAAATAGCCACTGGTTCCATTTTGAATCAGCATGAAGAGATTCCCGATTAGCAGTTGTTAAAAAGCTTGCATTAACAAGCACCGGCAAAGAGTACTTTCTTTCATCGGTTGGCAAGTATGAATATAGTAATGTCTCTTGTTCAGAAATTCTGGTTATTCCATCATTTCCAATTTTTGCGGCTAAAGTTAATTCAATTGAATCTGTACTCAATAATTTCTCAGGGATATTACGTTCATCTTGTAGTGCAGTCCTTACCTCGTCCGGTACTATTAGATTAATAGTACTTATCAACCAATCAGATTTTGTCGCATTACCATTCTTTAAAGTGATTCGCTCCTTCTCGTCACGATTGATTTCAATTGAAACCAATTCCATTACATCAAAATTAATCTCAGAAATATTTTTGAGAAATAAAAACATATTCAGATTTTGAGACAAATTTAGAACAGCCTGACTTGTCTCTTTTGCATTTTTCATTTGAATAATTGTGGCAACATTTGCCCCAATATTTTCTATAAATTGATTGATAGACTCATCAATTTCTTCAACTTCAGTGTATATAGGTATTATTTGCCATGGAAACTGAAATTTTCTATCGTTTTTCTTTTCCCATTCTGTCATTGAATCATCCCAATTCCATTCGAATGCATATGATGAATCAAATCTAAAGTACTCTTTATTTGAAAATATTGTAACGTTTTCGGATTGCCCAAAAACCGATTTGAATCCTATACCTTTGTAGCCTGTTTTTGTTAAGTCAGATTTCTTTGTACCATTGTTTATATTACATACTCCCTGTAAGTCACGTGGAGAAAATGGTTTTCCAGAGTGAGCAACAACTAAATGTTTATCAAAAATCTTTATCCATACCTTAACAACTCCATCATTCAAAGATGAGTCGTCTGCATTTTGCAAAAGTTCATAAATAAAACGCTTTGAATCAGTATATAAATCAGCAGATAATGCATTTAGAGAACTGGCTTGATTTACTGCTTGGCTTGGATTTGAATAATTTGTATTATCTGAATATATTTTCTCAACATCTGATTTTAAACTCATTATCTTTTCCCTTCCTCAAAATATACATATTAAAAAATCCAGCATCATAATGATAATATATTCAAAAACAACTACCTTTCACTGGACAGCTGGATCAATAATAACTAGAATATTCATTTTCCAATGTTCTCCTAAGTTCCAGTATTTCACTTATTAACTTCTCGTTTTCTTTCAATGATTTTTTCAATAACTCTTCTAATTCTATATCCTTATTACTCTCTTTTTACTTTCAGATTTTTCATAACTGTTTATGTAGAAAAAACGATTTATTATCACCTATTTCTAGGTGTTATGACAACTATTCCAGCAATAATTCTGAGAACTGTTTTAATCAAGCTATCTATTTGGCCAACTGTTCCACTAACAAGCTGAATATCCCACTCGTACAACAGAATAAATATAATAACTAGCCATTCAATGTCTCCATAAATCTCAATTGCGCTCCATACGAGACAAAAAGATTACTGTAGAATGTTAATCTTCTATTGGGACATAATCAAATGCACATATTACTCTGCTTCTTTGAACAATATCAACTCTAGAAGAACAATTTCCTTTTGCACCTCCTTCTATCGGTCGAAAATTTTTACAAGTATTACATCTTCTCCGCTCCTTTTTCATCCCATGACCATCACATCTAATCATTTCGTAACCAATAATATATTTTTGCAGCTCAGCTTCAGGTATTTTCTTCCTTAACACATCTCCACTTTCATTTTTCAATTCAAAATGAATTTCTTGACCATTAATATCTGATTTTAAACAACAACCCTTCTTCATTCCATCCATCTATCTCTTCACAGTTAAGATTCTCTATAAACCCAAGTATATCCTGCATAATTGAGACAGATAACCCATAACCTCCATACGAATATTCATAATAAATATTTCCACAATAATCGCCGTCCTTTAATGTTATGGCAATCACATAATCTCTTGCTTTATAATCATCTGACAAATCATGATACATTCTATTTTTCCCCTCATACTGATACTTGTATTGATTATTCTTTCGATATTCTTCATTCAAAACTTTACTGTTAGCAATATCTTGTTCCATTTTTAAATCCATTGCATTAACACCATTTTGCTTAAATCTTTCTATTGCTTCACTTCCATAAAATTCATAAAATTCCTCTTTGCATTTTTTAGTTAGTGTAAAGTTTTACACTACTCTTTGTTATTAAAACCTTATATTTTCAAGGGTTACACTTCTTTTTTAAATAAAAAAACAATGACCCCTTATTTTCGAGTATAATTGGAGTTACCACACAACCAAAATCTTCGAAAGGAAGTCATTGTTATGGACAACATTATACACTATTTATTAAATATTATTCAATACCAACATCAACAAATCTGCTGGTTGATTATGTTTATCTGCAAATATATCCCGTTAAAGCAATGGGCTTATGAGGATTCTCATTCTCCTGAGTACCAAAAATTCAAGGTAGATGAACCACCAGTTATCATCAAACACGAAATGTTTGACTATAAAGAACTTATCGAATACTTTTTTGTTCGATACCAAAAACGTATCAAACCTGTATCTGTAAGAAAGAACTCTAAGCGAAATGTTCCCGAAGATACCTTCTGCCCTCGTTGTGGTGCTCCTCATAATTATCTTTACGATAATAATGGTGGTAACGGGCAGTTCCAATGCAAGGTATGTTCCCAAACATTTAAAACTGGTGAACAATACAAAAAACCTATCCGTATCAAATGTCCCCATTGTGGCAATACACTTACTATTGTAAAATCACGTAAGGTATTCAACATTCATAAATGCGTGAATAAAAAATGCCCCTACTATCTCTCTCGCAAAAAGATTCTTCCTAAAGGTCTTTCTTCGGA
>JAEYSV010000015.1 GCA_023434365.1 Bacillota bacterium | reverse complement strand
AGCTTTTCAAGATTATTAAATATTTCCTCTTCGCTCCAGTTCCACCACCCTAGCTTTAGCAAGAATTCAATCTTTTCATCACTAAATCGTTTTTTAATAAATTTAGCTGGATTCCCACCATATATTGTATATGGCTCAACACTTTTCACTACTGTTGAATTAGCGGCAATAATTGCATCATCACCAATTATAATGCCTGGCATAATGGTTACATTTTGACCTATCCAAACATCGTTACCAATCACAGCTTAAAAGGAAGTTGTTCTATTGTAGGAGTAACCTTTTCCCATCCACAGCCAAAGATATTAAAGGGATAGGTTGTAATTCCATCCATTCTATGATTCGCACCATTCATAATAAACTTTACACCCTCTGCAATTGCGCAGAACTTGCCTATTGTTAGTTTATCCCCTAGAAATTCGTAATGGTGCTCTATAGTATCATAAAATTTCTCAGGAGATTTATTATTGTCGCTGTAATAAGTGTACTCACCAATCTCAACATTTGTTTTTTTAGGTAGATTACTTATAAAGCAAACCGTCTTTATATTTTCATTCGGATAAAGTTTTTTCTTATCTGGTCCTTTCATTAGATATCCTCTCCTTGGGCGCCCCCATATGATTTTAGTGACTCTTTAGACAGCTCCCTTATAACTATTGCGGGCATAGCAATCCAATAATGTTAATCAATGAATTGGTAACGGC
The DNA here is from genome assembly GCA_023434365.1 of Bacillota bacterium. Classification (GTDB taxonomy): domain Bacteria; phylum Bacillota; class Clostridia; order Lachnospirales; family Lachnospiraceae; genus KM106-2. Next base: position 4,848 of record JAEYSV010000015.1, on the reverse strand, counting down.
TTCTGGGTCTACTAGCATATGAAAGTGCCCAGCATCAAATTCATCTTCTGCTAATGATATAGGTCCGCCTTTCTGCATTCGGCTAAGAACGCCATAGAGAGTTCCAGGCCCCATGGCTCCTTATCTCCAATATCAATAATACATTCAACATTACGATTTTTATAAATACATTCTTTGCAGATTGAAGTATTTCAAGTTCTTTATTCTTTTTATATTGGTTATTCACCTTTGGAGACATGTAAATTCTCCCCCTTAATTTCATTAGTTATTTTGTCTATTATAATTAAAATAGATCACCTTTTTTTGCTATACAGTCTAATTTAGTCATAAGAATAATTATATTACCTAGTTGCGGATTTAACTAATTTCCCTCCATGATAGCAATAATAATTATCTGCATTCATAGATATAATCCTTTCTAATGAATTTTCAGCTATATTTAGGTCAAGTGTAAATTGAGGATTTGCAATTACCAATTCACCATTTTCTATAACTGCCGCATCACCTGTTACAATGGAATTAGTCTCTGCTAAAAATAATGAAATATGACCCGGCGTATGACCAGGAGTAGATATAACCTTACATCCTCCTGCCCAGTCAAAATTATCTCCATCTTTAACTGTTATATCTACATTGACAGGTTTAACTTTTCTTAAGGTTTCACAGAAATCAATTCCAAATTGTTTCTGCTCTTCTGGCATGACCTTTAGTATTTCCTCTGCTTGCAACAGTCTAAGTGATTTCCTTTTACCAGAAATATACTCACTCTCTATTTCACTTGAAACCACCTTAATATGTGGATATTTTTCTTTAATTTTATATAAAGCTCCCATATGGTCATCGTCATGATGTGTAATCAGTACTTTTGTCAATGAATCTGGGTCTATTCCTTTTGATTTCATTTCATCTTCTAATAAAGTTAAAAGGTTAGGATAACCGCAATCAACTAAAACAACATCATTTTTATCTATTAATATAATGGGATTTATAGTTTTCGTTTCATCTCCATACTCAAAGTTAATATCTAGCATTACTATTTTGTTCATTTAATTTCAGCTCCTTTCTATAAAAACAAGTTCAATCATATCTCATTATTATTTAATTTTCACCTTAAACTCCTAAATAAGTATTAAAAATTTAACTGTACTTCTTTCTCTAAATCATCAAAACTCTCAATTCCGGCCACGTATACGTTGTTGGGTCCAGACAGATTTCTAATTCGCAGTAATTCTATTCATTCTGTAGTATATAAACGGCATCATTGTAATATTGCCAAATTTCCACATTTGTTCCATCTGATAATGTTGCTGTTTCTGATGTCCAAAAACCTGTAATCTGAACTTCTTTGGCGTTATAAGCGGCAATTTCTTGCTTGTTTTTCATGACTAAAGGCTGGCGTGAGTTTTCATATTTTTACGGATGCGATAACATCAGTAAAAGAGCCTATCTTGAATTCATCAGCCGTTATACCTTCTACAAAAGAAAAAATGGCTGTTTCATGGGTGAGAAATGTTCCGACATCTAATCCGCTCTGTACAGGGGCTTTAAGCCCCTCTTCGATAAGTTCCCACAGAGCAAAAAATCATCATTTATATAACCGAAAATTTTGTCTATAAAATCCTGGAAAGGCTTATATCAAGCCTTCCAGAGTACACTTCTTTATTTTCTTGACATCAATACTACCGTCTCCACATGGCTCGAGAGGACAGCATTGATGTCTTTCGACCTGTCGGTTCTCGGAAACATATCCACTATATTTACAAAGCATATCCTCCCAATACCTTGAATACCTATCCTGTTATCACGAATGCTTTATCCGATGCTAAATAATATAGCATTTGTGGTTGCCTGAGTCTCCCAAGCAGTATAGAAGGGAGTGCACTTTCTAATCATTAACTTTAAAGCAAAGTTTACCTACATAATGTTCCTCGAGAGTCAGATGCGCTTTATATGCATCCTTCAATAAGAACACTTCATCTATATGAACACTTAGTTTACCTGAACCAATCCAATTATTTAATCTTTGTATAATCCCCGGTTCGGGTTCACCATTATAGCCTACCAAATTAATATCTGGTCTTGTTTCAGAAATCGGATATATGCCATTTGGACATGCTATGTGCCCCCCTACGCGAACACACTGAACTAAAGAATTCGCAAGTTCACCTCCAGCAGTAAACAATGCAGAATCAAATCCCACTGGTGCAAATTCTCTTGTAGCAGATAGTACATCGACTTTGCGTCCGTCCACTACAGCGTCCACACCAAGTTTTCTTAGCATTGCAACTCCATCTTCACCTGACGCTATTGCAAATACCCTGGCACCCATATTCTGCGCAAGCTGCACAGCCAAGTGTCCAATTCCTCCACTGGCACCAAAAATCATAATTGATTCATCTTTCTTAAGTCTTAATACATCTTCCAGTCCGCGCAGGGCAGTTAATCCAACTCCTGAAATTACACTGGCTTCTTTGACTGTTATAGCGTCGGGAATTTTTAATACATACTTTGAATCGATGGCAACAAATTCTGCATAAAAGCCACCTTGGGGATTCAGAAAACCTGGGGCGTAGACCTTATCTCCTATATCAAGATTGTCTACCTTCTTACCTTTGTTATAAATAGTGCCGGAACCTTCCGAACCTAAAATATAAGGAAATTTCGAATGCACTCCCAACATTTCATCATAGCCGCCCTCTCTCTCAAAGGTATCCCACTGTCCAATTCCTGCGTACTCAACTTTAATAAGCACATCATCATCTCCAATGCTTGGAACCGGAACATCCCGCACCACCAATTCATCAGGTCCTCCAAATCTATCAAGTACTACAGCTTTCATTTGATCTTCCTCCTCTTGCTACTTGTTAGTATTATTAATTTTCTTTACGATATAAAATACATAACTGTAATAATCCTTAAACCTATTATACAAATCAGCCTCAACCTTACCTGCTTCAACGAATTCTTTAACCTAATCAGCATAATTATATTTTTTCAAGAATTCTTCCGATCTTTCCAATATGGGTTGATAATAATTATCTTGCCAACATTTATCATCCAGGGCAAAATGAACGGCAGAGGTATATCCACATTTTTCAATAACAGACAACTTATTTTCGATTGTATCTATCTCAGGATAGGCATTAACCCAGTACTGCTGGATTTCCTCTGGTCTTGTATCGGTTAACCATGAGATTTCAGAAACAGCAATATAACCGTTATCCTTCAAATAATTTCTCCACAGGGACAGTCCCTTTTCAAAACCGATGTTGTAGATTGCCCCTTCCGACCATATTACATCAAAAGAATTTTTATCAAAGGTTAAATTGTCCATTAACATTTCTTTCGCCGTTATACGATCTAAAAGGTTATTCTCCTTGGCTTTTTTCATAAGTGTTTCTAAAAACTGCGGTAACATATCCACCGCTGTTATTTGTGCAGCTGTGTTATTTGCAAGGTTTAATGTCTGACCTCCAGTTCCACAGCCAATGTCCAATATTTTAGTTTTTTCATTCAATAAAGGAATGTAGCTTAGTGCTTTTAATGTCGCTTCATCACTGCCTGGTCCCTGCCGTTCGTTATCCTTATGAAATTCTATTATTAATTCTAATAAATCCATTTTAATTCTCCTTGTAAAATATTTGTTTCATCTATGATACACTACTCTGAAATGAGGCTACCAAGATTTTTCAAATGGTTTTTATCCACTTCTCGAAGCTCATATCCACTATGAAATAATTTTTGTTTCTATATTATTTACATCCTTTTCTTGCAGATACAATCAACATCATGGGACGGCGCATTTCATCCTCCATCCCCGGAATATCCATCATGTTTTCTGGTGGCTGTGGCTCCACAATCTGATTTATTATAAAACCATTTGAAAGCAGGGTATTTAGATATGTGGTCAGTGTTCTATGATATTTTGTAACCTTTTCTCCCAAAAATACAGCTGTCCGTTTTCCCTCATAATAATAATTGTCCACCGGAAAATGCAGTATTTCTCCTTTTTCGTTATAATGCCAGTCTTGTGTTCCATATGAAGTAAAAACAGGATGTTCAACCGTAAAAATAAGTGTTCCATTTGGTTTTAACATTTTATACAAGTTATTAATCAAATCCTCATAGTCCTCTATATAATGAAATGCCAATGAACTGAGCATTATGTCAAAGCTCTCATCTGGAAAACTTACATCTTCTATAGAACAACATCTATATTCAATCTGTGGGAAATGCGTTTTTTCTTTTGCTACTTTAAGCATTTTATGAGAAATATCAACACCTACTACAGAAGATGCACCATTTTCCATAGCATAGATGCTGTGCCAACCATAGCCGCATCCTAAGTCAAGCACACGCTTATCTTTAAAATTTGGTAGCAGCTTTCTCAACGTTTCCCATTCTCCTGCACCGGCCAGACCCTGCTGCGAACGACTCATTTGACTGTATTTTTGAAAAAATGTATTGTCATCATATTTGTTTTCTTTCATCTGAATTCTCCTCGTAAAATATTTATCTCATCTGTGGAACACTACTCTGAAATAAGGCTATCAAGATTTTTCAGATCGATATGATCAACCTCTCTTAATTCATATCCACTATGAAAAACTTTTTGAGCCTCTGCTGAAATACATGGAATAACTCGACCTTCAAACACTGCAGTCGAAAACCATTTTGCTTCAAACTCATACCAGCCGCCTTGTGGATCAGCCTGCCGAGCGCTTCCATCTTCATTTATTATTAAGGGGTGTATATCTATATAGCTCAATTCAGGATGATATAACTCGATACGAGAAGGACTCCAATCAACTACAATCTCATAACCTATTTCTTTCAGTTTATTTAATA
>JAEYSV010000066.1 GCA_023434365.1 Bacillota bacterium | reverse complement strand
AAAGTGCCAACGACTTCATACAGTTGCTCATTGAACTATGTCTTGTATCACTTTAATTTACTTTGTAATTGTGCAAATTGACTAAGCCAAGTTTTCTGAAGGGCTTTTGACGCCCTAATCGATATAGGAAATTGCAAATTTCCTATATCATAAAAAAAGCTCCGCGAGGATGCACATGACGCGCATATGGAAGTTTGTCACTATTGTGACAGCGCGTCAGCGCATGAGTTTCGCAAGCGAAACTCTTTCTTATTGACATCGAACAAATGTTCTGTTATTATTAAGGTAACGTAGCTATGATACATCGGTAGGAGGTGAATGGATTGGAGAGAGTTATTTTTCATGTGGATGTGAACTCTGCATTTTTAAGCTGGGAAGCGGTATACCGGATTCATGTATTAGGCACCAAACAGGATTTGCGGGATATTCCTTCTGCAGTAGCAGGCGACATAAAGAAACGCCATGGAATTATTCTAGCCAAGTCCACACCAGCAAAACGGTACGGAGTGAGAACCGGAGATACCATTAGTGATGCCAAAAAACTATGTCCGCAGCTAGAATTGGTTGCGCCGCATTATGATTTGTACGAGAAGAATTCCAAAGCGATGATGGAGATTTTTAGACAGTTTGCTCCTATTGTCGAACAATACAGTATCGATGAAGCATTTTGTGATATGACAGAGACCAGATATCTATATGGATCTCCTGTGATTGCGGCCAATCTGATGAAGGATAAGATTAAGCAAGAACTTGGCTTTACCGTCAACATAGGGATATCCAATAACAAATTACTGGCGAAGATGGCCTCTGATTTTAAGAAGCCAGACATGGTGCACACTCTTTTTCCGAATGAAATCGAACAGAAGATGTGGCCGTTGCCAGTTGGTGAGTTGTTCTTTGTTGGGAGAGCCACAGAGAAAAAATTAAAGGCACTTGGAATCCGGACCATTGGGGAACTGGCTAAGACTGATGTGAATATATTACGTACTCATTTGAAGAAGCATGGTGAGATCATTCATGACTTTTCCAATGGCATTGATGTTTCGCTTGTAGCAAGTGAAACTCCTGCCAATAAAGGATATGGGAATTCAACAACGGTTGCATTTGATGTAGAGGATGAGGTAACGGCCAAGTTAGTCTTACTTGGATTAGTGGAAACGGTTACGACTCGTCTTCGGGAAGATAATATGCTTGCGAATGTGGTATCGGTTAGCTTGGTAGATTTTGAATTTAATCATGCCTCCCATCAGACGACTTTATTTACCGGAACGAATGCAACGAACGAGATTCATCAGGTGGCTTGTAAGCTGTTTGATAAACTTTGGGATAAAACCCCATTGAGACAGTTAGGAGTGCATACTAGCAAGGTAACAGAGGATAAGGGAATTCGTCAGTTGAATCTGTTTGATATGAACAAATACGAAAAACTGAATAAACTAGACCAGGCAATTGATACGATCCGCGAACGCTATGGAGCAGACTCTGTGATGAGAGCGAGCTTTGTAAACAGCAATATCTATCATATGAGCGGTGGGATTTCACCGGAGAAGAGAAAAGCAGATTATAAGGATGTGAAATAAGATGAATATGCCTGTGGACGTAATGGCAACCTTTAATACGGTGGGTGGCATAAAGCCGAATTTTGTCCGGTTAGAGGATAAAGAGCATAAAGTACACACACATAAGATTGAAAATATCCTATATACCAAAGACGAAAAATATGCAGGTATTCCGACATTAGTGTTTTGCTGTAATATCATGATTGATAATTGTTTAAAAATGATAAAACTTCGTTATCAGATTGACTCTCATACCTGGGTATTGCTTAAATAAATAATGGCAATAAATTACAATTCGTGGTATACTGTTGTTATTCTAGCTTGAACAATAACGACTTAAAGGAGCGGATAAGATGAGAATGTCAAAGCAATGTCCCAAATGTATGGAGAGGAAAATTATTCGGGTTTTAGGGAGAGTTGGCCCGTACTTTGATGGAAATAATATACCGATTGGGGTAACAAAAACAAACGCTGTTTTAGTGACGCGATACATCTGTAGCTCTTGTGGCTACACCGAAGAGTGGATTGATGATAAGGCGTCACTAAAGCGTCTGGAAGAGAATTTTCCAATCTATCAGGAGGAGAATCTTATAATTCACCAGGAGGAGAATCTTGCAAGCAAGCAAGAGGTAAATTTTCCAACCTATCTGGAGGAAGAAGTACCTTCTCCAAAGAAATCACGAGGAGAATTGTGGAAAGTCTTTCGGAAAGCCCGTAAAAATGTTGAGTAATCATTAAAACCACACAAACTAGCCGCTTCCGTAATTGGCGTACCTGATTTGATCAAATCAATGGCTTTGAAGAGCCGTTTGTTTAAAATATACGTATGAAGCGTGTATCCGGTTTTTAGTTTGAACTTGTGCATAAGATAATGTTTGCTAACATAGAATTTGGAAGCAATGTTGTCAACTGAAAGGTCAGAGGCAAGATTGCTTTTTATATAATTTAAGATTTCTACAATCTGATGGTCATAGTCAAGCGCAGACTGGTCATAAATATAGTTATTGTTTAAGTGAATTCGATTAAGATAAATCAGAAATTCAATAAACAGACACTGAGAGAGTAACTCACTCCCAAACTCAGGGGAGCTAAAGGATTCCTCTAGGCGTTCAATCAATGTTCGAAGTTTCTCCTGCATGGTTAGCTCAAGACGAATCAAACTGAAGCTTTTCGTATCGGCCAAGCGAAAACAGGTCGTTAACTGCAAGTCAGGAGTAGAGAATTTTTTAATAAAGGTATCATTTACCCAGATAATGATTCGGTCATAGGTCTGTGAGGCATCAATTTCTGGTTTATGAACATCATGATTGTTAATCAGAAGAATATCCCAAGGCTTTAATTTGTAGGACTTGCCTTCAATAAAGTACGTAACATTGCCGGAGAGGAAAATGATGATTTTATTAAAGTCATGATAGTGATAATCAAATGATTTTTCTTTTTTATCGGTAATATGAAACAAGCGAAAATCCTGATACAGATAGCCACTTTTCTGTCCAGATGTAGTATTTGACTGCATAAACAATCTCCTTTCTTTTGGATCTCAATCGGAGCTTTCTCTCGCTTAGTGATATAGGGAAATACCTAGTATTTTACATAGTTCTTATTTATAATAGAGCATTTTTTGCAATATCGCAACAAAATTTCGTATTCACTATGCGAATTTGGTATGATATGATTAGAATAAGATAAAATAATAAAGGAGAAAGGTAGGTAACAGAATGCAATGTGTAATTAAAGAGATACAAAAAACTCAGATATTTAGCATGGGAGCACCAAAAGAGATTCTGGTAGATGAATTTGAATGGGTAAATCATGGTCAAAAAGGAAGAACCTTTACTTATCGTATGAGTCAGGAACGATTTGATCGGACCAATCAAACAGCCTACCAGGTCTGGTTTGAGTTTAGTGAACCAGCCAATGGAGAAAGTCCTCTGTTGTTAGCAACAATCAGCTTTTATGATTTGGTCGATTATGATCTGGATGATTGCATAGGAGATCAACTTGTCGAACAGGCAGCTAATAAAATGCAACGTGATCCTGAGGAAGTCTGGAAACTTTTAAAAGAAACCTTTGCTCCAATTATTGAAAAGGTGCAAAAGGAATTTGAACAGACGAAGGAATATCAGGTCAGTCAGAAAAATCAACAAATCATTGCACAATACAAAGAAAACAAAAGAAAATTCGCAAGAGAGTGGGGAGTTGACGCAGCAGAGTATGATAGGTGCTACAACGTATTTGGTGAATTGATGGATGCGACTTACCTGAATCATTTGCAGGAAAAGGTAGCAGAACGTGAAAAATTCAGTGAAACGAGTAGAAAAAAACATAAGCAGGCATGGCGTAACTTTAGCAGTTCCAATGACTTCTTTCGAGCGCATCATAATGCCAATCCAGAGGAGCAGGAAATGCTGTCAAAGTTTTATAAAGTGTTAGCAAAAAAATATCATCCAGATGCTAATCCAGGGGTAGATACCTCAAAAGAAATGCAGCTTTTGAATCAGTTAAAAAAGGAATGGCAAATTTGAAAAAATTGCAAATAATATTGAAATTTAGGTGCAGATATAATAAAATAGTTTTGTAAACTCTTATAAATAGTTTTCAAAACTATTTTCTGCTTTGTCTTTAGAAATACACAATATGGTGTAAAGGAGAATCATTATGTCCTACGAAATAATAACAGATTCATCAGCAAACTTACCAGAGTATTTGATTGAGCAGTATAATGTACATGTACTTTCCTTGGTTTTTTTAGTAAAGGGAAAGGAATACAAAAGTTATACCAAAGGAGAAGTCACAGATTTGGCACAGTTTTATAAAATGATGCGAGAAAAGGAACATGTTACGACTTCTCTGGTTAACCTAGATAGCTGTACTACATATATCCGTGGACTCCTAGATGAAGGAAAAGACCTAATTTATCTGGGATTCTCAAGTGCTCTAAGTGGTAATTATCAAGCCGTTTCCATGCTTTTAGAGCAGCTAAAAGAAGAATATCCGAATCAAAAGATTTATTTTGTAGACACTTTGTCAGCAGCCTTAGGACAAGGATTGCTGGTTTATTATGCATGCAAGTTACGTGAAGAAGGAAAGACAGTGGAAGAGCTATACGAGTGGGTGTTAAATAATCGTTTACACCTGTGCCATTGGTTCACCGTAGATGACTTGTTCTTCTTACAACGAGGCGGCAGAGTATCCCATGTAACCGCCATCTTTGGAAGCATGTTAAGCATCAAGCCAGTCATGCATGTGGATAATGAAGGCAAGTTAACCGTAGTAGATAAAGCCCGAGGAAGGAGAAAGTCCTTAGATGCCTTAGTGGAGGCAATGGAAAAGGCAGTAACGAATCCAGAGGATCAAGAGATCTTCATCTCACATGGAGATTGTATAGAAGATGCAACCTATGTAGCAAATAAAGTAAAAGAGCATTTTCCAGTAAAAAATGTATTGATACATATCTTGGACCCAGTCATTGGAGCACATTCCGGTCCTGGTACGGTAGCCCTATTCTTTGTTGGAAAAGAGCGTTAATGTTGCATCTAACAAAGAGGCTTCGACAATTTGCATATTATATACACAAAAGCAGTATAAAACATATTTCATACTGCTTTTCTTTATGTAACGGTGCAAATTGTCAAAGCCTTTTTGAGGTAGATGCAAATTGTCGAAGCCTTTTAAGGTAGATGCAATAGTAAGACGAAACGGCCAGACAGGGTTTACAACCTGTTTGGCCGTTTCTTTTTAGAGGTGATATTCAAAGAAAAGAAACTAGATTAAAATCAAAATTAGAAATGAAAGAAGAAATGTGAGTGCTATCTGTTATTAACTATCCTTATTATAAATCACGAAAAAGCAAAGGACAATATAAAAGGAAATAGATGGGAAAAACGCTTCACCTTTTGACAAATGGGTATGAAAATATTCACTTTCGTGAAGTTATGCTCTGAATATATTAGAGATTGCAACGCTATCTTGTAATTGTGAAGTGAAACATAAAAAACCGGAGGTAGGAATCATTCTTTGATTCTAACTTCCGGTTTTATTGCTTATTTAGTTAATCTCCACCAGGGCCGTCTCTTCGTTCGCGACCATCGTCAAGTAAGTTGTGAGGTATCTTTTTTGCATTGGAATTACTACTATAATCTTGGATTGTTTTATTTTTCGCATTGTCTTTGGTATTCGAGTTGATATTACCGTTTGATTTGTGTTGCATAATAAAAACCCTCCTTTCTTGAGGATAGTATGCGCAGGTTATTTGAAAATATGAAAGGTGGAAAAGATAGTGAAGAACTAAGAGTGAAGAGTGAAGAGTGGAAAAGAAAAGAAGAGATAAAAAGAGAAAGATTAAAAGTGAAGAGCGGGTTTTTGGGTAATAAATCTATAGAATGATATAAAAACTTGTATAATTTACCATATTATGCGCCTTTATGTTGTTGATATTTGAAGTATGTTGTATAATTAGTAAAATATTCTTAATGGGGGTTGTAACATGAATAAGCTGGAGTTAAATGAGTTATTAGTAAATGTAGGTATCTATAAGCTAGAAGAAATCTCGAGTGATGAAATTGAAAACGTCGACAAATCAGAGATCTATTATTCATCGGTTACAGGTCAAAATACTAAAATCAAAACAGACGAATTGAGCCCAGAGCAACTTCATATGGCTTTATTAGCAAAGCAAATCAAGGTGCTAAAGCAAATTAAGGGGATGTGTGTATTTTTTGTAGTATATATAATAGTATCGATTATAGTAGCCTTAGCGTTATTGTAATCGGGCAAAGAAGGGGAACAGAAAGAACTCTAAAGAAAAAGATACTCTTGGGATTATAATGTTAAATACATAGCGTAAAACCCTGCTGACCGCAATGGCCAACAGGGTTTCTGTTTTCAGCAGCAGTTTTTTTAGACGTTTAAGATAAAAATATATTATTTTAATTGTAGAAATGCTAAATATAGGATATAATGCTTACCTATGCATCAATATGATGTTATTACGTGCATAATCATTTTATGTGTAAAAAAATGTGTTGAGATTAAGAAAAACACCAATAATAATTATATATAGTGAAGGTTCATATATGCACTGAATATAAAGGATTTTGATATGATAGAGATATTCGATCTGGGAGGTATAAAAGTAACGAAAGAAGAACTACGAAGAATGCTTTTAAATCCCCAAAATACAGAAATGAGGCAGACATGCAATTTAAAGACTTAAATATTACACCAGTTATACTAAAAGCGTTAGAGAATAAGAATTATGAAGTACCCACACCAATACAAGAAGAGGCAATTCCCATAATATTAGGTGGAAGAGATTTACTTGGTTGTGCTCAGACGGGTACTGGAAAAACAGCAGCATTTGCAATACCAACGATTCAACTACTAGGAACAGAAAAAGCCACTCATAATGCTCAAAGAAATATTAGAGCTTTAATCATAACACCAACGAGAGAACTGGCTCTTCAAATTTATGAAAATTTCTGTTTGTACGGTAAATATACAAAATTAAAGTACTGCGTAATCTTTGGTGGAGTATCTCAGACACCTCAGGAGGAGAAGTTAAAGCAAGGGGTTGATATTCTCATAGCAACTCCGGGAAGGCTGAATGACTTAGTAAGTCAAAAGCTAATCGATTTAAAGCATATTAAACTGTTTATATTAGATGAAGCTGACCGTATGCTAGACATGGGATTTATCAATGATGTGAGAAAAGTGATTTCTGTCATACCGGATAAAAAACAAACCCTTCTTTTTTCAGCTACCATGCCACCTGATATAGAGAGGCTCGCAAGCACGATTCTTAAAAATCCAGCGAAAGTAGCTATCACACCAGTATCATCAACGGTAGATAAGATAGAGCAGTTTTTATATTATGTTGATAAAAATAATAAGAAAAACTTACTGGCACACATTCTAAAGGATAAAACGATAGAATCAGCGTTGGTGTTTTCCCGCACTAAGCATGGAGCAGATAAAATCGTTCACCAGCTTGCAAAGGCCAATATAACAGCGCAAGCAATCCATGGAGACAAATCCCAGGGTGCACGACAATCGGCCCTTACGAAGTTTAAAAATAAGGAATTGCGCGTATTAATTGCGACAGATATTGCTGCAAGAGGAATAGACATTGATGAATTATCCCATGTGATTAACTATGACCTTCCAGGTACACCGGAAACTTACGTGCATCGTATCGGACGAACAGGTCGAGCAGGGCTTGGAGGGGTAGCAATATCATTTTGCGACTTTGATGAGCAGGAACAGCTTGCAGATATAGAAAGACTGATAGGAAAACATTTAATTGAGATAAAGGATCATCCTTATCCACTAATTAACAAATTTCCAGCCATAAAAAATACGCAGCCAAGAAAAAAGCCAACACCGGAGATAAAGTACCGGATGACAGCAGATGGCACATACAAAGAAAAAAAGAGTTATTTTAAAAAGCAGAAAGATAGCAAAAATGAGATAGGTAGCTCTAAAAAGGATAAAGGGAAAAAGAATAGCAGGAAGAGTAGATAGAAACAACTTATTTAATTAGACGTTCATAAAAAATCGGGGGGCAAATTATTGCCCCCCGATTTTTTATGAATTTATGTACTGCATCTAATGGGAGTCGAACCCATGCACATGGCTCCGGAGAGAAAACGTTGTGGTTAAAGAGTAAAAATAAATTTAGTTTTAAAAAAGCCTGAAAACGCCTGATATATAGGGCTTTAGTAGATTTCCGCAAGAGAAAAAAGTGTGTAATTGTGTTGTTTGGGTGTATGTAAATATGGGTAAATCGATGTAAATTAGGTTAAAAACTAGGTTAAAACTATTGTAAAAAAATTGCACCTGTGATACACTTAATATATTACTAATAGTTCATAAGGAGGTTTTCTATGAGTGCAAAACGAAGAAAAAATGGCGAGGGCTCTTGGGGAGAGGTAGTCATAAGCGGAAAGAAATATGTCCGATTCAAAAAAGATTACGAAGGTTATGGAATGAAATCATTTTATGGTGCTACAACAAAAGATGTCAATAAAAAAATAAAAGAATTTGAAAAGCAGATGAGTGTAACAAATGATTCAGCAATTGCTAAAATGACAACAGGGGAGTTTCTTTCGAATTGGATAGAGAATGTAAAGATAAAACAAGTAGCAAAATCAACATTTCATCGCGATAAACAAACATTTAAATATTACATCAGGAATTATGATATTGCCAATATACAAGTGGCAGCATTGACTTATAAGGACATTGAGGAGCATTTGGAAGTTTTATCTAGGAAATACTCAAAGAGTACAATAGATAAGGTTTATTTTATGTTTAATCAGTGCTGTAAGCATGCGGTTAAAGTAGGTGAATTGACATCAAGTCCAGTTGAACGAGTATCAAGAATCAAAGAAGAAAATGTTGCTGTTAAAAAAAAGCCAGCGCAGTTCTTGGAACTCGAAGATGTGAATCGGCTTGTGATTGAATCGAAAAGAACCAATGAGGCGAAGAAAAAAGGTATGAATGGTAAGGTTGGAGATCCTGTTTACGGTATAAATGCTCATGCATTAGTATTTATTATTTTTACTGGAGTAAGAATCGGTGAAATGTTAGCTCTTAGGTGGAATGATATTAACTACAAGGATAAATTAGTATTTATCGATGAAAGCAGAAGTCTTTCGTATGATGATAGCGATGAGAAATATGAGTTTCGTAAAACAAAAACGGCTACAAGCACTAGACATATACCGTTATCAGAGAAAGCCTTAGAGGCACTTAAGGAAATGGAAAAGTTTCATCCGAATCATAAAAACAGCGACTTAATACTATTGTCTAACAGGGGGAATACACCGTCACAGAGTACCGTTCAAAGAACACTAAATAAAATGCTCAGGAATGCAAATTGTGATGTGCAGAAGTGTAATTTGCATGGTCTAAGGCATACATTTGGTTCGTTGTTGCTTAATGAAGGACAAGCTGATATAGCAACAATTTCAACACTTCTAGGACATAAGGATATTACAACAACTGTAAACATATATGTTCATGTTTTGAACAAACTGAAAGTTAAGGCAATTAAGATATTTGATAATATGTAATTTATAAAGACAGCGGTGGAGGTAACACTGCTGTCTTTATGTGGGACAGGCAGTTGCACTAGTTCTAGATTTAGATAGGACTATTTTGTATATAAAAAAAGCGATTACCATAGTACTGGTGCAGAGAATTCTAATTTAGTGTATCATCGAAAGGTGGTGTCTGAAGGGAATATATGAGGGTACTGAGAATTCGAAGTTTCCTTTTACCCAAAGTTTTGAACAAGGAAAAATGTCAATCGAAAGTGACATATTTTCTTTTGGGGCAACCTTTTGGGAATGTTTAAATATATTTGAACTAGTCTCAAAGAGTAAAGTATTTTCTGATGATTCTTATTATTTTTACAGAGATAACTTTCTAAATGATGAGGTATATTACAACAGGGATTTGTCTTGTACATCAATATTTTACCAAAAGAGGCTGGAAAACATAATAAAAATTATACCAAAAAGAGAGAAAAGACGTTTATTAATTTAGACAATAAGGAGTATTACCATTCCTATACAGAGTTAAAACAAGACATTGAAAATATAAAAGACTCCGTCCCAACAATTGTAGAAGAAGAGAATGTAAAGGTTAAAAATGCATTTAGCCTTTGTGAGGGGATGCTTTCATTATTCACTACGTTCGTAATCATATATTTTCTTATCAATTTATGGCATATACAATAGCCGTGAACAGAATCAGTTTATGAAATTTCACCTATTATTTTAGAAATATTTGATGCGCCATATGGAACAGATTTATGTTGGTTATATGAGGAAGATTTACACATTGGGTTTTATGATCTAGTGACGGATAAAGAAATTACAATATGAAATTATAAATAAAAGGTAGTGTATACTAATATGTGCTTTTGGTAATAAATAGCTCTTTCTTGGTGAGAACTATAACTAATACTCATTAGGAAAGAGCTATTTTATGGCACTTGCAAAGGTGTAAATACGGCAGATACTTGTAGAAAACGATATTACTAATATTGGCTCATATAAGGAATACATTACGACAACGCTAGAGCATCCATTCTATGTGAAGGAACAAGGGTTTGTAAAGGCAAGCGAACATCAGGTAGGTGACCAAGTTGTGAATGCAGTAGGTGGTAGCTATCTATGTATAAATAAAGTAAAGAAAATCCAGCTCCCTACTAACACTGGACACTGCTTGGTTTCTTTTTTAGCACTAATCAACCATACAAATGAATAATTATTACATATTTACGACAACGCTGGTGCATCAATTTTATTTGAAGGACCAAGGGTTGTAAAGGCTAGTGAACTACAGGTTAGTGACCAGGTTGTGAATGCAGTTAGTGGTAGCTATCTGGTGAGGGAATAAAGTAAAAAACTAAAAAAATGGTTAAAAATAGAAATAAACTGCTGAAAATAGAAAAAAGTGTTGAAAATAGAAAAAAAGTGTTGTACAATTTTATTAATCCCAGTATTTGCTATTTTTTGTTTATCTTTATTAATAAGTATTAACCAGTATTAACTAGAACAATCATATTAGGTGCAATATATTCAGTATTAAGAATACGCAGATCTAAGCCAGTTTATATTTATAGTGTAATTAAAAGGTTATGTCATTTTAGTATATCTTTGTAATCATTACTACAAGGTAGAGATATTTTTTTATTGTAGAAGAAGGGAATTTAAAGCTAATGTATAAAATTTTAGAGAATCAAATATTAGAAGTAGAGCATCTTCTTTCGTATAGGGGAAGTATGAAAGAAACGGAATTACAGGAATTGGGCATTAAACTGGAGAAAAAAGCAACAGAAGCTGGGGCAAAGAGAGTTGCATTTCCAATTACAGCTACTTATGGCGGCGATGGAAATACAATCGATATGGAATTATTATTACCTATTGATAAAAAAATAGAAGTTGTAGAACCTTTTAAATACAAGGATTGCATTAAGATTAATAATGCAGTGGTTTTAAAGTATATAGGTCATCCTAAGGATTTAAAAGACGCATGCAATGAATTAAATCTCTACATAATGCAACACGGATTGACACCGATAACTGTTGGATATAATGTGACAAGATATATAAAGCCTATTGATTTAGAAAATACGGAGATAGACATATTTGTAGGAATAACTTCAAATATTTTATAAAGTAAATATATTGTATTGATCCAAACATAATTATTTATATATTTCTATCAATACTTTATATAAAAGAAACTTCAATCAAATTTGCGAAAAAGAATTGGAGTTTCAATTTAAGCAGTTTGAAAAAGTACCTAGGGTAAGTATATCACTTTTTCAAACATATGTAATGATGTATAATTATTATGAAGAAAGAAAGGGTGTAAACATGGAAAAAAATAACTCTGTATTATGTGAATTGTCGTTTGATGAGTTACAAATGTATGAAGGAGGAGGATTTTGGTCAATGGTTGGAGGCTTTATCTATAACAGTTTTATATGGACACCTGCAGCGATATCGTATAATAGATATATTAATAAAACAATAACAATGTAACTACACTACATACAAAGGATAGATAATTGTATAAATGTAATTAACCTGTTGTTGCCACCCTCTCAGCCTGACTTATACCTAATCTGATTGATTGTCGCTGAATTAACCTATATAATGTCATCAGTATAAAGAAAGGAAGATCCCAGGGGTCTTTCTTTGCGAGTCTGCACCCCTGG
>JAEYSV010000060.1 GCA_023434365.1 Bacillota bacterium | reverse complement strand
TTTGCATGCACTCAAGGTTGGTGGAAGCCGCCACTTCTTATATTTATTCGAGATATATTCACTTCTCAAGGTTCTAAATAGCCTGGTTCTCAGACTCCAAAGTTTTCATACGCTACTTTACACTATCATAATTATTTGGCTACTATACTAAAATACATGCACGAACTTGTATAATAACCGGTATCCCAAGTAACGCTTTGAGGATTATCAATTGCATACATTGTTGGCTTAACATATTGCGATTCATTCTGTCCCTGTTTTTCCGCCCATCTGCCTGAATCTGTCTGATACCACCAGTGAAATAGTAAGCGTTCTCCTAGATCAAATCTTCCATTCACACTAACAGATTCATCTAATCCTACTCGTAAAACAACCCGATATCGCCCATTAATTATTGTTGAATTATAATTACTTATTACAGTTGTTAAATTTGGCATATTATTTACCATCCATATTCTTGATTTATCCGCAAAGTAATCAAGTAATTGGTTTACATTTTTACCGACCAAATCTTTATCATATACTCCTACATCCTCAAGACGAAAATACTTACTTACACCTAGCGCATAACCCATACAGTTTGCTGTATTACCCCCAGCTGACCAAGTCTTATATGGTCTTGCTCCACAATAGATATGATCTATTACCAATTCAGGTTTATTTGGAGATGCTGCATCGGAAGAATAAAATGTCGTCCATTGAGAGGTACCCGTTTCCGTACTATCCTTTAATAGAAACCCAAAATTGGTTGCTTTGCCTGCTTGCCATCTATTAACGTAACTCTTTACATTTGCCTCATACCAATTATTTGATGCGTAATTCATCTCACAGAAAGTTGTATTATCATAGCTCGGTTTGTTGTTCCACGTAATTGAACTTGAACTCCATGATGACGTTACCAGATATGCCCTTACATTTGGAGTAGCACCACTATCCATTTTTAGGCGAAGTTTAGCACTGTTTATGCTATATGGCTGAATATGTGTTGGTATAGTAAATTTGATATATGTTCGTCTACTACTAAAACTACTATCACTTCCTGTACGAAGATATTTATCCATCTGATAATTTGCATTCGCATTCTTTGAACTTACAAATGCATCAAACGTCTTTGTTTCACCTGTTATCATGGTGGTTGGATCAATAACAATTGGAAATACTCTTTCCGGATTAGTGAGATACTCCTTATCGAGAGTAAGTTTTAACTGTTTCTCCCCATTCTAAGTAACGACTTCGCACATTACTTTCTCTGTTATAACTTCATTACTATCAAACGCATATAACTGTCCTAATTTTAGTTTAATATCTCCCTCTTCATTTACAAAAGAGATTTCATCCCCTTCCTTTACTGTAAGTCCCTCAAGCTTTATATTAAAGTAAAATTCATTTTGATTCGTAGGCTTATTTAGAATTATATATTCCTTTATTCCATTGGAATCAGCTTCGTATACTAAATCTATCGATGGATAAACATTTTGGTACATCACGACATTATTACGTTCAAAATATTGGTGGGCATTCTTTATTTTTGGAAGAACATTTTTCCTAAACTGGTTTATTTTCGCACCTTCTAATCCAAATGAAATAGATGTCCCTTCATATTCTACACACACTGGATAAGTACTGTCGTTATTTGAGAATCTGGCAGTATAGGAATTTGAACTATTTCTAAACTGATACGTATGTTTTTCACGTCCTATTTGTTTATCCTCTGAAATAATTGAATTATCAATTATCTGATATTCTCCATCCAAGTCCTTATAATGAACATCTTCTGAATAGAGAATACTTTGAAAAGAGCCATCTGACATTTCATAAGTTTTTGATTTACGATTTCTAAGCTCTTTTATTTCCTTAACCCTCACTCGCTTAGTCTCCTGTTGCCAATTGAGACTCGATTCTTCTGATTTAACCTCAGCTTTTATGGTAGATTCCTCTGTGTTATGATAAGAACAAGCTACTATTACTACTAGTAAAATAGTAAATACTCTTTTTAACTTTCTCATGGTTCCCCCTTAATTCGTTTATCCTAAGATGTATATTCTATGCTATACGCAAAACAAACTACTAATACTTAGAATCATTTTAGTATTAATATAATATTTATACTTTACGTATTCCTATCACTAGTTTTTTCCTCCTTTTCACTTTAGTTATAATCACTAACCTATATTAATTGTGTAATAATTACTTTCATTATAAATATCATTTAACTAATACACAGTTTTAAAACAAACATATCAAAAAAAAGCGGATTACTAAACATAAGTCTGGCAATCCGAGTCAATCATCAATGTGTCTATATAGTTTTATAATTGCTTGTACTAGTTAGAAAGCATCTTTATTATACAATCCGACTTTCCTTTAAGCATGTGATAGGTAATATAGTAATTTTATTACTAATAGTATAACCTCCCCCCCCCAAAAAATCAATTACATTTAGCATTTATTACTAAATTATTCAATATATTACAGCCTCAATTTTAAAGCTATTGATTTCATAACCAATAAGATCATTCACAGTTGCTTCTAATCATTAGATACTAAGCATACGTTTACAATCTTGTTATACTTATGTGACTAGAAAAAAATGATTATGTTACATATAGTATAATCCGGACTACCATTTCCCACTTTTAAATTTATCCATATATTGCCATCAATATAATGCTAACTATGCTTGACATACTATGTTTTCTGGTGTATAGTTATAAATGTATTTAAGATGTCAATTTTGATTCACGTATTTTTGTAAGTCATTATCTTAGCATAACGATTTACAAAAATATGTGATTTTTTATTTTCACCGTTAAATATAATAAAAATATGGAGGTATCTTATCATGAATAAAGGTACTGTAAAATGGTTTAACTCAGAAAAAGGTTTTGGTTTTATTACTAACGACGCAACAGGCGAAGACATCTTCGTTCATTTCTCTGGAATCGCTACTAATGGTTTCAAAAGCTTAGCAGAAAATCAAGCAGTTATGTTTGATATTGCTCAAGGCAACAGAGGCGATCAAGCAGTTAACGTAACACTTGCTTAATTAAATCTAATCGTATATGATGCACTAACAAATTGTTAGTATCATACACGCAACAGATACACTCTAACAGAGTGCACTATCAAGGGCCAACACATCATGTGTTGGCCCTTTTTACATACAATCATATATATAACCATTCCTTGATTTGACCCTATCTACTTAATAATTACTTCATGAAGTATACTAAGAAAATTTCTGCAAACAATATTCATGTCAACCAAAGATAGTCACAATTTTTATCGTCAAACTAATTCACTATCAGGTTTGTCATTTTCTAATACAGCATAAATTTAGGAGGATTATTATGAGTAAAAACAGTCAAAATGCCAGTAACAAGAAAAAAGAAGGTAAAGGAAACGGTAACTCTGTCATTAATAATACAGAAAAATTCAGCAATTACGTAAGTGGCGAAAGCACTTCTTCATCTGGAAAGAAATTTAGCAGTAATAACGCTGTTAAGGGCAGTGAAAAGTAAATAGTGAAGAGTGAAGAACCTGAAAAGATAGTGAAGAAAAAGTGAAGAGTGGGAAAGAGAAAGGGTGCTCTCCCCCTTTTTGGATGTGCCTCAATTGGGTGTTCCGGATTTCCCTTTTCTCTGTTTATTTCCGTTCTTCACTCTTCACTTTTCACTCTTCACTGCCCTTAAAAGGCTCTTCACTCTTAGTTCTTCACTATCTTTTCAAGTTCTTCACTATCATTTCAGTTCTTCACTGTAATCAGCTTGAACCGTAGCAGTAGGAATGTTTCGAATCAGATATACGATTCCTTCTTCATTTGGTTGAATACCAGATATTGTATAATATCTATTTTCGTTACTCACCGCCATTTTATGGTTATAATCATATCGAGGTTCCTGATTCTTTTCCTGTTGATATCCAAAGATAACTTCTGTATTCTTTTTATAACTGCCGATATAGGACATCTCAATTTTATAGGTTCCATCCAATTGTTTAGACACCGATTGTAACTCCATATCAGATAACAATTTACTACCGTCAGTAAAAGTTCCTTTGTGGCAATCCACCGGTAGTAATTGTTTCTTTTTATCCATGAATTCAACCTCACCTATTTCAAGATATAGTTTCTTGTAGTTCGTAAAATAATTACTTTCAATAAAATAGTCATTCCCGCTTCTAGTTAGTCCACCAACTACTCCCCAGACCTCATTATTCTCATTCCTAAGCATAAACAAAATATCTTTAAATATCATCGTGTTATTCTCATCTTCTTTGACTGTTATTTTAGCGGTTGTTGGATAAATTTCCACCTTCTCAACTGTAATTGTTTGCCCCTCTATTACTATTTCATTATTCAATAGATATGTCATAGGTTTCACTGGATCATTTAAACTTAGATGGTATTGATACTTTCCAATGATTTCTTCTGGCTCGGTGCAAGAAACTACTTCCACTTCAATATCATATTCCTTTACATATTCCCTTTTCGTAGCATCGCTAGAAAGCACACACTCAAATCCAATAAATGGCTCTCCTTTCGATACCGTAAAACTGCTACTCATAATAGATGCTTCTATATTCTTTCTATTTAGTGACTCACCAATCTTAACCTCTCTAAAACTCAAATATTTATCAGCATACTTATCTTCTACTTGGTTGAATCTAAAAAACGATACGATACGGTTTTCATCCGCTAAAACATATACCAGCTCTAATTCATTGTCGCCAGCTCCTTGAACTTGACCAATATACTGAGCATATTCATGTTCAACCGCATTTTTATAACCATCATTAAATGTTACAATCTCAGCAACCTTATTCAAAAATGGAATATCACCAATTGCATTGGCAAATGATGTCGAAGTATTCACTAAGACAGCGAATACTACCAGAATGGCAGCTGCAGAAAGCATTGTTTTTCTAATTCCATTTACTACCCGTCTCTTTCTGTTTCTAGCTTTAATTCTATACTTAATATGATCTATGTTCAGTGTCTCAGGAATCCTATCTGATTCCAACTGTAATAGCTCTAATTCTTTCATTCGATTATTCATTTATTCTACCTCCATTTCTAACCTTAATAAACTCAATGATTTACGAAGCCTTGTTGCTACCGTTCCTTGAGGAATTTCCAGTATTTTTGCAGTTTCCACAACTGTATAACCGCCAAAGAAGTGAAGTATTATTATTTCTTTCATATTGGTAGGAAGCGATTCAATTGCAAATTTTAATGACATTTGATCAAATTCTTCTTGCACTGATGCTTCTGATAATAACTCCAAATCCACTTCCTTTCCCTTTTTCTTACATAGATTATTACAGATATTTATAAGTATCCTTGTTAGCCATGTTTCAAAAAATTCTTCTTTTTTTAACTGATGTTTTTTAACATACCCTTTATAGATTGCTTCATCTACGGCATCTACGGCTATTGACTCATTCCCCATGTAAGAATACGCAATTTTATACAATCGGTTTTTTATAACGTCAACTCTCTCAAAAAACTCTTTATCTCTCATACTTTTCTCCCATTCCTCCTTTGTTAAGCTTTGTTACACTCTGTGCAAGAATGACCCACAAATGTATCAACTAACTTAAACTCTTTATATATTAGACATCGCTATGTAATGAATTTATTTCATAAAATAAATATTTTTATACTTTTCGGAGATCAAGTATCCCCAGGTGTGCTAAAAAGTCATTTTCGTTCACCGGCATTATATCAATTATCTAGAACTTAAACATAGGTATCTACATAATAAATAAAAATCAGGAAAACTTCCATCCAAACAATGAAAATTTCCTGATTTCTCACTAACACTTCTAATAGAATATAAATATCCAACTTAAACTCACTACCCTTACCCATTTAAAATTATAATAAAGAACAAAAAAGCTCCTTCCCAATAAGAATTATTCATCCTAATTCCCATCAAGAAAGAGCCTAAAAACAACCTATTTACTGCTCCTTATATCTTGCTCTTCACTGCCCTTTTCCGCTCTTCACTCTTCACTCTTACCTCTTCACTATCTTTTCCGTTCTTCACTCTTCACTCTTACCTCTTCACTGCCCTTCTAGGTTCTTCACTGCTTTTCAGCTCTTCACTCTTCACTCTTAGTTCTTCACTATCTTTTCAGTCATCCTGATTTGCATCTGGATAAGAATCAGAACCTTCTGCAATATCAAACATTTCCGATTGAGACAGTGCTAGACCATCTTCCATTTCAGCTATTTCATCGTCCTGATTGTCTAAAGCATCATCTGACTTTTCTACCTTTTCATGAATGAAATTACCATTTTGATCGACAATTCGTTGATGTGTAAGCGGTGTAAGAGTGCCTTCTTTTAATCCATACTTTTCAATAATAGCATCATCAATAGGCATTAATTCTTGGTTCGTTTCGACAAATAATCGTTCCATATAACCTCCAGTATTATAATCTGTCCCGCAGATGCTTGAACACCCACTGATACAAGTAAGTCTGACTCCCGCTTAAAAAGTGGGAGTCGTTCTTAAATAAAAACCTCAATACTAGTAATATTGTCCGTTGTTTTTTATCTATAATACTGGTAGATTCTGTTTTGAATTATATTATGTCGTCCACTTTACTTAATTTAAACTTGCCAAGTTCATCATTTAATTTTTCAGCCAGATTTTGCAGTCCCATAACATATTGATTAAATTCTTCCATTGTTGCCGTAATTTCCTCGGCAGAAGCTGAAACCTCTTCTGTAGATGCAGCTGTTTCCTCAGATATTGAGGATATACTTTCAATTTGATTAGCCACTTCTTCTTTTTGATTATTGATATTTAGTACTTGTTGTTTTACGCTTTGAACCATACTCATCAAACTATTAACTGATGTATAAATTTCATTAAAAATATCTGTTGTTTCTTCTACGGTTTTATCTTGATCAGCAACATTTCGCTTTGCTTGTTCCATAGCACTTACCGCGGTACTTGATTTTGATTGAATTCTCTCAATAATTTTTTTAATCTGTTCTGTAGAATTTTTGGACTGTTCTGCAAGAGTTCTTATTTCATTAGCTACCACAGCAAAACCTTTACCAGCGTCCCCTGCCCTTGCAGCTTCAATACTTGCATTCAGTGATAGAAGATTCGTTTGCTCCGTAATTTGATTAATAGCATCAGAAATTATACTTATTTCTAGAGTACTTTGGCTCATGTCTTCTACTATCTCACTAACAGCTTGTGTTGTTTTCTTAGTTTCTTCCGATTTATCCATTAAGAATTTGACAATATCTAATCCTTTATTACTTAAAACTCTAGTATTTTCAGAGATACTATTCATTTCAGCGGTTGAGTTAGAAATTTGCTCTAGTCCAACTGCCAATTCTTCCATTTCCGAAGCTGCTTCTTGTGTACTAGAAGCCTGATCTGCTGTACCTTGTGTTATTTCATCGATTGCTCTTGAGACCTCGCTTACAGAAGCAGTGGTTTCCTCCGTCATAGCGGTCAGGTTACTTGAAGTGTCAAGCATTGTTTGTGATGATAGGTCAACACTTCTTAACATACTTGATATATTCGCTATCATCGTATTAAAGTCTCTTGCTAAAGCACCGATTTCATCTTCAGACTTAATCACAACAACTTCGGTCAAATCGCCTTCAGATGCTTTTGCCATCACTCTTTTAATCTTGCTAATATTAGATGTTAAGAAGTGAGTTATCAATAATGCTAATCCCAATGCAAGAACCCCAGCTATAGATGAAAATATTGTTAGCATTTGCAAGATTACACCAGTGTCCTTATTTAATTCATTCATTTCCATTGAACCTACAACCATCCATCCGGTTACAGGACTTTTCGTATATACTGCATACTTTTGTGATCCATCGTATTCATAAGAAGTAAAGCCTTCACCTTTTTCTTTTACCTCGTTCCAAATGGATAATTTTGTGAACTCATCTGTACCAATTAATGTTTCATCCGGATGGGCAAGGAGTAAGCCCTTCGCACCAAGAAGCATTGCATACCCATCATTTCCAATCTTGATTTCTGCAAGACTCCTTGATAGAGTGGTGAAATCAATATCCATAGCAATTACTCCAACTATTACACCATCTTTTTCAACAGTTTTAGAAACAGAAACTACGATTTTGTCATTCGAAGCAGATATATATGGCTCACCAAATACTACTTTGCCTTTATTAACAATAGCGCTTGTGTACCACGGTCTAGTGGTAGGGTCATAATCAGCTGGCAACTCAACCTCAGGGTAACAGTAGAAGTTTTTTGTTTCAGTACCCATATAAATATTCTCAATATTTTGGTTACTCTCTTTTACTCCTTTCAGTGCATCCATAAGATAAGGAAGAGCTTCGGTATTACTTTCAACATTTATGGAATTAAGGTTATTGGTTAACATTAACACATTGTTTCCTTTTGCGATAAGTTCATTATCAATCCCTCGGTTAACTTCTCGAACTAATTGAGAGCTTGTACTCTCTAACTTATCAACTAATATATCTTTTGACTGATAATAGGCTGAAATTCCAAGACCAATCATAGGTACCAAACAAATACCTACTAAACTTACGAGTAACTTAGTACGAATACTTTTCATTTTTTGCTTAAACTTAGTTTTCTTCATAATGCTAATAATCTCCTATGTCCAATTCTGCAAATCTTATGCTCATTAACATGTAACTTAAATTAATAGCTAAAGATCTGCGTTTCAAGTTATTATAAATGTATATTACATATCGACATTTTTCACGAAATTATTATCTTTTATCTTTCAGTTTGACATTCCACTTTTTTACACCCCACCCAAATCCCCCCGATCCCCACCATAATAGACAAATCTTAAGTCAATAAGATACTTGCAACTCAAACAATAACAAATACAGATTCCTCTTTTTCCGTTCTTCACTCTTAGTTCATCACTATCTTTTCAGGTTCTTCACTATCTTTTCGCGCTCTACGCTCTTCACTCTTCACTCTTAGTTGTTCACTATCTTTTCAAGCTCTTCACTCTTCACTTTTCACTCACAAATAAGAAAAAGCGCAACAGCGCTTTTTCTTATTTGTGATACGGTTCCCCATTCACAATCCTATATCCACGATAAATCTGCTCAAGCAATATCATACGCATCATTTGATGAGGAAACGTCATCTTGCTAAAGCTGATTTTTTCCTTAGCTAGGGAAAGAATTCTTTGATCAAGTCCCAGGGAGCCACCGATGATAAAAATCAGGTGACTTTCCCCGTTAACTCCTAGAGTTTCAATTCGATTGGCAAACTCGACACTATCGTACTGCTTTCCATCAATGGCAAGTGCAATTACATAGGCACCATCTTTGATCGCTTTAAGAAGCTTATCGGCTTCCTTTGCTTTTATCTGAAGTTCTGTTGCCTCACTGGCATTGTCCGGTGTCTTTTCATCTGGAACCTCAATAATCTCTAATTTACAATAGCGGCTTAACCGCTTCGAATATTCCTCGATTCCTAATGTAAAATACTTTTCCTTGATTTTTCCTACACACAATACGGTAATTCTCATTCTTTTTTCCTTTCCGTTACTTACTCTATGATATTATCATCGATTCTTATAACATTGCCATCACATACTTCATATATCACCTCTGCCAGATTCTCAGTTAACTTTCTGTCATGGGTAATCACTAATAATGTTCCGTCATAGCTAGTTAGCAAATGCTCTAGCCCTTCCATTGTATAGATATCCATATGATTTGTTGGCTCATCCAGGATTAAGAGATTCACTCCTGATACTAAGAGTCTAGCAAGCGCAGTTTTTACTCTCTCTCCACCAGATAGTACTTTCACCTTTTTAAAGACGTCCTGTTCTTTCATATAAAGATTCGCAAGGACACTGCGGCACATATGCTCTGGAAATACGGCATTCTCCATTACATTTTCTAATACTGTTTTCTCATAATCAAGATTTTCCTGTTCTTGAGAAAAGTATCCGACATGTGCATCACTCGTAATAGAACTATGCTCGCTATTTTGGAGCAGATTCTTTACCAACGTCGTCTTACCCGCACCATTTTCGCCGATTAAAAAGGTTTTCTTCCCTGTCAGTAGTCTCAAGGTGGCATCCGCTAATACCATGTGGTCCTCATAACAAACCGTCAGATTTTCTACTTTTGCCGCTACTTTTGCCTTTATCTTACGGTTTACATCCAGTTTGATTGAGATTTCAGGCAGGTCTTTTGGGCGTTCCTTCTTTTCCAGTTGATTTAATCTCGTTTCCAATACCGAAGCATGGCCTTCTACCTTTTTTTGTTTCCCAGCATATTTATTTTTATAAAGCATCCATTCGCTCTGGCCCATCCGCCCCGGTGGCTTATGCATCTGAGATGCCTGTTGTTTTGTAGATTGAATCACTTTTTCCAGACGTTTCTTTTCGGCCCGGTACTGCTCATACTCAAATAGTTGAAAATCCCGCTCTCTTCTTTTCTGCTCATGCCAGGATGTATAATTACCCGGAAACACTTTAACCTCACCATCTTCTAATTCCCAGATAGTAGTGCAGACTTCATCAAGTAGGGTACGATCATGGCTGATCAATAAAAAGGCTCCCCGATATCCTTTAAGCATCTTTGTTAAGCTCTCTATCCCTGCAACATCAAGATTCGTTGTTGGTTCATCAGCAAATAATAAGGGAGTACGCTTAGAAAATGCACTGGCAATTGCAAGTCTTGTCTTTTCTCCACCACTTTTTATCGCACTATCCTTTATCCTCATCTGACTGATATATCGGCCTTCACTAATTCCATCCGTTTCGCCACTTTGCATAATTTCTGCAATCTCACAGTTCCTTACTATAACTCCGCTATCCTCTTTGATTCGTCCAGTTAGCACACCGAATAACGAACTTTTACCAGCCCCATTACGCCCTACTAAACCTATACGATCTCCATCTTGAATTTCAAGTTTTGTAACATCGAGTATCGTCTGTATTCCATATTCTAATTTTATATTTTGACCTGTTAATAACATAAAAAATCCCTCCTGTACATTTCGTTCAGAAAGGATCATAAACTCATTATTAGATAACAAAAGGAATCTCTTCCATAGCATTACCAGCTTAAGCACAATAAAAAGTGTTATTAAGCTTTAAGGCATAACGATAACAACATGGAATTAATATCTATTCTTTGCTTGCTAAGGTAACTCGCAAAATGAGTTTATAATATTTCAAAGAGCCATCCCTTTGAATTAAATAGTAACTGAACGAAACGCATAAAAACATCACCTGAATTAGGATTCAAGTTCATTCTACATGTTCTTTTATGTCCAATCACTACATTCTCATTTTTCGAACCTCCGCTTTTCTCAATCTTTCTTTTGATTAACGTCCAACTCAATTCAAGTACAGACTCAGTTATTTATTATATTTCTATAATACGCAAATGTCAAGCAACCATTACAGTTATTTACACCTTTTGCAATATAAGCTAACCATTCTAACCATCTATTCCCAGTCCTTACATACATCAACCCATTCTACCGCATTAGAATACTGTTCCAGTTCGGATATTGTTAATTCTATTGCACTGTTACTACTTCCGCATGCTGGAAAAACGGTAGCAAAACGTTTTAGAGAATCATCTAGATATACCCTAACTTCCTCTTTGATGGCAAAAGGGCAGACACCCCCTACTGCATGTCCCACCATCTCCTCTACCTGACTGGCTGACAACATCTTGGCTTTCATTTGAAACGTAGCTTTAAACTTACCATTATCTACTTTGGCATCCCCTGCTGTTACAACAAGAATACATCCATCCTTGCCCAAAAATGATAGACTTTTAGCTATTCGCTTTCCCTCACAGTTTAAGGCTTGTGCTGCCAATTCGACAGTTGCACTAGAAACCTCAAATTCCCTTATTCTTTCTTCCATGTTCCACTGAGCAAAATAATTTCTTACTTTATCAATTGCCATAATATATCCCTCACATTAGTATTCTATCTTTTCGTTGCCAACTGAACTTGCTTACAACTGATATAGTCGCATAATATATCAAATATCTCTTCTACTGATTGCTCCTTCCTCACAAACTCTTCAAGCGTATGTTGCTCGAATAGTTCTTTTGCAACCAATGCCCCTATAGGATAATCCTGTTCAAGTTGTTTTAGCACAAGGCTGTCATTACCTCGATCTCTTAGCTCCACATATCCTTGCATCGCTATCTGAAGATCACCAAAGACGCAGTCGTTAAGTTCCATCTTCACCTGTTTACTTTTGCAATACTCATTAGTTAAAAGAATGTCACTAGCCCCCGCATACCGGTCCTTTGACCCCATGATGACATGCCTTATACCACCCATTACAATCATCCCCATACACATTGGGCATGGCTCCATCGTGGTATACAGTATATATTCTTTAACCTTCGGATATCTTTTAGTATCCAAAGACTGTAAACACTGTGTTTCCGCATGTACTACTTTTGGGTTTGGAAACTTATTCTTATTATTGGTATGATTTCGCCCAAACGCTAACACCGTTCCTTCTCTGTCTACGATAATTGCAGCAATCGGAAAATCCCCTTCACAAAAAGACTGCCAACTTAAAGCAAATAGGATTTGCCAAGGTTTCTCAAGATCTGTCCATTTCATATCAATTCCCCTTACTATATTGCATCATTTCTAGCTACCTAATATTGATTACATTATAACTTTCTTACTTTCTAAAATCTACTCTCATTGGTATTATAATAGTGCTTTTCA
Source organism: Bacillota bacterium (assembly GCA_023434365.1). Lineage (GTDB taxonomy): Bacteria > Bacillota > Clostridia > Lachnospirales > Lachnospiraceae > KM106-2. Next base: position 81,589 of record JAEYSV010000060.1, on the reverse strand, counting down.
AATAAAACCAGGATATAATGTATGCATATATAATTACATGAATAAATCATATATAAAAGAGGCGCGCTCCATAGCATGATTATTGCTATTTTGCGACACCTCAATATTATTATACACTATTCCATGTCTTTGGAGTTAACATCTATTTTACCTTTTCCTCAAACAACCGAATCGTCTCCTTCTCCTTCTTTGCATCTGCATTCGTTCTTCCCATGCGATCGCAAAAGCCAAGTAAGGAAATATCTTGTAGATTCACTTCTTTCTTCATTGCAGTCTTATCACCAAAAGACAAATCTTTTGTGACATACAATATCATCATATGCCATCTTACGAGCGAACAGATATATTCAACCAAGGATTCTTCCAAAGAAAACACAGTTAAGAATTCCCTAGCTAACTGAGCTCCTACGCGGTCATGATCGTAAGAAGTAATCTTGCCTTTCCGATTTCTGGTGGTCTTTGGTTTGCCAATGTCATGTAGCAAGGCTGCCCAAATAAATGCTCTTGGATTCGTACTTTCATCTTTCACTTTAGCCGCTTGATCTACAACTAATAGAGTATGATTCCAGGCACTTCCCTCAGGGTGATGGACTGGCGACTGCTCTGTTTTCATTAATGCATAAAGCATCGAAAATGGTGCTTCACGAAACCAAGGAAGATCAGGAAGTGTCGCAAGATATAAGGAAGGCTGTTCGTTTGTCATTAACTCCTGTTCCATTTCCAAAAAATACTTTTTGTTAACCATCATTTTGGCTCGTCCTTCATATTCGAAGCTTTGTTATGTCCATATTTAGCTTTTCCCTGAATTTCTGGAACCGGAGTCTGATCATTTTTCTGTTTATGATATGATTGCTTCCCTTCGGTTCCATGTGGTTCTTCTGGATCTGGTCTTCTCATTCCTGCTTTTGCCATAGTTTATTCTCCTTTACTGTTCATACTATTTAAGGGTAACTGAAGCTTTGTTTTCCTTTAATTTCAGTAAATTAATTACTCATGCAATAGTATTACACTAGAAAGGTTTAATCATTCCGAAAATAAATGGCATATGATACTCTTACAATCTGGCATGGTTAATTATTGCTAAACTGGCTATTTGAAAAATGACAGTTTTCCTTTATTCTATATGTCACAAGTAACACATAAACAATCTTTATTAAAGTTAGCTAATGCATCGCTGCTAGAATTCGCACAGAATAGGAGTTGTTCAAATGAAAAAAACACAAAATTTGGTTATTGCAGCGCTACTTACTGCCTTCACTTGCATAGCCACGATGGCAATCAAATTCCCGACACCATCATTAGGTTATATTCACTTAGGGGATGGATTAGTTCTATTATGCGGAATCCTTCTTGGTCCTTGGTACGGCGCAATAACAGCCGGAATTGGCTCCATGTTCGCTGACCTTTTCTTAGGTTATGTATCCTACGCACCTGCTACCCTGATTATCAAAGCACTTACTGCTATGGTGGCGGGCTTAATATTTCATCGTATTCACCGAAAGGTAAACAGTCATAAATCCTTCTATATTGGCATCATAGTAGGTGGAATCTTTGCGGAAACGATTATGGTACTTGGCTACTTCCTATACGAAACTATGTTAGCCGCCATTGCATATGGTTCAATCAATACGATATCACTTGCAGTAGGATTGGCTGCTGCTGTAGTGGGTATTCCATTTAATATCGTGCAAGGGGTTGTCGGCATTATCGTTAGTCTACTGCTTTTTCCTATCCTGATGAAAGCAGACTTTATCCGCGAAAGAGTAAAATAGAGTAGTTAATTGCAAAGCAATGTTCTAAAACACAAAAAAATAAGGCCACATCAGTTTCCCGATGTGACCCTCATTTACTATTTTACATCTGCTATGGATTCGTAACGAATACGTAATTTTGGCATTTTTGTAATAACACTCGTATAATTGTAATTCCAATCCTCACCCTGAGTGGTATCATTTTCACCTGTGGCAGGAGGAGCAAACAATTTGAGTACAAGGTTTTTAGGACCTTCAAAAGTTGAATCAAAGAAGGCTGGCATCAAATCAACTACTTTTGTATTTGGTGCCTTATAAAACCATCTACCGTTTAACTCCATCATCAGATTCAGCGATTCCTCAAATTCGATTTCACAAAATACTGGCATAGTATCCAATTCTAAAGCTAATCCAACGCCCTCTGCATCTTCTGCACTTCCCCATCTCATGGAAAATGGTAACTCAAGTTGCGCATCCGTATTAACATCAAATTGATGCATAAAATATGGATCATACATAATTTCCTTATAATCCTTCAAGATAGGTTGCTCAATACCAACGCTAGAATTATTTGGATCCTCAACCTCAAGTCCTAGACGACCGCGGTCTCTAAATTGATACATGGTAAAACCATTTAAGCAATCGGTATTGTTATCACGGAACAAATAAGCGAATTTCTTAATTGATTCTCCCTGTTTCATTGGTCCGGTAACATCACCGTCAGTATTAAGTTCTGATATAACAAATGGCTTACTTACTCCACCGTTAATCTCATTTAGTCTGGCAGCTGTTTTCTTAACTATCTCATAAATATTGGTAATACTATAGGAACTATAGGTAGTACCACCCTTTTCACAAACATCATAAGGCCAACCATAGTGTAATGCCAGATAACGATCTGCAGACCACACATCTGCCACTTTATAGGCTTCTAGGAAATCCTCTTCCTGGCTTACTGCATTAACTTCACTATCATCTAATGAAAAACCAGCACAGAATACTGTTTGGATATTTGGTGCTACTTCTTTGATTATATTATGAAAACGTACAAAGAAATCAGCAATTTCTTTATAGGTAAATCTTTGGTTATGAGTAAACCAAGTACCAGCACACTCGTGATTAATACGTAACTTCATTCTACCAAAGGTCTTTAGTTCATTCGCAATATAATATAATTCTTTATCTGGAAGCGAACAATCCATGGTAAGTGTCAATGTAATGTCTTGTCCATGTTTTCTAATATCACGCATAAACGTAAATGGTTCGCCTTTAGTACTACCTTTACTTCCTCCACCGTATGGGAAATAATCATCATATGGATAATCCCATTGGTACGTCACATTCATATCCTTACAAGCCACACTGATTCTTTCTGGCCATTGTTTATCATTTGGGTAATAGGTGTACATAAGATTAATGTTACGATGAGGTCTACCAAGTTTATTAATAATATAATCCTGGCTTACATATTCTCCTCTTTCACTTCCATCGCCTAAATCTAAGGCACATTTTGCAGGTAACAAATTTACTTTATGTACTTTTAAGTTTGTCTCCAATTTTATATCCTCCTAACATGGTTTATTCCACCATCAAGTTACTATTAGATGGTAGATAAAAAATCATTTATAAATATTTTACGATATGATGGAGTTCATTACAATGTGAATTATTATACTTTTTACATGTTTCATACTTTATCGTTATGCTACGACATATTCAGAGCAAAATAAGCTATCCTATGATATACTAGTATTATCATGTGCCTTTTACCACTTTGGAAGTGCTGGCCAGACTACATAATAACCGATGTCAGAAAGGAAAAACCATGAAAAAAGAACAAATTATTAAAGGAATTAAAATCGCCATTGCCTGCGTAATCGCTATTGCTATCGCTGCCGAATTAGGGCTTCAATACGCTTCAACTGCTGGGATTATTACCATACTTAGCATCCAAAATACCAAACGGGAAACGATTCGAAGTGCCAGAAACAGAGCATTGGCCTTTCTTTGTGCCCTAATCCTAGCTGCGGTTTTCTTTTACTTTTTAGGCTTTACACTGTTTGCCTTCGCAGGATACCTGTTATTGTTTGCACTACTTTGTCTTTATGCTGGTTGGGGCGAGGCAATCGCGATGAATTCTGTATTAATCACTCATTTTCTAACGGAGCAATCGATGTCAACTGCTCAGATTCTTAATGAAACAGGGTTATTCCTGATTGGAACTTTGATGGGCATTATAGTAAATATGCACCTTCGCAGAAAGGAAGACCTCTTACAAAACCTAACAGAACAAATCGATATACAGATCAAAACAATTCTAAGCCGTATGGCTGAGTGGCTGGTGAAAGATGATAAAAGTGCCTACAATTCTGATTGCCTAATACAGCTTCAAAAAAGCCTCAAACGCGCTCGTACTTGTGCGTTTATCAACTATAACAATGCACTGTTTAATAATGACACTTATTTAATGGATTATATTCGTATGAGAGAACAGCAAAGTGTTGTACTCAATGAACTGTATGAGAACATAAAGAGTATCACTTATTTACCAAAGCAGGCCAATCAGGTAGCTGCGCTACTTGAAGCCATAAAGCTCGGGTATCACAAGGATAATACTGTCGAAGGACTGTTACAAGACTTAGACCTCATAATAAAGGATATGAAACAACAAGAGCTTCCACAAAGTCGGGAAGAGTTTGAAGCCAGAGCCATCTTATTTTATATTTTAAAACAAATTCACAAACTGCTAATGATAAAACGAGAATTTATCAATAATGTCCAAAAGTAATAATCAGTAATCCGACATGTTAATTCTACAATCGAATTTTTTCAGAAAGACCGAAACAAAAAATGTATACTTATCGACAAAATTACACATAGTTATTTTGACGAGTATATTAATTGGCTATCGGTCTTTTTACGATTTAGGAGGAGCTATGAAAGATAAACTTTTCGGTATTTTACAAAGAGTAGGACGCTCTTTTATGCTTCCTATTGCGTTATTACCAGTTGCCGGTTTGTTCTTAGGAATCGGCGGTTCCTTTACCAATGAAACAATGCTGAAAACGTATGGTCTGCTTGACTATATTGGCCCAGGAACCTTTTTCTACAATATCTTAACTGTTTTAAAAGCTGCAGGTGCCATCGTCTTTGAAAACCTGCCAATCTTATTTGCAATTGGCGTTGCGATTGGTATGGCCAAGCAGGAAAAAGAAGTCGCAGCACTCGCCGGTGCGATTGCCTTCTTTGTAATGCATTCATCAATAGGTGCCATGGTTTCTTTGCATGGAGGACCAGAAGCATTATTGGCTGGATCTACAGCGTCTGTAGTTGGCATCACTTCTCTCCAAATGGGTGTTTTTGGAGGTATTCTCGTAGGTATTGGTGTTGCTTATCTGCATAACCGCTTTTATAAAATCAATCTACCTGCGGTATTATCCTTCTTTGGAGGAACTAGATTTGTCCCAATTATTTCATCTATTGTATATTTGGTAGTAGGTATCATCATGTTCTATCTCTGGCCTTTTGTACAAAATGGGATCTATGCTGTCGGTGGGTTTGTTATGGAATCTGGATATGGCGGCACACTCTTATACGGGATTATGGAACGTGCACTCATTCCATTTGGCTTACATCATGTATTTTATCTGCCATTCTGGCAAACAGCCGTTGGTGGAACTGCTACCGTAGATGGTGTATTAGTGGAAGGAGCGCAAAACATCTTTTTTGCCGAATTAGCTTCCCATAATATATCTCATTTTAGTGTATCGGCAACACGTTTTATGTCTGGTAAATTCCCATTAATGATTTTTGGCTTACCTGGCGCGGCTTATGCCATGTATCGTGCAGCATCACCGGAAAAAAGAAAAGTTGCAGGTGGTTTATTACTCTCTGCTGCCCTGACTTCTGTGCTAACCGGTATTACCGAGCCAATTGAATTTACCTTCCTGTTTGTTGCACCTATTCTTTATATCATTCACTGTTTCTTTGCAGGATGTGCCTATATGCTAATGCACATTTTTGGGGTTGGTGTCGGTATGACCTTCTCCGGTGGATTTATTGATATGTTTTTATTTGGTATTCTACAAGGTAACTCAAAAACAAGCTGGATTAATATCGTAATCGTCGGAATTGGTTACTTTGCTCTTTACTATTTCTTATTTAGCTTTATGATTCGTAAGTTTAACTATAAAACCCCTGGTAGAGAAGATACGAATGATGATGTCAAACTCTATCGTAGAGCAGATGTTGAAGCAGCCAAAGCAAAGAAATCAGAAGGTAACTCGGATGATGTCACCTCTTCGCTGATTGAACAGGGATTAGGTGGTCAGTCAAACATCAGAGATATTGATTGTTGTGCTACAAGACTTCGAGTAACCGTGAATGATGGATCGTTAGTGAAGGAAGATATCCTCAAATCCTCTGGTGCTGCGGGTGTCATAAAAAAAGGAAATGGTGTTCAGGTTATCTATGGGCCAAGAGTAACTGTTATTAAGTCCAATCTTGATGACTATCTAAGGAGAGATCGATCAGAGGATGCGATAATTCCAAATAATGCGACTAATAACCATAGTAACAAATCACAGAAAAAAAATAACTCCATTAACAATACTGCAATACCTTTTACAAACGACCAAGTTAAAAAAGTTTACTCTCCAATAAAGGGTAAAATAATGCCTCTATCTGAAGTTAATGATGGAGTTTTCTCCGAAGAGATGCTAGGAAAAGGTGTTGCTATCGAACCAGTTAACAATGAAATAGTTTCACCGGTTAATGGCAATGTCACGATGGTATATGATACGAAGCATGCTATAGGAATCACTTCAGATGAAGGGGTTGAGATATTAATTCATATTGGAATTGATACCGTCAAATTAGGTGGTAAACATTTTGACATCAAAGTTGCAGCTGGAGAATATGTGAAAGCTGGAGACTTGCTAGCCATTGTTGATTTTGAGGGAATTAAAAATGAAGGATATCGTATCGTGACTCCAATCATCATTACCAATACGGATAAATATCAGACAATCCAAACGATTGCTAATAACGAAGTGAAGCATAGAGATGCTCTTATAGAAATTAAATAATCATTATGTAAAAAAGAGACGCTAATGAATATAAATTTAGCGCCTCTTTTTTGTCATCCTAGAATGCTCGTTTTTTCTCATATCTCTAAGTTCAAGTAACCGTTCTGTTAATTTTGTATATACTATCCTAGAGGTGATTACTATGAATCCTTGCGAACTTATCACATTCGTGACAGCATTAGCTTGCAGTATTACAACTTGTTGCACTGATGAGGAAGTAACACTGATGTCTGCCGTTTTCAATCAACTTGGTGATACCCTAGCCACTTATCAAACTCAAAAAAGCTTAATTGAAGATTGTGCAAAAAAGAACGAATCGGCAGGTAATAAATCTAAGGATTAATAAACGCTTGTTACTTATTCGTTCTGTTGCGTGTCTCTCCTATTATCATTATTGATCACGTTTTAGGATTGCAGCAATTTTTAGAACATCCAACTTTACATCAGCATAAGCATACTCTGCTAGATTAATCTCTTTATCATAGTTAGCTGGATCTCCGCAATATGCCATTGGGTGAAAGCTATCTTGAGATTGTAATTTTTTAGCAACATCAAACCGAACTTTTTCTGGAAAAAAAGTTGCCATCTGTGCCGTTTCCATCGCACCAGCATGATAATCTGGTTGAAATCTATTTTCTCGAAGAGGTGGAAAAACAATATTATTTTCCACTTCAATCCCTAGCTCCCACATAAAATAAGCCAGCTCCTGACTGTATTTCCTGCCAGGTCATTTCCACCATGGTATCCTCAAAAACAGAAAAATTAGTCTGCACTCCATAAGGAATCTTTTTCCCTTGCATATACTCATCTCCTTTATTCATATAGTCAACTAATGAATACATATCACTTCTCGACCAAACAAAGTATACCATATTTTCCTAGTAATATCTATTTGTTTCAAAAAACAAAAGCAAACTCTTCGCCAACTGATTCTCTTTGTTGGCAAAAGCTTGCTTTTCATTATAAAATACTTATAAAGGTTAAAATCCCCTCATTTTATCCTTTCATTCTATTTCATATTGCTTGATGTTAATAGGTTTTCAATCTCTGACTCAAATGCATGCACTCCTTCACTACGAAGCGCTTCTACCCTATCATACGACATTTTCACAACGATTTCTTGTCCTTTTAACAATACCAATTCCGTATCCGCCAAATAAGTATCATAACTCTCAGATTCCAGGTTGCATTTGCGAATCACGTGCTGAATCAATTTCTTGGCATAGCTTTTACTATCTGCCTGCGCTCGAAAAATTGAATCTGCCCAACCATTTCCTCCATTTACTCTACCTGTTCTTGCTTGTTCCTTCATAATAAAAATCTCCTTTCATGGTCACTTTTTCGCACTTCTATTGCGAGTTGATAGAGGTGTGACTTTTATTCAGTAAGATTTTCAAAAGAATAACTAACTAAACAAAAAAAAGCCCCCATAAGGAGCGATCTCTCCTCATTGATGTTAGCATTACCACCTTACATATTGCAGGTTGGTGTATGGTCAACGAGCTAACTCTCTACCATAACTCTTAATAAGAAGTACTTATTTAATTTTGATTACAAAGATACTATACCATAATTATCCTGCAAATGCAATCATTATTTCTACTTGTTTCGTCTTTTTTCGATACTACAGATTATAATATTATTTTCATAATTCATGATGCCTAGCCTGTACTTCTTTTATCATTTTATCTTATTATATGATGTTTCTTTCTTGATTGAAAAATGATATTATGTTAAACTTTCTTTAATTCTAATATTATTACTTAAAGTAAACTTCAAGGTACTACCATCACCATTCGTACATATTTTTTTATCATATTAATGGTCATTAATATCCGTAACTATCCTAGTAGGTAGAGACAATGAGGAGGAAAAGGAATGTTCTATACAGTTGGAGAAGTGGCAAAGCAGCTCAATGTAGCTGCATCTACATTAAGATTTTACGATAAGGAGGGATTACTTCCTTTTATAGAACGATCAGGCAGTGGGATTCGTATGTTTAAAGACGAAGATTTGTCCTGGCTAAAAACAATTGAATGTCTGAAAAAAACCGGTATGCCAATAAAAGACATCAAACACTTTATTGATTGCTGTATTGAGGGAGATTCTAAGATAGAAGAACGGCTTGCTATCATACAATTACAACGAGATTCTGTAATTAAGCAGATGCAGGAAATGCAAGAAATGCTCGATATGTTACATTACAAATGCTGGTATTATGAAACAGCAAAAGAAGCAGGAACCTGCACAATTCACGATAAAGATCAGATGCAATTAGAAAATATACCAAAGGAATATCATCAGTTTATTCGTAAATAATTCAAATGTATATAAAGCACACCTACCCCAAAATCAGAAATTTACGGTAGGTGTGCTTTTTTTTCAGCATAAGAAGCGGTAGTATGCCTTAATAGGTTAGATTGCTCCAACGATTTTGTGCGGAACATATAGCTCTTCAAGATAAGTAATATCCTCTGCTGTTAGTCTTACTTCAAAAGCACCTACTGCATCATCAAAGTACTTCGCTTTTGTTGCGCCAATAATTGGAGCAGTAACCCCTCTTGCCATCTGCCACGCAAGAGCAATCTGAGTCATGGTAGCTCCGTATTTCTCAGCTAATTCATTGACACGCAGTACAATACGATAATCGCTCTCCTGTGTACTGTCGTACTTAGAGATAGCCGTTTTATCCGTCTGACTACGCATCGTTTCCGCTTTCCACTCAAGACGTGAGAGTCTACCAGCGGCCAGAGGACTATATGGGGTCAGTGCGACATTTTGCTGCTTACATATTGGGATTAATTCGCGCTCATCTTCGCGGTAAAGTAGATTATAATGGTTTTGCATTGATACAAATGGTGTCAAACCGTTCTTCTTGGCGGCTAATTGCATGTTGTAAAATTGATAGCCATACATTGCAGAAGCTCCGAGTGCCCGAACCTTTCCTACCCTAACCAGACTATCAAGTGCTCCCATCGTTTCCTCAATTGGAGTTGTATAATCGAACCTATGAATGATGTAAAGGTCAAGGTAATCGGTACCAAGACGTTTTAATGTGCCATCAATCTCTCGTATTATCGCCTGTTTTGTGAGTTTCCCTTCGTTAAAATATACCTTACTTGCTATTACAACCTTATCACGAGAGACGTTATTTTTAATAGCGCGACCAAGATATTCTTCGCTCGTACCGGCAGAATAGATATTAGCCGTATCAAAGAAGTTAATTCCCAAGTCGAGAGCACGTTTGACAAGTATTTCGCTCTCCTTATCATTTAGTGTCCACGCATGCATATTGCTTGTTGGGTCTCCGAAACTCATGCACCCAACGCATAGACGAGATACCTGAAGATCTGAATTGCCTAGTTTTGCATATTCCATATGTGTATCCTCCTTTTTGTAATGTATGACCAGCTTTATAGCCTATATAGAAAAACTATTACCTTAACCTATAGTCTACAATCTAAAGTAAACTTTATGTCAAGTAATTTATTATTACTTTTATCCAAACTTATTCAAGCATATCCGCATTCTGGCTAAAATAAACCTTTTGATAGATTTTACATAGATTATTATACATAGATATTTCGGAGGTTGTCCTATATGTGTACTGCTATTACATTGCAATCCATTCAAAACGAAAATTTCTTTGGAAGAACAATGGATTTTTCATACCAAATCGAACCTCAGTTTTATATAATACCTCAAAATTATGAGTGGGTTAGCCATGCGACAGGCACAAAACACACAGATAATTATCGCTTTATTGCACTTGGGCAAGAAACGGATGGTATACTAGGATTTTTTGATGGCGTAAATGAAAAAGGTTTTGCTGCCGCTGCTTTGTATTTTGCAGGTTATGCTGATTATAATTTGCCACATCATGGTCAGGATTTGATTGCTTCTCTAGATTTTTTACACTTTATTTTAGGGCATTTAAGCAGCGTAAAAGAATTACCACAACTAATGAAAAATATCCTTATTACAGGAGTACCAGATCCCGTTACTCAAACGGCTGCTCCGCTACATTGGATTGCGACTGACCGTAGTGGCCTATGTGTTGTGATTGAGCAAACAAAAGACGGGCTAAAACTGATGAATAACCCAATTGGTGTTATGGCAAATAGTCCTGATTTAAGCTGGCATTTAACTAATCTTAGAAATTATATGAATTCATCACCTTCACAGTCAGAGGAAATATCTTGGGGCAAGTTTTCTTTGTCTCCTTTTGGTCAAGGTGCGGGAACAAGCCCTCTCCCTGGAGGTTTCACTTCTCCTGAACGTTTTGTTCGAACTGCATTTCTAAAAACACATGTTCCAGTAGCTAAAACGAGGACCGAAGCTATTACGACATGCTTCCATATTATGAATAGTGTTTCTATTCCCAAAGGTATTGTCCTAACTTCAAAAGGGACATATGATTATACGAAGTATACTGCCTTTATTAACACAACCACTTGTGAGTATTACCTAAAAACCTATGATGAACCACAAATTGTAACTGCCAGCCTTTATGACGATAAAAACCAGTAAACTTAGAGTGACTCTATCATTTTTAAGATAAATCGCTTGGCATCTTTAAAATCTTTCTGATTTGGATGCCCTTGCGATAATCTTCCAAAGAAACCAAATATCTTTTTATCCGTAAAATCCTTCGCAGTAAAGCTTCCCTTACATGCGAAGCTTCCTTTATTGATGGAAAGCATAACACCTTTTCTAAATCACTTCAAATGTTTTCCATGTGCTGCTTTTATAACGTATTACAATTAAAATTGCCCTTATAGACCAGTCGCACACCATCGCTAAAGCAATACCAATCACACCAAGGTTACACCATATTCCAAAAACAACGGATAACGCAACTCTGCAAATCACGGTGGAAAAGATTGATACATACATCGTGTATTTGACATCACCAGCAGCCCGAAGTCCGTTTGAAAATGGTGATGAAACCGGAAATACCAGTGCATTAAATATATTATGAATTAGTACAAGAAGAAATACCATCTGTTTCGTTTCATTGGGCAATCGATACAATAACAATACAATTGGTGTGGCTCCTAAAATAATAGCATTCCATAAGACGGAAGCAACGATGGAAATACGAAGCAACTTTGACATGTAATAATCAGCAGCGTCATAATCTTTTGCTCCAATACACTGACCGATAACAGTAATAAATGCCGGTCCCATGGCAACACCAATCAATGCAGCAAGGGACCAGAAGCTTTGCGCTACGCCATTTGCTGCAATCTGGCTCGTGCCAAACATGGCAGTAATTGAACCAAGAGCAACTTTTGATAACTGAAATATACCACTTTCAAATCCATTAGGTATCGCTATACTCATGATTCTTTTTATCATCTTAGCATTCCAATGAATTAGGTATCTGGTTTTAATTCGAATTTTATTTTTATCTGAATAACACAAAGTCATAATCATAATTGCCGCTATTAATCTGGATATGAACGAGGGCCAAGCAACCCCTTCCACTCCAGCACGTAAAAGGAAAATTCCTATGGCATTTCCTATGATATTAATCATATTCATGATTAATGAAATCTGCATAGTATTCTTTGTTTTTCCCATACTTCTAAGGAGCGCAGCTCCTCCACTATAGATTGCCATAGCAGGAAAGGAATAGGCGGAAATCTTGAGATATGTCGTACTTGCTGTCATTACGCTGTGATCAACCTCTCCAAATAGCAACCCTAAGATTGGCCTGCAGAATATAAGGACAAGAAGCATTAATACTGATGCTATCATCATACTGATTGTTATAATCTGACTTGCTGCCAGATTCCCATTTTCTTTATCCTTTTTCCCTATGTACTGACTGACGATTACGGCGCCACCCGCTGCAAGTGCTGTAAATATATAGATAAATATTGTTGTAAACATATTAACCAGAGTAATTGCGGAAACTGCTTCCTCTCCGATATAGCTTACCATTAAGGTATCTGCTATTCCGATTAACATAACCATGAATTGCTCTCCCACCAGTGGAAGAATCAAATCTAGCAGATATTTGTTGGAAAAGACCTTCTTATCATGGGCCATCGATGTCCTAGGTTCAATTAATCTTGCTATAACGTTCATCCTGATTCCACCTTTTTTCATATTATATAGATGCCATGAATACTCTTTTTTCTTTATTTACATTATATATCTGATGTATATATCATGTAAAATACTATTAATAAATTGAGTATCATGCCTAAAATGTATGATATGAAGCAAAAAAACAAGTTCTCAGTTGTATCTGAAAACCTGTTTCTTATGTTATTATAATAGTTTTTAAAGTTCTAACATATTATTCTTAAAATACTCAAGAAACTCTGATGTTACCTCTGAGAACACCTTATTCTTTTTCCATATTATTACATGATTACTCACTTTTTTAGGATAAAGAGGGACAAAGCAGATGTTATCTGATGGGCGAATCTGGAGTGCCCCTTCAATACTGATTACCTTACCGAATTTTTGCTCAACTACTGGTATAATGTTTGAAAGTAAATTCATTGTCATGGTAATATGAAGCTGTGATCGTTGAACACCTAGCCATTTTGCAATTTCCTCAATAACAATATCTCTCCTCGGAAGAATCAAAGGTAATTCAACCATCTCTTCTACATGAATATAATCTTTCTCTGCTAATGGATCATCTTTTGTAACGATAACTCCCCACTGCTCTTCAATTGGCAAACGTATGAAATCATATTTGGCAGTCTCAACTGGTTCCAATACTATCCCTAGGTCAATATCTCCCCAATCAAGCTTTGCTTTAATATCATCTCCATAGGCACCATAGATGTCAAAGTTCACAAGGGGATAACGTCTCTTAAATTGTGATACTACCGTAGCCAGTCTAGAAGATATATTAGACTCAACACAGCCGATTGAAACGATTCCACTAAGAGCTTGCTTATTTTGTGATATTTCTTTTTCAGTCTTTTCTAATAATGACAAGATTTCAGCAGCTCTTTGTTGAAAAATCACTCCACTTTCTGTCAATGTTACTTCACGTCGACCCCGAATAAAGAGAGTTCCTCCAACTTCTTCTTCTAAAGACATTAATTGTCTACTTAATGTCGGTTGAGTAATATGCAACATTTCAGCTGCTTTCGTAATGTTGCCTACCTGTGCAACCGTAAGAAAATACTTCAATATACGAATATCCATAATCTAACCTATACTTCTTTGCTGTTAACAGCAACTGTTTTATTAAGAAGTTCTGACATCATAAACATTAAGATTGCAAATAGTACCAAATATACTGGATAAAGACCAATATGTATGTTGTCTGCAATAAATCCAAAAATCGGTGGCATAAAAGTACTGCCAGTATAGGCACTTGCCATTTGAATTCCGATGATTGCCTGCGAGTTTTCCGCTCCAAAATTAGATGGTGTTGAATGAATGATGGATGGATAAACAGGGGCACAACCCAGACCAATAATCACAAGACCTGCTAAAGCAGTGATACTAATATCTAGTGGTAACGCTACTAAGAAAATACCAATAAGAATGACTACAATCCCTAAGCGAATAAGTGCCTTATCACCAATTTTATCTGCAACAAATCCACATAGAAAACGACCTGCAGTTATTCCTAAGAAGAATAACGATGCAAACCACGCAGCCGTTTCCGGATCAATTCCACGAAACTCAACAAGATAACTACTTGCCCACAAACCAGTAGTAGATTCTAATGCACAATAACAGAAAAAGGCCAGTAAAACGAACTTGACACCTTTTATATTAACAGCTTGCCTTAGGCTAAGGGCTTTCGCATGCTCTCCTGAAGCATTCTCCACAGTATTTCTCTTTTTCCACATTGGTAGGCTGATAAATAGTATAACCGTCAGTGCAATCTGGATAATGGAAACAGTCCGATAACCGCTGTTCCATCCGTGTCCACCTGTAAGAAAATAGCCCATAATGTATGGACTAACTGCTGCTCCAACACCCCAGAAGCAATGTAACCAGCTCATATGTCTAGAGGCATAATGTAGCGCTACATAATTATTTAACGCAGCATCAACTGCGCCTGCACCTAGCCCATAAGGAACAGCCCATAAGCAAAGTACGATAAAGGAATTCGAGACAGAAAATCCAAACAGTGCCACTGCTGTCATCATTACACTTATTGCAGTGACAAGACCTGCACCAAGTTTTCTCGTTAATCTATCGGACAAAAGGCTTGATACAATTGTCCCACCGGCAATCGTCATAGACACAATACCAGCATAAGCCATCGTAACATTAAGTTCCCCATACATCACTGGCCAGGCAGATCCTAGCAGAGAATCGGGTAGACCAAGACTTATAAAAGCAATATATATAATGATAAGTAAAGATGAATACATAATAAAACCCTCCTGAAGTTGTAGCTATAAGTTGTTATGTTCAAGTTATTGTTATGAATTGTTAAGTTCAAATTATTATTTTCAAGCTGAACTAATCCTTGATATAGATAATCCAGCTGCTTATCCGGTATGCCACCTCTGATACGCAATGCGGTGCAAACTTATAAAAAGCAGAAAACATCCTTACCGCACGCGTTCTGCTGTCCGGTAAAAGTGGACCAGCCTTCCAAGGTGACCTAGAAGCTACCTTACTATATTCCTCCTTCCTTGGATGGGTGCAGTTTTCCTCCCAAGGTCTGCCCACCAGACCAGTGGTATAATGAAGTATGGCTGGTTTATGTTTTGCTTTATCCAGTGACTGTTGAGAATAATAATTATGTAAATTGTACATACGCCTTATAGTTTTAGCTGAAAAGGAATATATATTAGAAGTTACATTGAATCTTGGAGAAACGATACGTATCTGGTCTTTACAAACAGCATTAATGGTCCCCTGATCGTGATGCGGCACATTACCATCAAACTTTTTAATAAACGTGATGAACTGCGTCAGGAGTTGATTCTCTCTCCAGGCAGCTAGATTCACCAAGATGATTCCAGCATTTATATAGAAATCCTCGGGTTTTAATCCAATCTTTTTTAAGAAGTAGGAATCCACTGTATCACGTACCCCAGCAACCATATACCCAACCATGTCTATATTCCAGAAATCATTTAGCTCATCCAGCACAATTGTATCACAATCCAGATACAGAATTCTTTCATAGGTATCAGGAATGACCGTAGCTAAAAACAATCTGGCATAGGATGCAATTGAGATCTTTCTAGCTCCCATATTCAGCTCCAAATTAGATACATAATTCTTCATCGATATAAAATGAATCTTTCTGTTATACTCCTCCACTATCGACATTAACTTTTCTTTATTCTCTGCTCCGATATCACAATCTAAAACAAACACATCGATTTGAACAAAACCTTTGTTAGACTGAAATAAGGATAACATCGATATTCCAAGATACTTTGCATAATTATCATCTGCAGCATAGGCTATACATAATGCGTCTTTGTTAACCATCCTTTTCCTCCCCTGACTGCTTATCCTGTCTCATTTAATTAAATCTAGTCAAATCTTGATAGTTTCAAGTAATCAATTTGCATATCGTAAGGGCTATAGGTATTTTGTTCCATTCGATATACAATAAAGATGTCATCTTCAAAGAAAACCTTAAAATTACGTGGATACCTGCTAGCAAAAGCTTTGGCCCAGTAATAGGCCTGGGATTCAAGCACCGCTCGTTGAAAGTAATAATCTTGAACATCGGCCATATATACAAACTCTTTTTTGGCATATTTTAAGTCAACCTGAACCGGTCCATAATTATAATCTTGCAATACGGTCTTCTCTATAAAGAAGAACACATAATCTGTCGTAAACACAAAGCTCTCTTCTTTTCCATTCACCATATTCATAAAATGGGAAAGTTCGGTATGTCTGCCATGATCAACAACATCATAATATTCATCGGTCGGTGAAACAATCGTATACGTATTTTGCTTATAAGACTGCTTAATATGTCGAAGCACATACTCTGTTTCATTGTAATATGCCTGATTCACATCAAAGAAGTCATGATACCAACCCGCTTCAACGATAAACATAGCTATTATACCGCAAAGAACCAAGGAAAGGTAACGTAACACTCTTTCAAAAGAGCGGTTTTTCCAAACACCTAGAATACGAAAGATAAAATCAATCGGTAGCATGTAGATGATACCGATAAATGGTTGTGCGAAGGTGGAAGCCCTGGCTGCTGCAATCAGCTCAGGTAAACCGAGTTCCTTTGATGCCCCAAACGTAAATAATACCAGCATGATAAGAATCAATGCAATATAGTCATGTCCAAATACTCTTGTCTTTTTAAGTAATAGCATCATCAACCCACATAATAAACCAGTTATCATACAACCAAACATAAGTATGGTTGCTTCTTGGCCGAACATTGCCATCGTGCCAAAGTAATACATAGAATCAAAATAATGTTTAATCGATTCTTTTACAGTCCTCTTCTTAGTATCTGCGTTATCATTATCTGTTGTGTCAGGTATATTTGAGGAGTTCTGGTGATCCTCATCTTTTTCTTTGCCAGTTGCTGAATCTAAGTTGTCCTGATAGTCGGACTCACTTCCTTGCCACTCTTCGCCAGCCATAACGGTTGTAGCCCATTCAATCGACTCTTGAAATGGGATTCCCTTAACTAAAGCAACACCAGTTGGAATGATAGCAATCATTGCTCCCATGACTCCACAAAACATCAAAGGGACAAAGTATTGCTTCTTGAAAATCCTCGTTATATATGCCAAACCAACTGCAATTACTACAAAGAATGCTACGATGGCTGTGTAAAAATGATAGGCAATCACTAAACCAACACAAAGCATAAGAAGCATCATTTCAGAGCTAATATATCTTCGGTTGATATAGGCATTTATGCGAAAAAAACGACGTAATTTAGTATCACTTTCTATAATATACTTCTTGTTGTCCCTATGTAAATAGCGAATCATAAAATAAGCTAGCGCAACGACAGCATACATTCCAGCTTCCTGTGGAAGCGATGCCGCATAACGACCTTGATTAAGCATAAGGCTGACAATTAGAATTGTTGTAAGCGGAACATACTTACCAAAAAAAATTTGCTTTGCCAATAAATAGGCAGCTAATATTAATATAATAAACTGATAACTCCCTGCATAAAGCATAATCTCACGTAGATTATAGTGAAATACAATGCGAATAAAATAAATCATGGCATGCATGCCAAATGGATAGATACCGTCTGAAAACAATGTACCATTCTCTAGTTCATAGATCCAGGACTGATGCACTGTAATGTCAGAAAACTGATAGCTATGATATAACATAACATTATGTGTCATAAACCATATGTTATAAATTATAATCCCCACAAGAAGTAGCATCTCTAACCAGTTCCTTCTCAGGTATCCCCAGATAGGCCAATGGCAAATTGTTCTGCATTGATTTGTAACGTACCTATTCACGGACTGAAACAGATACCGGGCCAATCTTTCTTCCTTATATGCATTCCATAGGTTATCAATATTACTTTTACTTCGGGTAAAAAATTGCTTATCCGAGTAATTCCATATTACTAATAGATATACTAATACATTGCATCCGATAAAGGTAACCCGATTACAAATATTTAATATACCAAGGAGTAGTACCAGATTAATCTGAAGGGATGCTTGCGTAATGACGCAAAACAAAAAACGATAGCTGTAACTGCGTCCTTTAAGATGCTTTCTCCACACGATTAGTGGGATTATAAAATCTCGAATGATACATCCTACTAATACCATTATCAAAGACCACACATATGCGTTCGTATCAACAATCACTTATCTTCTCTCTCTTCCTGTTTATTGGACTTACATCAATCTAAAACCGCTAATAAGTTCTCGTAAACTACGATATTCTTTACTGATATATATCATATAAACGCAGCAACCAGCGAGATAAATTCCTCCGCCAATACTTATTTGAATTACCAATAGAAGTGCGGTATTTATCATTAGGCCAGACAGTGCAAAAGTTACTGCCAATTCAAGAACACCACAAACCACAAAGGGAAAAAGTGCCTTAATCAGCTGTTGAACCCGGTAGACCTCCCTGATACGAATCATTTGGTAGGTACAGACAACTAGTTCTGCCACAAGAGTACCAATGACAGCTCCAGAGGCACCATAAAACGGGATTAGTGTTAGGTTACAAGTAAAATTAGTTATCGCTCCAAGAGTGACCGACCTAATATAGATCGTTTCCTTTCTAAATGGTATCAAATATTGTGTCTGAACAACATTGGATATGCTCATTGGAATCATCACTATTGCTAATTCCATTGTTAATAGAATGGTCGGTGAATATTCAGGACCCAAAAACCACGGCACAAAACTTGGTGCAATGCCCGCAATACCAAAGCAAAGAGCGCAACAAACAAAACTGTTAAAGCGTAATGAATTACGCATTTTTGCTAAACCCTCTTCCCTATGGTGATTCGCAACCAGATGAGAGATTCTCGGAAGCATGACCGTATCTAGCGCTGACAGAATACCTTTTGGTAAGTTAATAATATTTTCTGCATATGTATAAAAAGCAACTACTGATGTACTGCCTACAATAACACCAAGCATTAATTTGTCCATCAAATGATTGATACTTAACGCCAGCAAAGGAATAAACAACTTTATATTCGGTACGATATGACATACTATATCTTTTCTCTCTAGTGGTACTTTTCTAACTTGCCGAAACAAAAATGGTAGTAACTGAATCTGTTCGTATAGAAAACATACTGACATGATGACCGTATAAATCCATAAATCATTCTTAGACCTGACAAATGTAAAAACACCAGCAATAATCAATACTTTAGAGATTACACTACGAATCGTAGTAATTCGAAATTGTTCCATGCCATAGAAAAACCAGCTGACATCAAACAACGTAGACCCTACGTACATAAGCTGTATCCAGTAGATGACTCTATTTTCATCAAACACTGTTAGGATCAGTATAATAAAGACTAGTATCGATGTTATCGAAGTAATCATCTGGAAAATATAAATCCCCCAAAAAACCCTGCTTCGCTTCACTATGTCATCTCTGCAGGAAGCTATGCTTCGATTGCCATAATTATCAAGTCCGAGCTTACCAAACATGATAAGATACAACGCCACAGTACTCGAAAATGCATATAGCCCTACCTGCTTGGCGCCTAAAACACGAGCGACATACGGAGTTACAATTAATGGTAGTATACAGATTGATAATCGGTAAATCACATTATAAATATAATTTTTCTTCTCTTCTGCACTCATTTTATTTTCCTACTATATAAAGTAATTATCATGTTTCACATTTTCCAGTATCTCAATTTCCGTGTGTCTGTCAAATGCAGATGGTGAAATTACGATATCCCCTGTTAATATGATGACGTTTTTAAGTGACGGACAGTTCGTAAACGCTTGATGATTAATAGAAAGAACCCGATTTGGTATTTTCATAAACTTTAACTTTGAGCATCCGTAGAAAGTACGGGCACGGATGCGTTCTATCTTACTTGGGATTTGAAAGTATAGCAGTGATTCACAGAACATTAGCGCACATTTTCCAATGCTCACCAAATCATCTAATTGCAAAATTGCAACTGTCTCAAGCTTATTACAACAGGCTAAAGCATAAGCACCTATGCTTTTTAGCTTACCCGTTAACACCAATGCGGTTAGGTTATTACAGCCTAGGAATGCACCATCTTCAATAACCTCCAGCATACTGTTGGCTCCAAACTCTACCGTTAATAGATTCCTACAGCCCGCAAACGCATACCGAGGAATTTTTTCCAATGCTTTAGGAAAAATACTGTTATATTGTACCTTGTTATCGACTAAGTTAGTAAACATCATTTGTTTTATTGAGTAGCACTCAGCAAATGCATATGCTCCTATTTGATCAATACTTGACGGCAAAGTTAGTTTATTCAGCGATTCGCAGCCTGCAAAGGCATAATCACCGATTTTGGTTAGCCTGCTTCCCTCTTGAATGATGACATAACGTAAATTCCTGCATTTTTGAAAAGCGTGTGCCTCAATGATACGCACTGTATAGGGAATTTCAATTGAAACCAGATTCTCACAGCCATAGAACATTCCCTTTTTAATGACAGTAAAATTCTTAGAAATTACGATACTTCGTAGCTTTTTATTAAACACATATTTGAGAGGGCTTTGCTCATTGTATTGCTTAGCCGTTAAAAAGGTAACCTTCTGTTCTGGATTGATTGCTTTAAAGGATTGGAACAATGATTGTTTTTCCTTACTTTGTTTCCCCTTCGATATCAGATAAAGATGAAACCTTGTTCTAATTCTCTCCCAATAAATTGAGCACTCTCTGCGAATCCATTGCATAGTAAAACCGAGGAATCGGCCTATTTTATTTAATTGTAAATGAATCGTTCTAAGTGGAGCTTTGAGAAAATACAGCACAATGTATATCAAATAATCCAGCCACATATAGTTTATCTTTGCTAACTTAATCATTCTTTTATAAAATACATAAGCGATTCTCCTATTTGCAATAAAGGACTCCAAATATTTCATCCTGAATTTTTTATAATCAAGATAAAGGTTTAAGTCATAATCCTTATGATTTGGTGTGATACGGCATTTGCACAAGGAATCACGTGTAATCAGCACTTTAGTTTGCTTACTCAACCGAAGAACCATATCTGCGTCAAATAAACCCTCAAACTGTTCATCAAATCCACCTGCGGCTTTCACTGCTTTGTTAAGATAAATCATTTGTGCAGACATTTTGACCGGACTAAACAGAATCCATTTTGACGGATTTCTGGCTAGACTATCTATCAAGGGTTCTACATGAATATTCGCCTTTCTCTCATCTATCAGTGCCCCATTACTACAGATTGCTACTGCCTCAGGATTGGCTTCTAGTTGACTAATCTGTGACAATGCCATGTTTAAATCCCAGGTATCACTGTCATTCATAAAAGCAATGTACTCTCCTTTTACATGCTCCAGCATATAATTTCGTATTTCAGCCATCGTGTAAGACTGATCTATTTTTATATACTCAACCTCCGGATAAACCGATAGATCCTCTTGCAACCCAAGACTGTATATACTATTTTGCTCATTAATATCCACTACTGATACCTTAATAGGAGCATACGACTGATTCAGGATGCTTTTTAACGTACGCAAAAATTTGAGTGAAGTATTCAATTTTGCAATTATTACAACATTAAGTAATAAATTCGACATAGTTCATCCTTTACCTATCATTAATTACAATATTACCAAGATTATAATAACCCTCATGGTCCGCTTCAGAGAAAGTATTACTCACCTGAATGAATTGAAGTGAGCGAGGATCATAGATTCCAAAGCATAAGATATATTTTTGCTTGTTTAAGTTTTGTATCGGTATCGTTTTCATAATTTCAGTTACTTTATTTGGCATATAAAAACGGGTATCGGTATCTACCTCATATTCGTACACTTGCGAATACGACGCATCGCGGATAATAAATTTGACCTCAAATCTGTGATAACAGGGTGCAAATCCTGTATTGCAGATCTTAACTTTTACGAGTAAATCACTACATTGCTTACTATCAATAGTCAGTTTCACATCCATAATCGTAAAACGGTAACCAAGATGTGCCACAATATACTCATAAGCAGATTTATCCTGCCACAGAGGACTTAGTGAACCAGACTTACTGGTTTTCCATTTATCTAACACTTGCTCATCATACTTACAATGAAGATATGATATTCTCATTTTCTTCAAACTTTCTAATGCCATCCCCACATCGTTGTATTCACAGTCATTGATGGCTTCTCCACCATTAGAAACGTACTTGCATAATTCATTCTGAAACTCTAACTCATCCTGGCGAGTCCACTTATCACTATAACTTTTAGATTCTCTGGCATAGACGGTTCCATAGGTTCCAAAATCAGTCTCAGATGCTAACATCCCATCATTAAACAACGAAAATCTGGCCTTCATAAACTTAGTGAACGCTGTTTCACCAGTAAGAGGCTGATAGGTTTTAAATATCATTCTCCAGTAACTCGGACATCGTAGGGCAATCTGTGTGCTCTCTCCAGAGCATTCATATAATTTTTTAGCTAAACGAGTCAGAGACCGCTCACTAAGGTAGCGAGAATTGTGCATCTCGCCCCAGCTGCCAATGAAAAGTCCTTGAATAATATATATATTTCGGGTGTGCTCTTTTAAAACGGCAGTTAACTGGTCCATATGTTTTAATATGTATTCAATGTCTTTCGGCTCGCTAAGTAAACCTTTGCCCTCCCAGTCATAAACAAAGCGAACTATCATTTGTTTCCCTTCTAAGGTAAAATAACGAAATATCCTTTTTACATTATGTATTGCTTCCAGAGTTAATAGTTTGTCATTATAATCAATTAGATTAATCTCAACAAGACAAATCTGTTGACTTGAGTCAATCATAATATCCTCAAGCTTACTCCCTTCCTCCAGGTTTCTTTTACTATCCGCATAAAAACGATAGATTGAATACAAACCACAGTACGGATTATTCAGTCGTTCTGCTTTTTCGGTTCTCACTAGTGGAATCCATTTAATTTTATGTGGCATACCTTTTCGTAGCATATTAGATTACCTTTCTAATTATAGCTTCGTTTCTGCAAACCCTTTTTAACCCTAATTGATACGGTCCAGATGCTAAGTGGCATAATCATCATATAGATTATCTGCTTTAGGAGTCCTTTATGCATGCTGACACCCGATGTTCTTTCATACATGACGGCAGTCGTCTCTTCAATCCGATAGCCTAACAGAAGCATCTGAATGATCATATTGGCATCTGGATAATAATAATCAAAATTCCCAAAATCAGAATAGTACTCAAATGCTTTTCGATTCAACCCTTGTAGACCAGAGGTTGGATCAGTGATTACCTTTCCTGTAATTCTCTTTATCAACCATGAAAACCACGCAATCGAATACTTTTTGATTAAAGAGATTCTATAAGCCTGACTACCTTTTAGAAACCTAGATCCTATTACAATGTCAGGGGTAGTCCCTAGCTCATTAGGAGTTGTCAGACAATTATAGATATGCGCAATGTTTGAGACGCTATGTTGACCATCTGCATCCAGTTGAATAACATAGTCATAATTATTTTTTACTGCATATTTGTAACCAACTTGCAGAGCAGAACCATACCCCAGATTAAATACATGAGTGATCAAAGTCACATCATAAGCACGTGCTACCACTGCGGTTCGATCACTAGAAGCATCGTTGATAACTAAAATATCTGCAAAACTGCGAATATCTGGTTTGCATAACTTTTCAAATAAATCAGTCAAATTTTTCTCTTCATTAAATGCAGGAACAATAATTAATACTCTATTCATATAAGTTCATCTCCCTACCTGCCAAGCATCGTAAGCATATCCATAAGATCCTCCGGATACTCTAATTCTTTTGCTGCTGCATGTCTGGCATATTCTTTTCGTAACTCA
The DNA here is from genome assembly GCA_023434365.1 of Bacillota bacterium. Classification (GTDB taxonomy): domain Bacteria; phylum Bacillota; class Clostridia; order Lachnospirales; family Lachnospiraceae; genus KM106-2. The sequence goes on along the minus strand of JAEYSV010000060.1, from coordinate 57,262 downwards.
TTATTATCTATCAGAAACTCAAGTTCACGAACCAAATGGTCCACAGTAAGTGGAAACAAGACTCCGTCATATCCCGATGTAATCTGTTCTGTATTACCTGTACAATCTGAGGCCGCAATCGTCTTCCCTAAAATCTGTGCTTCCTCAATTGCGATGCTCTTTCCTTCAAAACGGGTGGCATGCACATATATATCTGCTTGCTTCATATATGGATATGGATTATCTTTCATTCCCATAAGAATAAATGAATCATCTATCCCATATTGCTTTATCAATAGTTCAAGATTAGACCGCTCAGTACCCTCTCCAATAATATACCAACGTATGTGATAGCCATCCTGAATCATCTTCGCCAATGCTTCAATTGCAATGTCATATCCCTTCTGATAATGCAATCGGCCAACTGTCACAAGGCGTGTGCCATCAAACTCATCTGTAAACCCAATTCCAGCATCTGCTTTTCTTAATATTCCTTCTTTATCTAGCAAATTACGAAACAGTCTTACTTTCTTTTGGTACATCGGATAAATACTTAAAAACTTTTCTCCAACCGCATTAGATACAACATAGATTTTATTCATCTCTTTGTAACAGTCACGATCCATGAATGGGGTATATCCTGCCTGCTCATAATCGATATGAATAAATGCTGCTTTATGAGCAGCGTTTACCTTATCCGCTACGAAGTAAGTAGCCGCTCCTTCAATATAAGACACCGCCAAATCATAGGTTCCATTCATCTTTTTCCTACCATCTGCAAGAAGTCTCCAAAGAAGTTTGTCATACTGAAGCTTTCTGCCCGATGCCTTTTGTTGCCGAATGTTTTTTATCATATAACCTAGTAGCTTAAACCCAGTTAAATGATAGAAAAAGGAAGCCAGTACTGTTCTTGCTATGCGAATATGACCAGATAAGGAGGACACAGACCTATGACTAATCCGTTTATTCAAAACATGGACACCATCAGGCACTCTCTCAAATAATTCACCACAAGGAAGGATGGTGTATAGATATAGTTCATATTCTTTCATAGAATCGAGCTTTTTCAACAACTCAATTAAGGCCATCTCCGCACCGGCTCGTCCCATCGTATTAATCACAAACAACAATTTCTTCTTCATTCTTCTCATTCTCCGTATCACCCTGCTCATTGACAGAGTGTATCATTGTCATTGACTTATCTCTTAAATGAACGTTCTCATCATTTAACAATGATATCTGCATTGCAAGCTCCTGTACTCTGGCAGATAACTCAGCATTCGTCTTGTAACAGTTAAAAATACCATACGTTACAAGCATAATAGAGATGGCAAATATAATGGATGGTGGATACTCTACTCCAAACAAATCGGCGATAAAATAAACCAAATGTGGCACAAGTCCAAACATGATAATGATCACTCCGCCAATTATCCAGAATAAACTTTGTCTCTCCGTCAATTTTCGTGCAATGTTGGCCTTTCTTGCCATAAAGATTAGAACAATCCCTGCTATACATACTAAAATTCTTAGTGAATCGGACATGGTAACCCTCCTTTACTAATGATATACGTTATATACATCTGGTTTTGGCATCTTAGCATTCACTTGCTTAATTAGTGTCCCTCTACAAAAAACATGGCTATCGATGTTCCTTTCAATAAAGCGAAGCCGAAAGAATGAGAAGGTGAACGCCAGAAAAGCCGCAAGTGTAAAACCAGCACCATACCATATCGCACTTAAATTAGTAGCTAGTACCGAACCAATAAACGCTACACCGGCAAAAATCACACCATTAATCACTGCACCGGTTAAGTCATCAAAATAATATAGGAACAATAACTCTGAATACATCAAAAACGATATAAAGTATCCGACTGAAAGTTGCGGATATATCTGCATTGTTAATCCAGAAAAGCCCATTACCGGCAATAAAATTACTGCCAAAAAATATATAACTACGGATACCATAAACTGTAGATGGGTCAGTGTCATAAGTTGGGAAGAAAGTCCTTGAAACATCCTCCGTTTTGTCTTCTCAATACTATCTAATTTGCCACCAATCACCGCCTCCATATAATCTTTGTATCTTTCGTGAAAATGCATCTCCACTCTGGAGATAAAAAATACACTGGCAGAGATATTGGTAAACATTGCAAGACAGGTCGCCATATCATAGGACTGGTTGCACACATAGGTGTCCCGAACAACCAGATGCCATGGCTGCGCCCAAAAAACAAAGTTGTGAACAAATAACCCAAAGGCATATAAAAAATTTGAAGCAATCAGTTTCCAGTACACGCGATAGTAATGAATGACATCCATGTACTTACGGCTATTCGTAGGAAAATATCGTAATACATTAGCAAGCTCAAGAGAAGCAATTAACAAAAAGCCAATAGTTAAGGCTAACAACATACTGTAGGTAACGGAAAAACTCAAGAGATAATGAAATATAACAGACAATATAAAAGTAAGTATCATGGAGCAAGAAAAGTACATAGAAATCTTTTTATACTGCTTAAGGATTGAATTATATACCATTGTGGAAAGGGTTAATGTTAATCCTAAATATCCCATGTAGGCAGTAAATACATAGTATACTTCCATCCCACCAACTACAATGGCATAGATATAGAACGGAATTGCCAGTAAAGAAGATAAAGTCAAATTCGTAATTGTCCCAACATAGATACACGGCCTGATATCTTCGTATTGTTGCTGGTATATTCTATCCGTCTGAAATTTAGATAATACTGAGTTGAATGGAGACGAGGTCAAGAGAGAAAATATAAAGATATAGAGAACGCTACAGGAAAAAGTTTCTCTTTCTAAGTAGCCTACTGTGTCAAATCTTAACACTTTATACATTCCCATCAAACATCCAATCACTACCAACATTGGTGCAATGGTATACGAAAAACTAAAACCCACTCCATAGATTGACGAAGTAATCGTATGCTTATCAAATATTTTATTTAATTGTACGCCTATCCCCGCCATATCTCTGTTTACCTTTCTTCTACTCTTCTACACCTTACGTCTGACCCGGAGGTTTTGCTCTTAATCTGCCTCTTCTCTAACTAAGACGAAAGGCTCTTCTATATAGGTAACATTACTCATATTAGCTAATGTCTGATATATTCTTCGGTAAGTTTCCTCCATATGTACATTCTTATACCGATACATCAGACGCTGGTACCCTCTTTCACCCATTTTCCTTGCAAGTTCTGGCTCATTGGCCAGTTTCAGAATCGCATTCGAGATTTCCGAGATGTTCATGACCGGTACAACAATACCTGCTTCTCCAAACGAATCCTTTTCTCCATAGATTAAACCATGACAATTCCCTACATTAGTGGCGATACATGGCTTTTTGGCTGCAAACCCCTCTAATATAGTAAGAGGCTGACCTTCACTAATACTGGTAAGAATCGTCATATCCATTTTTCCGATATAATCAGTGGTACGAATCCTTCCGGTAAAAATGATGTTTTCTGCTTTTAACGTACTTACCAACTCATGACATTCGTTGGCATACTCTGGATCTTCATCCTCTGGTCCCATAATCCACAATTTTAGCCTTGGCTGCTTCTTTTGCGCATAATAGAATGCATTTATCATGGTTTTTACATCTTTAATTGGGGTAATACGAAGTATTGCTCCAACATTAATATAAGCATCCTCTGGATCTTTGCCAGGAATATCTTGAAACAATTCGGTGTTTATACCATTTGGTGTAATCACCGCCTTGTGAAGCGGACAACCTAATTCTATCTGAAGGGACTGCGCCTGTCCAAATAAGGAGGTAACCAAATCTGCAAAGTAATAGGCTCCTTTCGACATCTTTCGAAACTGATCAATCCAGATAGTTTTATAGATACTTTGAACCCATTTTGCCTTAATGATTTCCTCTTCCCGTTCTCTTGTATATATACCATGCTCACTAATTAGTAGTTTAGCATCTGGAAAAAGTGACAACGCCTTACTTCCAATAATTCCTGCGTAACCAGTGGATACACAGTGATATACATCTGCCTTTGGTGGACTACATTTTAATGCAAAAAACAATGGTAAGTAGATGGAACGTAACGTCCAAAGGAAATCCGAAAATGTTATGTTAACATATTTGAGCGTATAATAATCCTTTGAAATTTCTAAAAATTCTGGACTCATCAGCAAATTATTTACTGAGATATTCTTCTGGTTAAACAAATGAAACACATTCACCCAGTCTACATTCTCACCAATGACCAGACTTCGTAATGCTTCCTTTTCCCGTTTTTTAAGATGAACTCTGTTCTTTCTTGTTTTACTTTTATCTATCCAGTCTACATCCTGCAAATACACCTCATGAATCTCAGTAAGATTATTCGCTAGTTCATAAGTAAATTTACCACTCGTACTTCGATCTGATACAATGGTAATCAAATTGAATTCAATATTAGGAAACAATTTGATAATATTATGGATCCAACTGGATACACCTCCCACAACATACGGATAGCAGCCCTCTGCAATTATACATACCTTCATAACTAGTCCTCCCTGGAATGCATTGTTTTAGGGTTACTCGGGATTGTTTTTATATCCTTTGGCGTTTCTAATATATTATTTTCTTCTAACAGCAATCGTACATCTGAAGCAGTAGCCTTTACCAAATAGGTATTCGCTGCAATTCTCGAAACTTCAGCATTCATTGCAGTATGGATACTCTTATCATAGATGGATAGTATAAAATAAGCCTCTTCATCAAAATTATCAATCTGGATATCAATTTCATCCTTTTTATACTCATAGATAAAGTCTAATGCAAGAAATCGTCTGACCCTCTTTTCTAGTTCATACATTGATACCATATCAAACTCGGAATAATCATTAAAGTAAGTCTGTCCACTGGACCAGATTAGACTCAGTTTGTTCCACTCATCCAAATTGTCTTTTGGGTATATCACCCGGTTTATGTCCACTTTCATGTTACACATTCCGAGTGAATTCTGAATAAAACTCATCTGCAAATCATCCAGCGTTTCATGCTGATACCCATTAAGATTGAATTTTACAGATAAGGTATCCTCATCTAAGAAACTAAGCAGCTTATCACCCTGTTGGTAATCTGATATCACCAGGCTAATCTTATCTAAAAGTTGATGTTTTAGTTTATCTTTGATTAGATCAGTTTCGTAATTGCCACTATACAAAGTTGTAAAATCATACTCAGGGAGAGATTCGCTAAAAAATGCATTGTTTTTTTCAACTATCTGATCTAGATCCATCTTAGATACCTGACCAAGGGAAAGCCCCATGTCACCTGGCAATTTATTGATTTCCGTAAGATAATAATCAATGTAATCCTGTTTAGGGCCAACCTCGTCCAAATAATCAAGCTGTGATGCAGCGAAAAAATTAAACGATACCCCGTAATTTTTTAATATATGTACGATATTGGGCCATAAGATATCCCTGGCCAAAGCTTCTGAACTTCTGCTATATATTTGCTGTATTGTCTGCTCATTTTCATCTGAAAAGTAAGGGTAGCCCACTAACGAAATGGTCTGAGCATTCACGATAGGATACAGATAGCATTCCTTTTCTTGTGTCATAAAGGAAGTCAATACCCCAAGCAAAGACATTCCCTTAAATATATCACCATTTACGACAAAAACGAATGAGTTCTCAGTTTTTGCCCTCCATAATAGCGGCGGCAAATCTTTATTCTCAATTCCACGCTCTTTCTGATTATCCAAAAGACCGACCGCATATATATCATACCCAGCGGATAATTTATAGTAAGGTATACTCACTGTAGTGTCATCCTTGCTACCAAAGTAATCATCCTTTTGATATGTTCTGCTACCACCAATCATAAAATTAGGGAATATTTGAATTCCATCCGCAACTACCTTCTGATTGACCAAATCTTTAATACCAAAAAAATCTGCCAACTTCTGATCCGAATGAATTATCTGATGATTTGGAAGCTTTGTAAAAATCATAGTCTTACCAAGCTTTGCATAATCATATAATCTTTCATAATCCATTCCCGAAAAGTCAATATCGCCAAAAAGTATTAACTTATACTTCGTAATATCCTCTTTTTTAGGCAATGACGTATGTATCTGATATAAATATTTATTATAAACACACCATTCAACCAGAAGCTTTGTTACAACATCATCCTGACTTTCGGCTAATATTGCAACCGTCAACTTATTCTGTGCATAACTAACTTTACTCCCCGACACCTCTTTATTAGGGTCAGTAATGGCCATATTTAGTAAATCTGATGTCAGAGTATCCTTTTGTTTAATCCGAACCTGTTCCATTACTCGTCTGTTCGTACCCTGATCAGTTATTGTATTTGACGATATCCCAATGAACATAAACAATGTAAAAATCGTTACAAATAGCATTATTATAGTTAAGTAACTTCTAGTAGAAATCATTTTACATTCTCTTCCCTTTTAATATGACATTGTACTGTACCTAACCATTGTAGATATGAAATAAATCTATAATTTCTTTATCAACACTAATTTCTGAGTTCCTTAATTCATCCAGACAGTCAAAAAAAGCGTTGTAGTTATGCTGTTCAAAGTACAAATGTAACTTGGCCTTATAAGTATCAAGCATATTGGGACGATACTGATTCGCTCTAGAGCTCCATTTATCAGCCATATTATAGTCCTTAATCGATATAAACACATCTGTGATTCTTAAATAATGCGTTGCACTCATATGCCATAGATTCTGATTAAAAAGATTTTCAGCAATATCATCTAAGATATAGATATAAGCCTCCTGCTCAATGTCAGACATTATCTTCATACAAATAAACTCATAGATAAAATCAAAGGTAAGTAGATTTAACTCCACATTCTCGGGAAGTCTTCGCATCCTCTCGATCATACTTTGAGCGATAGAACGTAATTCCGATAACACATCCATAATCATTGTGGCGACATAGTGTGAGGCTTCTGTATCGTTGCTGTTCATAGCAACCGCTATGTTGGATACCCGTTTTTTTGCATTATTAAGCATGGTATCAAGCAGCAACCTTCTAAGGCTTGCCGTATCAGAGATAGCCATTGCATCATGAATTGGCACATAATTCATCTCTGCTTCCTGATTCGGTGGAAGTATTAGTTTTTCACGGTCCTGACTAAAGCTAATATCACTCATATCAACATTGCTTTTCCGAATGAAATAATTAATCAGTAAACCCGACAATATGTACAGTACCCCCATAAAAGGTACAATAAAGATAAACCATGACAACATAAACATCGTATTTCGTTCTTTCTCCTTTTTATAGAAAGCAAGAATAAATACGACGATTGCCAATATACTGTTTAATATTAAGATCAGAAGAACTGGCCAAAGTCCTACTGTTTTCATCTTTACTCTCCCATCAAAACGTAGTTACAGAGTGTCACTTCCTGGTTTATTAATAGAGTTCGCCCTCGTTTGATTAAAACTTGCTACCAAGATAAGTATGAACATTCAAAGACTCTAAACGTTCTATTACATGGACAGACTCTCTCTTATTGGTATTTGCTAATAAAATCGCCAGACTACCATCAGACATCATTCCGATATAATCTGTTTCACGCAAAACTGGACGAATTATTTTATTTACTTCTTTGGTAGACATCGTAACTTTTTGTATATATAAAATAGAGGATTCTGAATACCCTTTTTCTCCTGCACGCCTATAGATATTTATCATTTCCTCAAAGGCAGTCTGCTGTAATATGGTTGTGTCCGGTAGATATCTTTTATAAGCCAAAGCATCCAAGTAGTTGGCATCACGTACAAAAACCGAATAAACCAATGCTCCAACGATGGTTAATAAATTCGCATAATATAAGGTCATTCTCTCATATGGAAGGCTCCAAAGGAGAATTACGATTCTCATATTCTCATCATCATCAAACAGGGCACTAGCCATCATCGGAATATCGCTATCTAGCGAACGATTAATGTATACCTGCCTCTTCTTTAACACATTAAAAATCAAGGGATAATCCTTGATTGTTATCGATTTGCCAAGAGAACTGGACTTTGCACTCGAAGCTGAGGTCAATCGGCAATATGACTTATTGGTTACCAGATAAATAGATACTTCTGACGTCTCCATAATCTCTTTCAGTGTATCAAGTGCGGCAAACAAAACCTCGCCCATTTCTGAGTTTTGAAGCTTCGATGTGATATCATAGATTCGACCAATACTTTCCTTACTACTAATCAGCTTGTCTGTATAATAATCTTTGATTCTTTCGTTACTAGAGTTTATTATAGTAATATCTTTTAGCTGCTCCTTGAGAAAATCCACCTCATCATTCATGTCTGTGCTCATTTCAAGGAACTTATCTTTAAGATAACCTACTGACAGCCCTACGATAAAGATTTGTACTATTTGCACATACATATTAGAATCCGTCATTGTGGCAACATCTGTAGTGTTTATAATATTGCTTATACTAATACCTATGACACTTAGTAAAGAAGCAAAAACTGCCTGCTGTCTGCCATACATAATGGCAAATAGCAAAACATATAATAAGTAAAAGTTAATGCCGGCAAGATATCGGCTTTCATTCATCCTATGGTTCAACATAAAAACTGGGATAAATAATATGATACATTCCAGGAAAGGTATCGCATTTTTTAGCAACCGAAATAATTGTTTCTCTGTGCTTATCACCATTGTTTCACCACTATGTAAAAAACGTTTTTTATGATTGTTTATTGCAACAATCATCTTCGGGATTATATCCTTATAACTTTTTCTAATCTCAAGCGGAAATTCATTACGAAACCGTTCATTAGATAATATCATTCTTTGCTTTAGTCCCATTGTCTGATCAACTACAGTAACTGGGTGTGGACAATTATCTTTTATTAACTTGGCGACTTTGTCTTGTGTCACCTCTTCCATCGATGAAATGTGGTAAAGGGGGTATCGTCTTTCAGGTGCCTTGAGTAACAAACATAGTGCTTCTACCGCATCCCTAATAAACAAAGGAGAAAAAACCCTTTTCGCATTTACGCTCAAACGTCCATGAATCATTGCTTCCACACACATTTGCGAGCAAACATCGTTGCAGTCTGCTAAAGTTTCCAATATGCCATACATATTAGCTAATCTTAAAACTGTAATCTCCATCTGAGTGGATTGCCCAAAATGCAACGCCATATTCTCCCCTTGTGAGATAGCCATACCTTTATAGCTTTTTGGAGAAACCGGTACCTCCTCCTTAATATCAACGATATACTCATCTTCAAAAACACACTCAGAAGATAGATAGATGAAATGCTTAATTCCTTGCATGGCAGAAGAAATCAGAACATTACTAAGATTGGCAGTAAAATTTAATGCAGTATCTTTTACATTTTCACCATTCCAATTATAAAAAGAATCATAGGCTCCTGTAAAAAGAATCACATCAGGCCGACAGCTTTTGATTATCTCTTTTACGCTATGACTGTTATAATCAAATACGTATTGTTCGAAAACATGCGACGGCTTAATAAACTTTTTATTATTAGTCAACGTATAAATACGCCACTTTTCAATAGAAAGTTTTTTTACTAAATTCTTAGTAAAAGCATCATAGTTTCCAATAATCAGGATGGTACTCATTAAATCATATCTCCTATGTATGTATAGATTCTAGTACGCCTTAGTGTACTTATTAATATGATAGTATAAAGAATTTTAACTTGCAAGTTTTTTCGAATCTTTTACAATTTTACATAATAATGTAAGTAAAGCAAGAGATATATCTTAAAATGTCGCACCATAGATAGGGAACTGTGTATATTGTTGACAATTTATAATTCTTAAGATAAGATGAAATTAACGCATTGAATCAGTGATTCTATAGATTAAGACTAACCCGATGATCCTGCTTACATAAAAATCTGTAATTAAAGAGGTAAAATGGCCATATGAAAAAGAGTTTATTTGGTTATAAGATTGCAGAGGTAAATGTAATAATAGATGCACTTCGAGAAGAAAATGAAAGCCTTAATGCTACTATTACTACATTAAAAACTCAAATCAAAAATACTATAGGTCAAAAAAGTGCCAAGTCTATTCTCGTAGAAGAAGATATAAAGAAACTTGAGACTGATCTAATTAAAATCAACAAAGAGAAAGCCGAGTTACTCGTCCAAATCTCAACCCTTACAAAAGAATTTGAGGTGCTATATCAGCAAAATAAAGAGTTGCGTAATCGAATTACTTATTTGGGTAACGAGAATGAAGATTTACACCTGCAACTACATAAGCTTCAGAAACGATTCGCAAAAGAATCCTCTCTTACTAGTGAAGTGGCAATAACTAATACGAAAGACTTTATTAGTAACAAAAAAATAGCGGATGCAGTTGAGGATGAAGCCATTGAGACTGAATTAAACACGAATAATACTATTAATAGCAATCTTGATATGGCAAAGATGCGTGTTGATATCATCAATTACATGAACAAAACCCTACATAATTATCAGCAATTGGTTAATAAAAGTGCAGTTCAAGAAAATGCTTCTGCTAGTCAGACCAGATTACAGAATAGCCAGATGATAAATGAACTCTACCTTAAAGCCATTGAGTTCTTTGCAAATCTTTCCTCAATTGAACTTGAACATTCCAAGCATGATGATAATAACGATAAATAAAAGGCTCCATGATGGTATCAAATACCTTCATGAAGCTTTTTGTTATTACCCTAAAATCTCAACATCATTTCACGGTCAATTAGCTGAAATCCTAAACTTTGATAGAGGGGGACTGCCTTTTCCTCTGCATTTAATAATATCTCATTTACCCCTATATTCTTGGCTGTTTCAATCAGTCTGTTCATTAGCTCTTTCGCTAATCCTTGCCCTCTATATTCCTTCAATGTATATACATTTTGAACATAGCCAACTTTGCCAGTGCTATTATTTAGTTTTGGAACGATATGATAGGTACAAAGCATCACCATTGCTATGATTTTTTCGTCATCTGTTGCTATATAACACACGAACGAATCAGTATCTATATTTTCTTTTATATAGGTACTCATTGACTCCTTAATATGGTTGGGCAATGGTTGCCCAGATACTTCAAAAATAAAATCTTCTCTGCAATCAACAAGACTCATAATATCATCTGATGTCGCAGTTCGTATATTTATTGCCATGACCTCATCCTCCCATAATCTTAGCTTTGACTTAATTTTTCCAGATACACAAGACTTAGACTCTCATTTACTCTTTCTATCTTGAAGATACGATAGCCAGCCTTTTCATATATAGCCAGGTTTTTTTCACTTCGATTACCTGTAAAAAGCTCATAGCGAAGTCCCTCATAATGCTCCTCAATCGCAGCTAGTAGTTTTTTACCAATTCCTTTGTTTCTGTAATCAGGATGTACGATTAATTTGCCTATGTAACAAGTGCCATTCTTTTGATAAGCCCTAACTGACCCAATTATAAAGTTATGTTCCGTATACTTAAGTATTGTTGACTGGCTGGCTTCCTCTACGAATTCATCTAATGTCTGCATAAGCGGTGGAATATAATAATCATTATAAATCTCTGCTTCCGTTTGGTAAGCGAGCTTTTGAAGATTGAGTATCTCTTCATAATCTTTTTTTTCTAGAACCAAGTTTATATTATGATCCATTTAGCACCTCCTCTAATGAAGATATTATATGTCTTTACTTGAAAAAAGTCGATATTTTCCATATAATATTTTCACATTTTATAAAATAGAATTCTACCTAATCATAAAAATGCAGCGCTAAAAAGTCCCTCAGCGCATTAGTCTGAAGGACTTATCATTCTTTACATTCGTATTTATAGAATAAAACCGGCTGCTATCACAGCTACAACGATTAATGGTGCTGGTATTTTCTTAAGTAATAATAGGGCTACCGTCACAAGTGTAATAATAACATTATCAATCACAAACCCACTTTTTTGCATTAAGATGATTGCAGCTACGGTTATTAATCCACCTGCAACAGCTGTAATTCCTCGCAATGATATTTTTATTCCTTTAATCTTCTTTAAGTTCTCCCATATTGGGTAGATAAAGTAAATTAAAAGTAGCCCTGGCAAGAAGATTCCAATTCCGCCTGCGATAGCACCTAGTACCTGGGTTACAGCACCTCCACCTCGAGCTGCCATGCCACCAGCATAAGCACTAAAACTAAACATAGGTCCAGGTAAACCCTGTACAAGACCAAATCCAGTCAAAAATTCTTGATTTGTCATATATTGATTCACTTCTACTAATTCACTATACATAAGAGGTACGACCACCTGTCCGCCACCAATAACCAAGTACCCATAACGGTAAAAACTTTCAAACAAATGTAGAATTCTATTCTTCGAAATCAATGTTAGTAGTAGGCTTCCAAAAGCAAAAATTCCAAAGGTAGTCAGATAACGCCAAGGAGGGTTTAGTTTCACACGGTTCCAAAGGTTTTTCTCTTTTGAAGTAGCAACACTAACGGCTCCTCCAATAATTAGTACTATCGGGTATATCCAAGGCTGTCGAATAAAATAAGTGGTGATAGCTCCAAATAAAAGGAGTAATAAAGTAATTTTATCGGTTACTACTTTCCGTCCAATACGGTATGCAGCTACTATAATAAATCCCACTGCCATTGGTCCGATATAGCGAAGTCCATCCTGAGATAAATTTGTTCTACTTAAAAATTGACTAAGAAATGATAGTAACGTCATCAAAATAAGTACAGGCAAAGCCCAAACCAACATTGTTAAGAGTGCTAGCAATGGTCCTCCCATTTTATGACCAATCGCTACGATTGTCTGCGTACTACTCGGACCAGGTAAGATACCAGTTAAAGCAATAAGTTCAACCAGCTCCTCCTCCGTCAAATATTTTTTCTTTACAACCAATTGATCTGTAAAAACGCCATAGTGAGCTTCCGGGCCTCCATATGCTCCCAAAGAGCATATAAATACATCTTTTAGGAAGGTTCCCCACGGGACTCTATGGTTTTTTTCTAATTTTCTTTCATTCTTCATAGGAATCATTCCTTTCAACGGTTAAAATTCTGGTGGTTATTGTGTATGATATCCTTAATTTGAGTGTAATCTTTTCATGATTTTATATTCAAAGAAGGCATTTTACATAGTTCTCTTCATACTGGGTAGTAATAATTATGTCCCCAAGAACTTGAACTATGAATGATATGGTGTTATAATAATATCATATTCCGATATCGAACTTCGATATAACAAATTATACTATAAGGATGGTTAGTAATGCAAGACAAAATTATGAGGAAATTTTTCCTAGGTTTTATTCAGATACACATTCTTCATCATGCAAAAAAAGAACCTTTTTACGGTGTCTGGATGATTGAAGAACTTAGCGAGCATGGGTATGATATGAGCCCTGGAACGTTATACCCTCTTTTACACAACATGGAATCTAGTGGACTCCTTGAAAAAGAGGAGCGAACGGTTGATGGGAAAATAAGAAAATATTATAAGATAACAGAGCTTGGCATTGTTGTTTTAGAAGAAGCTAGAAAGAAAGCCTATGAATTATTTAAAGAGATATCTTAGTATCTGTAAGCGATTATTGACGAAATGAAATACTAATTGGCGCACATAAACAAGAGCGCATCCGTTATGGAATACGCTCTATCCTGCCTTTAGATATGTGGCTTGTTGTATATCGCCTTCCTTTGCTTTCTTTGTAAGACAATATACCATATTGTTAATACAACGCCCTTAAAAATACTTGTAATACTGATTGTCCACCAGATTCCATTAAGACCCATGCCTGTAGAGGACAATATAAGTGCACATGGAATTCTCAGAACATTGAATAAGATACCAACGATAGAAGGAGGAATCGTTTTACCAAGTCCATTAAATGCCCCGGCGGTAGTTATCTCTATACACATAAACAACTGGGAATAGGCTAGTATCTTAAGGTATTCAATACCGTATTGTATTGCCTCCTCCTCTTCTATAAAAATAGCAAATAGAGGTCCTGCACCAAAGTATAGCAGCGCGGTAGCAAATATCCCGATACAAGATACAATACCCATTCCCACATAATAACCTTTATATACTCTATCCCATTTCCTAGCACCATAATTTTGTCCAACAAAGGCGCTCATAGCAGTTTGGAATCCCCCTGCTGTCAACCAGGATATTGCTTCAATCTGTGAGCCAACTTTTTGCACCGCAATCGGTGTAGGTCCCCACTGAGCAATAATTCTCGCTATTACCATGCCGATAATTGAAAAAATTCCACTTTGAAGAGCAGTTGGCATACCTAACTTAACAATTCTTCGAATATGAGGTAGATCTGGTTTTTTGAATAGGTGAATGTCTGAAAAAATCGCCAATGATTTTCTCGCCTTTATAACAAACAAAAGCGTAGCAACCGCTTGTGCAATTACCGTAGCTATCGCAGCACCAAGTACATTTAATCTTGGAAAAGACCCAATACCCATAATTAATAACGGATCAAGTACTAAATTAACAATAAGTCCTACTGAATTGATTACAAATGGCGTTTTGCTATCTCCATATCCATTAAAAATCGCAGTAAATACTGGATTGATAAAATAAAATACAAACCCTAAGGAAATAACAACCAAATACGTAATCGCATCCCGAATGATTTCTTCTTTTTCGAGCCTGAAAAAATCAATTAATCCATTGCGAAATGCAATCATGATAAATCCATAGATTAGTGCAAGACATATTACCATCTGGATACTATGTTTGATATATTTTTTTACTTCCTTCATATCATTTTGGCCAGTGGACTGCGCTACTCCAACCTCTGCCCCTATCTTTGGAATCAGTATAAATGCATTCGCTAACCAGGTGAAAAATCCAGCAGTCCCTACTGCTGCCACTGCTCCTGTTCCAATTTTCCCAACCCATATCATATCGATAAGGTTATAAGCCATTTGAACAAAACTTGTCCCCATAATCGGAAGTGCGAGCTTGAACATTGTCTTAATGATACTTCCCTCTGTTAATTTTGCTGTTTTTTCCATCTGTCTTTATGTCTCCCGTTTCTTAATTCAAGTATAATCTAAGTATAACTCAAACAAAATAAACGTTATCCAAGTACATCAAAAAGTACTTGGATAACGCTGATAATGATAGTTAATAACCATGACTATGTCAAGTTAAATTTTCTCCTGACTTACTCAATCTTTACCCATGGAATCTTTACATCGTATCTTATATAGTTTCTATTTGGTAAGAAGGAACTCCTATCTTGAAAATCATCTGCAAGCACATAACTAACCTCCTCCTCCGTCAAAATCACAAACACACTATTTTGGGCATTGGCAATTCCATCTAATGAATCACCCTCTTCATAATAATAACAGCACATAACACCATTATTACAATTTACCCCTGGTTTTACTATATATGAACCATTTATGGTAAATGGTTCTATTTTTTGTCGTTCTGTATTGTCTATCCTCACACGATATAGTGAGTAGCTTTTATCTTCTTTCAATTTATAATACAAATATCCCGAATCACATCGCCAAAAAGAATAGCTACTATCTACTAATTGAATTGGGTTTTGTAAACTATCGTCCACAGAATAAATACCTGTATCATTAGAAAATACAAATCCCTCCTTCGTAGATGCCAATGCCATTCTATTTACCTCGAATTCTCTAGCCTCTAATTGTGCACTCATTTCACCAAATGCTTTTTCTACTTTGCCATTCCCTGTCTTTATATCATAGCTATATATGCTATATCGATGTTCTTTCTTATAACCATCTTCATATATGCCTTCTACCCTTGGAATATATAGCACTCCATTTTTTACTATAAACCCTATTTTATAATACATATACTCTTGTTCTGCAATCTGAAATTCACTTACTTCCATCGTTTCTTCATCCACACACCAAAAATAGGGTGCTCTATCTCCACTCTGAACATATATTTTACCATTATCATAGGTAACAAAATCAAGTATTTGCTCGTCTGAAAGTTTAATCTCTTTCTTTTCTCCTGTTGTGGCATTCATTTGAACCAGAGTTCCCTCTTTACCATTACAGGCATCCTTTGGTCCATACATATAATAGATATAGTTTCCTGAACCACAGGTCTCATTAAAAGCTCCTAGTTTTGTTCCATCTTCTATCGCAAACTGATTGCCTCCTTCTGTATTGTTAATTACTAGTTCACCAGTTTCCTTATCGATGGCTGCCTGAACACAACCATCATAAATCCGTGCTCCATCGCAGATTGGAACCCATGTCTTAAAGAGCGCTTTACCGCCTCCAGAAGGCATTTCTTCCGTTCCAGTATGCGAATTACATGGAATTGAATTCACATTGATTACATTCTCCTCCTTTTTTGTAGTGACTACGGAGATCGCATACTCCAGAGCATAATCAACCTCTCCTGATATTTTGGAAGAAGTACCACCCTCTGAATGCTGATTAACTTTCTCTGCATATCGCCCGGTAATCGCTCCTACCGAAAAGTAAGAAACAACTATCATACTAATCATCGTAAAAATTCCCACGACTGAAACCCATACTTTACTTTTTGGTGTTTTATCAGGCATCATTCATCCTCCTCATAAACAAAAAATTCCATCTCCGTAATACAGGTATTTTCATGTTCCTCACCCTCATTTACACTAACTATTGTCATAGTTACGTAGTTTGTGGTTATCTTATCATCAAATTTAATGATATCCGTATACTCCGTTGAACCCACTCCCTGAAAATACATGTCATCTAGATATACTTTAATAAATTCACCATTGGAAAACTCTACTACCATCTCTTTCACTCTGGCATTATTTTCATACGTGGTCCATTTGTTAAGATAACCATTGGCAATTCTTATTTCTCCAAGATCAACTGTTTCATCAAAATAAAAGGTGATGGTTTCGCCTTCCCCATATCCGCTAACCCCCTCCATCCATGCTGTTATATAAGATCCATCTAGCATCGTATGGGCTGAATAAGTCACATTTCCTTTGCTTAATTCTGAGGATGCTTCTGCTTTAATTTTGGAGGAATCATATTTGACTAAATTTGGTTCATTTTCACCGGATTGCGGAGTTTTTGTTGGAATTTCTATTGGCTTTTCCGTTGGCTTTTCTGTTGGGCTTTCCGTTGGGCTTTCCATTGGTTTTTCTGTCTCTAACTTTGTTTCTCTTGGCTTTTCTGTCTCTAACTCTGTCTCTTTAGGTTGTTCTGTCTCTAACTCTGTTGGCACTTCTACGTCAACTGCTCCCCAATGAAGTTTTGATTTTAATTTCTTCCTTCTTGAGACGTAGTTTTCCACAGTTCTATACCTGGTTTCATATGTTGGTATCGAACCTTCTCCAATTTTCTCCCAATAAGGCATTTGTAATGTAATATAGTCTGTTACGTTAATCTGCTTTGGGGGTAGCTCAATGATACTTTCGTAAGCAAATAGCGTTTCTTTGAATTCATATTCTGCTATTTTAAATCCCTCTGCCTGCGCTTCCACTGCGGTAGCAATTAACTCATATTCCAGTTTTTCACTCCCATAACCATCTACTGTAATAGTACCGCCAGCTAAAACGATTCCCGTATCTGAAAAATAGAGATTAATATCATACTCTATATTAGATGCCAATCCACCTGTATCCGTGTAATATGGTTTGCATTGCCCAGTGACTCTGATGAAATTCTCCTTAGCATCGTAGGTATAAGAATCCTCTACCCCTCCGCTACTTAAATCAATTTCATTAAAATAAAACCCTGTTTCATAAGTACCAGTAGATAAAGAGATCTCATCAGACAGGTATTGACCTCCTGAGAGATAAATACCTATAAATTCTCCGCCTGTATCCTTATTTTGATATAATACAAATTCTACGTCTCCCTCTAAGCTGTCTGATGACGATTCAAATACCTCTTTTCTTTTTGCAATAATATTTTGTTCATCCTCTTGATTTGCACATAACAACGAATCCGGTGTGCTACGCTTGTTTAAATGATACTCTTCGAATTGCTTATCATCTGTTATTGATGATTTACTGCCTATATAGCTTCCTTGAAAACGGAAATAACAGTTTTTCATAATTTCTTTATAAGAGAGTCGCTCATCCACCGTTACTTGCTTAAGTGTCTGCCTAACTACCTCTGGATCAAGGGTTATCGTACTTTCAACAGGTAATTGAATCGGCATTAAGCTTTCTCGCCAAATTTCATAATAAATAGGCTGCCCTGGCACAATCTCTATATAATCCAATTTTTCAATCTCGACTTCCTCAGTAAATACATGTGTAAAATAAGGATAGTATTGTGTAACCTTTTTTGTATTTAGTGCACGATATATTCCATCCGGTAAACTCATATCTTCTATCTGTTGTTGAAATATTTCATCTGTTTTGATTACAATGCTTTCATCCTCTCTCATAATAAATCGGATCATCCCATTGTCTTTACAGCAATAGACCGATAATTCCCCTTCCTCTAGCTTATATGATTCATCGATTTGCGCGATTCCCTGATAGCTATGTTCATGATCTCCTATTACACTAATTACATATTCAAACTCTGTCTTATCCGGTTCTTTCTTTAAAAATAAGGTCGCATGTTTATCCTCTCGTATCCATATAGCCTCTATAATTAGTGGTTTATCATCTTTTTGACTCTCTATTGCAACCTCTGCCCTACTTTCTGACCTGAAATTATTGATAAGCGCTATAGAACTGCCGATTGTGCATCCCACAACCGGGAGAATAATCAACTTGAATATTAGCGATATTTTTTGCTTCGTCGTCATTTTAAACACTCACTTTCTACATTCTAATACTCAATTGAGAGCATCCAATCCATATTATCAAATTGTTCATCTGCATTCTGACTGGAATCTCTCGGATATTCATATTCTTTAATAACAGAATCGTTATCCTTTACAAGAAGCGAAACAACATCGCCCTTTATCTTAATATCTATCGTTGTTTTCCCATGTTCAGTCTCTTTCTCATAATGTATATGATTCTCTCCCTCCCACATTTCATTGGTAATCTTAAGTATGTATTTAATGGTCGTACCACTTGAGATATCTAACCATACACAGGTCGGAGTACCACTTAAAAATAGCAAGGCCTCATAATCATGAGCTGCTTGATATACGCCAACTAGATTATCATACCACTCAGGAAATGTTGCTTTTTCTGGTACCTTACTTGGTTTTAATGATTTCTCTGCAGGTTTTGAAGCTTTACTTTCATCCTCTGGCGCTTTACTGACAGTTTCCGAAGCCTTACTTCCAACCTCTGGCGCTCTACTCTCAGTCCCTAAACTTTTTATCGCTTCTAACGCTTTTACAATTTCTGAAGTTTGATCAGATTCCATATGTTCATTGCTTTCATTACCAGTATCAGATCCCACCAATATATCCTTGATTAGTGCGCCTTTTGAGTAAACCATACCAATACTAAAAATTATCAGCATGGACAAGCATATCCCTATTACGAAATATTTTATTGTAGTTTTCTTATAATCTCTTTGCATAGCATTCTTTCTCCCTTCCTATCCTCATTATCTAAGATACAAATAGCAAT
Organism: Bacillota bacterium; assembly: GCA_023434365.1. Classification (GTDB taxonomy): domain Bacteria; phylum Bacillota; class Clostridia; order Lachnospirales; family Lachnospiraceae; genus KM106-2. The sequence goes on along the minus strand of JAEYSV010000060.1, from coordinate 37,695 downwards.
CATAATCTATGCTACAAAAGATAGCTCAATAAACATATTAATTATCTTCACATTTGTTGGTAAAATCTTCATGATTTATATTTGCCTAATTTGGGTACAAAAAAGCTGCCACGATTATTTCAATCATGACAGCTTTTATTACGCTCTCGCTAACGAAGGTATTTATCTCATGCGTGGGCAAATAGGAAGTGTTAATGTCACTTTTGTGCCTTCACCCAAGGTAGACTCTATACTCACTCTAAACTTTTCTCCAAAATAGGATAAAATACGTCTCTGGATATTAACAAGTGCCACATGAGATAACCCCTCCACCTCAATATTGTCCTTATCTGCACGACAAATACTCTCCTGCAAATTGTATAATGCTGTAGTGTCCATTCCACGTCCATTATCCTCAACCACAATCTTTACTAAATTAGAGCTCATTATACTATATACCCGGATTATGCCATTCTCCTTATCTTCCTCATTAATTATTCCGTGTAGTATACTATTCTCAACAATTGGTTGTAATAGCATTCTAGGCAGCAATATTTCCTCCTGATAATCCATTAATTCTATTTCAACTTTGAATTTATTCGGATACCGAATTGACATTATATTGGCATACTTCTCTAAAACAAAGAATTCCTCCATACAACTGATGAAACTATCCCCCGCATTGGCATACCGAAGTAGATACGATAGTCCATCACACAATACACCAGCCTTTTCATTTTCTCCATCTGTTGCAAGTGCTTTAATAATATTTAGTACATTTACTGTAAAATGAGCACTTATCTGCTTCTTAAGTGAAACAATCAGCGCTTTTTGCTTCTTTATTTCTGATTCCTGAAGTGTATATGTTGCATCATAGATTTCTTTTTCTTTCTGTTCTATCCTCTCAACCATATCATTGATTCCTCGAACAAGACCATCAAAATGCTTAAGTCCAGTATCAACTAGCTTTTCTCCTTTTCCACTTTCAAACTGTTCTACTTGTGAGACAACCATCTGAATCGGTATAAAGAACTTATTTTTCCAAAAGCGACTAAATACTGATACTGCTGCAAGAAAAATAACCACCATAACAGTGATTGCTGTAATAAAGTAAAAGTTCAACGATTGATTGGTATCTTTATAAGAAATTAATAGTTTGAATGGTGTAAATCCTACCTGCTTATGTACTGCATAATCTGTTGTATTAATAAAATCATCTATACTTTGCTTCAGCCTCGAGGATTGATTCGACACAATTATAGTCTGTTCAGCCGCCAATGCAATTTCTATATCCTCATTATTCTCAAATTGCTGTAGTAGCTTATCAATATCCTTTTGATCCATTAGCATTACTATTTTACCAATCGATTCCTGTCCATCATAAATAAAGTCCACATATCCAATGTAGTTAACTCCATCTAAAGAAATCTGTATATGTCGCGATATCTTATCCTTCTCTAATACCTCCATCATTCTACTAATACAGGTATTATTAATCGTTCCAAGAAAGCGATAATATCTCCCTTGGTGATCATATATAATAATATGTTTAATTAATTTGAATTCCTTAAGTAACGCACCAAGTTCCTGTTCTACCTTCGATGCTTGTATGTAAAAATCTAGATTGTTTTCTAACATGACAAAGTTGTATGCCATCTCATCCTCTGACATGGCAAATGAAACCTGTTCCAGCTGTAGGAAGGATTTATTCAAATCGGACATAATCTGTAGGGAAACCTGTTCCATTGTCTGCCTAGCGTATTGCTCCAAAACATTGCGCATACTGACATAAAAAAGAAACCACATTGCTAGCAAGGTAGCTGCCAAACCAAAAATAGTCCACTTTAGTTTATTCAATAACGATCTCTTTTCTATTCCTTTGTTACTGTACCACATTTTTCTTTAAGATCTCCTCCCAAAAGCAAATCATTTCCTCTCTTTTTTCATACAAGTAACTTTTATCAAGAAACCTAAGATCAATCTCTTCAAGTAAAACATCGTTTCCATCTAAAACATCAGTCCTGATGGACCATGTCCCTTTTGTCAGAAAAGGTTTGAGTCCTTTGCCTGTACCATCGCTTTCTCCCAGCATGTACCGTATAAATAGTTTTGCTGTATTGATGTTCTTAGAGCCTCCGGCTATGCTGACACTATTTGGTGTATATACAGCTGCAAATGGTTCCAGCTGATAAATCGGCTCAATCTGGTACCCTATCTCTTGATATCTCATTTTACTAGATATCATAAAACCCAATTTCATACCATCCGAACCACCATTTCCTATTCCCTCTAACACTTCATCACTAGAATTGGTAAATACGATATTCTCAGCTGCCTGTTCCCAAAATACTTCACCAGCACTTTTCCCTTCTGGCAGCGTCAGTGGCTTACCTGCATATTGCTCGTAGGCCTTTTCCATCAGTTCTGATTCACGAAGTACTGTTGCGCAGAAACCATAGGTAGAAAAAGAACTAATCGGATTAGCCATAATAATTTTGCCCTTATAGGACTTATGCGTCATCTCCCATATATTATCTATTGGGGGAGTATCATACACATCCCCATTATATACAACCATCATGATTTCCCCTAGAAATTCGAGCTCCTCCTTAACATATCCCTCTTTTATTTTAGGTGCAATATCCGGTGGAACATACGTATATACAATTCCTGGTTCCAACAGTTCTTTGTACAGGCTTCCATCACAGTCACTACAAACAACCAAATCACAAGCAAAATCTCCTGATTGATAATTTTCCTTTACCATCTTCACCAAATCATTACCTCTGACATCCTTTATTTCCACAGTCAGACCAGGATATTCCTTTTCAAAACTTTCCTTTACATCAAACACTCTGGTAGAAACAGAATAAATTATCAATATATCTTCTTGTAGTGCGGCCTGATATAATTCATTTGCTGACTGTGGTTTATCAAGTTCTGCCTCCATAAGCCAATTGTCCATTCGTTCTTCCTGACTTATCTCTCTTTGATTCTTTTTGCAAACTACAATAATAAGGATAATCAGCAGAACTATCGTCAGAATACTTATGCCAACAACTTTATTCTTATTCCGCATATACCTCACCATCCTTTATTCTGTTATTTCTTCAAACTCTTTTATGTACTGATTCCACACTTCATCCGAAGTCGGATCAAGACTACCGGTTATGAATTGTAGAACCTTAAAATCTATACCCGTTGTATATTCCATATATACTTTCGCTTTTTCTCCAGACAATTTTAATAGAGACGAATCCGAAGGAACCTGATAGTATTTCTCGTAAGATTTGACTGCACGTGCATCAATATATTCGACAAGAGAGTGGTTGCCATTCCACGTCACACCGTTTTTATAATCCGCCTTCACTACCTGTGGTCCAATCCCTGCCAGATGCTTATTCTGCACCGTATCGTTCAGATAATTAATTGTCGTTATGATTGCTCGGCTTCCATAAGTCGACAAATCTCCCTTTTCGGAAAACTTCCAGTCCACACCTTCTTCTCCATATTCTGAAATCAAAGAAGCTTCTTCAGATAACATTAGATCCATAATGGCAAAAGCTTCATCCTTATGTAGGCTATTTGCAGGGATATAACCTCCAATGTGTGGCTCATAATTAACCCATACTGCATTTTTCTCACCTGTTGGTCCTTCAAGTGGCGATACTTGTATAAATCTGGCCAGCACTTCTGGGCAATTCTGATACACTACATCTGAAATGCTTTGACTGGTAAATGCACCTACCATATTTAATGGGCTGTTAACTAACTCCCGCATCTGTTTTTGAGTAAAATCAAAGCTTACACCTGATAATAGCCCCTTCTCATATAGTCTGGAGCAGTAGATGATTCCCTCTCGAAAGCTTTTTTCCAGAGGTGCAAAACGAATATCTTCTGATTCATCCAAATAAATGCGACCATGTACAGGATCATTAACAATAAATGCATTTAGAAGGTAATTATAGCTTTGTTGAGAATAATCATTTTCACAGCTAATCAAAGGAAGTTCATCCTGCAATCCATTACGATTTGGATCCTTCTTTAAAAAAGCTGTTAAAACTTCTTCAAGTTCCTTCGTAGTTCGAGGTACTTCTAAGCCTAACTCTTTAAGCCAGCTTACATTAATCCATAACACCTGCATGTTCTGACTTTTTCTCGCAGTATCCATATTAGGCATATAGTAGATGGCTTTATCCTGTTTAATTTTCTCACATAGTCCATATTCATGATAATCACTTAGAATATGCTTTAAGTTACTATTTTCACCTATAAAAGAAGAAAGATCAGTAACCAGTCCTCTGCCTGCATAATTATGAAATTCCTCCATGGTAAATAACTCGTCCTTTGATAAAAATACAGCGTCAATACTGTTCTCACTAGAAGTCATCATCGTATATAGATATTCTTTTTCATACCCTGGTTCTATATATTCAAAATTTATATCGTATCCAGTTTTCTTCTCTAACCAATTGGCATAATAATTTGTCTCTGGATTTTGTATCATATCATTCCATGGTATCGCTATGGTAACGACTGTTTTTTTATCTTGCGTCCCTGTTTCAACTAAATAACCAGCAATTGCAACTACTAAACACGAAATACATAAGATGCTTATGATTATCTTCTTTTTATTCATACCACTCTCCAATCATCTAATTCTGTTTTCCCATTTCAAGCATCTGAATATATTGGCTTGGTGCCATCCCTATATAACCTTTAAATACTTTATTAAAATAAAAGTAATCACTATATCCACATTCAAATGCTATGTTTTTCAAGCTATCATTGCTACTTTCTATTAGTTCTACTGCTTTTTTCATTCGCAATTCTGTAATAAAACAAGTGAGTGTCGTATTATAATGTCTCGCAAACAGATTGCAGATATAACCAGCACTCAACCCAAAGCTCTTACCCAGTTTATCCAGTGTAAGCTTTTTCGTAAAATTCACTTTCACATAGGCAATCAACTCAAGAAAAGCAGGATTAATATTATCCTCTACTGTAACTTCCTTCTGAGGGCGTTTTACTGCTAGTATTCCTGCCAACTTTTCCAATACAAGCTGTACTTCCTCTAGTTGTAATGGCTTTAATAAATAATCAAACCCCTCTTGATGGAAGAATGTTTTTGCATCTTCAAAAGTTCCATATGCGCTGAGCATAACGAATTCAGTCTTAACACCAGATTCTCTTATTAATTTCATTAATTCGTGACCATCAAGCAGCGGCATCTTCAAATCACTAAATACAACATCTGGCTTTAGTTGCACAACTTTCTCAATTGCTCTTTTAGGGTTTGTTTCCACCCCTATCACTTCAAACCCATTATCCATCCAAGGTACCGAATCTACTATCTGTTTTACAATTAACTCCTCATCATCAACTAAAAACACCTTATACATAAGATAACCCCCCCAATTATTTCCTATTTTACTATAATCACGTGACAAAATCTATTATTAATGAATCTTTTTCACTTTTCTTATCTAGGAATGGGGGTCACTTACAAAAAAGAGCTTAGAATCTCATTCTACTATTAACTAATTCTGCAAACAAAATCATTATAATAGTAAAAATCAAAATCAGAAATGCTGTGTAAATTATTCTATGTGATAACAATTTTGATTTATTACCCATTTTGTACGAAGAAAAACCTATCGAAGCTCCTACTACGTTAATCATTATATCTTCTATATCAAAACTACCAAGATAGGTAACCATTTGAAGGATTTCTAGCGAAAATATAGAAATTAGAAAGATAAATATAAATTTAAAATACTTAATACCAAATATCAAAGGGATTAAGATTCCAAAAGGGACAAATGCTAAAAGATTTCCTAAGCTAAACACCCACCTTTTTAAGGTGTCAAATGATAATACTTTAGGATACCATAAAGGTATTCCTGTCGGAATAATTGAATAACGATATCCTTCAAGATCGCTTCCTACTTGTGCTCTCCCAAATCCAAAGAACATATAGTAGATTATAATAATGGTATGAGCTATTAATAATGTTATTAGAATTTTTTTACTAGACAGTAAATTTTGAATTTTCTTATTCATGTTTCCTCCATGTATCACTTAATTATTCTATAGAACCTAACAATCTTAATAAAATAAAGGCCGCCGGTCAAGAACAATATTTCTTAACTGGCGGTCTGTTTAATACCCCTTTATATCCTTCTCAAAATTCCTCTTCTCAGTCTCATCTTCGAAAAGCCCTAGGTATATTCCATATTCAAGTGCCTGCAAACTCATTAGCGAACCAGGGATTTTAGTTTGATGTTCTTCTGAGTATAAGAAGGAATATAGTTCTTTATCCATCTCACCTATTTCTTTTTCCCATTTAGGGAATCGCTTTTTTTGAATATCTCTTGCGCCCCTATGATCTGGCACTATAATACAACAAAGCACTATTAATAGTGGAGCATTGAATCCCTCACTTTCTTTTTTACAAACTCCAATGTGTGTATGAGTAATTCTCTCCCTCCCCATAGACCATAATGTTTATCTTTCATGCCTTTTCAAACTCCAGTACTGTATGGCATACCATATAAAAATAACTACATATATACTAAATAACACAATATAAACATAAAATAAGAGCCTAAAGTTCAAATTATGTTGCATAAGCAACTGTGGTATAATAATTGAGAAAAAGACAATGACAAGTGGAATCATTCTGCCTCGAAATACCCTTCTTGACATCTCCAATTTTGATTCATAATCATTGAAGATTTCTTCCTCTCCTAACTTCATATCTGCTACTGCTTTTCTAAAATAGCTATAGCCCACAAAGTCCGTAATGTATTCCCATTGGCAATCTTTGAACATCTGTATATATTCTGCTTTATTCTGTATGCCATCCTGATTATAGTCTAATTGATATATAACATCCTGCGGCTCACATTTCGTAAAATGGTAAAATCCAGGGAATGTAACCCCTGTAAATTCCCATCCTTTATTATGTTGTGCTCTTAACCAGTTCTGCTCTTTTTCATATTCTGGTATCGTAAAAAATGCAAATTTGATTTTATTATTCTTCATCGTTTAGCCTCCTCCAGATTATTATATAGTCTTTCAATTCGTTTCATTTCTAACTTCAGCACTTCTTTCCCTAATTCTGTAATTATATATATTTTACGCTTATCTTCTTCCCTCACAAATGAGATTAAACCATCCTTTTCCATCTTAGACAGACTTCCATACATCGTTCCGGGACTCAATCGAATTTCTCCCCTTGTTAGCGTCTCTACCCTCTGGACAATACTATATCCATGCATCTCTGACTGCAAGCACAACAAAATATAAAAACCAGTCTCTGTCATTGGAACATAGACTTTTTTTATGTGAGCATCCATACTCTCGACTCCTTTTCATCATCATAGTATATCTCAGTACTATGTATCGCACTGCGATATGGCTGTCAATCCATATTTTATAATAAAGTTTAATTTAGGTAAGCCATGATGCAATGTTAGTTGAATAAAAAAAGCTGCGTACTATACAGTACGTCAGCCCTATTTTATCTATACCTATATTTTCCCATACAATACGGGCAAGGATAAATACTTCCACTATAATCTCTTTTTGCTACCTGCATTGCAATACTATCATTAAGAAATGCACCCATATTCCTAACTCCACCCTCCTTATGATTCATCAATTCACATATTATTCCTGTGCTAACATGAACAAAACGAACATTACGAACCAGTTTGTCTCCGAGTACATAATTTCTACCGTTTTGATCTATACTATACAAATTCAATATTAATCTCCTCCAATCTGTAAACCCATCTTGTATATTTTATTTATATCTATGAGTAAAATACATGGACTAGATTCATATTCGTTAGTAAAATTTTCACATTAGATAGAGTTTCACTTCCGCCACAGAGACTCCGCTATGCCCACCACTCTTTTGGAATCTCATCTAATTCCATTAAGCAATTGATTTGATGAGATAACACCTTTTTTGTAACCTCAAAGACACCATTCGCATCACATAAAATACAAGTCGCATCTCCAAACTTCTCTTGTTTTGCTACATTATTATCATAGAATGCCTGCTCTAACTTAGTATACGCTTCTGAAATATGGGCCATAGTTTTATTGTAATGGCGATACATATGACTTTCTTTAAAGCTTCCATCTGGCATTATTATTTTAAATAATACAGGTTGTGCTGTAAAACGATCTGGTACCTGCAAAATCTCTTCTACACCATGAATAAATGTGTTACGAATATGGTTTACACCTAGTAAAAGGATTTTCGCATTTCTTTCTCTTAAACGATCATAGCATCCACCCACTGCACATGGAGTAGTTACCTCCTCTTCCCCTTTTACATATTCTATACTATCCTTACCGTAAGCAGCTACGCTATGGGTTGGATGTAATGAGCGAACAACGCCCTCTCTTTTCATCAATAAATTAGTTAATATTCCAACGCAGGATGGTTCCTTGCTTGGGTCATACACATTATGAGATTCACTCATACTCCCCCAAGTATGTGTAGGCATAATTAATAAACCGTTCACTAAATATTCCATGAATGCATCAAGCACGGTATCTGCTCCACCTAAAACTTCACCAATTGATTTCATGGATGAATGAATAAACACAGTATCTGTAGGCTCTATTCCCATTTCTTTTATCATATTTTTTAATTCTTGCTTTGTATACATAACTAGTCCTCAACTTTTTAGCATTTTTTGTGCAGCCTGAATTCTTTTAGAAAACCGAATTTAAAGAAACTCGACACAATTCATAATAGACTTATCCTTAATAATATAGCGCAAAGAGCAGAGGCATACAAGCCAAAACCAAAGTTACTTGAAACTAGAATATGTTTAAGTTATAATGTAAAATATTGGTATATACGAATCATAAGGAAATGCAGGAAACATCGTGCATAGTAAGGGCTATTGCATTTCACTTAAACAGAGAAAAGGGGAAATATCGAATGGAAATTGTGAAAATTATTGATAGCGATAAAACAAAGTATATGGAATTGCTACTTATTGCAGATGAACAGGTAAGTATGATAGAAAAATATTTGTATCGTGGTGAAATGTTCGCCTTGTGTGATGATGACGTTAAAGCAATTTGTGTTGTTACACAAGAGCAATCTGGCGTTTATGAAATTAAGAATATTGTTACCGTTCCTGAATATCAACGGAAAGGATATGGACAGCGTCTAATCTCCTATATTGCTGATTACTACAAGGAATATGGTGACGAGTTATATGTTGGAACAGGTGATAGCCCTATGACACTTAGTTTCTACGAGAAATGTGGCTTTGCAAAATCCCACATTGTTAAAAACTTTTTTGTAGACAATTACGACCACCCTATGTTTGAAGATGGAAAACAGTTAGTGGATATGATTTATTTGAAAAGAAATCTATAAAATAGAGCTTGTGGTGCCAAGTGCTATATTTCGAAAGGCCAGCAAACCTTTTTAAGAATGCTGGCCTAGGTATTCATCATGATACTTCAGCTTTGGACACAGAGAAATTTACACCCTCCGGAAAATATCAAATACGTTATATATATTTATTATGCCATATCCCCATTGCCGATTGGGATACGAGATGTTCTCTTTTCGAATGGCTCCTCGAATCAAGTAGTTTTTTATAACAATGGTATCAACACTGATATCTTTTTTTCTTACGACTGCCCATTCTAGAAATAAGGCAACAATGCCTGCGGTATGTGATGCAGCGACCCCAGTACCCGTATATGGGATGAATTCATTATTTAAAGCAGGGGCAATATAGTTTACTCCCGGAGCTGCCAATTCGGGTTTTATTCTGTTATCGGTGGTATATCCCCGGCTTCCACTGGAATAAAGCGCTTCATTCAAAGGATTATATGCAATGACCGAAATCGGAATTGATGCATCCCCTGGCGAAAGAAGTGTGGTATAAATATTGGGGTTGATAAAATAAGTGTTTTCTGATATGAAATCACCCATTGGAAGCCATATATGAAACTGTGAGGTAAAATCACTTTGCTCATAGACATTAATATTCCATATGCCTGCCGATGCATTTTGAAAGCGGAGTAAAATCAATTGATTGCCAGCTAAACTTTCTATTAATTGATAATTGACAAAAAGAACTGTTTCTTCAAATACAAAAGTTATTCTACGTTCTCCTTTTAATCCGCCTCCGATTCTTGGAATATATTCACCGCTTGGAGAAGTAATATCAATGGAAAACAAACCTGGAAATTCTCCCCACATTACCATCGAAAAATTAGAGTCGTTTTTGTCAACATTTAGCTCTACCGGAATACTTTTGGCTCCTCGCATGATCTTTCCAAAAAAATGCCTTCCCAAATCACCTTCATTTCCTAATGAAGTAACGATTCCGATGTTTTTGAAATCCCCCATTATATCTAAAAAATTACTCAAATGGGTCAAGCCCGAATGTGTGGTTTGCGAAGTACCTAGTCCCAAGCATAGTGCAAGCGGACGATTCAATTGTCTGGCCTTTTGAATACAATACAATACGCCCCACATAATATTGTTTTCTTGAAAACAGACCGCTTCTTTTGGAATCAAAAAGATTTCTCTTAAATATTCTTTGGCCTGCTTTAATTTTACAACTACTAATTCGGCAGCAGAAGCAACTCCTTGGAATTTTTCCGTTTTGTTTTGCGCACCGGCTGCGACACCTGCCATCATAGTACCATGGCCAACAAAATCCATACTCGGAACGATTTCCAGTGGGTTTACGGAAGTCAAAGCCAGATTTATTTGTTCTGCATCATATTCGGTTCCAAAATAACTGTCAAACGGAAATTTGTCGACACTGGCAATAGTTTGATCCCAAATAGATACAATTTTCGAAGTACCATTTTCATTTAGAAATACGGGGTTAAGATAGTCTATTCCTGTATCAACAATGCCGATTAAAACACCTTGGCCTGACAGATTTAAGTTTGGCAAATTTTGAGTCCGAAAGACTCCGGATGCCTCAAGGCTAACCATGCTGGTTAATCCATAAACTTTTGGGATATTGGAAAAGCTATATTTTCTAAAAATTTGGTCTCTTATAGTGGAAACAGGGATATGTAAGATTGCATAGAAATCATTTATAATATGAACGGTTTCACCCGCATATTGTTCTAATAACCCCGGGTTATATCGATAATCAATAATAAAGTCAGCATAGTCCTCACTGATTATTTGATTCCTTTCCTCCTCAGTCATATTCACTCCTTGCTTCATAATGAAATATTGGCATGTATTACCTGTCTCTGTAAGGGGTATTTTGGTTTATTACCGATACTCCTGTGTTAATGAATGGTGGTCCCGTATTATATCCTTTCAATGCGGCGACAGCTTCTGCCATGCCCAAATATCCCATTGTATATGGATTCTGATTTAAGACAGCTTTTAAAGCATTGTTTTTCAACAGTTCCTTAGTTGTCTCATTATAGTCAAATCCAATTCCGATAGGCTTTTTCTCGCTTGCCTGGATTGCGTTGCCAGTCCCAATCGTAGTAATCTCACCTGTTGCAAATAAACCCACTAAGTTACTGGTTTCATTGATTAAACGCGTTACTTCTTTTTCTATCATTACTTTTTCAGAACCTACATATTCTGTATCAAGTAACTCAAATCTTCCGTCTCTTGACAGGACATCTCGAAATCCGAGATCACGATCCACGGTATTTAAACTTTCGGGCGATACATTAAGGATTCCGATTGAACCGCTTGTAATTCCGACGGCACCTAATTCTAATAACATCGTTTCTCCTGCAATTCTTCCGGCATTGTAATTTTCAGTAGCTAACGTGACAACCGCTTCTTCGGTTGCTGGGGAATCTACGTAGATGATCTCAACTCCCTGTGCTTTTGCATCTTCTACCGCACTGGAAATTCTTACCGGATCACTTGCCGAAAGCAAAATAGCATCGGCACCACGTTCCACAGCCTGATTAAAAATCTCGATTTGCTCCTCCACGACTCTTTTTTCCGGGGCAGCCCAAATATAATTAACACCTATTAAATTAGCCATATCGGTGGCACCCCGGTTAATATTTTCCCAAAAATTAGCTTGCTTATCCATGGTAATCAGATAGATTGTATATTGATTATTATGATTTATTACAGATACACTTTTTTTATTTAAGATACAGTTTTGATACCAAGTCGCAAAAATCAGAAAAGCAGATGCAATGATGAAACTATCAATCAGTAATTTCTTTTTCATACTTTTTCCCCATATAAAATCCTTTCACCAGAACTATCCTTTATTTTTAAGGTAGGTTGCTTCGCAATGAGTAAAAAACTTGATATATATCCAATATTCCATAGCCCCAATCACGGTCAGGATATTCTATGTTCTCTTTTCGTCTTGCCCCTCTTATTATTAAGATCTTTACATCCATCGTATTCATATTGGGTAAGTTACCTTTTACATATCCCCACTCTAAAAGCATAGCAACTACCCCTGCGGTATGAGCTGCAGCAACGCTGGTACCGGTATAAGAGGCGTATCCTTTTTGAAGGGTAGGGCCTATTACATTTACACCGGGAGCCGCAATTTCCGGTTTTATTACCCCTATCGTGGTATAGCCTCTACTTGCATTAACATATAAGCTTTCATTCGAGTCGTCATAAGCTGTAACAGTGATAGGAACAATCGCATTACCCAAAGAAAGAATGGTAGTATAAATATTGGATTGAATAAAAAAAGTGGAGTCAGAAATAAATTTATCCATGGGCAGCCACATATGAAAACCAAAATTGATATTGGATCTATCATACACATTAAAACGCCATATACCTGGAGTAGGATTGGTAAATCGTAATAAAATCAGTTGATCCCCGGATTGTGTTTCTATCAATTCGTATAATAAATAAATCACGGTTTGTTCTAAAATAAAGGATATTTCCAGACTTTCATTGCGACTGGAGAATAGTTTGGGAACATATTCGCCGGAGGGTGTGATAATATCAATGGAGTAGATACTTGGGGCCTTCCCCCATAATTCCATAACAAAGCCTTTTTCATTCTCTCCGACCAATAATTCGACGGTATCTTTTCCGCTTGTTTGGTCTACAGAACCGTAATAGTGTCTTTTGGCATTTCCTTCATTTCCGCCTGCAACTACAACAGCAACCCCTGGTCTTGTTCCTATTAACGATAATACATTGCTAAGTAGGTCTCTACCGTCATGCCCGCCCTTGGAAGACCCAAGTGCGATACAAATCACCAACGGCCTTTGCAAGGAATTGGAAATCTGTAAAAGATAATTAATTCCAAAGAAAATGTCAACCCCAGAATAACAAGCCGCATCGTCCGGTATTACAAAAAAGTTTCTTAGCGCTTGTTTGGCCTGTTTTAGCTTTACCACTATGAGTTCGGATTCCGAAGCGATTCCAAAAAAATTATTTAATGGTTCTTCATTTCCAGCTGCAATTCCTGCAATCATTGTTCCGTGTCCAAGCTCATCCATACTTGGAACCAGTTCCATTGGGTTCTCTAGTTTTAAGGCAGCATTAATAGTATCTCTGCTGTACTCCATACCAAAATTAAAATTTGGCGGAGGACTGCCGGATATGGTTTGATCCCAAATGGACACGATTCTAGTAGTTCCATCCGCATATTGGAATATCGGATTTGTATAATCAACACCGGAATCAACAATTCCGATTAATACACCTTGCCCTTTTAAATTAAAGTTTGGCACCTCTCGTATTTTTGGAATTCCGGTTGATTCCTGACTTATTTCACTGATAACACCATAACAAGTGGGCAGAATGGAATAGCCCCATTTTCTAATAAAATCGATTGTCAATAGCTCGGCAGGGACATAAACAACGGCGTATAGGCTGTTTAAAATATTGACAGTTGCATCCTGGAATTGATCAAAGACAGAATAATCCCCGCTATATTCTATAACGATATCTACATAATTAGGATTTGCAATACGCTCACCGGTCTCTATTTGCATAGGTTAATCACTTTCTTTTATTTATAATTATTATGTTATAATTATTAATAATATGATAAAAAATGATGAATAACTAAAGGCAAATGCACGATTTCCGCTCGGCTCATTGTCTACGCAAAAAGAGACCATCCATTCACAATTAGCTTGAAAATGAACGATCTCACGACATGTTCTTATTTAGTTGAATAATAAAAAATAGTAAACAGCGGATTAAGGATTTCTACATATTCACCCTTTGTAGACAACAGACGGTCTCAACGTGCTTTGTCATAGGAAACATATCTACCGGTACCATTGTTTTTACTTCATACCGATTCTTCGTCAAGTATTCAAGATCCCTTGCCAGACTCTCCGGATGACATGAAATATAAACCACCTTTTTCGGACGCAGTGCTACCACTGAGGATAAGAATTTCTCATCACTTCCTGCTCTTGGTGGATCAAGGAATACGACATCGATGTTTTCCTGCCTGTCAGCCAGCTGCACCATAAAATCACCGGCATCATTATTATAGAAACTTACATTCTTAATTTCATTTCGTTTTGCATTCAGATTAGCATCTTTAATTGCATCTTTATTAAGTTCCACTCCGATTACTTCTTTTGCTTTCTTACTTGCGATCAGACCAATTGTTCCAATGCCGCAGTATGCATCAATCACACGTTCTTTTCCAGTTAAACCAGCCAGTTCAATCGCTTTATGATATAGAACTTCTGTCTGCACCGGATTAACCTGATAAAATGATTTAGGAGAGATTCGAAATGTCAACCCGCTTAACTCATCTTCAATAAATCCTTTTCCGTATAACACGGTTTCTTTCTCTCCAAGTACCATACTGGTCTTTTTCTCATTGACATTTAAAACGATTGTTGATATTTCAGGATGTAGGTCTCTAAGTGCTTTTACGAAATTATTTTTCCCTGGCAGAATTGAAGAACCTAAAACTAATACCACCATGATCTGCCCTGTCTTTAACCCAGTACGAATTAATACATAGCGAAGAAGGCCATAACCAGTATCTTCATCATAAGCTTTTATTTTAAAGGATTTCAAAAGCCCTCGAATTGATTTGACAATTTCTCTTGCTTTCTTATTCTCAATATAGCAAGTATCTACAGATACTACCTCATGAGTCCCTTCCTCAAAAACACCGGATTCGATACCTCTTTTGGTATGCTTAAACACAGCATGTACTTTATTTCGGTAATGCAATGGGTCCTTCATCCCAATAATCGGAAGTACTTTACCATATTCACTCAATAGTTTGTTAACATACAGTTGTTTTTCTTTAAGCTGGTTTTCATAGGAAAGATGCTGCAGATTACAACCACCACATTTACGATACACCGGGCACATGATATTCGGATTTTTTTGTACTTGTGTAAAACTCTTTCTATTATCAGTTTTATAGTCTTTTGAAAACTTAGTCTGAAACTCTCTTGGTGAGTCCTTCCTAGACTCGTTTTTAAACTCTTTCCTAAACTCGTTTTGGGTCTCCTTTTTAAACTCTTTCTTAAACTCTTTTTTCGATTTATTACTTTTTGAAAATGATTTTTCACCCGAATATTCTTTCTTTATATTTTTAATGGTTTTTTTTCTTTCTTGACTCACTTGTATTCCTCCAAAATGATTTCTTCTACCTGATTTTCTTTTATCTATCTCAAATTATTCCCGTCCAGATTATAAATTAACGATAGAGTTGCTTTTCTTATTATATTGTATCCAAAAATATAAAACAATTGAAAAGTAACATAGTTTCCATCCTTTTTTTATAGCATAATGATTTTTCTTTTTCGCATACTATCAATAGAATTGACTTTTTTACTGAAACTTAACAAAATACATCGGAGGAAATGGTATGGATATTGTAAGAATCATAATAACATCGCTTGGTAGTATTGTGACTTTATTTCTAATTACCAAATTAGTCGGAAACCGTGAAATGTCACAGTTATCTATGTTTGATTATATTAACAGTATCACCGTAGGTAGTATTGCAGCCGAAATGGCAACTACAGAATTCACGGAAACTTATAAAGCATTTACTGCAATGGCAGTCTATGGAATAGCCATCACACTGATTGCCAAGTTATCTGCCAAATCTATTGTTTGCCGTCGCTTAATATGTGGGCATTCTTGCATTTTATATGATGGTGGTAGCATTTATTTTAAGAATTTACGCAAAAACCATATTGAGTTAAATGAAATGTTGGCACAGTGTCGCGTTTCTGGTTATTTTGATTTATCAAATTTGCAGACCGTTATTCTTGAGGAAAATGGAAAGATGAGTTTTCTTCCGCTTGCAGACCAACGACCCGTTAATGCAACAGACTTAGGACTTAGACCTCCCAAAGAATACCTGGTGGCCAATGTCATTTTGGATGGTAATATTATGAAAGAAAACTTAAAACATACCGGAAAGAATGAAAAATGGCTCTACGACCAACTTCGTATTCATGGTATTTCAAGTGAAAAGGAAGTTCTCTTAGCTACTTGCGATATCAATAATAAAGTCTGTGTCTACAAAAAAGACAAAAAGATTACTCCTATTGATATTCTCGATTAAGCTAATCTCGACTTAATTAATGCTCACACTTCTTAAGAGATTAGACAGATAATGTGCGTTTTGTGCTCCAAATACTTACACAAACTCACATTATCTTTCATTGCTTATCCCTATTTTTTGATGTATAATTAATCCATATTTATATTAGAGGAGATATGTCTCTGACTGGTATAAAAGTATCATCACAATAGAATAGGAGAACACCAAATGAAGAAAAGATTATTAAGCTTAATAACCATTATGGTTGTTACGTTCAGTCTACTTGGCTGCAGTAACAATGCACCTACTAAGGAAGGCTCCCCTTCCCCTACTACAGAAGCTTCAGTATCCCCTTCAACTGAGCCTTCAAAAACAGAAGCACCAGCGGCTAGTGAGTCACCAGCAGTGAGCGAAGTTCCTGAAGAATCACCAATGCCAATGAAAGACATAAAATCTGTAGAATTTGTTAAAAACTTACATATCGGCTGGAATCTTGGCAATACTTTAGATGCATCTGGCGGCATTGGATTAGATACTGAAACTGCATGGGGTAATCCAGTTACAACAAAAGAAATGATTATGGCAGTAAAGGAAGCAGGTTTCGACACTCTTCGTCTTCCAACTACCTGGGGCAATCATATGCTTGACAAAGAACCATATACGATTCACCAAATCTGGCTTGATCGTGTAAAGGAAGTTGTTGACTACGGTATTGACAACGGAATGTATGTCATCTTAAATTTACATCACGAAGAATGGCTTTACCCTGATTACGAAAATTTACCAATGTTAAAAACTCGTCTTGCAGCTATGTGGACTCAGATTGCAGAGACTTTTAAAAATTATGACGAGCATTTGATCTTTGAAGGTATGAATGAACCACGTTTAAGAGGAACTCCTCTTGAATGGACTGGCGGAGATGAGGAATCCAGAGATGTCATCAACCAGTTAAATCAGGTTTTCGTTGATACCATTCGTAGTAGTGGAGGAAATAATCCTCTTCGCCAGATTATGGTACCAACTTATGCAGCAAGCCCTAATCCATCTGCTCTTTCCACATTCATAGTACCTCAAGATGATCATTTGATTGTATCACTTCACTCCTACACACCATACAACTTTGCATTAAATACAAAAGGAACCAGTGAATTTGATAAAGATAGTGATCAAGATAAGAATGAATTAGACTGGTTATTTAATACCATTAATGATACTTTCATTTCCAAAGGAATTCCTGTCATCCTCGGCGAGTTTGGTGCTGTTAACAAAGAAAACCTCCAAGACCGTATTGAATGGGCAAAAGAATATACCTCTAGAGCTTCTTCCATAGGTGTCCCATGTGTATACTGGGATAACGGAGCATTTAGCGGCGAAGGAGAAAACTTTGGTTTAATTGACAGAAAAACACTTACTTGGGCATATCCAGAAATCGTAAATTCACTCATGGAGGGCCTTCAAAAATAGCATAACATCATGAAGGACAATTCTTAAGTCACTCCATGCAAATTATATTCAGAAAGAGGGGTTTTATGGGCATTAAACATAGTAACCTAAAAGTCATATTGTTCATCATTACCTTCACCGTTTTTCTATTGGTGGGACTTCAGAATTTTCATGTGATTTTAACTTTTATTGACTATGTAATAGGATTATTAGTCCCTTTTATTATTGGGGCATGTATTGCTTTTATCCTTAACCTTCCGATGTCCTTTATCGAGAACAAATGGTTTGGCCGTTTTAACAATAAGTATATTAATAAACTTAGGCGGCCAATCAGTGTAATATTGTCCTTGTTATTTGTAATAGCCATCATCGCAATCGTTGTAGTGTTAATTGTTCCTGAGCTTACTAGTACCATTACCAAATTAATTACTAGTATACCGGAATTTGCAGATGAGGTTGGAGCTTGGGTACAGGGGCTAGCCGAGGAATATCCGCAGGTACAAAAATGGGTAAGCGAAATAGACTTTAATTGGGACAAAATGGGCGACAATTTAATATCGTTTGTTAATACAACAGCTAACGGCCTTTTCTTTTCAACCGTTGATGTTGTTACCTCTTTTGTCAGTGGTGCACTTACCTTTTTTATTGGTTTTATGTTTTCTTTCTATCTTCTATTCAAAAAAGAGAATCTTGCAAAGCAAGGAAAACAAGTGCTATATGCATATCTTCCAGAGCGTACAACCAAACGAATTATCTATATTATGCGGCTTACGAATCAAATGTTTACTAATTTTATTTCTGGACAATGTACAGAAGCAATCATACTGGGATTAATGTTTTACGTCATTTTAGTAATATTTGATTTTCCATATGCATTATTAATCAGCGTTTTTATCGCATTCATGTCGCTGATTCCTATCTTTGGTGCTTTTATCGCAAGCTACGCAAGCGCATTTTTAATATTAATGGAGAATCCTCTTCAGGCATTAGCTTTTCTAGTAGTTTTTGCTGTTATACAACAGATTGAAGAATCCTTTATCTATCCTCATGTTGTAGGAGGATCCGTTGGTCTTCCTTCTATCTGGGTACTGGCAGCAGTTACTCTCGGTGGTAGCATGATGGGTATTATCGGTATGTTAATCTTCATTCCACTTTGTGGTGTACTTTATACGCTCGTTCGCGCCAATGTAAAAGAACGCTTAGTGAAAAAAGAAATCCCAAAAGAGAAATGGGAAGAATAATCCTTAATATATCATAAAGAGCTTTTCTTACGAAACTAATAAGCAAAAAAACTGTCAGGGTCAGTGGGTGTGTAAATAATCTTGTGTCCCTGGTAATAAATGGTTCTTTCCTGGCGAGAATTAGATATGAATAATTCTTATCAGGAAGGAGCCTTTTTTATGGCTATTGCAAAGGAACAATTACGACAGATTATCAAAGAAAACGACATTAACAGCGTTGGAGATATCTATTCTCTCTTTAAAGAAAGTTTTAAAGATATGCTGCAGGAACTTATGGAGGCAGAAATGGAAGCATCCATCGGCTATCCAAAAAATGAGAAGGAAAACTGTGATACGGAAAACAAAAGAAATGGGTATTCCACAAAGACAGTAAAAAGCCAGTATGGGGAATTTCCGGTAGAGATTCCTCGTGATCGAGCTGGTGAATTTGAACCTAAAATTATTCCAAAGTATCAACGAGACATTTCCGGAATTGAAGAAAAAATCATATCTCTTTATGCACGTGGAATGACAACAAGGGATATCCATGATCAACTGAATGATTTGTATGGTATTGAAGTTTCTGCTGATATGGTAAGTAAGATTACAGATAAAATTTTACCCGAGGTTAGAGAATGGCAATCCCGACCACTAAATCCCATTTACCCCTTTGTTTTCATGGATGCGATACACTATAAGATACGAGAAGATGGAAGAATTTTAAACCGAGCTGCCTATGTGGTTCTTGGTGTCACGTTAGAAGGAACTAAGGATATTTTAAGCATTACAATTGGGGCAAATGAATCTTCTAAGTTTTGGCTTGGCATGTTAAATGATTTGAAGAATAGAGGCGTCCAGGACGTATTGTTTTTCTGTGTGGATGGTCTGGCAGGCTTTAAAGAAGCCATAAACGCGGTATTTCCTCATGCTGAAGTGCAACGCTGCATCATTCATATGTTACGGAATTCCTTTAAGTATGTTTCATATAAGGACATTAAAAAGTTTTCTGCTGAATTTAAAGCAGTTTACCGTGCACCAAATGAAGAAATTGCATTAGCTGAGTTCGAATCCATCAAGGAAACATGGGGTAAAAAATATCCATATGCGATACAAAACTGGGAAATGAACTGGGACGTAGTAAGACCTTTCTTTCAATTTGGCGAAGACATTAGAAGAATTATGTACACGACAAATATTATTGAAGGCGTAAACCGTCAGTTTCGGAAAGTGACCAAAACAAAAAGCATCTTTGCCACGGATACTTCCTTAGAAAAAATGCTTTATCTTGCCTCCATGAATGTGATGAAAAAATGGATCCAGCGATATCGAAATTGGGATTTACTATTAGGCCAGTTATCCATTCTGTATGGCGAGCGAATTACAAAATATCTATAGAAAAGGAAGAAGCCGGTAGAGCACTCTTTACCTCGCATCTACCGGCAACCTTTTTTATTCATTTCAGCATCTAAAGTATCTCCAGGTTTTTCAACTTTATTCATGAGGCCGGGTGTGGGCAGAGCCCACAATGAAAATATTTATGATGCTTTTATTGTTATGCCTTTCTTTTAACAGATGTATAAACACTTTTTAAGCGGTTATACTTAAAATGTTAATTACAGTATTCGACATATCGAAGTTAAATAATTCGACACAAAATTCTTACATATCTTAATCGTTAGGGAAATGAGTTCATTTTCCAGACACAGAAAAAATTACACTCTCGGGTCAGTGGTAATCCACTATTCTGACAGTTTTTATTATATTCAAATATGCACTTTCATCTATTCTTCGTCCGAGAAATCATTATCCAGATCTTCTTTGGTCTCCTTTGATTCCTTAACAAATTCAAAATCAATGATATCTTCATCTTCACCCTGAGTTTCACTTGGAGCTGCTTTCACCACTTCTTTTTCTTCTTCTTTTACTTCTTTTTGTTTGGCTAGCTCTTTTTGATACTCTTTCACCTTTTCTTTTGCCTGATTAATCTTGCTTACCATAACTGTGAACTCATCTTCATAATCTTCATGATGCAATTTGTAGTAAGCTTCTCCTATCCGTTTATACTGTTCTTTTATCTTTCGCTCTTCATTCATAATAGCTGCATGAAGCTTCGCTGTATTACCAAGCTCCTTTGATTTTTCCAACACATCTTTTCCTGTATCAATTATCTCTTTCCCAAGTTTATTAAAAAATTCTTCCATAATTTCTCCCTTCTACAATACTATTTTTCTTATCATACTACAAAATATTCCTATTTAAAAGTATTATCCCATTAAGATATGATTAGAATGTGCCAAATCATACCTTTCATTCATTATTGCCTATTAGATCTTACGTTTGATGCATTTTTATACGTAATTTTTGTACTATGTTCTAAAATGTTCCCATAACCCTTGACTAATAGTATTACCTATCTGCTATACTGATTAAGAACACTTATTCGAATCTTTATATTGAAAGGAAGATCTATATGAACGTAGCAAAATATTATACCTTACAAAATGGAGTGAACATACCAAGCATAGGTTTTGGAACCTGGCAGGCTCCAGATGGCGAAACCGCTTATCAGGCAACATTAGAAGCAATTCGTGCCGGATACCGTCATATTGATACTGCCGCTGGCTATGGCAATGAAGGCAGTGTCGGCAAAGCAATTAAAGATTCTGGGATTGCACGAGAAGAACTCTTTGTAACGACAAAACTCACTAATAGCGTGAGAGGGTACGAAGAAACACTTACCGCATTTGAACAAAGCAGAAAATTACTTGGTCTAGATTATGTGGATTTGTATCTGATTCACTGGCCAAACCCACTTATGTTCCGCGATAGCTGGCAAGAGAAAAATGCCGCTTCCTGGAAAGCTTTTGAGACCCTCTATGAAAATGGTTCCTTAAAGAGTATTGGAATAAGCAATTTCCTTCCACACCATATAGAAGCATTAAGTCAAACTGCCAATATTGCTCCAATGGTCAATCAGATTCGTCTTTGCCCAGGAGAAACGCAGGAAAACGTTACAGCTTATTGTAGAGATAAGAACATTTTATTGGAAGCTTATAGTCCATTAGGAACTGGTAAAATTTTTGATGTTTCAGAAGTACAAGCATTAGCTGCCAAATACAATAAGTCAATCGCACAGATTTGTATTCGTTGGAGTTTGGAAATGGGCTATCTGCCACTTCCAAAATCAGTTACCGCTTCTCGTATTCAGGAAAATCTGAATGTATTTGATTTTGAACTGACTTCTGAGGATGTATCCTTACTAGCTAATCTAAAAGAATGCTGTGGCCCAACTAAGGATCCAGATACTACGACGTTCTAATACAATTCAATAAAGTAAAAGAAAGAGTCTGGCTTTCCAGACTCTTTCTTTTACTCTTTTATTCTATTTCTGGAAAGGTATCCAGCCAATTCTCATCATCATAAGTTTCAATATTATGTACTATACGTTCTAAAAATTTTCTTTCGTATTCATTTTCAGACTTTGGATTAGCATACCATACATTTGATTGCCCAAATCCATATGTAATTCCTTTTTTGGTAGCTTTAGGAACATCCCATAAGGTTCTTCTATGACGAACCGATACTGGAAGTAATACGCAGTCTTCGCTAGCGGCATAAACATTATAGTCCTGTACACTAATTTCACCATTCTCATATTGCCGTTCAATCTGTTGAAAGTTTCTACAAACTATAGCATGTTTAAACCAGCCCATTACAGCTAAGTCTCCACGATCTAACTTTGAACAGAAAATAACCAATACATCCTCAGCAAATTCATCTTTACCACTTGCGCAAGATTCTTCAATTTTTTCAATGTGTAGCTGATTCTTACTACTTTTTGACGATTTGGTTTCAACAAATCCAAAGCAATAATCTTTTGTATCCTCATCTCCCACTAGAACAGAAGTACGTAAGAAATTACGTGATTCCTGCACATTACCATTCGTATCTACATAATTGCCCCCGTTTCTAGGTCGATCTGTTGGACAGATTCCTTTGTAAAACTTCATAAATGCTATATTGCAAAATAGTATTCTCATTTATCTCACCTTCCCCTTTAGTTATACTGATACATGAAAAGAATTTACTAAATAAAGTGTTAATACTCAGTAAATTCTATATAAGATTAATTATACCACATAATACAAAAAGTTTGTATACTACAAAATAATAAATTTACCAATTGAAATTTTTGGTACCATATGCTACGATTATTTACAATACCTAAAGGGGGATTACCATGTACCATTTAGAGCATATCGATGAGAAACCACTCGTTGAGCGCGTGGTTGATAATATAGTAAGTTATATCGTGGATAATAAAGTGTCGTCAGGATCTAAACTTCCAAACGAATTCGAACTCGCTAGTCAGTTTGGTGTAGGCCGCAGTACAATCCGAGAAGCTATTAAAATGTTATCAAGTAAAGGAATCCTTGAAGTAAAACGAGGAGCTGGAACCTTTGTAGCTAACAAACAATCTGCTACACAAGACCCATTAGGTTTATCCATGATTAAAGACAGGTATAAGCTAGCCTTAGACTTAGTTACTGTAAGACTTCTTCTTGAACCAGAGATAGCTGCACTTGCTGCTAAAAACGCTACCGAGGAAGAAATCATTGAGTTAGAGAAACTATGCAATATGGTAGAATCCATTATTACTACTGGTGATAATCATATTCAATACGACATAGAGTTCCATGCATATATTGCTCGTTGCTCAAAAAATACAGTCGTAACAAATCTAGTTCCAATGATCAACTCTTCTGTTGCAGTCTTTGCTAATATCACACACCGTAGTCTTAGAGAAGAAACGATCCAAACTCATCGTCAAGTATTCGAAGCTATTCGTAATCATGACTCCACCTCTGCCAAATATGCAATGACCATGCATTTATTATATAATCGTAACACAATAACAACCTTAATGAACGAAGCCGAAGAGCATGCTAAAAAGAACCTGTAAAGGTTCTTTTTTTGATTTAATTCATATAAAATTTCGGACTATGAAATAAAACCCTCTAGTATCTATCAATATTCGCATAAAACATCTGATGTATTACTCATAAAGTTGTCTGATGTGTTATATGGATAATCTATCCATATAACAACATTTCTTGTATGTATCTGTAATTATTTATGTCAATACGGAATATTTCACAAACATTTTACATAAAATTCGTACAGTTTCATAGTTTTAACTTAAGCAATTGACACAGATTTTAGATTATGTTATTGTTAATACACAAGGTTGTCAGACATCTAACAATGAAAGTCGTCAGACAAGTTAATCATTTTTATCATTTCTTAGGAGGATATATAATGGAATTAAAAAGTCAAGAAGTTCGCGCTATCGCGCCAGAAATGGATCCACTTCGCCGAGGTATGGGTTGGAGTGTTAATGATCTTTCAAAACCACAAATTATTGTTGAAAGTACTTTTGGAGATAGCCATCCAGGAAGTGTCCATTTAATAGATTTCGTTAATCAAGCAGTAGACGCAATTAATGAAAATGGAGCAAAAGCAGCTAGATATTTTGCAACTGATATTTGTGATGGTATGGCACAGGGCCATGATGGAATTAATTACTCCCTTGTATCTAGAGATACTATTGCTAACCTAATTGAAATACATATAGGTGCAACATCATTTGATGCTGGCGTATTTATCTCAAGCTGTGACAAGGCAGTTCCTGCTCATCTAATGGCAATCGGACGTGCTAACATTCCATCTATTATCGTTACCGGTGGTGTTATGGATGCAGGACCTGATTTGTTGACGCTAGAGCAAATTGGTATGTATAGTGCTCAGTGTAAACGTGGCGAGATCTCAGAAGATCAATTAACTTACTATAAAATGAATGCCTGTCCAAGCAGCGGAGCATGCTCTTTTATGGGAACTGCATCTACTATGCAGATTATGGCGGAAGCACTAGGTCTCATGCTGCCAGGCAGCGCACTACTTCCCGCTACCTGCCCTGATTTAAGAGATTATGCAAATAAAGCTGGTGAACAAGCTGTAAAACTAGCCAGAATGGGACTGAAAGCCAGAGATATTGTAACTAAAAAATCTTTTGAAAATGCAATTATGGTACATGCTGCGATTAGTGGATCTACTAATACCTTACTTCATATTCCAGCGATTGCACGTGAATTCGGTATTGACATCGATGCAGACACTTTTGATAGAATGCATCGTGGTGCCCATTATCTACTAGATATTCGTCCTTCCGGTAAATGGCCTGCTCAATATCTGTATTATGCTGGCGGTGTTCCACGCATCATGGAAGAGATTAAATCAATGCTTCATCTTGATGTTATGACAGTAACCGGAAAAACACTTGGTGAAAATCTTGAAGACCTTAAGCAAACAGATTATTATGCAAAATGTGACCAATACCTTCAAAAAGTTGGTAGACAAAGAACCGACATCATTCGTAGTTTTGACGAACCAATTGGCAAGAATGGTACAATTGCTATCCTTAAAGGCAATCTTGCCCCAGATGGAGCAGTTGTAAAACACTCTGCTGTTCCAGTAGAAATGCATAAAGCTGTATTACGTGCCAGACCATTTGACAGTGAAGAAGAAGCCATTGCTGCAGTTCTTGAAAAACAGATTAAACCAGGCGATGCTGTATTTATTCGCTACGAAGGGCCAAAAGGAAGTGGTATGCCTGAAATGTTCTATACCACTGAGGCAATCTCTTCTGATGAAGAACTTAGTAAATCAATTGCCTTAATCACAGATGGACGTTTCTCTGGAGCAAGTAAAGGCCCAGCGATTGGTCATGTTTCTCCGGAAGCTGCTGAAGGTGGCCCAATTGCTCTTGTGGAAGAGAATGATGTGATTGAAATAGATATCGAGCAACGAATCTTAAGAATTATCGGTATCAATGGAGAAAATAAAACAGAAGAAGAAGTTCAGCAAATTCTTAGAGAGCGCAAGAAAAACTGGACCCCTCGCGAAAATAAATATAAAAATGGTGTATTAAAAATCTTTTCTGAGCGTGCTGTCAGCCCAATGAAGGGCGGATATATGGAATAATTACCAGTACTGCTATATTAATACTGGTTTTTAGATAAAAACTTGACATCTTAGTGACATCTAAGGAGAACATTATGGGAATCAACATGCTTTATGGAACTGGCGCATTTTTGACAACAAACGCCGCAGTTACCAATGCTAGTGCAGGAAGATTAATTGCTGCCGCTTTATTTGGATTGGCAATCCTGCTATTTTTAATCATTTACGTAAAACTGCAACCAATTTTATCTATTTTAGTTAGTGCAATTATTATCGGTCTTGGTGCTGGGATGCCATTTGATGCTATCATTAACTCAATTGGTACTGGTATGGGTAACACACTTAAGGGTATCGCTTTACTTGTAGGATTAGGTTCCATGTTTGGTGCCATTCTAGAGATATCAGGTGGAGCGCAACGTATCGCTCATACCTTGGTTAACAAGTTTGGTGATAACAAAGCAGCTTGGGCACTTGGGATCACTGGTTTAGTAATTGCAATGCCAGTATTCTTTGACGCAGGATTAATCATCTTAATTCCACTTGCGTTCAGTTTATCAAAAAGAACTAAGAAATCGACATTATACTACGCTATCCCTTTATTAGCTGGTCTTGCAGTAGGTCACGCATTTATTCCACCTACACCAGGTCCTATCCTAGTAGCGAATATGCTTGGTGTTGACTTAAGTTATGTCATCGTTATTGGTATTATTGTTGGTTCTGTTGCAATGATTCTTGGTGGACCTGTATTTGGACGCTATATTGGTAACAAAATTCATGTTCCACTACCTAGAACCCTTGAAGATATGCCAGAATGTGATGACACAAAACTGCCTAAATTCTTTACTGTAGTTTCCATCATCTTAATTCCATTGGTATTAATTTTAGCAAATACGGTAACTGGTGCATATATGAATGGTATGGAAACCCCAGGAGAAACTTTAGTGGCAGTGAAGAGTGTACTTGCCTTTTTAGGAGAACCTTTTATCGCATTAACTATTGCAACTATCGTAGCAGCAGTCGTACTTGGATTAAAACATGGTTATTCCAGAGAAGAAATCGAAAAAGTAATGACCAAATCATTAGAACCAACTGGTATGATCTTATTAGTAACTGCTTGTGGTGGAGTACTTCGTTACATTCTTCAGGACTCTGGTCTTGGTGAAGTAATTGGTAACCTAGTAGCTACCAGTGCTCTTCCTTTAGTAATCGTTGCCTTTATTATCGCAGCATTAGTTCGTATCTCAGTTGGTAGTGCAACGGTAGCAATGACGATGGCTGCTGGTATCGTAGCTGCAATGCCAGAAGTTGCTTCATTATCACCACTTTACTTAGCTTGTGTAACTGCTGCTATCGCAGGTGGTGCTACAGTAATGAGTCACTTCAATGACTCCGGTTTCTGGTTAGTAAAATCGTTATTACAGATTGACGAAAAGACGACTTTAAAGACTTGGACCATGATGGAAACCATCGTTGGTGGAACTGGTTTCCTTGTAGCTTTAATCATCTCCTTCTTCGTATAAATCGAAGATATACCTAGCCTCTCCCCCAAATTCATATAAATAATCTTTGCCTCAAGCTCTGAGAACTTCTCAGAGCTTGAGGTCTTTTATACGAGAAAAGTCAAGCGGATAATCGCATTCCGCTTCCCTACATGCTCATAATCTATTAAGCAGCAACGTTAATAGGTTAAAATCTATCTGCTTTTTTGATTATTTTCACTCATTTTTTGTGTATATTCACGATTTTTTCATTAACCTCAAATTACCTTTTGATTTCGACAAAAAATTTGATACAATACAACAATGCGACTAACATTTGATGCAATTCAACAATGTAACTAACATATGAACAACTTTAAAAGCAATGAAGGATGAAGACAATGAGCAAATATTTTAACACGCCAGATGAGCTGGTAGCAGAAAGTATCGCGGGATGTAACACCAAAGCTGGGTATCCCCTAAAACGATTAATATTATTATCCATTATCGCAGGAGCCTTTGTAGCATTCGGTGCCCAGGCAAGTTCCTTAGCAACACATAACATTTCCGATTATGGTATTGCCAAAACAATAGCTGGTACCATCTTCCCTGTTGGGTTAATGATGATTATTTTATTTGGTGGCAATTTGTTTACGAGTAACTGCCTAATTAGTATGAGTGTGATGCATAAACAAGTAACCTTACCTAAGTTTGGAAAAAACCTGTTTATCGTATACTTTAGTAACTTTATTGGCGCAGGACTTATCGCGTTCTTAATATTTTTAACTGGACAATATGATGTTTCTGATGGAGCCCTTGGCGCTTATACCATTAAAGTTGCCTTAGGAAAGGTACACATTCCATTTGTGAGCGCTTTAGTTAGCGGTATTTTATGTAATGTATTAGTTTGTACCGCTGTATTAATGGCAGGTGCTGCTAAAGATGTGACTGGTAAATGTCTGGCTATCTTCTTTCCTATTTGGACCTTTGTCATCTCTGGTTTTGAACATAGCATCGCTAATATGTATTATATAACAGCAGGTTTACTTGCCAAAAGCAATCCCGAATATGTAAGTAAACTGACAGAACATTACGGTTATGATGCCGCTGATCTATCCAGCCTAACAATTAAAACGTTTTTAGTTGACAACCTGGTTCCTGTCACAATCGGAAACCTGATTGGTGGAGCAATTGTAACTGCAGTAATTTTCTACAAATTATACGGAACAAAACATCATTAATATATTGAAGGCACTGAAAACGTATGTATTTCAGTGCCTTCAATATTATTATTTACTTAAGATTGCTCTTTCTACGTAAGCTAGTAAGAATGGACCAACCCCTTTTGCATCATTACATACGATCGGTTCACTCATATAATATTCAAAGCTTCCATCTCTCATATTTGGACCACCAAGTCCACCTACCAGACAGATGCCGTCTAATTGAAGCTTTCCATCTTTTTCAGACAAATAACGTTCACATACTCCGTCAAACGCTTTTGCTCCATAAGCATAATACTCTTTTGGTAAGTATCCCAAACGAACCCCTTTTAGAATTGCATAGGCAAAGATGGACGTACCACTTGTTTCAAGATAATTTCCTTCTCTGTCTCCTTGGTCAACCACCTGGTACCACATGCCGCTTGGATCCTGGAATGCAATCATTGCATCCATTAATTCACGGAAATACTTTTTAAATAATTCTTTCTCTTCAGCCATGTTCTCAGACATAGAATCCATCGTATCAACCAGTGCCATTGCATACCAGCCAATCGCTCTTAACCAGAAATTCTCGGATAATCCAGTCTCTTTATCACACCAGAACATTTCCTTTGATTCATCCATAGCATGATAATATAGCCCAGTTTTTTTATCACGTAATTTACTGTAAACGTTTGCAAACTGTGCAAAAATATCAGAGCAGTTCTTCTGCTCATTGAATTCAACCTCATATTGCATATAAAAAGGTTGTGCCATATAGAGTCCGTCTAACCAAACCTGGTTCGGATATATTTTTTTGTGCCAGAAATTGCCTGATTCAGTACGAGGCTGGCCTTTGATCTGAGTATAAATGGTATCCATTGCTTTACGATACTTTTCTTTCTTAGTGATACGATAAAGTTCAAATAAGGTTTTACCCATATTGATATTATCCACATTATACTCTTCTGGATCATATGATTTAATTGATCCATCTTCATTGACATAATAGTCTATAAAACTGTCTGCAAAGTTAAGATAACGTTCTTCTTTCGTCGCTCCATATAGTTCAAGTACCGCTTTAATCATACAACCATCAACATAATTCCATGACGCTTCTTCATTTTTCTTCTCAATATTCCATGCTGGTCTTTGCGGTGTACTTTCCTCAAGTAGCTGATTAATATAACGTTCTATCATGTTCATTTCATCAAATCCTTCTCTATAATTTATTTCACACACTCCTTATTATCACCTTAACTAATTAATTTTACACTCATGCATGTTATTATAACATAGAAACTCAAATAGTCCATATAAAACTTTACTCTAGCCCTTGATTATTAGGTTTTTACTTAATTTTTGCTCACCTTCACACAAAAAATTGAAGGTGAGCCCCAACATATATTTATTCAATTTCTATTAGTGTCACTGCCCGATTAATTCCAATAATCTCTTTAACGAAAGTAAGTTGACCATCTTCTTTGTTTCTAGCAAATATTGTTACATTATTAGTATCCTGACAGGCAGCATATAACATTGATTCGTCTTTTGATAGAATAAAATCTCTTGGGTGTTTTCCCATTACGTCTATATGTTGAATTAACATAAGTTCAGCTTCTTTGATACGAAATACCGCAATACTATCTTCTCCTCTGTTACTGATATATAGATATTTTCCGTCCTGCGTCATTCGAATAGCAGCGGCAATGGACTCACAATCTGTATTTTTTATCGTACTATATTGATTTATCAATTTAGAACTTGCAACATCATAAACTGCGACACTTGAACTAAGTTCACAAAGAACCAATATATACTTACCGCACTTTGAAAACTCTAGATGTCTTGGCCCAGAACCAGGTGTTAACTGAATGCTTTTTTGACAATCCTCGATAAGCTGCCCTGTATTATAATCTATCTGATATGCTACGACTTTATCCATACCAAGATCACATACATAGCCGATTGTTTCATTCGGGGTCAGAAACATCCCATGAGCATGCGCACAATCTTGACGATTGGTATTAGGACCACTTCCGTTATGTATGATTTGGCAGGCCAACTCACCAACACTACCGTCCTCTTTTAAACGATAACTTTGCACCGTACCATCACGATAACTTACCGTAAATAAGAAACGGTCATCACTGTCACAAGCTACATGCACCAATCCATCAGAAGGTGCTTGAACTTCATTCAATAACTTAAGATTAGTCCCATCCACCAGATATGCATTCACCTTTCCTCTTGTTATTCCATCTGTTGGTTCCGATACCGCATATAGTACTGGTTTTTTGTGAGCATAACAAAAATAAACCGGTGAAAGTACTTTTGCTTTTAACTCTACTTCATAATCAGTCTGTTCCTTATTAACTTCTACATAATAAATACCTTCACTACTTTGATCCGTATAAGTTCCTACCCATAATTTGCTCATTGAATCATCCTTTCCTCTTTCCTAGTGATATTACCAATTACTACTACCTTAATCTATTTTTATATGACTGTCCATGTGGTAGACTTGTGAATTTGTTGTCCATTCTGATAATAATAAAGGTAGGAGAGGAAACATTTCTTTGCTCCTTCCTACCTTATTGCCTTGCACGAGATTGACCTACAAACGCCTCGGCGCACTTGAATTTAATCTACCTGCTTTAGATACATATCGATTACTTCTTTAAAATCTTGCTTTTCTCTCGACCCAACCAAACTAGCCAAAATATTGCCACTACGATCTAGAAACAGCGTTTCTGGGATGCTGGCAACCCCATTAAGATAGATTTTATTTAGTTGCGTAGAAGGAAGTATGTGCAGGTAGTTTGCACCGGTTTCTTCGATAATCGCTTTTGCATTAGCTAGGCTCTCATCGTCAAATACATCAACAACGATACCAATTACCTGAACATCCTTCTCTTCATATTCCTTTGCAATCTCGCCTAGATACGGCATTTCTGAAACACACGGACCACAATAGGTTCCCCATATATTAATAACCGTAATCATTTTCTCGGATAGGATTTCCTGCGTTACAAGATTCCCATTTAAATCTGTCGTATTAAACTCACTAAATTCACCAGATAGTTCTGATGGTGCAACTGTATTCGCTGCGTTAATATCATTTGGTGAAAATGTTGGATTATCTATGTTTATGTCAACCTTCATATCAGTTTCACTATAAACAACCTTAGGTAACTCAGTAATAATTGGAATCTCAGTAGCAGCCGGAATACTAGTATTCATAGTCCCTTCAGCAGGTAATACCGGACCAGCATTTTGCACTCCGTCAGATTCCGTTATCTCAGGAACTGGAGTTGTCAGAATTTCCTCTTGTAGTGGAGCTTCTGGCGAGTTAACTGGGAGTTCTTCCTCAGACGGCACTAAAATAGTTGATTGTGGTATTTCATCCAGGGGACCTGTTTGATTACATCCATTAAAAAACATACTAATAGAAACAAATATACAAAGTACAGCAAAAAACTTGATTCTTTTTTGATTGATTGAATGCAAAACGCTATCATTCCTATCTAACATTGGTCTCTACTCCAATTCTCGAATTTCTATTGAAAGTTATTAACTCATCAATGCTATTTTCCACATTTTCTGGATAAGATATACATTCATTCATCTTACTATACAAATTTTCTATCGCTCTTCTCGGTAATAATTAATACCACAAGCAGCCGGCTGTGATTTTTCCTTTGACTTACGAATACTTGTCACTATTAAAACTACTGCAGTTATAATAAATGGTAACATATCATAAATTGCAGTTGATATACCTATGGAGGCAGGAACATAATATTTTAGCTGTCTCATCATACCAAAGACAAAGGCACCAAAGATAGCCTGCATTGGATTCCAGGATGCAAAGATAACAAGTGCAACACTTATCCATCCAAGCCCTCCCACACAGTCACTAATCCATACCCCTTTATTAATAATCATGATGGTATAGGCTCCACCAACTCCACAGATTCCACCACCAAGTAACACATTCAAATATTTTAGTTTTCTAACTTTAATACCTGATGCGTCTGCTGCTGCCGGATTTTCTCCAATTGCCCTTACACTTAAACCAGTTTTTGTTTTATGTAAGTACCAAGCAAGTATAACTGCAGTTACAATCCCAATATATACAAAGGAATTATAGGAAAATAATAATTTCCCAACGACTGGAAGATCACTAAGCACCGGGATATGAACCTCTCGCATCTGCGCTGTAATATTAGCAGGAAGTTTTAACGTACCATTTTCACTATTTCCAACCATATAATAACCGATGAAGTTTGCAAGTCCAATTCCAAAAACGGTTAAGGTCAAACCGCAAACATTCTGATCTGCCATAAAGGTAATGGTTAGTACGGCATAGATTAAAGCAGCAAACATACCTGCAAGGAATGCAGCAAGCAAGGCAATCAGGAAGTTATCCGTCGTCATTCCTACCATAAATCCGGCACAGGCACCAATAGACATCATTCCCTCAACACCAAGATTTAGATGCCCTACTTTTTCAGATACAATTTCACCAAGGGTTCCAAATAACAAAGGAGTTCCCGCACTAATTGAAGCTACAATAAAATCAAGTAACATTAGTTTTTGCCTCCTTTTTTACGCTTAATAAATTTATATTGAACAAAGAATTCACACCCAAGTACAAAGAATAATATGATACCCTGTAATACATCAGCACTTGCACTTGATAATCCAAGAGATGTTTCGACTACACTACTACCCTTTTCCAAAATGGCAAACAGGAAGGTTACAATTAATATAGCAATTGGATTGAGCCTTGCTAACCAAGCTACTATAATCGCAGTAAATCCAACCCCTCCGGCTACACCGGTTGATAATGTTCTAGCACTGCCACAGGCTTCTATCATTCCTCCAATCCCGGCAATTCCACCGCTGATAAACATGGTACGCAGAACAATTTTTTTAACACTCATACCAGCATAGTTTGCAGTTGCTTTGCTGTCTCCTACGACGCTTATTTCATATCCGTGCTTGTGAAATCTTATATAAACAAAGACCAATGCAACCAATACTAAAGCGATAATCCACCCTATGTGTACACCAAACACTTTATCTAACACTGCGTTATCCGCAAAATTAGCGATTTTAGCGTATCCTGCTGATTCTGGATCACGCCAGATGCCTTCTCTGAGGAAAACAATGATATTTAGCGCAATATAATTAAGCATTAAAGTTAGTAAGGTTTCATTAGTTCCAAATTTCGTCTTAAAAAACGCTGGAATTAGTCCCCACAAGCCACCACCCAGCATTCCTGCAGCCAACATAACAAACAGTAATACAAAGTGATTAAGGTAACTATGATATAGGGCAAAATAACTGGCAAAGACAGCACCCATAATCATTTGCCCCTCTGCCCCGATATTCCAGAATTTCATCTTAAATGCCAAGGTAACACTTAACGCACAGATTACCAATGGTACCATAATCTTAATGACTGCCTGAATTGCCATCGCACTTCGAAAAGAACCAGTGATAATCGTACGATACACTTCTAAAGGAGAATAACCAATTAAGAGGATAAACACTCCACCTGCCATTAATGCTACCAATAACGCACCGATACGAAGAAGAAATGCCTGCTTTTTAGTTAAACTGTCATGCTTTACAGTACGAAACATAGGTTCTCTACTTGCTGTATTTACTTCACTACTCATCTATTCCTTCTCCTTTCTGTACGACTCCGCTCATCATTAAGCCAATTTTTTCTTTCGTAGTTGATGCAGCATCTACGATGCCAGTAATCTGGCCATGGCAAAGAACCAATATCCGGTCCGCTAATTCAAGTAACACATCCAAATCCTCACCGATATACAACACGGCAACACCCTTTTTCTTTTGCTGATTTAATAGATCATAAATAATATAGGAGGAATTAATATCAAGTCCACGTACTGGATAAGCAGTAATCAAAACATGTGGATTGGCTTCAATCTCACGTCCTAAGAGCACCTTTTGAACATTCCCACCAGACAATAAACGCACCGGTGTTTCGACCCCTGGTGTCACAATTTCTAATCGTTTTACTAATTTCTCAGCTTGTTCTTTGGCCGGCTTACGGTCGATAAATGGACCTTTTTTCTTCTGGTATGTTTTTAACAACATGTTTTCTACCATACCCATCGAAGCTACCAGTCCCATTCCCAAACGATCTTCCGGAACAAAACTCATACTGATACCAAGGTTAATTATTTCATTTGGTGCCTTTCCTACAAGATTTTCGTCATTGTAAATGATCTCTCCAGTCTGCACAGGCAGCAACCCAGCTACTGCTTCACATAGCTCTTTTTGACCACTTCCAGCAACTCCGGCTACACCGAGTATCTCTCCACTTTTTAATGCAAATGTAATGTCATCTAGCCCAATGGAACCATCCTCTTTTTGTACCGTCAGATGATTGACAAACAACACTTCTTTGGCATCCTCAATTATTGGCCGGTTAATCGATAAACTCACAGGGCGACCTACCATCAACTCTGTGAGCTGATTTTCGTTCGTCTGTGCTGTTAACACAGTATCAATACTCTTACCCTTACGTAAGATTGTAACTCGGTCACTAACTGCCATTACTTCATTTAGCTTATGTGTGATAATGATAACCGAACTTCCCTGTTTTCTCATATTATATAAAATGGTAAATAGCTTTTCTGTTTCCTGAGGTGTTAATACGGCAGTAGGCTCATCAAGTATTAAAATTCGGGCACCCTGATATAAAACTTTTAAGATTTCAACTGTCTGTTTTTCACTAACAGACATATTGTATATTTTTTTATCCGGGTCTACTTCTAGACCATAGCGATCACACAAGGCACGAATCTTTTCACGAAGTACTTTTCTACTTTCATGCTTTCCGTCACTACCCAGTACAATGTTATCCATCGCACTATAAACCTCTACCAGCTTAAAATGCTGATGAATCATACCAATACCATACCTCTTTGAATCTGTTGGTGTA
Organism: Bacillota bacterium; assembly: GCA_023434365.1. Classification (GTDB taxonomy): domain Bacteria; phylum Bacillota; class Clostridia; order Lachnospirales; family Lachnospiraceae; genus KM106-2. The sequence continues at coordinate 1,842 of JAEYSV010000060.1, read as the reverse complement.
TTAATATTCGCAAGTTTGCCATCAATAAAGATTTCCCCTTCATCTGGATAATAAATGCCCGATAGCATGTTCACTAAAGTCGTTTTACCTGAACCATTTTCTCCAAGCAATGCAAGAATCTCACCATATTTTACTGATAGATTAATATGATCGTTGGCAACTACTGATTGAAAATTCTTTGTGATATTTCTTAATTCGATGGCGTATCCGCTATTGCCTGACGTACTTTGCTCCTGTGTCATAACATCCTCCTATCTTCAAGTCATCTCTTCAAATTACATATAATTGAAGAAAAGGCGAAGCGGCTCATACTCTATAAGTCGCAACGCCTGTAATGCGCTAATCAGCTACTAATTATTATTCAACAACATTTTTGAAATACCAGTTGATACCACCAGTAATTGTTGCGTCATCTAACGATTTGCCTTCTTCTCCAACCTTAGTACCATCATTACATTCAATGACACCAGTGAATACATCCCATTCACCTGATTCCATCTTAGCTTTTGCTTCATCAATCTTTGCCTGAGTTTCTGCTTCACAAAGATTAGAAAGTGGTGCAATACCAACTAACCCTTCTTTTAATCCACCAAAATAGTTTTCTCCGGTCCATGTTCCATTGATTACTTGTTCTACTGCCCATGTATAGTAAGCGGACCAATCCCAAACTGCAGAAGTTAATACCGCTTTAGGAGCATCTTTTGACATATCAGAGTTATATCCAACGCCAAATACACCTTTTTCTTCAGCAGCTAACATTGGGTTTGGAGTATCACAGTGCTGAGCGATCACATCACAACCTTCTGCTACTAACGCTTGGCCTGCAGCGGATTCCCCTTCTGGATCATACCAGCTACCTGTCACTTTTACATAAACTTTAGCATCTGGATTAACACTTGCAACACCCATTGCAAAAGCATTGAGTCCTCCGGTTACCTCAGAGTTATCTTTGCCCCATGCTGCTACATAACCAACTTTATTTGATTTTGTTTTTAAACCAGCAGCGATACCAGTTAAGTATCTTGCCTGATAAATACGTCCAAAATAGTTATTAAAGTTAGAACCATTACTCTTATAACCGGTACCATGGGAAATGATAACCTCTGGATAATCTTTTGCTACTTTTTCACAGGTATCCATATAGCCCCAGCTAGTTGCAAAAATAATGTTACATCCATCTTCGATTAATTCTAATATTGCAGCTTCAATCGCTGCGGGCTGATCATCCTTCGTATTATTCTTACGAAGAATCTGATTATCATTTAGTCCAAGATTCTTTTGCATCCCAACGATACCCTTATCATGTGTGTACGTATATCCGGAACCCTCTGCTGGGTCTGTAATATGTACTACCCCTACTTTTATATCTTCTTTTGCTACCGCAGAGAATTTGCCAGCTGTAGCTGGATCCTTGCTAGAAGTAGAAACATCCTCACCTTTGTTGCCGCAGGATGCAAGAAGACTCATAACCATAACTAAAGTAACTACAATACCAATGAATCTCTTTTTCATAAATAATCTCCTTTTCAGGTAATTTTCTTTCAATAAAACTACCATAATTTAGTTTTTGATTACACTTGCATTATACATAAACTACTATGCAATCGCAATATTCTTTAGCCTAAACTACTTATTATAAATATTAATGTTATTATGTACGTTATGTTATAGACGAGGGTGAGTGTCCGCTTGACTTATTTGTAATTTCCTATATCGATTAGGGCGTCAAAAGCCCTTATTAAAATTATAGTTCGTCAATTTGCACAATTCTGTTTGTGAATCGTGATGCAAGGCATAGTTCATTCGCAACACGCTCTCGCTTGGATGAAGTTCGTAGTGGCA
>JAEYSV010000052.1 GCA_023434365.1 Bacillota bacterium | reverse complement strand
TTTGCATGCACTCAAGGTTGGTGGAAGCCGCCACTTCTTATATTTATTCGAGATATATTCACTTCTCAAGGTTCTAAATAGCCTGGTTCTCAGACTCCAAAGTTTTCATACGCTACTTTACACTATCTATTTCATTATCATCAATCCATCGGATTGAACTAACTTACTCCATAATTGCAATTGCCCGAATCGGTGAACCATCTGCATCCACTTGCTTCATTGGAAGTGCGCATAAGGTAAAGAGCTCCTCTGAAAGCAGATGTAGATTCATCAGATTTTCTATAATTACAATGTCATTACTCTTAAGTAGTTTCTTATGAAGACTCAGATTAGAGTCTGTGGTTGGATCAAGACTTATTGTATCCAGCCCTACGCCTTTTTTATGAGAATTCACAAGATACTCTACCACTTCACTATCAACGCATGGATAATCACTAAAGTATTGTTCCACTCCCCAGTATCGATCCCATCCGGTATAGAAAATGATATAGTCAGCTTTATCTGCTTTCTCTCTATCTTGATTAATGTAATCCATCGTCATGCGTTTCCCTATAGGCAAGTCAGAACAATCTATTCTCAGCGCCTTCCCAACAAACTGCGTAATCGGCAACTGATCAAGCGTGATTCCATCAGCAAATAAGTGTGCTGGCGCATCCATATGGGTACCCGTATGTGAAAACATTGTAAGCAAGGTTTCTTTAAACCCATACATCTCATGGGTATATAATGGCGCTAACTTTGGTCCTTCCGTTCCTGGATAGACCGGCATATTCTCAGCAATTACGTGTGTTAAATCTATAATTTTCATAATGTTCTTCCTTTTCTTGTTTATTCTCTCGCTTCTATTCATAATCTCTCATACTTAATCTCATTGCCACTTGTTCCATGTGCCTTTGACCCGTTCCACAACAGCCACCATAAATCTTAATCTTGCTTATGTTACGAAGCCGCATCATATCATCTGCAAAGACTTCCGGTTCCTGGCACTTCAAATCCACAGAGCCATCGATTTCTGCATAAGACAACGGTGAGGTATTCGCCTGAATTCCCAAAAAACGATTACGCACATGATTAGTTTGATTAAATGGTTGTGATAATGCCTCGTAAACGATGTTTGGATGTACACAGTTTGTCATGTAACAGGCTGGCTTTCTCTCTACCGTATTATCAATATAATAAATTGCATCTGATATCGTTGTTTGGTCTATCAGCTTACCATCCCTTTGAATCGTAAAACTAATAATATAAGGTAAGCCTGTGTCCGACATTGCTTGCGCCATTCCAGCCGCCTCTGGCAGAGTAGGCATGATAGCTGCATATATGAAATCAACTCCTGCTTCTTGGAACAAATCAACCTGCCACTTGTGAAATTCTTTTGCCTCATTTTCAGATAATGCTCCCTCTCCTGTATAGGCATCTCCTTTGCATCCAAGAAGACCTCCAACATACATCAGTCCTTTGTGTTGCTTTTGAATACTACGAAGAAATTCTACATTATCTCGGATAATAGAGGAATCATATCCTGCTTTCATTACCCGTTCTTGATTGGCCCGTCTTGTCGGTGTCGTTGCTAAGAATGGAAGCTTGTATTTTTCGGCAATCTGCATATATTCTGTCCACAGATCGTGTAAAGCTTTCGCACCATTCGTTTCATAAATTAGCCTTGCCATCACAACACTCTCATCCAATGCTAATTGATATTCACGCTTCAACCGTTCCCCCAAAGCGCCTTCCATCAAAATATATTCCTGCTGTTCTATACAGTGTGTAAAGCTCATTGGTCATTCTCCCCGCTATATGATTTACGAAACCCAGTCAACTAACTTATTAAACTCATACTCCAATTGATAATCCCGAGTGTCCTGTTGGTATAGCTCTTGATTAATTTCCTTTGCTACTTCACATCCAAGCGCGATATAGAATGCTATGGTTTCCTCTGCAGAGCCTGCACAGATATAGAATTTCTCGGCACCTAGGTTCTTCGCTTCCTTTGCTGACAATAGGAACAATTTTTTACCTACTCCTTTGCCGCGATACTCCTTTGAGATAAATAATTGATCTAATAGGATATATTTATGCTTTTGCCCAAATATATTGCTATTCACGCTAACAAAGCCTACTAAGCGGTCCATGCAAAATGCCCCAAGAGCAATTCCACCAGATTGGATTGTTTCCTGTAATGCCGCTAGATGATTCTCAAATCCATTTGGATAATCTGGATCCTGATAATTAATCTCCACTAATTGTCTTGTTCCATTTACTTCTCTATAGGCGCGATGAATATACTGAGAAGCGTCTATTTCTCTGATTCGCGCACATTCTTCAGAATGTAGTTTACGGTAGGTTATGTTCTCCATGCCGACTCCTTTATCTCCATAATCGCTTAAAATTAATCTGCTTCTTCTCATTCCCATATCCCATATGACGGTAAAATTCATGTGCCTCAGTACGGGTTGCTCCAGAAGAGAGACGAATACCTTTTGCGCCAGATTCTTTGGCCCAGGATTCTATAGCTAATAATAATGCCGATCCTATCCCTTGCCGTTTATATTTACTTGCAACAGCAATGCCCATAATATTTTTCATATGTGGTGCGTAAATTAAATAATGAGTGTTAGCATGAGCATAACCAACTACCTTCTCATCCTCTAGCGCAACGAATATTTTATCATTTTCGCTATTGATTAAATATGACAGATTGTCGATTGTGTCTGCTAAAGAATATTCATATCCCATCTCTTCACTATTTAACTGCCAGATTGCAGATGCATCCTCTATTTTTACTTCTCTAATTTGACAATTCCCTAATTCCCTTTTCTCCATGGATTAACACCTCCTACAGACTATATTCCAGAATTCACGAATCATAACGCAATAACACAGAATACACTTATTTTAGATATTGTAACCTTATTTATCTATATCATAGAAGCAAGTATATTCTTATTATGTAATACATCATTTATCATAATGTGTACCACTTTATCCGGCTCTTCAAATATAGGACTATGTGCTGAGCTTTCAAATAGGTAAAACCCCTTAAGTGGTGCAATTAACTCAGCCAAATAATTACCTGTTAATTGATAATTTACAGTATAGTCATATATACCAGAGAAAAAGTAGGTTGAAACTTCTAACGAGGTTACGATCTCTCTTAAGTCATGCTTCATATTGAGTTGTGTATTCTTATTGACAAATAGTTTTCCACGCCATAGATTAATTTTTTCAAGAATTGTATATTCCTTATTAAGTAATGAAGCTAAGAAGATACCTTTTAAGACTGACTTCATTTTATGGGTGGTACCTATCCCTGCCCGGTGCATATATGCATCTCTTATTTTATTGTATCCTCTAGATGGATAGGGCTTCTTTTTAAGTTGTTCTATCGCTTTCTTATCTCTGACTTTTGAATAATAATCTAACATATATTGATACGCTATTTTTTCAGACTCATCCTGATTGGTAACTTGGGCAACAGCAATGTATGCTTTATAAAGCTTTGGAGCTTTTTTCATAACAAGAAGACTAAAGTATGTGCCCCAGGAATGTGCCATAAGATAGATTTTGTCCTGCCTAAAGCGCTTAATCAAGTAGTTTGTCAAATCAATGGTATCCTCGACATACTGGTCCACTGTCATGGTACCTTTATCTATCTTACTATGATAAGATAATCCGCAACCCCTTTGGTCCCAGTAGACCACAACAAAGTGTTCTTCCAATCCTGTGCCATACTTCTGTGAAAGAAAATACTCAGGCATACCTGGCCCACCATGTACAAACAGCAAGATAGGATTGGATGTATTCTGACCTTTAATAATTAACCCCATTAAGTGGCCATTAATCATAACTCTAACTTTATCTGTAATACTATTATTTATTGCTTTCTCTCTTCTGTTTAAGGATTGATTTATTTGCCCAAAACTCAATATTGTTTCCCCCTCACAGATCCTCCATATAATCCTCAATCATTTCTTCTACCACGATGTCACCATCTACAATGGTCTCAAATACGGGCTTCTCATTTTGAAGGTCCAGTTTCCAGTAATGTCTTGCTTTTTCGATATTATCTGTCTCATCTTCGCTCCCATCAAAACAATTGCACGCATCCCCGGTAAATGCTCGACCATTTACACGAAGCTTAACGATGGAATACACTTCACGGCCTATTTCCTTAAAGAACTTCGCCCAGTCCCTTGCCTCTTCTAACGTCTGAGAGGTATATAAACAAGACATTCTTGATGGATATTGCGGAAACTCCCCTTCTCGTACCTTTTCTAAGGCAAGTTCTCGACGGGCAACCTTTCCCCATTTATTGATATCTGTTTTGATTAGATCCGCCAATTCATCCGTAACATTTTCTCCGTCCATCATCATTTTTTTGTATGTCATAACCCGGTGATAGACGCCATTATGATGAGTCCCATCAAATATAATATGCTGCCCTAGATACATCGGCTTTTCAGTCACAACATGGTATACACTAATTTCTTGCATTGAATCCCTCACTTTTAAATCTTCTATAAATTCATAACATCCCAAACTAAAACCAAAGCTTACTGTCTTAATAAGCAGAAATTGAACCCAAGTCGAATCCACTCTCCTTACCACAAAATACGCCACAGCAATCAAGATTGATTGATGTAAATAATACAATGAAAAAGACGCTTTGGAAAAATACTTACACACCTTATTCGTTTTATTCCAAAAGCGTTTTGTAAACCCTAACAAAAACAAAATTCCTACCCATGAATAGATTACATATTCAATATCCCATATTATTCCGCTACCCATATCATGATTCCAAAACCACACTCGTGTTGCTAAAAGAATCAGGAACAAGGAACCTAGAAGCCACCTATTCTTTCTAATCTGTCCTGTATACTGTCATTACATTCCCTCATTATTTTTATAGGATACTTCCATTCGTTTCATTTTACCTGCCCTTTTACCAATCATATAAAACAATTGTCCGAATGGCTTTTTGTAAAATGATACTCGGACGGATGGGTCATACACCTTTTTCTTTCGTTCCTCCGTTGTCCAATGTCTTCCATCCTCTGTTTCGTATTGACTTCCTTTCGTATAGGCTAACGACATGCCTCTAAAAATATTATATGGGATAAGTTGCAGAATCGATGGACTGTGTAATTGCTTCGACGCAACCTCCTTCTGAAACATTGCCGACCTTTATCACAACAGACATCTTGTCATCATGTGGGCATGTTTCTCCACCCAGTCTAAAACAATTACTGCAACCTACACAAAAAGGCAGTTGTAATTGGGCCATATGTATTTCGTTAAATTCCGTATTTATGTCCTGATTAAGCAGATTCGTCTTTACCATCTCGGCGAGTTTCCACGTATTCCCCTTATGAGGACTTCCATTGATAATCAAATACTTCATTTTACTCTTCCTTTTCATGTTTTTTTCTGGTGAAAAGCGGCCCTTCTACTCCATATCCGTCCTGAATAAATCCGTTTTGTACCAACACCTTCTGTGATATCTCATTATGTATATCAGTCTGTGCGACAACGCACTTCACATCATTATGTTCAAACGCCCATTTTACGATGCCACTTACTGCTTCGGTTGCGTATCCTTTTTGTTGATACGCTTCGTCTATGCCATAGCCAATCTCTACAATTCCTTCTGCATCTGGAGCACCTTTAAAGCAAACCCCACCAATCGTAACTCCTGAAATCAGATTGATTGCCCAGTCACATCCCCACTCTTCTTTCCCAGGGAGTTTTCGCATTGTTTCTATCATCTCACTGTAGGCATGTTTCATTTCCGGATCTGTTTCTTGTTCAAGTAAGCTACTAAGTTCAGCAATACTACGTGAAACGATATTAAGTCTTTCCGTTTTAATAACTACTAAACTCATCTACTTCTCACTCCCTATCCTATTACCTAAGTAATTACTATTTTATTACTATAGTGTTAGCCAGATTGGATATCCAGTGTGGAATGACTGCTCCGTATAAGGACTTCGTTTTCAAATATATAAAACTCAGCACAATGTGCGTAATAAACAAGTCAATTAACCAAAACATATTATCTATTGTTAATTCGCTAAATGACATTCCATATGCGATCATTCGATAAGGAAAATGCATAATGGTAAATAATAAGCCTACGACAATTGTTGCAACCCATTGTTTTTTTATGATTCCAGATATTCTGGTATTCATATATCCTCTAAATGCCATTTCTTCACTTAATGACACTAGAAAAAAGTAAATCACATAAACAAATACTTTATGTATTTCAATCATTTTTTTACCCTGCAGCAAATAAATTCCGCAATTGTTAAAAAACAAAACCAGTCCAAGTATCATACCAAGCAAACAACTTTTCTTCCAATTCCCATTGTATAGTCCTATGCTATCTAGACCTTGCTTTCTAATTTTAATGAACAACATTGTGCCTAGAATCAGCAGTCCATTCAATATACATCCAACTATTACAATATTGTCTTTTATTACTTTTATATTAATTTCTAGTATCGCCAGTATGGAATATAGTATGATAAAAACCCCGAAAAGTAGCAAAGCAAGGATGCCATCATTTTTCGTATACTGCTGATATTTCTGATTCCCCAATCTATTCATCTCTACCTCGCTTTCACTAATTTGACGATAAAGAATATAAGCGAACCAAATATCGCACCTAAAAATACAGGAAGAAACCATACTGGTAATGGTGTTGCCTTGGAAGAATTGAATGCTAAATACACAAAATCGACTACCAGTAATAACTTAAATGTACTCAACATGTTTTTTGCTATTCGGTAAACACGTTCTCTATTTTCCTCAGTCACGGTAACCCCAGTGTTCCATATCTGTGGAAAATGTTCAATGATTGTAAAGCCAATATACATCAGCCAGCTAACAATAGGAAGCATCACTAGTTCTACTTTGTCTCCAACTCTATCAATCTCGCCTGCCGCATTATAATGACCCGGAATCTGATCGGATATCGTATTCCAGTTTACAAACAAATATAGAACAATTCCTACTAATAAAACTAAGCATACTGCTTCAACAAAAATATTATATTTACTCTTTTTTAGTTTCATAAAGCTCCTCCATGGTATCTATTTATATGTCTCTGCTCATTAGCCGAAAAACTTTGCGCTGCTCACTATCGTTTAAGGCTCTTAGTTCTTCATTATCTTTTTGGCACTCTTCACTCTTCACTCTTAGTTCTTCACTGCTCTTAAAGGCTCTTCACTCTTCGTTCTTCACTGCTTTTATAAGGCTCTTAGTTCTTCACTGCTCTTAAAGGCTCTTCACTCTTCGTTCTTCATTATCTTTTTGGCACTCTTCACTCTTCACTCTTAGTTCTTCACTATCTTTTCATCCTCTTCGTTCTTCACTATCTTTTCATCCTCTTAGTTCTTCACTTAATTCTAATTATAACACAAAGCATCCAAGTTATGGCAAATACTTCACTGTATCTATCCCAGATTAACCTCTTCTATTCTCGTCTGTGTCTGCCCGATACTCGTTTTTTGAAATGTTCCATGACAGTCCGAGCCACTTGTAATCATGAGACCCTTTTGCTTACAGATGTTTAGGCAGATTGAAGTTACTTCCTCTGAATGAGCAGGATAATAGCACTCGATTCCATCAATTCCTGACTCAACTAATTGTAGCAGGGTATTTTGAAAGACTTCCAAGTCTGCTGTGTTAATTACTTTTCCTGGATGAGCTAAGACTGCTTTTCCTTTGGCTTCATGAATCCAATCGCAAAGTGTTTTAATATCTGGAAAGGGAACACTAGCATGCGTGTGATTATATTTATCATAATAATAAAACCCATCTAGCAACTGTTTAGATAATCCTTTATGGACAAAATAATGTAAGGATTTCCAACCACCTAACGTTTCGTTATACTCGAATGCGTGATAATCCTCTAGTGATATATTGTCATAATCTGCTTCCATTTTTTCAATTAGCTTCACATTTACCTCAAGTAGTAGCTGCTTGTTATTGGCTACTCTTTCAACAAATAGCTTATCATTTAAATCAACTCCATAGCCAAGTATATGATAGTTTATCCCGTCTTGTATGGCATCGAGTTCCACTCCTGGGATACAATGAACAGATGAATTTTTACAAAGCTCCATTAGCTGTCTTGAGCCTTCAAGCACATCATGGTCAGTGATTGCTATTACTCCCACATTTTTATCAATTGCCTCTTTCAGTATTTCTTCTGGTGACATCGTACCATCCGAATAGAAAGAGTGAATATGCAAATCTACATACGGCGTTACTCCATAAAGCTTATATGGATTATTTATTAACTCCTCTTTGTATAAACCAACTACATTGGGAATATCCATAAGCATACACTTGGCATTCCCAATCATTCCATCCTTTATATATCCTTTTTCATAAGCCATCTCTTGGATCGTATACCATCCCGGGACAGGTGCTTCGCCATCTTCCACAAACCACTGATCAGGGTCATATAAATCCTTCAATCTTGGTGACTTGATTATCTCGGATATCTCTGCAGGTAGGTATTCTTCGACATGATGCATGGCAGTCAGCCTGTATATATCAACGCCAATCATCACCGCTTTCCCACCATGCTCTATTAAATACTGAAACATATTCGTTACTTCCTTCGCTTGCTTTCCCCACGCTGAAGCTGCAAAAACACCTTCTCCAACTATTGTATCTGGCATTAATCGAAAAGTATCTGCTATGAGTCCCATTGCACTTCTTGGCTCATCCTCTGATAAGATTCTAATTTTTCGAAGTAGACCATTTTTTCTATCAATCTCATCTAGTGGTAATTCAGGACTTAACCGTAAGGCTGGCATAAAGATACTTCCCTCCATGCCTACAACTTCTTTTAAGGCTTCTATTACAGTGACTGCACCTCCCGTTACATATCCAAGGCTGCTTAATGAGCTATGTACTGCAATATCCATTCCATTTTTAACTCCAAGTTGATATAGTCCAGCTATAATCTCTTCTCTTGATAACTCCTTCATTGAATTCCCTCCTACTCCTGGGTTGGAAACTATACTTTTTTTAGAGCCTGTAAAATACCTAGCTGACTTTTTCAGTCTGACCGGTATTTACAGGCTCTTATTACTAGCTATTCACCATACGGAAAATAATGCTCCGCTTTTGATTGAAATTCCTTGATACTACACATTTTATTACTGTCATCAAACGTAACAAGAGACACTCCATCAAATCCATCAATATTGCCTTCGTAATCGCATTCAAAATACCATTCAACCACAGTGACACTATCTTGATGGATAAACTGTTTGATCTCCCATTGTAGGACCACTCCACACTGATTCCAGTCAACAAACCAACGAATGACCTGCTGTAAACCATGATATTCAGGTCCATAACACTCACAATAAATAATATTTTCTGACATAATTTCGTGTAACGGAGTAACATCCTTAGTTAGCCATGTAGCAAAATACTGTTTTATGATTTCCTCTCGTTTTCTCATAAGCTCCTCCGTATCATTTCTTACATATCAAGAAATATTGCATCATCGCTCCTTCAATGACCTTTTCGATTCCAAAGTAGTCTTTTATCATTTCCTCAAACTCCGGATACAACATATCAAATCGGTCAGGTCTCTCCAAATGCTCCTCAATTAACATCATAATCCGACAGGTTGGGTCACCGATATTTGGAATATCTAGAACTAATTTGCCGCCCGGTTTTATGATACGATGCATTTCTTTAATCGCTGCTCTGACAAAATCCTTCTCATAATACTCTAAGATGCCGATACATGCCGCAATGTCAAAATAGCTCTCTTCATATGGAGTTTCATGTATACTCCCACAAACTAAGGAGCCTATCGGTAATTGCTTCTCTGCCACAAAATGATGCAATAACTCAATCGTTTTGCTACTAATATCAATTCCATAATAGGTAGACGGCCATGTATCATACCCCCGAAACATCAGATTCAGGCTACACCCTAGATCAATCAACTTCATATTCGCCTGGGGCGCCAAATACTCCTTGATATGATTGCAACTACTACCCCCTTCTTCATTACTCCATTTTGAAAAGTCAGGGTCATTGGTGATATATTCTGGTAAATCCTTGTACAAGTCAATTCCCTGCTTACCAAACTCAATTGCTTTATCATATGACTTTGCTATTAGCTCCAATTGCTGTTCCATTAAGTTTACCAGACCTCCTTCGTTCATATATCATTTTCTTTTTCAAAACTATCCTCACTCATAACTATCTGAATGCCAATTTACTCTTCCAACCTCCGAAGGTGTTTGTCTTTTCTAAAAACCAAACAAACAACGATACCAGCGATGGCCAGAAAAAGAAATAAAAAAGCTGCTCCAGAGCCTTTCCCCGTCCCAAACAAAGTATTTAATAACCCAAAGTTCTGATACTCCATAAAAGGTTCAAATACCTTATCCACTAAGAGTCCTCCTAGAAAATAGCCGATAGGAATAGTGAAAAACTGCAGTGTATTTCTTGCTGAATACACTCTTCCTTGCATTTCAATCGGAATGTGGTTACGAAACAGCACATCCATATTAGCACCCATCACCGGAATGAAGATCCACCCAAGAACTGCACCGATACACCATAACGGTAAAGATCCTCCAAAAGCAAGAAAGAAGTTTTCTGTACTCATTGAAAATAATAATGCATTACAAATCACCTTAACTCGACTTTTCGGAGTTGGCAGAATCGAAACAATGAAGCTACCAACTAGTGTGGCAATTCCTACTGCTGCGTTCACAATACCAAGCGCGACATCGCCGCCGTTATCCCTTGATAAAACCATGGCTGGAAACGCTGCATTATACATAGAGGCAATCAAGTTAATTGCCGCCAAGAATAAAATCAAATCTAAGATTCCGCGATTATCTTTTAAGTACTTAAGCCCTGCTTTGGCAGACTGAATCAGTTTTTCCTTCTTTTCCTCATCATACTTAATCTCAGGAATCTTGATAAATAATAAAAGACTTACAAATGCGACGATAAAAGTAAATAAATCAAACCAGATTACCGCATTCATGCCAAGCGCAGACAATAAGGCAGTTGCAAAAACCGGTGTCAGCACACTGGTAAGCGAGTTGGAAAATGATCTCATGCCACTCACTTTTTGATAATACTTTTTCGGTGTCAGTAAGCTTATCGTAACATCTGCGGATGGTTGCTGTATCGTATTCATCAAACCATTCAGCGCATTTAAGCAGTAGATGTGCCACATCTCTAATGACCCGGTTTGCAGAAGTATCAGAATGATAACCGTACACATGGCTGCAAAACTATCGCATACCAGCATTGTTACTTTTTTATTCCACCGGTCACTTAACGCACCGGCAAAGATGCTCATAATGACATAAGGTGCATACGAACAAATGGCGATTGCTGCCGTTTGTAACGCAGAGCCATACTCTTGATACGACCAGATTACTAACGCGAAATTAGTCATCGCACTTCCTAATGAGGAAAATGATTGCGATAACCATAAAATGATAAAATATTTTAAGTCATGAAGACTTGTTTTTATTGAATTCATAATGACTTTGCTCCTTTATATTTAATGAAATCATATAAACGCAAAGCCTAAAGGACTATGTAACCTCCACGCGAGCTGTCCTGTCAGACTCTGCATGGAGCTAAAACAATACAAAGAATCATTTTTTCCTCCTATTATTCAAGTACACCCTTGGTGTACTTGCTCGTCACTCTCGAACCTGGTAAATCCAGGTAGTTTCTATATGTATCTTATTATAACAAATGAAACAAGTTATTAACAATACTTAATGTATAAATATTCCACGTCTAGCTTGCAGGGGTAATATAAAATCATAACAAATTACTATAATTTTTATTTTATTACATATTTAAAAATTTCGTGATAATTATTTAGAGTATAATCGTATATATAATTATTATTGTTTGTTTTTATTAATTGCATTCCAATAAAACTTCCTTCCAGTTTTTGAATAGTATTTGACACTTTATATCTTGTTGAATCTATAGTTAAAAATAATTTTCCGTTTTTATACTCCAATATAGAAACAGTAGCCGGTCCATCTATACCAAAAGAAGAAATTCTAATTCGACTTGGGATTCCATGCCCGAAATTAATTAAAAATTGAAAAAATTGTTCTGCATTATAATTTCCGATTTGATAAAAAATAATATCATTATTTTCAATAGCATCACTTAGCGAATAATCTCGTGGAAGTGATAATAACTCATTTGTCGCAGAATAATAATTCATATTTTTGTACCATAATGAACTTTAATCATTATATTTTCCTTTTTTATTATTTATATGACTTATACATAAATTAAATAAAGCAGAAAATATCTTAACCTGAACTACCACTCCCTATCATTCATAATGGAATCAAAAAGGAGGATTCCAGTTATGAACCAATTGGAAGAATTATGCCAGCTTGTATTAGACCAACTATCGATGGAAGGTTATATAGAAACCCTCGACACCAATGACAGTCTGACAAGCCGCTTTGGCGACACTCCATGTTCAGGCGCTTCTTTTCGTCATCACTGTTGTGTTTATAGTGCTGTCGCATAATTGTAATCCTCCAATCTGGAGTGAATTGCACCAACTTACCAAATTTAGTTAGGAAAGATGGCAGTAAAATGCTCCACTTATTTGGAAACAATTATAATTCATAAATCTATTGAAGTCTAAACAGGTAGATTATTAGCTCATCATGTTCGTCATTATCAATACTAATTATCAGCATGCTATCCACTCTCCATTTTTCAGTTTACCTAGGTCATTAGATCACAAAATATACAAATTAATTAAAAGAATGCTTTGTTTTTGCATTTTATCATTCACACAATGTTTTTTTCCTATTGAAAGAAAACCATAACACCCTCTATGCTAATTAGTTTTTATTAAATTCAGTGTTATTTTTCAACGCATTAAGGTATTTCTCAATATTATTTTGCGAAAGTTTTTCGCTGTCCTCATCTGCCTCCTCCAATTCATTCATAACACTGGCAATACTGTCACATTGATAATCAGCGTAATCATATATATCAGAAAACCAAATTATATTAACCCAATCAATAACATCCTGCAAATTTATTTTGTTATTTAAGTATGCTTCGAGAACCTTAATTACATCTTCGCTGTTAACAATTATAGGATTATCAATAGTTAAATCCTTTAAATCTGCCTTAACAATATCCAAAAGCTCATTCTTAGTTATATCAAGTCTCATGAAGCTAATTAAATCATTGAAATAGTCCACAGCGCATACCTCCTCATAAAATCAATTATTCTTTGCATGAACTTAATGTTTGGGCTCTCTATGACATTAAAGCTAATCCACTGGTTTTTATGCCCATTAAAAACTTAGTTGCCCATAGTTCACTCTATTGTTTTAAACAATGCAACACTGTATCTATTTATTTCCATTATATTACTATTGCTTAACTTTTTCTACCATTTTTTGCTTGATACCTTGATCATCTGGATTGCAAAGAACTAAAAGATAGCTTGAAACCTTTGGTCTCCTTATTTGATGGCATATCGTTTCTTTTACCTGCTAATGAAGCGAAAACTATTGATATTACCAATCTCGCTTAGCATTTTATCTCTTTATGATATCAATTCTAGGCATGGTATATTTAGTAAAGCAATAAAATGAAAGCCATAACACCTTATTAGCAATGTATGGACTGATAATTATCCCACATAAACTATATTGTGTTATGGCTTTGGATTACAGTATGTACATACCACTATAATGAAATGTAACCGTTTTACCATATTCATTTCTAGCTTCTTTAACTAACATATTATTATCTACTAACTAGGAAATGCCTTATCACCATATTTAGATATACCATCATAAAAAACACTGTATAAATAATCAATAGCATCTTCAATATTATTAAAAGTGCGATTATCAAACTCTTTACCTCTTTCAGAGTAAAAAACTTCCCATATAATTCCATTACATCTTAGATGAAATGCATCATCTTTTATTTTTCCATCTAATGAATAATATCTCTCATTAATATTATTTTGTCTCATAAATAACAAAAAATCTTTCTTAGTCATTATTATCACCTCAAAAATCCATGTTCTATAACGGTTGTACAGAGTAGACAAGCTCTATAGCTGTTCGATAAATGTCTCTCCTGTTTTTGTAGTAAGCTTTACTAATTCTTCAGATATCCATTCTAATTTACCTAAATATCTACTATAGACTCTTTCATCTGGAAGTGTAGACACTAAATGTGTTTGTTTTATAATATTACACTTTAAATCCCAAAAAACCATATAAATACTTAACTCTTTAACCTCATGATGTAGCCTGATTTGTACAAAACCTCGCTTTGATTTCATAGGCTTTTTCCAATACCATACATTGTTATAATTTAGAGTTTTTATTTCATTACAGGACTTTTCGATACTAGCTAAGTTGATTTTGGCTATATCTGATAATATGTTTGTGCCCTCAAGAATTTTGTTAATTACAATTCTTTTTTTCTCATAATCATTTAGTTGAAAAAATTCTTCTACATCCATGATGATTTGGATAGTATAAACACCCAAAAGGTTCTTATATCCGTTTTCAGGAAAACTATCTACGCATTCGATAACAATTTTCCAGCAGTCACTAGTACATATAGGAAGTAAAACACGTTCAATCATTGATGTCATACATCGAGTCATAAGTTGAAACTTTCTTCTTTTTTCTTTCCAGTTCAATTCATAGTCACGCCTTATAGCTTCATTATGCTCTAGCTTTTCTTTTCTTTGTATCTCTTTAATATTTTCTTCGTTCATTAAATAAGGTAAATCCATCTCTATTTCTTTTATTTTCATGTTTAAAACTCCCATGGTTTTGGTCTTTTATGTATAGACATTGAGTTACCTTTATTCCAAAGTCTTAATGAATTCAGCTTTTCCCAGTTTAATGCGGATGCTCTACCTAGTATAGTGTGTTACTGTTTAAATTAATTTCGGAACTTTTTTATACTGAACAGGATCTTCGTTATGCCATTTTATATCATCCTGCTTTTTGATTTCTTCTTCCTGCCTATTAGCAAAAGAGTCATATCCCAGATATTCTTTTGAACTTTCTTCAATTGTTTTATCAGCCAAAAGTCTACCATCCGGCTTATCATCTAAAAACAAAAAGATACCTTTCTCGTTGTTCATCTCTATCTTATACCATTGAGATTCATCGAATTTTTCATTCCCAAAAAAATCAACATAAATTCTACTGAAATAATTACACCAAAACATCCCAGGGATTCGAGTTATTATTGATCCCGTCGCATGTTGTCTTTCAACAGTATCTGAGTGAGCAATATAACCGTAAAATGCATCTGTTAGATTTACTGTTTCTTTAAATAAGGCTAATATATACTGCATTACTTTTTTATACTTTGAACTCGAGATGCTAAAAGAAATCCTATTTGCATATTTCATACCTTCACTCTTCCACCAAAAAACTGAATATATAATTGATTTTTTTTTGCTTTTTGCAAGTAACCCACCTGCTTTTCCTATAAATCTCTCACTTTCAAAGTCCCAACAACCATCTTCTTCCTTTGTCCAAAGTTCAATTGCCTTATCTTTTGTATAGCTTTCCCTTATAGGTTCAGTTAGTGATATAACTTCCGGTTGAATTCGTAATAATTCAAGCTTATTGAAAAATGTCTCAGCAATGTAACTATCACTAATATCTTTTAAAGTAAAAATTACAACATCTATTGTTCTCATAAAAGTAACCTCTCCTTTTCAATCATTTAATTCTACTCTCCTCTTGGTATTATGGCACTTAAATTATTTCAGTGATTCATTAATTGCAAAATATAGTTCAGGGTTATTACAAACCTTATTCCGTTCCTTGATACTGTACTAACCGTCTATTCAAAAGCTTATTAATACACTTCAATGTTTATAATATTTACATTCATTAATCCAGCCATAAACGCGGCCCACCTAACTTCTACTTTACAATTTCCCAAAGGCCTTCAAATGGGAAATCTGGATGTACCAGTCTCCATATATTCTTACATCCTGTACATATAAACCATTGTTCATTAAACCCTGCATAGTACTGTTGAACAGCAACCTCCTTTAAGTCTCCCCTTTTTTCAGAGTCACCAATGTATTTCTGAAACCTGTCAAATTCATAAAGTGATTGAAATTCAGAAATTTCTTCAAGAACTTTGCAGATACAATTTACTTCACTATCCATGAAGGATTCTCCCTTTCTATATACACTTGAACTCCGCCTACAACGAGGCCACCCTGTGGTGCAGCAAACCCCTGATATATTGTAGTATGGCTTAACACTTTGCTAGGTTAGTCATTTTTACAAAATTTTAAATAATTTATTGATTCACTAAATTCATCAAAGATATCTTCTGCCTTAACAAATGAAAAATTAGTATGTTTATTTATACAGGCACATTTTACAACTTTTTGTGTAACCAAAATTATTGCTGGAAATATCTCACTTACAAAAATATCAGAGTTTTCAACAGATTCCGGTTTAATTACTAGTTCTTCAATGTCCATGGAATCCTTAGATAATCTAACATTGCCACATCTATCACATTTACTAATGATTTTAACATCCATAGCTTCCAGATCAAGCTCACATTTAGCGGTAACTTCAATGCCATAATATTGAATGCGCTCCTTAGTTTTAAGTTTTTCCGAAGCTATTTCTCTTATTTCTAGTGGAAAACTCTGAAAACCAGTGATTCCCGAATTGACCCAATCATTAAGTACTCGCTCAGATACAATGAGTAATGGATAAGCTCCACAGAGTAATATATCTGGATATTTTGTTCCTCCTTCCAAATCAATTGCATATTTCCCCATAGGATAATTAGCTATAGCACCACACTTAGTGCATCTATAACGAACATGACTATCAATTGGATAAAACCTTGGTGCATAAGTCCAACCCCTTGATAGACATGTGTTATCTGACATCTGATATAATTGCTCACTGGTCATTTAAAATCCTCCATTCCAACAAGATCATTTTCTGATTTTTTCATGTTACTTTATCGGATTATTGGCGCAGTATGTATAGAGATTCCAAGTATACAAATCAACTTTTTGATTTGTTGCTTTATCAATTCTCAAACATAGGCTCAATATACTCTCTAATCAGTTTCAACCTATCCTTTACACGAGGTTCAAACAAAGCCGCCATGGCAACCACCATTCTCTTCTTTGTATTGACATAAATCACATTTCCTCCATCGCCCATCGCTGCGTAAATATGATCTTCCTCATCAATAATCCACCAGAGATAGCCATACGAAAGCTTCCCTCCTCGGCTATGTTCCTTTGTACTCTCCCAGATCCACGACGCTGGAATGATTGGCTGATTCATCCATATTCCGCCATCTAAGTACAATTGACCAATACGAGCCATGTCCATAGGCGTCAAAGCCAGTCCCCAGCCTGCTGTATTAACTCCTTGCAAGTCGGCAACCCAACCGCTGACATTTTTCTCTTTATACCAGGCAAGTTGTTCCTCCTTACTATGAAAAACCACATTACCAGCCACCTGAATACCCAATGGCGAAAATAAGTGTTCCGTTGCATAGTCAAGTACGGACGTTCCTGTTGCCTTAACAAGGATCCCCGACAATATATGAGTTCCTATAATAGCAGAATAGACGAATTCACCTATCTGCCCTTTCCCACCTAACAAATCAAGCGCTGCATTTATCCAGTGATCGCTTGCAAAGAACTCTTCATACGGTTCCGTCTTATATTTATACGGTGCTGTCATCGTCAGCATATTTCGAATCGTGACATTTTGAATCGTTTTTTCACCACTTGAAACGGTATAGTCCGGGAAAAACTCCAATACTTTTTGGTCTATACTTTTGATATGCCCCTTTTCTATCGCGATACCAAACAAAGCAGAAACAATACTTTTCGTTACCGATGCAATATGAACAGCGTTATCCGCAGTGTACCCATTAAAGTAATTCTCATATAATTTGCTACCATTTTTTAACACAATGATGCCCGTCGTGTTGCTGTAGCTACTATTAATCAGCTTCTCGAACCATATCTTTTCCCGTTGATTCATCACGTTAGATACCCCCCCGTCTTGGAAATCGGATTGACTCTCAGCTCCTTCGGTGTTCCTGTGGCAATGATCTCGCCACCATGGTCCCCGCCTTCCGGCCCTAGTTCAATGAGATAATCGCAGCTCTTTAGCACCTCAACACTGTGTTCAATGACAATCACCGAATTCCCATTTGCAACGAGCTGGTCTAATAGTTGAAGTAGCAATGCCGTATCATATAAGCTGAGTCCGGTCGTTGGTTCATCTAACACATAGAGCATATTGCCCTTGCACTGCCGTCCAAGCTCTTTGGCAAGCTTCACTCGTTGCGCCTCACCACCACTTAACGAAGAAGTTGGCTGGCCAAGCGTTAAGTAACCCATGCCCATCTGTTCTAAAATGCGTAGCGGTTTCACAATGTTTCTTTCCTCTTGAAAAAATGATGTCGCCTCTGCAATGCTCATCTCTAATACATTGGCAATCGTTTTCCCGTGATAGTCGATCGAGAGACTCTCTTCCTTAAACCGTTTGCCATGACACGTCGGACAGAGCTTATTTACAGAAAAGTCAGCAGTCAAAAAGATTTTATCATAGCCACTACCGCCACAGTCTGGGCATGCCCCTTTCGAATGAAACGAAAAATGTCCGGCGCTTAGGTTTCTTCGTTTCGCTTCAGGCTGTTTAGCCAATAGTTCCCGAATCTTATCCCAGATGCCAATATAGGAGACAGGTGTAGAATTCGCATTTCTTCCAATGGGCTCCTGCGATATCTTCACAAAGCCACTAATGTGTTCTACTCCTGCTAACCCATTGGCATGACCATATTTTCTGGCACTGGCAAGACGTTTTAACAGTGTCTCCTCGATTAGAGAACTCTTGCCACTTCCCGAGATTCCAGCAATCCCTACCATGGCATGCAGTGGAAATGATACCGTTACGTCTTTCAAACAATGGGTATTGGCATGTTCCAAGGTTAGGCAGTTACTTTGATCAAACGAAAGTTTTCTGACCGTCCGTTTTGGTATCCTTTGATTCATAAATATATACTGGTTAAGCAAAGTGTCGGCTTTCTCATATTCCTCATAATCCCCCTGAAAGACTACTTTTCCGCCTTCTACCCCTGCTTTCGGACCAATTTCGATAATGTGGTCGGCTTGCTGAATCATTTCTTGATCATGCTCCACGACAATTATTGTATTGCCTAGGTCACGTAACTGCTTTACCGCTTCAATCATGCTTTGCTTCTCGGAAGGATGCAATCCTGCCATCGGTTCATCAAAGACATAGATTAGCGAATCCAGTTTGGACTCCAGATGAAGATGAAGGAAGATGCGTTGCACCTCGCCACCGCTTAAGGAAGCCATCTCCCGGTAAAGAGTCAGATGTCCTAAGCGAAACCTAATCAGATGCTTTAATTTCTCCTTCACGTTCTTTACTACGTTCTTACCAAACTGGGAAAGTTCATCCTCTGACATTGCGCTCAAAAAACTCAAAAGACCAGTCAGTGTCATCTGTCCTAGCTCGCCTATCTGCTTTCCATTAAGGAATACTTCTCTCGCTCCTTGGCCAATTCGCTCTCCATGACAGACCGGACAAATCATTTTTTCATAGACTTCTTCTACATCCTCGCCCTTTTCTAACGCGTTTCTTAATATTCGCTCAAGACAATAGCTTTGCTTGCCATTATCATACGTTCCATACACTACCTTACCTTGAATCTCCTCAGGCAGTTCCCAGAATAGAGTCTCAAAATACCTGCCGTATTTCTTTTTTAGAATCCGCATATAACCAGCGGTTACCTGCAGACTCTCATAGACCTCCAACAGGGTTGTCGCATGATCTGGAATCAGTTGCTCCAGATTAATATCGTAATAAGCACCTCTGCCCTGACAGCTAAGACACATCCCATCAACTGTTGTATAGAGAAAACTACCCGGTTTGAGATGTTCCCCTTCCTCGATAGCTTTTCCCTCACTGGCAAAAAGGAGTGCCAGCTGGTTTAGAATTGCGGTCTTTGTGCCAACGGTAGAGCGAGGATTACTCTGTCTTATCGTATTTTGCTGTATTGCCACGGTTGGACCGATGCCCTCTATCGAATCAAACCGGTCCTCGTTATCAAGTCCAGCCAGAATGCCAATTGAGCGAAGATACTGATTCTTGCCCTCTTCAAACAAGATATCAAAGGCTAGGCTGGATTTGCCCGAACCACTGATTCCTGTAATGACTACAAGTTTATGCTTCGGAATTGATAGATTAAGATTTTTTAGGTTATGGATTCGCGCTCCTTGAATCTTGATTGTTTTCAAATAATCACCTCAGAATTGATTTGCAGCATTCGTTAATGCTGTGACCTTATTGTACTGAGTGATTAATAAAGAATCTTTGCAATTCTTGCTATGCTATATAGGTTCAATCGGGACATAGATGTCTACCTCATGGATAAAGCTCTCTTCATGTCTCTCATCGCCATACGAATCAATGCAATATGCTTCAAATGGAGCGTAGTTTCTGGGAACATAACCACTACTCGTAATCCACTCCTGATACATGTAATTCCAGGCATCACTATATTGTTCCTGCTGAAGTGTAAAATGACCGACCGCATACAGACCACCTTCTACCTTCATTCTTCCAAGGACTCCGTCCTCTTGAAGCCGAATGTCTTGTGGCACCGTAAGACATAGACTGGTACGAAACTGGCTTGCCTCCCCAAACTCAGGATTATCATGATACATAACAAGCATCCTGCTTTGGCCAGGCACAAGTAGGTGCTGAATCTTGGCATGTTTGAATAACGTCTGCATCAGATTCACATACTCTTTTGCTAACGTCTCATAAGTACCGCTATGTCTCACATAAACAACCTGTTTGTCCTCCCTATGTTCAATGGTAATCTGTCCGGTTACAGGAAACGGATCGCCTTTCCCTTCCTTTTTTACTGCTTTCATATTATACTCAGACAATAAAAAAACATCTTTACAATTTTTACGATATTCCTTGCGATATTCACTTGGACTTACACCATAATAATTCTTAAATGCCCTGGAAAATGTTGCGGAATCGGATAGTCCAAGTTCATAAGCAATATCTGTCATATTCTTATCTAACCGGTGCGCTAATAAAAACAGGGCATTCTCCATGCGGATTCGGTTCACATAATGAGCCAACGACTCATGTAACATGCCCTGAAAGATACGGCTAAAATGATATTTGGAAAATCCCGCAGCATTCGCAAGCTCCTCAATGGACAGAGACTGTCCGATATGATTCTCAATGTAATCCTGCACTTTATGAATTCTTCTTACGTACTCTTCCTGGCACTTTTGATCTGGCATATGGTTTCCTCTCTAATATTAGGTAGAACGTTTTAACGAATTGTATATCCCACTTAACCCAGCAAATAATTCGCTTTACGTATAAGTTTTGCTTATAATCTTAGTTCCCCAACCAGGTAGCAAACTGCTTTCCCACTAATAAGTACTCGCTCACCCTTGTTTTCACAAACCAAAGTACCACCCCGCTTTGATAGTTGTTTGGCTATCATCTTGTTTTTATTAAGTCTCTCGCTCCAAAACGGAACTAATGTACTGTGCGCCGAACCGGTAACGGGATCTTCCGGTATTCCCGCATTTGGTGCAAAGAACCTGGAAACAAAATCACAGGATTCTCCTTTTGAAGTGACTATGATAGCAAACGCAATATCATTACTGATTTGGCGCAACAATTCATAATTAACACTCATGCTTCTCACTGTTTCTTCCTTATCGACAACAACGACCAAATCTCTCGATAAATGTGTCTCTAACACCTTGCAGCCCAGTGCATCTTCTAATCGTTGATCCATTGCTTCAGGAACCGGCATTCTGCTTGGCAAATCCATTTTATACATATCATTTTCCCGCACAACGCTTAATGTTCCGCTTTTTGTTTCAAAACTAATATGTTGTAACTCTGGCTCCACATAATTCATGACAACGAATGCAGTTGCGAGCGTAGCATGACCACACAAATCTATCTCAACTTCAGGAGTAAACCACCTTAAGTAGTACACTTCGTCTTTTTTTAGTAAAAAAGCCGTCTCTGCCAGGTTATTTTCAAACGCAATTTTTTGCATGATTTCATCAGAAGTATCTTCCTCCAGCAAACATACTCCAGCTGGATTCCCATTGAATATTTCGTCTGCAAAAGCATCAATCACATAATATTTCATAATTCCTACGCTCCTTACACTATCATCCTATTATCATACTGAAAATGATTTACTGGCCAAATTTCATAGCCAACTTATCTAGTGCATCCTCCGTAACTCGATATACCGTCCATTCCTCCATTGGAGTAGCTCCCATTTGTTTATAGAATTCAATGGATGGCTCATTCCAATTAAGGCAAGCCCACTCCAATCTTCCACACTTTCTTTCAATCGCAAGTTTCGCTAAGAACGAAAGCATAATTTTACCGATACCCTTTCCTCTCATCTGAGGCCTAACATATAAGTCCTCCAAGTAAATACCAGGTCTACCTAAAAAAGTAGAATAATTATGAAAGAACAACGCAAACGCGACTGCTTTCCCCTTGTATTCTCCGATAATTACCTCTGCCATCTTTCTATCAAATAAAGAATCTAGTAGCATTTCTTCCGTCGCTACAACGTCGTCCGACATCTTTTCATACGTTGCCAATTCCTTTATAAATTCTAGAATTAAGGAAACATCCTTTCTCTTCGCAAGTCGTAATTGAAAGTCCTCTAAGTTAGTATTAATCATTATTTTGTACCTCCTGCTGTAAATAATATAATTCGTCTAGTATATTGTTTTAGTTATCTAACATTGTAGATTATCTTATATGTTTTTTTCAAGCCATGATCGCACTATCTTAACATCCTCGTTTTCCATAAAAGGATGCTCACTATCTTTGGAAATGGTCAAATTGCAGTTATGTGTTTTGACAAATGCCTGAATCACCTCTATGGATTGTAGGTTGTCTTTCCCACCATACAGGATTGACGTTGGAATATCCCACTCTTTGATATGATGTTCTTTCACATACTGATAGTAGTCCAAACGTAATGTATCGACAGGCGTAGGTATCTCCTTTTCCTTAAGTAGTCTCTCTTCTGTAACATCAAACCAAATAAACATCTGGTTAATTAGGTACTCCATATCTAACACTGGAGATTGGAACAGACATTTGATAAAATTTCTCTTAGCATAAGTATGTAAGCTAAAATACGCTCCTAGACTGCATGCAAACAAGGAAATGGTTTTCCAGTTTGAAAAGGCATAGTCAGCAATTACAGAAAGGTCATGCATGCCATTCCAAATATCACACCGATGCTCCGTATCTTTTCTATCTCCGTGTTCAGGTAAGTCAAAGCTGATTGTCTGAATTCCTTCGCTATTCGCAATTTGAGCAAACTCTTTTGCATTTTCTTTGCTAGACATTTTGCCATGAACATGAATATATACCTGATCTGATTCTTCACCCCAAACGATAACAGGGATATTACCTATGTTAAATCTTTGGATTAGCATTTTATACCTCCATGCTCTACTACATTAATCTGCCAACAATTTAAGTAAGTATATTGTTAATTCATCATCATTTTTACAACTTGAATAAGGCTCCAATGGTTTTCCATAATACCAAACACCAGTACCATCTGGTATATAGCCCCTTTTTACATACATCCTTTGAGCAGTGCCATATCCACTATGTAAACCAACAGACAATGAGACATAATTACTATCCTCTTTCGCAAGGCTCTCTACAATATCCATTATCCTATTACCTATACCTCTTTTTTGAAACTCAATAAGTACGTTAAAATCAACTATTTCAGGTATTTTCTTGTTTGCAAATGGTCCTGTTAGTGCACATGGAAGCATTGTTACATAGCCAGCAAGATTACCATTATACTCTGCAACAACAACTTTCTTTTCCTTGTTCTCCTGCTGAGTATAGTAATTCTCAAATTGCTCCTGTGTCTTATTCCATCCCTGCTTGGCAAAGCTACGGACGAATCTCTCAATATCACTTTTTATCATAGAACGTATCATTAAGTTATCTTTAATAAAATAAATCATTCTTATCCCCCAGTAATATAATAAAATTAGCAATCGGTACAATACGCGAACCTCTACCCCATAAATGCTATGGCATCCAGTTGAAATAGAAGCCCGTCTTGTCCGCCACGATGTGCGAATTCCGTCTGAATTGATTTGCGGGCTGGATACTTGCCGTTAAATCTCTCTTTGATTACCTTTTCCATAATGGGAATATTCCAAACGTCTCTAAATAAGCAATCCATCTTAACAACCGATTCTAGCGTCAAACCTATCGATTCCAACCGACTACTCAAATGGTCAAATGCACCGTTAATTTGTTCTTCAATCGGCTGGCCAATGTTACCCACACAATAACTAACGAATACAAAATCACCAGCCTCAACAATTCCAGAATGCGCCCACTCCTCGTTTATATCACTTCTTATAATTTCTCTCATAATAAACCCCCAGATATATTATTTAGCATCCTTTTGCAATTTCTTTCTTTTTAACTCAATTACGTTTAATGTGCTAACTAACTCTCGAATCAGACTCTCCCGTTCTTTCGGTTTCAACCCCATATTGGCTTCACTCAGATATGCGGCATGACATTTGATATTAAAACCCAGATAATCACTGGTAGCGCTTGGACACAATACTTTTCTCGATAAATACTCCTTAGGGAACAGATACGTTCCCTTTTCTGTACGAAATTGCTCCAAATATTGTAATCCGTCAAAAAACCACTCGGTCTCCAAAGTTGAATCAAAGTGCGACATCATATGTAAGTAACTCAAAATAGGATAAGCATTGGAGTCTTCATTTTCTTTATGCAACGGTAATTTTGGTGCCCAACCACACGCATGGTAGATTCTCCTGTCCTTACTCCAGATCAATCCATAATATTCAGGTATCTCTTGAAACTCCGGTTCAAGTATATACTTAGCCACATCCTCGATTTTGCTAATAATAAGTGGATTCTTATTGTATTTTCGAAAGTAAGCAAGTGCCGAGATATCATAAATGGTCGGAAGAGGTTTTACTGGTTCGATTGAAAAAGGATTAAGTTCATCCTTAATAATACCACGATTTTCCCATTGTACTGGCGGTTTTGGCAGCTTCGTGCCATCTTGAAAAATATCAAATATTTTCTCTTTTGCTGCAGTATGCAAAACATTCAACCTTTGTATCATAGAGTTATTAATTGTCTCTGATGTATAGCCCGATAAAAAGAAAAATCTATGTATCATACATGAATAATTGTAACAAAAACTATAATTAGCTGCTAGCATTCTATCAAACGTATTCGCAACGAATTTCATCTTTTCGTCAAATACTTGCATTCCCACACGAAACCCCAGATCTAATATTCCAGGGAAAAATTGATCAATGCACGAATCTTTATAATAATGAATTAAATGCTCTATCGGTTTATTTTCTATCGGTACTGTTTCAAAAGCATCCAAATATCCCAATGCTGTATTTACTTCTTTTAGTTCCAATAACTTCATAATAATATCATCAATTTGTTGTTTTGACGCATCATACAATCCATTCGAATTTAATCTTAATAATATTGATGGTCCAGCATTTTGTGATATCCAATCGAGTAAATCTTTATCATTCATACTTTCTACCCCTGAAAAATTTAATCATCTTTAACTATTTATTAATATTTATCTTGCTGTATATGATAATGGTCAAGAACCCTCCGGCTCATTATAAGCATACCAATCTGACTCCGGCAGCCCTAGTTCTCGCAAAATGCCATTAAGGTAGCCAATGTTGTACATGATATGCCTTATTTGTCCAAGAATCACATCCGTATAAGTATACTGAGGTTCATCGTTATAAACTGACGTCCCTAATTTTTCATCATTCAGATTATCAAAGATACCAGTCGTTTTCATTTGAATGGCCTCAAGGTATTTAAGCATCTGTTCTTGTGAAATAAACAATCCTTCATAATTTGCTGCATACAAGTCTGTGGTATAGGCATCATCAAAAATCATGGTTCGCCATTCACTGCCGTCATACCTTTCGCGCATCCAGAAATCTATATAATAAACGTAATGAAAGACTTGTTGCCAAAAGGGTACCTCGTTATAGGAAGATGCCCAGATTGGCTTGGGACAAACTTCTACAAGAACACGCGCCATGTGTAATGTTGAGTCAAACTGGTTTCTCAAAGCCTCTGTAATCAATCTTGTCATTTTAATCCCTCCTTTTTTGTTATACGAGAATTCTCATTTCTATAATATACCATATTATTCCACAAAACAAATATAAAGTTATGTAATATGATGTCTTTTACTGTTTCAAATTTTACTCAGATATATTATAATACTCTTATATTGCTAGAACATGCATTCGAAAGATGTTATGTCATTTACAATTACTATTATCACACTTAATAAACCAAGGAGTAAATTCATGGAACTTAACCCAGAAAAGATTATCAGCATATTAGAAGAAGAGAAACTCATTTATCTGGCAACATCAAATGGTAAATATCCAGATAATTCTGCTGTTTGTTTTGCATATAACGAAAAATTGTCTTTATTTTTTGGTAGCTATTCAGATACATTAAAATGTAGAAATATATCACAAAATCCATATGTAGCAGTATCTGTTGGAACACTGCAAATACATGGACTTGCAAAGGTTATTCCATATGGAAGTGAGGATTATAAAATTAAAAGAGCAATATACGATAAGCGCTTTCCACAGTATGCATCTGTCTTTGAGAAAATTGATAATGAATTATATGAAATACTTCCACTTGTAATATGGAACTACAATCCATCCTTTGGTGAAATGAATCGAGATGAATTAATAATGGATATGGAATATTATAAATCAATTTCGCCATATATATTTCATAAATATAACGACCGTTCCGTGTAGAATTAATTTATAGTTTATAAACTTTACTCCATACACTAAATAAAAAAAACACCGTGTAGTTTAATAACTACACGGTGCATCGCATATGAATTAACTAATAACTCAATTATAATATAAACTGGGGTTGAATGAATTCAACACCTAAAGCTATTACATAGTCAATAATTTTCTTAAAATAATCAGGCATAACCTGTTCCGTTTCAATATGGTCATGGATGAGGATTATATGACATGAGTTTTCTTCAAGTAAATTTCCACCATATGGAGGATTATTATCATGTATTCTTTGTAAAATACTTTCGTATGTATATCCATTATTTTCTTCTAACTTATACTCTTCAAAATCGAATGTCCAATATACATCAATATCAGAATTTAATGCATTCTCCTTATACCAATCAAAATAGATGGCTGAATCATCGATTCTGCAAAACTTGTTCTCTTTCAGATATTCCTGCAAAGCTTCTTTATTTTTACCACCTTTATCGCCATATGGAAAACGCATTAGCTTGTATTTTCTTTCAACTCCTGCCGATTGATATAACCTATTTAAAACATCCTCCTGCTTTGTAATTTCACTAATACACTCAGACAGAGTCAGTTCACTAAAATGTGGATGATTATAACTATGATTACCAATAATAGCGCCCATTTTCAATGCATATATAGCTTCCTCCCAATGTTCTTCAACAAATCGCCCTATTGAAAACAATATAGGGGTTATTCCTCTTTCCTGTAAATAATCTATAATAATGGGTGTGTTCTCAGTTGTCACATCATCTATTGTTAAATATGCTTTGCTCATAAAATCATTCTCCTTTAAGTCATCGCGTTTGAAAACAACGCTGATTCACTTCATATGTAACGGCGAATACATTTACCTTTAATCTCTGCTAGTAAATGGTATCCGCCTATAAGATACCTTCATTAATCATTAAACATTGGCATCTGTTGCAAAAGCCTCTGAACCCATTGGTGATATTGTGACGAATAGGCGTAAGACATCTTCACCGGTGTTTATGACCTGCAAACTCTCCTGCCCATCGACCTGCATTAACTCTCCCACCTGCAACGAGGTTTCATTGCCATCCGTGACAACCTTGGCATTACCCGCCATGACCTGCAGGAAAAGGGTTGAATCTAGATGCGTGTGTCCCGGTAGTATTTCCCCTTTTGCTATGTTTAGCACAAATGCAATTACATTATCACTTTTAAAAAGCATCCGCTTCGCAATCTTTCCCTGTGGCTCATGAAAATATTCACTAAATATATACTTGTTCATAGATAAGTCCTCCTATAATTTAATTACACATTAATATACCCCAATTTGGGCCGAATTACTACTTTTGGTATAGATGGACCAGCTTTACTATATACTAAACTGAATTACTCCATCAGTTTTTCCTTGCAACGATTAAAAATCTATGTATCTTTCCCTCAATATAACCATTTCTCTCCAACAATTCCTGAGCCAGAATTTGATTGGACGAAATGCCTCCTGTCCATTAAGTATTGTAAAACCACTCTGCTCAAATTTCTTAATCGCCTTTTTAAGATATTGTTCTGGAAACGGTAGTTCTGGCACTTCAGGAAGGATTAATTCAACTAACTCTCGATCATTTTCAGCGCCGACCTGTTCTGTAATAAAAATACCTCCTGGCTTTAGAATACGGCCAATTTCATCTGGATTATAGTCTCCATGCCGATTTATTACGATATCAAATCTCGCATCTTCAAAAGGAAGTATTCCCCCTCCGTCTGCTTCTTTAAAGTCAATTCCTAATGGTAAAAGTATTTCCTTACAAAATTCCACATTAGGTGCAAATGCTTCTGTTGCACTAGTATTATCAAATGGATGTTGTAATGACAGTAAAAACTCCCCACCACCAGTATCTAAGTCCAATAATTGTGCATCAAATGTCAAATAATCTAGAATAATTTGACGATAATTCCATGGCAAATCATTTTCCTCCTCATATCTGTCGTGGATATGAGAAAAATCCCATCCATGTATATGCGCTACTTGCTCCTCAGCCAACCATTGTTTTGTTAATTCTTTTCTATTCATATAAACTTATCCTTTTCGTAGTAAATTACTTATTTTTCTTCTGTATAGTTCCTTTATGTCCAAGACAAATATTTTCTCTTATTATACTAAAACATCGATTAAGTACATCTTCATTCACTGTTCCATCTAGGTTATACGCAGTTGCCTCTACTGTAAACGTATTATCATATCCCGTCTTCTTAATAAAGTCAAAAAACTGTTCAAAATCAATATGTCCCTCGCCTATTGGCAATGCCTTCAGCTTCCCCCATTCCATATATCCTCCCGCATAATCATTTACGTGATAATGTTGGATATGATTATCCCTCCATAACCAGCTGTATTCCTCCTGATATAGCTGGTCAAGCTGCTCATGAAAAGCTGCCATCTTGGTATCATATACAAATCGAATATTCGGGTACTTCTCTTTTAGTTCACACCAATGCAACATCGGATTTGCTTGATTGCAAACCACATTTTCGACCAAAACATCAATATTATATCTATCTGCAATCTCTACTAACTTACCAAATGCTTGCAAATTATTATGAAAATGAGCATCCGATATCGTCCCATCCCAAAGATGAATTACCATTTTCTCGGCATTAATTATACTTGCCATCTCACAGTTCATCTCAAAACGACGAAAAGCCTCCTCCAAATCCCCTTTTTCTCCTTGACTTATTGCCTGTCCGATATGTTTTTCACAATGCATAACCGGAAAATGAAGATTCATTTGTTTCAAATCCGAAGCAATCTGTATGTAATCATCATACCACGGGCTATACATCATGAACTCGTAGCCATCACATTTTAATCTCTTTGATATCTCCGTAAGAAGATGATAATCTCGATTATTCGGTCGACCAATTAACGCTCCCGTAGAGCATAGTACTTTTGCCATAATACCTCCTTCGGATCATAGTTTCATATCCTAGCTGTCCTACTTCTTCAATTGCCAGAACAAAAACAGCGGTATCTTCTGCAGCCATGCCATTAATGTTGACATTTGTGCTTGTTCATCGGTTGGGCGTGGCTCATTTATGTCCACGATCGTCAAACCGCTTTTTATAAATGTTTTGACATAATCTTCAATAGTCCTATGCCTCCAAACAACCGGAGTAATCCCATCTGGTAAAGGAGCTTCCCACTTCGTTGGTTCAAAATAATTCTTCACAACCACTTCTCGGTTAATTCCTTCCCCTTGCCGACCAATTCCATTACTGTGATCACCATTGAAGCATGGGTGCAACACGCTTACATATAATTGGCCCGCTGGTTTTAGCACTCTAACTACTTCCCTAATCGTTCCTTCAAAATCCTCGCAGTCCATTAACATCATAGAACAGAGAACAATGTCAAAGGTATTATCATTTATTCCATATAAATTATTACTATTTCTTCTAAAATGTTGAATCGGCAGTCCATTCACCTCAGCTTGTTCGATACAATAAGCAACACTAGCTTCCGAGCAGTCAATGGACACAACATCAGCATTGCGTTTCGCTAACTCACGAGAATAACCACCTTCTCCGCAACCCAGATCTAATACTTTTTTCCCTTTCACGTCTCCTATTAGGTTTAACATATAAGGCATGATAAACCACGTTCTAGCTCCGCCTCGTTGCGCTAATTCGAACCATTCTCGTCCAAGATTGTTCCATGATATAGTTGAACTGTCATGTTTCATTGGAGTACCTCCTACATTATATTCATGAATCTTATTGGCATTTTACCATTCCTTTTGTCTATTCTATACTGTGATGATGACGAACTCGCACTTGCCGCTGCACTAGCAGCAATTGCTGCACACGCTGCTGCTTCCTGTGCTACAATGAGTGAAATAGTACTTGTCACCGCCGTAGTTTGCATTGTATCACTATTAATATATTCTAGCTGTGTTATCATTCCTGCATACATCAATCTCTGCTTTGCTGTGATTGAGCTAAAGAAACCAAACCCTCTTTGATTGGAGAGCCAGTTATTGATTTCAACCATTTCCTGTATCATTTTATCTTTAGGTCCATCTGTCAAGGCCAAAACACCCAAGGTTGGCAATTCAAAAGAGGTCCCATACTTATATCCTTGGTCTTTCAAGCCATAAAAAAGATCCATCGACCTTTTGCATTTTACTTCAGCATTTCCCTGTCCCAGTGCTAACACATGACTGAGGGACTGCACGGCATTCGAAGAAAAGAAATTAGGTTTTAATATCTGATAACAAGACTCTATATTATTAATCAGTTCATCATCCGTCTTCTCAGATAAAGCTAATAACGCACAATTGGCACTGTCCTCTCCTGAAGTTAAGAACGGATGCTCTGCTTTCATTCTACTATAAATTCTTCTCGTTCTGGCCGCTATTGCTTCATAATGATGCGAATCCGCCATCTGCGCGATTACCATAGAAGTAAGGGGTAAATAAGTTGAGGACCAGAATTCCTTTTTTAGTAATTGGTATACCAATAGTCCATTATCAAGTGTTCTCTCTGGGTTTTCGCTGACTGCAAGCATCGCTGCAATTGGGGATCTGGCAGTACTTCTAAAGTTAGAGAATAGTCCGACTCTTTGCTGCAACATTTCTTTACAGTCCTGCAATACGTTTACATCCACTTCTTTTTCTTTTGTAACGTAAATCCCCGCACAAGCTAAGTGAATTAGTCCACTATCCCATCCAAATACTGCCTTAATTCGATCTCGACTTTCTATCAGGGATGTGCAATTTTTTAGCATTTGATTATTCATTAATTATTCTCTCCCTATATTTTTCTGTAGTGTTACATTGTCTTTTTCATACAAATCATCTTCATTTCTGGAACTCCGATATCATTTGCAATCACGCTGCATTTTGTCATTAGTAGAAAGTAAATATTCTTATTCTCATTGCTTAAACATTCATAGTTTGCCTGTCCTTTTGCAATCACAATCTCTGCATTTTGGTAAATTTCTTGAAACCTCTTTGATGTTCTGTATAAAACAGTTCCGAGAGATGAATCCCCATTGCTAATAACCGTTGCATAATCGTCAATCCCAACCAAGTAAGCATCTTCTTCCACGGAATCATTCACGACCGCTTCTCCTCTCGTACCAAAGAAAACATGACATGATGGGTTTAATTCTTTGATTTTCTTAATTAAAATCTTATCAAGACAGATTTCACCACAATTATCTCCCAGATATAGAATGGTATCTGCATTTCCAATTTCCTGCATCAGAATATTGGAATGGTTAATCTCCAACTGTTCTTCTTTTAATCGTAAAAAGCAAGCCTCAATATCAGAAAGCAACAGATTATGAATTGGATTAAAGTCAATTACATTACCGATAATTGCATATTTGATAGCTTCTAAAAATGGATTTTCAGCTTCATTTATCTCCTGTTCCAACTCAGGAATCTGATCAAAAAACATTTTATTGTACTGTAGTCTAGTTTCTTTATAGGGGTCTCCATTCCCTATTTCATTCTTTAGTAAAGCAAAAATCTCTCCAATCAATTCTGGTGTTGAAGATGCCTTAAAATCAACCTGACTTAGATATGTAAACACTTTTTTTAATAATTGTTCTTTATCCTCTAATCCAACCATATCCGCAACCTTTATAGCCTGATTGACTATGCATGGTATGCATTTTTCTTGAATTTTCATATATGTTTTGTCTCCAATTAGATTATATTAATTATTTCTCGATTACTATGTTTTACCCGTATTGGATTAAGATTTAGCAGTTCATCCCCTGTTTATTCGCCCCCATTAAACTCAGTAAGTTCATACATTTTGCACTTTATGAAATCAATTATCCCATTTAATGATTCACATCCATCAACAACAAAATCTGCATCGTCAATAGCAAGCTTTCTACTTGATAAATACGTTTGTCTTCCTGTGCTAAGATAAAATTCTACCTCTTTAAACACATCCGTTTCTGAAACACCTTTATAATCTCTAAGAAGGCGTCTTCCCAATGCAATATCCAAAGGCGTGTCTATGAATATTGAAAGGTCAATATATTTTGTCATTTTATTATGTCTATGGCCAAATGGATAATCTAAAATAATATAGTCTAATCCTTTTTCAAGTAATTGTTCAATATCATCAATCAATAAATCCAAATTAAATCTATTCGTATCCGCTCCCTCATCCATCCATTTGCAAATATCGACAATACCACTTTGTGTAGCATAATCTCTATCATCAAAATATAAAGCTTCTGAATTAACAAGGTTATCTTTAAGATGGTTTGTAACTGTTGTTTTTCCGCCACCCGATACAGCATTTATTGCAACGACGTATGTTTTATTCATAATCAACCACCACTACATATTCAAATTTGATTGTTGCTTATTTACCCTATTCCCATTGACTTATCGCCTGTCCGATATGCTTTTCACAACGCAAAACAGATGAGAAACTCCAATTTTATGACATGCTATTTCAGAATCAACTTCATGAATACATCAGAGTAAATAGCTTCGTGATACTTTTCAATCCTTATAAATCCTAATCGTTCATACATCTTTATTGCTCTACCACTTGTTTTGCTAATTGTGTCTAAGTATACTTCCCGATATCCCAGATCCCTTGCCTTATCAATTGTCAATTGAGCAATTCTCGTACCCAAGCCCTTACCATGATACTTTTTATATAAATAAACATATTTCAATTCACATTTTCTTTCATCAATTTTCTTCAATGCGCACGTACCGATAATTCGTCTGCTGTCTTGCTCTTTTAAGCAGACAAAATAGTCATAAGCGTTTTCTACTTGAAGTAAACTTTTATGTCTTCCATCAGGATCAAATATTCGTCCCGACTCTGGTAGACAATGTTCAAAAAAATCAAGTAAATTGTCCAAATCCAAGCTAGTATATTCCGTAATCATATATTTTTCATTATCAGCCATAATTTTCTCCATAATTCACAGATTCAAGTTTTCCTGTATGCTGTCGGATAATCTCTGTTACCAACTGCTTCCTATTTTGAAATCATACTATTCGTTCTCTTTATCTTATAGAAATAGCCTGCTGTAAACACAATTATCATTAACACTAGACCTATAATCTGCATTGCATAAAACGACACCGAACCAATAACGTTCTTATCTGGTTCAAATAACACCGCTATTCTTGCAACATATATACTTACAAGAGAACTAAAATGTTGTGACTTAGATGCTAAAAACAGGTTCATTTGGTTATCAGGTATTAATGCAAACTGCCAAAAATATACAAGAAGAGAAACTATTCCTACTAAATTACCAACTAACACAGAAGGAAATACCTTTATCTTATTTTGTGCGAATTGACCTCCTACCCAAAACCAAAAATACACCATAAGAAATGGTAACGCATACATATAGATATAATTAATAATTGGGATAGAGATCCCTTTCAAATAGAATAAATTATGTAAATAACCTAAAACCGAAGGTGCAACAATGTAGATAAGTAGATAAAATTTCTTTGACATAAAATATCCCCCCATTAATTTATTTGGTTTGGAATCTGTAATTATAGCGAATTATCAGCTTCGCTTTTAGAACACTCCGTTTTGACTTTACTTATGTATTCAAGCATTGCTGTAACTTTTCAGCCAGTTTTCCAACATGTATACCATCACGAAAAATTATCTTTTTTCCATGAATTGGTATGAGAAATATACGTATACGTAATCCATGGTATCGCAGAGCACTGGAATACATCATTGCCAAGCGGTCCGGTGTATTTATTATCACTTATTTTTACCGCTACTTTTATAGAACAGTTTTTCTTGCAATAATTAGGCCATGCTCACTAAACCCTAAATTACTTGGTTTATCGCATACTTGCATATGTATATCAATAAATTTCTGAAATTCCACTTCATTCATTGAATCTAAAATACTCCTATAGTGAAACATCGGTCCATCAGTTGCTATATTATAAAGCTGAACTAATGGAAAACCTAAAATCTCATGTTCGACTAATTCCGGCCTTGTTGAGTAAAAGACATAATTATCATCAATGTATCCTTTTGACATATATCTTTCTAAAAAAGATACATCACTCTTACATTCATCCAAATGTGCTAAGAAATTAGCGTATCGATTAATATACGCCAAAAAGTAGATCCCATTTGGCTTTAACACTCTAAGTGTTTCTCTTATTGATGCTATTCGGTCTTCTTTATTACACAAATGATAATAAGAGCCTAGATTTAATACGACATCAAAACTTTCATCTTGGAATCTGGATAAATCTAAAACACTTCCTGTGTACACTTCTTTTAAGATATTGTCTTTCTTATTTATGTTCTCAATATGCTCCACATTAAGATCAATTAAGTCTCCTGCTGTCACTTCACAACCCATTTTGGCTAGAGGAAATGAATATATGCCACCACCTGCACATGCATCTAAAACTTTCAGGCCTGTTTTACAATATTTGGCCAAATAATTCATCGTTGTTAAATATTCAACCTGACCAGCCTGCGAAAGTAATCTTTTACTTTCATCACAATCGTTATGATAAAAAGATAAAATATCGTTCATTCTTTATCCTCCTCAATGATACTATGTATTTTATTGAACCTTTTCTCATTTTCATACCAAGCAACACTTCCAGCAATAGCAGCAAGTATAATGGCAAATAGCATCAAACCTATAATTGCATTAATAGGTAACACCGATAAGATAGAACCGGGTGTTCGACCATTTGCTATAAATTGACTGCCAAATACAGTAACTATTTCTAATAATAATATTCGTAAGCTCTCACTGAAAAAATTATTTAAACGTCCTTTTTTTCTCTTTTTTTCCCATTTACGATAAAATCTCATTTCCAGGAAATCACTTTTCATAATTCGCAAAACTGTAAGAGGAATACAGCCAAGAACAATTAATATATAATACAGGCTCATATAGTAAATGTGGATGTAGAGGGGATAGATTAATAGTACCATTAATGATACTATTAAGAAGATATTTTTTCCTTTTTTTAACTCCCTTAAAAACAATTAACATCACCTTCCCTTTTTTGTTTATCTGATATTCGTTTCATGAAACAAAGATATATTGCTATACATTTATACTATTCTGAGTTTCCCAGACTTTCAGTTAATGCTGTTGCCACCCTCTCAGCCTGACTTATACCTAATCTGATTGATTGTCGCTGAATTAACCTATATAATGTCATCAGTATAAAGAAAGGAAGATCCCAGGGGTCTTTCTTTGCGAGTCTGCACCCCTGG
>JAEYSV010000034.1 GCA_023434365.1 Bacillota bacterium | reverse complement strand
ATTTTACAATTACGACCAATTGTGATAAGATGAATTTAGAAGTCGGGGAGATTTCTCTCCCCTTTTCCTACTTGAGAACTTCAATCATTTTGGCTATTGCCGTAATCAGTGCTGATATTGCGAGTATCGCTTTGATTACTAAATTGATTGGGTTCTCTTTTTGTTTCTTCTTTTTCTTCTTACCCATTGGTATCTCTCCTTTCCTTGATTATGTATATATTATAGCACGTTTAAACGTGCTTGTCAATAAGATAAACTATATTTTTTATTATTTTTTATGGATAAGATGAATGAAAGAAATAGAAAGATGAGGTAGAGGATGCCAATATATAAAAGATGTAGCCGATGCGGAAACCGCCTACCTAGCGGAAGCAAATGCGAATGTCTTAAGCAAAGACATAAAGAGTATGACAAGAATTACCGCGATAAAGATTCAACAGGTTTCTACCATTCACGATTATGGAAAGATGCACGACATAACGCACTGATACTAGACGGATATACTGACGTATATATCTATATGACAACAGGCGAGATAGTAACTGCCGATACGGTACATCACATCGACCCATTGAAAGATAATTGGAATAGGCGATACGATACAGATAACCTTATGAGCCTATCACACGATACTCATAGCAAGATAGAGAAGATGTATGAAAAGGATAAGGTTGGAACAATGAAGATGTTGTATGAAATGTTAAGGAGGTATAGAGATGAAATTATACATGGAAGATAATAACGGTATCAAGATAGAACTTAAAGAAATAGATAGCATTAATAAAGACGATGATGTCCTTTTATTTATTTTAAACAACGACAACATATCGGTAGACTTAGCAAGGACACTAGAGAAAAGATGGTCTGAAAAGATAGGAAAAAAGTGCATTGTAGTACCATCTATCGTCGGTCAAGTAATAGGCATAAAGCAATAGTAACGATCTAATTTGACCGTACAGACGTTCGATTAGTTAGGCGCTTGGTAGCAAGGGAAAATTATTTCATGACCCCTAGGGGGCACCAGAAAAGTTTTGAGAGGTATCCAAACACCGCTTGCCTAGTCATCCTCACGCAAAATTCTAAAAACGAACAAAAAAGTGGCAAAGGAGGTAAAAGTGATGCCAAGACAAAGAAAACCAATTAGTATGCAAAAAGGAAACTTGACAGTATTTCAGCAAGAAAAAAAGCGCATGGAAGAGGAATATATTAGAACCGGCAGAAACCAACTTAAGACACCTCCGATATGGCTTATTGATGATATAGCAAAGAAAGAATTTAAGAGAATTGTTAAAGAATTAAAAGAAATTGACATGATTGGGAACCTTGATTTGAATAATTTAGGCGCATATTGCAATGCTTTTTCGAATTATATTCACGTCACAGAACAGCTAAAAGATCAGGATTATTATGTGGTACGAGAAACCAGGACTGGAACGATAATTGTAAAGAATCCATTAATTGATATACAAACAAATTATGCATCCGAGATGAGAAAGTTTGCTTCATTATGCGGTATGACTATTGACAGTAGATTAAAGACAGCTTCTATAAAGATTAGCAAGGAAGAAGAAGAAATAAACAGGAAATTTGGTGGTATTTAGTGACTATCAAAGAACAATTACTACAGTACGTCAAAGATTGCCTTGAGGATAAACATGTCAATGAATTCGAAGACTACATAAGCTGCATTAAACATAAACAGGCATGTCAAAGGTTCCTGGATGACTTAAAGCGTTCGGAATGTAGAAATACATTATCCGAACCTTTTCCGTATATATGGGATGAAGTAGAAGCGCAAGGAATTGTCGAATGGTTTAGTTACCTCAGACATTCTAAAGGAATACTCGCAGGAAAGTCGATCGTACTCACTCCGTGGCAAAGATTCGACTTGTGCCAATTATATGGATGGCGACATGAAAAAACAGGTTATAAAAGATTTAAAAAATCATTTATTGAGGTGGCCAGGAAAAATGCAAAATCACAAGAAGAAGCAGGTGTTGCGCTTTACGAGATATCGTCACAATCAACAAAGAATGGCGAGGTATACGAGTACTACACTGCCGGAGTAAAAAGAGATCAGTCAAAGATTATCTTTGAAGAAGCAATTTTAATGCTTGCCGGCTCTCCACTAAAGACCAAATTCAAGATTACTAAAGATAAAATAACCCATATAAAAACAGGAAGTTACATCAAAGCACTATGCAAAGAAGATGGGAAAAAGGGTGACGGTACCAATCCGGCAGGACTTATATTGGACGAGTACCATCAACACCAAACAACCGAGTTTTATGATCTGGGACTAGGTTCCAACACCAAAGAATCATTATTGATGATTATTACCACTGCTGGCATGGATTTGACTTATCCTTGTTATACACAAGAATACCAATACTGTTCAAAGATATTAGATTCTAATATAGATATCTTTAACGATGAATATTTTATTGATATATGTGAATTAGACCCGGACGACTTCAAAGAAATTACCAACATATCCAACGAAAGACTATGGTTTAAAGCTAACCCAATTAGAATGACCTATAAAGAGGGTCAAGAAAAAATCCGTGGCGAGTACAAAATTGCTAAAGAGATCCCGGAAAAAATGACAGCTTTTCTCACAAAATGCCTTAACATTTGGGTGCAAGCAAAAGAAAATGGCTATATGGATATGGCAAAGTGGAAGCGTTGCGAAGTCAAGGAACTTCCTGTTGACACCAAAGGCATGAGCGTATACGTCGGTTTTGATATGTCTGCCAAGATAGACTTAACTTCCGTAGCCTTTATCATTCCGTTTAAGACTGGAAGATTCAAAAAAGTGCTAGATAAAGACGGAAATGAGATTGAGAAAGAAATAATCGGTTACATACTATATTCACATTCATTTATTCCTAATCGTGAAAAACTAGCAGAGCGTATTGCAAAAGATAAAGTTCCGTATGACGCATGGGAACGAATGGGGTACTTAACTATCACTAACACGGAAATAGTTGACCAGGATGCAGTAATGAGATATGTAATAGCCATTTGTAAAAAAATGCAGTGGCACATCGAAACCTTATGTTTCGATCCGGCAAATGCCAGTAAAATAATGATGGACTTATCAAATATGGGGTATGAAGTAGAAGAAGTTTATCAGTCTCACAAATCATTAAATGAAAGCACGAGTGGGTTTAGGGAAACGGCGTATGAGCGCGAAATCTATTATTTGTATGACCCGTTACTTAACTTTGCTATGAGTAACGCAGTTATAAGAGTAAACAATGGGTTAATAAAGATAGATAAGGATGCAACGAAATATAAAATTGACCCTGTAGACGCTGCATTATGCGCTTTTAAACTGGCATTATATCATCAATTTACATCAACTATAAACGATGTTGTTGATAAATTTTTAGAATCTTTTTAGAAAGGAAGTGAGAATTTGGGAGATATAAGTAAGTATGCAAATATATTAGTGAGACCAGTGGCCGACTTGAATAGTGAAGCTATGCTAGAATGGATGGGAATTGTAAGCGAAAGCAAGAATGTGTTGAGCGAGCTCACATATTTTACTTGTATGAAAATGTTATCAGAGACACTTGGTAAATTGCCTATAAAGTATTATCAGTCCACTGACAAGGGAAGAGAAAAGGCAAAAAGCACACCTATCTATAAATTGTTATCTGACCGTCCCAATGCAGTTATGACACCTACTACATTATGGACTGTCGTTGAAAATAATCGAAATAATAATGGAAACGGTTTTGTGTGGATCCGGCGAAAGTTTATTAAAGAAAAGTATGGTGGTAAAATCGAAACAGTCGACCTATGGCCGATGCCAAGCGACAGTGTATCATTACTCATGGACGACAAGGGCATTTTTGGCGACAAGGGTAGACTATATTATCAATACGACGACAAGCATAGCGGAGAAACATACGTCTTTAAGCAAGGAGACGTAATGCATTTCAAAACATGGTTATCATTTGATGGTATTAGCGGTGAGCCAGTGAAAAAAATTCTAAAGAGCACACTTGCCGGCGGGTTGGAAAGTCAAGAGTTTATGAATAACCTTTATAAACAAGGACTTACGGCAAGCATGGCACTGCAGTATACTGGGGAGTTAGACCCTGGCAGGTCGAAAAAGCTTCAAGATAAGTACGAAGAAATGCTATCAGGTGCTAAAAATGCAGGGAGAATTGTTCCTGTTCCGGTCGGTATGCAGTTGCAACCACTAAACGTCAATCTAACAGATGCACAATTTTTTGAGTTAAAGAAATACACGGCTCTACAGATCGCTGCCGCCTTTGGCATAAAACCTAATCACATAAATGATTATGAGAAATCTTCATATGCCAATTCAGAGAGTCAACAGCTCTCTTTTTTAGTTGACACAATGCTTTATATTCTTAAGCAATATGAGGAAGAAATCAACTACAAACTACTGACCGATAAGGAAAGAGAGGCAGGTTATTACTTTAAGTTTAACGAAAAGGTAATCTTGCGTGCAGACAGTAAATCACAAGCCGAAATGCTAAAAAATTTGGTACAAGGTGGAATTTATACGCCAAATGAAGCAAGAGAGTACCTTGACCGGCCAAGTAACGAATACGGCGATAGGATATATGCAAACGGTAACATTATTCCGTTGGAATTAGCCGGAACACAATATGTAACGAAAGGAAGTGAAAAAAATGAGTAAAATACTGCAATTTAAGGCAAAAGACAAGCAAGGCAAGGTCAGAAATACTGGTTGTATGGAAATTAAAAACCAAACATCCACATCAGCAGAGTTGTATTTATATGGCGATATTATCAGTGAATCCATGTCTGAATACTACAAAGAATATTATCCGGATGATAAATGTCCGAAAGATATCAAAGATTTTCTTGATGATATCGGAGATGTAGATAATATTGACATTCACATCAATTCTGGCGGGGGTTCAGTGTTTGGCGGAATTGCAATTTACAATCTGCTTAAGAATCATAAGGCATATAAAACAGTCTATATTGATGGTATCGCTGCAAGTATCGCAAGCGTAATCGCAATGGTAGCTGATAAACTAGTGGCAGCGAACAACTCTACATTGATGGTCCATAAGCCGTTGTTAAGCTACTTTTTTACCACAATGAACGCAGACGACTTACGAAAAGACGCAGAAACACTTGACAATTGCCAAAAAGCGATTATGAACACCTATATGAGTAAGGTAAAAGATGGAGTAACAAAAGAGACTATCGAAGCATTGGTTAATGAAGAAACGTGGCTAGTCGGTAGTGAAATCGCAAATTATTTCGATATTGAAGTTGAAGACGGTATAGAAGCGGCAGCTTGCGAGAGTGAATATTTTGAGAAATACCTTAATATTCCGAAAGACTTAAAGGAAATTCCACAAAAAGCAGCTGACACAGAGCAATCTATGAAAGATACCGAGAAACAAAATGAAGCAATTAAAAATCAATTACTAGAGGACTTAGACCTTTACGGATTCTAAAGTCCTTTTTTAATATTTAAAAACAATGAATGAAAGGATGGTATAAACCATGAACAAAGAATTGAGAGAGTTACTTGATCAGATCAATGCAAAGAAACAAGAAGTTAAGACCTTAGCGGCCGAAAATAAATTAGAAGATGCTGCTAAAGCGAAAGAAGAACTCAAATCATTACAGGCTAAGTTTGACTTACTGTATGATTTGGAAGAGGAAGATGAACAGAAGATGCAAAACCAAGCTGCAAACGGAACTCAGGAAAAGAAGAACAGTATCACAGGTGCATTTGTAAATGTAATTAAAGCTATGGTAAGACGCGAAGCCCCAAAAGCTGCTGACGTAGAAGTAATTAACTCCATGAGCGAGGGTGTTGCTGCTGATGGCGGCTTAACAGTGCCACAAGACATCTCTACCCAGATTAAAGAGCTAAGACGCTCCGAGGATGCATTAGAAAACTTAGTCAATGTTGAACCAGTTACCACGTTATCCGGATCCAGAGTAATTGAGAAGAAAGCTGACCAGGTTCCATTCGATAACGTGGATGAAGAAACAGAGTTTCCAGATGCTCCTACTCCACAGTTCGAAAAAATTTCCTATAAGGTTAAGAAAAAAGGCGGTATCCTCAAAGTTACAAGGGAACTTTTGCAGGATACTGCAGAAAACATCTTACGATACCTTAAGAGATGGATTGCAAAGAAAGCAAAAGCCACTCGTAACGCGTTAATCGTTGCTAAAATCAACGAAATTACTGCCGGAAAAGAAGTGGTTGTAACGGGTATTGATGATCTAAAGAAAATTTTTAATGTTACTCTTGACCCGGCAATTGCAACAACTTCTAAAGTTGTCACTAATCAAAGCGGATTCAACTGGTTAGATACGTTAAAAGATACTGACGGAAAGTATGTGTTGCAACCTAATCCAACCCAGGCAACACAAATGCTACTATTTGGGAAATATCCTATCACTAAGGTATCTGATAAAGTGCTGCCAAGTGCAAAAGTAATGAATGTCGATGAGGTTACCGTAGACGGATATAAATACCCTATCGTATGTGGAGACTTGGCCGAAGCTATCACTATTTTTGATAGAGAAAACTTATCTATCGAAACATCAACCGAAGCCGGTGACTTATGGGGCAAAGATTTAACAGGTATCAAAGTTAGAGAACGTCTTGATATTCAGGTTGTAGATGCCGAAGCAATTGTCAAAGCGGAGTACTCTACAGTGGGGGAATAATGGGGTATATCCTTACTAGTCCAACTTACACGCAAAGCGATCTTGAAGCAATGACTATCACGCAAATCAAGACACTGGCGACAGACTTAGGGTATACCATCACAAAA
The DNA here is from genome assembly GCA_023434365.1 of Bacillota bacterium. Classification (GTDB taxonomy): domain Bacteria; phylum Bacillota; class Clostridia; order Lachnospirales; family Lachnospiraceae; genus KM106-2. The sequence continues at coordinate 1,894 of JAEYSV010000034.1, read as the reverse complement.
TCATTAAAGGCTGACATTATAGCCGAATTTTTGGAACAACAAGGGGTTTAAATACTCCTTGTTGTTTTTTAGGTAGGTGAAGTCATGTTAAATAAAATCAAAAAACGATGTGGGATACATGAATCCGTAACGATTTATGATGATGAGATCCTGGACTTAATTGCATCAGCTACACATGAAATGATACAAAGCGGCATCTCGATAGGGAATGTTACGGCAGCTAATGCAATGGCGGTAAATGCCGTAGCTTGTTATGTTAAAGCTTATCTTGGCGATGATAGAAGTGATACGGCTACATATTTAGAAATGTTTCGCGATAAGACAGTAAGGTTAGTCCTTGATGAATCGTTAGAAAGCGAGGTAGCTAATGTATAAGTCAATTAAACTCCTTGCTGAGAGAAGAGTAACAGAGGATTCTGACGGATTTCCAACATATGAGGATATTTACATTACTGGAATTGCCGCAGATTTTACAGATACAAAGAGGGCCGATGAAATGTTGGCCAATCAGATGGGATATACAGTTGACCAAGTGATTGAGATAATGGCTTGTAATTACAATAGTCAATCAGAGGTTATTGATGAATCAGACGGCACTGTATACGAGGTCAAAAGGACACATCGGAAAAATAAGAGTAGTAAAATTGAACTTACTTGTCAAAGGAGAGCGATATAGATGGCAACATTTTCATGCGATATTCCGATGGACTTTTTGAGCCAACTTGATATATTTCAGAGCGACATAGCTGAAGAAATGATAAATGAAGCTTTGCCTATATATCAATCGGCTATTCAAAAAGCGCTAAAAGGATCTATAAGCAGGTCACCAAAAAGTAAATTAACAGGCGGCTTAGTACAATCAGTTAAAATGAAAAGGGCAAAACGAGCCAAAAACGGTGCGATTATCGGTCATGTTACATTTGCAGGTAAGGATTCGAAGGGTAGTCCAAATATGGTCAAAGCTATGGCTATGGAATATGGAAACTCGAACCAAGACCAGGTACCTTTTATGCAAAAAGCAGAAAACGATTGTAGGACTAAGGTGATTGATGCAATGCAAGAAGTTTACAACAAGAGAGTGGGTGCAAAATGAATGTAAATCCAATATTATTAGCTATGTCTGATACGGTAAAACTTCCGGTTAAGCAGGATGTGTATAGTGGTGCTGAACAATCCTATATCATATTTAACTATGCAGATGAGAGGGAGTCATTCCATGCTGACAACATGGTGAAAGCAGAAACTGCATATATGCAGATACATTTATTTGTACCAGCCAACGTTAATTATATTAAAACAAAACAAATTATTAAGTCGTACCTACGGAAAAATGATTTCATAAATATCTCAGTACAGAGTTTATACGAGAAAGATACTGAGAAACGACATATTATATTTGAGTGTGAAATAACACTAAGAATGGAGGAATAATAAATGGCTAATAGAGGACTTAGTTCATTTTTATATGGAAAATTAACTGAGGGTGCTACAAATACATATGAGGCACCCAAAAAATTAACCGGTGCAATTGAGTTTCGTATTACACCAAACAAGAATACGGCCCAGATTGCCTCGGACAATGTGACTAAATGGAAAACAAACCAATTCAAAGATGCCAATATCGTGCTTACGGGCGATGAAAATGATGATACTATTTTTGCTCCTATTTTAGGAAAAACAGTTACTGAAGTAACTTTGTATTGGGATCCAGCGACCAAGGAGTTTGTAACTGCTTCAGGGGAAAACACAGAAACGGTTACTACAAAAGAAGTTGTTGCAAACACATCTGATATCGCATCCTATGTAGGGTTTGCTAGAGTCGTGAAAAAGCAAACTGACGATGGTGTAAAATTCAAAGCAATCTTTTATCCAAAAGTATTATTTGAGGAACCAG
>JAEYSV010000031.1 GCA_023434365.1 Bacillota bacterium | reverse complement strand
TTACAAAGTAAATTAAAGTGATACAAGACATAGTTCAATGAGCAACTGTATGAAGTCGTTGGCACTTTGGCCCTGTATTTTAGGGCCTTATGTGCCACTACGAACTTCATCCAAGCGAGAGCGTGTTGCGAATGAATTATGCCTTGCATCACGATTCACAAACAGAATTGTGCAAATTGACGAACTATAAATAATAAGGGCTTTTGACGCCCTAATCCTATGATATAAGCATGTAGCGAAGCGAAGTGAGAATATCCTTATTTCGTTGTGATTCTTTCATTAAAATAATCTGAATAGAGCATCTCATAGTCCTTGGTAATAAATACTGCATCAACATTATCTAAAGAATTAATATAATCAAGGCCTGCTTTGCTTCCAAGTGCGAAACAAGTCGTACTTAAGCAGTCCCCATCCACGCTAACATCAGAAATAATGGTAACACTGACAAGATCATTGTCATAGGAATAACCGGTTTTGGGATTAAGAATATGATGGTAGGATTTACCATTATCTTCAAAAAAACGTTCATAGATTCCAGAGCTTACAACAGACTTGTCTTTTAATTCCATAACTGCAACCGTTTCATTCTGGTCAGCATAAGGCTTTTGAATTCCAATATTAAAAGCACTACCATCAGGTTTGCTTCCTACACAAAGGACATTGCCGCCAAGATTAATCATAGCGCTTTTAACCCCTTTACTTATTAAGAAGTCTTTTATTCTATCAGCGATATAACCTTTTGCAATAGCACCAAGATCTAGCATGGTTTCCTCTTCAGTAAAATAAACAAGATTATCTTTTACAGACACATTCTTATAATTCACATGAGTAAGTGCGGTAGCAATCTGTTGGCTATCAGGAGCAACAGGGTTAAGTGCCTGAAAATCCCACAAAGAGGATACTGGCGCAATCGTTATATCAAAGGCACCATTGCTTGCTTCGCCGTAGGAAAGCCCTTTTTTTATTAACGTCATTAATTCATCCGAAACAGAATAACCTCCATCCTTTTGAGGAAGTGTTCTGTGATTTAACTGATATAATTCACTTTGAGTACGGGTACGGCTAAAGATGTTTTCGTAAGTATTACATAACTGAAATGCTTCATCAAGGATTGTTACATCGGTCTGGTCATATAGTGTAATTGAGACTATTGTATTTAGCATAAAGGTTGTCTTCGAAACTGGGTTAGTAGGAATGGGATTATCTTTGCTCCCACAACCATATAACACTAAAGTAAGCAGACAACTAAGTAGGGACACGCTTACTATGCGTCTGAGTTTGTTATTCCATGTTCTTTTCATTGAAGTTTCTCCTGTTAAGTAGTATAGTAGTCAAGCACTTTGAGTTTACGTTGTTTTCCATGCTTTGTCAAGTTACTGACAATTTATTAAGGTAGGAAAGTATACCTTTGACGTAGGTGTAAATTCGACAGAATTTATATTTTTTCTTTACAATACCCTTCAATTATGATAATGTATTGTTATAAGTTTTCTATCAAAACATGTCTGAAATTTAACAAAGTAAAAATAGTATCATCAGGGAGGACAACGATGAAGGACAGAAAATATGCAGGAATTATTGCAATTGTCTTTATGGCTGTGATAACAGCATTTACTATCTGGGGAACTGACTTTTTAGCTTCTCTGGAAAAGACGACAAAGGAACCAATGGAAATCGGCGAGACAAAAGGAGTCAAAGAAGCTTTTAAGCTTGTGAATAGCTCAGGGGATGTCAGAGGCTATGAAGTAGTAGTAAAAGCGGACGGTTTTTATGAAAGTATGACTTTAGGCGTAAGCTTTGATGAGGATGGCCAGACGGTTACCGGTTTTAATGTAATTAAGCAGAACGAAACACCTGGCTTAGGAGATAAAATTACTACACCTGAGTTTAAAGCTCAAGTAGTGAAGAAAGCAGCTCCGTTATACGTTGGAGATATGGAGCCAGTCGGCACGAAGTTAGAAGCTATCACTGGTGCTACATTCTCTACAAAGGGTGTTGCAAACGGAATTAACATTGCATATAATTTTATCAATGGGAAATAGTAATTGTTACAGTAAGAGTTCATGGGACTCTTACTGTTTTTTCATCATATGGGAAAGTTTGTTTGTACGAAATGAAACAGATGACGGAGAAGAAAAATGAAACGAAATGATTTGATATTGATTGTTGTGATTTTAGTATTGGCATTACTTGGTGGTGGATATTATTACCTGAATAGAGAAGAAGGTGCAAAAGTCGTTATTCTTGTTGATGGGGAACGCTTTAAGGAGTTGCCTTTGAATCAAAATACGAGTATGATAATAGAGACAGGTAATGATCATATAAATGAGTTAGAAATCAAAGATGGTTATGCAACAATTAAGGAAGCAAACTGTCCGGACAAGCGCTGTGTACATCAGAAAGATATTCACTATGAAGGAGAAAGTCTTGTCTGTATGCCACATCAAGTGATCGTTACTGTAGAAGGCGGCGAAACTTCAGACTTAGATTCAGTTGCTCAGTAGTCTAGATTGGTGCACAAACGTCTCGGCGTACATGAATGATGTACAAAGATTTGACAATAATTAGAACAGAGGAAATACTATGTCTACAAGAAAAGTTGCTGGGTTTGGTGTTCTTATTGCACTTGCCTTTATCTTCAGTTATATTGAGTCCCTTATTCCAATCAGTTTAGGAATTCCTGGGATTAAGTTGGGGTTTGCCAACATTGTTGTAATCATTGCATTATATAAAATGGGACCAAAAGAAGCAGTTACCTTATCGTTACTTCGTATTTTTCTCGTTGGTATGACCTTTGGTAATGCTTCAATGATGCTTTATAGTTTTGGAGGAGCTGCTCTAAGCCTATTAGTAATGATTGGTGCAAAGCAGATAAAACTATTTAGTATGGTCGGAGTCAGCATTCTAGGCGGTATTATGCATAATGTTGGTCAGATTATAATAGCAATCATAGTTCTAGAGTCCGGTGTACTTGTACATTATCTTCCTGTATTATTAATTGCAGGAATTGTTACTGGTATGGTCGTTGGAATTATGGGTGCTGAAATTGCTAAGAGGTTAGGAGGAGTAATGTGAAAGGGATTGTTTTAGAAGGAGGTTCTTTTCGAGGAATTTTTACAGCAGGAGTACTAGATGCTTTACTAGAGCATGATATCTACCTTCCTTACTGCATTGGAGTCAGTGCAGGAATTACGAATGGAGTTAGTTATATTAGCAAACAAGTTGGTAGAAATCTAAAAGTGTTGACAACATACCGCCATGATAAAAGGTATTTTAGTAAACGAAATCTGATCAAATGTAAAAGTGTGTTTGGTCTGGAGTTTGCTTATAATGAAATACCCAACAAACTAGAGAAGTTTGACTGGGATACGTACAAGGCGTACCCTGGTAAGGTAGTCGTGGTAACTACGAATGCACTGACTGGAAAAGCGCAGTACTTTAATGGGATAAAAATGGATAAGAACTGTACTTTGCTAAGAGCAACCTGTGCATTACCGATTGTATTTCCAACAATTAAGATAAAAGGTACCCCACATTATGATGGTGGTTTAAGTGACCCGATTCCTGTGAAACGAGCACTTAAAGATGGATGCGATAAAATGATTATCGTATTAACCAGACCACAAGGGTATATCAAAGAGGTATCATTTTCAAGTAAGGTAATCAGCAAGGCATTAAAACATCGATATCCAAAAGTAGCAGAATTGTTACTAACCAGACATATTGGATATAATGAAAGTGTAAAATACGCCGAACAATTAGAACGTGAAGGAAAAGCGTATATTATTCGCCCAAGCCGTCCACTTGAAAGTTTTGAAAAGGACGTAAAAAAAATTGAAGAAAACTACAAATTAGGTTATGATTATGTAGATACACATATTGAACGTATTCAAGCATTTTTAGGTGAAGAGATAAGTGAGGAAGTGCTTGAGAAAGAGGATAAGCCAAACGAAGCACTTCAGACAAAAAGAGTAGAACGGAGATGGTATTATGGTAACTGATGATTTTATCTATTTTAAGATTGAAAAACAAAAACGTATCGCCTTAATTGCTCATGACAGTAAAAAGAAAGAATTAGCAGAATGGGCTGAGGCAAATAAAGATATCTTAAAAAACCATTTTTTATGTGGTACTGGGACAACAGCGAGATTAATTACGGAAAAGACTGGACTTCCGGTAAAAGGATATAACAGTGGCCCTTTAGGTGGTGACCAGCAGGTTGGATCACGCATTGTTGAGGGAAATATCGATTTTGTCGTGTTTTTCTGGGATCCACTAGCTTCCCAGCCACATGATCCAGATGTAAAAGCCTTACTTCGTATTGCGGTAGTATATGATATTCCGGTTGCTAATAATCTGGCAACGGCTGATTTCTTGCTTGCTTCAAAGTATATGGAACAAGAATATACTAGAAAAGTAGAAAACTATAATAAGACGATTCAAAATCGTTTAGAAGAATTTTCCAAGTAAATAAGAAAGAGTCTGGCTTGCCAGACTCTCCGCCTGCGGCGGGTCGCTTAAGCGACATTTTTCATTTCCGCCGCAGTGCGATCCTCGCGGAGCGTTTTTATGATATAGGAAATTAGCAATTTCCTATATCGATTAGGGCGTCAAAAGCCCTTCAGAAAACTTGGCTTAGTCAATTTGCACAATTACAAAGTAAATTAAAGTGATACAAGACATAGTTTAATGAGCAACTGTATGAAGTCGTTGGCACTTTGGCCCTGTATTTTAGGGCCTTATGTGCCACTACGAACTTCATCCAAGCGAGAGCGTGTTGCGAATGAACTATGCCTTGCATCACGATTCACAAACAGAATTGTGCAAATTGACG
>JAEYSV010000009.1 GCA_023434365.1 Bacillota bacterium | reverse complement strand
ATTCAATACTCTTGCAAAACATAATATTGGCCCTGGTGCAGTAATTAATGTTAAAAGCATCGCTCCCGCTTTTAAAACACACCCACTTATCATACTATTTCTATATCCAACCCTATCGCAAACAACTCCACAAAATATTGCAAATATAGCTGTAGACAGTGAACCAAGCGAAACTATCCCGCCTATATCAGATGGATTCATACCCCTCGATGATAGAAAAAAATTCAGATTCATATTCCAGATTCCCATACCAAAGCCCAGGAAAACTTCTGTTATAAGAAAAAACTTCACAATTGATGGCAGCGTAATTAATTGCTTTATATATTTATTCATATCTTATTCTCCCCCGTAAATGCAAAAAGGGAAAGAGGTCTATTAAACCTTTTTCCCTTCGAATTATTAATCTTGTAATTTCGAAAAAAGCGCTTTTCCAACCTGTCATTATTCATGTCCCATATGCAATTGATATATCTTAAAAAGGGCAGACTGCCCCTACATTTAAGCTAAATCAATTGTGAGCATGACATAATGACACATTAAACCCATTTCCCCTTAACTTCAATATTTTCTTATAGTATACAGTCTTTTACCCAAAATCACAATAACTGAGTTAAAAGAGTGTATCCGCTTTGTTGGTACCATCAATAATCTTTCGCAATCTTCTATTACGGGTTTTCAACAGTTGCTAAATAAATAATTACTACCAAAGCCGCTAAACAGCGGCCTTTTTGATGTCAAACTCTAAAAATAATTTGTTGTATGTGTTGTATTATTGTTGTATTTCGTTGTATATTGTGATATAATAAATATATGAAACTATATTATGATAAACGCGCGAAAGACCCCATTTACTACGCCCAACAAGGATTTCGAAATGGGAAAAAAACAACTACAAAGAATATTGCAAAAATCGGGAAACATTCTGATCTCTTGAAGATTACAGGTGATCCTTTGTCCTATGCAAAAAAGCAGATTCAGAAGTACAATGATGAACTGAAGAATAACAAGGTCTCAATGGAGGTGGTTATAGATTTTGATGAAAAAATCAGATCAAGCAATGACCTTGTATCCTCAAGCAATCGAGTAAACATAGGGTATTTTATTCTGCAGAAGATATACCACGATCTTAAAATAAACACCTTTTTAAAAAAGGTTACATCCGATTCAAAGATTACATTTGATCCGAACCAAGTTAACCGCTTTTTGACCTATGCAAGAATTCTTGAACCGGATTCAAAGCTTGGTACATATGACCATCTTTGCAGATACTATGAAAAACCCACTTTTGAATATGTACATATGCTCCGTACAATGGATATACTTGAGCAACATTATGATGAATATATCTCCCACTTATTTAAGCATAGCAATACTATTGTGCCTCGCGACACTTCGGTATGCTACTTTGACTGTTCTAATTACTATTTTGAAATTGAATGCGATGATGAAGACTATGTTGACGAGGTGACCGGTGAGATTATAAAAGGCTTACGAAAATACGGTCCATCAAAGGAGCACAAACCTAATCCTATAGTAGAAATGGGGTTGTTCATGGATTCACGTGGCATCCCGATTTCAATGTGTATTAATTCCGGTTCCGATAATGAACAAACCTGTGCTGTCCCTCTTGAAAAGAAAATGACCCAGATGTTGGATGGCAAAAAATTTATTTACTGTGCTGATGCAGGTCTGGGCTCACTAAACATTCGGAAATTCAATTCCATGGGGGGAAGATCCTTCATAGTGACCCAATCCATTAAAAAATTGTCAGACACGCTCAAAAAGGCTGTTTTTAATGATTGCGGCTACAAACTTCTGTCAAATGATAAACCTGTCACAATTGAAGAAATGAAGATTTTCGATAAGAACGATAATAGAAATCTGAATTTTTACAATGACAGTGTTTATAAGAGTATTAAAGCTGATAAGGCTGTAGATCTTGGATTTTATGAAGAAAAAGTCTTGAAAAATGGTAAAACAAAAAAAGTCAAATCCAAAGGCATTGTAAAACAGAATCTTATCATAACTTTTTCAAGGAAAATGATGGAATATCAAAGATATATAAGAAACAAACAGATCGAACGGGCAAAAAAGATTCTAAAAAGCAACGATCCTGAATGCATAAAAAAAGGTCCCCACGATGTTACACGTTTTATAAAAAGAAACTCAATATTAAAATCTGGGGATAAGGTGATCGACTCTTACTACATTGATCAAAGTGTAATTGATGAAGAAGAAAAATATGATGGTTATTATGCCATAGCCACAAATTTAGATGACGATGCTAAAACAATCATTGAAATCAGTTCCAAAAGACACAAGATCGAGGATTGTTTCAGGGTAATGAAAACAAACTTCTCAGCTCGTCCAGTTCACCACCGCAACCGAGAGCGAATAATCGCTCACTTTATGATATGTTATACTGCGCTCCTTATATATCGACTTCTCGAGGCAAAACTCGATAATTATGGAACACACTTCACCACGGAAAACATACTTGAAACGCTAAAGAATATGGAAGTAGTAAACGTGCAAGACATGTATTATCAGTCAATATACAATGGTTCTCAGGTATGCACAGCATTAAATGCTGTATTTGATCTTGATTTAGTAAAAAAGTATTACCAACCTAAAGAACTCAATAAAAAGATCAAAAATATTTTAACATAGCTATTTACATACAACATTATACGCACATTAAAAAGAGGCTATAACCGCACAACTAAGCGGTTTGTTGCCTCTTAATTTCTTTTCAACTGTCGAAAATGAGATTATAACATATAAATTTAATTAACTCAACTTTCCATTAAGTTCCGGGTGCATAAATTATATCTGACACATCTTTTGTAAAACTCCCTACCAAAACACAGTATATGAAGGTGCAAAGTATTATTATCATGGGTTTATTCATATTTATATGCGGGATAAATAATTATAATTAATTGTAAAGCCCCTAACAAAAACCAAAATAAACAGAAACAGAAATTGTTGTTGCTGTTAAATATCACAAAGTGTAGCAAAGTGTAATATAAGCCCCCTTGATTTTTCCTTATAGATTGTGTATAAAATAGATAGAAAATTAAAGCTTCATTTTAGAGAGAGGGTAAATTGATATACGAATTTTTAAAGGATTTTCACAGACGTGCAGAGATAATTGCAATAGTTGATTTTATAACTACCAGAGTTGCCAGAAAAACTAGGCTCAGGGAGTTTGAGTTTGATGCATCCGAGACTATAAATCTTGTTATGCTTGTCTTGTGTTTTATAATGGAAAAATCTTTGGTTGAAGAGGCATGTACTAAAAATGATGTGGCTAACTTTATAAGAAGGCTTGATGCTGAATTTTTAAAAAAGAATATACCTGACGAGGAATACTTGCAGATAGTGGATTACATTATAAAGGATTGTCTGCAGAACAGTGGGATTCCCCACTATTTTTCGACCTACAATTTCGAGGCAAACAGGGAAGAAAAAATAAATGTAAAACTGATAGATGATAAAAGAGTCACAATTGGAAATGATAATGTCTATACCTATTACATGACACCCCAGGGTTATAAGTTTATGTTCAATACTCTGGAAATAGAAGATGCTTTGAAGGTTTCCATCGAGCAGTTCAAACTTAACCTTTCTATCAAAAAACGAAATTTCAATGCGGCAAGAAACAATGC
>JAEYSV010000062.1 GCA_023434365.1 Bacillota bacterium | reverse complement strand
GTATCACTTTAATTTACTTTGTAATTGTGCAAATTGACTAAGCCAAGTTTTCTGAAGGGCTTTTGACGCCCTAATCGATATAGGAAATTGCTAATTTCCTATATCATAAAAAACGCTCCGCGAGGATGCACATGACACGCATATGAAATTTGTCACTATCGTGACAGCGCGTCAGCGCTAGAGTCTGGTAAGCCAGACTCTTTCTTGTGTGAAAGTTCACTCTATAAGTTAGAAATGTTGATTGTAAACCATATAATAATCGAAAAAACTGATTGAACTAATCGAAAACTTTCATCATGGATACGCCCCATTTTGCCGCCCTGTTCATTGACTTTCCCTTTTTGATATGTTATATTCTCAACATCAAAGAGATTAGAGTTTCCCACGCAGCCTGTTGCGTATACTAATAGAAAATTCCAAATGGTAAAATACTATAAAAATAGAAAAAGGAGTAACAAACATGGAAAAGAAGCCTTTTGTCACACTGAATCAGATTGAAGAGATTACAAAAACCTATCCCACCCCATTTCATATCTATGACGAAAAAGGGATTCGTGAAAATGCTAGAAAATTAAAACAAGCTTTTGCATGGAACAAAGGGTTTAGAGAGTATTTTGCAGTCAAAGCTACTCCTAACCCATACATCATGAATATATTAAAAGAAGAAGGCATTGGAGCAGACTGTTCTTCCTTTACAGAATTATATCTATCGGATAAGGTAGGTCTAAAAGGACATGACATCATGTTTTCCAGTAACGTAACACCACGAGAAGACTTTGAGCTAGCAGCAAAGCTTGGAGCGATCATTAATTTCGATGACCTAACGCATATTGAATTCTTTGATGGAATTGCTGAGTATCCAGAAACGATGTCTTGTCGTTATAATCCAGGTGGAGATTTTACAATTCAAAATCAGATTATGGATACGCCAAAGGATGCAAAATACGGCTTAACAAAAGAACAGATGAAACAAGCCTTTACGATGTTAAAAGAGCGTGGAGTAAAACATTTTGGTATTCACTCCTTCCTAGCTAGTAACACTGTAACAGAAGAGTACTATCCAAAACTTGCTCGTATTTTATTTGAACTAGCCGTGGAGTTACAAAAGGAAACCGGTGTTCATATTGCGTTCATTAACCTTTCCGGTGGAGTAGGAATTCCATACCGTCCTGACCAGGAACCAAATGATATTTTAGCAATTGGCGAGGGCGTAAGAAAAGCTTATGAAGAAGTGTTTGTGCCAGAAGGCATGGACGATGTAGCCATTTATACGGAGCTTGGACGTTTTGTCATGGGACCATATGGTTGTCTGGTAACCAAAGTTCTTCATCAGAAACATATTTACAAAGAATACATTGGCTGTGATGCATGTGCAGCGGACCTGATGAGACCAGCTATTTATGGGGCATATCATCATATCACTGTGCTAGGTAAAGAAAATGAGCCAGCCGATTATAAATATGACGTAACCGGTGGGCTATGCGAAAACAATGATAAATTTGCCATTGATCGTATGCTACCAGAAATTCAGATTGGAGATTACCTGGTACTTCATGATACCGGAGCTCATGGTTATGCAATGGGTTATAACTATAATGGTAAATTACGTAGTGCCGAATTGTTATTAAAAGAAGACAATACCGTACAAATGATTCGTCGTGCTGAGACGAAAGAAGATTATTTTGCAACATTAGATTTGAGTAAGTTTCCACTACAATAAAGTATCAAATGGATTGCAACCAGGGTCTATTCGGAGTATCATTAGGATAGCAACATCTTAAGAAAATGATTACGAGAGGAAAAAAAGATGAAAGCGAAACTACTGGTAAATAAGAATTTTGTAATTGGCGAAGTGAATCCGAAAATATACGGATCATTTATTGAACATTTAGGTCGCGCTGTTTATGGCGGAATCTATGAACCAAGTCATGATACTGCAGATGATATGGGATTTCGTCAGGATGTGCTGGCTATGGTAAAGGAATTGAATGTTCCAATTGTACGTTACCCTGGTGGCAATTTTGTTAGTGGCTATCGATTTGAAGATGGTATTGGCCCTAAGGAGCTTAGACCAAGAAGACCGGAACTTGCCTGGCACACGATTGAAACGAATGAAGTTGGAATTGATGAGTTTACAGAGTGGGCAAAACGTGCTCAGACCGAAGTGATGATGGCAGTGAATCTGGGAACCCGAGGCCCAGAGGAAGCCAGACAGTTACTTGAATACTGTAACTTTGAAGGTGGTACTTACTGGAGTGATCTTAGAAAGAAACATGGCTTTGAGAAACCATTTGGAATCAAAGTATGGTGCTTAGGCAATGAGATGGATGGACCTTGGCAGATTGGGGCAAAAACAGCCGAAGAATATGGCCGAATTGCTTGTGAATCAGCAAAAGTAATGAAGGAATTAGACCCATCGATTGAATTAGTAGCCTGTGGTAGTTCTAATCTCTTTATGCCAACGTTTGGCAAATGGGAAGCGACCGTATTGGAACATACCTATGATTATGTGGATTATATCTCATTACATAATTATTATGATAATCGAAGTGGAGATACAAAAACCTATCTTGGTTGCTCTCTTCACATGGATCAATTCATCAAATCAGTAGCGTCAATCTGTGATTATGTGAAAACAATCAAACATTCTGATAAAACGATGATGTTATCCTTCGATGAATGGAATGTATGGTTTCATAGCAATGATGCGGATAAAAAGATTGCACCTTGGCAGATAGCGCCACCTCAGTTAGAGGATGTGTATACGTTTGAAGATGCTTTGGTAGTAGGGTGCCTCTTAATTACCTTACTTAAAAACAGCGACAGGGTAAAAATGGCGTGTCTAGCACAGTTAGTCAATGTAATCGCACCAATAATGACTGAAAACGGCGGAGCGGCCTGGGCCCAGACCATTTTTTATCCATTTATGCATGCTTCGTTATATGGCAGAGGTGTTGTGTTCACTCCTGCTATGGATTGCGAGTGCTATGACACACAGGAGCTTAAGAATATCCCATATGTAGAAAGTGTTGCTGTGTATCAGGAAGAAGTAGGAGAACTCACAATCTTTGCAGTTAATCGTTCCTTAGACGAAACGATTGAATTATCGACTGTACTTCAAGACTTAGGAGAATTTGAGGTAATGGAGCATCTTGTTTTAGCGCATGAGAACTTAAATGCAGTGAATACAAGAGAGAATCCAAACGAAGTACTACCACATGCCAATGGCTCTTCGGAAGTAATGAACGGACAGATTCGCTCACAATTATCAAAACAGAGCTGGAATGTGATTCGACTGAAAAGAAAATAAAGATGAATAGACATTAACTAGGAATAGATATTGACTATGAATAGACATTGTCTATGTATAGACATTGTCTAGGAATAGACATTGTCTATGTATAGACATTAACAGATTGAAGAGATTAAAAAACGCTAAAGAAGAAGTGAGCAGACTTCTCTTTAGCGTTTTTTTTCGCTACTTTACTTATGCTATGTACTAGCTAGGATTTATCAAACCAAAGGTTGTACTTATAATTGTTAAGTAAAGCAGTGTATTAATAGGGTGATATTTTTATTATATACTAATAAAATAAAGTTGTACAGTAAAACGGTGAATTTATTTCATAAAATAAGGTTGGGAAAGGCACTTATTACAACGTTAATTCATACAATGGTAATAAACCATTAATTTGAGGTGCTTAGTTTGAAGTCTTTTCCAAAACCATTAAGCACCAAAGAAGAGCAGATGTATCTTAAGCTGTGCAAATCAGGCGATATGAATGCCAGAGCAATACTGATAGAACGAAATCAACGACTCGTAGCTCATATCGTAAAAAAGTACAATGCCAGCGATCGAGATACAGAAGATTTGATCTCCATTGGTACTATTGGTTTGATAAAGGCAATCGATACGTTTGACATTGGTAAAGGAATTCGCCTTGCCACGTATGCATCTCGGTGTATTGATAATGAACTCCTTATGATGCTTCGTAGTGATAAAAAGCAGTCAAAAGAAGTATATCTTTATGAACCAATCGGAGCAGATAAAGAGGGCAATGAAATCAATCTATTGGATATTTTAGAATGTGCCGATGTTGATGTTGTTGAGGAACTGGAAGTGAAGCAAAACATTGTAAAAATGTATGGATTGATGGATCAGGTGCTGACTAAACGGGAAAAACAAATCATTTGGCTTCGATACGGACTTGGAGACAGGAAGGAAGTAACACAACGAAAAATAGCGATTATGCTTGGAATATCCAGGTCATACGTTAGTAGAATTGAAAAGAAAGCATTGAAAAAATTAAGGGATAGTTTTAGTGAGGCGAATATACATCTAGAGTAAAAGTGAAGAGATAAGAGTGAAGAGTGAAGAGCATTTTAAGGGCAGTGAAGAACGAAGAGGATGAAAAGATAGTGAAGAACTAAGAGTGAAGAGGATGAAAAGATAGTGAAGAACTAAGAGTGAAGAGTGAAGAGCGGAAAAAGATAGCGAAGAGCCTTTAAGGGCAATGATGAACTAAGAGCCTTAAAAGGGCAGTGAAGAATGAAAAAAAGATGGAGAAGAACGAAGAGCCTTATATGGGCAGTGAAGAGCGGATAATATCGATGGGTGGATTTGAGCTGAGAGTGGATAGGTAGTAAGAGTTTTAGGGACAGTGAGGGAGTTAGGTAATTGGTGATGTGGGTGAATAGCTAGGAACTAGGTGAGGGGTACTTAGGAGTGTTTTGTGATATATGAGAGATTAGAGTGTTTTGATTATATTTATTGTTAAATTCATGCCGGTGGTTAGGGGCTGTCTTGAGTATTCGGGGTTCTTTCTAAGTCAGTTTATTGCATATATTGGATTATAGATGAGTGATGGGAGAGATACTGTGATGGATACTTGTGATTTGATGGCGTTTATCACCGGCATTGCTTGCGCTATTAGAAAATGCAGCACCTACACGGAATTAAAAGAAATGGCTGTTATTTTCTCTCAATTAGGCGACACGCTCGTAGCGATGGTGGCCAGAGAAAAGATTCTGGAGGATAGTTATAAAGAATGGAAAGCTTTGAATGATAAAATGCTTGAGTATGAGAAGCAATTAAAAAATAAAGGTGAGCAAAAAAATGGTAGTAATCAGCAAGAGCAAGTGAGAGATCCAGTTGAGGAGCAAGACGAATCAACACTGTTTGGATATTATGGATTAGGTCCAACCTATGGATTACTTAGGCAGTTCGAGATTGAGAGTGAAGAGCCTAAAAAGATAGTGAAGAACGAAGAGCGTTAAAAAACAGTGAAGAACGAAGAGTGAAGAGTGAAGAGGTGGATGCCTAAGGGCAGTGAAGAGCGTTAAAAGGGCAGTGAAGAGTGAAGAACGATGAGTGAAGAGATAGAGGGCAATAAAGAAATCACAAACAGCTATAAACAGCAATAAAGAGCTCAAAACAGTAAGAAAGAAACTTGTAAGGACAGTGAAGAATGAAAAATTTTAAGGACAGTGAAGAGCAAGAGCCGAGAAAAGGGCAGGTGGAACAAGAGCCGAATTGTGTTCTCACGGGTGGAGCTCTTTTCGTTCTTCACTATCTTTTTAGGCTCTTATCTCTTCACTATCTTTTTACGCTTGCATTCTGAAAAAAATGATATAATATAGAAAGTAGCGTAATATTTGGATATCTTTTATGGATAGGGGTGCCTTGTTATGGTAAGTGTCGAGATTAATCGTTTGACAGTGGAGGAATACATTTATCTTATTCAGAGTTCGGGGTGGATGAGTCCATTTTATGATCAGGTGGATACGGCGATTCGGTTATCATTTGCAACCTTTTCTGTGTATGAGGATGGAGAACTGGTTGGAATGGGACGGTTGCTCGGCGACGGCGCATTGGCTTATTTTATAAAGGATGTTATCATTTTACCGGATTATCAAAGGAGAGGGCTTGGTACTTTTTTAGTACGGGCTATGCTTGATTATATTTCAGCGAATACTAGGGATGGTTGGAATTGTATGGTGGAGTTAATGAGTGCTCTACATAAGGAAAGGTTTTATGAGCAATTAGGTTTTACGAAACGCCCGACATATTTGCGAGGAGCGGGTATGAGTATGATTGTTAAGGGTAACCTTAAAATAGACAAATAAACAGGAGGCAGGATGATATGATACAACAGAGATTAGCGCAGTTAAGAAACGTTATGAAGGACGAAGGGTTAAGTGCCTATATTATTCCAACAGCAGATTTTCACCAGTCAGAATATGTAGGTGATTATTTTATGGCAAGAAAGTATATGTCTGGATTTACTGGTTCTGCGGGCGTTTTAGTAGTGGCGAAAGAGGCAGCAGGATTGTGGACTGATGGACGCTATTTTATACAGGCAGAAAGACAGCTAAGGGAAAGTGGAATTACGTTGTTTCGTCAGGGAGAACCGAATGTAGCGTCGATTGAGGAGTTTTTGATGCAGCAATGCGAGGAAATGGATGTGGTCGGATTTGACGGTAGAGTACTGGATGTGTCCTGGGGAAGTAAGCTTAAGGAGGAACTAGCGAATAAGAAGATTACGGTTCAGTCAGAAGGTGACTTAATTGATGGTATCTGGGTGGATCGTCCGAGTTTATCTATAGAGCCTGTTTTTGTATTAGAGGATTGCTATGCAGGTGAGAATGCTAGTAGTAAGATTGCAAGGTTACGTAAAGCAATGGCCGAAGAGGGTGCTACGGTGCATTTAATTACTTCGCTTGATGATATCGCATGGTTACTTAATATTCGAGGCAATGATGTGCTTCATAATCCAGTTGTTTTATCTTATGTGGCAGTTACCGATAAGGAAGTGTACTTATTTATTGATGAGAAGAAGGTAACAGAGGAGGTAGCAACCTATCTTAATGAGGTTGGGGTTAGCATCAAAAGCTACAATGAAGTGTATGAATTTACTAAGAATCTTTCTAACTCTGAAGTGTTGCTTTATGACAAGAGTAAATTAAATTATGCTCTTTATACTATGATTCCGGATGGTGTGAAAACGGTTGTGAAACCGAATCCGACGATTCTTATGAAAGCAGTTAAAAATGATACAGAGATTGCCAACCTAAGAGAAGCGCATATCAAAGATGGGGTAGCATTTACCAAGTTTATGTATTGGCTGAAGAAAAATATTGGACAACTTCCTATGACCGAAATTACGGCAAGTGATTATATTGAGGAACAACGTAAACAGCAAGAGGGCTTTATTTCCCTAAGTTTTGACACAATTAGCGCGTATCGTGAGAATGCGGCGATGATGCATTATTCGGCTACGGAAGAGTCTCATGCGGTTCTGGAACCAGTGGATCTATTGTTGGTGGATTCTGGCGGTCAATACTATCAGGGTACGACTGATATTACTAGGACGATGGCACTTGGTGAAGTAACTCAGGAGCAAAAAGAGCATTATACGGCAGTGGTTCGCTCGATGTTAAACTTGCAGGCGGCTAATTTCTTAAGTGGTTGTCGGGGTGTAAATCTAGATGTTCTTGCTAGAGGCCCAATCTGGGATATTGGAATGGATTATCGATGTGGAACGGGACATGGGGTTGGTTATCTTCTGAATGTTCATGAGGGGCCAAATGGTTTTAGATGGAAGCCAGCGAATGGACCACAGGATAGTGCAGTATTGCTACCGGGCATGGTGACAACTGACGAACCGGGAATTTATATTGAGGGTAGTCATGGAATTCGAATCGAAAATCAGTTAGTCTGCGTGGAGGGGCCAAACACAGAATATGGTCAATTCCTTAGATTCGAATCCTTAACGATGGCACCGATTGATCTGGATGCACTGGATCTGAGCAAAATGTATGATATTGATAAAGAGCGTCTCAATGCATATCATAAAGAAGTTTATGAAAAGTTAAGCCCTTATTTGACTAGTGAGGAAAATGAGTGGCTAAAAGAATATACCCGTGAAATATGTTAAGGGCAGTGAAAAGTGAAGAGTGAAGAGTGAAGAGCGAAAAGATAGTGAAGAACGGGAAAGATAGTGAAGAACTAAGAGTGAAGAGTGAAGAGCGGGAAAAGATAGTGAAGAGCGGGAAAAGATAGAGAGGGGAATGATAGAGAGGGAAATTATAGTGTAGAAACTTAGAGTGTATAGGTAAATTAATAGGTGAAGCGAAATGTGGATTTGGGGTTGGTTTGAATGGGCGGCGATGAGACATTTCGTTTTACTGAGTACAGGAGTGAGTAAGAATGACAAAAGTAGATATTTTCTCTGGGTTCTTGGGAGCCGGGAAAACCACATTAATTAAGAAATTACTATCGGAAGCTTTTGTGGGCGAGAAGTTAGTGTTAATAGAAAATGAATTTGGTGAGATTGGAATTGATGGTGGATTTTTAAAAGAAGCTGGAGTAGAGATTACGGAAATGAACTCTGGCTGCATCTGCTGTTCATTAGTAGGTGATTTTGGTACTGCCTTAAAAGAAGTGCTTGAGCGCTTTTCGCCAGATCGTATTATCATTGAACCATCTGGTGTTGGCAAATTATCGGATGTAATGAAAGCGGTTCAGGATGTTGCCATGGAAGCAGACATTACCTTAAATAGTTTGGTGACGATTGCAGATGCGACAAAATGCAAAATGTATATGAAAAATTTTGGTGAGTTTTATAACAATCAGATTGAATATGCGAAAACGATTGTGCTTAGCCGGACACAGAAAATGAAAGAAGAGAAGTTAATTGAAACGATTGACTTAATCAAGGATAAGAATGGACAAGCTACAATCATTACGACAAACTGGGATGAAATCGACGGTTCTCGTATCCTGGCAGCGATGGAACAGGATAAATCGATGTTAGAGGAATTGTTAGAAGCAGCTAGTATTTGCCCAACCTGCGGACATAGTCACGAGGATGGACATGAGCATCATCACGATGAATGTTGTCACCATGACCATGAGGATGGACATGAGCATCATCATGATGAATGTTGTCACCATGACCATGATCATCACCATGACCACCATCATGCGGATGAGGTGTTTACAAGTTGGGGAATTGAGACTCCAGCGAAGTTTGAGAAAACGGTTGTGGAAAAAGCGTTACAACAACTCTCTGAAACAGACGAGTATGGAACCATTTTACGAGCAAAAGGAATCCTCGCAGGAAGTGACGGCAGATGGATTTACTTTGATATGGTTCCAGGGGAATATGAACTTAGAGAAGGCGCTGCGGATGTGATTGGAAAGCTCTGCGTGATTGGTGTAGATATTAAAGAAGAAGAGCTAAAAACGTTGTTTTTCCAATAAAAGAAGCAATAGCGTGTTAGTTAGGAAGTGAGGATACGATGGAGATTCCTGTATATTTGTTTACTGGATTTTTGGAAAGTGGTAAGACTACGTTTATCAGTGAGAATCTGAAAGATGATGAGTTTATCGCTGGTGAAAAAACATTAGTGATTATGTGTGAAGAAGGACTGGAAGAATATGAGGAGGTTAGCTTGGCGGGACGCAACATTGATATTGTTGCAGTAGAAGAGGAAAGCCAGCTGACCGAAGAGTTTTTGATGGGACTTGAAAATTTTTACCGACCAGCTCGCATATTGATTGAGTATAATGGCATGTGGAAGGTGCAAACCATTTCCCAGGCAATGCCGGAGAATTGGAATCTGATTCAGGTCATTACAACGATAGATACTAGTACGTTTGATACTTATTGTAAGAATATGAGATCGATGGTTATGGATCAGGTAAGTATGTCAGATTTGGTCATTTTTAATCGTTGTGAGGAGGATAAACCTAGAGCATCTTATCGAAGAAGTATTAAAGCAACCAATGCGAAAGCCATGATTGTGTTTGAGGATGTCTTTGGTCGCCCTATTGAAGCGGGGGAAGAGGATCTGCCTTATGACGTGAATGCGGATACTATTGAGTTAAGAGATGAAGAGTTTGGAATCTGGTATATTGATGCAATGGAGCATCCCAAAAAATATATCGGAAAGACAATAAAAACAAAAGCAATAGTATATCGCAATGATAAGATTCCGTCGAATCTGTTTGTTCCGGGAAGATTTGCAATGACCTGTTGTGCCGATGATATTACTTTTATTGGATTTGTCTGCACATACGCGGATGCTCATCGTTTGCCGGTGAAAGCATGGGTGGAGGTAACTGCCAAGATTGGTTATGAATATCGAAAAGAATATAAACAAAAGGGGCCGGTTTTATATGCTAACGAGGTAAAACCGGCAACTCAGGCAAAAGATCGCCTAATTTATTTTAATTAGGCTACGTTTGTTAAATGAATTTATTAGATAGAGAAAATGATAAGATAAAAAATATCATTTTCTCTATTTTTTTGTCTCCTGCTTTGTTATATGAGTATGGTTAATTACATAGCTTCGCGGTTATTTGAGTAGGTGCTTGAATACCACTAATACAAGCTAGTTCGTTCCTTTACGAAGAGGGAGATTTCTGGATGGATTAAAAAGGACAAAAGAAAGTCTTTTATGGAC
Source organism: Bacillota bacterium (assembly GCA_023434365.1). Taxonomy (GTDB): domain Bacteria; phylum Bacillota; class Clostridia; order Lachnospirales; family Lachnospiraceae; genus KM106-2. Next base: position 29,337 of record JAEYSV010000062.1, on the reverse strand, counting down.
AACATCATATTAGAATTCTTTATTAATTATCTCTATTATGATATAATTAGAGTGATATTAATTGAAAGTGATATTAATCGAAGAAGAGACTAATTAAAAGAAATACTAATTAAAAAAGATATTAATCGAAAGAGATAGGAAGATGTCATGAAACGAATTACGATTGAAGAAAATGGAATTTACATGGTGGTAGAGATTAATGAAAAGCAAGAACCAAAGCTACTTCATTTCTCTTCTGTACCATTGGATGAAGCAGTTCCGTTAACAAATGAAGAGAAGACAGGGTTTCGAATGGTCGAGATTAATCTGTCAGGACTGGATCGCCCACTGGAGCGTCATGGAACGAAGTATATTGTTACCGCACCAGGATATCGACTGGTTTATCTGAATCATAAAGACTATTATAATACATACGGTCGCAAATTAGAATTTGAGTTATGGGACGAGGAAACGAAGATTAAGGTTATTTGTCATTATCAGTTTTATACCGGGATTTCAGTCGTACGTTGCTATACTGAAGTTACGAATACCGGTGAACAAATGCAGATTCTTGAATATGTTTCCTCCTTTAATCTTACTGGAATAGAAAAAGAGGGGCATAAAAAAAGAGATGATAAGATGTATGTGAGTATTCCACATAACTCCTGGCAAAGGGAGATGCAGTGGCAGACTTACTCATTAATCGACCTTGGAATTGGACAGTCTCAGCCGGATAAGACGCAGCGCTCCTCAAAAGCAATCGGTGCAACGAATACCGGCAACTGGTCTACAAAAGAATATCTTCCAATGGGATATCTTGAGAATCAGGAAGTAGGTACCAACTTGTTTTGGCAGATAGAGCATAATGGCTCCTGGCACTGGGAGATTAGTGACCAGACGGGGCATCTATATCTGCAGCTATCGGGCCCAACGGAGACGGAGTCTCACTGGCATCATGAATTAGTGCCGGGGGAAACATTTGTCAGCGCATTGGTAGCAGTTGGTGTAAATACAGGAAACTTTAACTCAGCGATGGCAGAGCTAACAAAGTATCGGCGTGTCATTCGCAGAAAAAATCAGGATAATGAGAAGCTTGGCGTTATCTTTAATGATTATATGAACTGTCTCTGGGGGAATCCAACGACTGAAAAAGAGTTGCCGATGATTGATGCAGCAGCACAAGCAGGCTGCGAGTATTACTGTATTGATGCAGGCTGGTATCATCCGGGGGACTGGTGGGATAACGTAGGAGAATGGCTGCCTAGTAAGGAGCGTTTTCCAGGAGGTCTCAAAGAAGTGATGGATTACATCCGCAGCAAGAACATGATTCCTGGAGTATGGCTTGAGATCGAAGTTATGGGCATTCATTGTCCTTTGGTTCAAAAGGTAAACGAGGATTGGTTCTTTAGAAGACATGGTAAGAAAATATATGATAGGAGCCGGTATCAGCTGGATTTTCGTAATCCGGAAGTGGTTGCACATGCCGACTCCGTCATTGACCGCCTTGTAAATGAGTATGGTGTTGGATATATTAAGATGGACTATAATATTGAACCTGGCATTGGCACGGAGTGGAATGCCTGCAGTTATGGTAGTGGCTTACTTGGCCATGAACGGGCGTATCTGGCATGGTTAGACCGTGTGTTTCATCGATGCCCGGATTTGATTATTGAAAATTGTTCCTCTGGTGGGTTGCGTATCGATTATGCAATGCTAGCAAGACATAGTATCCAATCGACTAGTGATATGGAAGATTATCGTTATTATGCAACCATTGCTTGTAATAGCCCGGCAGGACTTACTCCAGAGCAGGCCGCTGTCTGGTCCTATCCGCTAACGGACGGTGATAGAGAAGAAGTTATCTTTAATATGGTAAATGCTATGCTTTTGCGTATTCATCAAAGCGGGCATTTGGTGAATTTGACTCATGAGCGTAAAGAACTAGTGCACGAAGCTCTTCGCTATTATAAAAAGATCCGTTCCGATATCAAAGAAGCCGTACCATTTTGGCCAATCGGGCTCTCTAAGTTCAGAGATACGTGGGTTTGTCTTGGATTAAAAACGAAGACGAAGGCTTATCTGGCAATATGGAGAAGAGATGGGGAGGAAGAGGAGGCTACGATACCTCTTAAGGAACTTGGTGTTATTAAAGACATTCAGATAGCCTATCCAGTTCAGGATAGTGTGGTCACTTATCAGTTGGATGGAGATTACTTAAGAGTAAAGATTCCACTAACCAACTGTGCAAGATTATTCGAAGTAAAACTATGTGAAGAGCAAAAGCAAAGCTAGAACATAATCTGCGTAAAGGGAACTAATACAAGAGAAAGGATTCACTGATTATTATCAGTGTCTACAAAGGAATATATATGACGAATATAGAGGACATAAGTATGGATGTCACAGCAATGGAAGTGACTCCAGTCAACAAAAATGCATCGATGGAAGTGCGCAAACTGTTACAGTTTTTCAAAGAAATACAAGGTAAACGATTGCTTACCGGACAACATACCCAAACTAGAGAGCAGGAGGAACTTGAGAAAATCTATGAGCTCACTGGTAAGTATCCTGCAATCTGTGGATTTGAATTGTTAAGCTATTCCCCTCACATTAATTACGAAGGAGCAACGCCAGAGTGCCTTACGGAGATTGAGAGAAATCGAGGCACCTTAGAGCAGGCACATCAGTGGGCTGATAAAAATGGTATTGTTACGTTTACATGGCACTGGTATTCGCCAATTGGTGGGGTGGATAAATCATTTTATACAAAGAATACGGACTTTGATGCTAATAAAGCCGTGATTGTAGGAACACCAGAATATGAGGCACTGATTTCAGATATGGATGTAATGGCGGACCTATTAAAACCATTTGCTGAAAAACGAGTTCCTATCCTTTGGCGACCGTTTCATGAAGCAGATGGAAACTGGTTCTGGTGGGGAGCGAAGGGCCCGGATGCGGTAAAAAAGTTATGGCGTATTATGTATCAGCGCTATACTGAAGTGCATCAGCTGAATAATTTGATCTGGGTTTGGAATGCGCCGGTGAAGGAATATTATCCAGGTGATGACGTGGTTGATATTATATCTAGAGATCTGTATCCTCAGCCACACAACCATACTGCGCTGACGAAGGAATATGAGGAACTTTGTCTGATTACGGATAGTAAAAGAATGGCTGCTCTTGGAGAAATTGGGGTAATTCCGGACATTGATGAGGTAGCACGCCTGAATACTCCATGGCTTTGGTATATGACATGGAGCAATGGATTTGTCCTGACAGAGCAGTATAATTCTTATGAGGAAGTAAAGAAGATGTACCAGAGTGAATATTCTCTTACTCTGGAGGATGTTGCTGCTTTATAAAACATATTCTAATAGGTGCGAAGAATCACTTGCTGAAATTGGCCGATAAATGTCGAGAACTTTTATCCATTGTATATTTTGAGAAGAAATGGTAGAATAGTTAAATAAAGGGCGCCATAAAAATAGGCACTCCATATTGGTTGAGAAAAACTATAAACAGTATTGCTTAGAAATAGATGAATGCTAAGAAAGGACAGGATCGAATGGCTTTTGACGGTACTCGTAGAAAGAAACAGCGACTAGGAGATATGTTAGTTGCTGCAAATGTGATTACGCAGGAACAATTAGAGCAAGCATTGGTTGAGCAAAAGCAAACAGAGAATAGTAAGCTTGGGGAAGTCCTCATTGACTTAGGTTATACCAATGAGCTTGACATTGCCAGAGCGTTACATGTTCAACTGGATTTTGATATCGTTAATCTGAGTGATATAAAAATAGAAGAGGATATTCTTAATTTGGTAAGCGACACAATATGCAGAAAAAACATGTTGATTCCTTTTGCGATTTCCGAAACTAATCCGAATATGCTTCGTGTTGCCATGTCCAATCCACTTGATATCATTGCAATTGATGATGTCATTATCACGACTAATATGCAGGTAGAGCCGGTTGTCACAACACATACTGATGTGGCAGCGGCTTTAGATAAATATTTTGGTAATGCGGAAGCTATGGCAGTAGCTGCCCGTTTTAGCGCTGAGCGCCAAGGCATGTATGATGAGGAAACCGCTCAAGTACTTAATGAAGAAATTGAAAACTCTCCTATCGTTAAGCTAGTTAGACAAATGATGGAGCAAGCAGTAAGACAGCGTGCCAGCGATATACATATTGAACCAATGGAGAACAAAGTACGAATCCGGTTTCGTATTGATGGTGTGCTTAAAGAAATTGTTGTTTACAGTCTGAGTTTGCTATCTGCGATTGTAGCAAGAATTAAGATTATTGGTGGAATGGACATTGCAGAGAAAAGAAAGCCTCAAGATGGCCGTATCACAATCACAGTAGACCGAAAAGAATTTGATATCCGTGCTTCCATCTTACCAACTGTGTTTGGGGAAAAAGTGGTTATGCGTCTTACTTCCAAACAGGGACTGACTAAGGATAAAAAGGAACTTGGCTTTACTGACGACGAGCTAAAAAGCTTTGATAATATCCTGAGCCATCCTCACGGAATTATACTGGTAACAGGGCCTACAGGTAGTGGTAAATCCACAACATTATATACTGCTTTGAGCGAACTGAATCGGGATGATGTTAACATTATAACCGTTGAAGATCCTGTAGAAGCGAATATTGATGGAATTAATCAGGTTCAGGTAAATACAAAAGCCGGGCTTACGTTTGCATCCGCACTTCGTTCCATTCTGCGCCAGGATCCAGACATTATTATGATTGGTGAGATTCGTGATGAGGAGACGGCTCAGATAGCGGTTAAAGCCGCAATTACCGGGCATCTTGTAGTTAGTACACTGCATACTAATAGTGCCGCAAGTTCTGTGACTCGTCTTGCCGATATGGGGCTTGAGCATTATCTTATAGGGGATGCACTTGTTGGAGCAATTGCACAACGTCTGGTTCGCCGCCTGTGTCCGGCCTGCAAAAAGGCAAAGCATGCAACAGAGATAGAAAAACAGCTCTTAGGTGTTGACATTCGCCGTGACATTACTATATATGAACCGATTGGCTGTAATAGCTGTGATCAGACCGGGTATCGTGGACGTATCGGTATCTATGAAATTATGAAGATTACGACTGACTTAAAAATTGCAATTGCCAAAAAAGCCAATGCTGATCAATTGCAAAAGCTAGCTATTGCTCAGGGAATGCATACCCTTCGTATGAGTGCTGCAAACTGCGTACTGAGTGGAGTTACAAGTATTAATGAAATGAATCGTATTGCATTAGACTAATTTATATGGTGAGTAAATGAAACAAGGCATAGTAAATTGAACGGAATAATTGTTAATTGTTGTAAAATAACTGCTAATAATTAAGAATTATATTGATTAATTTGGAAAAATGTGTTATAAAGTATAGTATCCTTTGTTAATATTCCATATTTATGAATAATCTGGTATATTGATTAGTTAAAACAATTAATTATATTTAGGATAGTAATGTAAATCAGATAAGGAGTTAATAGTAATGATTACGATGAGAGAGTTATTAGTAATGGCCAATGAGAAGGGAGCGTCTGATGTACATATTACTGTAGGGATTCCACCCAAATGTCGTGTAAACGGAGAATTAGTGAATATTGTAAATCCTGTTTTTTCACCAGCAGATACCATTAATCTAGTAATGGGATTAATGAACGATCGTCAGAGAAAAACATTGGAGGAAAATGGAGAAGTTGATTTCTCTTATGCACTACAACACCTTGGTCGTTATCGTGTAAATATTTTTAAACAAAGAGGTTCCTATGCAGCAGCCATTCGTCTGGTTGGAACTACGATACCAGCACCGGATGAATTAGGCCTTCCAGAATCTTTATTAGAGCTTGCCAATAAAAAAAGAGGACTAGTACTGGTTACTGGACCAACGGGGAGTGGTAAATCCACAACACTAGCCTCGTTACTTAATATTATTAACACGAATTACAGTTCTCACATCATTACGTTAGAGGACCCTATTGAATACTTGCATCGGCATAAAAAAGCGATTGTAAACCAGCGAGAGGTTGGTAACGATACCAATAGTTTTGCCAATGCACTTAGAGCAGCACTTCGTCAAGACCCTGATGTTATCCTGGTTGGTGAGATGCGTGACTTAGATACCATATCAATTGCTGTCACGGCAGCTGAAACAGGACATCTTGTTTTCTCAACTTTACATACAATAGGTGCAGCGAATACTATTGATCGTATTATTGACGTATTCCCACCGCACCAACAACAGCAAATTCGTATTCAGCTGGCGGCAGTACTAGAATGTGTGGTTTCCCAACAGCTGGTTCCTACATCCAATGGAAAAGGTCGTGTGGCAGCATTTGAGGTAATGCATGCGAACAACGCAATTCGTAACTTAATTCGAGAAGGAAAAGCACATCAGATTATGTCTGTCTTACAGACGAACAAGAAGGTCGGGATGCAGACGATGGATGATGCGCTATTTGAATTATACTCAAAACGTATCATCGAAGCTGACAAAGCAGTTGCTTTTGCACAAGACCCATTGTCAATGAGTAAAAAAGTATTCTAACTTATTAAGAAAGCTTTCTGCTTCTTAAGTGGGGGAGCATTTGCACGACTATTACATATATTTAACAAAAGTTACAGAAAATTGAAAAATGGGGTTACATATTTTTGTAAATATTCCGATAAATAGGGTAAAGAAACATGGTCCTATTACCCAGTTAAAATAATACTAAGCTATAATACTTAGTTTGTGGGGAAGGAGATACGAGATTTGGAAACATTTTCATACATAGCGATAGGCAAGGACGGAAAAGAGAAAAAAGGAAGCATGGCCGCGCAGTCAAGCGAGAACGTAATTGTGGCACTGAAGGCGGATGGTTTTATTCCTCTCAGTGTCTCTGCACAGTCCTTTCTATCCAAAGATGTTAATATAACATTTGGTGCGTTAGTAAAAGTAAAAGACTTAAGTTTATTCTGTCGGCAAATTACCGGTATCATTAACGCCGGAGTGTCGATTATTGAGGCGCTTGAGATTATTGCGGAGCAGACAGCGAATAAATATCTAAAAAAAGCACTGCTCGATACGCAGGTTGCGGTTGAAAAGGGGGAAAGCCTTGCTGATGCGATGCGGCAGCAAGGAAAAATATTCCCACCGATCTTAATTAATATGGTGGATGCTGGTGAAGCATCGGGTAGTCTTGAAATTGCTTTTGAACGTATGGCAACGCAGTTTGAAAAAGAAGCAAAAATAAAAGCAATGGTTAAGAAGGCGATGATTTATCCTTGTATCGTTGGTATGGTATCGATTGGTGTTATTATTGTAATGATGACCATAGTAATTCCGAACTTTGAATCTTTATTTGCTCAGATGGATGCTGAACTACCAGCTATAACAAAAGTGGTTCGCAATATGAGCCATTTCTTAATTGATTCTTGGTATATCTTGGTTGTTGTTGTAGGGGCATTAATTGCAAGTTTTATACTATATAAAAAGACGCCAGCAGGACAGTTACAACTAGCAAAACTAGCGTTAAAAGTGCCGGTGTTTGGTAATTTGAACGTAAAATCATATAGCACTAGATATGCTCGAACCATTAGCACCTTACTAGCAGCTGGTATTTCATTAATAGACGCATTAGAGATTACAGCTAAGACCATTGATAATGTCGTAATCAGACAAGCGCTACTTAATGCCAGAGATGAGGTAGCCAGAGGTGTGCCGTTAAGTGTACCACTTAAAGCGAGTGGAGTATTTCCTTCTATGGTTTGTCATATGACAAAAATCGGCGAAGAGACTGGTAATATCGAGGGAATGTTAACGAGACTTGCAGATTATTATGATGAGGAAGTGGAGATGGCAACCCAGTCATTGACAGCAGCAATTGAACCATTTGTTATCCTATTTTTAGCCGGAATTGTATGTTTATTGATTGCAGCAATCATGAGTCCTATGATGTCAATGTATGATGCGATGGATAAAATCTAGTTAAAAGCTGATTATTGCATTAGGCAAACTAATGATAATAATAAATTAATTTTTATTAATTAAAAAAAGGAGAGATGAGTAATGAAAAAACGTAACTCAAACAAAGGGTTCTCCTTAGTAGAACTCATTGTAGTAATCGCCATTATGGCAGTTTTAATTGGTGTATTAGCACCAACATTTGTAAGGTATATTGGCCAGTCACAGGAATCTAAAAAAGAAACAAATGCTGATACTATTATTAGTGCAGTAAATGCAGCATTAAGTGACAGAGAGTATGTTAACTCAGACGATCAGTGTGCAGCTGGAAATGATATAGTGATTGCACCAGATTCAGAGTTAACCGGCTCTGCACCAGATACTTTCATTGCGTTAGTTGAGAGAAATCTTGGTAATTTAGATGGAATTGATACTACTTATACTGTAACGCTAAATCAGGACGTGGAAGATGACGGATTATATCCAACTATATCATACCCAGAAATGGAAGATGAAGCAGGCGGAGAAGCAGACCCAACATAAACAAAAACCTTTTCACAACCAACCAAAGGGTATCCCTTTGGTTGGTTGTGAATTATCAATATTGCATTAATTATATACTCATCGAACTGAATTTATAGTATCGCAGTACAGGTAAAGAAAGAGAGCTAACCAATGAATTTATTCCTTTACATAGTCGTATTTCTATATGGCATCACAATAGGAAGCTTCCTCAATGTACTTATCTATCGCATTCCAAAGGGCGAGAATTTTACAAAAACCAGATCACATTGTATGCAGTGTGGGTATGGATTAAAGTGGTATGATTTGATTCCACTGTTTAGTTATCTGTTTCTTCGAGGAAAATGCAGAAAGTGTCACACGAAAATCTCACTACAGTATCCATTGATTGAATTGACGAATGGCTTACTGTATTTTGTGGTTTTTCTGTGCAATGGATTGAATCTACAAAGTGTGCTCTATTGCTTATTAGCCTCGGCGCTATTAGCCCTTAGTGTGATTGATTTTCGTACCTTTGAAATACCATTTGGATTCAATATTTTCATTGGAATATTAGGGGTGATACAACTTGCCCTTGATTATAAAAACTGGCCGACCTATCTTATCGGTTTTTTTGCAGTTAGTGGTTTTATCTATATTTTGATCTTACTGTCCAAAGGACGAGCCATGGGCGGAGGAGATTGCAGATTGATGGCAGCAGCAGGGCTGTTGCTTGGTTGGAAACAGATTGTGTTAGCTTTTATACTGGGCTGCATATTTGGTTCCATTCTACACACGATACGGATGGTAATTACGAAAGCGGACCATGTGCTGGCATTTGGTCCTTATCTTAGTTTAGGTATTATGGTGAGCGCATTATACGGGGAGTTGCTCATCGAGTGGTATTTGAATATGCTTCGGTAATCCGGTTCGTGTCATGCATGGGACAAAGTCTCAGAGAGACGGATTAAATATATGGGGAGTAAATTACCAGGGAGGAATTAGATGGCTAACAAAGTATTAAGTATTGAAATAGGACAACAAACGACAAAAATCTGTGAAATTGACTATCAACGTAAAAATCCAACTGTCTATCATTGCTTAGAGTTTGAAACTCCAAGTGGGGTAATTGAGGATGGATATATTCGTGATAAGATTGCATTTGCAACCACACTACGAGAACAACTTGCTTTGGCTAATATTCGTAATGATAAAGTAGTATTTACTGTTTCATCGACGAAGATTGCTAATCGTGAGGCGATTATACCTAATGTGAAAGAGAATCGTATTCAAGATATTGTGATGGCCAATGCAGCGGACTATTTCCCAGTCAATATAGAGGAATACAATATTACTTATTCAATCTTAGAAAATATCAACACGAAAGAATTAAAGCAGATTCGATTACTTGTATTAGCAGCACCTGCGAATCTGATTAAAACCTATTATGAGCTTGCTGATATTATGAAGCTTAACATCGTGGCGATTGATTATATTGGTAACAGTGCATATCAACTAATTAAAAATCAGGTGAATCAGGGTGTAAACCTAGTGGTTCAGATTAATGACCAAAACTCTATTGTAAATTTATTAGAGAATACGACCTTACTTATTCAGCGTATTCTTCCTTATGGTACAATTACCGTAGCAGAAGAATTAATTAGTAATCAGGTGTTTAATGTAGGCGATTATCGCTCCGCTATGAATCTGCTTCGCACTTCCCAGATTCTTAATCCTCAGTTTGATAGTGTTGAGAGTGAACAGGACTTAACGGTGTTTTCTAGCATGTCGGAGGATTACAATCAGGTTATTCTTTATGAGAATGCAAGAAATGAGGTAACCTCCTCGCTGAAGAATCTGATTGGTAATATTAATCGTGTCATTGATTATTTTATGACCAAGCATTCTGGCAAAAAGATAGCTACCCTATATATTACTGGAGAGGGTACACAGATGAAAGGAATTGAGGATATCATTCGTAATGAAATCGGTATTGATACGAAGATACTAAACCGGTTAACGAATGTATCATTTCAGAAAATGTCCTTAGCCGTTCAGGAGTTGCAGACCAATTATAACTGTTGTATTGGTGCGACGATTTTACCGATTGATTTTACGCCAAAAGAGTATCTTGTTAAGAGTAAGTCTAGTTCAGAAATGCTATTCCCGGTAGCTTTGCTTTGTGTGGCAATTGCTGGTTCTATTGCAATCTGGGTTTCTTCGCATTTTATTTATCAGGATATTGAGCAAAAAAAGATTGGGCTAGAGGAGAAAATTACTAAGATTGAGGATATCGAGGGTGTATTTCAGCAGTACAATCAAGTTAAAAATGATTACTTAAACATCGAAGCATTTGACCGGATGACACAGTCTCAGACAGAAAAATTGCTTGATTTTATTGCAGAATTAGAAAAGAAGTTTCCTCATAATACATTAGCAACGAATATTACAGTCCAACAAGCTGGTGTAACGATTACTGTCACTTCAGATAAGAAGCCAACAGCAGCCAAATTGATTGAACAGTTAAAAACGTTTGAGTCTCTTGGCTCGGTCACAGTTAACTCAATTACGAATACGGAAAAAGAAGATGGAACTAGTCAGATCGTCTATACCGTAGTATGTACTTATAAAAACTAGGAGGAGGCAATAATGAAAGTATCAAAAAAAGACATAAAATTATTACTTGTCCTCGCTAGTGTCATTTTATTAGCAGGCTCCTACTATTTTGGATATGTGAAGTATAATGAAAAACGAACAGTGCTAGAGGACGAGATTGTTACGCTACAAAAAAAGTATGATAACCTTTATGTAAAGGATTTGAAGCGAGCAGATTACGAAGCAGAAGTAAAAACTTTTACTAATAAAATAAAAGAGATCAGCAACAAGTATCCATCTGAGGTAACAACGGAAAAGGAAATTATGTTTGCTGATGAAGTGGAGCATTATGCCAATGCAGTAATTTCTACCTGGAGCTTTGCTGAACCGGAGATTTTTTATGCTTCTAAGGACCTTGTAGCTGAGACAGAAACCGTAAATACAACAGACAAGAATAAAGATTCTACAGGTAATTCCGGTAGTAATAATGAAAGTTCTGAATCTACCGCAGAGCCAACTAAGAATAGCGATGCAAAGTCGACAAAGAAAAGCACTGGTTCTTCGTTAACTAGTACCGTAATGGGCTTTAAAACCGTTACGACATATGGATTTAAAGTTGGATATGATGGGCTTAAGAACATGATTACTTATATCAACAATAGTCCAAAAAGAAAAGTATTAGATAATATTATGATTACTTATGATGGGGTTAGTGGAGAATTGACAGGAACCCTTAGTATTAACAACTACTTTGTAAGTGGAGCATTAGCTACTTATGAACCACCAATTATTACAGATATCAATTTGGGAACCTCCAATTTATTTGGTGATATGATTCCAGTAAAACCTGATGAAAATAATGGAGAGCAAAAAACAAACAATCAAAATACTAATAGTCAAAAAACAAACGATGCCAATGGGGGGCAAGAACAGAGTCCTGCTCCTACTGCGGAACAATAAGAAGTAGATAATTCAGATGTAGCCATAACAAGACTATTAAACGGCTGGATGCAGAGAGGTGAAATCATATGATTACGGATCATAAAATTCATATGAAGAAAAAGAATAGCGGTTTTACACTGGTTGAATTACTTGTTGGTGTGGCTATATTGGCAGTCATTATTGTTCCGATTCTGAATAACATCCTGGTTGCCTCTAGAACGAACATGAAGGCGTATAATCAACAACAGGTAACGATACTAGGCAATAATCTGATGGAGGGGTTAAAAGCAGAGTCTTCCATTGCTGATGTGGCCAAGCAATTTGTATATGATGGTGACGTAGACTTTGATATACTAAGCAATTACACAACTTCATCCACTCAGACGATTGAGGTAGAGAAAAACTTAGCAGGTGAATTTGACGAAGTAGATCTTGCTGCTTCTGCCATTCAAAAAATACCGGATGGAGCAGGATACAAGTATGTTTTTAATGAGGATAAGGTCAATCGGGAGCATTCATTTGCCATTACGGATCTTGCTACACAAGCGGGGAATTATGATGTCTTGATTCAGTATAATGCTAAAATTGACACGAACGAGGCAGGAGGTACTCCGTCTCCTGGCCCTGGCCCTGGACCAGATGAAATCAATAGTGTAGACATCCCTGTGATAACCTCCATTGCAATTGAGACCAATGCAGTCATCAATCAGCGGGAGAGGGACAATTGGGCAGTAACCTCCTTACAGCAACGATTTAATGCATGGTGGAATGCGAACAAAGGTGATGACGAGCCGATAACCGTTAACAATATAGATATCCAGGAGGATATGCAGAAGAAGTTTTATATTGATATCAGCTATAATGCGGCGACAGCAAAGTATGAAGTGGACGGTACCCTCAAGTATAATCTGACTTCGCTTCCTGATACGAGTATTGCACCAACCATTATTTATACCGACGATCATTTGTTTCATTCAACGTTTGATACGTTAGAGAATGTATATCTATTCTTTCGTCCAAACTTTAAACAATACGTTGATTATGTTTTTGTAAACAATAACATACCAGAAGGGTTCAATCCAGATATCAACTTTTACTTAGTTGAGCAAGCGCCTACGGCAGCAGATATGGTGAACTATTTTACTCATATCAATAATTATCATTTATATTTTGTTTTAAATGAGGTGGCACCAAGACGTGAGGAAGCAGGAGTGAATCATTATCGCACCGTGGTCCGGCACAATATTGGGAACTTTATCAGTAATCCACCTGAGGGCATCGTGGTATATAATAATGACATTACACAAAAGGTGAAACAGGACGATTTCATTACTTATGAAAAGGACAAAACAAGAATCTGGCGTATTACGGTACAAATATTTGAAGCAGCAGATGCTTTTTCGGACAAATTCAACTCCGACCATTTGCTTGCTTCGTATGAGTCCACAAAGGGGGAATAGCTGATGAGATGTGTAAGAAACGTAAAAAGTAATAATCAGGGATCTACAATTTTAATTGTGATAATTGCTATGGCCTTTGTTGGAATCTTAGCATCCTTGATCTTATCTTTGTCAGTTTCGAACTTTCAGATGAAAACAGTAGATCGGCAGGCGCAAACGAACTTTTATACAGCGGAGTCTTTGGTGGACGAGCTGAAAGCAGGTTTGGAAGAAAAGTATGCCGAACTGATAGAAAATTGTTATAAAGAAATTCTGGTATCCTATTCAAACTTAAGTGTCGATAGTAGAAACAGCAAATTTAAAGAAATTCTGCTACGTCAGTTTCTAAATGATATTGATACCTCGATTCCATTTAGCTATTACAGTATGAATACATATAGTTACCGTAGTGATTATTTTAACCAGTTCATTAAGGATAAGGTAGAAGGAACGATTAGCATCTCTTCCTCGAATCCTTCAAATAATTTGGACTGGGAACTGGATTATCTAGCAAGCGATAAACAATATATCAAATTCAAAGATATTCTGGTTGCGTATACCGATGCCAATGGGTATCAGTCTGCGATCGAAACAGATCTTAAAATTGCGTTTGCTGATGTAGCCTTTGATGCAGTCGGTAATGCTCCACCTTTTGTAGATTATTCATTGATTGCTGATGTACAGGTATTGGCCAATGGTAATACCGGTAATGTAGTGGGCAACGTATATGCAGGTGATAAAGGAATTATTGCCAATGCGGGTAGTGCAAAACTTAATCTGAAAAGCAATCAGATTGTAACGAGACACAAGATTCTAGCACAGAATAGTGGCGAGGTTATAATTGATGATATGGACGCAGATGCGGCTACTTACTTTGCTGAGGTTTGGGCAAAAGGAATTGGAACAGATCAAACCAATCTAAGTGGTGGCAGATTTAATGGAAAAGGAATGTTTTATCTAAGTGATGACATCAGTGCTGATTCTGCTAGCAGTGAGATAACACTATCTGGCGATATTTTTGCTTATGGCTATGGCGATACTCCAGATACGAGCAGTGCAATCATTGCAAACCGATCCAATTGTACCATTGATTTAAGAGATGTTCGTAATATATTTGTTGGTGGAAGAGCATTTATCGTTCCGGAAGTGGCCTATGTCGCTGGTGGGGAAGAAGGACCAACGTATGATTCTAGCGTGTTAACCGGAGAAGCTATCTCGACGAAAGGTAATCAGTCTATTTATCTGATTCCTGGAGATGCGATTGGTTATAATGCAGACTTAGGAATTGGTTTTGGACGTAATCCAATTACAACCGATGAGTATAATATGATTCAAAGTAATGGCGATTTGGAAGAAGTGAATATGAATTATGAACTGTTAACTGGTAAGCGATTAAGTGATTATGCAGACGGTTTTAAGAGAATCTATGATAACAGTTCAGGAGTTGTTAAAATATATTACTATTTGCAATTTAAAACAGTGTATGCAGCAAATGATTATTTTAGAGACTGCATGGGTGTAGAGGTTTATAGAAACGAGATTCAGGCGAGTTTAGATAAGTATGCCAGTAAGGTATTGAAACCATCGATATTAAATGGCGACAGTGGACGTAAAACTTATGCTGGGAATGTTGTATTTACAGATTACGACTCCGTGAATAGTAAAGTAATCTTTGAACTGTTAGAAAACAGTGTAAATGCAGTGTTACCGGAACAGTTTCGAACAGAGTCAATCAGTCTTGGCATTGAATATAAAGCGCTATATGAGAAATTAATGCGTTCTACTTCGGATTATGTCTTACATGCTTATGACCCTACTTCTGCATTTAAAGCGATGCTGATTACCTCAAGTGCAGCAGAGCATTTGACAGGAGCTGGAATCGTTGAGTTAATTGCAGCTGGGAAGGACGCGGGCACCTTACCTGGTGCAGGGATGTATGTGTTGATTAATAATCGTGAGACGACACCAGTCGACACAGTAATTGCGGCACCTGGCGATAACGCGATTAGAATAAGTAGTCTTAATCTGACACAGACAGCACTTATTATTACTACCGGTGATGTAATTGTGGATGAGGATGTAAGTGGTTTAATTATTAGTGGCGGACGCATCTTCTTTGAAAATGGTGCGACAGTTACTGCCAAACCAAAAGATATCTATAAGATTATCTGTGGTACAGAGGTCAAATCAGTATTTAGAGACTTTGATAGTTTTGGATATTATCTGGAAACAGAGGAACATCAGAAAGTAGAAATCGGTGATCTTATTACGACCGAGAATTGGAGCAAAAATTAGTAACTTACAGGGAGGTACCTGCGGTGATTAGAAACAAGGGTATTACTTTAATTGAATTAATTATTGTAATTTCTATCCTCAGTATTATGACTGGTATCGTAGGGTTATCAGTTAGTATTGTGAGTTCTGCAGATACTACCAATACAGCAGAGCGAATTGATCAGTTACTGGAGCGCGTCAAATCAGAAACGATGAGTAAAGCGAAGCCAAGTTATCTGGTGATTTACAAAGACGCAAGTGCAGATAGTCCCGGATACTATGCTGGTATTACTACAAGTTTGACTACTTTTATAGAGAATACAGATAGGGACGAAAATATTGGAAGTTTACGAATCAATATAGAATATGTTACTTCTAGTTCGTCTACCCAAATAGAAAACCAGAAAATCTTTCTAACATTTAACCGAGCCTCAGGTGCTTTTGAAAAGGCAAGAGTTCAGTATGCGTCTGAAGCGCCCTCTGAGATTGGGGATATCAGCGAAATCAAAATAACAGGCGGTAAAGCGATTTCGATTATGTTGGTATCAGATACAGGGAATCATTATATAGAGTAGTGGAGGGATGGGAATGAACAATAAAGGCGTCACGTTGATAGAGCTGGTGATTGCAGTTGCAATTTCATCCATAGTGATTCTAATGGTTGGGATGTTTATGAATGTTGGTGTAAACACATTCAGTTCCAATCAGTCGGAGATAACGATACAACAGGAAACACAAAAAACACTAAATCAGCTAAACACCTGGACAATGGAAGCTACTAAGGGGGTAGCGGTCTTTGGCAGTTGTCCCTCTTATGATAGTGCTTATGTCATTTATTATAGTGGTGAGGAGGCAGAAGATAACTTCATGAGGGTGATTTTATTTAAACACTCTGCCAAGAAATTATATGCCATCAAGGTGAACACAGATGCTACCTTCAAGGGAAGCGAAGCTGATATCCAAAGTGTTGCATCAACAATGTTTGGAGGGGCGGAGAATCCTAACCGTTATGTTATGTGTGATTTTATCAGTAATTTTACAGCAGATAGTACAAGAATTTTAGACCAGATTGTAACAATTAGTTTACAATATCAGGTTGAGAGTAGAAGTTCAATCGTAAGTACCAAAGTTAAGCTACGTAATAAACCTGTAGAAATACCGTATCTTTAACATTGTTTTGGGAAGGAGGGAAAGATACTATGAAACGTGCTAGTAGAATTGCCTTGATGATGTGTCTGGTTTTAATAGTCAGTGTCGCAATTCCAGTCAGATTCAATGATAATTCAGATGATATTAGTTCCAAAGTTAAAGCGATTGATATTGATTTGTCAGCGTATGATAATGAGATGAACATTGTTGAGATTGTTCCTTATGCTGGGTATTCGGAAATGGCTTACTTTGTAGGTGGAAGCGAGCCGATTGACTTATACAAAGTCTCCAAAGACCCGAGTGAAGGTCAGAATATGATATATCTTCTAAAAAGTTATATGAAGAATGGGGATTGTTATGGTCAGGAAGCCATTAGTGATCTATTACTAGATGGAAAGACTTATTATGTTACATATAATCTTGAGGTTTTTAAGAGATATGTGCTATTAATGAATATTGATACTAATATTTTGAAAAAAGTAGCAGTGCTGGATTTTTTGAATCGTGAAATAGATTCTGGTAAGCTTACCAGTAACCAATTGAATAATGTCCAAAAAAAGATTAATGAGTACCAATTAACGACAAAAGAAATGGATGAATATAATGCATTTAATTCTTTTAAGGTTAAAGTTACAACAATTATTTCTTCTAAGTTGAATGATATGACCATATCTCAAAGAGATATCGATGATCCTTCGCAAGTAACGAATAGAGAAAAAAAGGCATTATTGAATGCGGATATGATTAACATCCTGCACCGTAGTACCGTTGGTTCGATGAATCGTATTGACCCATTTATTATGGATGAATTAAAGAATGGTGACGGTGCGATTGAAGGATTTAAGGGAAAATATGAACCATCATGGAGTGTAGTTAGTTACATATTTAAAAGAGCGACTAACTTGTCAAAAAGACTTCCTGTTATTATGCCTAAAGAATTGGAGGGAAGTCAGTACTATGCTAGCACTGATGCTAAGACGGTAAAACCTTATCAGACCTATCTTACTGAGCAAAGTGGTGCTATTGTTTGTAAGTCTGCCGTTCAGGGAGATCAGGGAACAGGTATTTGCAATAATGTGTTTAAGTTATATTTATTACTATATCAATTGAATGCTTACTATTATCGTGATCGGTTTTTCCCATATATAGATGATAGTGGTTCTTTTTCAGCTGCTGCTGGGCCAGATCAACCAGATGCAGCAAATTATTGGAATGTCAATACTTTCTATAATGCAAGATATAATAGTGTAACAGAAAAATGGGAGGCTACGCCATATAATGATAAGATGAATTATGGGATATTCTCAGTTACTTTATTTAATTGTGGATATATTTATAATACGGATAATAATATGAATCAAAATCTGTTATTAAATCAATTTGTTATTCGAGACAGTAATGGGAATCCATTACCAGCTGATGATCAAGGTACCGTATATAATAATAATACTCGCTTTACTTCTGATATCTATGAATATTTCGTTCCAGCTGGAGATTTTCTTAATTTGACCGGAGCCAATGTATTGCAATATCTCCTATTCAACACAGGATTGGAAAAAGAAAATGTTACCGTGCTAGAGATTGAGCCATCTAATGGATTTACCCTATCGGAAGAAACGGTACGTTCTTGGCTACTCAAATATAGTACCGAGAATAATGTAACAATAGTACGTAAGACAGTAGAAGAATTAAATAGTACGTATGAGAACTTGGTTGCAAGTTATGACCTGATCTATATTGGTAATAATGTATCTGCGTATAATTCAACGGCATTAGGTAATAAGAGTTTTGTATCCAACACAGGGGAATCAATTGTTTCTGAAAACAGTGTCAAGCAGACCTATTCAGGTAATGATATTACTCCGTCGCGTCTTACAGACCTTAAGGATTATTATAACCAAGGGTTACCAGTCGTTTTTGCAGAGGCGCTATATAAAGACTTGAAGGGAAAGACCGCAACTTCAACGAATCTGTATCAGTTTTTCAATTCGTTTGGAGACGTATTAGTCAATGATCAGATTTTTGGGGAGCATGAATTTGATCTTGCCCCTACTGCTACCGTTAAACGTCTTAGCAATTATATGAAACTGGAGCGTCCAGGTATTGAGGTTTATGATAGCAGTCTAACGACGGATTCGCTGACAGTCAAATACCTTTTAGATGGAGCATCAATGAAACGTAAGCTGCAATATACCGCCTATCTTTATGCAGATACGGATGGCGATGGCAGAGTTGAGAGTACTCCTTATAAACAGCAGGCGGTTGTCAATCATTCCGGTACTTTAAGCATGACATGGTCGAAAGATTATCCTCCATGTGCATTATACCGGGTGTATGTTAAGGCAGATGTGGAGGGCACTAAGAATCCACATACAAGCGAAACATATGGTATGGTTGAAAAGAATGTAAAAGAAACCGTAAGAGTTCTACAAATTGATGCCAATAGTAATAGTACAGCGGATTTGACGAATCGATCCTCCGCTATTACCGAGGTAATGAGCCGCATCATATCAAAGTATGAATTCAAAGTAACAAGGCTTACAGCATCTCAATATGTAGAGTTATTTAATAATAATTCATTTGATAGTGATGATGATACCTACTCTGATCAATTATTAAATTATGACGTTGTCGTTTTGGGATTGGCAAAAGACTACCCGGTAATCGATAATTCAAAGGGTGCCGTTAATAATCTGATTGCTTTCTTAAAGCGTGGCAAGAGTGTTGTTTTCACGAGTGGAGTATTAGATTATCGTAGTAATTATGGTAATACCAAGACAAAAGAAGCTTATCAGACACTTCGAACTCTAGCAGGAATGAGTTCCGATAGTACGAGTGGACTGTTTACCTACGGATATCTGAATAAAAAAGGATTTAGTAGTGTACCATCAAAGGGAAGCCATTATAATATCACACTGAATTCAGAAGCCTTTGTAACTGGTGCAGCGACGAAAGTAAATAATGGTCAGGTTACTAGATTCCCATTTAATATTGAGGGTAACGATCTAACTCAGGATACCGGACAAGAGAAAAGGTTCAAAGCTTTGACTTCAGATCGCTTAAAGGCAGAGTATGGAGATTATCGGTTAAATATTAAGGATAATAGCATTACCGGGTATTATGCACTTTCTAACACAGACTTAAATGGACGAAAGCTTTACAGCGTATCTCCAAATGATATCGAAGACAATTACTATCTATACACAAAGGGTGGTAATGCATGGTATTGCGGTATTGGCAATGAAACATTATCCATCAATTATCCAAGTGATGTAAAAGTATGCGAGTTGTTTGTCAATACTTTAGTAGCAGCATATACCAATGCAGAAGCTTCTCCAGTCGTAGAGTTTAGAAAGAGCCAGACAGACAACCTTGGCAATAGCTTCCTTCAGATTGGGTTTGATGTGAATTCGGAGACGGAAAATGGGGAAATAATTGCATACTTTGTTTCCACGGATGAAAATGGTTTGGATATGACCACAAGTCTCTTCATTGGAGATAAAAATGGTCCAGACACTACTAAGAAGTTAGTGACGGTCAATGAAGTTGATCAGAGTACCATTATGATTAAGAAAAGTGGTATCAAGTATAATACCGGAACGACGAAACTTAAAAGTGGTACTATCTATGCCGTAATCTTAGATAAATCGCAAATGGGTATGAATTCTAACATGTATTTGTATGTTTATGCTAACAACGGAACCAATGTTGGAATGAACCGTTTATTGTTAGATCGACGCAATGATTTTAATCTTCGATAAGAGAGTACGAAGATAGCGATTGCTACGTATTGTAAAATGGTTTATTGTATAGAATAAGGTAAGGGATGTCGGAGTGCAGAATGAATCCGACATCTCTTTTTAATCATTTTTGGAGTAATAAATAACTTCAAAGAAAAAACACGATGATATATCAGAGAAGAAAAGGGATGTGTACGCAATGGAGATTGAAAAAAAATACCGTGTAAAAGTAATGCCAGACAATCTGTCTAATTATCAGAAGAAGGAGATAGAACAAGGGTATCTCTGTAAGAAACCAGTGGTTCGAATTAGAAAAAGTAATGATGATTATATCCTTACCTATAAGTCCAAGTTCGGTCTAAATGAACAGGTCGGACAGCATGCTAAGGTAAGCAATGAAGTGGAAGTACCCTTAAATAAAAGTGGATATGAGCATTTGAAGACAAAAATAGACAATCATCTTGTGACGAAAACAAGACACCTGATTCCTCTAGAAGATGGGTTGACGGCAGAACTTGATGTGTTTCATGGGGTGTTGTCAGGATTAATTATCGTTGAGGTGGAATTCATCAGTGAAGAGCAGGCAGCTCAATTTGTAGCACCTGACTGGTTTGGTGAGGATGTCAGCAAGGAGGAACGTTTTTCGAATAACTACCTATGCACGTTAGATGCCTGGTCAGAGTCACTGTAATATTATTTTTATTTTTTTCTTAACATTTGTAAGTTTTTTTGGTAATATTGTAAAGTGATATATGCATTGTTAGAGATGGAGGGCATTATGTTTAAGATTGTGAAAAAACAACAGCTGTCAGATTTGATTTATCTGATGGATGTCGAAGCGCCAAGAGTAGCAAAATCCTGTTATCCAGGACAATTTGTAATTGTTAAAATGGATGAAAAGGGGGAACGAATTCCCCTTACCATCTGTGATTATGATAGAGCTGCAGGAACAGTAACTATCGTGTTTCAAACGTTAGGATCCTCAACAAAAGAGATGGCATTGTATGAAGAAGGAGATGCATTTCGTGATTTTGTGGGACCACTTGGCAAAGCGAGCGAGTTAGTCGAGGAAGAGATTGATAAACTTAAAAATACAAACATTTTATTTGTAGCCGGAGGAGTAGGAACTGCACCTGTATATCCTCAGGTAAAATGGTTGCATGAACAAGGTGTCTTAGCAGATTGCATCATTGGTGCGAGAAATAAAGACCTGATCATTTTAGAAGATGAGATGAAAAAAATTGCAAAAAATGTTTATGTCACAACGGATGATGGCTCTTATGGTATGACAGGTAATGTAAATGACTGCATTAAGCATCTGGTACATACAGAAGGAAAAAAATACGACTTGGTCATTGCAATTGGTCCAGTGATTATGATGAAATTTGTCAGCTTATTAACAAAAGAATTGAATATTCCTACGATTGTCAGCATGAATCCAATCATGGTAGATGGAACGGGAATGTGCGGTGCTTGCCGTTTAACTGTAGGCAATGAAGTTAAGTTTGCCTGCGTAGATGGCCCGGAATTTGATGGACATCTTGTAGATTTTGATGAGTCAATGAAACGTCAGCAGATGTACAAATCAGAGGAAGGAAGAGCAATCCTCAAAGCAAAAGAAGGAGCAACTCATCATCACGGTGGTTGTGGATGCGGGGGTGACAAATAATGAGTACAGTCGATGTATTAAAAAAAGTACCAGTCAGAGAACAGGACCCAAAAGAACGTGCAACGAATTTTGAAGAAGTTTGTTACGGATATAATCTTGAGGAAGCCATGGCAGAAGCAACCCGCTGCATTCAATGTAAGAATCCGAAATGTCGCGTAGGATGTCCGGTATCGATTGATATTCCTGCTTTTATTAAAGAAGTAGAAAAAGGAGATATTGAGGCAGCTTACTATGAACTGAGTAAATATACTGCATTGCCTGCGGTATGTGGTCGTGTCTGTCCACAGGAGTCGCAGTGTGAAGAACGTTGCATCCGTGGAATCAAAGGAGAACCAGTTGCAATTGGCAAATTAGAGCGTTTTGTGGCAGATTGGGCAACACAACATGGCATTAAACCAAAAGCTTGTATCGAGAAAAATGGTCATAAAGTGGCAGTTGTTGGATCTGGTCCAGCTGGATTAACTTGTGCCGGAGAACTTGCAAAATTAGGCTATGATGTGACAATCTTTGAAGCGCTTCATGAACCAGGTGGAGTACTCGTATATGGCATTCCAGAATTCCGTTTACCAAAAGATGCCGTTGTTGCTAAAGAAATAGACAATGTCAAATCACTTGGAGTGAAAATTGAAACGAATGTTATCATTGGTCGTACAATAACGATTGATGAATTATTAAATGAAGAAGGATATGAAGCAGTATTTATCGGTTCTGGTGCAGGTCTTCCAAAATTCATGGGAATCCCTGGAGAAAACGCCAATGGTGTATTCTCAGCCAATGAGTATCTGACCCGTAATAACTTGATGAAGGCATTTGATGAATCCTATGATACTCCAATCATGGCAGGGAAAAAAGTTGCTGTAGTTGGTGGTGGTAATGTGGCAATGGATGCTGCAAGAACGGCTCTTCGCCTAGGCGCTGAAGTTCATATTGTATACCGTAGAAGTGAAGAAGAATTGCCAGCCCGTGTGGAAGAAGTACATCATGCCAAAGAAGAAGGAATTATCTTTGACCTGCTTACGAATCCAACAGAAATTCTAGTGGATGAAAAAGGATGGGTAAAGGGAATTACTTGCGTGAAAATGGAACTTGGCGAGCCAGATGCTTCCGGAAGAAGAAGACCAGTGGAAGTAAAAGATTCTGAGTTTATCATTGACGTAGATACCGTTATCATGTCACTTGGTACAAGTCCTAATCCACTCATTTCCTCGACTACAAAGGGACTTGAGACGAATAAGTGGCAATGTATTGTTGCAGATGAGAGTAATGGAGCGACTTCCAAAGAAGGCGTATTTGCTGGTGGAGATGCAGTTACTGGAGCAGCAACGGTAATTCTTGCGATGGGAGCAGGAAAAGCGGCAGCGGCAGGAATTGATGAATATATCAAAAATAGATAAAAAAAATCTGTACAAATAAATGTAATAATGTAATAAATAAAAGTGTTTGTAATTTATTTACAAACACTTTTGTGTTATAATAGAGTTAGTAGTGGAAAACTATGGTAGTAGCAAATCGGAGAAATGGTGGTGAATTTGCATGAAGGTGAGTAATGTTACGGCTTTGATACAGACTATGCAGATGAATAATAAGAGCGATGTTATGTTCATTATGATTGGGATTTTTTTAGTTGCTGGTCTGATTGTTTCATTAATCTACCTTTTTCGTTATGCCAGCCGTTTTAAGCGTCTAAACAAAGACAATCAGAAACTACAGGAGAGATTCAAAGAAACGGAATCAGAGCATGCTTTGATATCACAGGAGTATAGAGAACAGCAGAGTAAACTAGAAGAATACAAGCAGTTGTCAGAACGTAATTATAAGTTGGCATATTTTGATCAGTTAACCGGATTACCGAATCGATATGCGTTTCGTCAGGAACTGGAAGGAATTATTGGAAAATTATTGTCCGATAGCAAATTAGCATTATTATATATGGATATTGATGGATATAGTGAATTGAGCGAAGCGCTTGGACAAGCACAGTCAGAAGAATTACTCCTTGACATCTCCCATCGTATCAAACAGGCGCTTGCTAAAAATGATATCTTAGCAAGAGATTATGGAGTTAAATTTTTAGTATTAATAAAAAAGGTATCGGATACGAATGATTTAGAAGAGAGTCTAAAAAAGCTGTATCATGTATTTGAATACCCGTTTCTTCTCGGAAAGCAGGAGATTAGTATCTCGGTAAGTACAGGAGTAACACTCATTCCAAGGGATGGTAAGAATCTACAGACCCTACTTAAAAATGCCGAGACAGCACTCTCTTATACGAAGCAAGGTGGTGGTGGCAGCTACTACTATTATAGCGAAGAGATGCATGAAAAACGAATGCGTCAGATCCAATTGCATGCCGGATTAAAGAAAGGCTTAATGGAGAATCGTTTTCAAATTATGTATCAGATGCTGACTGAGCAAGGGGGCAAAGCACCTGTTGCGATAGAAGCCAACCTCTATTATAGTGACCCAGACCAGGGACTAAAGCTGGCTGATCAGTTTCTTGACCAGGTTACAGATCGATCACTTCTTGTTTCAATTGGATGTTTTATGATGCGAGGGTTGATTAAAACAGCAGGATTTCTTGCAAACTCCAAGGGCACACTTCCTTTTATTGTACCGATCAGACAGTTAAGTTTTTTTGAGGAGAAGTTTATCGATGAACTTATATTACAACTTCAATCCGAGCCAGTCCCTCCCGATGATATATGGTTACAGCTTGAGGAGGGTATGATATCTGCGGATATCACAAAAGCTTTGCGGATGATTACCAGACTAAAGTCGATGGGATTTCGTATTTTGCTTCCGCCATATGAGATGGAGCAGATTAGAAGAGAATTGCTTTCTCACGAGATTCATCTATTAGAATTCGATACGATGCTTAGTCCAATGAATGAGATGGAACTGTTATCTTCAATAAATGATAAGAAAGAAGAACCGTTATCTATTATTAATGATACGAAAGAAGAACCGTTATATACTATAATCGATGCAAAAGAGGAGGAATCGGGTGAGTAGGAAATATTATTTTCTGGCAGCAGAAATGATTTGTTATATCACTTTTCTAAGTATTGATCTGGGGATGATGTGTAACTTTTTTAGTAAATCCTATGCTATGGCATCAGAATTAGTCAAATATCTGAGTGTCCTTCTTTGTGTACTTTATTCCTGGTTAGGTTGCCAGTCTTTGAATAAGAACGACATTAATCTGGTACGGTGGGCACTTATGTTTACGGCAATTGCAGATATATTCCTGTTATTTACGAAGTGGTCGTTACCGGGCGTTCTATCATTTATAGTAGTGCAAATAATATATGCCTATCGATTACTAGGTAAGAGAAAGTTAAACTATATCCTTCTTGCAATGATTGATGTGCTACTCCTTCTTATCCTTAATCTTATGGGAATTGAGGTAAATGATTTACTCGTTGTGGCAAGTGTTTATGGCATCCTTTTATTACACAACGTAATCTATGCATGGATAAGCTATCCAGGGCTTTCTTTTAAACTAGGACTCTTCTTGTTAATGCTTTGTGATATCAATGTTGCCCTGCAAAATAGTATGCCATACCTTTCGAGTGTTGCCAGCCTTAATGAGCGGTTACTTGTACTTAGTCACTTTGCCATCTGGTTATTTTATTTACCAAGCCAGGTATTCATGGTACTAAGTATTCAGGATGTTATAATAGCTTGAGTTAATGTCATAACGCGTGATTGTAAAAATAATCCATACAGAGTATAATAAGCATATCTAAGATGCATCGTGCATGTGGATATGCTTTTTCTCGGTGTGAGATTGGCGCACAAGTACACCAAGGTTTACTTGAATATTATGACATACTGTCATTTCTTATCAGGTTGATTCTTTTTCTTCTTTTCTTTCTAATTTTGGCGTTCGCCAGAGAATTCCTGTGATTTAGTACAGTTCGTTGATATCATTTATGAAAGATACACGTTAATTCCTTACGGAGTTTGTCATTTTGTGCAAGGAAAGCAATCCATATTCTAGTGCAGAAGGTGTTTTGGATAAGCAGCTAAATCTGGCTGCAATAATCTAATAAGCGAGGAGCGTGTTTTTTTGGAATATCAACAATTTTTAACGGATATCAAGGATTGTATCCGGTGGAAGGTCAGCGATGATTATGAAGTGAAGATCAATCATGTGACAAAGAACAATGCGGTAGAGTTAGATGGATTGGTACTGTTTCGTGAAGACTATAATATTTCCCCGAACATTTATCTCAACCAGTATTATGGTAGAGTACAAGAGGGAGAGTGCGTTGAGGATCTTGCTGACGAGATTTTAAACGTATATTATACTGCAATGGAAAACCAACAGGTAAAAGAATTTGAACTGGAATTAAGTCTTGAGAAAATGAAAACAGGGATTATCTACCGGCTTGTCAATTATGAGCAAAATCGTAAGGTGCTGATGGAGGTACCGCATATTCGCTTTCTTGATCTTGCCATTACGTTTCATTATCTGGCGAAGCAGGATGAAGAAGGGATCGGAACAGTTCGTATTACGAATGAATTGTTAAAGCAGTGGGGGATTAGCGTTCGTGAACTTTACCTGATTGCCAATGAGAACACTGTAAGACTTTTTCCACCCAATATCAGTACCATGGACGAGGTAATAGAAGGAATTCTTCGTTCTGATCTTAGGAAAATGTTTGATTATCAGACGCTTAGTGAGGAAGAGAATCAGGTAGAGGAAGAAAGTATGGACGTGCTGATTAGTCAGATGCTAGCCGATATGAGAGAGCATTCTAGCGATATCACAATGTATATTTTATCGAATACTGCAGGCATTAATGGTGCAAGTGTTATGATATATAAGAATGTTATACGTGATTTTGCCTGTCAGAAAAACCATGATTTTTATATTCTTCCAAGCAGTATCCATGAAGTGATATTAGTTGCTTATGATGAGTCAATGAGCAGGGAGGAACTTAGGAAAATGGTAAACGAAGTGAATACAACACAAGTGCCGGAAGAGGAAGTGCTTTCTGACAAAGTGTATTTGTATAAAAGAGACACCAATCGAATTGAGTTTTAAATTTCGTTTCGCTATCGTAACACTTATAGAATTGTACCGAGAAGAATTGCATCAAAAAAGGATTGCATCGAAAACTCCTGTAGGATTGTATTGAAGCTTATAATTTCTTAGTTATTGACGAATACTCTTGAATATGAAAGAATATGAATAACGAGGAATGTGACATGAAAAAAATAAGCTTCTATGATGCAAAATCTTATGATAAAGAGTTTTTTGACAGTCTTAGTCATAAATACGGTTTCGAAATGCTATACCATGAAAGCAAACTATCAAAAAGGACGACGATTCTTTCCCAAGGTTGTGATGCCGTTTGCGCCTTTGTCAATGATACCTTAGATGAACCAGCACTGAAGGGGCTTTATGATCTTGGAATTCATGCAGTTGGACTACGTTGTGCCGGTTTTAATAATGTTGATTTAAAGTATGCTTATGATAAGTTTCATATACTCCGTGTGCCTGCGTATTCTCCTTATGCAGTAGCAGAACATGCGATGGGAATGCTTTTGACGCTGAATCGTAAGCTGCACCGTGCTTACAACCGTACGAGAGATTTTAATTTTAGTCTGAATGGTTTAACTGGTTTTGATCTTCATGGAAAAACAATTGGAGTTATTGGAGTCGGCAAGATTGGCCAGGTGTTTGTAGATATATGCAAAGGATTTGGCTTACAGGTACTTGCTTTTGATCCTTATCCTATCGAGAATTCTGGTATTCAGTATGTTTCATTGGAGGAAATATTCGAAAAGTCTGATATTATCTCACTGCATTGTCCATTGACGAAAGATAGTTATCATTTGATTAATAAAGAATCCATAGATAGGATGAAAAAAGGAGTATACCTGATTAATACTTCAAGAGGAGCTTTGATTGATAGCGAAGCCTTATTAGATGAAATCAAATCTGGCAAGATTGGAGCGGCAGCTCTTGATGTATACGAAGAAGAGTCTGATTTTTTCTTTGAAGATTTCTCAGATACGATCATTCAGGATGATGTTCTGACGTTATTATTATCAATGCCCAATGTCTTGGTTACTTCACATCAAGCCTACTTAACAAGAGAGGCACTGATTAATATTGCAGAGACTACACTTGAGAATCTGAATGCATTCTTTGCGGGAAAAGAGCTAGTGAATGAAGTTTGTTATCATTGCTCAAAAGAGTTTGTGAATTGTCAAAGGAAATTAAATAAACCTTGTTTTTAACCTATCAAGAAAGTCATGCGAATATTCGCTTGACTCATGAAAGCAGGGGAAAAGGAGGAAGTATGTGCGGAAGATATAACATTGATTTTGAAGCGAATAGGGAGCTGAAAAAGATATTAGAGCATCTAAATCAAAAGTATCCTGGCAATCAGGTTAAGAAAAATGAAGTATTTCCAACCAATACAGCTGCGATTCTGACTGCTGGACAAGAAGAGGCTGAGCCGGAGCTATCTATCTGGGGATTCCCGATGTATAACAAAAAAGGTGTAATGATTAATGCAAGAGCAGAAACTGCCTTTGAGAAGAAGACATTTCGTGAAAGTTTGATGAACCGACGTTGCGCAGTCTTAACGACAGGATTTTTTGAATGGGACCAAGAGAAAAAGAAGTATTTTTTTACTGAACCTGGAGAAGAAATCTTATATCTTGGAGGAATCTTTAACTTTTATAATCAGGAAAACCGCTTTGTTATTCTAACGACCGAAGCGAATGAATCGATGGAGGGAATTCATCACCGCATGCCGGTTATTTTGAAAAAGGATCGGTTACATGACTGGCTCTTTGATCCGGCAGCAACGAATGATTTGTTGCACGAGAGACAAGCCATATTAAAACCACAGTTAGTTTCTGCCTAAAATCAGGCCTAAGATTGTGTTGTGTTTAGCAGATTGCGAGTATTTGCTTGACATAACATGTCTTAGGCTTTTTTTATGATATAGGATTAGGGCGTCAAAAGCCCTTATTAAAATTATAGTTCGTCAATTTGCACAATTCTGTTTGTGAATCGTGATGCAAGGCATAGTTCATTCGCAACACGCTCTCGCTTGGAT
>JAEYSV010000056.1 GCA_023434365.1 Bacillota bacterium | reverse complement strand
GTGCTTTCACGCAATTTGTTAAAAGCTCTAAAATTTCTTTGGTACAATATCCATCTGTAATCATGCTTTCTCTTGTCATACGAACGGTCGGAAGGGTCTTTCTGATACAAACCGATCTTCCTGAAATTGCTGAGGACTCATGGACAATACTGATGCGCAAGGTATCGGTATCTGCCTCTAACAGATTCTCCACCTTGTTAAAAGGCTTACTTACGTTATTGGCAATATAATGGCTGAACTTTTCTATAAATTCCTTGGTGACGCCATGCTCCTCCACTTTTTTTCGTTCATTCGCTGTATTGGTAATCCATAAATCCGTACCATTAAAGTCAATATCCGTGATTTCATCATCCTCGATATATGACCATAAGGGTCCAAAATGTGCGGGAACAAGCTCCCACTTTGTACTTCGTTCCATATAACTCCTTTCCAAGAGGGGAGGCTGTCCCCTCTTTCTATCATTCTGTCTTACCTAATCCCAGCAATTAACCTGTAATGGTTCCAGCTGCTCTGTTAAAAAAGCTGTCGATCAGGTTCTTAAAGGAATTCGCTACTACTCCGTCTGTTGCTAAAAGCATTACGATAATTGCTACCAATGCGCTGATTGCTACTGCTGCAATAATTACTGATCCATACTGTTCAAAAATCTCTTTCATTCGATTTACCTCATTCTTTCTTATAATTGTTTTTATTGGTTTCTTTACTACAATTCATTAGCCTGTGATGGTACCAGCTGCTCTGTTGAAGAAGCTGTCGATCAGGTTCTTGAAGGAATTTGCTACTACACCATCTGTTGCTAAAAGCATTACGATAATTGCTACTAATGCACTGATTGCTACCGCTGCAATAATTACTGATCCATACTGTTCAAAAATCTCTTTCATTTGATTTACCTCATTCTTTCTTTTATTGTTTGTAATTGTTTATATGAAAATAGCGGCTCCTTATAGCCGCTAATACCTACCCAATCCAGTGGATAGGCAATACTGTTCTCCGTTACTACCTATCCACATGACTGTGTGAAATTATTCAGTTTTGTACACGGAGACAGTAAATGGTTTGTCCCGTATTAAATGCATCTAGTTCTCCTTTTCTTAAACTGCCATATTTCTTAATTGAAAGAAATACTTCATCAATCTTCGGTTTTCTCTGTACGCTTTATATCCAGTAGCCATACAAACAACCTCCTTTCATGGTGTTCCTGCTCTTACGAACGCAAGGAATACTCTGAGAACAAGTCCAAACAATAGAAGTATTACCCTTGCTAGTTCCAATAGCAATTTTAATAAATTCAATATAAGCCAAACGATTCCTTTTAGAAATCCAAGCAATCCATATCCTATTGTTGAAAAAACTTTTCTCATTCACCCATTCCTCCATCTTCTTCCATCCAGCTACTAGCAAGGTCAGCCAGCTGGTCTATCGTTTGTTCATCTTGTATATGATCTTCTTCATCAAATCTTCTTTCTTGACCCTGCGGAACCGGATAATATCCTTTCGGTACTATCTGTTGCATTCCAGCTACAACACCACCAAGTAATCGAATTACTTCATTCCTAGCTTCGGTAATTACACTGGCATGCAACTCCTCTTTAATCTCCTCTATATCATCTCTAGTCACATATTCATTCGATTTTATTTTATCTAATTCTACCAGATTGGCTTTCCCAACATTATCAACATAGAACTCTAATGCAGCTATAAAAAGCTGGTTTTGCGTTTTGTTCATTTCCTGATTCAGATGCTTAAATATCTTATGAATCTCCAAATGTCTAGGATTCTTTAGATTAAGCCTAAGACTATAATGAACAATGCTATCACGATCTGCTTTTGCCATTTATCTCACCCCTATCTTCTTTTTAGTCCAATATTTGCAAGATATTCAAATCCTTTAGCATTCGCTTTCACGTCTAAAATATAGTTGATATTCTTTTGTTTAAACGTGCTGAAATTTTTCATTACTACAGCTCCACCTCCTACAAATACCAGCTGCGTCGTCTTTAGGTTGTAACCATATTCTCTAAGAGAATTGAATACACGGTCTGTGTAATCTGTGATTTCTTTCTTGATGATATTTAGGTACTCTTCATCAATATCACTTGTACCATTCCTCATAATATGCTGAATTTCGCTTTCATCAATTCCAGCTCCGAGCTGTCGTACACATTGATCATTTACTGACCTCATACAGGTAATCAACCCCTGCTGTGTTGTGGTACATCTTGAATTATCTGGTTTTCTATCAACAACAGGCATAATATCAATTGTCCAACTTCCTATATCAATGATTACAACCTTATTCCCAAAGTTTTGAATTCTATCAGCAATTGCTGCATAACACTGAGGAAATACCGCCGCATTTACAATCTTGATTTGATACATCTCTTTTTCATAGTAAAATCTCACTTCTTTTCGTTTAGTGAGATATTCCAAAAATCCAGATTTCTCAACACCGAATCTTGTAAGTGGCAAACCCGCTGCAATAAATACATTAGCTTCTTTCTTGCCACGTTTTCTTAACTCTCTTGCAATACCGGCTAAAGTGAGTATGTAGAAATTGTCATTTTCAATCTTTACATCTCTTACCTCTAATCTCACACCGCCAATTTTGTAATACTTTCCATCCAGTTCAAGTACATCATCAAACATCCCTGGTTCGGTAGTTATCTCCTTTACACCAGTAACAAATACCTGGCTTGATGTCTTGACCATTGACCAACCATGATCAATCCCTATGATTTCAAAATCATTATCCATTTGATTTAATCTCCTTTTCAATAAACTTTTTGCTCTTCCCCACATTCTTTTCTTGTCACTTTCTTTCCAATAATTTTTTCATACACGGAAAACAATACCCATCACCTTGTTTGTAGGAACAATCCGTACATTCACTACGTACTGTCTTTTCTGGTTCCTTTCTCTTCTCCTTAAAGCAATTGCTGTTAATACATCTACTATCATTGCCCCAAAAGAATTTGCATCTCATACAATCTTTTAGATCTTTGTTGAACTTTCGTTCTTCTCTTTCCGCTTTCGTTAATCTGTGCTTGTTATTCTTCTTTTCCTCCATCTTTGCATTCCTTCCATCGGATAAATGCATTATGAAGTTCTAATAACTTTTGATTCACAGCTTTTACTAGTTTATCAAGTGAATAGAATGTGGATGTTGGTATTGCTATTTCTGTTACCGCACTTCCTATCATTCTGCATCCTCCTGCGTATTCATAGCTTTTCGCTATGTATGGTGTACGTCAACTGTTTCAAGTCCCTCTTCGCCCCGTACACAAGGAATGTACTCATTCCCGGGAGTTACAAACGAGCTGCCTACGCATTCATGACGCCTTACCTTGCGGTAACACTATCTCCTCTCTTGCCGTTTCGAGGATAAGGTCGAACCTCTCGACCTCCATGGGTTATTATCCTTCCACCATATTCGTCTTCCTTTTATCAGGCTTGTGCCCTGCCTCTCGTTCTTCATCTTTCAATCCATCGAACTACTAATGTGAGAACAGTGGTCTTGAGCCCTCCAGGCGAATATCCTGAAATTTTACTCCTTCAAAGATTTCTCTTTGTGTTGCTTTATATTGCAAATCTGTAACTGATATTCAATTGTATTTCCGCGCTTTCGCTTGGAATATGTATATATTAACCTCATATCAGTTATCAGGATAGAAACTAGGCTGGTGTATTTTTTCTTTTTTACACCAGTTTTTGGTGTTTTTCATTTTCTAGCAAATTGTGGCATGTCATGATTCACTTCTGCCTGATAATAGCCAGATATTGTTGATGGTGCATTGAACAAGGAAGCAAGTAGATACTTCTTGATATTATTCACCTTTGTTGTATTACCTTGGAGACTGTTCAACACATACTCAATATGCGAAAAATTAAGTTTTAAGAATCTGCTCTTTACTAATGCAGTTGGTAGTTCTGAACTCGAAATCACCATCATCTCACTTTGATTCAACACAACCTCAATCAGTAAATTATAAATTCCATCTATCAGTTCTCGATCATAGGGATGACGCTCAATTAGCAAATCATAATCGATATTTTCTCTAATTAATTCTTGATACGCACTTACGACATCAATCCCATCATCTCGCTTCTCATCACCAAATATGGTTTGATTCGATTTGATATGATTCGTATCAGTCCTACTAAAATCTGTATCACTAAATTCAGTCTTACTAATAAGTGCCATCTTTTTCTGCTGTTCTTGATCTTCCATATTTACTGTTCTAGAACCTTCATTTTCTACAGGTCTTGAAACTGTATTTTCTTCAGTTCCAGAACAGTCATTTTCTACAGGTCTTGAACTGTACAATTTACCAGTTCTTGAACTTCCCTCACTTTGGATACCTTTTTCTTCTATGTCTTCTTCCTTTTCTTGCTTCATATCATCAATAATAAAGTTTTTAACATATAGAAGACTCGGCAATCCTAATCCACGTCTTTTCTTTTCGACTAAACCTACAACTTCTAATTCTTTCAATGTTTTAATAGCCGTTTTTTCAGCCATATTTAGATTTTCCATAATCTCAGATATTTGATAAATGATGTATACACGATTTTCTTTGTCTAACCACTTATTCCTCATAGAAAGGCTCATTCTATCGAGAAGAATTCCGTATAACAATTTTGCTGACAATGACAAGTCTACAAATAATGGATCTGTAATTAACCGCTTCGGAATTCGTATGAAATTAAATTGATCCGCTTCCGAACCGTAATAATAATTAAAGACCATTATAATCAACTCTCCTTCTGGTTTCTCCAAGTATGCTTTGGTAATGGTTTGGCTGGTTCCAAAAATTGTTCCAAGTACTGTTCAAATTCCTCTGTATTAACTAGTGCAGAAGCTCCTACTTTATATACTGCTCCCGCTTCTTTCGCCAGTGCCATAAATCGTGTTTTACCTAAACTGTAAATAATAGATCCTTCTGTCGCATTCACGTATTTCTTCATTACATCCTTTGTTTGTGAATAGCTTTTATACGAATATGCCATGTCTGCCCCCTTCCTAACTTTCACTTTCTTTCCATAATGGATTTTTCATCGGAACTGCCTTTTCTCTAAACTGCTCCATATAATCATCAAATAACTCTAAGTTAATCAGAACAGTTCCACCAGTCCCTTCATTAATTTTATATACCGCTCCTGCAGCTCTTGCCATTTCAATAAAGCGATGATGACCAATACTGTAAATGATAGAACCCTCACCTATTCGAACATATTTCTTATGAACTAATTTATTTGTACCATGTACTTTGTAAAGGTGTTTCATGTAATCCTCCAATCTCTGATGACGAATAAGAAGTATCCTTGGTAATTGATAGATAGCTCCAGCTGCTGAGGCAAATTGAATAATGCGACTTTCATCTAAACCTAAAATCTTGCTAGCCTCTTCTGGGCGTAAATATCTTTTATAAATATTGTCATCATGAATGTAACTCCTGACAGATGGTTTTAGTTTATTCAACAAATCATCACCTCTTACTTGTAAAAGTCATCATCTAGTATTCTGAATGTTTCAATGTATTGATCCAATACCTCCAGACTAACTAAGACCATTTGATTCAATTTATAACAAGCTTTTGCATCTTTAGCGAGTTGCATAAATTTCGATACACTCATATGGTACATTTGTGCTCCCTCAGAATACCTAACAAACTTATCAGGGTTTAATTTTTTCTTCTCAATCTTCACTGGAGTATTTTTATTAATCTTATTATCCATACAATTCTCCTTCTGTTTTGGGTCATTATTATCTGACCAATTTTTTAATTTTCTTTGACTATTTTCCATAACGCAAAAAAGGACATCTTCTAAATTTCTTTAGAAAATGTCCTCTAATAGTGCTTTTTTCTATTAAATTGAACTCCAAACCATTCTTTATCTAAGCGTTGACTCGTGTAAATGACTATATTTTTTCTTGGTCAAAACTTGGTCAACCTTATATCAAAAACCTTGGAAGTACTGATTCTACTGGATTTATTTATCCAGGCTTTTCATTGTCGGGAATAACAATACATCACGAATTGCTGAACTATCCGTTAACAGCATAACAAAACGGTCAATACCAATTCCAATACCACCAGTTGGTGGCATACCATATTCCAAAGCACAGATAAAGTCTTCATCTAAGTGTTGCGCTTCTTCATCACCACT
Organism: Bacillota bacterium; assembly: GCA_023434365.1. Taxonomy (GTDB): domain Bacteria; phylum Bacillota; class Clostridia; order Lachnospirales; family Lachnospiraceae; genus KM106-2. The sequence goes on along the minus strand of JAEYSV010000056.1, from coordinate 83,144 downwards.
TGCAAACATCTCTTCTTGAGCTAAGAAACGTTCTCTCTGATCAATTGGATCATTTAACTCAGAGAAAGCATTGGCCATCTCGCGTTTTGTAATGAATAACTCAAAGCGCTCAGTGTATTCTGGGTTCTCCGGTTTTTTCTTAGCAAGAGGTGAGATTTCCACTGGATGATCCATAATGAAGGTTGGTTGTACTAACTGTTCTTCGCAGTACTCTTCAAAGAATAGATTTAGAATATCTCCCTTTTTGTGACGTTGTTCAAACTCTACATGGTGCACTTTTGCAAGAGCTTTTGCTTCTTCATCAGAAGTAATTGTACTAAAGTCTACACCAGCATATTTTTTAACGGCATCTACCATTGTAAGTCGTTCAAATGGTTTACTCAAATCAATTTCTACTCCATCATAACTTATTACTGCTGTACCTAGTACTTTCATAGCTACCATCTTAAACATATCTTCAACCAGATCCATCATACCAAAGTAATCCGTATAAGCCTGATATAACTCAAGTAATGTAAATTCTGGATTATGTCTTACAGATAATCCTTCGTTACGAAATACTCGTCCGATTTCATAAACACGCTCTAAACCACCTACAATTAATCTCTTTAAGTATAATTCAAGAGAAATACGAAGATTTAAATCTTCATCAAGAGTATTGTGATGTGTGGTAAATGGTCTGGCACTAGCTCCGCCTGCCATCGGTACAAGTACTGGTGTTTCTACCTCACAAAATTCTTTTGCATCTAAGTAGTTTCGGATTTCACGAATAATTGCGGAACGTTTTAAGAATGTGTCACGAACCTCCGGATTTACAATCAAATCAACATAACGCTGACGGTAACGAACATCGGTATCTTTTAATCCATGATATTTTTCAGGAAGAATCTGAAGGCTCTTTGTTAACAAGGTTACTTCATTAGCATGAATGCTGATTTCTCCTTTTTGGGTGGTAAATACTTCCCCTTTAATACCAACAATATCGCCGATATCCATTTTTTTGAATTCTTTATAGGAATCTTCACCTATCGCATCACGCGCTACATAAATCTGGATATTACCATTTTTATCAGCAACATTAGCAAAACTAGCTTTTCCCATTACTCTCTTGGACATCATTCGTCCGGCAATGGACACAGTTTTGCTTTCAAAGTTAGCATAATTTTCTTTGATCTCTGACGTATGTGCCGTTACATCATATTTTGTAATATGGAACGGGTCCATACCGTTTTCCTGTAATTCTGATAATTTATTTCTTCGGACCTTAAGCAGTTCATTAATATCCTGCTCTGCCACTGGCTTTTGTTCGAAAGACATTCTTATTCTTCCCTTCTATCTGATTTATTGAATCTCTAATATCTTATACTCGATTTCTCCTGCCTGAGTCTCTACTTTAACAGTTTGCCCAACTGTTGCCCCAAGTAACGCTCTTCCCACAGGTGACTCGTTACTAATTTTTCCTTCTAGACTGTTTGCTTCTGTTGAACCAACTATTTTATAGGTTAATTCTTCATCAAACTCAATATCAAGCAATTTTACGGAACTTCCAATCGTAACTGCATCGGAATCTACATCTTCTTCAGTATATACTACCGCATTTTTTAATATTTTTTCAATCTCTTCAATACGGGCTTCAATATCTCTTTGCTCATCTTTGGCAGCATCGTACTCTGCGTTTTCGGATAAGTCTCCCTGCTCTCTGGCCTCTTTTATTTTAGCAGCAACTTCTTTTCGCTTATTAACTTTCAAATCCTGTAACTCATCTTCTAACTTAACTAATCCCTCATAAGTTAAAATATTCTTTTTATCAGTCATCTTAAACCCTACCTCCAACTAAAATACGTATTCTACCACTTCATATCAACGGTATATTACTCCATTATATGACTTCACTTATCCACATATACATTCTTAGTATTATAACGGAAACACCGATTGTTGTCAATAATGAGACAATATACAGGCCTATAAAATCTAAGATTTATAAGCCCATTCAGGTACATAATTTAAATTATCGCTTCATTAATCAATACAAAATTTGACCTTGTTATATAATATCATCATTTATTGCAAAATATACAATAATTCGCGATAACCCATTTACAATAAAGTGAATAAATTCCATTGAGTTAGCAAATATAACATTCCGATAAACAGGATAATATAGAGCCCTGATATAATTAGCTGCCATTTTTTCGGTCTATCGTAGGTCTTTACTACAGCCGCTAATATTAGTGAAATGAACGCCAAAATAGCAAACACCCAGTTTGCAATAATTCTAGGCTGTGCTGTTTTTTCCATTACATTTACACTTGAAAGCAGTTTGGCCATTAAGAAAAAGGTGTTAATTAACAAACCATAGGAAAACAGAACAAACAATCGAAAATATGTTATTCCCATTGCAAAATTAATTGTCTTTTTAGTAATTGCTTTTATCATATTCCACAGACTTGCAACAAACATTGCAAAACCTACTAATAAGAAAGTTAGAAATGAAAACAAACTAAACAACAAAAAGCTTTGCGATTTGTAACCTTCCATCAAAAGATACTCCGTATTGCTGATTCCTCCATAAGACCACTTTACGGGTATATAATCATTCATTTTAAAGTGAATTTGTCTGGCTGCGGTCTTGAGTATAATATTATCACCGGGATCTTTGATTTCAAACACATATGGACTTACTTGAATATATTCTCTTCCACCAACTGCAATGGTATTGCTGTCCACTCGGGTAATCGTGGTACAATTCAAAAAATACCCAAACATTTCAAGTAAATTAGTTACCGGTCTGCGAGCACCAATATAACTTTTTCCTGTAACAAAATCAACGCTAGGCAAGTTTTCACCTGGTACCGGAGCCGTATATTCTTTACTATTAAGCAGCAAATCATTAATTCCATACATAAATTCGGTACTATTTCCAATGTTTGCTGAGATTGCAATAACCAAACGCTCAGACGGAACCATTACTACCATATTTCCATAACCAATGGTACCACCATCAATATAGAAACTCTCCACATCAGCAGGAAACTGGTATAGCCCATGACTAATTCCTGTGGCATCCTCTGTAATGGAATATGTCTTCTTTAGCATCTGCTTTATCGTTTCCTCTTTTAAAATTAGACTAGTTTCTCCCTTGGCAGGCATCAAACTCATTACCACTTTTGCTAGTTCCATTGTACTGCCCTGTACACCCATACTTGGGTATAGATTGTGATAAGTCCAGAAAGTAGGTTCAAATGTACCATCTGAGAGGGTACTATATCCTGTCACTTTATTAGCGCTTACTGTCTGGTTAGTAGAATAATCTGCCTCCATAACCACATTCACGATACCGAGTGGTTCTAAGATATGTTTCTTAACATATTCATCATATGTTTCTTTACTTATGCACTCTATAATATAGGCTGCTAATGCTGCTCCATAGCTGGAATACGCCATAGCTTCTCCTGGTTCATATACCTGGTTTGGCATGGTCAGAAGTAACGCTTCCTTTAAATTCCCACTTAGGTAAGTAGAATCATTAAACTCCATATCTAACTCACGTTCTTCAAACCCTACTGTATTATTCATCAAATGCATCATCGTAACAGGTATTTTAGAAGTCAGCTTTTTTGATAGTTCTTTCTGAAAATCATCCGGTAGATATGTCATAATATCGGCATTAAGATCAATTCTATCCTGTTCTAGCAACTGCATTACCGCAATCCACACAAATATTTTACTAGCTGCCCCATATTCGTATAAAGAAGACTCAGGATTAATCGCTGATTTTTTATCAAAATCCGCATATCCATATCCTTCGCTTAATAATACTTGTCCATCTTTTGCCACAACAATGGAGGCCCCAGGTATTTTATCTTTTAGATAAGGCTCTACATACTGCCAAATCTTATCTTTTAATGTCTCCTCACTAATACCTGAAGGGGTAGAAGCTGCCTTAATACTCAGTTTTGGCAAAACTAATACTAATAACATCATCACAATTAACATTCCTGTTAATATCCTAGTATAAAACAGGGTTTTTTTGTGATTAGTACTTGCATCACATAATTTCATAGTTAACTCCTTATCATAAACATTGTACTTACTATTATCTATTGATTTATTGATTTAGCATCTCCTCAATAAAATCAGCAATTCTTACTGTGCTTTTTCCATCTATCGCTCCCATAAAATATTTTCTGAATTCTGCCATTTTAGTCTCTCTCAGACTGCTACTATTTAGATGTTCTACCAAATCAGCAATATTTTTTACTATAGGTCCTGGTGCAAATGATGAAAAGTCATAATAAATATCCCTTGAACCAAAGTACTCTTCTTGGTCAAAAGCATAAAAAATGATTGGATAATTAAACAACGAGGCTTCATAAATCACGCTGGAATAATCCGTAACCAGATAGTTACTGATAAATAATAAATGATTAATATTCTCTTCCCGTGTTAAGTCAAGGATACGATGCTGATACTTATCATCCCATAGCATTTTCTCCTTTACAAAAGGATGATGCTTAATAATAAACACATAATCCTCTGGAGTATTGGTACAAAGGTAATTGAGGTCTAACATTTCCATTGGGTAATACGCGTCTAGATTCCCATCTCCACGAAAAGTTGGCGCTAATAAAACTACGTTCTTATCTCTTAACTGAGGATATTTTTGATAGAGTTTCGTAATGATCTTATACTGATATGATTCACTGAAAAAAATATCAGTTCGGGGTACTCCCAGTGCTTTCACTTTAGAAAAGGGAATGCCAAAAGCTTCACTATAAATGTTTCTTATATTTTCGCTACTGACCATCGCAAAATCATAATTTCTATGATTTTTTGAATCCTGAGCGGGCCCACCAGGTTTACCAATACGGGAATAACCAAATGTTTTGAACGCACCACAGGCATGCCAAAGTTGGATTACCGTTGTTTCCTCTCGAATGTTCAGATAATTAAGCTGTGGATAAAAATCATCTAAAATGATAATCTTTGCCGATGCTATCAGATGAGCAGCATATTTCAGCTCTTTGTACTTCATCCTTCCAATTGGAGAATCATTATAATACTGCTTAATCTCTCCATACCCTCGCTGATAAAGTTCCTCTTTGATCATATATAAATTTTCATCTTTTACTTGTTTTCTTTCACTTAATAAGAGAATTTGGTTGGCATATAATGCTTTCTTCTTAGCCTTATTATATAGATAACGAAAGAATAGTGTTTTCATTTCTCGTCTGCTATAGCATAATCCGGTAAATGACAAAACTCGATAATTAGCATGCTTTATTATGCTGATTACCCCTTTATTCGGTGTGAACTTAGGATATCTCTGATATAGCCCTAATGTTGCAAGTAAACCGTCTAGTAGAAACACAGGCAGACATAGTGTGCATAGAATAAACACTGTAAAATTAATAAATCCTATTTTACGCTCTGTTTTACACGCGAACAGTTCTGGTGGTATAAAAATTGCTTCTTTCTTGACTATAACACCTGATAAGTGCTGCTTCAACACTACATTAAGCGGAACGCGGGATACTAGTTCTCTTTCATATACTGCTTCAATCCAGAAGATGCAATGATCAACTTTCGGAGAAACGGTAAACACACTTTTTAGGTCAATCTGCATATGGGAATGAAATGATACCTGATTTCGATTGTTAGTATCATACTGAAGTTTAGGATCCATCGGAATACGTCGATCCTCTTGATCAGACAAAAAGCATAGGATAAGTCTCAGTTTCCCTCTCTTTTTCAATCCAGTCACAGTACCTTCAGCATTAAATGCAAGTTGCGAATTTGTTATGTCAAATCCCCGCAACTTCAAGCTAATCTCCATATCGTTCCTCCTTTGTATTGATGTATACCTACTATCTTTGTTCTCCGTTCATTAGTAATATATCTGTCACCCTCTCGCTACTATGTCCATCTGCCATATCGCATTGTAGAGCAATAAATTTATCTCTTTTTATATGATACTTTGCTTTTATCTCTTCACGTTGATACTCTAATATGGTATTAGCAACCTGCTCCCCATTTTGTACAATAGGACCTGGCACAACTTCCTTATAATCAACATAAAAGCCCCTGTCAAATCGTTCAAAATCATAGGCAAAAAAGATGATTGGCTTATCAAGTAATGAAAATTCAACAACAGTAGAGGAATAATCTGTAATCAGATAATCGGCTACTTCATACAAATCCTTAATATCTGAATAGGTTGAGACATTAAGTAATCCACTGTTCTGACTAATACTCAGATAAACCTGTGGATGAAAACGAAGCAGTAGGATATATTCGTTTCCTAATTGATTTAATAGCTTTTCTGGTTGCAGTCTTTTGAAACTTTCCAAGTTCTCCTCTTGTTGTGGACGGTAGGTCGGAGTATAGAGCAGAACAATCTTGTTTTTTAAGATTGGATATGCCTGATAAATTCTCTCAAGTGCTTCGGCTCTTTTTCCCTGATTAAAATAATAATCGGTAACTGGCACTCCAACCGGATAGATTTTATTCTTATCTATTCCCATTGCTTCCTGATAGTGTCCAACTATTTTTGGTGACGACACAAACAAGTAGTCAATTTTACGATTTCCTACTGAGACTAATCTCCTGACGAATGGATCTGTTTCAGTAGACAGACCAAATCGCTTAAACGCACCCACCCCATGCCACAACTGTACCAACTTTGTTTTTTTACTAATTGGCATATATGCCAACGGAAGAAAATTATCATTTAATAAAATCATAGCAGCATGTGCCAAATGATAATTTAAAATGATATAAAAATAAAACATACCATAACATTTTTTTATAGAATTAATGATACGATTCTTTTCCTGAGGATGAAATAATTTTTCCTTAGATACAACAACGAAGCGAAAAGTGGTTTCTCTTCGCTTCATTTCATCATATATATATCTCAGATTACCTCTAAACCGGCTATTATGAATCATATAAAATACTACTTTATTTCTTCTTGCCGGAAGTAATTTTAATATCCTGTGGATCCATCCGTACAAATGATATTTAAACGTCCTCATCTTATTGTCCTCCCTAAACGGGCTCATCTCTTACAATCTGATATATCATTTCTAAAACGCGGTCTGTAGATTTCCCATCTAGCTCATCAAAGAACTGATGTTTAAACGTTTCTATCTTTTCCTGTTCGAAATCCTTATTTTTTATTGCAGTGATCAGACTTGCCTGACTCAGTACTATTTTACCTGGAACGAAAAGTTCATACTCATAGTAAAAATCTCTAGTTGCAATATAGCGGTTTAAATCATATGCATAAAATAACATTGGAATATCTAACAAGGATGCTTCAAAAACTAAGGATGAATAATCTGTAACAACGAGGTCCGCAACAAATAGTAAGTCATTAATTTCTGACTGATCTGACATATTAATTATATAGTCTTTGTACTCTTCTGGTATTACACTTGCATTTTTAACAAAAGGATGGTGCTTGACTAAAATCGCATATTCTGCATTTAACGCCTCATATACCTGCACAGCATCAAAGCGATTAAGCGGATAATATGCACTTTCTTTTCCATTGCCGCGGAATGTAGGTGCAAAAAGGAGTATTTTTTTCTCCCGTAATTCTGGATAGTTCGTATAGAACTCATCAACTACACGAGTTTTATAGGAATCATCAAAAAAGATGTCCGTTCTAGGAACTCCAGTTGCTATTACTTTATCTTCATCAATCCCAAATCCCTCAGCGTAAAATTTAGCAATTTCTTGTGAGCTAACAATTGCATAATCATAGTTACGATGATTTTTACTCTGTTGCGTTGGTCCACCTTTTTTACCTAGTCGAGTAAATCCAAACGTCTTAAATGCACCACAAGCATGCCATAACTGAATTAGCTTTGTCTGCTCACGAAGCTCATACTTATTTAAAATCGGGAAAAAGTCATCGATGAGTAGTACGCGAGACGTTGCACATAGGTAAGAAAGTCTCTTGATATTGGATAGTTTCATCTTTCCAAATGGGGATGGATCAAGCAAAATTCTTATCTCCAAATCCTGATTATCTTTTATCTTGTTATACACAAAAGCCTGATTTCCAGTCATATCAGTTCTCCGACTAGAAAGAAACGTGACACGATTCATTTGCACTTTTTCTTTAGAGTACTTTCGGAAGGTATGTAATAGATACCATTCCCGAAATTGTCGAAGACTTATATTTTTCTTATAAATGGTACAAAATCTCCAGCGAATGTGACTTAAAAACCACTTTAACCCTTTTGCTTGGTTTTGTTTATTCTTATCTGTTATACCCGCTTTAGCGGCAACTGCATCAATCACATAAAACGGAGTTAAGCAAACTGAAAAAAGAAACAAAAAAGCACTATAGCATTTACTGAGAACTTTCTTAATCAGCTTAAGTTTTTTATTCCCATTCGCTTTTTCATTTATGAATTGATTAGATAACAAACTAAAATGCTTGTTATCCTCTTCAATTATAATATTGTAAAACTCATTTTCCAGTTTTATATCACGACTTAAATTAAACTCCACATTCTCATAATAATCCTTGCCGTAATGTAAATCAAAAGAAAATGTAATCATTCGATTAGGATCAAACGGCAAGAATACATCAGGAACAGAGTATTGATATTTAGCATAGATAATACATTCATTCATATTTTGTGTTGCCTGAATAGACTCAATCAACATTGGTAACCGCCGTATCTGCTCCCCACTGCGAAATACAATTCTGACTTTAGGAGAACGGACCCTAATGTCCATTTGTGTTTTTATTCTCACGGCCAGTGTAATCATTCTACCCTGAACACTCATCTCTAATATTTTTAAATTAGGATACATATTAATTACTTACTCCTTCATGTCACTCACCAAGTCATTTGATTACTTCTCCCATTTCATGATAGTCTTACCAAATGCTTTTTTCTTATCTTCATCGAATGCATTGCAGATATCTTTTATATTACGAACAGTAGTCCGGTATCCCACCAGATTATCAAGATATTCTAAAATATCCGGATACTGTTGATATATATCAATCGTTTTTTGAAAATCAGCGCGCCCACTACGGCTACTGCCGAAAACACGAAGGCCTTTTTCTAATATCATTCTAGTATTAATTGGCACTGGATACTCACTTACACCAAGCAGTGAAATAGTACCTTCTGGTTTGATAAAGTCAATAATCTGATCAATTGCTTTCTGTGAACCGTTACCACCAACGCATTCAAAAGCATGATCAAGTTGTAACTCTTTTGGAATTCGATTAACCAAATAGGTCTGATCAGCAAATGAAAAATAATTCAATTTTTCATTATCAACTCCAAATACATAGACTTCGCAATCCGGAAACAGCTTTTTAAGAAATAGAGAAGTTATATACCCTAAATTGCCATCTCCCCACACACCGATTTTATCTTTTCTGGCATGAGAGAAGCGTTCAAATCTAGAAATAGCGTGAACACTAACACTCACAATTTCGGTAAAGGAAGCCACATATTTATCAATATCATCTGGCAATGCCACAAGACGATCTGGTCCAATTGCTACATTCTCCTGTAAAAATCCATCAAATCCGCTTGCACGGAATTTACTGGAACGCAGATAATTTTCTCCAATAAACTCATCAGATTCTACCGGTGTATTAGGTATCATAACAACACTTTGTCCTGCTTTGAAGGTACCGGTTGGATCATAAACAACCTCGCCTACGCCTTCATGTATTAATGCCATCGGCAGTTTCTTTGCAAGAATCTCCGGGTCACGTAATCCCTGATAATATCTTTGATCTGCGTTACAGATGCTAAGATGGGTTGGGCGGACAACTACTTCCTCACCAAATAAGTCCACATCATTAAATGCCACCTCAATACGTCTTGGTGCCACTAATCTGTATATTGTATTTAACATCTTTATTCTCCTTTTAGTAATGACTCAGCCACACGGATGTCGTAAGGATAGGTTATTTTGATATTGTATACCTCACCCTCTACAAGATGCACTTGCTCACCTTTGATTACAAAAATCTTAGCTGCATCTGTCAATATTTCTTTCTCTTCTTCAGATAGTCCATTATACAACTCTTTTAATTTGTTTGCATTAAATGATTGTGGAGTTTGACCTTGATACATCTTGTGTCTCTCTGGGATATTGCTGATTAGCTTGTTATCCAGACTTTCAACGATTGTATCTGTAGCAGGAATCACCGTATCACAAGCACCGTATTTTAATGCAAACTTGATATTCTCCTCTAGAATTCGATGGGTTACAAATGGTCGTACACTATCATGTGTAACAATAATAGTATTATCCTCTAGTCCGTCAGTCTCTTCAATATATTTGATGCTGTTCATGATTGTCTCATTACGGGTTGTACCACCTTCAATGACAACTATTTTGCTCGTATCTTTGATATATTTCTTCACTAAATTTTGTGTGTGTCCTACCCATTTCTCAGGACATAACACAATAATTTTCTCAAATTCATTGTTTACATAAAATTTTTCAATGGTATGCACAATAATTGGTTTTTCGCCTACCAGTAAAAATTGCTTTGGCTTTTCTGTATTGCCCATTCGACTGCCGATGCCGCCGGCTAAAATCACTCCATAAACCATAATGACTCTCCTTCTTCCTACGTTCCTATTTGCTACTATTTATTCTAATTAATGCAACCGCCATAACAATATATGTTCTGGCGGCTGTATATATCTACTACTGTTTATTAATAAAATCAACCAGTTTCTGCGTTGCGTAACCATCACAAAACGTAAAATATTTCTGCTTTAATTCCATTAAATCCTGATAATTATAATCTGCAACATCTGCAATTTGACTTGCCAGTTCTTTCGGGTTGTCAATCAGTGCTTCTGGCAATAAGGTCTCATACTGCACAAACGAATCTTTTTTTTCAAAATAGTTGATATAGTCTGGTGCGTATAAAAATAGTGGTTTATTCACTATTGCTGCCTCAAATACCAACGGATCATAATCACCTATTACTACATCAGCCATAACCATCAAATCCTGAACATTAAACTCTTCAGAAACATCGTATACAAAATCCTCATAGAACTTTGCAGTTTTTGGTTTTTGGTCACAATTACCAATATAATACATTAGTATTACGTAATCATAATACAAATATTCATGAAGCCAGCGAAACTCCACTGTAACCGGCTTGTTTATGTTGTCTGATTGTTTCCTGTAAATTGGTGCATATAGAATAATCTTACGATTATTAATCTCAGGATGTGCTTCTTTTAACCGGGTTTTTAACTCCTTGATATAATCTTTACTAAAATAGTAATCCGTTCTTGGGATACCTACATTAGCAAATTGCAAATCCGCGCCATCCTTTAATGACTGGATAAAAGGAAATTTATTCATCTCAGAAGCAATTGCAACCGTATCTATATTACTATATCTTGGCGTAATTGCAAGATATTTTTTATTGTATCCGCTAATATATTCGATTGAAGAATATCCGAATTTCTCAATCACCATTGAATTGTTTGGTAAATACAGCACCTGCGTTTCTTCACTTATAGGAAGCATATTGATTATGTCCAGATCAGAATCTACACATATGATTTTTGCTCTACTTATTGCTTGAATTGCTTTCGCTGTTTCTTTACGATAATCCTTTCGTTCTCTGTTCAGAACATATTTATTAGCATTGAGATTATAAACATCATTCATTATATTTGTAAACGAATCATAGTTAGATGAGCCATCTGTTAATAATACTACGCCATCTTTAACCTTGTTGTTTTCTTGGGCAAGTGCCTTTTCATAAATTTCATTTGTCCACTTTTTGTAAGCATACATTTTTTGATATTTGCTTAATCTGACACGGTGCATTCCTTCATTACAATCTGGCACACGATAGAATTCGCCTTCTAAAGGCTTCTCTCGTTTTCTTATTTTAAGCGCATCCCCGAATACTGTTTGGATGATTCGTTCTGTAGCTTTCCCGTCACAACTTTTCATAAATAATTCTTTAAAATCAATTACAAGCTGCTTATTGAAAAGTCGATCTATATTTTTAATGTAATGAATCATTTCTCTATTAGTTTTAAAGATTGGACCTGGCACCATTTCCTTAAAATCATAATAGAAACCTCTCCAATCATCAAACTCAGCTATATCAAAAGCATAAAACAACATAGGTCGTTCAAAAATTGAATACTCATATATTAAAGAGGAATAATCTGAGATACAAATATCTGAAACGCAAAGTAATTCTTCAATCGTCATAGTCTCGGTCATATCACTGGCAAAATCTCGTACTCTTTCAGGTATGCCTGGACGCTTTTTGACAAGAGGATGATGTTTATATATTAAAACGTAATCCTCCTCAAGATTTTCTGCAAACATCGACACATTAAGCATATTCGGTGTTTTTGCACTACCAGCTCGTCCTCGAAAAGTAGGAGAATAAAGAATGACTTTTTTTTCTGCTGCGCTTGGCATCAGTCGATACAATTTCTGATAGGCAGCTTTTATAAATTCCTGATCATAAAAGATATCTGTTCTGCTGACTCCAGTTGCTTTTATTACATCTGCTTCCTCTGGGATATTCATTGCTTCTGCATAGGCCCATTTTACTTCATCTGAACTTATTGTAACGTGGGTGTAGTTGCGATGAAATGGGAATACCTTCATATCTCTGCCTGATGCTCCAAAAATATAATCGGCAGTACTGTAACCAAACCGTTTAAACGCTCCACATCCATGCCATGTTTGGGTCAATATTGTTTCTTTACGCAGATTCACTGCGCTAAGCATAGGTACCCCATCATTAATAAATACATATTTTGCAGTTGCTACATCGCGTAGCATATCGACGCTTCGCTTGTAAGTCTCTTTTGGAGAAACAAAACCGGTACGCAAAAAATGTACGTGTATATCAAACTCATAGTTTTTTACAATCTCATTATAGATTAACTGGATACTGTTTGATACACTAGAAAGACGCACTTCAATAAACACTACTTTTGCCTCATCAACTGGTAACCGTTTTGCCCTATTATAGATCCATGGGTACCGAATCTTCTCGTTTATTACTCGACCGACAAATTTAGTAAAGGCTTTCCTTTTTTCTTTCTGGTATTTATATACTGTATACACAAAAGTATTTTTTAGCACTGCTTTTAACCTAAATAACATAGTCATCCTCCGAGTATTATATTAAAGCCGTGATTCTCTGAACACTATCGCTAGTTGGTACTGGACAGTAGTACTTGCGATATTCCTCAGCTGACTTACTGTCATAAGTGCTATCCCATATCTTATTTGCCTGCATAACAGAATCAATACACAATGACGGATACCGTTTTGCAAATTGACGAAGAAATGAGCTTATATCACCATTTACTACCATGAACGGTTTACCTGTTGGTGCATAATATTGTGCCATAAAGCAGACATTCGTTACCAAAGTATCTGCTACCATAATTAACTGTTCAAACTTAAACATATCCGTGAAACAGAATAATTTTTGATTTATGTGTAATGGTAGATTAGGAACTTTCTTCAATGGTTCTATTTGATTAAGTAAAACAAATACGTCATCAGGAATACTGTTAATAAATCCAGTTAACTCCCAATCACCTTCCGTCCCATTTAACCATAGTAGCATGATCTTTTTACCTCTGGCAGCCGGTACTTTACAAAGAAACCGTTCCTTCGCCATCTCTTGCTGCGCCCTATTGCAGACCAAATCAACAACCGGTAGTCCTATTCCTGTTACCAATTTAGCATGTTTTGTCCTATATTTTTTGTCGATAATATCGCCAAACGCTGTACACGGACTGATAATAATATTATAGCCATCTAAACTCTTTTTAGGAACTAATTCTTCCCCTTGTTCTGAAGTCTGTTCTATGATATCAAAAAGAATGTCTACTGGTTCTGCAATATATATACGCTTTTGTTCAAATGATGTTGGTGTATATTTTTCAGGCATAGATAAATCTGCACAGATTACACACTGCGCATCATCAACATAGCCTTCAATCTCTTTCTTAAGTGTAATTGCTTCGGCTCCTGTTACATTGCTCAGGGTGGTCATAAAATAATCTGTCGTAAACTGCCTATCAAATTTCAGATATTCATCAATCAGCTTTAGATTCAGTTTTAATCCTTTTCCATGTGTGCTTAAAAATGACACCCTCTCTATCACTTGATTCTCTCCATTCCACTTTGCATTATATTTTTCTTTTCTTGCGATTTTTACTTTTCTCTTCTTCTTGTAATTCTTTTAAACGCTGCTCTTCTGCAAGTTTTGCAATCTTCATACTCTTTGTCGTATTTCTGCTAGGTGCATACCGACTCGAACTATTCTTTTGTTTTAATTGTTCTTTTTCATATAGTAAATCCAGTCGGTTATCATTTTTATTCACCCTATTAAGAGAACTTTCTATTTTACTTCTGATTTCAGAAACCATAGATACCGTCTGTCTAGCCTCCCGCTTAATCTCATCAAATAATTTTTCTGGAGGATTAAGATATCGGTAAATAGTATCATTCTTATAATCAGCAAACAGTCTTTTTACATATTCATTTTCAGAACCTTTGAAGAAAATATGGTTACCATGACTTATCGTAAAGTATCCTTTTGCTAAAAGATCCTGCGCAATTTCTGCTTCTAATAAATTGTAATCAGGGTTTGCCTTTAACAAGAAATCACTTCGAAATACTTTATTAGAAAGTGTACAGTCATAAGGAAATTCCTTTTGATAATTTCGTCTCTTAGTCATTCCTTCGAGTGAAATCCTTTGTAGTTCTATTGGCATACTATAATTATCTGCATAATATAGCTGCTCAGTTATAAAATCACAATTTGTTTTTCTTAATTTATTAACCAATGTTTTTATAACATTCTCTGCATAATAGAAATTATCATTTGCAAACATGACATATTCCCCATGGCATTGGTTAATTGCAACCTGGTAGAAAGCACCCTTTCTGGACTCATTAATATATACTATATTGGCATGATCTAACCCTTGTTCTGTTATACAGGCTTTTCTGCTTTGTGGCACTATAATATTCATCAAAATATAATTTTGAAGACTAAGGCTCTGTAAGGTATTAAGAAACGACAACTCATTATTCTCTTCACCAAATAAAATGACAGATACACTTATCTGTTGCAAAGCCTGTGAGTAATTCGTTGGGATACTATAAAAGTTTAGTTCTTTATACTTGTCTGCAAGTAAAGTAAAAGAGCCAAAATTAAGCCATCCACTACTATCTTTAAAATATTTGACGATATATTCAATCAGTTCCTCACGTAAATACCAGAATTTTGATAGCGATAGATTAATTAATAATGATACATGTTTTATGATAATCTGATTATTATATCTTGCTAGCCAGGCATTACTAGATAAAATTGTATCTAGCGATCCTAATTCCTGATATTCGTTTTCAATTGAGGAGTAAAACTCCTTTATGATACCTTCATGTGCCTGATATAGATGCTCTATTTTAGTTTCAGTCACAATATTAGTTGCTGAAGCCTGCTTAAGTGAAGTATATTTACGATAATAACATACCACTGCCTCTAATCCGGTGATTAGTCTGGCATGATATACATAAGTCATTACAAAAAGTCCATCTTCCATATTGATGATTGGTACAAATCTAAGATTAAGCTTTTCAATTAGTGACCGACGATATAGTTTATTCCACAAAGCATATGTCCACAGCAAATCAAGATCATATTTGTATATATACTCTTTGCATACTACACTGTCAATATTTTTAATCTCCGTTGTCTGATACTCATTGAAGGTACAGTATTTTCCAACAACAAGATCCGCTCCGGTATCCCTTGCTCTTTGATATAACTGAAGCAATGCATCTGGGGCCATTTTGTCATCACCATCCAGAAAAAACACATATTCCCCAACTGCCAGGTTAAGTCCTGTATTACGAGCAGCAGAAACACCCATATTATCCTGACTAATCAACACAAACCGTTCATCGTTACCAATGTTTGCTTCGATAACTTCCTTTGTTTTGTCTGTTGATCCATCATTAATAATAATTACTTCATAATCCGTTATTGTCTGCTGTTTTATACTTTCCAAAGTTTCCTCGATAAATTTTTCCACATTAAAAGCTGGAATAATAATAGAAACCAAGCACTTACTCTTTTTACTCATTAGCTATATCCATCCTATGATATCTATTTTGAGATAACCCTTCTACCAATCGAATGATACTCTATCCCTTTACCTTCCACATCTTCTAAAGCATAACAGTTTCTTCCATCATATACTATTGGATTTTTCATTAACTCTTTATAAGTTTGCACAGGTGTTGAGACTATTTCCTCCCACTCAGTAAATATAATGGCTAGGTCAGCTCCAATCAGAGCCTGTTCAGGTGTCAGAGCATATTCAATTGAATCACCAAACAACTTGCGGAAATTATTCTCTCCTACCGGATCAAATGCAATAACACTGGCTCCTTCGTCTAATAACCTGGTAACATTCGGAATGCTAGGCGCTTCTCGTAAATCATCTGTCCCTGGTTTAAATGTAAGCCCCAGAACAGCTACCCTCTTTCCTTTCAGTGATCCTAGTTGTTGTTTGATTTTTCTAAACAATTTATACTTTTGATTCTGATTTACTTCAATGGTTGCCTTAATAGTTTTTATTTCATACCCATTATCGTTTGCAAGCCAGTGTAAGGCTTTGGTATCTTTCGGGAAACAGGAACCACCATACCCCAGTCCAGCTTTTAAGAACTTATTACCAATGCGTGGATCAAAACTCATGCCATTAGCAACTTCTTCAATATCCGCCCCAACAATTTCACATAGATTTGCCATTTCATTAATGAAGCTGATTTTCAAGGCAAGGAAATCATTAGACGCATATTTTATCATTTCAGCACTACGGCGATTGGTTACAACGATAGGTTGTCCATAGCACTGATAAATACTCGTCAAAACATCTTTTGCCCAATCGCTCTCAACACCAATTACGATACGACTAGCATGGAGAGTATCGATTACTGCCGTCCCTTGTGCTAAAAATTCTGGATTGGAAGCAATCTCTATACGAACATCTTGTTTTTTATTTTCTTTAAAGAATTCTTCTACTTTATCATTCGTACCAATTGGAACAGTAGATTTAAGTACAACAACTACATCTCTTGTAACATTCGTAGCAATTTGTTCGCAAACTGCGAAAACATAATCTAAATTTGCAGAGCCATCTTCTCTTTCTGGTGTTCCTACTCCAATAAATACAACATCTGCTTTTTGATATGCTGATTCATAATCGGTAGTAAAGTCCAGTCTTCCTGCTTTGTAATTACGATCAAGTATTTCATCAAGACCTGGTTCATAGATTGGACTTATCCCCTGTTTCATAACTTCAACCTTTTTTTCATCAACATCCACACATGTTACACAAAATCCTTTTTCCGCCAGACAGGCTCCGGTAACCAGTCCGACATATCCTGTACCTGCTACTACAATATTCATAATCTGATCCTCCAAAGTATTTTAATAGATAAGTATTACTCCCAGAAACACTCGTATATTTAATATCTTAGCCCACGCTTTTTATTCTGTAACAATTTAATTTTATTTAAAACAAATGCCATCAATATTAGGATTAATTCAGCCACTGTTACCCAAAGTCTTGAAATAATTGAAATAATCACTGCGTATTCGGTTGGCATAATTAAAGATAGTCCAAAAACAATAATTCCTTCTCTTACTCCAATTCCACTTGGAGCAATAATTGCCAGGATTCCTATAATGGAAGCAAGTGCAAAGATCCCACCTGTGTAAAGCATCTCGCTTACTGGTACTGGGTAAATTGAACGAACCAACATATAAAACCCTACTCCTGCAATAAACCAATTCCCTACAAACAATAAAACAACCTTAATCATCTGGAGATACGTAATCGGTATCTGCATATCTTTTTTCTTAATTAGTTTTTCCAGTATACCTAGAAAAAAATTAATGATTTTCGGATTAATACAAATGAAAAAAGCAACCACTAATAATATAGTTAAAACCATATAATCCTTTAGAATATCATTTGGGAAAAAGAATAATGATATCAAAAAGAGAAATCCCGCCCCAAGTAAGGTACAAATATTTTCCAAAAAGAAACATACTGTAACATTACGTATTTTAATTCCCTCTTCTTCATATGCTGGTATTCTGGCAGCAAGCATAAACACTTTTCCTGGTATATATTTTCCAAGAATAGAATATAGGTAGGCAGTAACTGCTTTCCAATAATTCACCGAGCACTGGCATAATTTTGTGATGTAATGCCACAGTGATGCCAAGGTATACTTATATATAAAATAAAACAACATGGATAAAACAAAAATCGGCCAATCTATTTTAAATTCCATGTCTTTAATGTCTTCGATATTCTTTATAAAATAATTAATGAGAAAATAGGTAACTAACAGAAGAAACACTAATTTCAAAATAAAGGTAATCCTTTTTTTATCTAACCTTTTCATATTCATACTCCAAGTAATTAGGGGGCTTTCACCCCCTTTCTATTTTACACTCTGATCAAGGACTTCACTTATCAACTCAATATTCCTATAGGAGCTTTTCATAACCTTATCATAATGGATATCCATTTGCTTAAGAATATTCACTTCTTGCTTTATAAATCGTTCAAATTCTTCACTTAATGTTTGACTATCAAGCTTCGAAAAATCTATTGCATATTGACCTAACTCAAACATATCAAGCACTTCCTGATATTTATGACTCCAGCCAACTAATAATACCGGAACCTTTTTCTCTAAAGCACCAATCATTGCATGAAACCGCGAAGCGACAAGAACTCTGCATTTACCAAGATAAGCTCTAATTTCCTCAGCTGTCATTTCTTTATGATACCAACGCACCATTTCTTTGTTTCTTACACCCTCATAGATCTTATCACCAATCAGTAAATCATTGTTACGAGGTTTGCTACTATTAATTCGCGCTGCATTTGCTATTAATAGTACGTGATATCCTTGTTTATTCAAATAATCTATAAACTCTACCATTATAGTAGCATAATCTATCTTTAGTTTCTTGCACTTCTTTTCTACAACAGAACTAATGGATAATCCTACTACATTATCATTATAGAAGGTATCTTTCGCGCATATTTCATTTACCATAATATCCACATCTATATCATCCGGCATCGTAAATGCTCCATCCGCACAAAGAACCACATTCGTTTCAATACCAATTCCCTTTAGATTATCATATGTCCCCTGTCCTCTGGCACAAATCAGCTTTAATTTTGGTAGCGCTATTTTTGCTAAGGTACGGTTTGTAAATTTTTTGAACGTCCCCATTGCCTGCGAATACTTTACCACACTGGTTCCTACTAACATTGGCACCGTTACACTAACAAACGCATACGTATTCATTACAAAGCCCCTGCTGTCTACAAACGAAATGCCTGCTTCATCTATTACCAAATCCGTATCTTTATATGCTTTGATAATATGATTTTTCTCAAGTAACCATCTGAAAGGAGGACACCACTTTAATAGCCAGTAAAGAATCGCAAGCGGAAATGCCAGAAAAAGTAACTGTTTTGGCGTACATGGCACTACCTTGATAAAATCAAATGGTAGTTGCTCTCTATCCTCTTTTGGATATACGCTCATCAGATTTATCTGAAGTTGATCTCCATAGCGTTTATGAAGTTGACTAATAGAGCTTTGTAACATTGCTGCTGCCCCTTTATTCCCACTATAACTTGCCGCTGTAATAGCTACTACAATCTTTTTCATGTTAACCTCTTGTCCTAATATGACCTAATATATTAACTAAGCCACATCATTTTTTGTCTCAATCTGAATTTTTAATTTTCTTTTTTTTCGTCATTGTCATAATCCATCTTTCGGACTCTGAATTGAATATCTTCAAGAAGCTTTCTATTCGCACTAATAATATCTGCTTGCAATCCTATCATCAATGTCATGAATCCAATCAAGGATAGTGTGCTAGCTAAGATTAAGGACTGGATATGACCACTGCCTTCCCCTAAGAACAAGTACACTAAGAACCGAACTCCAATTATTGCTCCAAAAAGAAAAATGATCCCTCCTAACGTACCAAAAAAACGTAAAGGTTTATACATCATAAAGGACCTTATAATGGTTACCATCGAACGTTTTACATATCCAAACATACTATTAAATAGTCTGGATTTACGAAGTTCAGGATTCGTACGAATTGGCACGCTCTCCATTGCTATTTTATTACGTCCTGCCTGAACGATTGTTTCTAGTGTATAAGTATATTCATTTACAACATTCATCTGCAATGCCGCTTCTCTGCTATACGCACGAAAACCACTTGGTGCATCCGGAATTGATGAATTACTTGCTTTTCTTACCGTCCAGCTCCCCAAGTGTTGTAATTTCTTCTTTAAAAACGAAAAATGCTCCGTTTCATCAATCGGACGTTCCCCAATAACAATATCTGCTTTCTCCTCGATAATTGGACGGACCAGCTTTTCTATATCATCTCCGTTATACTGATTGTCTGCATCAGTATTGACAATAATATCTGCTCCATTACGAAGACAGGCATCTAGTCCTGCCATAAATCCTTTCGCAAGTCCTTTGTTACGTTTAAAATTAACTACATAATGAACTCCCCAGTCTTTCGCTACCTGAACGGTTTCATCCTTACTTCCATCATTAATAATAAGATACTCAATTTGATCAATTCCATCTATATTTTTTGGCAAATCATTTAATGCAATCTGAAGAGTCTCTGCCTCATTATAACAAGGAATCTGAATTATTAGTTTCATACCCGTTTACTCCTTCTCAGGAAGTTCCATTTTTTTCATGGAATATCCCAGTTCTTCTAATTTATTTTTTAATTGCTCACCCTTGATATATACAATATCATCTCCTTTAGAGCTGTACGTAATATCTTCGAATGCGTAATAATCATCTTCAAAATAATTATAATTTATTGATTTTGGCCTTGATATCATAATCAGATTGGTAACGTTATCCATCTTTTTCAACTGAGCAGTCTTTATCGTATTAAAGTTTTTAAACGCTACTTGATACGTTTTTATCGAAGTGGAACCTTTATTGACCAGGATTACTGGATACTCATCTGCAATCTCTACTAACCCATCAACTAGTTCTATGATTTCTTCACAGCGACCCTTGACAACATCATTCCTAGAATAACGTACCTTATAATAGTTTGTACCAAACAACACTAATAAAAATGCTAGCACAATCGTACATGCGACTACAAACTTCTGTTTATATACTAAGAATAAAAAAACTAACATAACCGTTAGGCTAATTACAGCAATCATTGTATAAGCAGATATGATATCTGGCCACTCAGCTGTAATGACGCCATAACCCATATCCAAGAATGTATTCATAGTGATAGCATATCTGGTTGTAAAGCTGACATTAACAATGTATTTTCCAATGATCATGGCAAAAAAAGCAATGGAACCTCCGAAACCAACAAATGCAATAGTTTTTGCTTTCCCTCTAAACCACTCTTTCTTTTCACTGATAATGTAAAGTCCTAATAAACAAAGTATCCCAACTGTTCCAACAATATATCGATCATAGATTGCTCTGTCTGCTCTTGTTAAAGCCGTTCTTAAAAACAAGGCGTGAACGAACTGAAAGAAAAACAAAATACTCATTGCAAATGTTCCACCAAAGGTGACCATAGAGAAAATAGTAACGATTCCTTCCTGTTCATTAATTTGCTTCTTTTTAGAAAGTATAAACCATAATATCATCACACCGGCGACAAATCCGATGGCAACTAATCCAGCTGTGGAAGTACAGATATTAAATATCCAACCAACTATTAACTTTATCATAGTCGACAATCCATCTTTAGTAAAAATCATCTTTAAAGCCTTAAAGTTAAAGCTCTCTGCAGATGCGTGTTTAGCGCCTTCTGCTCCCCAAATTCCAAGTTTGAAAAACGTCGTAAATAGTCTGTCAGCAATTAATGCAAGTACAAGAGATATGGTAAATGTCCCATAATGTACTGGTTTAACCTTTAAGAAAATACGAATAGCTATTACAGTCACCACCGCTGCAAGCACAAGCGCAATTCCTCTTGTATGACTCATGTAGGCATAAACTGAGGAAAAAGCAATAAGACTACTTAAAACGGCAAATCGTCTTTTACTTACCTCTCTCGCTTTGCTACATTCCAGAAAGAGATAGATCAAAACCCATGGAGTAATATAAAGTACAAAATCGGCTCTTGTATAATAGGTATATAAAAGCACACTAGGCATTAAGGCTACCGTTAAGGAAATGACTGCTGATTTTACTTTTGAGCTGACTAAGAGATGTCTACGGAGAATATAGTACGCAAAAATAACTGTTGTACTAATAATCGCTGATTGTAGAACCAAAATCATTTTGTACATAATAAATGAATTCTCAAACAGTGCTACAAATGGGTAATATAAAAAAGCAGTACCATATTTGTAGTAAAATCCTCCTTGCGCCTCAATTGCACCTGCCCATGTATTTCCTGCCAGATATGCAGAGTTGGCTAGCGTACCTAATTCATCAACTACCAATGTAACATCCAGTAACACTCCACCTAGCCCAATCATAATAAACACAATAAGATATAACCAGGTTGCTATTTTCCTGTCTGTTAATTGTTCTAATTTCTTCATATTTCTACTCCTATTTCATTTACCTTATTATATTATTATTTGATAATATAATAGCATAATTAACCATGTTACGAAATTATCCAACATAATAGTATCACTTAACTTTTTTACAGTCAAATTATTTACACTTAATCTTACCAATAAGATATTATAGAGTATTTTATTGTCAAAATTTAGTCATAAATTTTTTAAAATAGTTTAAAAAAATGAGTGCCGTCTTAGTAGCACTCATTTTTATTCAAGCTAGTCTATATAGAATCTTTGATATAACGAATACTTCTCCTCCCATGAACGTACTAACTGCGAAGTTATTCCGATTTCTGGATTCAGTACATTAGATGCTACATTATATCTCATTAATTCCTTATTCCTACTATCAATCTTGTTTACGGTAGGACCATAAACCGAATTTTGATACGTCTTAATCTCGATTGGTCTATTCAGTTTGCTAAATGTATTGTTAATAATAGTAGGGTTGATCAATCCTCCGCGAACAAAGATTCCTGCTGCTTCCTGGTAATCTCTTTTTGTATCACTCTTATCTCCAATAACATTCGTAATTACATTCCCTTTAATAATTGAATTTTGCCAATTCGTTATTATAATTGCACTCATATCCATATTTGTCATCTTATTATTTAATATCTGTATGTTTTCATGATATACGCCAGCAGAATAGTTATGCGTTCCAAGCGCACGTTCCAGATTGTTAAATTCACAGTTCTCTATCGTTATATTCTTACAAGGTGTTTTATCAAACGAACTCCATGGAAGTGTAAATCCTCCTACTTTTATATCCGGATTATCAATGTTTATGCCTTCTTTTACTGCATCTTTGTGGCCTGTTTTCGTTTCACTATGACCAGAGAATGCACAATCGACAATCCTAATATTATTTGAAGAATTAAGCTCAATAAAATGTGCATCATACATATTCGTAAATGTAATTCCTTCAACCGTTATATTATTGCTATGTGCAAATTCAATGGCTAGA
Source organism: Bacillota bacterium (assembly GCA_023434365.1). Lineage (GTDB taxonomy): Bacteria > Bacillota > Clostridia > Lachnospirales > Lachnospiraceae > KM106-2. Next base: position 59,438 of record JAEYSV010000056.1, on the reverse strand, counting down.
TTTTTATAATAATAGTTCAAATTAAAGATAACAGGTTTTTCTTTCGTTCCCTGCCCAATAAACTTCACATCATGTACGCCGTTATAATCAGAATAAACCGCCTTATCAAAGGCTTTGCTTGGTTCTACCATCTGAAATAGCGTACTGGATGCCTTATAGGAGCTACCGGTATCATTAGAGCGGTTTAATGTCACACCTGCTTCGAAGATAATCGTAACATTAGATGGAATATACAAAACAATCGGCAGTTGATACGTACCTTCTTTTATTGTTAACGTTCCGCCACCAATTCGTTCAAAATGTTCCAATACGGATCGTATTGCATAATACTGTCTTGTTTTCTCATTATACCGTGAATTGGTCATAAAGTAATTCTTATATGGTGTGTCCTTCTCAGATACTGTCAGGTTTGTATCAGTTCGGTCTATGATGTGAATTGTGTCATATTTATTCGGATTTCCGTATTCCGGATTGTAACGAACAAAATACTCGTCCATATTACGAAGCACATTGGTCTGTAACCTTGATTTCGAGGAAGTGCTGAGCTTATTATAGGTAATTTTATATTTCTTTGCGCTACCAGAATTCCTAGCTGGCATCATCTGTAACGCTTTACTAACATTATCAAAACTATTCTTTGATATGTTAGGATTAATTACGCCATGCAAAATCATTCCCCTTTGTCTTTTCCCTTTTGAAACAATGTTCTTAAACTGGTTGCCTGATATTGTTAAGGTTTTATAGTTCATAAGCTTGATAGCATCCGAACCAATCTCCTTAATTATATTATTTTGGATTTGTACACGGGTATGGTATACTTTCTCCGTATAATAATGAGTTCCTATTGCCCGACCCATTTTGCTAAAAGTATTATCCTTTATTATGACATTATCGCAAGGAAGTTTATCCTGTGCGCACCATTTGGCTGAAAATGCTTTAGTGAGAGAGTCTGTCGTTTCTATCTGCACAGCAACACTCTTACTAGCATCTCCTTTATACCTTGTAAAAGTGTTTTGGTTAATCACCACATCCTTGCTTGCAGCAAAGCGAATAAGACGGCCTTCATAATTATTCTTAAATGAAATACCACTTATTTTTATATTGGTTGCATGTGCAAACATTACTCCAATCGAGTTTTTAGTATAGCTCATATCAATACTGGAAGTCCCTGTACCTACAATACTAACATTCTTAATTCCAGAGTATTTCTTTAATGCATTACTTTTTGCTGCTTTACTTGGTGGTACAAGTGCAAATAATATGCTACTTGTACTTTTTGTGTTCTTTCCAGTCTTGACCGTCTTTTTAATTGTCACACCATCTGATAATTTTAGTGTGACATTGGAGGGAATGTATATGGTGTTGCTAATTGAATAAGTCCCCTTCTTTAAAACAAGGGTACCGCCTCCCTCTTTTTCCAATCTTTCCATATACGAACGCAGTAAATAATAATGTTTTGTATACGTATTATACGTACGATATTTGGGATACGATTTGTTTATGGGTTTTGACGAAGTCGTTATCGTATATGTCTTTTGCTTTTTTGCAGCTGTTGTTTCTAACGAAGGAACAAGCAGAATAAGCATAAGTAGCAATAACATAGCCGATGATTTTATTATTCTCATATTATTTACCATCAATTGTACTCCTTTAATTGTAAGATGTTTTTACTAACTCTATTCTATATATCGTCTAATTTATTCACTTTCTTATATATAAAAAGAATTTCGCAGGCAAAGCATTTGCATATCACATGAAATTGTAAAGCAATTTATATAATATAAAAAAAGATTCAGCCAACATAACTCTTGACTGAATCTAACTCAACCATATCTAAGACTTCGTACTCCATAATACGCTCATATAATAGCCTATATAGAGAAATTATTAAGCAATATTCAGATACATCACAACTGATAGCACACAGAAAGCAGCTGTAAATATAGCAATTGCTTTTCTTAATAACATATCTATCACTGATACTTCTTTTTTCTTATTCTCGTATAATACTCCCAGAGCAATTGCTCCACACAATGCACATGGTACGATATACCTATAATCCATCGTACATCCAAATGGGTATCTCAAATTAAATAAGATGAATGAAACAAATAAAATGAACCAAATACTAATTATACCATAGCGAAGAATGTTAGGCTTTTCTTTATCTCTAATTAATAAGGAAAGCATAGCATAAATTGATAAAAGCACTAATATAACATTAACGAATAATAACAGGGCAGGGATGAAGTCGGGAATATCAAAACTATACTCTCCGAAAATTCCTCCTTTTATTACATAAGTAGGTAGATTATAATCATCCACCGGTACACTGTACATGTTGTTAGTAAATGCACTCAGTGGAAAGCTTAGAAAGCGACTTATCTTACTGATATGGCCTACATACAACTCATGAGTCGGAGGCATTTCTGAAACATGCATAAATGCTTGGTTAAACAAAATATAATTACGAATTGGGTACCATAATGCTAATGGAAAACAGATTACCCCAAACGTAAAAAACTGACCAATTACTTTGCGAACCTGATTCTCCTTTATATTCTCTACCCATTTTCTATGATTAGCTTCCCGTATTTTTTTTACTAGTACAGCTAGCATAATTGGACCAGTAAACAAGGCAATCGTTCCAGCAGAAACTTTTGTCATCATGCCAAGTCCAATTGCTACAGCAAGTATCATAATATTATGATATGTTGTATTCTGATACCAACGAATCGTATATAGAATAGCAATAAAGAATAAACACCACATCACAGCATCATTATTAATTGTTCCACCGATAAGATAAAAGCTAGGGAAAAAAGCCATGATGGACATCGTAATTAATTTGGCCTGCTCTCCTAATTTTAATTCCTCGATAATACGCCTTATGACAAGTAACGAGTAACAGGAGGCTACGCAAGATATAACCTGAGCTCCTGCCAATTCTTCATAGCCGACCAATGGAGTAGTTAACTTAATAAATAGGGCCGATAGTATATGATAAAACGGTGGATGATACCCTTGATAAGAATTAGATTCCGGAAGCTTAAACGAATGAATTAAATTATAAATATATCCATCATGCCCAGTGGAATCTGAAGCAAACCCACAGACATCATGATAACGCACGTAAGGATGCGTATAAATCATGTAACCAATTCTCATCACAAAACCTGCAAGTATCAGAGTGCCAATCATCTGATTAGTGCTGAGTTTATTCTTATATCCTTGAATTATTGTATAACAACCAATTGTCAAGAGTGCTGCCAACATAGTCATCTGTATATTATGGTTGTCATCCTGCCATTTATTCCTATAGCACACAACATAAATAAGACTCACAACTATCGGGGTAAGAACATAGTAATACCTTTGTACATTACTGCTTGGAAGGCTACTCAGTTTTCTTTCCTGACTCCTCATGATACTCCTCCTCCGTATTCACTTGCCAGATTGGTGATTTGTCATGACTCCCTGACTGCATTATCTTGACAGCCTCAATCGCCGTTAACATACTATGATCCATATTATTATATCGATGCTGCCCGTTGCGCCCAATGCAATAAAGGTTTTTAATCCTATTTAAATATTCCTGTACTACAGAAAACTGTTGGTAGGTTCCAAAGTACGCTGGATAAGCCTTCTTTACTTTTATATGGGTTGCATCAATAACAGCATCTCGCTCAATGATATCAATCTTGATTAATTCCTCAATAGCCATTTCTATAAACTGTTCTGAAGACATATTCCACATACCATCGCCTTCGCTACAAAAATACTCTAGTCCTACCCATACAGTATTTTCGTAGTCTGCCACCATATATGGGGACCAGTTATTAAATATCTGCATGCGACCGATCTTAACGTCCCTTTCCTGAATATAAATCCAACAATCCGGTACTATATCATTGACTGTTTCCATTTTTGTTTTGTTCTTTATCTTTAATTTATTTAATAATAGCCCAACTGTAATAAAATCACGATAAGGGAGCGCAGTAGCAACCTCTTTAACAATATCTGGAGCCTTGTCCTCCATCGCTTTAACTAGATCCTTAACTGGCATACTAGATACGATATAATCACCTATGTACTCTTCATAACCATTTTCAGTAAGTGCAATGACTGATGTAATATCGTCTTCCACCAATGTTATTTTTTCTACTTTGGCGTTTAGCATAATCTGACCACCCATTTTCACTATCTCATCCGCCATTGTTTCCCAAAGCTGTCCTGGTCCTTTCTTAGGGTATATAAATTGGTCAATTAAAGAGGTCTCAGTTACCTTATGTTTTTTATGAAATGTCTTCTTAATCACTTCAGCAATTGCTTTTGTTAACGATAATCCTTTGACGCGTTGTGCTCCCCAGTCAGGAGAAATCGTAGAAGGATGCACTCCCCAAAGTTTTTCAGTATAGTCTTCGAAAAACATGGAATACAAGGTTTTTCCAAAACGATTAATATAGAAATCTTCCAAAGAATGTTCTTTCCTTTTATGTAGTACACTTGCGATATAGCCAAATCCTGCTTTCATCGTTCTTACAAACCCCATATTTAGGAACGTTCTTGGTTTCAATGAAATCGGATAATCAAAAAACTTACGAAGATAAAAGATTCTTGACACTCTGGTTCGAACTAACATTGCACGGTCTTGTGTTTGTGGATCTGGTCCTCCACTTACTAGAGGCTTTTCTCTGTTCAGTAGCTTATCATCTAATGATGGAGCTCCCTGGATTGGCATTAACTCCTTCCACAAATCCATTACAATCTTATTCTTTGAGAAGAATCGATGCCCACCGATATCCATACGGTTTCCCTTATACGTAGCAGTACGACTTATTCCTCCAATCTCGGTACTCTCTTCTAAAATAATTGGAATAATATCTGTTTCTTTTAGCAGCTGATAGGCTGCAGTAAGCCCAGCTGGACCTGCACCAATAATGATTGCTTTCTTCATCTTATTCCTCCCAATTGTTCTATCTTACGTGAACTAGGTAATATAGTTTGCTTACATAAAAATGGATTCAGCAAAATGATCTCTTGCTGAATCCACCATAGTTGCATACTATTTAATTATAGCCAAATAATCCCACTAAGGCAAGTGGCACCCTAATTATTCAACGGATTTTTAATATTAAGCTTTTTTCCGTTACTCTCTCTATCACCAAATTCCTTAAAGTAACTTTCATTTATTGCGTGATCTCGTTCAACATCCTCTATACGGATCTGATACGTAGGGACTAATTCCTTAACCAATTGCTTCATACGGTTTGTTTCACTATATGCATATTCATAAAGTTTTTCAAGTTTTTGGAAAAATACTTCTTCATCAAACTCTATTGGTTTACCAATATGAATCATTTTATTTTCTGTATGAGTTAATCCTTCTTCATGCATTAACATCTCTTCATAAAGTTTTTCACCAGGCCGTAGTCCGGTATAAACAATTTTAATATCTTTATCAACGGTAAGTCCGGATAAACGGATTAAGTTTTTTGCCAGATCTGCAATACGTACCGGTTCCCCCATATCTAAAACAAAGATTTCTCCCCCTTTAGCATAAGCTCCTGCCTGTATCACAAGAGATACCGCTTCGGGGATTGTCATAAAATATCTGATGATATCAGGGTGAGTTACCGTTACAGGGCCACCTGCTTCGATCTGCTTTCGAAATAAAGGAATTACACTTCCGTTACTACCTAACACATTGCCAAACCGTACCGCAACAAACTCCGTTTTTGAACGACGGTTAAAACTTTGAATAATCATTTCGCATACTCTTTTTGAAGCACCCATAATATTGGTTGGATTCACTGCTTTATCCGTGCTGATAAGCACAAACTTTTCTACTCCGTATTTGTCTGCTGCAAACGCGGTCTTATATGTCCCAAATACATTATTCTTTATCGCCTCATTTGGGCTATCTTCCATTAATGGTACATGCTTATGAGCTGCAGCATGATATACAATCTGCGGACGGTAATGACTAAACACGAAGTCCATACGCTCTGTATTTCGTACAGAACCAATTAACACAACGAGGTCTAAATTCGGATAGTCATGAATTAATTCTTGCTGAATATCATAGGCACTGTTTTCATAGATATCTAAGATAATTAATCGTTTAGGTAGATTTGTAGCAATCTGTCTACAAAGCTCGCTTCCGATTGAACCACCGCCTCCAGTTACTAAAACCACCTTATCGGAGACATAATTCATCATACCATCAAGATTGACATTAACAGGATCGCGCCCCAGTAAGTCTTCTATTTGCACACGTCGAAGTTTTTCAATGGATACATCTCCCTTTACAATCTGATACACCCCAGGAATAATTTTAAGTTCAGCCTGAGTCTGTCCACAGATTTGTAGAATTTCCTTTTGTGTCTGTTTACTAGCGCTTGGCATCGCCATGATTATTTCATCAATTGCATATTTATTGGCCATCTCAACAATACGTTCACGGCCACCTACTACTTTGATCCCATGGATATACGTGTTATGTTTATGTTTATCATCATCTATAATACACATGATACGACTATCAAGATATCTGCTCATTCTAAGCTCATTAATCACCACATTACCGGCATCACCGGCTCCGATTATCATAGTGTTGCGGGTAAACTCCCCATGTTGGCTACTGCGATGTATCATTCGCATAAACCGATAGATGAATCGTGTGAAAATTGTAAAAAACAGAAGAAATATAAGGTAAAGAGGGGGATAGCTGATTGGAACGGTATAACGAAAAGAAACATTATTTATTACGCTTATTATAAAAAAGCAAAGTACATATATAAACGTAGAAATAACACAGGCAAAAATGATATACATAGCCTCTGTCAGTCCTGCAAACTTCCATAGACTGTGATACAGCCTAAAAAAGTAGAATACCACAATAGTCATTAGTGTATTAACTAATATCATATCGTAAATATTATTGATTTGATCCTGACGAATCATCGTTTCTAAATTCATATTATTTCTTAAGAGCTGAGCCAAAAATGTACTTAAATTTATTAAGATAATGTCTGCTATCAGTAACAATACTTTATAAACAGATGAAACCCGACCCGTTCTAATATATCTTAATATCATAGTATTCTCCCTTACAAAGGTTACATAAAAAGTATCTTTAATTTATGAATTAAATTTTCACTTTTCCTTATCTTTTTATATCCGTAAGCCGACACCACCTATTATCTTTTTCCGATATAATTGGTGTAATTCCATTAAGTGGCCAGTCTATACCAAGCGTTTCATCCGACCAGAGTATTCCACCCTCATCCCCAGGATGGTAATAATCTGTACATTTATACTCTACTAGTGCTTCATCGGATAATACCAGAAATCCATGCGCAAACCCCTCTGAGATATAAAACTGTCTATGATTCTCTTCAGAAAGTATTAACCCATGACATTTTCCGTATGTTGGAGATCCTTCTCTAATATCAACCGCTACATCATAAATCTCTCCCGATACTACTCGAAGTAATTTGCCTTGAGGATATTCTTTCTGAAAATGAAGCCCTCTGAGAACTCCCTTCTTTGACTTTGACATATTATCCTGTACAAAGTTCATTGTTAATCCATTCTCAAAGAATTTCTCTTTATTATAATTCTCAACAAAAAATCCTCTCTCATCATAAAAGTAAGTAGGTTCAATTATATATAATCCTTCAATATTACCACACTTACTCACTTTAATCTTACTCATAATTTTCACCCTTACTGTTTCAAATAATCGATTAATGCCGTTTTCCAATCCGATATTGAATAAACTGGAGTTTTGGCAATCTTTTCACCTGACATTCTACTGTTTTTTGGTCTTTTTGCTTTTGTTGGAAATTCACTTGAACTTATAGGCATTACTTCAGTAGAAAAACCTGATATTCTTACTATTTCCATCGCAAATTCATACCAGCTACAAAATCCTTTATTCGTTACATGATAGATACCATATTGTTGGCACTTAAGAAGGTCACATAAAACTTTAGCTAAATCTAAAGCATACGTTGGTGCACCAACTTGATCTGCAACTACCTTAATCTGCTGATTCGCAGAGGCAATTCGCCTTATTGTATCCACAAAGTTCTTTCCATTTCTCCCAAAAACCCATGAGGTTCTTACAACAAAATATTTCTCAAGTGATTGTTTAATTATCTCTTCCGCTTCTTGTTTTGATCTGCCATAAACATTAATCGGATTCGTTATGTCCTCTTCTGTATAAACTCCTTGCTTTGTTCCATCAAACACATAATCTGTACTAACAAAGGTGAACAAAGCATTTTGCTCTTTGCATACCTTGACCAGATTTTTCGTTCCGTTAACATTTACCTTGTAGCAAATATCTACTTCTTCTTCGGCCAAATCAACTGCTGTATAGGCTGCACAATGTATAATAGCATTAATTTTCCTAGTTCCTATAAACTTCTTTATACTATCAGCAGACGTAATATCCATGTCGCTGTGATTGGCTGCGATAAACGGTATTTTACGAATCTTTAATTCTTCAACCACTTCATATCCCACTTGACCAGAAACGCCTGTTACTAATACACACATACCAATCTCCTTAAATACTTCTCCATACTCATATTAGATCTTTCTTCTCATCTGCTTATACATCCTAGTCAACTTCTGAGAAGACTGATTCAGATCATATCCATTACTCACAATAGACGAGCAATAATCACCGTGTCCCTTCTGACTTACCAACTTAATTTTCTTTGCCCAATGTTTACTATCCGAATTTAAGCTTAAGGAAGTCACCAGTGGTGTAATAGCTATTTTTGAATTGATAGTATCAGAAATTACACAAGGTAATCCATTACACTGTGCTTCAATTAAAGTAATCGGCATTCCTTCAAATAAAGATGGAAAGACTAAAACATCCATAGCGTTAAGGTAACGATAAGCCTTTTCTTTAAATCCCAGGAATAGAACATGGTCTTTTATTTGTAATTCTTCAGCTTGAGTTTCAATTTGATTTCGTAGTTCACCATCACCAATTAACACAAGCTTCCAGCTTTTGTCTTCACTGACTAACTCGGACAGAATCTTTAATAACCATTGATGATTTTTTTCCACGGCAAAACGTCCAATATGGCCCATTATTTTTGAATTTACAATTCCAAGTTCCCGTCGAGTTTCGTTCCTAATTTCTTCCACAAACTGACACTCAGGTATGGATATCGCATTTGGAATTAGATGATACTGTCCTTTTAAAACTTTCCTATGTGGGAAAAGAAATAAAGCAGCTTCCTCAGAGCAGGCACATAGCTCGGTAGCGCTACGACCAATAAACCAAGAAGCTAATCTGGTAATAGTGTTTTTAAGTATGTTACTCATCGAAGTACTGTGGCTATGACAAACTCTAACCTTTACATTGCAACGTTTTGCAGCAAGCAAAGCAATTGCACTGACTACTGATTCATGCGCATGCAGAACCTGATACCCATTCTGCTTAATTAATTTCTTTATTTGTCTATACTGCTTCCATGGATGTTTGCTATAACTTGCTACAGGATAAATTTTCCCACCCTTTTCTTCTATTTGCTTTCGAAAGGTAGGTCCAATTTCCTCGCGCCATATAACAAAATCATAAACTATTTCATCATGGTTCATCAATCTATAATTATTCATTACAAAATTAGCAACACCACTGCCACAGGATATATCAGCAATCTGTAAAACCCTTAGTTTTTCCATGAATCTTCCTCATTATTGTTCTGCCGGATTAATTGCTGCAAAGAATTTTAACGATTTTAACTTTCCTTTATGCATTAAATGTTCTCTAAATTCACCTTCATATATAAAACCATATTTTTCATAAAACTTCACTGCTCTGACATTCTCACTTAATACATCAAGATAAATTCTATGAAGTTTCAATTCTTCGAACCCATACTTTAAGATCAGATCTGTCGCCTGTTTTGATACATTTTTTCCAATGGCTGCACTTCGCAGGCAGATTGCATATTCCGCATTCCGATTAACCTGACTTATATTTTTTAAACTAATTGTTCCAAGGTAATCATCATTATCGTCTTCTGTAATCGCAAAATGAACACTGTCTTTTTCAGCTTTCGCTTTACGGATATACTCTCGAGCACTCTCTAAGGTTGATTGACTGGAGTCAAAACGAAAGAAAGCCGTCACATTACTATCTAGTAACCACTCTAACATAAGTTCAGCATCTGATTCTCTTAATTGTCTAAGTCTCATTCGTATTCTGCTCCTATCTATAATTATTAATTACCTCAATAACATAACGGATTTTTTCATCATCCATTCCATAATACAATGGTAGACTTACTTCTCTAGCACTTACATCCTCTGCTACCGGATAATCTCCTGGCTGATATCCAAGGTCAGTATAAGCTTTCTGTAAATGAACGGCAATTGGATAGTGAGAGAGGCATACAATCTGATTCTCTTCCATATAAGACATGAATTTATCCCTGTCATCTACTAATATAGCAAAAATATGCCATACCGGAGTACCGTCCGGATTCACTGCAGGCAATGTAAGTTTATCATTTTGAATACCCTCAAGATAACTTTTTGCAATACGCGCTCTGTCTTGATTCCATTTATCTAGAGAGTCAAGCTTTACACTTAAGAACGCTGCTTGTACTTCATCTAAACGGCTGTTAAATCCTTTATAGCAATGATCATATTTTACATATGCTCCATAATTTCCATAAGCACGAATAATTTTCGCAATTTCTTTTTCTTTTATAGCCACCGCTCCACCGTCACCAAGCGCTCCAAGGTTTTTACCTGGATAAAAACTAAAACCTGCAGCATCACCTAGGGAACCAGCCATCTTTTGCTTATAAGTCGCTCCATGAGCTTGAGCAGCATCCTCAATTAAAACCAGATTGTGTTTTTTAGCGATAGCATAGACTTCATCAAACAAACCTACTTGTCCATACAAATGAACTAACATTATAGCCTTCGTTTTTGAAGAAATCTTTTCCTCAATTTTTTTAGGATCAAGTGAATAATATTCTTTTTCAACGTCAACAAAAACAGGAGTTGCACCTGCATAAGAGATTGCCAATGCACTTGCAATAAAGGTGTGTGCAGGGACAATTACTTCATCGCCTTCACCAATGTTATAAGCTCTAAGAATCATATGCAGCGCATCTAGACCATTTCCACAGCCAATAACTTCTTCTGCATTTAAATACTCTGCAAACTTCTGCTCAAATTCTTTCGTATAACTTCCCTGGATAAAATAATTATTTTCTAGTACTTTAGAAAACACCTTTTTTAACTCATTCTCTATATCACTATGCATAGCATTTAATTCTACAAATGGTACTCTCATACAATAGTCTCCTCTATCTACCTATTTATTGTCGAAGAACTCTTCTGCTTCCTTGACATATCTTATAAAATCACGTTCATAATCCATTTCATCATAATATTCTGACGCTAGTACCATAAGTACTGCACCCTCTGAAAAGTCATACATTTCCCGCCATACCATCGGTCCAATGTATAAACCACAGGTTGGATCATTTAACTCAACAATTTCACTTTTATTGCCGTTAAACACTTCAATTTTTACGCTTCCGTTTAAGCATAACAACACTTGGTGAAGTTTTTTATGTGAATGAAACCCTCTTCTTGTGTTATTTGGTACTCGGGTAATATAGTACACTCGTTTTATTTCAAACGGAATGTCTCGCGTTCCTTCTACCACTGACAATGATCCCACATCACTGCAGATATCACGAAACTTTACCAAACCAACATTTGTAATCACGATTCTAGCCTCCCTTACTTATCTTATGTTTAATTAATATTTCACAAACAAATACATCAACATAACAAACGAGTAGCATCATCTTCCATACTGAAGATTTTTCCATCCATTTTACACGACGGTTATAGTAAAACTCGATCACTCTTCTCTGATATCTTGAAAGTAAGTGCCGTTCTTTTAATAGCACTGTTTCATATAAGTATTTTAGATCATCTCTGAATACAGAATAATGATTATTCTTTCCCTTCGTCTGACTAACTCCATTCATCTGATAGGAAACTAAAATATCTTCCATCCAGTAAAACTTTTTACCATCTTTTATTAATTTTATCCACTGTGGCCAATCCTCGACCAAACGATAATGTTCATCAAATCTATACTTATCTGAAACTAATTCTCGTTTGATTAACACTGCTGGTGCGCTGATTATCGAATTCACAATTAATTTCTTATATAATTCCTCATTATTCATCTCATTATATGCACTATAGCTTGCCGATTCAAAACAACCATTCTCACCACAAAATAATATCCTTGATACCACAGCATCACATGACTGACTAATGATAGTTTGATAATAAACACTAAGCGCAGTAGTATCCTTTAGGTAGTCATCGCCGGCTATTATTTTAATGTACTTACCAGTAGATACCGATATCGCCCTATTTAATGATCTTACTGTTCCAATATTACTATCATTAATGATAATTTGATATCGTAATAGGTTCTCTTTTTTGTTTGTCTCAATCCTGTTTACTAAATCTTGTTTGCTAAACTTAGTTGAGCCGTCATCAATCACGATTAATTCAAGACCTGGATAATCCTGCCTAACCACTGATTCTACCGTAATATTTACATTGTTATTATAAGATAAAACTATTACACTTATCAAATCAACAGACATTATTATTTATCCTTTTTCTCATATACGTTACATACTGTTGTTGCATCGCCTATCATCACAACATCACCTTTATTGATTAGAACAGCTTTATTACATAGTTTTTTTACCTGATCCGCTGAGTGACTAACTAAAATTAGTGTTGCGCCTTTACTTAGAATCTCGCTTATTCTTTTTTCACATTTTTCCCGAAATAAGTAATCGCCAACTGATAAGACCTCATCCACGATTAAGATATCTGGCTCTACTGCAGTGGCTATGGAAAAACCTAATCTTGCTGTCATACCAGAAGAAAATTTTTTAATAGGCACATCAACAAACTTTTCCAGCTCGGCAAACGCAATAATTTCATCAAACTTTTGCTCTATGAACTCCATCTTATACCCTAGAATAGTACCATTAAGATACACATTTTCTCTGGCAGTTAATTCAGAGTCAAAACCCGCTCCAAGGTTGATTAGTGGCGCTACTTTTCCATTTACTGTTACCGAACCTTTTGTTGGTTTATAAATCCCACTGATTACTTTTAATAATGTACTTTTACCAGAGCCATTGGTGCCGACAAAGGCCCAGGACTCTCCCTTTTTTATTTCTAATGACACATTTTTCAGTGCCCAGAATTCTTCATATTTAATCTGGCCTTTTATCCTCTTAATAAAGAACTCTTTAAAACTATTGACTTTTTCACTAGCCAAGTTAAATTTCATTGACACATCGTCAACCTTAATTGCTATATTATTCATCATATATACTCCACAAAACGATCTTGTTTTTTATAAAATAAGAGTAATCCTACTACTAAGAATCCAAAGCCAAAACTAAAGCATATCAGGTTTTCTCTTACTCCAGGAACTTTTCCATCTAAAATTAAGGTTCTCATATAAGTAATAAAATGGTACATAGGATTTACGGTCTTAATCAGATTAAATGTATACTCAGGCAATGCATCTGCAGTATAGAAGATTGGCGTCATGTACGTCCATAACGTGATTAAAATACGATAAATATATCTCATGTCGCGGAAAAACACCATTAACGTGGAAAGGATAAGTCCCCAGCCCACACAAAACAGATACTGATAAAAAAGTGGAATGATAAATAAAAAGATTGTCTTTGGTGGAACATAAGAAGTAGCTAACATAACAATCAAAAGCGCTATTAATGAATACATCTGATTATAAAGCGAAGAACATATACTGGATAATGGAAAGATATACTTTGGCATATATACTTTTTGAATTAACGAAGCATTCCCAGTAATAGAATTCATTGCTATCTGACTGGACTCACTCATCATATTGAACATTAACTGCCCAGTTATCAGATAAATTGGGAAGTTCTCAACCTTTCGGTCAAAAATCTGGCTAAATACCATAACCATTACCATCATGGTTAACAATGGATTCAACACGCTCCAAGCATAACCAAGGACAGATTTTTTATATCTCTTAATCTGATCCTTCTTGATCAGCTGAAACAATAACCCTCTATAATTATAAAATGCTTTTATGTGTGCTGATAATTTCAACGTAACACCCTTTCAATCACCTATCCACTAGAACTGCTTCTTGCCGTACATAGTATCATAGTAGTTTTTATATTCACCGTTAATGATGTGCTCCCACCAGCCTCTATTTTCGAGATACCATTTTACAGTTTTCTTAATTCCGTCCGCAAAATAAGTTTGTGGTTCCCATCCAAGTTCTTCTTTGATTTTTGTCGGATCAATAGCGTAACGCATATCATGTCCTGGTCGGTCTTTTACATAAGTAATTAGGTCCTCGCTCTTATCAAGTTCGGCTAAGATTGTTTTGACTACTTCTAAATTAGTCTTTTCATTATGCCCACCAACATTATATACTTCGCCTTCTTTTCCCTGACGAACAATCATATCAATTGCAATACAATGATCCTCTACATATAGCCAGTCTCTAACATTTAATCCATCTCCATATACTGGGATTGATTTATTATTAAGTGCATTGGCAATAATAAGCGGAATTAACTTCTCTGGAAAATGATATGGCCCATAGTTATTAGAACATCTGGATACTGTAACAGGTACACCAAAGGTTCTATAGTAAGCAAGCACTAATAAGTCTGCGGATGCTTTTGATGCAGAATACGGACTTGAGGTATGCAAAGGAGTTTCCTCTGTAAAGAACAAATCAGGGCGGTCAAGTGGCAGATCGCCATATACTTCATCAGTAGATACTTGATGATATCGCTTGATTCCATACGTTCTGCAGGCATCTAATAAAACTCCAGTTCCTATTACATTGGTCTGAAGAAAAATTCCTGGATCCTCAATCGATCGATCCACATGACTTTCTGCAGCAAAATTAACTATAACATCAGGCTTTTCTTCCTCAAATAGCTTATACACAAACTCACGGTCTGCAATATCGCCTTTTACAAATTTGAAGTTAGGCTGATCCATTACGTCAGCTAATGTCTCCATATTACCGGCATAGGTTAAATTATCTAAACAAATCACAGTATCTTCAGGATATTTATTAACTAATAAATGAACAAAATTACCACCAATAAATCCGGCTCCGCCGGTAACGATTATCTTCATAGCGAATCTCCTTCTTATGAATACTTTATATTCCCTTGTGCAACCATCATCAAATGCTGTCCATATTTTGATTTTCCATAGGTTTTAGCGGCCTCTACAAGCTGCTCCTTTGTAATCCACTCATTAATATAAGCAATCTCTTCAATTGCAGAAATCTGGATTCCTTGTCTGCCTTCCATAACGCGCACAAACTCAGATGCTTCTGATAAGGCATCAATCGTACCGGTATCAAGCCATGCATACCCTCTGCCAAGTGTCTGTACATTAAGGGTTCCTTCCTCCAGATACATTCTATTTAAATCAGTAATCTCTAACTCTCCACGTTTTGATGGTTTTACCTGTTTTGCTTTCTCACAAACGGTATTATCATAGAAATATAATCCAGTCACACAATAATTTGACTTTGGATTCTCCGGCTTTTCTTCAATGGATACGGCTCTTCCTTCTTCGTCAAATTCAACAATTCCAAATCTCTGTGGGTCTTCAACATAATATCCAAAAATAGTTGCTCCCTTTTCAACCGAGGCTGCACTTCTAAGCCGAGTAGACAGTCCATTGCCATAAAAAATATTATCTCCTAATACCATAGCACAGGAATCTCCAGCTAAAAACTCTTCGCCAATAATAAAAGCCTGTGCCAATCCATCTGGAGATGGTTGCTCTGCATAGCTTAATGAGATACCGAATTTACTTCCATCTCCAAGTAGATTTTTAAAGTTAGGTAAATCCTGTGGAGTAGAAATAATTAAAATATCTTTAATCTTTGCCAGCATTAACACAGACAACGGATAATAAATCATCGGTTTGTCATATACCGGTAATAATTGTTTTGAAGTCACTAAGGTAAGTGGATATAACCGCGTACCAGAACCACCTGCTAAAATAATACCTTTCATACATTATGTCCTTTTCTTTCTTAATTTTCCAATAGTAAGCTGTCTTGCAACATTATATACTTTCGACCTTTTATAGTCAATATTGTTTTCCTAAGGCAAGATTTATCTCAACTCTTCCTTACGTATTTTATTAAAGTATTTGCTTCATATCTTAGTAATATGAGCGTCGCTGTGATTTTGGAATATCCGATGTAACGGAAAACTCCATAGGTCATTTTAACTGATTTTATTTTATTACGAGACTTCCCGCCCTCGCTTAATCTTGTGTTAAGTAACGGCTCATTTAGTCCTATCACTGTATCATATTTTTTTAAGATACTTAGCCACATTATATAATCTTCATGATAACGGTCCTCGCACATTGGGAACTCCCTTGCAATAGCAATTGGCATTAGTACGGAGGAGCATGCAATACTGTTTTTATATAATAGCTCTTTGTAGGTAATCTTACTTTTTACTCCTAGATACTTGCCCAGACTATTACCCTGATCATCGTATAAAGCGCGCCCAGTGCAGCATAACACCTCTTTACTTTGCTTAAGAGCATCCAGCTGCTTTTGTAATTTCTGTGGCTCCCACCAATCATCAGCATCTAAAAAAGCTACATATTCTCCCTGAGCCAGACTTGTCCCGATATTGCGTGACTCTGCAACCCCACAGTTTATTTCATTCTTTACGTAAACGATATTGTCTAATTCCATATACTTTTGAAGTACCCGTTCTGTCTCATCCGTGGAGGCATCATCCACAATTATCAACTCTAACTCCACGTTCTGACTTAATACAGAATCAATTGCCTTATGAATATACCTACCATTATTATACGTTGGCATAATAACCGAGACTTTTATCTCCATCCTCTGTATCTCCTCTCGCCTTACCCCTAATCCATCTCAGTAGTGATTATCGATTCATCAAACTCCGTAATACAATAAGAAAAATCAAACTCATCTGACATATCCATATCATATGTCATAGTGCCAAAGGCTTTTACCGCTTTATTAGAAATGTTTCTTAACATTACAATGAACGGAATCATTAATCGCGTGAATAATTTCTTACGATGATTAGCCTTAACGATTTGTTGCATCATCTGTGTAGTGCTAACATACTGTGCGTTTTGTGGATGGAACACTCCGCTCTTTTGATGTTTTATAGTCAGATATATAAATTCACAGAGATTGTCTATATAAATCATACTTCTCTCATTCGATATTATTGGCAAAATCGGCAGTTTTAAAGCAATTGACTTAAGCAAATTATAATTTCCTTTGGCACCTTTTCCATAAACCATCGGTGGTCTGATTATTGCTATTTTCATCGGACCTGTTCTAAGTTTATGCAACTCGCTTTCGCCATCTAATTTGCTCTTTCCATATTCTGTACTTGGGTTTGGAGTAGTATTAGCAGTAATCCTAATAATTTTCTTTCTTCGATTGTTTTCTCCAAACACACTCATACTACTAAGAAATATAAATTGACTTACCCCTTCTTGCAACGCCTTTTTCGCTAGCTCACCTGTTAACCTACAATTCACATAGTGATATAACTGCTTATTCTCCTCTGTAACCTTCTGGTGAGCAATTCCAGCGGCATGAATTATAATATCATACTGTTCAAATGAATACATTTTCCACTGCTCGTCTCTAACTGGTAAAAAATCCACCTGATAATCCGTTTCCTTTTGATCGAACCATTTTTTTAATTGAGTTCCGATATAGCCCTTTTCACCGGTTACTAATACCTTTACCATACTTACTCTCCTATCCGTCAGAGACCTATATCTCATTCGGAGAACAACTCCTTCTGAGATGAATCATTATCTTTTACCATTACCAGAGCAACTAACAAATAAAATATCATTCCTGTCACAACGATAAAAGGTAAAATAGTCATTTCAGTAATTCCAATTAATAAATGTATAATAAAATATAACACGATAAACAAATGGTATGAATTATTATGGTCAAGTCGCAAACAATTATTAATTGCTGCGCCAATTGATAAAATTGTTATTATACCAAATAATATCATTGCTCCTATTCCATACATATACCCTTGTTGAAGCATATTATTATGGGCATGAGGTACTGTACTATTATCCACTTTCATGGACATTTTTCTATGACCTGACCAAGAAAGTCCTTTCACATATTCCTGATAAATCTCCCATCTACCATTAAGTAAACTACTCAACGAATCAAAACGAAGGGAGCCGATAAGACGATCAAATCCTGTGGTTTCTTCCTTAGAATCTCCATCATCCATTACTCCTAACTCAGATTCATCCGTCTGTGCATTATCCTCCGCAGCTAGAACAGCACTTCCAAACAATGGCTCATTAATTTTTGCATAGTATTTATCTTTTGGATAAACCCATTGTATCCCGGTTTTTTCTGGTAATACCTGTAATAACTTCTCATAAGCAGGATAACTTATTACAATAACAAGAAATAATAAACCGATAGATCCCAGAAAACGGCCCAACTTTTTCTCTCTGCGAAACTGTACCATCCGAATCAAAAACCAAATCCCACCTGTAAGAAGGATGGCTAACAAGGTTGTTCTTGCCTGCGTCATAAGAATCATAAAGAAACATAAACCTACTTCAAGTAGCAGTATCGTTTTTCGAATCTTCGAACCTGTTGTTTTTAGCATCTTATCTATTTCCATCAGGTAAACAATTGCTACTGGCACTAAAAACAATCCCAACATATTGGGATTGATGAAAAGTCCCGCATAGCGATATCCATCCATCTTGACACGAAAAAAAAACGCAAGCAAAGTACTTAGTAAGAACGCGCCGCGTATTCCATTGCTCATACATTGAATTACCCAATGTTTTTGTTTATGATTTCCCCATACAAAAGCAAAAAGTGGTATAATCAATATCAAACAAAGACCGAGATATGGCATATATTTTGGCTGCAAACTTTCTGATAATACCATATAAGCACCCATTCCCAAAAAGGAATAAGTTAGCCCCTTACGCCATACCAGCGGTTTTAATTCCTCTCCTAACATAAACAAGATGCATCCAAGCAGCATCATAAGATCAAAACTCATATACCAGGAGTAATACAATGTATTTCTATTAATCATCCCAACTACAACATACTGCGCCATTAGTCCAGCAAAACATATTGAAAGGCCTGCCCCTTTTACATTTACCGGAATACGCCTACTAACCTTTAAAAACGGATTTAGCAGTTTTATATATAATTTTTCAAGTACTTGTAGCATTCTTTTGTTTCCTTTCCTTATTCCATTACCGTTTTTTTCTTGAATATAACAAGCTTACTAGCTATATAGTTACCGATAATCACGAGCACATTGGAAAGAGTTTTCATAACTAAGTCGTGAAAATGTAGTTTTTCTACAAATATAAACATGATTCCAAAATCCATCGCACCGGTTAACACACGGAAAGCAACAAAGGAAGTGACTTCTTTTAAAAAATCTTTGAATCCTCTTGCCTTACTTTCAAATACCCATATCTTATTAGTCACATAGGCAACCAGCACTCCAGCTACCCAGGCAATCCAGGTACTAGGCATTTCTTCAATATGAAGAAGTCTTGTGGTACACCAATAACAGCCGATATTGACCATCGTCGTTACTCCGCCAAAAAATAGGTACAAAATCTTTTCTTTATGTTTTTTATAGAGATCCATCATTTGCTTTATCGTCATTATCGTAAGTTCCTTCTTTCTTACTCATTAATCATTGATAAACTGATCGATGATAAATCTTGGACGTCCTTTGGTCTCAAGATATACTTTTCCGATATATTCACCTATGACACCAATGGCTAATAACTGTAGTCCTCCTAACGCCCAGACAGACACGATAATGCTTGTCCAGCCACTAACAGTATATCCAATAAAATGTTGAATCAAAAACGTAATAAGCATGATGATACTAACAAAGAACGTAAGAAATCCAAGGGAAATAATTAGGCGAATTGGTTTAATACTTAAGGAGGTAATTCCTTGAAATGCGAACGCCAACATCTTTTTTAATGGATATTTACTTTCCCCGGCAAATCGCTCGCTTCGTTCATAGTAAACATTCGTAGACTTATAGCCAATCATTGGGACTATCCCACGCAAAAACAGATTGACTTCTTTAAACTCTAAAAGCCCTTCTAGTGCACGATTGCTTAAAAGTCGGTAGTCCGCATGATTAAATACTACTTCAGCGCCTAACCCTTTCATCAATTTATAAAAACCTTCCGCGGTAAATCTTTTAAAGAAGGTGTCTTTCTTTCTGGCTTTGCGTACTCCATAGACAACTTCATAACCTTTTTCATATTCCTCAATAAAGCCATCTATGGCATTAATATCATCTTGCAAATCAGCATCCATGCTGATTACCGCATCACAAAGTCCTTTGACTGTAGCAAGACCCGCAAGTAATGCATTCTGATGACCACGATTTCTGGAAAGTTTGACTCCTGAATACATGGAATCCTCTTTGTGTAGTGCTTCAATCATGGACCAGGTTTTGTCTTTTGAGCCATCATCCACAAAAACAATCCTGCTTTCTTTTGTTATTTTCTGATTATCTATTAATACACGAAATTTCTCTTTTAATCGTTTTGATGTTTCTGGTAATACTTCTTCCTCGTTATAGCATGGAATTACTAAATACAAAGTTAACATTGCTTTGTCCTCCAGTATATTTGCTTATTTCATTTTGTTCTTTGATAATAAAGAGTTTCGCTAGCGAAACTCTCCGCCTGCAGCGGGTCGCTTAGGCGACTATTTTCATTTCCGCCGCAGTGCGATCCTTGCGGAGCATTTTTGTTTCATAGGATGTAATTTCCTATGAAACAAAAATACTGTCAAGCGTCTCCAGAGCCAGGCCCACCCTCTTTTACACCATCATGTTTTACTACGGATACTATTGTTTTAAACAAACACTTCATGTCAAAACTAAAACTCATTCTCTCCATATATTCGCCATCATATTTCGCTTTTACCGGGATAGGTAGCTCATCTCGACCATTTACCTGCGCCCATCCGGTTAGCCCTGGTCGAATATCATTAGCATGGTAAATATCGCGCTCTGCAATGAGATCATCCTGATTCCAAAGTGCAGGTCTGGGTCCAACAATACTCATCTGTCCAACCAGAATATTAAATAACTGTGGCATTTCATCCAAACTGGTTTTTCTTAAGAATCGCCCTACCGGAGTAATAAAACTATCCGGATTGGCTAATAGATGAGTTGGCATATCTTTCGGTGTATCGATTCTCATGGTACGATACTTATATATATTAAAATGGGTTTTGTTTTTTCCAATTCGTTTCTGCTTAAATAATACCGGTCCTTTCGAAGTAAATTTAACAATCAGACTGAGTAATACTAAAAGCCAAGATAGCACTATAATTGCCATCAATGATAAGATAATGTCTAACATACGTTTTATACCTGAGTACATATTCTGTCTAACCCTTTCTTGCCATATCAATTCTCTTTACCTTTAAGTATACTGATAGTTCCAAAAGTTTCAAGTATTCTATATAAGAAAACCATTTTAGACCACTATATGTCTTATGTTTTCTTAGTTGATTATATAACTAATGTATTGACAATTTTTGTCTGTATTAAACGTATTGTGTTCTTTGTCAACTTTACGTAATGAACGAGCGCCGTAGTGCGAACTTGATGGTACATTTTTCTCTTATTGGATATGTATTGCATTTTCTACCAAAGAAAAAATATAACCTGTCCAGGTTATATTTTGATGAGAGTTGTTTTTTTCACTTCTGTAATGATACACTCTCCTCGTTTCATTAATTTCTCCATACACTGGTGAACTATAAGACGCATATTCGGTGTATTATTAGGTACTTTTGAACTGTATATAAATGCTCAATAATTGTGTGTTTTCTTTGAACTCGATGATTATTACCAATGTTAAACGTCGCATGTGAAAGTCCTTCTAGCGAACCAATATATTTGTTGACATATGAATAAATTGGAAATAAAATGTAATATATACAAATGATAGTTGTACTATAATTATAATTTAGTCATTATTATTGGTATAAATAATATATGAGGAGTGATAATATGTTTAAATGTAAGGGAGTTAAAAAAGGGATTAGCTTATTGCTTATATGTTCGATATTATTAGTGAACATTCCAATAAGGGCAGAGCGAGAAAAAAGCGAAGAGAGTGTAACTATTCTTGAAGAAGAAATATCATTAAGGGGAGAATATGAGAAGCACTTTCGCAATAGCGATGGTTCATACACAGCAGTTTCTTATTCAGAACCTGTTCACAGCAAAAAAAATGGTAAATGGGAAGAAATTGACAATACTCTGATAACTAGAACCAATGGAAATGGTAGTACATTAAAGAATAAAGATGGTATTATAGATGTAGTTTTTGCTAATGATAACACTGAAGATTTTTTAGTCAAAATAACAAAGGACAAATATACAATTTCTTGGAGTATAGAGGCAGAAGAAATATATGATAGTTCTGTTAACTTCAATGCATCTATTGCCACTGTTATATCTGAGGCGAAAAAAGGCATAGATAAAGTTAAAGTTTATGACATGAAAGGCAAGAAAAATGCAAAAGTAAAAGAAAAAGACTTAACAAATTATGATAGGAACGAGCGTAAAGTAATTGCTAAGAAATTAAAGTCCAGTGTGGTTTATGAGAACTTATTCAATAATAATGTAAATATTGAATATTCTATATCATCAGGAAAATTAAAAGAGAATATCGTATTAAATGAACCATCAAGTATAAATTCATATATTATGAATTTATCTGTTGAAGGAGTCATTCCAAAACTAAACGAAGATAATAGTATTGTTTTTTATAACGCGAAGAATGAAGAGATATTTATTATACCTTCACCATTTATGATGGACTCCAATGATGCATACTCATCAGATATTAAAGTTGAATTAGAAGAAATTAACAATAACTATATCTTAAAACTTACGCCAAGCAGGGAATGGCTTATGGATAGTGAGCGCCAATATCCATTAATTATTGATCCTATTGTTTCGCCGGGTAATACTCGTACAAATGTTCAAGATACATATGTTAAAAAAGGATCTGTTGATAATTGCAATACATCAGGTTTGATGTATGTTGGATTAAAAAATGGTATTCTGCACCGTTCATATATTAAGTATAATGCATTTCCAATAATCAATGGAGTTATTGAAAATGCAATGATGTATATTACAGCGACAGATAATACCACAACTTATGGTCCGCTAGAGTTATATAAAGTAAATAGTAATTGGACTTCAAGCACTATAACATGGAATAATCAGCCTACAAATGTTTCTAAGATATATCGTGGAACTATAAATAAGAACAATGTGTACTTTACTGTCACTGACGTTGTAAAAGAGTGGTATCGAACGAATAATCAAGGGCAGAACAATAATTATGGTTTTTCAATAAGATATGCAAATGAAGATTATGTTGATTATAATAATTTCTATACATCTGAGAGTAGCGATACTAGTGACAGACCATTCTTAAGAATTATTTATAACTATTATGGATGTAAAAGCGTAAGAACAATTCCTCCTACAGCTCCAATAGCTACTGTTAACTGCCAAGGATATGCTTTCTTTTTAGACGGGCAAAATCTATTCCCACAGTTTACCGAGGAAGATAGTAAAAGATGCGAACAATCAACAATTGATGAAGCTCTAACCTTAGTAAGAACCCGAATGCGAACATGGTTAAATGCCAATTTTGGTATTGGTAATTGGCGTGAACAAGATAAATGTCCTTCAAGCGTAGGTACAGATGAGTGGGTTGTCTGTATGCGAGTTGGACAGGGCTGGAACGGAAAAACTAAATTTGACTATCATTTTTGGTATAGAGCAAATAACGGTGACTGGTATAATAAGCATGGATACTATAATGCGTCCGTACGTGCAACAACTGATAGCAATCCGTCAACCGCAAATAATTCTAGTGGTTGGAGTTATGACACGATAATTGGATATTATTCAAGTGATACAGTATATTACATAGTGAAAGAGTAGTTACTACTCTTAATAAAGTCTTTATTCAATATCAACAATAATACTTTAATAGATACTAATAAACATTGGAGGGTTTTTAATGAAATCTATAAATAAAATATTGGTGTATTCTATACTATTTATGCTTGTTTTTCTTGTTACAGGGTGTAATCAGATTGCTACTGATAAGGATGATTTAATCACACATAGTATAACTCCTAGTAATAATATTGTACCAGAATCAACCACACCTGCAATCAACACACATGTAGGCAATAATTCCGAGGATAGCAATTTATCAAAAGAAGGAAAAGAAAAGCTAAAAAAGATTCGAATGTTTAAGAAAAATATATCATGGATACAAGTTCATGAATTAATTGGAGCACCTGACGAGTATTCATCAACATCAGCAAATATGTATCGCATATACTATCTCGGAGAAAACGCACGTGCAATTATAGGATTTTTTAATGAGGGAATCAATATAAAAATTGACTATGATGGAACAGGAAATAACATTGAAGTAATAGAGCCTAAATAATGCTAAAGAGCAGAAAATGAACATGACAATATCATTTTCTGCTCTTTTTTAGTTCTCTCAGTGATAGAAGCTTTTTAGGAATCGTTACTACCGCTCCCAATTTTTCGCTCATCTACTATCATTTATATAAACAAATTCACATTACTCTCTTCTGCATCCCCAAGGTAGGATGCTACTCCAGCTAACTCTACCCCATCAATGAGTTCATCCTTTGTGATTCCCATGACATCCATCGACATCGTGCAGGCAACCAGTCGGACACCGTTTGCCATGGCAGACTTCATTAAGTCCTCCAGAGAATCCACATTTTTGTCGCGCATTACTTTTTTCATCATTGCAGTACCCATTCCACCCATATGCATCTTAGAAAGTTTTAATTTGCGGGTACCTCTTGGCATCATACCGCCAAACATTTTATCTAGAAATGGTTTTTTCAATTTAACTTTTTCGCTTTTACGAAGTGCGTTTAGTCCCCAGAAGGTAAAGAACATCGTAACAGGTCTGCCCATGGCAGCGGCACCATTGGCGATGATAAAGGAAGCGAGTACTTTATCAAGGTCACCGCTAAAGACGATGAGTGTCTTTCCTTGAGGAATTTCTACCTGACTGCCCTGCACACTTGGCCGTTTGTTTTCTTTCTGATTGCTTTTTGCATCGAAACTCTGACCAGATTGTACTCCCTTTTGAATCGTCACGATATTTTCTTTGTCTTTTCGTTCCGTTTTCACATAGGTATTCCCGGTTCTACGACACCATGCTTCCACATCTCTGGCAAAACCCATGTCGGTAGCAGATACTTCGACCATTTCCCCATCCTTCATCTCGGCAATTGCCTGGTTTACCTTCATAATAGGGCCTGGACACTGTAGTCCGCTACAATTTAATACTTTAATCTGTTTAATCTCCTGATCCTCCTGATACATGGCAGCCTGCACCTCCTGTCTATATTCTTCCAAATCTGGCTTTTGTATCTCATGATGCATCGTCTTATAAAAACTGGTGCCACCACTTAATACCACTACCTTATTAAATCCATGTTGCATTAATATTCTTGCTGCATTATAAGAACGTACTCCGATTGCACAGTATATGATAATGAGATCATCTTTCTTTAGTTCATGCATCCTTTCACGTAACTGTCCAAGTGGAATATGGTACGCGCCATCAATATGAAATACTTCATATTCGACTTTCTCTGTTATGTCAAGAACTGTATAATTGTTGCGACCTGACGCTAACAACTCATCCATTTCATTCCATTCGATAAAAGTAACTTTCCCACTAATGATGTTTTCCGCTACAAATCCAAGCATATTTACTGGGTCCTTAGCAGATGAAAATGGTGGTGCATACGCAAGTTCTAACTCTGCCAAATCATAAATTGTACCTTTCAGTCGCATAGTTGTCGCTATCGTATCGATGCGTTTATCTGCACCTTCCTGCCCAACAACCTGTGCTCCAAGAATCGTACCCTCTTTGGTAAACAGCATTTTTAACGTTAGTGGCGTTGCCCCTGGATAGTAACCCGCATGCGATTTTTGGTTAATCAGCGCTGTATAATAATCCTGGTTTTTTACCTTACCCTGTGCTTTCAGATTCTTCTCATTTAGTCCTACACTTGCCACATCATAATCAAATACTTTTGCAACAGCAGTTCCCAAGCTTCCCTGATACTTCTTTTTGTCACCACCAATGTTATCCGCAACTATACGCCCCTGCTTATTGGCTGGACCGGCAAGAGGAATCATGGTTTTATCGCCTGTAACGAATTGGTTTACCTCAATTACGTCCCCAACTGCATAAATGTGTGGTTGAGTTGTTTCCAGATAATCATTTACTACGACACCGCCACGCTCATTAACAGCTATCCCTGCCTTCTTTGCTAACTCACTATTTGGTCTGACTCCAATCGACAAGATAACGAGGTCTGCTTCAACGACTTCTCCACTTTCCAGGTGAATCCGGGTTACGTTGCCTTTACTCTCAAATGATTGCACTCCATCATTTAATAACAGACGTACTCCATTCATTCTCAGATTCTCATGAATGAGCTGTGCCATCTCAAAGTCAAGCGGCGACATCACCTGATTTAGTTTCTCTACTAAGGTTACCGAAAGACCAGCTTCATGAAGATTTTCCACCATTTCTAACCCAATGAATCCGCCACCAATGACAACGGCACGTTCTGGATTTCGCTCTTCAAGAAATGCTTTAATCCGGTCGGTATCTGGAACCGTCCAAAGAGTAAATATATTATCTGCCTCAATTCCAGGAATCGATGGCTTAATTGGAGAAGAACCTGTTGCTATGATCAAATCATCATAACTCTCCTCATAAGTTTCTGATGTTTCTACATTCTTCACCACCACGGTTTGACTCTCTGGCTTAATTTCTATTACTTCACTTAGGATTCGGACATCGATATTGAACTTTTGTTTCATCGCTTGTGGACTTTGTAACAATAACGCATCCCTTTCCTCTATCACATTACCAATATAATATGGTAACCCACAATTCGCATAGGATATATAGGCTCCGCGCTCAAACATTACTATTTCCATTGATTCATCTCTTCTTCGTAATCTGGCTGCTGCGGTAGCACCACCAGCTACTCCACCAATTATGACAGTTTTACTCATGGCAATTCCCCTTTCTATGATTCCTTAACTTTAATATTGTTAAAAAATTAACTTTTTTTTTTATTATAAACTTACTAATATTACTTTATCTTATTATCCTTTTTTCGTCTGTGACTTAATCACATATATACCTATAACATTTTCAAATTTGCTTTTATTTCGATTTTATGCTATAATAGTGTCAAATGAATAGAAAAGAACCGTCTTACTTAAGAAGGGCTTTTGGTATTGTGCCGATTGGCATAGATATGGAAAGCTCTTCTTTTTTTATAATACTGTATATTATAAAGTCTTGGTTCAAAGGAGGAAGAAAGATGAAAACGAAAATGATTGGAAAAAAAGTGAGCCACAACAGATTTGGTGACGGAATTGTCACTAGCAATACGGGTAATATCATTGAAGTTGATTTTAGCAACCAGCGTAGGAAATTTATTTATCCGGATGCCTTTTCCCGCTTTATTACTTGTTCAGATAACAAAATACAAACCGAAATCATGGCGCTCCTGAATCACAGAAATCAAAAACAACAACTCATTCAAGAATTCAAACGCCGAGAACAAGAGCGATTACAAAGAATTAAAAAACTAAAGCTAGTAGATAATTCACACGCTGCCTTTGGCTTAATTCACAACGATCTAGCAAGTATTCAAGCCTCTTTGACTATAAAGACAGGGGATTATCTAAGTGGAAAATCAAAGGGACAACCTCGTATTGCAACTAGAATAGCAATGAACTCTGCTTGTATCCTTACAGAAGTTCCGAATGGTAAAAAAGAAGAGGAACGACGAATCATTGGAGTCATGATGCTTCGCGAGGATGTAGAAGGCAAATACTGTCTCGATGGAAACTTAGCAATCCATCCAACCCTGCGTGTGCTGCTTTCTCCTTCCGAACAGAAACTATTGTTTTGGAACTACCAGTCTTTAAGCTCCTCTAAGAACAAGTGGGGTAACACAGAATTTAAGTATTTATCTAGTGATTGTGTAAAGCAGATCCTACATGATATGAAAAATATTATTACTGGGGAGGAAGAACGAGGTATTCTTAATAATCTATATTTATACTTTTGTTCCTTAAATCAATTAACTCCATAGTGAAATTGTAAATATACAACACTTAATAAGTATTATTTTAAACATAGCAAAAACAGAGCGGATAAAATCCCATTTATTCTCCTGCAACCCCATTGTTGCAATTGAATTACTAGAATCTTACCGCTCTGTACTTTATAGAAAAGTAATGTTAGGTTGATACCTCGATATAGTTCAACTACTAAGTAACTATTTTATACTTCTAACATCTTAAGAATCGCATCCTTAGATTTTACACCAACAGAACTATTTACTAACTTGCCATCTTTGATAACCGCAAGTGTTGGGATGGACATAACGCGAAATTCCTGAGCAAGTGCCGGTTGTTCGTCAACATTCACTTTTGTGATTTTCGCATCTGTTACTTCAGTTGCTAATTGTTCAATCACTGGAGTTAACATCTGGCAAGGACCACACCAGGATGCCCAAAAGTCAATTAGTACTGGTTTTTCGGATTTTAATACTTCCTTTTCAAAGTTTTGAGTTGTAATATGCATTGCTCCCATAATCATTACTCCTTTTCATTATCTTATATTTTTATTTTTAATTGATTTCTTTGTTTCTAATGTCATTATACGCCACTTTAGTTGGAAGTTTCTGTGACTTAATCACACTACATTACACTTTTGGGATTTTACTCTCATTTCTTCTTATTTAGCTTTGTATTTCATTACTAATTCGCTCTTTCCACTCCCTAATTAAACGCTCTAAAGAAAATGTTGCATTCGCCGGACTGGTAGAAGGCAACTCAACTGCTTTTATCTTAGTCACCGGATAAAGATACTTATGATACAACTTTGCAGCTGTTTTTCCATTCACCATTATCCTGGTAACCATACTGTTACTTAGTATCGGTGTTAGGTCGTTAACCACAACGTTTTCAATGCTACTATCCGCAGAACCTTCGATTTCACAGCTGGCAATCACATCCCAGAGTGCAATCCTGCATTCAAGTAATAATGCCTTCTTTTCCTCGATTGTCTGAGGTTCTTCTTTTTCATAAATACTACTGATTACCTTCCAGAACCGGTTTCTAGGATGTCCATAAAAAAACCCTTCTTCCCTTGATTTGACCGAAGGAAAACTTCCAAGTATCAAAATCATGGAATATTCATCATACACAGGGGGAAAGGTGTGTGTTTCGTATTGTTTCATCTTGTCACCCTTACTTTTCGTATCTTACCTTTAACCGTTTTGTTTTGGAGGGCATCATGCACCAGCTGACCCTTTCCATTGTGAATTTCCACATAAGTAATGCTGTCACGAACATCAATAATTCCAATATCATTGCTTGTAATTCCATCAATATTACTAATTGCGCCGACAACATCTATTGCGCGCATTTTTGACTTGCGACCTCCACCAATGGTTAACTTAGTAATACTGCCTTGGAATGCTGCTCCTTTTCTCGCCTTTTTCACTATCCGTTCCTTTTGTCGCTTTTCAAAAATTCCTTTGGCATCTAGTAATTGTTCCTTCTTCGGAGTCTCTTTTCTAACTATTTCTTTTCCTGTAAATGCTTCCACTTCCCGTACCATACGGCTTTCAGATTCATTATAAAAACTAATGGCCACACCACTTTTCCCGTTTCGCCCGGTTCTGCCTATCCGGTGTACGTAGGTCTCTTTCCCTGTTGGAAAGTCATAATTAATGACGTGTGTGATATTGTCAAAATCAATTCCTCTTGCTGCCACATCAGAAGCAATGAGATAACGAAACGTCCCTTCCCGGTATTCGTCAACCATTTGAAGGCGCTCCCGTTGCTCCATTCCACCATGAATCATACCACAACGTACGCCTGCTCTTTTCAGTTTATGATAAAGTGCATTAACCATTTCACGGGTGGCACAAAAAATCATAGCCCGGTCTGGATTCTCCTGATAAAGCAAATTCATCAATAACTCACTTTTCTCTTCATTTTCCACTTGATAACAGCACTCATCAATTGCAGCTACGGTTTCGGTCTCCTCATCTAATATAATACGCTTTGGTGACTTCATATACTCACTAATCAGTTTTTCTAAGTGTTCTCCTAACGTCGCCGAACATAACACGGTCACTCTGTCTTTTGGAAGTACATCTAGAATCGCCTTCATCTCATCTATAAAACCCATACTAAGCATCAGGTCGGCTTCGTCTATGATCAGATAGCGCACCTGCGTAAGGGAAAGGGTACCACGTCTCAAATGGTCATGAACTCTTCCTGGTGTTCCGACTACAATATGTGCTTTTTGCTTAAGCGTAATGATTTCTTTCTCAATGGGATATCCACCAAAAACCACAGGAACTTTTAGACGCTTCATTCTTCCTATATGAAAGATTTCCTCTTTCACCTGTACTGCGAGCTCTCTTGTTGGCTCTAGAACGAGAGCCTGCGGATAATATTCATCCCAGGTTACCCTTTCACATAACGGAATGGCAAATGCTGCTGTTTTCCCGCTTCCGGTTTTTGATTTGACCACAACATCCAGTCCAGATAACAGCTCCGGTAATACCGCTTGTTGCACCTCGGTTGGCTTCGTATATTTTAGTAGCGTAAGTGACTTAATGATCTCTTCGCTTAATGCATATTGTGTAAATTCATTCTGTCTCATATTATTTTCCATTCTTTTATTATTTTCTGTATTAATATACCGCATCCGATTTTATTTTTATTACCTTACATCGTTGGTTCGTTTCAATAAAATCAAGCTTTTGATACATAGGATACCCTTGCGACGTGACTTATAATTCATCCTCTTTTAATAGAATACCACATAATAGCAAAATACTTAACCGAATTCTAATAATAAACTCTTCTCAAAACGGGTCAACAGACGTAAAATAAGACTATATTCTTGTTTACTGTCTTAAGTTTAGATTTATAAAATGATACATTTCTATAAAGTTATTACAAGGAGGACTACCATGAATCATGTCATCGAAATTAAGAACCTTACACGCGATTATGGCAATCACAAAGGCATTTTTGATGTTAATATTAATGTTAAAAAAGGAGAGGTCTTTGGTTTTCTTGGACCAAATGGTGCTGGAAAAACAACAACGATCAGACATCTAATGGGTTTTATTCGGGCAAAAGAAGGTAACTGTACAATTAATGGGATGGATTGCTTCACCAAGTCGCCACAGATTCAGAAAACACTTGGCTACCTAGCTGGTGAAATTGCTTTTCCGAGTGATCTTCCCGGAGTCAAACTCATTGATTTTATTGCTGCAATGAAAGGTATTAGTAACAATAATCGAATCAGCGAGCTTCTTAACCGTTTTGAGCTTGATCCACAGAGCAAAATCAAGAAGATGTCCAAAGGAATGAAACAGAAGGTCGGCATTATCTGTGCTTTTATGAATGATCCAGAAGTAATAATATTGGATGAACCAACTAGTGGGTTAGACCCCCTGATGCAAAACCGGTTTATCGAACTGATCATGGAGGAAAAAGCGAAAGGTAAGACGATATTAATGTCCTCCCATATCTTTGAAGAAGTCGAAAAGACATGTGATCGCACCGCTATTATCCGAAATGGCAACATTGTTGCAATAGAAGATATGGAGAGCTTAAAGAAAAAGAAACAGAAAGAATACATGATTACTTTTTCTACAAAAGAAGCAACCAAGGGATTTGAAGCGACTCATTGTGAGCTCCTTGATCTGGCAAACAAAATGGTTACTGTAAAACTAACGGGCAGATTACCTGAGTTTCTAGAACATATCAGCCACTATCCTATTACCGCACTGGATATAAGGACACAATCATTAGAAGAAATCTTTATGCATTATTATGGAGGTGAAAAATAATGATA
Source organism: Bacillota bacterium (assembly GCA_023434365.1). Classification (GTDB taxonomy): domain Bacteria; phylum Bacillota; class Clostridia; order Lachnospirales; family Lachnospiraceae; genus KM106-2. Next base: position 27,188 of record JAEYSV010000056.1, on the reverse strand, counting down.
TCAAAGCCACTTTTAAAACGTAATTTAACCGGAGCATTCAAACTCTCTTTAATTTTTATTGGCATCTTATTTATGTATACAGCAATTATCATCTATATGTATAGTCCCGATTTTGCTAAAATGCTCAGTGGTTTTCAGGAAATGATGCCCGAATTTATGGGGATGTTCGGAATGTCGGGAGGCTACACTAACTTAACTGAGTTTATGCACACCTTTTTATATGGATTCATCATGATGCTTTTCCCAATAATATTTATAATTGTCATCATAAATAAGCTTCTTGTAAAATATGTTGACGATGGTTCGCTGGCATGTTTACTAGCTACACCGAATTCCAGAACTCGTATCATTTTTACACAAATTATATCTACACTAATTAGTATTGCTTTTGTTATAATCGTTACTACCCTTATTGGGATCACCTGCAGTCAGCTTATGTTTCCTGGTGAACTAGATGTCAGCAAATACCTTCAACTTAATCTAAGTATCTTGCTACTTCATTTTGCCCTGGCGGGAATTGCGTTTGTTGCTGCCTGTATTTTTAATGACTCCAAGAATTACTTTTTCTATGGTGCCGGTATTCCTCTCATTTTCTATATGATTCAGATGATCTCCAATATGGGCGGAAAAATGGAAAACTTAAAATATGCTACCATTTTCACCTTATTCCCTGGTGCCTCCATTATCAATGGAGAAGGTGGAGTTCTAAGTAGTAATTTGATTTTAGCGGGAATTACGCTACTTTGCTTCTCCTTCGGCGGCTATTATTTCACAAAAAAAGATTTATCTTTATAACGTAAACGCATCTTATATAACCACAAACCCCGGTTTTATCAATCACTCGATAAACCGGGGTTTTACTTACAATTCTTTGCTAATATTCGTAGTCGATACAAGCACGACTCTCTCTTAATGGAGTGATATATTTTCCAAATGCAACATGAACGGGATGAACTCGATATGCCTCTAACCCATCTAAATCTTCAAAATCACAGACTAACACTAACTCACAATTTTCCTGAGGAGCACCTTTTGCGTTGATACCTACCTCCAAACTCTTAAGTGTCGGAATGGACTCTACAAAGTTTGCTAATTTCTCTTTTGCTTCTTCGGCGTTCTTATAAGCTGTCTTATTATCTGCCTCTGCTTTCAATTTGAACATTACGATGTGTTTGATCATGTTACTTCTCTCCTTCTTTTCTATCCTACTTGCCACAAGGTATTATCTAACTTAACACTATGGGCATTGTTTACTCTTCCTTTTTATTATATACGAATCAATCTTATTTTCCAATGTCAGTTTTCATACTCTTTTTTGATATGACGCACGTTCCATCTGACAAACAAGGTAACCAGAAACGTACTGCATGCTGCAAAAAGCATTAAGATAAACATAGAATTAGCAAGAAGTTCAATCACTCCACCAAACAAAACCTGTCCTAGCGGTACACAAAGAGTTGCAAACCCTGCCCCAAATGCTGAGATTTTACCAAGCATATCTGGTCTGGTTGCCTGCTGCAGGTAAGTAGCACTGACTACATTCGCATATCCAATCGCTCCCATGATGAGCATGCCACCAAGTGCATACCCTATAATCGCTACTTCGGTAGTTATTGTTCTCTTTTCAAGATATAGAATGAGAGCCATACCCACCATAGATAGACTTACCAGATAGAGCACTTTATAGATAGCCTGTATCGGAACATGTCGTTTTAGCAAACCAACGAATAAAGCACCAATAATCATTCCTAGCGCTATTGCACCTTCTGTAATTCCATATACCGTACTCGTTTGTTCAAAAGAAACCATGATTACAAATGGTGTCACTACCGAGAATACCGGTACTAAAAACAAATTAAATAATCCAGAAGAAAATGTCATCCGCAGTACAACCAGGTTTTCATACCGAAGATAACGAAGTGCCTCGGTCATATCTTTTTTAAATATATGATAAGCACCTTCTGTATTCTCTCGCTTTATTTGCGGAATGTGCAAGAATAACTCCATAATGGCAGAAGCCAAAAAACTAAAGCCATTTACTATCACAATTCCAAGAATCCCGAATAATCCATATAACATACCTGCTAGAATAGGTCCAAGGAAATTCGATAAACTACTTACCTGTTGTACGACAGAATTCGCTTTTAATAAATTCTCTTCCGATACAACGCCTGGAATACTTGCTGTAACCGCAGGCTGATACACCGTAGATATCCCTGATAATAGAAACATTAAGATAGCAATTGCTATTACTCCACTTTGTCCACTTAGTAATAATAGTGTATAACCCAGAATCAACCCAGCACTAATAAAGTCTAACCAGACCATGATGCTCTTTTTACTGACACGATCTGATAACACCCCGGCTATAGGAGACATTACAATAATGGGGATCATGGAAAACGCTAAAATGGTACTGAACAGTCCAGCTGAACCAGTTAGGTCTAGAATATATAAAGAAAAGGCAAACCGTTGAATTGCCGATCCAAATAGCGAGATAATCTGTCCCAAGACAAGAATTGTAAAATTTCTGTCATACAGTCTTTCCTTACTCTGTCGTTTTTTCATTCTGTCTTCTCTTTCTTATTACTTAGCTAAATCATACTCCACACAAATCGGATAAGACTCGGTATCATCTAAAAGAAGCTTTGCCTTAATTCCGTAGAGAATTTGCAAGTTTTCTTCTGTAATTACCTCTTTTGGGCTACCTTCAAAAACAACCGCACCTTGCTTCATTCCTATCAAATGATTAGCAAATCTGGTCGCATTATTGAGTTCATGTAATACCATGATAATGGTTCGGTTTAACTCTTCATTCAGTTTTTTTAATAAGAGTAGAATCTCTAATTGATGGGACATGTCAAGATATGTCGTAGGCTCATCTAATACCATGATTTCCGTCTCCTGAGCAAGAACCATCGCAATCCAGGCACGCTGTCTTTGTCCACCACTCAGGCTTTCCACTAAAGAGTCCGCATACTCATTAATTCCGGTCACTTCCATTGCCCAATCAATCATCTCTATATCGTGCTTGGTTAGTCCACCCATTGCACGTTGGTAAGGAAAACGCCCATAGGCCACAAGTTCCCGAACAAGAAGTCCTGACGGCGCTTGTGGATTTTGTGGTAATACTGCCATCTTCTTTGCTACTTCTTTGGGTGCTTGTTCCTTTATATTTTTTCCGTTAACTATAATATCTCCCTGCTTGGCTGGAAGAATTCTAGCCATACTTTTTAGAAGCGTAGATTTCCCACAGCCATTGGCACCAATGATCATTGTAAACTTACCTTTTGGTATGGCAAGATTCATTTGTTCTATAATTATTTTTTCATCATAGGCTACTTGAAGCCCTTCTACTTGGATTACTGATTCCATTGGCACCCTCCTTTTCGTACTATTTTCTCTTCTATCAAATTTTGGAGCCTAATCACTTTTTTACTTTTCTTTACTAAATAAATAGATGAAATACGGCACACCAACAATCGATATTGTGATACCCACTGGCAATTCTATTGGTGAAAACAAATTTCTTGAGATGGCATCAGCAAGTAAGATAATAATCATTGAGATAAGTGCTGCAATCGGAATCTGCCTTATATGAACCGGCCCAACCATTTTCTTAGCAATCTGTGGTCCCAGTAATCCAAGAAATGCAATGTTTCCAGCTACGCTTGTCGCTAGCGCTGCAAGGGCAACGGCAATAAAAAGAAATCGTCTGCGACTTTTTTCTACTGCAACGCCAAGTCCGGTTGCCAAATCATCTGCTAAATCCATGACATCCAATGTTTTTCCCTGATACAACGTTACACCAAAAAGAATTATGATAAATGGTCCCACCAGATAAAAAAACTGAATACTACTACCCCAAAGGCTTCCACTAATCCAAGTTAAGGCACGGTTATAATCCCCCTTTGACATATTCATCTGGTACAAAGTAATAAAGGCATTGACTCCGGCATTAACTCCGATTCCAGTCAAAATTAGCCTAGTCGGTGAGATCCCTTTTTTATAAGCCAGCATGTAAATTGCAGTAGCTGCAATCAATCCTCCGGCAATTGCTGCAACTGGCATCAGATAAAGTGTAAGATTGCTGATTTTCTCATAATAGTTTCCTCCGCCATAAGCAATTAACAGTACTACTGCCATTGCACAACCACTGTTTATACCAATAATTCCTGGTTCTGCCAGTTCATTGCCAGTAATACTTTGAAGAATGGAGCCAGCAGTTGCTAATGCTAAACCCACCACCATGGCAACAAGTACCCTTGGTATTCTTATTTTAAACAATACATTATTCTGATACTTGGATCCTTCTCCAAATAGTGTCTTAATTAAATCCTCCACAGAGATGTAATAACTACCCCATGATAGACTTAACATAATCACTGCTAACAAAAGAAGAAGCACAATACTGTATACCATTACTAATTTTCTATTTTTCATCTATCGCCGCTCCCTTCTAACCATCCATAAAAAGAATGGTACTCCAAGCAACGAAGTAAATAAGCCAACCGGAGTTTCATAGGGTTGATTAATTAATCTTGCAAGTACATCTGCCCATATTAACAATACTGCACCAAACAATGCAGAAAAAGGAAGCAGAAAACGATAATCTACTCCTATCACTTTTCTGAGTGCATGAGGAACAATAAGGCCAACGAAGGCAATACTGCCACTTATTGAAACTGCCACCGCACACATTGGTATCGTTAGTAGTAGCGTCATAATTCTTACTTTCCCCGGATTTTCACCAAGCCCTACTGCCACATCTTCTCCGAGGTTTACAATATTAATCCGCTTTGATAATAACATCGCTAACAGAATTCCGATAATCGCAGTCAAACTAACCAGATTCGCTTCTTTCCATGTTACACTTCTAAGCCCACCAGCCACCCAAAATGCAAGGTTTTGCGACTGGTTTGTTAATAAACTAATCACTGTAGCAAGGGAAATAAAAAATGTGCTCAGTGCTGTTCCTGCTAATAATAATTTTGTAACATTAAGGCTTCTTGCATTTTTCATACTAAAAAACAGAACCAGACCACCACTGATTGCTGAGCCAATTAACGCAGCTACCGTATTGCCTGCAAGTCCAAACAGACCCGGTGCTGCATATAACAACGCAATTGCAAGCATTGCACCTTGCGTGATTCCCATTAAAGAAGGCTCTGCAATCGGATTTCTTGTGACTCCTTGCATCATTGCCCCGCAAATGCCAAGAATACCACCAACCATCGCTGATGCGATGGCCCGCGGAATTCTGATATCACGCACAAGCTGCATATCTAATTCTTCCTGGTAATGAAAGATGCTATTCAATACCGTTTGAAGAGGAATCGCCTTGGCTCCGTCGCTTACTGCTAAGAGTAAACCTCCAATGCCGAGTGCCAGCCCAACGAATGCAAGTGCCAACTTATTATTATTGCTTTTGTGTTTGAAGTCCATTTAAGTAAGCTCCAATTTCATCTAGTAACAGAGCACGCCCAATTGGACTGTATCCCTGATTAAAATACGGACTTGCTGATAGTTCTATCACATAATCTAACTTAACTGCGTCTAATCCCTTCCAGACACTATTTTCTTTTAATGCTTTCATATCTTCGTCTGTTCCAATTGCAAAGATGATATCTGCACCAATGGCTGCCAGACCTTCATAATTAACTACTGGAAGAGAAATGTTTTCCTGAGTTGGCATTCCTTCTGGTTTTTTTAATCCTAGATCGGTATATAAAACATCACCAAATCCAGCACCATCAAATACATAGAACTGACCACCGCTCGCTAGAAATGAAAGATAAGAAGTATCTGCACCGTACAGCTCTTTAATGGATTCACCAACAGTTTTTCCTTTTTCTTCATAGTCTGCAAGCCACTGGGTAGCTTTTTCTTCCTCGCCCATAATTTCAGCTACTTTCATAAAGTCTGCTTTCCAGTCTAACTGAGCAAGTTCAATCATCACCGTTGGAGCAACGTCCTTTAACTGATCATATAATTTTTCCTGATAAGTTGACAAAATGATTAAGTCAGGTTCTAACTCAAAAATCGCTTCCACGTCCATTGTATCCTGCATGCTATAACCAAGAATCTTGGCACCAGCCAGAACTTTTTCTAAGTAGCTTGGAAACTTTGTATAGTCATACCCATCTGAATTGGCTGTTCCTATTACTTGATATCCAAGTATTGATAATGTATCGCTAGCACCACTTAAATCAACAATTCTTTGTGGATTTGCAGGAATCTCGACTTCACCTTTTACATCTTTGACAATTCTTGTTGAATTTTCGTCATCCTTCGTCTCTTCACTAGCTGCTGGTTCCTCGCTTTTTGCCGGAGTCTCTCCAACAGGTGATGGGCTTATTTCTGGTGCATTATTACTTCCACATGCTGTTAGGCCTAACATCATGGCAATTGTCATTACAGCTACAATTAATACTTTTTTCATATGAATTCTCCTTATCTTCTATACATTTCCTAAATAAATTCTACTATAAGTATTAGTCATACTTGTTTAGATTATTATTTAGTTAGTTTATCCAATCCCGTGTTAGTCACTAGTTGTCAAAGTTAGACCTGACTAACTGTAGAAATTATCATATCAGATAAATAATGCATTGTAAAGAGAAAAATTTAAATTTATGAGTATTATTCTATTGATTTGAGCGCACTTACCATATCAATCGTTTTTAGCTTACGACTCAACCACCGATTAACGAACATAGATAACCCCAATGTTGCGATAATACAAAGAAGTAAAGAGAGGGGAGAAATCTTGCATTGCATATTATAGTGATCCCCCATAAACTGAAGCATATAACTAAGAATCAGATAACCCATTGGGATTCCACAGAGTATTCCAATTATACTTAACCAGATATTTTGCATTTGTGATAATCTGGCCAGATGACTGTACTGAAAACCAAGTACTTTTAAAGTAGCAAGTTCTCTCGTCCGCTCATAAAAACTTAGAATACCAAGATTGTATAATACGACGATTCCTAGTAAAGCAGCCGCAAAAATCATAATAAAGATGATGGTGTTCATCATCAGCAGTAACTCATCCATCGTATGAATCATCTCTTCTTTGGATTGTACAACCTCATACCTTTTTCCAGTAAAAACGTCTGATGATTTACTTGTTACAAAACTCATTGGATGAAATAGCCCTCCTGCTTTTTCAAAAGCTTGCTGGCTCATGTAAATGCTCTGTCCGATTGGATTCATGAGTAAGTTGGTAATTTCTAGTTCCAACTTTTGTGTGGTCCCATAACAAAGAATCCAAACTCGATCACCAACCTCTAGATTAAGTTCCTCCGCAAGTTTTTCACTTAGCATGCATCCTTCCTCTGGCAACGTAACATATTCATAATCCTGATTACATTGCTTTAGATATGGCCCTTCCTCAATTACATTGATACTTGTTGCAACATGTTTATTTAGTGTTCCTGCCTCAACTGCAACTTCCAACAGAAACTGATATTCCTCCGTCTGTCTTAATGTATCATAATCATTTTGTGAAATGGTGTCAGCAATTACTACTTTCGTGTTGGATGTATCCATTTGTTCATAATTCATCTTTATTAAATTTTCAACCGTATCCTTCATCCCAAGCCCTGTTAACAGTAACGCCATTGACCCAACGATACCAAATACCGTAATAAAAGCACGTAGAGGATTTCGTATCACATCCCTAAGATTCCACTGTACATCAAACCCTCGCCGGTTCCACCATTTACTCTTTTCTAAACCAAGATGTTTTCCAGACTTCACGAGCTTTGGCCGTAAAATCTGTGCAGTTACCCCCTTAAGTTCCTTTCTTGCAGTAATCATTCCACATATAGTGCAGGCAATAATACAGAGCAGAACAATTAGACCTATATACCATTCAAAAGACTTATTCCAACGTGGCATCGAATACATTGACTTTTGAAAAGTAAATACAAGATCGGGTAACAGTGCTGTACCAAGTAAGGTACCTAATATACTGCCAACCACGCTAATCGACAGCCCATACCCCATATAGTGAAAAAGAATCTTTTGGTTGGAAAACCCCAAAGCCTTAAGCACTCCAATCTGAAGTCTCTGACTAACCGTAATTCTAGTCATCGTTGTAAGAATTGTCAAAACAGCTACCAGTAAAAATACAAAGGGAAAGATAACCTGAACAGCTTCCATCTGACTTACTTCACTAGCAAACATATTGACTGATGGGTGCTTATCTTGCATAATAGGCACTGCCTGCCTTCCAGAAAAATGGTTTACCACTATCTTGGTTATTTCATCTTTTGGCAATTCAGTATCCAGTAAAATCTGATTACATGAGTCATCTTTCATAGATAGGAAACCATAGCCATATAACTTATGATTCGGAAGTGGATCATTGGCATCTTTAATTGCAAATACGTACTCAGGATGCATGACAAGTCCTTGAATCTTCTCTTCCTGCTTTACTCCGTTAACTAAAAAGGATATAGTATCTCCCACCTGATACCCATTTTCATTCGCAAATGCTACCTCTAGCCAAATTCCATCGGCTCCGGGTGTATAACCTGTGCCCTCTATAACATACATCTGGCTTATTTTATTTGTCTTTATGTAGTTTATTTGCAGTGTTACTGCACTATCCTCTTCTAGCGTGGCATTGATCTGATGTCTACCTTCTGCCACTGTAATTCCATCTATCTCATTCAATGAGGTCACGTCAGCTTCTATAAAATCCGTTCCGTAAACAAACACATCTGCCAGGTTCGTCTGCTGATAAAACTCTGTACTACTGACGCTCATTCCATGTCCAATCGCATTTAGCCCGGTATAAACTCCTATTCCTAGAAATACCAATAAAAATATAGAGATGAACTGCCCTTTACTTTGCTTCATATCTCGAAGCATCTTTTTTCTTAGCATCCTCTCACCCCCTACCAAACAATATCTTCCACGTTAATTGGATTCTCATTATGGTATTCCTTCACCACTTCACCATCCCGAAAACAGATTACATGGTCTGCTGCCTCTGCAATTACCGCATTATGCGTTACCACAATTACGGTACGCCCATATTCCTGGGACATCTGCTGCAACAGTTTCAGAATCATAACGCCTGTTTCGCTATCGAGTGCACCAGTTGGTTCATCACAAAGTAGTAACTTAGGGTTTTTAGCAACTGCTCTTGCAATTGATACCCTTTGTTGTTCTCCCCCTGATATCTGAGCAGGAAATTGATATAATCGATGAGACAGACCAACCATCTTAAGTACCTTGCCTGCATCTAAAGCTTCTAACGCCACTTCCTTTACCAGACTTACATTCTCAATCACTGTAAGACTCGGTATTAGATTATAGAATTGAAAAATAAACCCGACCTCTGTCCCTCGGTAGCTTGTAAGCTCTTTATCCCGGTAGCTAGTAATGTCCTTTCCGTCTACTAAAATAGATCCTTTCGTAACGGTATCCATTCCACCAAGCAGGTTTAACACCGTACTTTTTCCTGCTCCACTTGGACCTAACACTACCGCAAACTCTCCTTCATGAATCGTAAAACTTACATCGTTAACTGCTACGACCACATCGTCTCCAGCCGGATATTCCTTAGTAACATGACTAAACTTTATTAATTCTTTCATTACTTCTCCTCCTTAATGAAATCAGTAATATTCAAGAGCTAAAAAACACATCGCCAAAAATCATTGACGATGTGTTGCTTTTGTTGTATATTACTCATTTTTTAAGGAGTTGTAAACACTAATCTGGAATAAAAAAACATAAGTTAACAAGTCGTTCACTTTTGATATCTGTCATCCATAGTAAAATCATTATCAAACATCATTCCAACAATAATTAATTTGAGATACTTCTGAATGGCGTCATATCCCTGTTCAACATCATTTTTATTTTTTGCTATATAAAGTAATGCCATAACTACCGTATGAATTAGAGTATTCACAAGTAACTCATTTTTATTACCTGCAAGATGCTCTGCTAAATGCCCTTTAAAAACACTAATAATTGCTTCTCTAACATAAGCATATTTCGTTCCTTCGCATCCCTCAAGTAAAATAATCGTAGAATCTTCCAATAACAATTCGGTTTCAAATAGTTGTGGCATAAATTGATCAATTAATGAGATTAGCTGCACTGGTGTCATTTCAGTCAATGTATCCATGTTCTCGAATTCATATTGTTTGTGTGCATTTAACATATTAACGAGACGTTCTGGCATATCCTGAACAACTTCATCAAGAATTGCCTCTTTATTAGGAAAATAGTGATATAAGTTACCTATTGATGTATTTGCGCGTTTTGCAATTACTCGCATACTTGCATTTTGATAACCACGCTTTAAAAATTCCCGTTTTGCTGCACCAACGATGTCTCTTCTTATCTCTTCCTTTATGACTTGCATGGTCAGTCCCCCTTATTAATATCCAATAATCTCCCTCTAAATGTCTGTATTACTCCTCCATCACAAACCGTGTACCATTTTTAGTCGTACTGTCCGGACCAATATAAACGGTGAAATCTCCTGGTTCACTGACAAGTTTCATATTAATATCATAGAAACGTAGCATATCCTCAGTAATAGTAAAAGCTACTTCTTTGGTTTCCCCTGGAGCCAATGCTATTTTTTCGAACCCTTTTAATGTGCGTACTGGACGGGATACACTGCCATATTCATCACGAAGATATAATTGCACTACTTCTTGTCCCGTAAACGCTCCAGTATTCGTTACTTTAACACTTGCGATAATGGAACTGCCATTAAGAGCAGCACTTCTTGATATACACTCTGGTGACAATGTAACCTCACTATATTCAAATGATGTATAGCTAAGTCCATAACCAAATGGATAAAATGGTTCATTAGGAGCGTCGATATACCGGGAACGGAAACGTTCCTTATCATTGTTGTGTTCTGGGTCAAATGGTCTGCCTGTCGGCATCTGATTATAATAAACTGGTGTCTGGCCAACGCAGTAAGGAAAACTCATGGATAACTTTGCATTCGGGATCACATCTCCAAATAATAAATCAGCTATCGCATTACCTGCTTCTGTTCCTGGAATCCATGCTTCCAAGATTGCTTTTGCTTTTGGTTCAACCTCTCTTAGGTCAAGTGGTCTACCATTAAATAATACAACTGCCAAATTCTCGTTTACTGACTGAATTTCATTAAGTAACTGCTGCTGTACTGCAGGAATAAGTAACTCGGTTCTTGCAGAGGCTTCTCCCGACTGTAATGAATGTTCTCCGAGTGCCAAAACAACAACATCTGCCCACTTAGCTGCCTCTTTTGCACGTTTAAGCATCGCGTTGGCGTTATCTTCCTCATACTGTTCATCAATCTCGGTGCCAAAACCTCTCAACTGTGCGTTATTTCCTAAAAGATAAGAACCTGTTTCAAAACGAATGGATTCCTCCTTGCATTTCTTAAGTACTCCTTCTTTTATTGTCACGCAATCTTCTTTATCTGCTAAAAAGGACCAGCTACTAATAACCCACTTATTATCCACATATGGACCGATAAATGCTATTTTTTGTCCTTCTTTTTTTAGTGGCAGTAAATGATTTTCATTTTTCAGAAGTACCATTGTTTTCGTCGCTGCCTCTCGGCTTGCCTGGCGGTGCTCCTCACATAGTACGACTTCTTTTTCCTCTATTTCATTTGCATCCTTATATGGATTCTCAAATAAACCAAGTTTATTTTTAAGTGTCAGTACACGAAGTACAGCCTCATCAATTAAAGCTACATCAATGCTTCCTTCTTCTAGCAGCTCAGCAAGATGGTTGACATAACAATTAGTCATCATATCAATATCCGTTCCTGCTTCAATTGCTAATTTGGCTGCTTCCTTTTCATTACGTGCGATACGATGTGCGATCATTTCCTGAATAGATGCCCAGTCTGATATCAATGCACCATCAAATCCCATTTCTTCTCGCAGAATCTGACGAAGAAGCCACTTGTTTCCAGTAGATGGAATACGGTTTAAGGTATTAAATGAAGTCATTCCCATACTGCAACCAGCTTTTACTGCAGCCTCATAGGCAGGAAGATAGTCTTCTCTTAATGTTCTCTCACTTAACTCCACATTATTGTACTCACGACCACCTTCTGGAGCACCATAGCCTGCAAAATGCTTAAAGCAAGCACCCAGACTGTGTTTACCTATTGTTTCACCCTCTCCACCTTGAAAGCCTTTTACTAATGCCTGCGCAAACCGACTGTTTAGATAGGTATCCTCTCCTGTCGTTTCCATCACACGTCCCCATCTTGCATTGCGAGCCAAATCAATCATTGGCGCAAAGGTAACATGCAAACCCGATACTGCTGCTTCCTTAGCCGCGACTCTAGCTCCTGTTTTGCTAACTTCAGGATCAAAACTACAACCCTGTGCTAAAGGAATCGGGAAAATGGTTTTAAACCCACAAATAATATCAGCCATGAAAAGCATAGGAATCTTATGTGGCTGACTTTCCATATATCGTTGTTGAATCTTCCTAACTTTTTCGGCTCCAAGTGTCCCAAGAATAGATCCTGCTGCGTCAATCTGCTCTTGTGTAATCTTAAGCCATTGCATTGGACCTGTTTTTACGGATTCCTCCTGTGAGTAAAAATCCCCATTTAATTGAACAAGCTGTCCAATTTTTTCTTCTACCGTCATGTCGTTTAGTAAGTCATATAATTGTTCTTGTGTCATTATTCTTCTCCAATAGTAAGTTATATTCTACTCAAGTACGCCGAGAGCTTACTTGCGTGCCAATTTTGCACTGATGATATTATCATATACTGAAACTAAGTCCCCTACAATGGCAAGAATCATCAAAACAATGTAGTATCATTTCTCAAAATAATCCAGCCCATATTACGCTATGAGCATTCCAAATAGGAATCGGATCCCACAAGTCCCCATCTATATAGGGAATGAGGTATACTGCTACCATTTTTTCGGTAGGGTCTATTATTAATGCACATCGGCCAGCACCCTCATGGAAATAAGTCTCTGGTGAATACAAACAATCCTCATTACAACGTTTGTCAGGGCCTAACCCATATCTTCGGTAGTAACCTATCGGATTGCCCCAGCATTTGTCTAAAACCTCCTCTGTTGTATATACGCTTGCCAGTTTTTCCACCGTTTTTCTGCCAAGTACTCGTTTTCCCTGGTATGTACCATAATTCATTAGCATATTACCAAACTTCAATAAATCATATGTAGTTGAAAAGATACCACTTCCGCCGTATGGAATACTCTGCCAGAGCTGCTCCATCGAATCAGGCTCTTTCTTATTTTTCATATCCTCAATATGCTGCTCCATTCTTTTATGATTGACAATCATTCTATCAAGCTTTTCTGGATTAACTTCATAGGAAGTGTCTGTCATCTGACAAGGCTCAAAGAAATATTTCGTCATAAATTCTTTTTCCGTCATCCCACTAGCGCGTCTGATAATCTCAGCCAAAATACTATAACCAAATGTTGAATATCCCCATTCTTTCCCTGTCTCAAAACATAAATCCACTCCCAAAGCTACCCTAATCCAGTTTATATCTCCACTTTCGAACGCCTTCTCAATTAAATCATAATGATTGTCTCCTTCATAGGTATACGCATGTGGATCAACAGCAAATCCGGAAGTATGTGATAGTAAATGAGCAATGTTAATTCCACTAAACGGTGGTTTTGCAAATTCTGAAATCCATTCACTCACTGGCTGAGACATCCGAACCTTGCCCATTTCAACCAATTTAAAAATTGCGACTGCTGTAAACAGTTTTGTAATGGAGCAGATTGGATAAATCACCTCTATATTCATAGGCCTTTCATCTGACTCATTATAAGACTGCTTTCCAAGCGATGCTGCAGCAAATAATTTGCCATCTCTCGCTAATGCATAATTGGCGGCACGTAAAATGCCCTTATCCATCTGTTCCTGAAAAAATTGATGCAATACCGTAAGCTGCTCACTATCGTAACCAACGCTTTCTGGGGTATATGGTGTGTTTTCAATAATCATACTTCTCCTCCTATAATACAAAAACCTAACTCCCAATATGACTAGTTTGATTCTCTAACCGAAATAAAGTGCTACAAATAATTGTAGCACTTTACCATAATTTTGAAAAGTATTATGAATCTTCATTCGTTGCCACTTCTATTTAGTATATTTTTCGTTAAAATAATACCTTCCATTATTCTTACTTCTCTTCCCGTATTGAATAGCCTCGGTTGGACATTGATTAATACATTTTAAGCACATTAGACATTTTCCATTCCAGACCGGTTTCCCATCTATTAGACGAATCGTCTTCGTTGGACATTTCGTCTCACAAAGTCCACAACTGATACAGGTATCTTCTACATAGAATGGTTTCGTGCTTGTGAAGAACTTCATAAACATCGGGGCTACCACCACAGACTTTATACCACCTAGTGTACCCTTTTTTACCCGATAATGTACCTCTCTTTGATTGACTTCCTTGCAAATGGTTTCTATCTCTTTCATTGCTTCCAACACTTTTTTACGAACCTCCTCCTCCGAGTCAGGTTTCGAAAAAATAACATAATTGTTTGGCATGTCAATCGAATAACAACTTGAAAAACCATACCGCTTCTTTAATTTTTTCATCGTCGTTCCAGCTTCACTTTCACAAGTATTTACCATAAAAGTATAAGCTCCCGGCTCCCACGTTACCTTCTTTAAAAACTCCAACATAATTTTAACCGGAGCCCAGGCATAAGTAGGACAAACAAACCCCGTTGGCTCATTCTTTGATACAACAACTGGATTCGTAACCTCTACAATACTTACTGCCTTCATTCCAAGACCCTTGGCAATTTCCTTTGCCACCCACTCTGAATTACCTGTTCCTGAAAAATAATATATCATACTATCATCTCTCCTAATTTTATATTCGTTTCTATCATATCTCTATTATATCTTTTTATAACCATTTTGCACAGATAAAACAAACCCCCTGAATTAATTCAGAGGGCTCTAATATGTACTATTTATTTTCTTCACTGCGAAGTGTGTTGCAATTGCCACATGCTATAAAAGATTTATGATTTCGAACTCCACACTTAGGACATAACCAGATATGTTCTGGAACATCGATAGTCTCATTAATTACAGGCTTAGTTTCAGGCTTAATTGCTCTCACTTTTTCCATTTCTTTTCTGGTGACGAGTTTGTAGAGTAAACCATAAATCATCTCTTGATTGCTCAAATGTTCTTCAAAGCTTAATAAAAGAATAATTACCAGACTTGTTATGACACAATATACAAAATAAAGAATTACCGTTAACGTAGTAGATTCTAAATAATGAGTAGTCTCCATTGAATAAAGAAGTCCACCACCATAACCTATAATACCCACCAATACAGCGATACGCTTTAGATATTTTCTCATAGTCCCTCCTAAAACCTTTTATAAATAACTAAATTAACTTATTACTTTCTCCTAAAAATTGTATCATTATGTATATTTTTTGTCAAAGCATTCTGCTAATCTTATATACCACAACCAACACAGTGTATAAAGAAAAAAACCCGCTAAACACACAATTAAGTATGTTTAGCGGGCTTAAATTTATTTATTACTCTGCTCTTTTAGCAAGTTGAGCATATTTTTTCTTAGAATCAGCCTCTGCTCTGTCAAACAGTTCTTTTGCTCTGTCTGGATTAGAACGCATTAAGCGGCTGTAACGAACTTCATTCGTAATGAATTCCTGGAAGTCTGCAGTAGGCTCTTTGGAATCTAACTGGAATGGGTTCTTTCCTTGTTCTTCAAGACGTGGATCAAAACGGAATAAGTTCCAGTATCCAGCTTGAACCGCACGTTTTTCTTCAGTCTGAGCCTGGCTCATACCACCTTTAATACCATGAGCGATACATGGAGCGTAAGCAATGATTAAGGATGGTCCATCATAGCTTTCAGCTTCTACAAAGGCTTTGATACATTGATTGTAATCAGCGCCTTGAGCGATAGATGCTACATATACATAACCATAGCTCATCGCGATAGCAGCTAAGTCTTTCTTCTTCACTTCTTTACCGCCAGCAGCAAACTGAGCGATAGCTCCGGTTGGAGTTGCTTTAGAAGACTGTCCACCAGTGTTGGAGTAAACTTCTGTATCGAATACTAAGATATTAACATTCTGTCCAGAAGCGATTACATGATCAAGACCGCCGAAACCGATGTCATAAGCCCATCCATCTCCACCAAAGATCCACTGGGATTTCTTAGATGCAAAGTCTTTATTCATTATGATGTTATTAACATCATTGTTTTTATCATTATAACTTTCTAATGCTGTAATCATTTCTTTTGTAGCAGAACCATTTTCAGCTGAAGAATCTTTTGTTGCAAGATATCTTTCAAGAGCTGCTTTTACAGTATTATCTTCTACTGTCTGAACTAAATTCTCTGCAGAAGAAACAACACGATGTCTTAATGCTTTTTGAGCAAGGTTCATACCAAAACCAAATTCTGCATTGTCTTCAAATAAGGAGTTAGCCCAAGCTGGTCCTTTACCTTCTTTGTTTACAGTATAAGGAGATGCTGGTGAAGAACCGCCCCAGATAGAAGAACATCCAGTCGCATTGGCAATATACATTCTGTCACCAAATAACTGTGTAACTAATTTAGCATAAGGAGTTTCTCCACAACCTGCACATGCACCGGAGTATTCCATTAATGGTTTCTTGAACTGACTACCTTTAATTGTTGTTTCTTTGAATTTCTCAGTAATTGCAGCAGGAGTATCAAGTGCTTCTCCATAATTGAATGCTTTTTGAGACTCTAACTGAGTTTCAATTGGTTTTAACACAAGTGCTTTATTGCCTTTCTTACCAGGACATACGTTAACACATGATCCACATCCAGTACAGTCAAGTGGAGATACTGTAATTGCATATGCATAATCAGGTGCACCTGTAACAGGAATTGATTTTTCACTTGGAAAACTTGCTAACTGATCTTTATTCATTGCTACTGGTCTGATTGTTGCATGTGGACATACATAAGCACAGAATGTACACTGAATACAGTTTTCTGGAATCCATTCTGGAACGTCAATAGCAACACCACGTTTTTCAAATGCCGCGGAACCACTAGGAAGTGTACCATCAGCATATTTAACGAAAGCTGATACAGGTAAGTCATTACCAGTTTGAGAGTTAATTGCTACCTGGATAGTGTTCGTGTATTCTACAACATCTTCTCTATTTCCAGATACTCTAATTGATAAATCTTTTGGTGTAGCATCAGTCCAGTGAGCTGGAACTTCTACTTTAACAATAGCATTTACACCAGCATCAATAGCATCATGGTTCATCTTAACGATTTCGTCACCTTTTTTAGAATAGGAAGCAGTAGCTGCTTCTTTCATGTAACGAATCGCATCCTCAGAAGGAATGATATTTGCTAATTTAAAGAACGCAGATTGTAAAATTGTATTAATACGTCCACCTAAACCAATTTCTTTACCAATTTTGAAACCATCGATAATGTAGAAATTAATCTTGTGATCTGCGATATATTTTTTCACTTGTCCTGGAAGATGATCTTCTAATTCTTCTACAGTCCATGTAGTATTTAATAAGAAAGTACCGCCATCTTTCAGATCCTGTACCATGTTGTATTTAGATACATAGGATGGAGTATGACAAGCTACAAAGTTTGCCTTGTTAATCAAGTAAGTTGCCTTAATAGGGTCTTTACCAAAACGTAAGTGAGAAATTGTAACACCACCGGATTTTTTGGAGTCATAATCAAAGTATGCCTGAGCATATAAATCAGTATGGTCACCAATGATTTTAATGGAGTTTTTATTAGCACCTACAGTACCGTCAGCACCAAGTCCCCAGAACTTACAGCTAATTGTGCTTTCTGGAGTAGTATTAGGATTCTCAACTCTAGGAAGAGATAAGTTAGTAACATCATCCACAATACCAATTGTAAATGGAGATTTTTCAGCATTTCTGAAAGTTGCGATAATATCCGCAGGTGTTGTATCTTTGGAACCTAAACCATAACGTCCAGTTAATATTGGAGTGTTGTGGAATTTGGAATTTCTTAATGCTGCAACAACATCAAGGTAAAGTGGTTCACCAAGTGCACCTGGTTCTTTTGTTCTATCTAATACAGTAATTGTTTTTACTGTTTCAGGAATTGCATTGATTAAGTGTTGTGCACTAAATGGTCTATATAAACGAACAGTTACTAAACCAACTTTTTCACCTGCATTAAGCATGTAGTCGATAGTTTCCTGAATTGTATCACATACAGAACCCATAGCAATTATTACTTTATCTGCGTCTGGAGCACCATAATAATTGAATAACTGATAGTTAGAACCAATTTTCTGATTCACTTTGTTCATGTATTCTTCAACGATTGCAGGAACTGCGCTGTAATAATTGTTACTAGCTTCTCTTGCCTGGAAGAATACATCAGGATTTTGAGCAGTACCACGAATTACTGGATGTTCTGGATTAAGTGCACGAGCACGGAACTCTGCAACAGCATCCATATCACACATTTCAGCAAGATCTTCATAATCCCAGATGGCTATTTTCTGTACTTCGTGGGAAGTTCTGAAACCATCAAAGAAATGTAAAAATGGTACACGGCCTTTAATTGCAGCTAAATGAGCAACTGCACCAAGGTCCATAGTCTCTTGAACATTACCAGCACATAGCATAGCATATCCTGTTTGGCGGCATGAATAAACGTCAGAGTGATCTCCGAAAATGGATAATGCATGAGTAGCAATTGCACGGGCAGATACGTGGATAACACTAGGAAGTAATTCACCTGCCATTTTGTACATGTTAGGTATCATTAATAAGAGACCTTGAGAAGCAGTGTAAGTTGTAGTTAACGCACCTGCTTGTAAGGATCCGTGAACAGCACCGGCTGCACCGGCTTCGGATTGCATTTCTGAAAGCATTACTGGATAACCAAAAATATTTTTTCTTCCTTGAGTTGCCCACATGTCAGTGTAATCTGCCATTGGGGAGGAAGGAGTGATTGGATAGATTGCTGCAACATCAGTGAACGCATAGGACACATGAGCGGCAGCGGTATTACCATCCATCGTTTTCATTTTTCTAGCCATTGAAGTATATCCTCCTTTAAAGTATATATTAATAGAATCATGTACCTCGTATATTGAGATAGGATTCAGAATATAAAACCAACTTTTATAACATTGGTATGCCGCAAGTTAAATTTTATCATTAAATCAAGATAATGTAAATACACGTAGCGAATACAAAAACTCATTTAATTGTACTTTTTTACGTACAGAACAAGATTTTTGGACTACTTTAGTATTCTATACGAACTATTGAAGAAATATTCGATTTTAGAGACCTAGGTTCTAATTTTACTTACGACATATCTTTTTCAATGAGTGATTCTATATTAATAAGCATAAAGACCTATATTAGGTGTCTAGTTGTTGGAATGAAATTTTTTTATAAATTTATAAATTTGTACTTGAAATTCAAACAATTATCAGATATAATAATCCTTGCTTGAAACAAAGCACTATGATATTGGGCTATCGCCAAACGGTAAGGCACTGGATTCTGATTCCAGCATCTCAAGGTTCGAATCCTTGTAGCCCAGCTTCTAATTAGAGACAACCTCTAACAAAAACGGCTAATTATTTTAGCCGTTTTTTTGTTGCGCTTTATAATGAAAATCGTTATAAATAGACTCTTCTATAGTTCTTTCCTAGTACTCAATTCCTTTTCTTGCCGGTAACTTATGATCATATGGATGTTTTATCTTTTTTATTTCAGAAACATAGTCCGCCAGCACAATTAATTCCTCTGATGCCTCTCTCCCAGTTAGGACAATCTCTATTTCATCCTTTTTATCCACAAGAAAGGTTAAAAATCTTTCTTTATTCAACAGTCCTAGTTGATAGGCTGTTAATGCTTCATCAATTACCAGCATATCATAAGGCTCTCTAATTACTTCTTCAATCACATTCGATAGTGAATCTAACATAATCCTCTTAGTTTCTAGCTTTTCTTCTTCACTCATAAGAAAATAGAACTTTTCAATTGGGGTATTCGCAAGAAACTCAATGCCTGTAACATTTTTCAAAACATTAATTTCACTAGAAGTGTTATCCTTCAATAATTGAGTAAACAATACTCTTCTTCCACTTCCCGCGCATCGAATACTTAGGCCCACCGCAGCCGTAGTTTTTCCCTTGCCATCACCTATATAAATTTGAAGCATAAAACCCTCCTCTATATAAAAAAGTCTATAGTATACAAATTATCTTATGTAAACTATAGACTTTTCATTAATTTTATTATTTTAACTGATAGTCAGGATACTTATTATAATAATCATTATCTGTAGTTACAAAATCTACCCCGTTATGAAATAACTTACGTACTGTGTTTATATTGTTAACTGTCCAGGCTCCAACAACTCGTCCCTTTTCTTTTGCGTATGCAACACGGTCACTGGTCACATAAGTATAATCCGTATTAATATGTAAATCATACTTTACTGCTTCATTGACTACTGCCTCTGACAAATAACAGAGCCAGTAAAGGTTAATTTCGCTACTCAATTTTCTAAATTCAACCATGTTGGTCTTTGAGCCTGTAATAATTGTTTGTTCCATCATTCCAGCTTCCCTAACTTTGTCAAGTAAACGACTTCTTCCGGCTGCAGTAATGGATTTGATATGAAGCACAGGCTTCACTCCATAAGCTTTACATATATATAAGAATTCGGTAAGTGTAGGAAGTCTTAATGGATCCTTTGTATATGCAGTAATATTGGTTCCCTTTGTTAATGTATATCCGAATAGCTCATCTAATGTAAGCTGAGAAACAATACCTGCTTTTGCTGTTCTAGCACTCAGATTATCATCGTGATACAGTACAAAATCACCATCTTTTGTTTCTCTCACATCACTCTCAATTCCTACAAAACCGCTGCTTTGACCTGCAGAAACATATGCTGGTATTGAATTAGCTGGTTCCTTGGTAGAAAGCCCCATATGAGCTACAAACTGATTATAATTATATTTGATATCAGAATAATTCTTTATATCGATATTTATAATCGCAGTTACATTACTTTGGTCTGTACTTTTTATCGTTATAACAACGCTGCCACTTTTTAACGCCTTAACATTACCTTGTGCATCCACCGTAGCAACTGACGGATCCGATGATTCATATGCTAATAAACTGGTACTAAGTTCCGCCGGAGTAATAACTGGCACGACTTTATATGTATCTCCAACAATTAGTTTTTGATTGTATTTTGTTACATCAATTGCAGTAATCCCACCATTCACCATTACACTCGAAACTTTGGTTGCAATATAGCTGCTCGGTTTTGTTACAATAAACAACGAAGCCACTGCACATAGCATACTAAAACCTAACACTTTATGTAATTTTCTCTTTTTTCTCATATATTCACTTCCTAATCTTACGTTTCTCTACTTAATTCTTATTATCAAATAAAATGTTGTTAGTTTTGTGTCATAATATATCACTTTATAAACTATTTAATTGTCATAATATCATTATATAATTCGGCATTATAAGAGGTTTTCTTAAGTAGTAAATGGAATTCCTTTATTATCCAATCACTGTCCACATTAAACTCCAACTCAAATGATTTATAATCTGGCTTTGATTCACACATACTAATGCTAGCATTCGCCTATATTATCAGAAAGGAAAATTGCCAGACTCTTGGCTAAGTAAAAAACTTATGAATGTATTTGATATTATTGGTCCAGTCATGGTAGGTCCCTCCAGTTCACATACAGCCGGTGCTGTTCGAATAGGTTATATTTCAAGAAAACTTATAGGAGAGCCTATCAAAGAAGCAAAGATTTATCTTCACGGCTCCTTTTATATGACAGGAAAAGGGCATGGTACTGATCTGGCCTTAATTGCCGGACTTTTAGGAATGAAACCTGATGACACCCGTATTCCAAGCAGCTTTGTATTAGCCGAGGAACAAAACCTCACTTTCTCTTTTCATGAAATTTCACTAAAAAATGTACATCCAAACTCATGCGAACTTCGATTAATAGGACATTCTGGTCGTAAGCTTACTATTATTGGCTCATCACTGGGTGGGGGGCTGATACTCATCGTAAGTATTGATGGACTCACTGCTAATTTTTCCGGCGATTTTCCCACCCTTATCGTGCACAACATAGATCAACCCGGACATGTAGCAAAAGTAACCAATATGTTAGCAGAAAAGGGAATAAACATTGCAAACATGCAATTGTACCGAAAGAAACGCGGACTAGCAGCCGTTATGATATTAGAATGTGATCAGGAGGTTCCAAAAGAGTATATTAGACAAATAGAAGCACTTGAGGGCATCAATAAAGTAACCTATTTATCACTTGATGACTAGAGTGCGAATAGAGAGGATTGAAAATATGAGTTTTAAATCAATTCAGCAAATAATAAAGAAGAGTGAAGAATATCATTTGAATTTTTATGAAGCAGTTTTGAAGGAAGATTGTGAAGATCGCCATGTTACTATAGAAGAATCTAAAAAAATGATGGAAGCCATGCTAGATGCTATGTTAGAATCTGATGCTTCTTATGATAGCTCCCTTCGTTCGACAAGCGGACTGGTTGGTGGAGATGCGCAAAAAATGTCCGATGCTCGGAAAGCAAAGATTCTTTATAGCGATGAGTTTTATGCTTTAGCCATAGAACGTGCAATTAAAACAGGTGAAAACAATGCATGTATGAAACGTATTGTTGCAGCCCCAACAGCTGGTTCGAGTGGTGTTGTTCCGGCCGTTATTTTAACCTTGTTAGAGCTAGGGCATTTTTCCCGTGAAGAAATCATTGAAGCTCTATATGTCATGGCTGGCATTGGTCAAGTACTCGCTACACGCGCCTTTATCAGCGGTGCTGAAGGAGGCTGTCAAGCTGAAGTTGGTTCTGCTTCTGCTATGGCTGCCGGTGCACTAGCTTATTTAAAAACAAAAGATAATGAAAAAATAGCAGGTGCTATCTCTAATGCAATCAAAAATCTGCTCGGTCTAGTTTGCGACCCTATTGCAGGCCTTGTAGAGGTCCCTTGCATAAAACGATGCGTCATAGGTGCTGTTAATGCAATTTCCGCCGCTGATATGGCAATCGCAGGAGTAAGCAACCCCATTCCAGTAGATGAAGTGATTGATGCCATGAGAAGCGTCGGAATCAAGATGGACAGCTCCCTAAGAGAGACAGGTGAAGGCGGACTGGCAGCAACACCAACCGGTGAAAAAGTAAAAGAATCTTTAGGAAAATATTAATGAGCAACAAAGCCATGTTCCAATGTTATTATACATTGGTACCTGCTATCCTTTTCTTCCATCCTACTAACTATTTCTTTGACTAATTGCTCTTCCTGTTGCAGACTGTATTCATGGGGTACTTCAAGATCAAAAATGATACTAATATGCTCTTCTCCATTCACAACTCTAAAATCGTGTAAAGATGCATTCGAATCGCATTCTGACATTACTTCCTGCACTAGCTTTTTGAGTTGATTCACCATCTTGTTATCTAGTTCAATGGGATCCATATGAATTACAAGAAATATATTCATCTGTCTTAAGATATCACGCTCAATTTTATCTATCAAATCATGGGCAGCTACCATTTCCATCGTTTTAGGAACTTCCACGTGAATGGTTGCCATTGTCTTGGTTGGGCCGTAATTGTGCACTATCAAATCATGACAACCAACCACATTTTGATAACTTAGAACCTTATTCGTTATCTTTTGGTATACTTCTGGAGTTACCGCTTCACCAAGCAGTGGCTCTAGAGTTTCCTTGGCTATATTAAATCCCGCGTATAAAACAAAGGCTGAAACAATGAGCCCCATATATCCATCTATGTTTAATCCACTTAGTTCTCCAATAATTAGCGCTACTACCGTTGCCGTCGTAATTATCACATCTCCAAAAGCATCTGTAGCTGTTGCTTTTAGCACACCGCTATTGATTCGTTTTCCTAGTCCTCTGTTAAAGAAACCCAACCAGACTTTAATAAGAATAGAAAGGCAAAGAATACCTACCAATAGTGGTTGAAAATTTAATTCCTCTGGATTAATAATCTTTTTAATAGCATTTTGTAAGCAGGTAAATCCCACCTGAAGAACTAAGAATGCAACTATAAAAGCAGCGATATATTCATATCTACCATGTCCAAATGGGTGTTCCTTATCTGCTGGACGATTAGCAAGCTTAACCCCAACAAAGCTGACAATATTAGAAGCTGCATCCGATAAATTGTTAAATGCATCGGCGGTAACTGAGATACTTCCAATCATAAAACCTATCACCATTTTAACAACGCTTAATATAATATTGCAAAAAATTCCAACAATACTGGCCAATACTCCGTATTGAGTCCGTACTGTTGGATTCTGAACCTTATCACTATTCTTTATGAACGTTTTAACTAACCAATTTGTCATATCGCTTCCTACGCCTTCCATAAAATATAATCATAGTACTATACTCTATATTATATTACAGTAGACGAAAAAATAATATGTTATATTGCTTTCTTTTTCATTATTGCAATGCTTTCTCCAACAAGTTCCTCCATTAATTCAGGCACTGTTGTCATTTTCTGAAGCCGATCCACATTGGCTCCACAGAAAATCAATCCTTCTTTGAGGTCCCCTTTTACTGCGTTGATTAATGCCTTTGTAATACAGTATGGAATTGTAGCTGGATTACAATGTTCCAGACAATTATGACAACGCGTTACAGGCACATTCATAATCTTTACCTTCTCCATAAATGGGTTTAGTATTGCTCTTCCTGGCATTCCAACAGGGCTTACCACAATTTTCACATCCTCTGACTTAGCCATTAAATATGCCTGTTTATACGCCTCGCTTGCATCACATTCCTCCGTTACAACAAAACGTGAAGCAATTTGAACTCCATCAGCACCCAAGGAAAGAGCATGTAAAATATCCTCATGGTCGAAGATTCCTCCTGCCACGATAACAGGAATCTTTACCTTATATTTTTCTTCAAATACTTTGACTGCAGCAATCATTTCTTGAATTTGTGTATCATAATCTAATGCATTGATATCTTCCAAGTCTTTAGGTGCAAATCCAAGGTGACCACCGGCCAAAGGGCCCTCAATTACGACAAAGTCTGCCGTTCTTGCATATTTACGATCCCACATACGAAGGATTACATTTACAGCTTTGACACTTGATACAATGGGCGCTATCTTAGCCTTACTACCTTCTGCATATTTTGGCAAGTCAACAGGAAGTCCGGCACCACTAATAATCACATCAACACCAGCCTCTATCGCGGTTTTAACATAATCTTCATACCGTTTCGTTGCAACCATAATATTAACACCAACAACGCCACCCTCCGCTTGTTCTTTTGCCAATCTAACATGCTTTTTTATTGCTTTAAAATTAGCCAGAAGCGCATTTTTTTCAAACTCCGGTTCATCATAGCCTATCTGTGCCGTACTAATTATGCCCATCCCTCCGACTTTAGCAACCGCTCCTGCTAACCGGCTACGACTAACACCAACTCCCATTCCCCCTTGAATAATAGGGTACTTAACTACTAAATCTCCAATAATAAGTGGTTGTAATTTCATATGCGTCCTCCTATCTTTTAGCCCATATCAATGCCTTGCATTATTCTCTATATTATGTGAACTTTTCAACAATGTAATAATTACTTTGATATTCAAAGTATACATCAATATAGAGTTGATGTCAACAAATTGTAGCCATATTTTCTATGTTATGTGGTTTTAATTACTATATTGGCACAAGACATAAATATTATTCCTACTCCCGTTTAAGTATTAAGGTTTTCTTACAGTTGATTATGTGCCCTTGTAACTACAGCATAATTATAATAAAATATGGTAAGTATATATTTATACACATTAAGATAATGAGGGGCCGCTATGAAATCTAATAAATTCAATTTTATTTTTATATCAATAGCTTCGATTGCTATGTTACTATTTGTGTATTTTACTAATGACATGACAAAGCTAATTACTGTAATAAAGAATGCTAGGCTTAGCTGGCTAATGGTCGGTTTCCTTTGTATGTTACTCTACTGGTTACTCGAAAGTGGTGTTTTATACTGTACCGCCAACAGCATTAAACGTAGGTTGAGTTTTTTAAAAGCGTTTCAGACAACGATGGTCGGACAACTGTTTAACAACATTACTCCATTTGCCAGCGGTGGTCAACCAATGCAACTATATTATTTGACGCAAGAAGCCTTTCATCTTGGAGAAGCTTCCAGTATTCTGTTGATGAAATTTATAGTTTATCAGGGCTCTTTGGTAATCTACTCTACCATTATGCTGATAGGAAGATTCAGCTTTTTCATGGGGCAGATTTCTAAAATCGGATACTTAGTATTTATCGGATTTGGAGTTAACGTGTTAGTTATAATTGGTTTAATCATGATTGGATACTATCCTAAAATCACTACAAAGTTAGTGAAAGGGATTCTAGTTATACTTTCTCGCATGCATATAGTTAAGAATATAGAATTATCAACACAAAAAGCTGTCAAACATATAACGGAATTCCATTGTGGTTTTAAAATATTAATGAATCAAAAGAGAGTATTGCTTAGAACAATATTGATATCAACGTTACAATTAACTGCTTTTTTTGCTATTCCATACTGTATCTGTATGGCACTCAATATTGTAAATGTTCCATTCTTTAGTATTCTAGCGGCTAGTTCCTTTGTTTTAATGGTGTCAAGTTTTGTACCATTACCAGGAGCATCTGGCGGTGCAGAGGGAAGTTTTTATCTGTTCTTTGGTATCTTCTTTGTCGAACCAGGACTTGTAGCCATCGCAATTATTTTCTGGCGGTTAATAACATTCTATCTTCCAGTATTTGTAGGAATTTTCTTTTGCCAGTTCAAAAAGGGCAAAAGTACTAATATCGTATGACGTAATAAGATAGAGTTTCGCTAGCGAAACTCTACGCATGCGGCGGAGCATTTCTATATCATAGGATTAGGGCGTCAAAAGCCCTTCAGAAAACTTGGCTTAGTCAATTTGCACAATTACAAAGTAAATTAAAGTGATACAAGACATAGTTCAATGAGCAACTGTATGAAGTCGTTGGCACTTTGGCC
>JAEYSV010000021.1 GCA_023434365.1 Bacillota bacterium | reverse complement strand
TGGTCTGGGAGAAGTGGTTTCTGGAGATAGTGATAGAAAATCAGAATCTGTTATTCGTTCAGCTGATGATCATGATTCTAGAGTACGGATGCCACTCACATATTCGAAATATCGCTTCATGACATATAGTGATAAAGCGAAAGCATTTGGTGTTGCAGAGGACATGTCAGTAAATGATATTGTGAAAGTTATCAGAGACTTTTACGATAACTGTGGTCAGGAATATGATTTTGATGGTCTGATGGATGAGGCTGATATGATATTCAAGGCAGCAAGAAGGGATGCAATTCATGAGACAGCAGAAAATACAGCACAGGTAATAGAAATGCTTTATGAGACTTATGAGAATATGCCACTGGAAGGTAAGGTTGGATTGTTTGACTTCAGAATGGGCGATGCAAATTATAATCTGAGTCTTCATAGGGAAGTGCTACGTTTGCTTGGAGTTAAGATGTATATAGAAGAAATGATGGATGATTATCAGAAGATTTATGAAGAGAAGATGGTTCAGGAGATGGAGGAAAGGAGCGGAAAAGATAAGCAGATTGACAGAGGCAGGGGAAGGTAACTTCCTCTGTTTTCCTTTTTGTCAAAATTATGTGCAGGAGTAAATTCCACTTTCTATAAAAAGGGGGGTGCGGAATTTAGTTTTTACTTTACGAAAGTATGCTCGCTTACTGGGCTTACTGATGGTCTGAAAATAAGTGAAAGTGAAAGAGAATCTATTACAGGAAAATATTATATTTGCAATCGCAAACTTTCAATTGCCTTATCAATTATATGGTGTTATTCTAATATATGATGAAAAAAATGGAGGTACGGTATGCATATTTCATATAAAAAGTTGTGGAAATTATTGATTGATAAAGAAATGATGAAGAAAGATTTATGTGAAAAAGCAGGAATAAGTTCGGCATCAATGGCAAAACTTGGTAAAAATGAAAATATTAATACAGACATTCTTGTTAGAATCTGTAGAGCCTTAAGTTGCGATACAAGTGATATCATGGAGATCGAAATAGACGAAGATAAATCATAAAAATTAATAACGAAAGATAACGAAAATATCAGCCAAGTCCACAATATTGGACACGAAATTTATTATAGTTACATGAGGTGAAATGAATGAAAAAATATAATTTTATAGATTTATTTGCAGGATGTGGAGGATTAAGTGAAGGATTTTATCAGCAAGGATTTGGTTCACTTGCACATGTAGAGATTAATCCGACAGCATGCGAAACATTAAAAACAAGAATGAATTATTATGGATATAAAAACCCAGAAAGTGCAGTATTGAACCTGGATATTACTGGTGATGATGTTGTAGAAAAACTTGATATAGCGGTTGATGGTAGAACAGTAGATATTATTATTGGGGGGCCTCCATGTCAGGCTTATTCAAGTCTTGGGAGAGCAAAAGACGACAAGTCTATGCAGGATGACCCAAGAAACTATTTATTTGAAAGTTATGTTAAGATTCTTAATCACTATAGACCTAAATTTTTTGTGTTTGAAAATGTTACAGGTATGCTTACTGCAAAAGTAAATGGAGAGCATATAGTAAATAAGATTGTAAAGGCGCTAGGAGAAAATTATAAAGTAAAGTTTGATTCAAAAATCAATGTACTTAATTCGGCGAATTATGGAGTTCCACAGATTAGAAAAAGGGTAATCATAATGGGAGTTAGAAATGATATTTCTATAGAGCCAGAAGATTTGTATGCAGGTATAATAAAAACGCATTTCGATCCAGAAATGACAGAGCGTGAAAGAAGCGGGTTAATGAAGTATGTTACAGTAAAAGATGCTATAGAGGAACTCCCATTTTTGCGTCCTGGACAAGGAGAATCGCAAATTGTATTTAAATCAAAGAGAGATAATGAATTCTTAAAGAAAATTAGGGCAGTAAAGGATAATACTTTACGAGATCATGTTGCAAGAAATCATAATGATAAGGATATTGAAAGATATACAGTCATGAGCCAAAATCATTGGACGTTTCAAGAATTATTGGAGAATAGACCAGATCTTAATCATGAAAAACCTCGAGTATTTGGAAATAGCTATACTGTACAATGGTGGGATTTGCCTTCCAAAACAATCATTGCGCATCTATACAAAGATGGTAATCAGTTTATTCATCCAGATAGTTCTCAAGGAAGAACATTTACTGTAAGGGAAGCTGCAAGAATACAGTCATTTCCAGATGATTTTGTATTTGAAGGGCCGAGAACTGAGCAGTTTAAACAAATTGGAAATGCAGTACCACCATTATTAGCGGAAGCTATTGCAAAATGTCTTAGAGATAAATTAGACCAGTTGGAGGCTAATGATGATATTTAAATCAGTATGTAAATTACAAAGCAAAGCAGAAAAGGCTTTCTGTATAGAACAGATGCAGGTTTATAGAAGACTTGTCGAAGCTTTTTGTGAGAAGAATAACATAAATTTAACAGCAGGCGTAAATGAAAACTACATTAATGAATTATTAGACATTGGTATTATAGATAAGCCTGAAGAACTTACGGAATTGAAGAATTTTTCAAAGGAGGTATATACTGTTTTTGAAGAAGCTGTCAATTTTGTGATTAGTAATCGTGCGATTGTTGGATCACTTATGGATAAACTTTATAATTCTAAGAGACGTGAAATTCAAAAAGAATCTGACAAAAAGAAGAAGTTAACGTTAGTTGATTTTTTTTGTGGTGCAGGTGGTCTGAGTTTAGGGTTTCTGCAAGAAGGATTTAACGTAAAGCTTGCGAACGATATAGAGGATGTATGTATACAAACATATAAATATAATCATCCTGAACTTCCTTCAGATAAGCTAATTCAGGGAGATATCAAAGAGATTGTTGATAATATAGAAAATTATATTAGTGATGATATCGATATTGTTGTTGGTGGACCACCATGTCAGGGCTTTAGTGAAGCCAACCGCCAGAGAGTAATAGATGATCCAAGGAATAAGTTATACAAATACTTTTTAAAAGCAGTAGAGAAGATAACACCAAAGATAGTTGTGATGGAAAATGTAAAGGGAATGCTGAAAGTTGCTGATCAGGTGGTTGAAGACTATGAGAATTTACGCATTATTAAAAATGGACAGCAATATTCTTATAAAGTCAAATATCAAATACTGAATTCCCAAGATTTTTCAGTAGCACAGAGTAGGGAAAGACTAATATATATTGCTATTAGAAATGATGTGATGGAGTCAAGAAATATTCGACCAGAAGATATATTCAGCCAGATCGAAAATAAATGCAAAAATAATGAAAAATATCTTCTTTCGGATGCATTAAAAGATATAAAACCACTTGAGGCACCAAGAATTAGGAATATAAACGAGATTGATAGTGATATTACGGGAAAGAAAATTGAAGTGAATCATTATGAAAACAATGATAATCAATATTTATCACTTATAAATATGGGAAGGGATATTCCGTATATATTTAATCATAAAGCAAGATATTGCAGTGATGTTAATTACGAAATATACCGAAGATTGGGACAAGGTGATGATGCCACTGATGATAAGGTTAAGGATATCATGCCATATGCACACAGAAATCACTGTTTCAAAGATAAATATTATAAACTAATAGCAGATAGACCTTGTAGAACGATTACCGCACATTTAAGAATGGATTGCCACTCTCATATACATCCTTATCAAGTAAGAGCAATTACACCAAGAGAGGCTGCAAGAATACAATCATTTCCAGATGATTATTTATTCTGGGGAGCTTATCTAAAGACATATATGCAAGTTGGTAATGCTGTCCCTACTATGATGGCGAGGGGAATAGCAAATGTTGTTAAGCAATATTTAATATAATAATTTTGGAGGTGTTTTATGCTTAGATCTAATCCAACTACTATAAATATTGATGGAATAATTTATCAAATTGAGAATGGTGAATTAAAGATCCCGCAGTTTCAAAGAGATTTTGTGTGGAGTATTGGAGCTGCAGCACAATTGTTAGATAGTATAATTAAAGGCTATCCTATTGGAGCTTTCACATTTTGGAAAACAAAAGATAGATTACGAACAGTTAAAAATATTGGAGGGTTAACGCTTCCTATTTCACCTGCAAATGATTATGTCAATTATGTACTTGATGGACAACAAAGAATTACAAGTATTTATGCTTGTATCAAGGGCGTTGTAATAGGAAATGATGATTACAGTGCGTTATATATTGATTTAAAATCAACGGAAGATGACCCGATTATTCTTTTGGATGTAGATGGACTAAAATCAGATGAATATATTTCATTAAAGGATTTATTATCAGGGGGGGTGGCAATGATTTTCTCCAGATATAGCTCGAATAACCTATCGTTGGAGAGAATAGATGAATATAAAAAGCGCATAAATAATTATGCCTTTTCGACAATCGAGATACAAGACGCACCTCTTGATATAGCAACAGAAATTTTCACTAGAATTAATACTACTGGAAAAAGTTTAAGTGTGTTTGAAATAATGTGCGCTAAAACATATGACGAAGATAAGAATTTTGACTTATTTGAAAAAAGAAAATTACAACTAGAAAAATGGGAAAATGTGAATTTTGATACAGTTCCACATCAGAGTGTTCTTCAGGTGGTATCGTTGTGTATTCAAAAAACATGTAGGCGTAGAGATATCTTGAGCATAAGAAAAGAGGATTTCATTAATGTTTGGGATAAAGTAGATAAAGCTTTTGATGAAGCAATAGACTATTTTAAAGGTTTTTTTGGGATACCAGTTTCTAAGTTATTGCCATACGATGCACTGTTAGTACCATTTGTGTATTATTTTTATAAAAATGGTACTAAGCCTGCGGGAATAAATGCACGTTGTCTTCAAGATTACTTTTGGAGATGTGTTTTGACAAAAAGATTCACTGAAGGTGTTGAGGGTAAACTTGCATTAGATATTTCCCATGTAGTAGAGCCAGTTTTACAAAATAAGGAGCCGGATTCTAAAAATTTAGAACCCCTTGATATTAGTTATGATAGTATAAAAAGAAATGGCGAGTTTTCATTAAGCAGTGCATACATTAAAGGCTTGATTTGTATTTTAGCAGCACAACATCCAAAATCATTCGCAGATGGTGCAGAAGTTGTGATAGATAATGCATGGCTTAGCCAATCGAATAGTAAGAATTATCATCATTTTTTTCCTAAAGCTTACATGAAAAAAAATCAGGCACTTATTTCGGATGAACTTGTTAATCATATTGCTAACATAACGATTGTTGATGGGTATCTAAACAAAAATAGAATTAGAGACAAGGCGCCATCGGCATATATGAATGAATTCAAAGATGAAAATGCAAACTTAGTAAGTACTATGAAAACGCATTTGATCAGTGATGTAGATGATTTTGGAATATGGAAAGATGACTACAATACTTTTTTTGAAAATAGACTTAATGGTATTAGACAAGAATTAATGAACAGAATTATTTTGAAATCTTACGATATTCAATAAGTATATAGCTATAAAAGGGATGGTGTTTTTGTGAAGATAATTCAAATAGTTAAAAAATTAAACAATACAGAATTAGGCAAAGGTGGTACTCATGATACTTACGTACTCGTACCAAATGATTTGGATGTGACAAGTATTTTCGAAGAACAGAATATACCTATTGAATTTACTGATAAATACAATGGGGAGAAAGTTACGGTAAGAAATACAGTTGGCAGAGAAAAACGTATTGTTGGATTAGGTCAATATTATAGAAATCAGGACTTATCTGCTGGAGATGAGATTATTTTTGAAAAACAAATTACAGAATCTCAAACAAGATATTTGATTTATACAAATAAATATATAGAAAATCTGGTTATACAAAAATCCAAGTATGGGTTTGAAATACTAACGCCAGATAGACTTAACCGTTTCAAGGAAAATATTTCTTTGATGGATATTGATGTTGATGTTGAGTATTTGAGATCCGAGAAAAAGAGAAATGATTCTCCGGAAGAAACAGATTTTTATGATGTCCGAATATCTGGACGTAGTCTGTTGGAAGAGTATGGAGGTAAAGAGGTTGTAGAAATACAGATAATGGACAATAAAATCTTCATATCTGGATTTTATGGCTGGAAAAAATATATTTTTGAGATGGAGCGATAGAAGATGGAAAAATATTATATATTATCAGTAGATTCTTTTCAGGATACTTTTACAAAAATGGATTCAACTAAAGCATTCTCATTTGGATTTTCAGTTCAAAATAATGAATCAGTACTTGATGTTATTAAACCAGGAGATAACATATTAGTATATAGAAGGTCACCATTATCTGGGGTCAATATTTATATGAAAGTTATATCAGCAAAAAATGGTGTTATAGATCTGGAAAAAAAATTAGAAGTTGCAAAAATAGTGCCTTTTCAAATGATAAATG
Organism: Bacillota bacterium; assembly: GCA_023434365.1. Lineage (GTDB taxonomy): Bacteria > Bacillota > Clostridia > Lachnospirales > Lachnospiraceae > KM106-2. The sequence goes on along the minus strand of JAEYSV010000021.1, from coordinate 4,393 downwards.
CAAATATAGAAGATGAATATTTAGCGGAGATCTCAGCAGAGCAATTTAATGAATTATGCAAAAAAATGATTTTAGGGATTGGAGATATTTGCAATAAGTCAGACGATGATGATATGGTAAGTTTGAAAGAACAGTTTGAGCAATATATTGTAGATGTATTGCAACTGAAATCAACTCGACAAGTGAGAGATTTGGAAATACTGTCTGAGAAAATGACTGAATCAGGAGTAATTGAAAAGGATGTTTATTTTATTTCTGATGTTGAAGAGTACAGAGCTGTAGCTCAGGCGATAAAAGATAGTGACGAGTACCAAAACTACAAGAATGAGCGGAAGGAAAAAAGTCCTAATTCTGGACTTGCTTCAGATCAGGGCATGACAAATTATGAAAGATTTCTTATTTATCTATTAGAGAATAAGTTGAATGTTGAACGGTTGACTGGTGCAGAGAATGTTTTACTGTATGGTGTACCGGGGGTTGGTAAAAGTCACGAGATACAAGAAAAATATTGCGATGATGCTACAAGAATGCAAAGAGTGGTATTTCATCCTGATTATACATATTCAGACTTTGTTGGTCAGATTTTACCAAGAGTGGAAGAGGGACAACTTAAGTATATATTCACTCCAGGACCTTTTACCAACATGCTCAAAAAGGCTTGGCATAATCCTGAAAGAGATTATTATCTGATTATAGAAGAAATTAATAGAGGAAATGCACCGGCAATATTTGGTGAAATATTTCAATTACTAGATCGAAAGACCGAAGACAGTCATAAGTTTGATCCATCAGAATATGGTGAAAGTGAATATGCAATATCAAATTATGATGTTGCTACTGCAGTTTTTGGTAAAGCGGATCAGGAAATTCGTATTCCATCAAATATGTGGATACTTGCAACAATGAATACTGCTGATCAGAATGTGTTTACATTAGATACTGCTTTTCAGAGACGATGGAATATGCGTCATATGAAGAATGATGTGTTGGCTGCAGGACATGCAAAAAATAAAATTGAAGGAACAGAAATCCATTGGGGTGCTTTCGCAGTTGTTATTAATGATATGGTTATGGACATAAATATTGATATGGCAAGTTCGGAGGATAAGAGATTAGGTGCCTATTTTGTAAAGTTAAATGAATTGTCATCAAATAAGTTTCCTGAAAAGGTTTTGAAATACTTATGGGATGACGCATTCAAAATGGAAAAAGATTCTGTATTTGACGAGCGTTTTAAGTCACTTGAAAAAGTTATCGAAACATATGAAGAAGCAACCGCAGATAAACTAAGTTCCGTCTTAAAACCTGAGGTATATCAGAAAATGATTAAAGAGATGCAGAAAGAGGAAGAAAACTAAGTTGTATGTCTGTCGGAGAGGCGGTGGGATAAATGGGCCAGTTTAGCATACGTGATAAATGTCGAGTCAATACAAACTGGGATACAGATGTATTTGTTGGAATTAAGTGTGAAAATAATGATATAAGTGTAAATTTTCCACTGGGTTATAGTATTTCTCAAGATGATAAAGAGTTACGAAAAGATATTTTACTGTTATTAAACACAATTAGAACAACGACTGCCAAAAAAGATTCTGAAGTTACCGAGGGGCATAAAGTATACAATGATACGGCATTTCCTATTCAGGCATATATGGCAGTTATATATGACTTTTATTCAAGAGGATATTATAAGGAACGTGAAGTGATATATAATATTGCAAAACGAGGAAAGATAGATTGGAACAGAACGATAAAAACGCAGAAAGCATATATCCAGAATGACAATGCGTACTATTTAGATTTTGTTACAAAGAAAAATACGGTAAATAATGATGAAATAATAACATTGGTTCATGAGTTTTGTGTTTATGAAAGTTTCTCAAAAATTGGCTGGTTGTTTACATCAAGTATTCCAGAAAGACCAAAACTAAAATACAATGAAAAATTGTTTCGGACTGTATTGAGAGAGAAGATAGCAAATACCTTTAATGATAAAAATAAAGCATTGTTTATAAGTATGCTCGCAATTATAGATTATCAGGGATCGGAAGAATCAAAAAAGAATTTCAGGTATGGAACTTACAGATTCGAATATGTGTGGGAATCAATGATAGATAAAGTTTACGGAATTACTGGAAAAGAAGAATATTTTCCTAAAACATATTGGAATATTACGGGGCAAGAGCATCCCAATGCTTCACTGGAGCCAGATACCATTATGGTATGTAATGGCACTGTATATGTTCTTGATGCCAAATATTATAAATATGGAGCTACTGGGAGAGTAGGAGATCTGCCAGAATCAACATCTATTAATAAGCAGATAACTTATGGTGAATATATTGCTAAACATGACAAGTTTAAGAAAATATATGGAGAAGATTTTAAAGTATATAATGCTTTCTTGATGCCATTTAATTCATTAAGTCAAAGATGGAAAACAGATATTAATGTGTTAAGAGTTGGGGAGGCTTATGGCGATTGGAAGCAAAATCGTAAGTCTTATGAGAAGGTTCAGGGAATTGTAATTGACATTAAGTATTTAATGAAAATAAGTACAAGACAAAATGAAGAGGAAATTATCAAACTGGCAGATAAAATAGAGCAGTTTGTGTAACATGGAGGGATTACATGAAAATAACAATTTCGAAAATATTGAACAGAACAGATTTGGCTGAATCCGGCTCACATGGCGGTTTGGTTGTGACAAAAAATGCACAAAAGTCATTAGTGGATTTTTTTGAGGTAGCTGGACAAGAACAGAATTTTCAGGACAAGGATGATACAGAAGTGTTTCCGATTCATTATGTAGACTATACTTCAAATGGAACCACGCCAAATGATAGAGTGACTCCTATCGGGAGATATGCATCAAAGCATGATTTGAAACCAGGTGATAATCTAATTTTCCAAAAGGTTGAGAATGTTGGAGCAAAACAATATTTCATAGAATATGCACGAAAGTTAAACTCTGCATATTTTGTTGGCAAATCAAAAGAAAAAGTAGAGGTGCTTGATTATAATCAGTTTACAGATATTATGATAAGAAATGTGACATCTGGTAAAATTCAAAGAACTTCTCCAACAACGTGTGAGATGCAGGCAAAATATCAAGGGGTAATAGGTAATCTTATGATTAGCCAGAATGCAGATAACTTTGAAATGTATTTTAATGGTGAGCATATTGAGGAGAACAATAAGTATTTTGAGCTGGATACGCTGACTTATCCATTTGAACTGCGAAAGACTGATACATGGAAAATAGAAATTGATATTGATGCTGAAAATGAAGAATTAAATGATGATGCAGAGCATGAATTGCTTGCAGAATTGGCTAATCAGGAAATCAGTACGGATATGGATACATACGTACCTCAGCCAGAAGATAAAAAACCTGGACATAATGTTGGTGGAAGAACTGTTCCCAATAGAGATAAAGATACAGCCAATAAAGCATTAACCAGAGCGGGATACTTGTGTGAATTTGATAATGCTCATGGATTATTTTTACGAAAAAAACAGCCTATTAATTATACAGAGCCCCATCATCTGATACCTTTAAAATATGATGACTTATTTGAAAAATCACTTGATGTTCAGGCAAATATTGTATCTCTCTGTAGTCACTGCCATAATCTGATTCATTATGGAGCAGATGCAGAAGTTGTAATTCGTAAGTTATGGGAAGATAGGCATCAAGAGATTATAGATGCAGGCATAGGTACTATGAAAAATGGTACAGAACTTACTGTTGAAATTCTTTTGGGATTCTACCATATTAAATAAATGTGGGATCCTAATACTTGAATTTAGTAAAAAACAAGAGAAGAAAGCAAGTGAGAAAAAAGCGGCGAATAAAAGCGGCGAATAAAAGCGGCGAAAAAAAAGTGACGAAAAAAACATTAGAAAACTATATGGCAATTTTGGAAGCAATGCAACCAGATATCTGGTATAAAGCTTCTGAATTTGTAGGTGTAGTGGAGCTAAAAGAGACTCGCATTAAGGAACTACTTTCGGATTTATATGAACAGGGTAAGATTGAAACCACTGGTAATACAAAAGGAAAACTGTATAGAAAAGTGGAACTATAATAAGAACAATGAAAAATACACCATATTATGGTGCCTTTTCACGAAAATACACCATCCCAGTTACTATTCAAGTAAAAATTAATCTGCTAATATATTGCTATCAACCGTTGATGAGATCAATGACAACTGAATAGCAACTACAGATTTGCAGAAATCATGCAACATAAAGAGAAAGCTTTAGAGGAGTAAAATCTCAGGGTATTTGCCTGGAGGGTTCAAGACCACTGTTATCATATTAGTAGTTCGAGGGATCGAAAGATGAAGAACGAGGTACAGGGCACAAGCCTGGTAAAAGGATATAA
>JAEYSV010000028.1 GCA_023434365.1 Bacillota bacterium | reverse complement strand
ATCAAGTTGTCCGGGGTTCGAATCCCCGATGTCTCACTCATCACATTAAGTGGTGTATAATATGCGGATGTGGCGGAACTGGCAGACGCGCTAGACTTAGGATCTAGTGGGATACCGTGCAGGTTCGATTCCTGTCATCCGCATTTTAAATGATATGGAATTCCCACGATATTATTTCGTGGGAATTACCTGTTACGTTTTATATAAATATAGCATATAATACATAGGATGTAAGAATAACGGGGTGTGGCTCAGCTTGGCTAGAGCGCTTGATTTGGGATCAAGAGGTCGCAGGTTCGAATCCTGTCACCCCGATTAAAAAGCAGTTACGAGATATCGTAACTGCTTTTTCGTTTATTAATCTTTAATTAGAACATCAATACAGGTTGACAAATTAAGGAAGTTGATTAAAATGGTAATTACATCAGAATTAAGTGGTGTAAAAAAGAAAACATAGTAGTATAAAAACAGTGATTACGTTAATAGGGGGAAAAATAATGAAGCAAAAATTGCTTATTACTTGTTTAATTATGATAATGGCGTTTTCTTTGATAGCCTGTGGAGAAAAACAGGTGGATGTAAAGACAACCATGAAAACAGTATTTGATAAGACTTCAGAGTTTAAGGCTGGAACGATAACAATGGAGGCCAAGATTAATATCGATGGATCTTATAAAGAAAGTAATGAGTTAGTGTCGATGTTAGATGGTATGATTATAAAGTCAGAGACTATACTAGAAAGTATGCAACCATTAAAAGCGCAGATGTTTCTTACATATAAAACTGGCGAAGAAGGCAATTATCAAAAGGTTACGGATGTAATTATTGATGATACTGTGGAGTATATTAATGTTAGAGATATAAGGCAGTTTATATCGGGAATACCTTCTCTTGCTGCATTTTCATCCTATTTGCCAGCAGATGCTGAATATATGGAACTAAACCTTAAAGAGATACAGCAATTAGGAGGAGTAGATTTTGGTAGCGCAGATGCATCAACATTTAATTCATTGAATAATCAAGCGATGGCATATCAAGTACAAATGCTTATTTTACAGCACTTTATCGAGATAACTGCTGATATTGAACCTACCCCTGTAACGGCAGAGGAGCAATCCTTTACAATAAGTATTAAGAAAGATAATTATAATGGAATAATAGATGCTATTCTAGAGAGTGATATGAAACAACTTAAAGCAGATTTAATTGCTGCAGGAAACTCATTTATGAACGGTGCTGATTTGAGTAAAGAAATAGAAGCGGTAATTGATCAATCTGTTATAAGTTTAAAGAGTGGTGTTGTAGACTTGAGACAGCAATTAACTGAAATGGAACAAGATTTTGACATCACAATGCAATACGGAATCGGGAAACGAGATAATGCTGAAGGAATAATAGCGAAGATGGATTTTAATCTTAGTGATGATAGTAAGAATAAAGTTGATATTTCAATAGATATGTTTGCTTTGAATGAGATGGGTTCTAATAAAAAGGTAGTAATTCCAGAGAATGCGGTATCTTTTGTTGATTTTATTAGTGGGTTATATTAGTCATAAAATAATACTTATGTAAGATAAGTAACTGTATATATGATTCAATCTGAGTCTAGATACAGTTACTTATTAATGTTATAGGTAGTTTTGCGGTTGTGGTAGATTCTGGTTTGTGATATAATATCAAGTAAACAATGTACGAGAAAAAATTAGGGTAAATATATAAGATATTAAATACCTAAGTTTAGCAGATTGCCTAGAATGGCAGATAGGAGCAGTTATGGATAAGGTGTATATATTTTTAGCAGATGGGGTAGAAGAAATAGAAGCATTAACTGTTGTGGATTTGCTTCGCCGTGTGGATATTGATATCACATTAATCTCAATCGAAGAAAATGTAGACATATATGGAAGTCATGGGATTGTATTTAGTGCAGATAAGGTATTTGATGAGGTATCTTTTGAGGATGTCGATATGTTAATATTACCGGGTGGAACACAAGGAGCAAAAAAGCTTGGAAAACACGTAGAGTTGATGGACAAAGTCAAAGAGTTTGATAAAGAGGGTAAAATGATTGCAGCAATCTGTTTTGCACCTACTGTATTGGCAGCACATGATTTACTACGAGGCAGGAGAGCAACCTGTTATCCGGCACTTAGTGAGAATTTAACGGGAGGGCTTTATGAAGAGAGCAGTGTTGTCGTGGATGGCAATCTGATTACCTCTAGAGGCCTAGGAACATCGATTGATTTTGCACTTGCGATTATAGAACATTTTAAAGGAATATCTGTTGCTGAGGAGCTGAAAAAGCAAATAGTATATAACGTGTAATTATTGTATAAAATTATATGTGTATAATATCATCTTAGTGGAAGGATACATTATGAAGCGATTGATTAGATTATTGATACTCATGATGTTGGTCGTAGGTTTGACTGGATGTAATCAGCCTTCAAAGGGGAGTGTAGAGCAAAGTAATAAACCCTTAGAAGAAATAGTTAGTACACATAGTAAAGATCCTTATGAAGAAACAGATATTGCACCAAGTAAAGATCCTTATGAAGAAACAGATAATACACCAAATAAAGATTCTTTAGAAGTAAAGAAAATTGTAGCAATTGATGCAGGCCACCAGAAAAAAGGTGATTATGAGAAAGAAGCAGTGGGACCAGGTGCAAAAGAAACCAAAGCTAAGGTGTCTTCTGGAACTCAGGGGAGATTCACTCATATTCCAGAGTATGAACTTAATTTGGCAGTATCATTAATGCTTAAAGAAGAACTTCTTCAGAGAGGTTACGAAGTGGTTATGATTCGTGAAACCAATGATGTAAATCTTAGTAATCAGGAACGCGCTATGATTGCAGAAAATCAACATGCTGACATTTTAGTTCGTATTCATGCCAATGGGTCTGAAAATAAAGAGGTGAATGGTATCCTAACGCTTAGTCCTACAAAGAAGAATCCCTATGTAAGTAAGATATATAGAGAATGTTATCTATTAGCAGACTGCATATTACAAGCAATGGTTTTACAGACTGGCGCTAATAGTAAAGGGATTATGCAAACGGATACTATGACAGGAATTAACTGGGCTACCATGCCGGTAACAATTGTTGAGATGGGTTATATGACGAATCAAAAAGAAGATGAATTAATGGCAACCAAAGAATACCGTCAGAAACTGATGCTTGGAATAGCTAATGGCATTGATGAATTTTTTAATAAAATGAGTAGATAACTAAAACAGCCTAAAGCATAATGCAATAGGCTGTTTTTACTTATATCAATGTCGACGGTTTTCTGGTGTTTTTAGTAGTTTATGTAACATAAACAAAGCGATAATACAAGGAATTGACATTAGTGCATTAATAAAATCCGTTAATTCCCATACGAGGTCTAATGAAATGACGGCACCAACATAAATCATAACAATATATAAAAAATGATATAGGCTAATCATTTTTTTGCCGAACAAATAATCTGTTGCTTTTTCCCCAAAATAAGACCATCCAATTAAGGTGGCAACAGCAAAGGATATTAAGGAGACGCCAAGTATTGTTTGACCGTAAGGGAGTTGGTTAAAAGCAGCACTTGTTAATTCACCAATTCCATACGAGTAAGGAGCTAATGGGTTATTTAGGAGTCCAACGATGATTACAATGCCTGTGATAGCGCACATAACTACAGTATCCCAGAAGGTCGCTGTCATCGAGATTAGTGCTTGCCGCTCTGGATAAGTACTTTTAGCACTAGCTGCTGCAATACCTGCAGTACCGAGTCCAGCTTCATTGGTAAAAAGGCCTCTTGCTATGCCATACCGTGCGGCTGTCTGTAAGGTGCCTCCGATGATTCCTCCTGAAATTGCGGTAGGAGAAAAAGCAGCTCTTAGAATTAACTCAACGGCTTTTGGAAGCAGTGAAATATTCATAAATAAAATAATAATGCAGCCAGTGATATAGAAAAATCCCATTGCTGGAACGAGTTTGGTACAAGCGTTACCAATTTTTTTAATCCCTCCTATGATGATAAGACCAATCGGAATGGCAACAATAAAGCCGACAAGATAAGGAGACCAATTCCATAGTCTTGTAGTGGTTTGCGTGATTGCATTGGACTGGGTTGTGCAACCAACACCAAAGGAGGCACCAAGTGTACAGACTGCATAAAATAAGGCGAGACCCCGTTTTTTCAAACCATCCTGTAGCATATACATTGGTCCACCAAGATAAGTACCGTCACTTGTCTTTTTTCTAAAAAGTATGCTAAGGTAACTTTCAGCATATGTTGTAGCCATCCCAAGAATTCCTGTAATCCAACACCAGAAAATAGCTCCTGGTCCACCAAGCGCAACTGCGGTTGAAACACCCACAATATTACCGGTACCCAGAGTTGCTGCAAGTGTAGTGGCGAGGGCAGCAAAACCAGAAAGGTCGCCGTGTCCGCTATCATCAGGACGCACTGATTCTTTAATTCCTAAAAAAACCTTTTTTTGAATGAAACCTAATCGTAATGTAAAAAATAAATGCGTAAATAATAGAAGTAATAAAAGCGGTAATCCCCATATAAAATTATTTATCTGCTTTAACAAGGATAGCATCTTGTACACCTTAAAGTTCTTTTTTAAAATATATGTAACTAGTCCATGAATTACCATAATAATATTTCGTTTTCTGAACACAATATTACTAGACTTAATGATTACATTAAGTCATAGTCTTATGACTGGTCAATAGACAGTATCTGATTACGAACAAATCATGGAGGTGTATATTATGGCAAGTAATAATAACTCTGGTTCTAACCGTGCAGAAGTACCTCAAGCTCGTGAAGCTCTTGACAGATTCAAAATGGAAATTGCATCTGAACTTGGAGTACCATTAAAAAATGGTTACAACGGCGACTTAACAAGTGCACAAAATGGTTCAGTTGGTGGAGAAATGGTTCGTCAAATGATTAAAAGACAGGAAGAACAAATGTCTGGTGGTCAGCAATCATAACCATTAGTCTATTGGCGTTATGCAGGTAACTGCATAATATGAACTCAGTAGAGGGATAGTGAAAACTATCCCTCTATTACTGTGTATGTTAAAGAATTATATATTAAAATCTAGCAACTGCTAATGAGACAAGGACTGAATTGGAAAGGTATATGTATTAGGTTCACAAATGAATAATTATATGTTACAATCACAATATTGTGAGTATATATTAAATATAGATAGAGTGGCTTTTATGATATTATGAATAAAGGAGAGTTAATATGGGTAAGTATTTTGGCACAGATGGTTTTCGTGGAGAAGCGAATGTTGATCTTACGGTAGAGCATGCATATAAAGTAGGCCGTTTTCTAGGTTATTATTATGGAAAGAATCGTAAGGCACGTATTGTTATCGGTAAAGATACTAGACGTAGTAGCTATATGTTTGAGTATTCTTTAGTAGCAGGTTTGACTGCTAGTGGAGCAGATGTCTATCTTTTACATGTTACGACGACTCCAAGTGTTTCCTATGTAGTAAGAACAGAAGGCTTTGATTGTGGTATTATGATTAGTGCAAGCCACAATCCTTATTATGATAACGGTATTAAAATTATTAATTCCAATGGATATAAATTAGAATCAGAGGTTGAAGCTTTAATTGAGGAATACATAGATAGTAAAATTAATGAAATTCCTCTTGCAACGAAAGAAAACATTGGATGCACTGTGGATCATGCAATTGGTCGCCACAGATATCTGGGTTATTTGATTTCCTTGGCGACTCGCTCCTTTAAGGAGATTAAGGTGGGCTTAGACTGTTCCAATGGAAGCGCCTATGCGATTGCAAAAAGTGTGTTTGATGCATTAGGTGCTAAAACATTTGTTATCAATAATGAACCTGATGGTACCAATATTAACATGAATTGCGGTTCTACTCATATCGAGGTACTGCAAGATTATGTAAGAGAAAATGGTTTAGATGTTGGATTTGCTTATGACGGAGATGCAGACCGCTGTTTAGCGGTAGATAATAAAGGGAATATTATTGATGGCGATTTGATTCTTTACTTATGCGGAACTTATCTGTATGAGAAAGGTGAATTAAAGAACAATACAGTTGTAACTACAGTAATGTCAAACTTAGGATTATACAAGGCATTTGATAAAAAAGGAATCAAATACGAAAAGACTGCGGTTGGAGACAAATATGTATTTGAAAATATGATGGCGAATGGTCATTCTCTGGGAGGAGAACAGTCCGGACATATTATTTTCAGTAAACATGCGACCACTGGAGACGGAGTACTAACATCCTTAAAACTCATGGAAGTCATGCTTGAGAAAAAACAAAAATTATCTGAGCTAATAAAAGAGATTAAAATCTATCCTCAGGTACTGAAAAATGTTAAAGTAAAAGATAAAAAGACAGCCAGAGTTGATGAGCAAGTAATTGAAGCAGCAAAAGTGGTAGAAGAGTCACTAGGAGATGAAGGTCGTATCTTATTACGTGAAAGTGGCACAGAAGCAGTAATCCGTGTAATGGTAGAGGCAAAAACGGATGAGTTGTGTGAAAAGCATGTTAATGATGTTATTGATGTTCTAAAGAAGAAGGGGCATACAATAGATTAGTAATATTATGTAGGGCAAAAAGTACTTGGTAGAGATGGCGTCAGCCAAAAGTCAAGAAATTTGCTATAGCATTTGTATATGTGCTATGATATAATATACTAATGTCAGACTGTCAGATACTGAGATTTATAACGCTATCGATGTAGATTGTCAGCAAAAATGAATCATTACCTGCAACAATTACGTAAAGCGTATTAAAATAGTCTAATATTTTATAACCTTAAGGAGGAAACTTTAAGAATGAGTTTACAAGTTGAAAAGTTAGAAAAAAATATGGCAAAGCTTACTATTGAAACAAGTGCAGAGGAGTTCGAAGCTGCAATTGAAAAAGCATACCTTAAAAATAGAGGTAAGATGAATATTCAAGGTTTTAGAAAAGGAAAAGCTCCTCGTGCCATTATTGAAAAAATGTATGGTGTAGGCGTATTTTATGAAGACGCTGCGAATTTAATTATTCCAGAAGCTTATGAAAAAGCTGCAAAAGAATGCGATTTAGAAATCGTTAGCCAGCCAGAAATTGATGTAGTTCAGATCGAAAAAGGAAAAACTTTTATCTTTACAGCAGAAGTTGCTTTGAAACCAGAAGTGACTTTAGGCGAATACAAAGGGATTGAAGTAGAAAAGAATGCGACTGAAGTTACAGAAGAAGAAATCAGCGCAGAACTTGACAAAGTAAGAGAACAAAATTCAAGAACTATTTCTGTAGAAGACAGAGCAGCAAAAGATGGAGATATGACTGTAATTGATTTTGATGGTTATGTTGACGGAGAACCATTTGAAGGTGGTAAAGCAACAGATTATGCTTTAACATTAGGTTCCCACTCATTTATCGACACTTTTGAAGAACAGTTAGTTGGTAAAAATATTGGAGAAGAAGTAGAAGTTAATGTTACTTTCCCAGAAGAATACCATGCAAAAGAATTAGCTGGAAAACCAGCATTATTCAAAGTAGTCATCAAAGAAATCAAAGAGAAAGAACTTCCTGAATTAGATGATGATTTTGCACAGGATGTATCTGAATTTGAAACTTTAGAAGCGTACAAAGAAGATATTAAGAAAAACATTTTAGATAGAAAAGAAAAAGCTGCTAAAACAGCAAAAGAAGATGCTATAGTTGAAAAAATCATTGAGAATGCGACAATGGATATTCCAGAAGCAATGATTGAAACTCAGGTAAAACAGATGGCGAACGAGTTTGCTCAGAGAATTCAGTCCCAGGGATTATCTATAGAGCAGTACTTCCAGTTTACAGGTATGGATGCGAACAAATTCTTAGAAAGCATTAAACCACAAGCAGTAAGACGTATTCAGAGCAGATTAGTACTAGAAGCTATTGTTAAAGCGGAAGGTATTGAAGCAAGTGAAGAAGAGTTTAATAAAGAAATCGAAAATATGGCTTCTATGTACAAAATGGAAGTTGAAAAAGTAAAAGAAATGCTAGGTGAAGAAACTGATCTTATGAAGATGGATATAGCCGTTCAAAAGGCAGTGGACTTAGTTAGCGAAGCAGCAAAAGAAATCTAATTAGAGTAGTTTGTATTATGACACAAATCAGGTCTGGTTTGTGTCATAATGCATAGATAACCTGAATAGCAAGCGTTAATGTGGAGGTTTGTAACCTTTTCATGACACAAATCAAAAGGAGGTAGTAGTATGAGTTTAGTGCCTTATGTCATTGAGCAAACAAGTAGAGGGGAAAGATCCTACGATATTTACTCCAGACTTTTAAAAGAACGAATCATTTTCCTCGGAGAAGAAGTTTCTGATGTATCAGCAAGCGTCATTATCGCTCAGTTATTATTTTTAGAAGCAGAGGATCCTAATAAAGATATACAATTTTATATTAATAGCCCAGGCGGTAGTGTAACAGCTGGTATGGCTATCTATGACACAATGAATTTTATTAAGTGTGATGTATCGACAATATGTATGGGACTGGCTGCCAGTATGGGAGCATTTCTTCTTGCAGGCGGTACAAAAGGAAAACGTTTAGCACTTCCTAATGCCGAGATTATGATTCATCAACCATCCGGTGGAGCGAAAGGTCAAGCAACAGATATTAAAATTGTTGCTGAGAATATCTTGAAAGTAAAAAAACGTTTAAATGAAATGTTAGCTGCAAATACCGGTCAACCTCTTGAAAAGATTGAACTTGATACAGAGCGTGACAATTACATGACTGCCGAAGAAGCTAAAGCTTATGGCATCGTGGACAGCATTATAACAAAACGTCAGTAGTCATAGGTAATGTTGAGGGAAGAGATTCCTTTAGAATTGAGGTGTGGACATGGCAAATAGAACAGAAGAAAGAAAGCAACTCCGTTGCTCTTTTTGTAACAAAACGCAGGACCAGGTTCGTAAACTAATCGCAGGGCCAAATGTATATATTTGCGATGAGTGTATTGAAATCTGTTCTGAGATTATAGAAGAAGAGTTTGAAGACACCATTGAGAACAGTGAAATAAATCTTTTAAAGCCTAAAGAAATTAAAGATTTTCTAGATCAGTATGTAATTGGACAAGATGAAGCAAAAAAGGTGCTATCTGTTGCTGTGTATAATCATTATAAGAGAGTACTTGCGGATAAAGATCTTGATGTTGAACTACAAAAGAGTAATATTATTATGGTAGGTCCAACTGGTTCAGGTAAGACTTATCTTGCACAAACATTAGCAAAGCTTTTAAATGTACCATTTGCAATAGCAGATGCAACAGCATTAACAGAAGCAGGTTATGTTGGTGAGGATGTAGAAAATATCTTATTAAAAATCATTCAGGCAGCAGATTATGATGTTGCACGTGCTGAGTTCGGTATTATATATATCGATGAGATTGATAAAATTACACGAAAGTCTGAAAATACTTCTATTACGCGCGATGTAAGTGGAGAAGGGGTTCAGCAGGCACTGTTAAAAATATTGGAAGGTACGGTTGCAAGTGTTCCTCCTCAAGGAGGAAGAAAGCATCCTCACCAGGAATTTATACAGATAGACACCACAAATATCCTATTTATCTGTGGTGGTGCATTTGATGGTCTGGAGAAAATTATTGAAACAAGAACAGGACAAAAATCCATAGGATTTAACGCAGTGGTAGATAGTAAAATAACTCATAATGTAGGAGAGTTATTTAAACAAGTAATGCCACAGGACTTTGTTAAATTTGGTTTGATTCCTGAATTTGTTGGACGTGTACCAGTTACCGTTGCACTTGATTTATTAGATGAGCAAGCGTTGGTAAGAATACTCACCGAACCAAAGAATGCAATCATTAAGCAGTATCGTAAATTGTTTGAACTAGACGGAGTGGAACTGGAGTTTGAACAGGAGGCAATCGATGCTATTGCTAAAAAATCCTTTGAACGTAAAACAGGTGCCAGAGGGCTACGTGCCATTATGGAATCAACGATGATGGATGCAATGTACCATATTCCTTCTGACTCTAAAGTGGTGAAATGTGTTATTACGAAAGACGCAGCTGAGGGAACAGGTGAGCCGGAATTAATTCGCTCAGAAGAGAATAAGCCAAAGAAAGCAATCACAACTAAAAAAACCATTAAAAAGAATAGTGGTGAAATTGCTTAATTAGCAGTTTTGTAATAATGGAATGGAATAAAAATAATAAACCCTGAGCAAAGGAACGTCTTGTTGACAGCTACTGTTTGATTTGGCATGTCATGAAAAAAACAGGCTCCTTTGTTTGGGGTTTTGTTGTAAGTTAGATATTATTGTATTATAATTATTAGAACTTAGAAGTTAGGTGTTATTGATTTTATAATATTATTTTTTAAATAGACAGAAACTAATAGGAGAATTATAAAAGAGATAAAGGAGAAATAGGAGAATGGAAGTTTTTAAAATACCAGTAGTCGCGTTACGAGGACTAGTATTATTACCTCATTCGCTAATTCACTTTGATATAAATCGTAGTATTAGTATTGAGGCTGTAAAGGCTGCTATGTTAAAAGACCAGAAGGTTTTATTAGTGACTCAGAAGGATGCAGATATTGATGATCCTGAGCTTGATGATTTATATGAAATTGGTGTTATAGCGAGTGTAAAGCAAATTGTAAAGCTACCAAATAATATAAGCCGTGTAATGGTTAGTACGATAAGAAGGGCTAAGTTGCATGAATTTGTCGAAACAACTCCTTTTTTATTAGGGGAAGCTTCGTTAATTCAAGAGGAAGAGAATAATCAGATAACGATAGGAGAAGAAAAAGCCTATTTATATAGTTTTCGAGATTTGATTGAAGTCTATGCAAGTGTAAATGATCGTCTTGGTAAAAATGTTGTTAAAAAGCTTGTTTCGATTGAAGATATAAATGAGCTTACTGATGAGATGGCATCGGATCTACCATTTTCCCATCAAGACAAAGTCAAACTGTTATTAACGACGGATCCTTTGAAACGATATGAGTTGTTAGCAGTATTACTAGCTCAGGAAATAGAAGTGGCAAGAATTAAAAAAGAATTTCAAGGAAAAGTTAAGGAAAAAGTTGAAAAAAATCAAAAAGAATATTTATTACGTGAACAACTAAAAGTGATTCGGGATGAACTTGGAGAGACCAATCTTGAAACAGAAATTGAACAGTATGAACAACAGGTGGAAGCTTTATTGGCTTCAGTTTCTGTAAAAGAAAAAATACGAAAAGAGTTAGATCGTTATAAGAGCACTTCCAGCAATTCCGCAGAAAGCAGTGTCATCCGTGGCTATATAGAAACGTTATTGTCATTGCCTTGGGATAAAGTTAGTAAGGATAACACTGACCTGAAGAATGCGAAAAAAGTATTGGATAAAGATCATTATGGATTAGAGAAAGTCAAAGAAAGAGTTCTTGAATTTTTGGCTGTTCGTACGTTGACTAAAAAGGGACAAAGTCCAATCATTTGCCTGGTAGGGCCTCCAGGGACAGGAAAAACATCGATTGCACGAAGTGTGGCAAAAGCACTAAACAAAGAATATATACGTATCAGCCTGGGAGGTGTTCGCGATGAAGCAGAGATTCGTGGACATCGGCGCACATATATTGGTGCTATGCCAGGACGTCTGGTGGCTGGATTAAAATCAGCTGGTGTCAAGAATCCGTTAATGTTATTAGATGAAATAGATAAAGTAAGTAATGACTATAAAGGAGATACGTTCAGCGCTCTTTTAGAGGTACTTGATAGTGAGCAAAATAGCAAATTTATGGATCATTATGTTGATTTACCAGTTGACTTATCTCAGGTATTATTTATTGCAACAGCCAATTCATTACAGACAATACCACGGCCATTGCTAGACCGTATGGAGATTATTGATGTGTCTAGTTATACTGCTAATGAGAAGTTGCATATTGCTAAAGAACATCTGCTATCGAAAGTAATGGAGAGAAATGGCATTACAAAAAAACAGCTTAGTATCTCAACAAAAGCATTTATGATCATGATTAGTGGATATACAAGAGAAGCAGGAGTGAGGTCTCTTGAAAGAAGAATTGGAGAAATCTGTCGTAAAGTTGCAAGAGATGTCTTGGAAGAGGGTATGATACAAGTAAAAATCACTGAGAAGAATATTGCCAAGTATCTTGGAAAACAGAAGTATACGGTAGATATGAGAAATAATAAAGACGAAGTAGGTATCGTTCGAGGCTTGGCATGGACAAGTGTAGGAGGAGATACTCTTCAGATTGAAGTAAATATTGTTCCAGGTAAAGGAATATTGGAGTTGACTGGTCAGCTTGGAGATGTTATGAAGGAATCGGCAAAAGCAGGAATAAGTTATATTCGATCTGTAAGTGAGCAGTATGATATTCCAGCGGATTATTTTGAAAAACGAGATATTCATATCCATATTCCAGAGGGTGCAGTGCCAAAGGATGGTCCAAGTGCAGGAATCACAATGGCAACGGCAGTGCTTTCTGCTATTACTGGTAAAAAGATCCGTGCAGACATTGCTATGACGGGAGAAATTACACTTCGTGGACGGGTGTTACCAATTGGAGGTTTAAAAGAGAAGATTCTTGCTGCTAAAACAGCTAATATAAGCCAAGTACTTGTGCCAAAGCAGAATGAAAAAGATGTTACAGAGATTAGTAATGAAATACTGGATGGAATTAGAATCACATTCGTTGAACAGATGAACCAAGTTATTGAAAATGCATTTGTCAGATAATAGCTATGGTATTTTTAGCTGTAGTCTCGAATGAGGGTAAATAATTAACCAGAAATGAGGAAAACAATGCATATAAAAACAGTTAATTTGGAAACAGTCTGTGGAATAACGAGTGTTCTTCCGGTAAATGATAAAATGGAAATCGCTTTTGCAGGGAAATCTAATGTAGGGAAATCAAGCTTAATTAATGCGTTGATTAACCGTAAATCATATGCCAGAACCTCTTCTCAGCCAGGTAAAACACAAACAATAAATTTCTATAATGTTAACGAAATGTTATATTTTGTGGATTTACCCGGTTATGGATATGCAAAAGTATCCCGGGAATTGAAGGATAAATGGGGTAAACTAATTGAACGATATTTGCTTGGTTCAGAGACCTTGCGAATTGTGTTTTTACTTATTGATATTCGACATGAACCGAGTGAAAATGATAAGAATATGTACGAATGGATAGTGTATCATGGATATAATCCAATTATTATTGCAACAAAAGCAGACAAAATCAATCGAAGTCAATTAAAGAAGCATGTAGAGCAGATTAGGCGGGGGGTTAATGCGGTGCCTGGAACGCCGATTATACCATTTTCTGCACAAACCAAGCAGGGAAGAGATGAAATATGGGAATACATTATGGATTCTTATGCTGTATTTATGAACCCGGAACTAGCTGAGGACGAGGATGAGGATGAGGAAGAATAGAATAAGAAGGAGTGGGTGCGATGGAAAGAAGTCTGTTACCGGGGCAGTTATATCGCCATTTTAAAAACAAGCTGTATCAGGTGATAGCGATAGCTAAACATAGTGAAACAGGGGAAGAAATGGTTGTATATCAGGCACTCTATGGTACGTATGAGCATTATGTCAGACCAAGATCCATGTTCATGAGTGAGGTAGATCTTAATAAATATCCAGAGGTTAAGCAGAAGTATCGGTTTGAATTGGTAGAAAGAGAAACGTTAGAGACAAAGAAAAGCAATCATAAAGAGGATTGTATAAATAGCAAAGTGGATGAGCCTTATATAGAAGATAAGGATGCTGATATTAAAAATAATATTCATCCGGATTTATACGCTTTTTTAGATGCCAATTCCTATGATGAAAAACTTCAAATTTTGCTGGAAAGCAAAAAGAAAAATAGACTGGATATTGGAGTATTGCATACCATGGCCATATCCCTCGACTTTCCAATCGATAATTTAGCCTTGGAGGAGCAATTTCAAGCTGTAGTTTATTATTTGGAAACGCATAAAAAGTATGAAGGTTCCAGACTACGATAAGTTAATGATATGTGGATAAACAAAAAACCTATGCGATATACAGAGTTGTATTTTGCATAGGTTTAATTATTGTTAGAAGGAAGTTACTCATTATTTAATAATGTCGAAATCAAAGTGCTATAGACTTCCTGGCTCTTCTTACGCCAATTGTTGCATATCGTTACTGCAGCATCTTCTGTTGGAACTATTAAACTTAATTCTATAATGTTGCTTCCTTGTTCTTTTACCTGACATCGAACTACATATTCGTCGGGCTTTTCTTCATAGTAATCAGCCAAATTAGATACTTCTTCTCGTAAGGCGTATTTATTCTTGCGTAAAAATTCCATAATTTCATTTTTTATCACATCAGAGATTTTATTCTCAAAAAAGTGTAAGGTTTCTTTTCCTGATTCACTAATTCGATAATGTGAACTATGACGAACAGTAGTTACCGTAACTAAATCCTGTGAGGAAAGTTCGGATATTGCTTGTTGAATATTAAAATAGTTCGTGTATTCTTTTTCCAGAATAAAGTCGCTTAACTGAGAATTAGTAAGTGGAAAATCAACTTTATTTAAGATAAAGAGAATTATTAGTTTATATAATGTTAACGCATCATTTTGCATTGTTACACCTCCCTGTAATTTTTTCCTTGCCAGGAGTCAAGTTCACGCATTTTTTTATGGATTGAATTGAGCACATTACGTTTGTTTTTACTCCATAAAGGGGCCAGAAGAAGGTCCTTTGGCCCATCTCCGGTAAGTCGATGGATTACAATATGTTGTGGAATATGTTCAAGACATTCAATAACAAGCTCTATATATTCTTCCATAGTCATAATGTGAAGATCATTCAACTCTTCTGCCATAACAGTATTTTTTAGTATATGAAGTAGGTGAAGCTTCATTCCGTTAATCGGCATTCTACTAACGTAGTCTATGCTCTCTAACATCATAGCCTTTGTCTCGCCTGGTAGTCCTAGAATCATATGAACTATAATGTCTAATTTTCTTTTCACAAGATGTTCAACAGCACAGTTAAAACAGGAAAGGTCATAGCCACGATGAAAATGATTGGCTGTTCTATCATGAATTGTCTGTAATCCGAGTTCAATCCATATCGGTTTGATCTGGTTCAGTTCTTCAAGCAGATTTAGTACCTCTTCTCCCAGGCAATCTGGCCTTGTTCCAATGGAAAGACCAACGATATTCTGATGCCCAATAGCTTCGAAAAATATTCTTCGTAAATAACCGATGGGAGCGTAAGTATTAGTAAAGGCTTGAAAGTAAGCAATGAACTTGTCGCTGATAACCTTGCTTTGGTTGCTATTTCTTCTACCGTCTATTGCATAATTGATTTGCTCAGTTATTGACAACTTGCGATCTGCAGCAAAATCGCCGGAACCCTCGTTGCTACAGAAGGTACAACCACCATAGCCTATTGTACCGTCTCTTGTTGGACAAGTCATGCCCGCATCTAGCGATACTTTATATACTTTTTCTCCGTATATTGATCGTAAATATTCATTTAAGGAATAGTAAGGTTTATCACCCGAGTACTGCGTTCTACTCAAAAAAATACCTCTTTCTATCGGATATGTGCCTTAACCGCATCAGCCACCACTAAAGCAACGCGTGGGTCAAAGGCTTCTGGCATTATATTCTCTTCATTTAACTCGTCATCAGAAACTAGACTAGCAATTGCAAGTGCAGCAGCAAGCTTCATTTCCTCAGTAATTTGTTTTGCACGACCTTCTAAAGCTCCTTTAAAAATTCCTGGAAATGCCACTACGTTGTTGACCTGATTCGGGAAATCAGACCTACCTGTACCTACAATACGAGCACCAGCGGCTTTTGCAACATCCGGCATTATTTCAGGGACTGGATTAGCCATGGCAAATAGAATAGAGTCTTTGTTCATCGAAGAAACCATCTGTGCTGTTACTATATTTGGAGCACTAACACCAACAAATATGTCAGCACCACGTAATGCATCTGCCAAAGATCCAGTAAGATGTTCGGGATTAGTAACTTCCATCATGCTTTGTTGCATCCAGTTCAAATCTTTTGATTCTTTAGAGAGTATACCCACTTTGTCACACATTGTAACATTGGTAAAGCCATAGCTTAATAATAATTTAGTAATGGCTATTCCTGCAGAGCCAGCTCCATTCACAATAACTCGACAATTCTCTTTTTGCTTGCCGACTATTTTTAAGCTGTTAATAATTCCGGCTAACACGACAATGGCAGTACCATGCTGGTCATCATGAAAGACTGGGATGTCTAGCATTTGCTGTAAACGAGTTTCGATTTCAAAACAACGAGGTGCGCTAATGTCCTCAAGATTAATTCCTCCAAAGCCTGGAGCGATAGCAGCAACAGTACGGATAATTTCTTCTGTATCTTGAGTATCAAGACAAATAGGAAATGCATTGACATTACCAAATTCCTTAAATAACACTGCTTTTCCTTCCATTACTGGCATAGCAGCAAAAGGGCCAATGTTGCCAAGGCCGAGAACAGCGCTACCATCGCTAATTACTGCGACAGTATTTGCCTTAATTGTGTAGCGATAAGCTTCTTCTTTATTTTTTGCTATTTCCTTACAAGGTTCAGCAACACCAGGAGTGTAAGCAAGTGAGAGATCTTCTCTTGAAGCCACTGTACATTTAGAAGTAGTATTAATTTTACCGTTCCATTTTTCGTGTAACAATAATGCTTTTTCATTAGTTGTCATAATTTCACCCGATCTTTCCATATTATTAACCTTCCTTTAGAAGTAAACGAAACACATTAGTATTTGACATATAAGCTAAAGTAATAATACCATTCGAATTAATGTAAATCAAGTTACACTTTGCAGTAAAAAAGCACTTTGCAATTACGTTATTTAGGTTTATAATAGAAGATAGCAGATTTTATCTAATATACTTTCTACTTTTCTAAGAAAGTTCATTTGCACTCTATCAGGTTAAATTTCTCTGAAGTACCCCAAATAATGAGAACATGATTTGTATGATATATAAGAAATGCCAAATAATATCTATTAAAGATAAAAGGAGTCAGCATGATTAGTGAATTGGAAAAAATGCCCTTAACGGCATTGAAAGAACTTGCTAAGGAAAAAGGATTAAGAAATATCTCCACTCTTCGTAAACAAGAACTGATTGATATGTTAATGAAGGAGAACCAGGAGAGCGAAAAGCCGGAGGGTTTTAAGACAATTTCTATTATCAAAGAAGAATCACAGCCAGAAGAAAAAACTGAAATGAAAACAGAAGTGAAAACAGAAGTGAAAATTGAAGAAAAGACAGTAGAAAAAATACCGAAGCAAAGTAGCGCCGTTACGGAAAATGAAGTGGTGAGAAAGCCAAATGTGAACTCTGAGCTAGAACAATTGGATAGTGGAGTCATTAAGGAAGGTATTTTGGAAGTTCTTCCTGATGGATATGGTTTTATTCGTTGTGATAATTATCTTCCGGGAGAAAATGATGTGTATGTTTCTCCGGCTCAGATCCGTAGGTTTAACTTAAAAACTGGAGATATCGTCTGTGGTAATATCCGAGTAAAAAACCAAAACGAAAAATTTGGTGCCTTGCTGTATGTAAAAAGCGTGAATGGATTTAATCCAGGGGAAGCTGCAAGAAGGAAGAAGTTTGAAGACTTGACACCGATATTTCCAAATAGAAGAATTCGATTAGAAACACCAGGTGCAAGTTTGTCCATGAGAATGATGGATTTGATCTCTCCAATTGGTAAAGGACAGAGAGGTATGATTGTCAGCCAGCCTAAGACAGGAAAAACGACCTTATTAAAACAAGTTGCCAAAGCAATTACCAAGAATCATCCAGAAATGAATTTACTTATTCTGTTAATAGACGAACGTCCAGAGGAAGTTACGGATATTAAGGAATCCATCGAAGGTAATAACGTTGAGGTGATTTATTCTACTTTTGATGAGTTGCCAGAAAATCATAAACGGGTTTCTGAAATGGTAATTGAGCGTGCCAAGCGATTGGTGGAGCATAAAAAGGATGTTATTATTTTACTCGACAGCATTACACGTCTTGCAAGAGCCTATAATCTGACGGTACAGGCAAGTGGTAGAACATTATCTGGTGGACTAGATCCCGCAGCGCTTCATATGCCAAAGAAATTCTTTGGTGCAGCCCGCAATATGCGAGAAGGCGGAAGTTTAACAATTCTGGCAACTGCATTAGTTGATACTGGAAGCCGTATGGATGATGTTGTTTTTGAGGAATTTAAAGGCACCGGTAATATGGAGCTAGTGCTAGATAGAAGTCTTTCGGAAAAAAGAATCTTTCCAGCGATAGACTTACCTAAGTCAAGTACAAGAAGAGATGATCTTCTTCTAAGTAGTACAGAGATGGAAGCAACTTATCTTATGAGACGTGCTCTTAGTGGAATGAAGTCGGACGAAGCGGTAGAACGAATCATTGAATTGTTTCAACGAACAAAAAACAATCAAGAGTTCATAGAAACGATAAAAAAGACAAAGCTGGTATAATCGATGATATTATTATTAAAGAGATATTGTCATGACTTATTTTTGCTGTAAGAGAAAAGTACGACAGTTATGAATAAAGATAGGCAGATATGGCAACATAATAATAGTCATCCAAAAACTGTGTATAAAACGCAAGAATTTAGACTTGCAAACATATAATAGCTATGTTATAATTAGAAAGCTGTTTAAAAGATAAATGAGATTGACAAAAGTCAATTTTTATATGATTACTTTTGTAAAGAGGTGAAAACATGAGAGAAGGTATCCATCCTAAATATTCACAAGCCAAAGTTGCTTGTAACTGTGGTAATGAATTCGTAACAGGTTCAACTAAAGGCGATATCCACGTAGAAATCTGTTCTAAGTGTCATCCATTTTACACTGGCCAGCAGAAAGCTGCTGCAGCTCGTGGTGCAATTGATAAGTTCAACCGTAAATACGGTTTAAAACAAGACTAATAAGGAAACGAGGTTGAGGTTGTTAGAATCTCAGCCTTTTTTTCGCTTATCGCATCTTTCTAGAATTATTAAAATATCATTTTATCCTCATTTGGCAGTAGATAAATACGTAAAAATAAGGTAGAATGATATCAATAGTTGTATTAAAGGAAAGTGGTGAAGGTATGAAACCAAGTGGAATTGGTGGGCAGGCAGTCATTGAAGGTGTCATGATGAAAAACAAAGACGAATACGCTATAGCGGTTCGTAAGCCTGATAACGAAATAGTAATAGACAAGCAAATATATCGAGGGCTCGCCTCGAGAAATTCATTTACAAAGCTTCCGATTATAAGAGGAGTTTTGAGCTTTATTGATTCGATGATTATAGGAACTAGAACGATTACTTATTCAGCAAGTTTCTATGATGAAGAGGAAGAAACTGCTACAAAGCACTCTGATAAAGCAAAAGCAAATAAAGAGAGTAAAAAGAGTAAAGAAAAGAAAGATAGTAAGGAAAATAAAGAAAAGTCAGATGGATTGTTTATGGCACTGACTATTTCAGCTTCTGTAATTCTGGCCGTTGGTATCTTTATTTTATTACCATTATGGCTTAGCAGCTTATTATCAAAGACAATTGAAAGCAATACGTTACTTGCTGTGTTAGAAGGGGTTATCCGTATTGCTATCTTTGTTATTTACATCTTTGTAATTAGCAGGCTGAATGATATTCAGCGTGTATTTATGTATCATGGAGCAGAACATAAATCAATAAACTGTATTGAAAATGGATATGAGTTAACGGTAGAGAATGTAAAATGGCAATCTCGTTTTCATAAGCGATGTGGCACTAGTTTTATGTTAATTGTTATTTGTATCAGTAGTATTTTCTTTATATTAATTAGGTTTGATAGTATTATATTGAAAACATTGACTCGACTTGTGTTAGTGCCTGTTATTGCGGGTATTTCATACGAGTTTATCAAGCTAGCAGGACGAACGGAAAATAAGTTTGTTGAGTTTTTAAGTAAACCGGGTATGTGGATGCAAGGTTTAACAACAAAAGAACCTACAGATGATATGATTGAAGTTGCGATTGCTTCTGTGCAGGCAGTCTTTGACTGGCGAGAGTTTATAGAGGAGAAAAGAGTCGAGGAGCTTCCAAAAGAAAGCCGGATTAAAGAAGCAGATGAGCTTATTGCTAAGGCGATTGAAGAGTCTGCCGCCACAAAAGTAACAGAAGATGGCTTTGTGGAGCCGGAAGAGGATGATGAAATTTTAAAGGCTCTTGATAAATATTTTGAGACCAAACACAGATAATAAAATAAATGAGGTAAGTGACATGATAACCTTAGAACAAACATTAAAAGAAGGATGTAACTATCTTAGCGAAGCAGCAATTGAGGAAGCTGAGATTAATGCCTGGCGGTTAATGGAGTATTGTTTTGGGATTACTCGTGTCACTTATTATATGAATCCAAAGCAGACCATAGCCGCAGAGGATTATAAAAGGTATCAGAAACTCTTAAGGCAGCGGGCAAGTAGGATTCCGCTTGAGCATATTACCAATACTCGAGGCTTTTATGGGTTAGATTTTTACGTAAATGAACACGTTCTAATTCCTAGGCAAGATACTGAACTTTTAGTAGAAGAGGCAATCAAGTATGCAAAGAATCAGTCGGTACTAGATGTTTGTACTGGGTCTGGTTGCATTATTATCAGTCTGGCAAAAACGGTACCATTAAAACGTGCAGTTGGACTCGATATTTCTTTGAAAGCTTTAGAGGTAGCTAGAGAGAATGCAAGAAGATTAGAAGCATCAGTTAAGTTCATTCAAAGTGATTTATTTACGAGGGTAACAGAAAAATATGATTTGATTGTATCCAATCCTCCATATATTCCGTCGGAAGTAATTCTTACCCTAGAACCTGAGGTGAGATTGCATGAACCAATATTGGCACTTGACGGATTAGAAGATGGGTTGTATTTTTATCGTAGAATAGTAAATGAGGCCGATAAATTTTTAAATCAAGATGGCCGGTTACTGTTTGAAGTAGGCCATGATCAGGGAGCAGCAGTGAAGCAGCTGATGGAAGAGCATGGATATGTTGATGTAGTAATAATTAAAGATTTATGTGAGTTTGGCCGGGTAGTATCTGGCAGACGTAACTTAGTTTTGGAGGATAGATAACATGTTTGACAAGTTAGAGGACTTGGTAATTCGTTTTCAAGAAATTGTAGATGAATTAAATGAGCCTACGGTAGTCAATGACCAGGCAAGATTTCGTAAATTAATGAAGGAACAGAATGATTTACAGGAAATCGTAGAGGCATATCAGGAATATAAAGCGACGAAACAAGGGATTGAAGATAGTCTGAAGATGATTGAAGAAGAATCAGATGATGAAATGAGAGAACTTGCAAAAGAAGAATTAAATGATTGTAAAGATCGTGTTGTTGAGTTGGAAAATAAGATGAAGATATTGTTGTTACCAAAAGACCCTAATGACGAGAAAAACGTTATTGTAGAAATACGTGCGGGTGCAGGTGGTGATGAGGCTGCTTTATTTGCCGCAGAATTATATCGTGTCTATAGTAGATATGCCGAAAGAAACCGTTGGAAAGTAGATATGATGAGTATCAATGAAAATGGTATTGGTGGATTTAAAGAAGTTATCTTTATGATCAATGGTAGCGGTGCCTATTCTAAATTAAAGTATGAAAGCGGTGTTCACCGCGTACAACGTGTACCGGTAACAGAATCTGGTGGACGTATTCATACTTCTACTGTAACGGTAGCAATTATGCCGGAAGCTGAGGAAGTTGATGTTCAGATTGATTTAAATGATTGTAAGTTTGATGTGTTTCGTTCATCAGGCAATGGAGGACAGAGTGTAAATACTACTGACTCTGCTGTGCGTTTAACACACATTCCAACTGGCATTGTAATTTCTTGCCAGGATGAAAAATCACAGCTCAAAAATAAGGATAAAGCGATAAAGGTACTTCGTACTCGTTTATATGATATGGAGCTTGAAAAGGCGCAAAGTGCTGAAGCAAAAGAACGCAAAAGTCAGGTGGGTACTGGAGACCGTTCAGAAAAAATCCGTACGTATAATTTTCCTCAAGGACGTGTAACTGATCATAGAATTAAGTTGACTTTGCATCGATTAGATAGTATCATGGATGGCGACATTTATGAAATTATTGACAGTTTGATTGCTGCGGATCAAGCAGCAAAGTTGGCTAATATGAATCAGGACTAAAACATAAACCTTAAGGGGGATGAACCTGTTTGCGTAAGAAACATGAAATTACCACAACACAAATGATTGTATTCGGTTTTTTGGCAGCTATAATACTTGGTGCGCTGTTACTTTCATTGCCCATTTCATCAGCAGAGGGCAAGGCAACAAATATAATAGATGCATTATTTACCTCAACGTCTGCTACATGTGTAACGGGATTAGTTACCGTAACAACAGCAACTCACTGGAGCCTATTTGGTAAAATAGTCATTTTAATACTAATCCAGTTTGGCGGACTTGGCATTGTAACCTTTACGACATCGTTACTTTTGATATTACGTAAGCGTATTACATTAAAAGAACGTATGTTAATACAAGATGCTTATAACTTGGATACACTTAGAGGCTTGGTAAGACTAACTATAAAAATATTAAAAGGAACATTGTTAATCGAAGCAATCGGTGCATTCTTTTATGCAATTCAATTTGTTCCGGAGTATGGATTCATTAAAGGAATAGGATGTGCAATCTTTAATTCTGTCTCTGCTTTTTGTAACGCGGGAATGGATGTTATAGGTGTTAATAGCCTGGTTCCCTATGTAACCAATCCATTGATTAATATTAATACGATGATGCTTATTATTATTGGTGGTATTGGGTTCCCAGTATGGTGGGATATCCTTAGACTTACTAAGATGAAGTTTAAAGAAAAAGTAAAACTTAGAACAATTTTTCGTAAGATGGAACTTCATACAAAAGTTGCACTTACGATGACTGCAATCTTGATTGTTGGTGGGGCGATAGCGGTCTTTTTATTGGAATACAATAATCCTAATTCTATAGGAAACCTAAATGTCGGTGAAAAAATGATGGCTTCAACATTTCAATCCGTAACAACAAGAACGGCAGGGTTTGAAACAATCCCACAGAAAAACTTCACTGATTCCTCGAACTTTTTGTTTATTATATTAATGTTTATCGGGGGCTCTCCATCTGGTACCGCCGGTGGAATCAAAACAGTAACAGCAGTTGTAATCTTAATGTCAGTGTGGTCAAGTATTAAGAATCGACAAGATGTGGAGATGTTTAATCGTAAAATTACGGATTCCTTTGTTAAAAAGAGTGTTGCAGTGTTTGGTGTCAGCTTAATTGTATTATTTACCTCAATGTTTGCATTAAGCATAGCTCAAAAGGCGCCGTTTTTAGATGTGATTTTTGAATCTACATCTGCTATTGGTACAGTAGGTTTATCCAGAGGCTTCACGGGAAGTCTTAATAACATCGGTAAGTTAATTATAATAATTACAATGTATCTTGGAAGAATTGGACCGATTACTATGATGCTAGCGTTTAACAGCCGTAAAAAAATAAATGGACGTAAATTGCCTACAGATAAGATTTTGGTAGGATAGAAAGGGTTTGGGTATGCAAAGAAAAGAGTTTGTTGTATTTGGTTTAGGACGATTTGGACGAAGCGTTGCAACTACTTTAGCAGAAAGCGGTTGTGAAGTTCTTGTTGTAGATAATGATGAAGATAAAATTCAAGAAATGGCAGATATCGTAACCTTTGCGGTGAAAGCTGATGTTTGTGATTCGGAAATGATTGAAACTCTTGGCATTAGTAATTTTGATGGAGCAATTGTAGCAATTGGTGAGAATCTTGAGGCTAGTGTTATGATTACTATTCTTGTGAAAGAGCTTGGAATTCCATTTGTTTTAGCGAAAGCGCAAAATGAAATTCATGCAAAAGTGTTAAAAAAAGTGGGCGCAGATACAGTTGTTTTTCCGGAAAAAGAAACTGGTATTCGTATTGCGCACAACCTAATGATGGGTAATCTGTTTAATGCGATTGAACTATCATCGACGACTAGTATGATGGAAATCGATGTTCCAACCGCTTGGGATTCCCATAGTATCGCAGAGCTTAATTTGCGTGCAAAGTATAAGGTTAATGTAATCGGAATTAAACATAAAAATGAACTGAATATCAATCCAGATGCAGATCAGAAGTTAGATAAAGATGATGTTCTGATTATGATTGGGAAAAATGATATTCTGAATAAATTAGCAAATATGGAATAAGTAGAATATGGAATAAGAAGAATATGGAATAAGAAGAATATGATTACTAGCACAGCCAATCAAAAAGTAAAAAATATAATTTCTTTGATGAAGAAACCTAAACTTCGTGAAGAAAAGGGCGTATTCCTCGTAGAGGGGATCAAAATGGTTCGGGAAGCTCTATCGCTTCGTGTTCAGGAGGTCTATATAGTGGATTCTTTTTATCAGGAACTTATGAGTAAGGAACCCTCGTTTCTTAAAGAGGTGCCGGTGGAGGTTGTAAGTGAACAAGTAATGAAAGCTATGACTGATACCGTTAGTCCTCAGGGAATATTGGCCCTAGTATCCATGCCCGTGTATTCCTTTGAAGAAGTAGTTGGTTCGAAGGAATCATGTCTTATATTACTCGAGAATATACGTGATCCCGGTAACTTAGGTACTATTTTACGTACAGCAGAAGGTGCAGGGGTAAATGGTGTAATTCTAAGTAAAGAGTGTGTGGATATATATAATCCGAAAGTAGTTAGGTCAACAATGGGCTCTATCTTTCGTGTACCATTTCTCTACACAGAGAGTTTGTATCAAACGATTACAGAGATTAAGAAGCGAGGCATAAGACTGTATGCTGCTCATCTTAAGGCAACTGTAAACTATGAGGAGATGGATTATACAAAAGGATGTGGCTTTCTAATTGGTAATGAAGCCAATGGACTGACTGAAGAAACTGCTAAAATGGCGGATGATTATGTGATTATTCCAATGCTTGGAAAAGTAGAGTCGTTAAATGCAGCTATGGCTACTTCTATATTAGCATTTGAAGTAGCAAGGCAGAGACGTCTCATAAACAAATAAATAAATGTATAGAGTGCTTTCCAAAACAGGTTTTTGGAAAGCATTTTTATGATATAGGAAATTGCTAATTTCCTATATCATAAAAAACGCTCCGCGAGGATGCACATGACGCGCATATGGAAGTTTGTCATTATCGTGACAGCGCGTCAGCGCATGAGTTTCGCTAGCGAAACTCATGCTTATGTAAGCGATATTCTTTTTTATATAAATTTAAGAATGTATTCATTGACATTCGTAGGGCACTTTTTTATAATTGCTTATAGTTTACTTGGTAATGGTATTATTTTTTTGCAGAATAATACTTAACTTGATTAAGTATTAATGTGGTAAAAGACTTGTCAGACTTCTGTTTTAGATGAAAAAATAGGGAAATAATTATTACAAGTAAAATAAGAACTAATATATGTATGAATAGTTAGGTACTATAATAAGTACTTAAAAAAATTGGTGGAGGAAATGTTATGTTATCAAAAGCTAGTGTAAGAAAGCCATATACCGTAGTGGTGGCGGTAGTGCTTATTATCGTATTGGGTTACGTTGCTTTCACAGAAATGACAACGGATTTATTACCAAGTATTAATTTGCCATATGCGGTTGTGGTGACACCATATGTTGGTGCCAGCCCTGAAGAAGTGGAACAATCCGTTTCTAGACCAATTGAACAGGCAATGGCCACAGTAAATAACATAAGTACGGTTTCATCGGTAAGCCGTGAGAATGTATCTATTGTTATATTGGAGTTTGTTGAAACGGCGGATATGAACGCTGCCTCAATTGACATGAGAGAAAGTCTTGACCAGGTTAGTAGTCAGTTTACCGAGGAAATTGGTAGTTCGACAATCATGAAATTGAATCCAGATATGCTTCCTGTTATGGTAGCAGCGGTAGATGTTGAGGGAATGGAAATCAACGAAATCTCTAATTATGTGGATCAGAAAGTAATACCTAGTATTGAAAGTATTGAAGGTGTTGCAAGCATCGATACGATGGGGATGCTTGAGGAAAAGATTAATGTAATTATTAATAAGGATAAGATTGATAAGGTTAATGATAAAATCATTGCATCCATAAACGATAAGATGGAGGATGCAAAAGACGAAATTGATAAGGCTAAGGAAGAAATCGAATCTGGTAAAGAGGATCTTAAAACACAGCTTGATGAATTCAATATTGGTATGATTACTGGTCAACAGGGAATTACCGAAGCTAGAAATCAAATTCTAAAAGCCGATATAGAATTATCTTCTAAAGAATCGGAACTTGCGCAAAAGGAAGCAGAATTAAAATCAGGTAAAGCAGAACTGCAAAAAAAGGAGACAGAATTAGCATCAGCTAAAAAACAACTAAATTCTGAAGAAACAAAAGCGCAAGAAGCTGAGCTAAAAAAACAGCTTAAGGAAGTAACTGATGGTTTGCTAGCGATGGAGAATGGAAGAGTTGAAGCAATTGCTACTAAGGTGAATCTGGAAACAAAGATTCTTGAGACTCAAAATAATCCGGCACTTTCTGATTTTGAGAAAACTGCAATTGTTAATGGACTGAATAAGACACTTGAGACTGTTAAGAAAACTATTAGTGATTTAAATAAACAGATAGAAACAGCACAGTCTGGTAAAACTGCAATTGAAGACGGATTAACTAAAATTAGTGATATGCGTACGCTTGTTACGACAGGAGAAAAGGAACTTCCAGCAGCGAAAAAAGCAATCAAAGATGGTGAAAAAGCAATCGAAGATGCAAAGCCACAGTTAGTTGCAGCCAGAAAAAAATTAGAGGCAAGTAAAAAGCAGTTAGATGCTAAGGAAATTGAGTTAAACAAACAAAAAAACGAAATTGGTAATCAATTAGAAGAGGCAACTGGTCAGCTTAATTCAGGAGAAAAGACTTTGAATGAGCAGACAGAAGGTTTTGACAAACAGAAAGAAGATGCAATTAATCAAGCAGATATCAATAAAATGATAACAGCAGATATGATTAAAAATATATTAACAGCACAAAACTTCCAGATGCCAGCAGGATATATAACAGAAGAAGGCATAGATTATCTTGTTCGGGTTGGGGATAAATTTAAATCACAGGAAGAGATTAGTTCATTAGTTCTATTTGATTTAGGGATGGAAGGAATTGAACCAATCACTTTAAATGATGTTGCTGATGTATTTTTAGTGGATAACAGCGATAAAGTTTATGCAAAAGTAAATGGAAATAATGCAGTCATTCTTTCAATTCAAAAGCAAAATAATTATGCAACGGCTGAAGTGAGTAAGAGAATTCAGGCAAGATTCGATAGTCTGAAAGAGAATAATGATAAATTGGGTGCTACTTATCTGATGGATCAAGGGCTTTATATTGATATGGTAGTAGATTCAGTATTAGATAACTTGTTGATGGGCGGAATTCTTGCCATTATTATTTTATTCCTTTTCTTATGGGATTTGAAACCAACATTTATAATTACCTGCTCTATTCCAATCAGTGTAATGTTTGCAATCGTGTTGATGTATTTTAGTGGTGTTACCCTTAATGTTATCTCGCTATCTGGTCTTGCAGTTGGTGTTGGTATGTTAGTAGATAACTCAGTTGTAGTAATTGAAAATATATACCGCTTACGTAAAAAAGGATATAGTGCAGTTAAAGCAGCAGTTAGTGGTTCTATCCAGGTAGCTGGAGCAATTACTGCATCAACATTAACGACGGTTTGCGTATTCCTTCCAATTGTTTTTGTGCAAGGTATTACAAGACAGCTCTTTACGGATATGGCATTAACCATTGCTTATTCATTAGGAGCCAGTCTTATCATAGCATTGACTTTAGTGCCAATGATGTCTGCGGGATTACTTAAAAAGACGATAGATAAAGACTACAAACGTTTTGATAGATTTTGTGAGTTTTATGCAAGAATTCTTACAAGAGCGTTGCGGTATAAAGCCGTTGTTTTAATTGCATCGATTGCTATTCTTATCTTAAGCGTATTTGGTGCATTAAGCCAAGGTACAGGATTTATGCCTGAAATGGACAGTCCACAAATAAATGTTACCATGGAAATGCCTAACGATGCTTTATTTGAAGATACTAAAGCGATGGCTGATGAAGTGCAATCGCGAATCGTAAAAATAGAGGATGTTGATAAAGTAGGTGCAATGACTGGCGGAAGTGGAATTATGGCTATGTTTAATAATAGCTCTTCAGGTGCTGGTGAAAGCAAAAATGTACAATTTTACGTAGTATTAAAAGAAGATAAGAAAATGAGCTCTAAGGAAGTGGCAACACTTATTGAGGAAAGTTGTAGTGATTTAGAGGCTGAAGTCACTGCATCAGGTTCATCAATGGATATGAGTGCACTTGGTGGTTCTGGAATTGCAATTAATGTAACTGGTAGTGATTTAGATACTCTTAAAAAAGTAGCTACAGAGGTAGCTGATATTGTAACAGGTGTTGAGGGTACGACAGAAGTTTCTAATGGAATTTCTAATCCAGCTCCTGAGTTACGTATTGTAGTTAATAAAGAAAAAGCAATGCTTAAAGGATTAACCGTTGCGCAGGCTTATATGCAAGTTCAATCAGCTATGGCTGCAGAAAAACAGGCTACTTCATTATCAAAAGTGGATGGCACCTCTTATCCAGTTGTATTAGTAACAGAAGGTAGTGAAGAGTTATCACTAGATATGATTCGAAACTTCACGTTTGAAATTACGAATAAAGAAGGCAAAAAAGAAGATGTAAAAGTTTCTGATATAGCTGAAGTTATTGAAACAACAGGTTTTTCTAGTATTTCACGTGAAGGTCAACAAAGATATCTGACCGTAAGTGCAAAGTTAAAAGATGGCTATAATATTGGTCTTGTTTCTCAAAATGTTGAATCAGCATTAGAAGATTATGAGGCGCCAGCTGGTTACGAATTAGTCTATGGTGGTGAAAATGAGACCATTACAGAATCGATGAGTCAATTAGTCAAAATGATATTACTGGGTATATTGTTTATCTACCTGATCATGGTGGCACAGTTCCAAAGTTTATTATCGCCATTTATCGTATTATTTACAATACCTCTTGCTTTTACCGGAGGATTCCTGGCATTGTTTCTTACTGGATTTGAACTAAGTGTAATTGCAATGATTGGTTTTGTAATGCTTGCCGGAATTGTTGTTAATAATGGTATTGTTTTAGTAGATTATATCAATTTGTTACGCCTTGATGGCATGGGTAAGAAGGAAGCGATTATTGAAGCGGGTAAAACACGTATGCGCCCAATTTTGATGACAGCACTTACCACCATCTTAGGATTATCAACGATGGCAATGGGAATGGGAAATGGAGCAGATATGGTTCAGTCGATTGCAATTGTTACTATTGGTGGACTTACCTACGCAACCTTCATGACATTATTTGTTGTTCCGGTAATGTATGATATACTAAACCGCAGAAAAATGAAAAAAGTATCAGACGAAGAACTTAAAGTAGTGGAAGATTAAAATTTGATTAGAAATTACTCAAGAAACAATTATAAAAGCATATAGTGTTGGCAAAAAGCGGTTATTCTTAGGGGTAACCGCTTGCTTAATGTATAGGTGTGAAGTATGATAGAATTATAATAAAAAGGAAAAGAGGAGATCTCTATGGATTCAATTTATTGGCTTATCCTGTTATGTATCCTGATTTTTATCGAGATTATCACCTTGGGGCTAACAACAATCTGGTTTGCCGGTGGATCCTTAGTTGCTTTTCTAGCGGCACTGATTGGTGCACCGACACCGATACAAATCGCCCTCTTTGTTGTCGTTTCCTTAGTGCTTCTTATTTTTACTAGACCATTTGCGATGCGGTATCTGAATAAAAATAGAGAAGCGACCAATGTAGATAGTCTAATGGGAAAAGAAGCAAGGGTGGTAGAAAAAATCAACAATCTCAATGGTACTGGAAGTGTAATTGTCAATGGACAGGAGTGGTCCGCAAGAATATCACCAGAGGAAACAGTTACAACAATCGATATTAATACAATTGTTGTAATAGAAAAAATCAGTGGTGTTAAACTAATTGTAAAATTAAAATAGGAGGGAAAATATATGCCAGTAGATCCATTATCAATCATAGTGATTGTATTTTTAGCAGTAATTTTACTTTTATTTGCAACTTGTATCAAAGTAGTACCACAAGCACAGGCATTTGTTGTAGAACGTCTAGGAGGTTATCAGGCATCATGGGGCGTAGGGTTACATCTTAAAGCGCCGCTCATTGACCGTGTGGCAAGACGAGTAATATTGAAAGAGCAGGTAGTTGATTTTGCTCCACAGCCAGTAATCACAAAAGATAATGTTACGATGAAAATTGATACAGTAGTATTCTTTCAGATTACCGATCCTAAGCTTTTTGCATATGGGGTAGAAAATCCTATTATGGCAATTGAAAACCTAACAGCAACAACACTTCGGAATATAATTGGTGATTTGGAACTTGACGAGACCTTAACTTCAAGAGAAATTATTAACACGAAAATGAGAGTTTCGTTAGATGTTGCAACAGACCCATGGGGAATTAAAGTAAACCGAGTTGAACTTAAAAACATAATACCACCAGCTGCGATACAGGATGCAATGGAAAAACAGATGAAGGCAGAACGTGAACGAAGACAATCTATTTTGATTGCAGAAGGTGAAAAGAAATCTACAATACTTGTAGCAGAAGGTAAAAAACAGTCCTCAATCTTAGATGCAGAAGCAGAAAAAGAAGCTGCGATTCTACGTGCTGAAGCGAAAAAAGAAGCAACCATTCGTGAAGCGGAAGGTCAAGCAGAAGCAATTATGATCGTACAGAAGGCAACTGCAGATGGAATAAAGTTTTTAAATGAAGCTGCACCATCCGGACAGGTAATACAGTTAAAGAGTTTAGAAGCATTTGCAAAAGCTGCTGACGGAAAAGCTACCAAGATTATTATACCTAGTGAGATCCAAGGATTAGCTGGTATGGTAAAAGCATTTACTGAAGTTGGAAAAGAAAATTAAATAGTATTCTGGTATATGGACTATGAAATAATAAGAGAGCAAATGGCTTATAATAAATTTATAAGTCATTTGCTCCTTTTTGTATTTCGTGGTGCAAAATGTGTGAGTAAGTGTTGCAAAACACTTATTATATCGTACGATAAATGCAAGGTAGCGCACAACTAGAAACAAGTGTATTTCTCTAAAAACTATCATAATTTCTGATTTAATCTGGATAAAATTGTTATAAACAACCATTATTATAGTATTTTAATAAAAATGAGAAGAAATATGGTAAATTAGTTAGAAAAAATGCTTGATATTTTGCAATAAAAAGATTACAATAGGTATATAAAAGTAATGCATTTTACACAATAATACTTCTGCCAGTATAGAGTAATCACTTAAGAAATAAAAAAAGTGTACTGAAAGTTTTTTATGTTTTTTAAATTCGCCAACTTCTAATTAGATAGCTTCACTTGAGGATATCGCTCCTAGCAGATTGTTAGGGGCGATATTCTGTTATAAAATATTATGATTGTCATTAGCAAATCAAGGTAACTAATAGTAAGAAACTAATATAATACAAAAATCTGCTAATACTTATTTGATAGGACTTGACAGAAAAAAGAAATGATAGTAATGTATAAATTATCACACATATATTATAAATATACATATTATACATTAATACAGAGTATATAATATTGAGCTCTAAGCGAGATAGAAGGGAAGTGTCTATATGAATTTAAAAGGAAGAAGTTTTTTAACACTGAAGGATTATACAACTGAAGAGATCATTTATTTACTTGATTTGGCTGCGGAGTTGAAAGCAAAAAAGAAGCAGGGGGCTTCGGGAAACAGCCTAAATGGAAAAAATATTGCGTTAATCTTTGAAAAACCATCCACTCGTACGAGATGTGCGTTTACTGTAGCATGCAATGACGAAGGAGCATTTCCAGAGTATCTTGGTAAGGGAGATATTCAACTTGGAGTTAAGGAAAGCGTTGAGGATACCGCACGTGTACTCGGAAGAATGTTCGATGGAATAGAGTTTAGGGGATTTTCGCAAGACAATGTCGAGAAATTAGCTAAGTATAGTAAGGTTCCTGTATGGAATGGATTAACAGATGAATATCACCCAACGCAAATTCTTGCAGATATGCTTACTATTCGCGAACAGTTCGGGAAGGTGAAAGGATTAAATCTAGTTTTTGTTGGTGATGGTAGAAATAATATGGGGAATAGTTTGATGATAGGTTGTAGTAAATTAGGAGTAAATTGTACAATTTTGGCCCCAAAAAGTTTATGGCCTAATGAGGCACTGGTTAATGTGTGTAAAGAGTATGCAAACGAATCAGGATCATCAATATTTATTACAGATCAGATTGAAGCAGTAAAAGATAATGATATTATATATACCGATGTGTGGTGTTCAATGGGTGAAGAAGATAAGGCAAAAGAAAGAATTGAAATACTGCAGCCATATCAGGTTAATAAGCAGTTAGTTAGTCTAATAGGAAACGAGAATAGTATTCTATTACACTGCCTTCCTGCGGTAAAAGGATATGAAGTAACAGAAGAAATGTTTGAAAAGTATGCCGATATAATTTTTGACGAGGCTGAAAATCGAATGCATACAATTAAGGCAGTTATGGTGGCCACACTTGGTAATTATAATTCCTAGAAGTTGAAGTAAATGTAAAATTTTTATGAACATGGGAAATAGTTGGTCTTTTTATGTTATAATACTAATTGTGAGACTGTGAGACAATTTCATAATTAACTTTGCCTCATTTTAAGAGGGTAAACATAAATTGACTATGAAATTTTTTCACTGCCACACGTAAACCATTATTATAAGGAGGAATGCGATGACAGAGCGATATAGCAAAATAACAGAAGAAATATTAGCATTAGCGGATATTTGTGATCAGAAATTTAAGATTAACCCAGAACTTTACACGAAGTATGAGGTTAAGAGAGGACTTAGGGATGTCAGCGGTAAGGGAGTATTAACTGGTCTGACAGAGATTTCAGAGATACGTTCTTATACTGTGGTAGATAGTGATCTGATTCCTTGCGAGGGTAAGTTATATTATCAGGGTGTTGATGTAGAAGAAATTGTAGATGGATTTATTAGCGAAGACAGATTCGGCTTTGAAGAAACAGTTTACCTTCTTTTATTTGGAAAGCTACCTAATAAGGAAGAGTTAACAAAGCTAGAGGCGCTATTAGCTACATATCGGGAACTACCAACTAGCTTCGTACGTGACATTATTATGAAAGCTCCTAGTAACGATATGATGAATACGCTTGCAAGAAGTGTTTTAACGTTGTATTCATATGATGATAAAGCTGATGATACAAGTACAGCGAATGTTCTTCGTCAATGCTTACAATTAATCGCTTTATTCCCGGTATTATCTGTTTATGGATACCAGGCTTATAGTCATTATCATGATGGTAATAGTTTGTTCATTCATTCACCACAACCAAACCTTTCAACAGCAGAAAATATTCTACACTTGCTAAGAAATGATAGTAAATATACAAAATTAGAAGCAAAAATTCTTGATCTTGCTTTAGTATTGCATGCAGAACATGGTGGAGGTAATAACTCCAGCTTTACAACTCATGTGGTTTCCAGCTCCGGTACTGATACGTATTCAGTAATGGCAGCTTCTCTTGGTTCACTAAAGGGACCTAAACATGGTGGCGCCAATATTAAAGTAGTAAAAATGTTTGAAGATATGAAACAGAAACTGAATAGCTGGACGGATGAGGAGGAAGTTCGACAGTACTTAACTGACCTACTCAACAAAAAGGCGTTTGATAATGCTGGATTAATCTATGGAATGGGGCATGCTGTATATTCGATTTCAGATCCAAGAGCTACGGTATTTCGTTCTTATGTTGAACGATTGTCTGAGGAAAAAGGGCTTAAGGAGGAATTTGCACTATACTCATTAGTAGAAAAATTATCCCCAGAAGTAATTGCGAAAGAACGTAAGATTTACAAGGGAGTTAGTGCTAATGTTGACTTCTATAGTGGATTTGTTTATCGGATGTTAGATCTTCCTATGGAATTATATACTCCAATCTTTGCAATCGCAAGAATTTCAGGTTGGAGCGCGCATCGTCTAGAAGAGTTGATTAATGCAGGCAAGATTATACGTCCTGCGTATAAGAGTGTTAGCCCTCATAAAGACTATGTTCCAATTGATCAAAGATAAGATATAATAAGCGGTGGTTGCTAAAAGCGACGACCGCTTTTTTTCTTTGTTTAGATGCGATGCTGTGATATAATAATAAAATGTGAGAAGAACAGAGTGTTAAAATGGCAATGTAGGTCATAGGACAGACAGGAGTGAGGATATGAAGAAAGAGATTTTAACCTTGCTACGTGCAGATAACGGTTATGTATCAGGACAGGAAATATGTAATCGTCTTGGTGTTTCAAGAACAGCCGTGTGGAAAGCAATCAATCAGTTAAAAGAAGAAGGCTATCAAATAAGCGCAGTTTCTAATAAAGGATATCATTTGACAAAAGCCGAAGATGTGATTTATGAGCACGAGTTAGCGAGTAAGCGCAGTTCTCTAAAAGACAGTAATTCGTTTTTGTTTAATCAATATATGTACTTCGAAGAAATTGATTCTACGAATACGAAAGCAAAGGAATTAGCCAATCAGGGAAAACAAGAAGGACTTGCTGTTGTGGCAAATCATCAGGTGGCAGGTCGTGGGAGACGTGGTCGTGTCTGGGAAGCAACTAGTGGGGAAGGAATCTATCTGTCACTTTTACTGCGTCCTAAGTTTGCCCCAACTCAGGCTTCCATGTTAACGCTAGTAGCTGCTCTTTGTGTGGTTGATGCCATAAAGGAGGTAACGGGGCTTACGGTAGGAATCAAATGGCCAAATGATATCATTTGCAGCAATAAAAAAGTATGTGGAATTTTGACAGAAATGAGCAGTGAGCAAGATTTTATTCATTATGTAGTGGTAGGTATAGGAATAAATACAAATAATCGTTCGTTCTCAAAAGAAGTAGAAAAAATAGCTACGTCTCTTATGTTAGAAAGTGGTGTACTGGTAAACAGAAGTGATTTAATTGTAAGTGTTCTAAATCATTTTGAGCGATATTATACAGAGTTTTTGAAAACTGAAGATATGAGCGAATTGCTTACGCTTTATAATTCTCGGTTGGTTCACCGGGAGCAGATGGTACGTATTGTAAATGGTAGCAACATCTCAGAGGGAAGGGCAATTGGTATTGATAAAGAGGGACAACTTGTTATTGAATGTGAAAACAAGGAAATAAAAACTATTATTTCCGGTGAGATAAGCGTTCGAGGATTAAATGGATATGTTTAAGCTCAATAGAGAAGAATAACGATGAAAGGAATAGAGAAGAAATGACAGAGAAGGAAAACGTAGTACTATGTGCGTCAAGTGCATATGAGCAGAAATTTTATATTAATCATGAGTTTAATGGACTTCCTGAGCAAATAAAAGAAGAATTACAAATTATGTGTGTCCTTTATTCAGAGGATGTAGGTGGTGTTTTGACTCTTGAGTTTGAAGAGGATGGCACATTGATATTTAGTGTTTCTCATGATGAGGGAGACTATATGTTTGATGAAATTGGTAGTGCACTTAAAATAAAGGAACTACAAAAATCAAAAAGAGAATTACTTGAGTCGCTTGAGTTATATTATAAAGCGTTTTATCTGATGGAGGATATTAATAATC
Organism: Bacillota bacterium; assembly: GCA_023434365.1. Lineage (GTDB taxonomy): Bacteria > Bacillota > Clostridia > Lachnospirales > Lachnospiraceae > KM106-2. The sequence goes on along the minus strand of JAEYSV010000028.1, from coordinate 31,035 downwards.
TTTTGGAAAAAGAATAAGAAGGGGGCTTTTGTTATGTTGTTAGTAGTGGATATTGGGAATACGAATATTACATTTGGTGTATTTGTCGAAGATAAACTATTTACTACATTTCGGATGACGACAAAGACACCGCGTACATCTGATGAGTATGGAATGTTTATCTGTGAAATGCTAAGGGTAAATGGAATTGATAAAGGGCAGATTGTTGATGTGATTATCAGCAGTGTGGTGCCTAATATCATGTATTCCTTTACTAGCGCAGTAAGAAAATATATACGCGTTTACCCAATCATTGTAGGAGCGGGTACGAAAACTGGAATCAAAGTGAAGACTGCTAACCCAAAAGAGGTTGGTCCGGACCGTATAGTGGATGCAGTGGCTGGATACTCCTTATATGGCGGGCCGATATTAGTCATAGATTTTGGAACAGCAACTACGTATGATTTAATTATGGAGGATGGTTCCTTCTCTGTTGGTATAACTAGTCCGGGCATCTGGATATCGGCTAATGCTCTTTGGAATGATACGGCAAAATTACCTGAGATTGAGATCAAAAAGCCAGATACGATTCTTGCCCGTGATACGGTAACTAGTATGCAGGCGGGGTTGATTTATGGATATATCGGACAGACTGAGTATATTATACGTAAGGTGAAGGAAGAAGCGAATCTTTCGAGTATGAAGGTTGTTGCAACGGGAGGTTTAGGTAAAATTATAGCAGATGCCACCGATGCGATTGATGTATATGATGCGGATCTTACCTTAAAAGGATTATTATATATCTATAATAAGTGTAAGAAGAAATAGGAGAAAGAAAAGTAGAATAAGTTTACTTAGATAGGAATTAGAATGAGCTTACAAATAGGAAATATTAATATAGCAGGAAATTTAGTACTGGGGCCAATGGCAGGAGTAACGGATCTTCCCTTTCGGCTAATCTGTAAAGAGTATGGGGCTGATCTGATTTATACAGAAATGGTCAGTGCAAAGGGAATCTATTATAACAATAAGAATACGGAATGTCTCCTAGAAGTTAGAGAGGAAGAACGACCAGTAGCACTACAGTTATTTGGTGCGGATCCGTATTTGATGGCCGAGATGGCCAAAAAAATCGAGCATCGGAATTTTGATATTCTGGATATCAATATGGGGTGCCCAGTGCCTAAAGTAGTAAATAACGGGGAAGGTTCCGCGTTACTTAAAAATCCCAAGTTAGTTGGAGAGATTGTTGCAGCCGTAAGCAAAGCAATCAAGAAACCGCTGACGATCAAAATACGGATAGGATTTGAGGAAAATGACTGCAATGCGGTGGAAATAGCTAAGGTAGCGGAGCAAAATGGAGCGGCTGCGATTGCGATTCATGGAAGAACTAGAGAACAATACTATAGTGGCAAAGCGAATTGGGAACCGATTCGTCTGGCTAAACAAGAAGTTAGTATTCCTGTGATTGGTAATGGTGATGTAAACTCTGTAGAAAGCGCGAAAGCGATGTTAGATTATACTGGTTGCGATGGGATTATGCTTGCGCGAGGAGTTAGAGGAAATCCTTGGTTATTTAGGCAGGTTAAGGAGTACTTAAAAACGGGAGAACGGTTACCAAATCCTGATATTACTGAGTTAATTAGTTTAATGAAACGTCATGCTAGAATGCAGCTTGAATTTAAAGGAGATTATCTTGGAATTCGAGAGATGAGAAAGCATGTCGCCTGGTATACAACTGGATACCCAGGTTCTGCAAAACTTAGAAGTATGATTAATGAAGTAGAGTCGCTAAAAGAGTTAGATGATTTGCTTGATCGGTATGAGGAGCAACAATACAACTGGGAGACTTAGAATCAACTATTGATAATTTGTGTCGAATCTGATATGATTAGCACTGTTTGAACAAACCAACTGTATAATAGCAGAGGGAATAATGAATCTGATTATAGAAAATAGTCGAAACGGGAAAAATAGATTCAGACAGAGAGCAAAAATATCATATAAAAACAATAGTTAGATAATACCAGGAGGTTAACATATGAGTCAGATGTGTAATGTACTAGTTGCCCAATCCGGGGGACCGACTACGGTAATTAATGCAAGTCTTGCAGGTGTAATAGCGCAAGCCCTTAAAAATGAAACTATCGATAAGGTGTATGGTGCGGTTCATGGAATTCAAGGAGTACTTAATCGCAATATTGTTTCATTAAACGAATATTTTGAGGAAGAAACATTAATTGAGAGATTAAAGGTTACTCCAAGTATGTTTTTGGGCTCCTGTCGATACAAACTTAAAGACATGGAGGAAGATACCACCGATTATGATACAATATTTAAGGTGTTTGAGGAAAATCAAATTCGGTACTTCTTTTATATTGGTGGAAATGATTCGATGGATACGGTAGCTAAGCTATCACATTACTCACAAAAATTGAATTATCAGGTATCAATAATTGGTGTACCAAAAACGATTGATAATGATCTTGTTGAAATTGATCATACTCCGGGCTTTGGTTCTGCTGCAAAGTATATTGCTACTAGTATCAGAGAGATGGCGCATGATACCTATATTTATGATATGCAAAGTGTTCTTATCGTTGAAATAATGGGCCGTAATGCAGGATGGCTCACAGCAAGTTCAGTATTAGCTCGAAATGATTATTCTATGGCTCCTCATTTGATTTATTTGCCAGAGAAACCATTCTCAACAGGTAAGTTTATCGCTGATGTAAAAAAAGAGCTTACAAATAGAAAACAAGTGATTGTTGCTGTATCGGAAGGGATTCGCGATATAGAAGGTGAATATATCAGTAAAAAGTCTAATCAAGTTGATCAGTTTGGACATGTTATGTTAAGTGGAACTGGGAAATATCTGGAAAGTCTTGTGCAGAATGCAATAGGATGTAAAGTGAGAAGTGTAGAGCTAAATGTATTACAACGCTGTGCCTCACATATTTCCTCAAAAACAGATGTGGAGGAAGCATTTACTCTTGGAACGGAAGCAGTAAAAGCAGCGGTTGCAGGGCAGGCTAGAGTCATGATTGCCCTAAAGCGTGTATCGGATTCACCATATAAGGTAGATTACTTTACTACGGACATTGATAATGTGGCAAATCATGAGAAAAAAGTTCCTGATAATTATATTAATGAGGAAGGTAATGATGTGACCAAGGAGATGGTTAACTATTTGCTTCCTTTGGTAGAGGGTCAGACTGAGCACTACTATGAGAATGGATTACCGTTACTTTTATCATTGAAACAACTACAAAACCAATAGTTAAGTAATACGACAAGAAAAAACTGAGAGATAAAATAAAACAAAAGCACGATGTTAGCTTGGGAGTTACTGACATCGTGCTTTTTGTTCTATGTGGTAATTCTATTGGGGATATATATTACGAGAATTATACTTCTTCTCAATATATATATCGTATTATTTTTAACAATACTTTATAGGTGACTGTATGGATTATATTCCAGTGCATAAAAGACTTCTACTGTTCTAAGTGGCGACTTGTTCAAACTAGTCTCAATTGATTGTATGTATTTAGTTAATTATTAACAAAGGAAATTGAATATCTATCCAATTGATATCCAAAACGTACAAAAATACAAGAAATCATTTTTTTTAGTTGCATTTTAAAGATGATAAGAGTAATATATCTACTAGACGGACAAATGTATGCGTGACAAAAACAAAATATCCCAGTTTTCTAACTGGTTGTATAAAAATAAAGAGGTGAAAGTATGAGCAAATTAAGAGTTGGTATTTTAGGTGGTACCGGTATGGTTGGCCAGCGATTTATTGCACTATTAGAGAATCATCCATGGTTTGAGGTTGTTGCTGTAGCAGCAAGCCCACGTAGTGCTGGAAAGACCTATGAAGAAGCAGTAGGAGATCGTTGGAAGATGACTACTCCAATGCCAGAAGCTGTAAAAAAATTAGTTGTTAAGAATGTAAACGAAGTAGAGGAAGTAAGTCAAGAAGTGGACTTCGTATTTAGCGCAGTTGATATGACTAAAGATGAAATTAAAGCAATTGAAGAGGCTTATGCAAAAGCAGAAACTCCAGTTGTGTCAAATAATAGTGCACATCGATGGACTCCTGATGTGCCAATGGTAATCCCTGAGATTAATCCAGAACATCTTGAAGTGATTGAACATCAGAAAGCTCGTTTGGGAACGAATAAAGGATTTATTGTTGTTAAACCAAACTGCTCTATTCAAAGTTATGCTCCTGCATTACATGCATTAAAAGAATTTGAACCAAAAGTAGTAGTTGCAACAACTTACCAGGCGATTTCAGGAGCAGGAAAAACTTTTAAGGATTGGCCAGAAATGGTAGAAAACGTAATACCATATATCGGTGGAGAAGAAGAAAAGAGTGAACAGGAACCTCTTCGTATCTGGGGTACGGTAGTAGATGGTAAGATCGTAAAAGCAGAAGGACCTATTATTACGACTCAGTGTATACGTGTTCCAGTACTTGATGGACATACTGCAGCAGTATTTGTAAGCTTTGATAAGAAACCTACCAAGGAACAAATCTTAAAAGCTTGGAAAGAGTATAAAGGCCTACCACAGGAACTTAACCTTCCTAGTGCACCAAAACAATTTATCGAATATTTTGAAGAAGATAACCGACCACAGGTTAAACTTGATGTGGATCGTGAGAACGGCTATGGAATTAGTATGGGACGCTTACGTGAAGATACTGTATATGACTACAAATTTATTGGATTATCTCATAATACAGTTCGTGGTGCAGCTGGTGGCGGTGTTCTGACAGCTGAATTACTAAAAGCTCAGGGTTATATTACTGCAAAAGAAAAATAAACTAGTATTATTGATAGACAATAGTAATCTCTGTCAGAGTAGACTTCCACTTCTGTAAGTGGTGCGTTTATCATACAACAAGAAAAAGACATTCATTTTATCAAGAAAGATAATATGAATGTCTTTATTTTAGTTTACGTCACTATATAGATATTCTATAAAACGAACAGCTTCTTCCTTGTTTACACTGTTATAGATAATACCAATATAATAGTCTTTTAGCAATAGATCTAATAGTTCTTCGGATGTGATATTTTTTTCTTTTAATGCCTCTTCATCGATAGTGAAGAGCTTACGAATAACTGAGGAGTTATTTAATGATAATGCTAAAGGTGCATCTGCTTCAAGCTGAGGGCTTTTTGCAATTATAACATCTGATCCAAGCTTGTCCATTAGGCTCTTTGGTAATAAATTTTTTAAATCAGCATAAAATCCTTGAGGAAAGAATTCAGCAAAGGATTTGGAGTCACAGATAAATAAATCCATTTGATTGGCCATAATCATCGCAGTAAATTTTTCAGACAGACCATAATTAGAGCTAATTGCATTTTCCTGATCGGATGTCTTATAGGAATTGTCAGTGTCTAGCGAAATCGTATATTCTTCGTTGTTATAACCTAAATAATCAAGTGCCTCTTTGGTAAAGGCGTCAGTCTTACTTTTATCAATGCCAAAGTTAATAGAGGTTATAGAGACAATTGGTTCTGGTTTTGGTATTAAACTATATATTACGATATATAACAACAAAGATGCTAAACCAGTAATAATAATGCACTTTAGCAGGTAATAATCTTTAAAATATTGTAGCTTTTGCTTCCAATTCATTTGAGTAAGTTTCTCTTTTTCGGTTTCTATCTTTCGCTTTTGATAAATCTCGGCACTATTGTCTAAAGTAGTCTGTTTCAAATCTTCTGGGCTGCCTTCTTGATTTGATTTATTCAGAATCATTTTGTTATCCTCTTTTCTATGATGTATCCACTAGTAATCATCTAACAGTTTATCATAGCATTGAGTATATGAAAAGAACCCAATGATTAAATAAGTGTAAAATTTTTTTGCTATGCAGATTGATTATTGTATTTACCACCACAAAAACCGCCTAATATGTAGGCGGTTTTTGTGGTTTGTTAAATAAAAGGGTTTATCAATAATAGGTGATTGTTACTTAACTTTTATCTGGAAATCTGAATAAGCAGATGATCCATGTTCGTGAATATCCAGGCCGTCTTCTTCTTCCTGTGCATTAACTCGAAGACCAATAGTGTGCTGGATGGACTTGAAAATGATAATTGCCATGACAACGGTAAATGCACCAACAGAAAGAACGCCAAGTGCCTGAACTCCTAATAGATGGAAGCCTCCTCCGTAAAATACACCGTTTGTTGTATCAAATAAGCCTACAAGTAAGGTTCCTACGATACCACATGCCCAGTGAACACCGGTTGCACCAACTGGGTCATCAATTTTTAATACTTTATCTACAAATTCAACAGCAAATACTACTACGATACCTGCGATAATACCAATGATAAGGGCGCCCCAGAAATCAACATTAGCGCAGCCTGCAGTAATAGCAACCAGACCGGCTAAGGAACCATTGAGGGTCATGGAGATATCAGGTTTCCCATAACGAATCCAAGTGATAGCCAAAGTAACCAGTGTAGCAGCACATGCTGCAAGGTTCGTTGTCATTGCGATATCACCAAGGGTTGTAGTTGCACTGATTGTTGAACCACAGTTAAATCCAAACCAGCCAAACCAAAGAATAAATACGCCTAACGCACCAATAGGAAGGTTATGACCAGGAATTGCATTTGGTTTACCATCTTTATTGTACTTACCAATTCTAGGTCCCAGAATCTTAGCGCCTACTAGAGCACACCATCCACCTACAGCATGAACGGCAGTAGAGCCTGCAAAATCTACGAATCCTAACTCGCTCAGCCAGCCGCCACCCCAGATCCAATGTCCGGTAACTGGGTAAATAAAAATAGAGATACAGGCACTATACACAAGATAGGCACTGAATTTGGTTCGTTCTGCCATGGCACCTGAAACAATTGTTGCAGCAGTTGCACAAAATACAGTGTGGAAAATCATAAATACACCAATTGGCAATCCATAGGTATCCATAACAAAGTCAGATAGAGCGGTTGGATTGAAGATACCAGATGTTCCAATTATACCGCCAGCATTTGATCCAAACATAATTCCAAAACCAATTAAGAAAAAGAATATTGATCCAAGAACAAAGTCCATCAGATTCTTCATAATAATATTACCTGCATTTTTGGCTCGGGTAAACCCTGTTTCTACCATTGCAAAGCCAGCCTGCATAAAAAACACTAAAGATGCGGCAATCATAGTCCACATAATATTTAATAATAATTGAGTATCCATGTTAGTTCCCCCTTGTTTAAAGTTTTAAAAAGGAGATAACGCCTGTTGGACGTTATCTCCTTTGATAACAAATATTAAATAGATAAGTTTTAAGTTGTTATAAGGCTTCGTGGCCACGTTCACCAGTACGAATACGTACGGCGTCTTCCACCTCATAGATGAAGATCTTACCATCACCATAATTGCCAGTGTTAATCTCGGTTACTACTTTTGCTATAATAGATTCGCAAATATCATTTGGTACAACCGTTTCTACTTTAACTTTTGGAAGAAGATTTACATTGTACTCAGTACCGCGGTATACCTGTTTAAATCCTTTTTGATTACCATAACCCATGATATTAGTAATCATGATACCATTTGCTCTACAGGAATCTAAAATTGCTTTTAAATCCTCCAGTTTTTCCGGCTTGATAATGATTTCAAGTTTTTTCATACTACAACCTCCTCTAACTAATTAATATGCTTGGTTTTTACAAATAAAAAAGGCATTCCTTACCGAAGTAAGAAACGCCTTTGTCTTATAGAAATATTATACAGTAATTATATAATATGTCAACCAATTTTTTGAAAAAATTAAAATTTGATTAAATAGTATAAAATAAGTAAAATAATAACTTTTTACTTGTGCAAGTTTAATAACAGAGTCAGTACAATAACTAATTAAATTGATGAGTGATTGAAAAGTACTGTTCGCCGCCAGTTCCAGCAATATATATACTGCTCTCACCAATTGATGAAATAGGCTGGCCACTCACATATTCTAATTGCATTTTACTATAGTCCTCACTAGTTAAGGAGCTGTCTACAATATTTGCTAGTTCAAAAACTTGCGACAAACCTTCTGTATCCATATTAACGTAACCACTGATTTCAATTACTTGATTAGTGATGACATCATATGATATAGATACATAGTTCATAAAGTTATCTGGACTTTCCCATCTTTTTGTATTAGAGCAAGATCTAGTCTGGTCTATGATTTCTTTAGTATCGATGTTTATAGTACCATAAACAGTAAAGTTAGAAGTTAACTGTTCTGCGGATAGGGCATTTGAACCACAGATTTTACTACTCACCTCACCGATTTTATCAACAACATTATCATATTTAGTATCATATAGAGAGTATATATCCCCAGCAAGGCCAGTTGCTAATACTTCTTCAAGTGATAATTCATAGTAGTAGTTTCCGGAGGAATCAAGCACAGCATTTTCAGGAAGACCATATTCTACAGCATTAAGTGTTTCAACTGGGGATTCTGATTCACCAATATCATTGCCTGGGTCTGGTGTAGCTACTTCTTCAGTAGAATTACTATCTGGTATGGTTTCGTCTTCATGAGTACCAGGATTAAAAGCGTCTTCAATGGATGGAATATCTGAAAAGTCTGGAATTACATCATCAGTATATCCAAAACCAGAAAATCCTAAGTCAGAGAAAGTCTGCATCAATCCTTCTAAATCACTATCATTAATATAATTAGTAATTAAGTCTTGATAATCATATATTTTGTCATTCGTATTTGGTAAAGTGACATCCGTAGCATCAACACCTTCAGTTTTAATGTGAAGGGACGCGAGAGTAGTGCCAAGTGTGCGAACAGAAAAATCAATTTTTTGTAAACCTTTTGCTGCTTCAGCATCTATATCAAAAGAAACCATAGGTACATCGGTTACAGAAAGAGAAAATGATCCGTTGAGTGTTCCAATCTTGTCTTCCATAAATGATACATTGTTAAAATCTACAGTCATAATGGTTTTATCCATTTCATTAAATGTAAGCGCACCTTTATAACTGCCTTTTTCTTCTTCAGCATCCATGATAATAGCTACAGTAGATGATTCCATACTACTAACATTAAACTCAAAACTGGTTTTTTTACCGCTGTCAGCATAACCGAAGAATATTGTAGCACCATCCACAGAAATGCTTCTAGCTATTACATCTCCACTAGAGACATATACATCCATTGTCATGGTGTCAGTAGTGCCCATTGTATTCATTTCATCTTTTAAGGAGCTAATTAAGGTGTTAATATATTGTTCATAAGTAGCAGCACTTTCAAATAAGCCCATATCAATAAAGAAATCACATAACTCCTGATCCTTTTTTAATTCCTCTAATAACTCAAGTAGGATAGTTCCTGCCTGTTGTTCATTTAAAGTAATTGTCAATTTCGTACAATCAATTTTTAATGATCCAATCTCGACCTCACTGTTTCGTTCTTTTTCAACAGTTCCGTTTTCCGAGATACCAACGACTAAGGAATTCAAGTAACGGTCAAATGCATCAAGAATAACCTGAACATCAATATTCTTCATGGCATCTTGTAAGTTAGTATTAGTAAATAAAGTGCCTAGATCAGTATCTCCATTCATATTATACATACTATCCGCTAAGGCTTGCATAGCACTTGACAAATCAATATATCCAGTATTCAATTCTGGAATCTGAAGATAGGACTTATTGTTCTCTATATCAGATTTTAAAATTAGTGTCAAAATTGCATTACCATTTTGTTTTAGAAGATAGGAGACTTCTCCTTTATTCCCTTTGAAATTCTGGTTCAGTTCAAGGCTTAAGGAAGAAATGTTGTCAAGCATAGCGAGAACATCGCTAGGAACATTTTCACCAAGTAATGACTTGATGGCCTCATCAATAGATAAAGAGACTTCTGTCTTTGTTGCCGAATCCTCCATAGTAGCGTTATTTAACATAGGAATCTTATCAACTGTAGATTTGATATCTTCCATTACATTACTAGCACTAGCACTGTCTACATGATTATAGTAACTTGAAGCACTCATGAAGGTAGAGTATACATAATCTTTGAGTGGAGCAAAAGTAAATACTGCAACAACAAGTAAAATGATGATTACTGGAACAGCAAGAAGTCCGAATAACCATTTTGGTGCTTTTTTGCGAGGAGGTAATGAGATTGATTGCTCAGTACTCTGGCTATTATATGGACTATATCCGGCTGTTTGTTGATTTGGATCAGGATTTACATTTTGGTAACCAAAAGTTTGGTTAGGATTCGTGTTTTGGTATCCAAAAGGTTGGTTAGGATTCGCGTTTTGGTATCCAAAGGGCTGGTTAGGATTTGCGTTTTGGTATCCGAAAGGCTGGTTAGGATTTGCATTTTGGTAACCAAAAGTTTGGTTAGGGTTTGCGTTTTGGTATCCATAAGATTGGCCAGAATTCGTGTTTTGCGTATTTAATGGTTGCCCCCCGCTATAATAAGGATTGCTATAAGCCTGATTTTGTTCAGGCGTGTTTTGCCAGCCAGCGGGATTGAAGGAAGGATCATTTTCTTGATTCGGTGTCCCATTAAGAGGAGATTGCGGTTCATGATTAGGATTTTGATTATCCATACTTCTACCTCATTTCTTTTATATTATTAATTTATACTTACGCACATCGAACACTTAGAACCATAATATGGTGATTGTGGCATAAGGTATCTTATTTGATATTATGTAAGCTAAGAAAATATTAGCAAAATAAAAAAAACCTGTCAATTACTGTTACGCTAATGACAGGTTTTGTAAGAGAAACGTAAGAATCTATCTCTGATTGGTTAATATTCTAAGGAATTTACGTATTATTCAGCTTGTTTTGTTCCAGCTTTTTCAGGAAGAACCAAAGCAGTGATAATACCAACAAAAGCAGCTATAGCAAGACCTGAAATCTCGATGGTATCAGTAATTGGAATATTAGTAATACCAATACCTAATACGAAGATTAGAGAGGAAATCATTAGGTTTCGACTGTTTGACATATCAATTCTATTGTTAATCAGAATTCTAACACCAATACTAGCAATCATACCAAAGAGAACAATACTAACGCCACCTTTTACTGGGTCAGGAATATCCTGAATAGCACCACCGAATTTGCCGAATACTCCAAGGATTACAGAGATTACAGCAGCAATACGAATAATAGATGGGTCATAGTTTTTAGTAACAGCAAGCACACCAGTGTTTTCGCCATAAGTTGTATTGGCTGGACCACCAAGTAAACCAGCTAGAGCAGTTGCAAGACCATCACCTAAGATCGTTCTGTGTACACCTGGGTCAGCAACAAAATTCTTTCCAACAACAGCACCATTTGTAGTAATATCACCTACATGTTCGATTAATGTAACAATGGAGATTGGGGCAATCGCTAGAATTGCAGTTAAGTCAAATTTAGGGAGTTGTGTGAGCTGTTTCCAAATTGTATCGTCTGTGAAGGAGATATAATTTGCAGATTTCAGATTAACAGGATCAAATTCACCCATTATTACAGATACGATAATACCAACGATTAAGGCAATTAGTATTGGCATTAGATTAAGAAATCCTTTGGTAAATACGGAGATGGATATAATTGTAATTACAACTATCGCTGCGATTAGAACGAATTTTGGTTCAAAGAAAGTAGAAGAGGTACCATCAGCATTAGCTACTGTACGGTAGAATGCACTATTGATAGCAGTACCACTAAGACGTAGGCCAATTACAATAATCATTGGACCAGTAACAATAGCTGGTAGAATACGTGTTACCTTTTCATATCCGATTAATTTAATTAAAAGAGCGAATAATGCGTAAATACCTCCGGCTACGATTAATGCACCTTTTACTTTTGCTAAACTTTCTAAGGTAGGTATCTTGTTGACTTCATCAATAACTATGACAGCTTGGATAGCTGCAATAAAAGCAAAACTGGAACCTAGGAAAACCGGCACCTTACGCTTTGTAACAAAGTGAAATAATAGTGTACCAAGTCCGGCGCATAAAAGAGCGATAGATGCGTTCAAACCGGTAAGTGCCGGAACTAAAACTGTTGCACCAAACATGGCAAGTACATGCTGAAATCCAAGGATCAGCTTTTTGCTAAAATTGTTTTCCATGAGAATCCTCCTAAAGTATAATGAGTTGGTTTATTTTCATCTATCTAAGTATAGAGAATGATTAAAAATTCGTCAATCATTTTTAAAGTAAAATTGTAGTTTTCTATATTTTTTTCATTTCTTAAGTAGACAGTACAATTATTTACGGATAAACTTAGGATAAATGTATAGAGAGCAAGGTTACGGTTATTATGATAGTAATGAAATGATAATTGTAATCTTGAATGTAGCTAATACGAAGATTAGGAGAGAAGAGAAGTATGTATAATAATAAGAAGAAAATGGTTAAGGTTACTAAGACAACGAGTAAAGAAATGCCAAAAAAGAAAGAGAAACAACTTGAATTATTATATATGAGTCCAATATGCCTAAGTGTGGAGCAAATGCAACAGGCAATGAAAATCGTAGGAGGAAAAGAGGAAATTCATATTTGGCCTGAACTTGATATTATGGAACTTGTTTTATCTGAAGAAACGACAGTAGACGTTGAGACTATGACGGATTATATTAATGATGAAGAAGATAAAAAGTTTTTAGAGGAACAGCAAATTATAAGTGTTTATGCGGTAACTTTACTAGAATCAACCATGGAATCGTTTCTACCATATGTGCAAGCGCTTATTAAAGAGTTTGGTGGATTTTTATGTACGGACAGTGATGATTTTACTCCATATCTATGTGGCCAGGAGAATATAAAGCAGTAATGATAAAACCTTGACTACGAAAAAGTTTCGTAGTTTTAAACTTAAATAAAAGGAGTTTCGTTGAAGTTTCGTAAAATAATAATTCACATTGTACAACTTTATATTAACAATTTTGTCTATTTAGCTCGTTGCATGTTGTCACTGTGTAGACTATAATTAATTTACAAGTGAAGCTATATAGTTAGAAGATTATGGAAGGTAAAGGAGAGTGCGGTATGAAGTTTGGATTTTTTGATGATGCAAGAAAAGAGTACGTAATTACGACTCCAACGACTCCGTATCCTTGGATTAATTATCTGGGATCTCAGGAGTATTTTACGTTAATTTCGAATACGGCAGGTGGCTATAGTTTCTATAAAGATGCTAAGTTAAGACGTATCACTCGCTTTAGATATAATAATGTTCCTTTGGACCTTGGGGGTGGACGATACTACTACATAAACGATGAGGGTGATGTATGGAATCCAGGTTGGGCTCCAGTTAAGGCAGAGCTTGATTCTTATGAATGCCGCCATGGTATGGGATACACTATGATTTCTGGTAAAAGAAATCAAGTAGCGACAGAAGTAACGTTCTTTGTTCCATTGAATTTTAATGGGGAAGTACATAAAGTCGTAGTAAAGAACGAAAGTGAAAAAGTTAAAAATATTAAATTATTCTCCTTCTTAGAGTGGTGTCTCTGGAATGCAGATGATGATGACCGAAACTTCCAACGTAACTTTAGTACTGGAGAAGTAGAAGTAAAAGGTAGTACGATATATCATAAAACTGAGTACAAAGAACGTCGTAACCATTATGCATTCTATACAGTAAATAGCGAGATTTTAGGATTTGATTCTGATCGTGAGAGCTTTATGGGAACTTATAATGGCTTCCATAACCCACAGACTGTTTTGGACGGACAACCTAAGAACTCTGTTGCAGATGGATGGTCACCATGTGCATCTCACTGCCTGGATGTTGTATTGCAACCAGGAGAGACAAAAGAATATGTATTTATCCTTGGGTATGTAGAGAATGAAGTAGAAGATAAGTGGGAATCCAAAGGTGTTATTAATAAGAAAAAAGCAGAAGCAATGATGGCGCAGTTTGCTACTACTGAAGCGGTAGATAAAGCATTTGCTGAGTTGGCAGCATACTGGGATACCTTACTTGGTAAATACACTATTGAATCTGCTGATGAGAAATTAAACCGTCAGGTTAATATTTGGAACCAATATCAATGTATGGTTACGTTTAACTTAAGCCGAAGTGCGTCTTATTTTGAATCCGGTGTCGGCAGAGGAATGGGCTTCCGTGATTCGAATCAGGACTTATTAGGATTCGTACATCAGATTCCTGATCGTGCAAGAGAAAGAATTATTGATCTTGCTTCTACTCAGTTAGAAGATGGTGGTGCTTATCATCAGTATCAGCCACTTACTAAAAAGGGTAATGATGCCATTGGAGGAAACTTTAATGATGATCCGCTTTGGTTGATTTTGGCGGTTGTAGCGTATATTAAAGAAACTGGTGATTATTCCATTCTTGATGTAATGACACCATTTGATAATGATATGAGTAAAGCTACCCCACTTAGTGACCATTTGAAGAGATCCTTCGACCATGTTATTAATAATGTTGGACCTCATGGGCTGCCGTTAATTGGACGTGCTGACTGGAATGACTGCTTAAACTTAAATTGCTTCTCAACTGAACCTGGTGAGAGCTTCCAGACTACCACTTCAAAAGACGGAAAAGTTGCGGAATCAGTAATGATTGCGGGTATGTTCTGTTATATTGGTGATGAATATGCGAAATTAATGCAAAGAATTGGCAATACGGTGGAAGCTGGCCGCGCTTATGAAGAAGTTGCGAAGATGCGCGATATTGTTATGAAAGACGGTTGGGATGGCAAATGGTTTGTACGTGCGTATGATGACTTTGGCAGACCAATTGGTAGTGAGCAAAATGAAGAAGGTAAAATCTTTATCGAATCACAAGGATTATGTATTATGGGTCTGTGTGGTATTGAGGATGGAAAAGCTATCCAGGCACTAGATGAAGTAGAGGAACGTCTTGGAACCAAATATGGTCTCGTACTTCAAAATCCTGCCTTCACTAAGTATTATGTTGAGTATGGTGAAATCTCCACCTATCCAGCTGGTTACAAAGAAAACGCTGGAATATTCTGTCACAACAATGCATGGATTATGTGTGCAGAGGCAGTGGTTGGACGTGGTGATAAAGCGTTTGATTATTATACAAGAATTGCTCCTGCTTATACTGAGGATTATTCAGAAGTACATCGCCTTGAGCCATATGTATATTCTCAGATGGTAGCAGGAAAAGATGCAAAACGGTTTGGTGAAGCGAAAAACTCCTGGTTAACCGGAACAGCTTCTTGGAACTTTATTGCAATCAGTCAATACATCCTTGGAATTAAGCCGGAATATGATGGATTAATGATTGATCCAGCAATTCCTTCAACTTGGGATGGATTTAATGCAAGTCGTGAATACCGTGGAGCAACTTACAAAATTAGTATTAAGAATCCTAACCATGTTTGCAGTGGTGTGTCAAAGATGATAGTAGATGGTACCGAAGTGGAAGGCAATATAATACCAGCATTTACTGATAATGGCGTGCATATGGTTGAAGTTACATTAGGTTAGTTTGATTCTATTTGTGGTAGGCGTAGGGTACTTATGCAATAAATAAAATTAATAATATATAATTTGGAATGGAGCTACAACAACTAGTGATATAATCTCTGGTGTGTAGCTCCTTTTAGTATTTTGTATTATAGAAAATATATAGAAGAGCAAAAGATTAAACTAAAGAAAGATGGTATTTTGTCGATATATATTTTATAATAGGGAAGAAGTCAAATACTTTATTTTTGCTAAGGGGATACCTTCCTCTGAGAAAGAGAATGAATGAAAGAATGGGATAGACTGGAAGGGATGCGCATGAAACGAATGAGAATGAAACGGATGAAAAAACATTTAAAAACCTCTAAAGGAAGCATTATTTTAACCGGTTTAATTGCAATAGGATGTATTTTGGTGTTGGGGATTTCTACTCTTCTAACTTTTATTGGTAATGATAAGAGATATCAGGTAACTGCAACGTTAAATACAATTAATACTATTGTAAACCAGAATGAACAGTTGCAAGCACAATACGAAGAAGCATATGAAGATGAACAGTTAATCAAACAGTTAGATAATATTAGGAACGTGTATCAGCTTTTAGAAGACAGTGTGGATCTTGGAGAAGAATCTCAGGAAGAACTATTAGGGCTGATTAAGCGCTTAGTGAATAACATGAGTCGATTAGTTGAAGACACAAAAAAGAGAGGGTTTACCAAAGAGTCTGGTCTCTATCAGGAGTTTTATCATCAAAATGAGGCTTTGCTTAGTGAAATACGAGAAAATGTAATTACTGATTCATACATAGAAAATAAAGAAAAAATTGTTACAAGCATGGAAGTTACGGATGCTAATTTTGATAATAAGCCTCTTATAAGATTACCATTTACTGATGTGATTCCTAAAATGGGGGACAGAAATGAATTAATTGTTCGAATCGTTTCTCCAGGAGCAGGATATACTGGTCGAGTTTACATTAATACAATCAATGTTAACTCACAGAAAGAAGGAAGCTCAGGAAGCCAGTTTGTTTATAAATATGATTTTAAAGCACTTCAAGAAACTATTGGTTCTATGGTAAGCGGGAAAGGCGTTCAGGAAGTTTCCGTAGTTAAATTAGGTACAAAAGATTCACTTGCTATTGACCTTAAAATACCAGGTGGCGAAAAACAGATAGTGGAGCTAAGACTGCCAACGGAAGGTTATGATGTTTCCTTAAGTAGCAAAGTAGCTGCCGATTTTTATTTTGATAAACCAGAGGCCAAACAATTAGCTATTGGGGTAGCATTTGATGGAGCGTACAATTATGAGGAAGCATATGTAAAGTACCAAGGTATGATTATTACTTATCATAAAAGTATAGTGGCTGGTAATGTAGAAGAATCCATTAGCAATTGTACAGGTATTATGGAGTTATTAACTGAAATGTTAGAAGGTATTGATAAGCATTTTAGTAAAGATAATAAGCCAGTAGTTATGGCGGAAAATCTACAGCTGTTAGTCGATGGATTTAATGCAATGAGCATCGTTGACAAAGAATTAGTGGCAGTTCGCGATAATAACAGAAATACGATTGTTGAGATGTTTGAGCAAATTGAACTGATTAACAAAGAGACACTAAGTCAGATTGAGCAAAGCAAGTTTACAATAATGGCAATGCTTGTGTTGATGCTTTTAACTTTGGCGGGTGCTGTGATACTAATTGTAATTATTAATAGTAAAAGAACCCGTAGGAATCTAGATACATTACAAGATACGCTACAAATGCTAAGTGAGGGAAATCTGGAGGCACGTTTACCAGAGGATGATGAAAACGAATTTACGCAGATTGCAGTATTATTAAATGAATATATTAATAAACTGAAAGAGGATATTGGTTCAATTAAACTACTTTCAAAAGAGTTATTTCGTAAAAATGCATCCTTTGCATTAATGGCAAGGCAAGTAGTAAAGGGAATGAATGAACAAGATGATGAAATGGTTGAGAATGGAGTGCTTCAGCTAGAAAGACTAATGGGTTCTATTGTTGAAGGCGTTAATGAACAGACAAATCATGTTGAAGTTACGAATGAAGTGTTTGAGTCAATTGCTACAGTTAATACAGAAATATTAGATGAAATGGTAAAAAGTAGTGTGACTGGACGCGATACGCTTATTAAAATAACAGGTAGTAAGCACGAAATTGCAAGTTTATTAAAACAAATGGATGTAATCAATAGTAGTGTTAATAAAGCAAATGAAGAGATCGCATTGCTTTTACAAGATGCAGCAACGATAGAGGATGTTCTTGTAGCAATCGAGAAATTAGCAAAACAAACCAATCTTTTATCATTAAATGCATCAATTGAAGCGGCTAGAGCTGGTGAACATGGAAAGGGATTTGCTGTTGTAGCCCATCAAGTACAGGCTTTATCCGATAATACAGCAGAGCAGACTGGTAAAATCGGAGCGCTAATTGAAAGTATTCATAATAAAATTAATTATGTGCAACATGCGAATGAAGCAGTAGTTGATACAGTAACCGTTACGCTTATTATGGTAGATAAGTTTGCTAAAATGATGGAGGGTGTAGAGGTTACCACCACAGAATTTAATGATAAAATTATAGAGTTGCAGGAGCAGATTAAAGGCCAGATCAGTGACGCCAATAAAGTGAAAGCAGCGTTACGAAGTGTTAATAAGCAAACCGAGGCAATTAAGGAAAGGACTAATTCTACGAATATGGCTGCAGAAGAATTATCTGTATCGCTTTCAGATTCGACAGTAGATTTACAGGATATCCAAATGCTTTGTAAAAAATTAAATCTTAAGTTAAAGCAATTTAACCTATAAAGTGAAGCAGCTTAAAAGGTTAAGAGCATGTAGCTAAGTGGAATCCGAATATGCGCTTGTGTTAATGAAATAGTAAAATAATGATAGAAAGAGAATTCCTAATTTAATGGAGTTCTCTTTTTTTTTACTAAAAAAATGATTTAATTTGTTATTTTACATACATTTTACATTGAAATGAATATAGTTTTTACTTATTGCCGTTATGATAAGTATAAATCAAGCGAAGATATCTAAAGTAGCTTGACGAGTTACAGTTGACGTATAAGTTATGGACAGTAAAGAAATAATGTTATTAACAAAGATGAATATAACAAATTGAAAAGAGGAGATTAGTAAAATGAAGAAAATCATGAAAGTAAGTATCGTTGTAACAATGATAGTAGCATTGCTGACAGGGTGTGGTGCAGGTGGAGAAAAGACAATAAACGTCGTATCCAGAGAAGATGGCTCAGGAACGAGAGGGGCTTTTATTGAATTGTTTGGAATTGAAGAAAAAGATGCCAATGGTAACAAGGTAGACAATACAACGGTAGAAGCTGAAATTGTCAATAAAACAGATGTAATGTTAACGAACATAGCTGGTAATCCAGCAGCAATTGGTTATGTATCATTAGGTTCTTTAAATGATACAGTGAAAGCTGTCAAAATTAATGGAGTGGAAGCAACGGTTGAAAATATTAAGAGTGGATCCTATGAAATATATAGACCATTTAATATAGCAACGAAAAGTGAGTTAAGTGAGGTTGCCCAAGATTTTATTAACTTTATCATGTCAGCAGAAGGGCAAGCTGTAGTAGAAGAAAAAGGATACATCCAGGTGAAGGAAGATCAGACGGCTTATACAAGTGCTAATGTAACAGGTAAAATAGTGGTGGCAGGATCCTCCTCAGTTACACCGGTAATGGAAAAATTAAAAGAAGCATACCTTGTATTTAATCCAAATGTATCAGTGGAAATACAAATGAGTGATTCTACAACAGGTATGAAGAATGCGATAGATGGAATCTGTGATATCGGAATGGCTTCACGTGAATTAAAAGATACAGAGAAAGAAAGTTTAACTCATATGGAAATTGCCTTAGATGGAATTGCAGTTATCGTAAATAATGAAAACAATATTTCTAATCTGTCTAAAGAGGAAGTAAAGGATATCTTTACAGGCAAAGTAACCGAGTGGAAATCTGAATAAATATAATAAAGGAGGTGTAGGCAGAATGTTTACACTTCCTTACAGTCTTATTAGATAGGAGCTAACATGAAAAATTTTAAAGAAAATCTAGCGAAATACGTATTTATGGTCGCTGCATTGACTTCAATACTGGCCGTTTTGCTTATATGTCTTTTTCTATTTGCAAACGGAATACCAGCTATGAAAAAGATAGGATTATTTGATTTTTTGCTATCAACCAATTGGAAACCAACTAATGTTCCAGCTTCGTACGGCATCTTTCCAATGATCCTTGGAAGTATTTACATTACAACAGGTGCAGTTATTATAGGAGTTCCAATAGGGATATTTGGTGCTGTTTTTATGGCAAAGTTTTGTCCTAAAAGAGTTTATCCATTTCTAAAATCCTCTTTAAACCTTTTAGCAGGAATTCCATCTATTGTTTACGGATTCTTTGGTTTGGTGGTGTTAGTCCCTTTTATACGAAACAATTTTGGTGGTACTGGAAGTAGTATTGTTACTGCCTCCTTATTACTTGGGTTAATGATATTGCCTACCATTATTAGTGTTTCTGAAGCGGCAATACGGGCGGTTCCAGCTAGTTATTATGAAGGAGCACTTGCACTCGGTGCAAGTCATGAGCGCAGTGTATTCTATGCAATGCTGCCTGCTGCCAAATCTGGGATAATGGCTAGTGTGATTTTAGGGATTGGCCGTGCTATTGGAGAAACTATGGCGGTAGTAATGGTAGCAGGCAATCAGGCACGCGTACCAGGCAGTATTTTTCAGGGAATTCGTACAATGACCACTAATATTGTATTAGAAATGGGCTATGCAGCAGAGCTTCATAGAGAAGCGTTAATTGCTACCGCAGTAGTATTGTTCGTATTTATATTAATTATTAACGTATTATTTTCCATATTAAAAAGGAGGTCATATCAGTAATGCAAGAATCAATGAAAAAGAAAAGACAAAAACGTGATATGACCTCTATTATATTGCGCTATGCAGTTCGGATGAGTGCAGTAGTTATTTTTGGTACGTTATTTTTATTAATAGGATATATTGTTTTCATGGGGGTACCACACCTGACACCAAGTTTATTTGCATTAGAATATACATCAGATAATGTGTCAATGCTTCCATCAATCATAAATACAGTCATTATTACAATTATATCCTTAGCTTTGGCGGTGCCACTTGGGATAGCATCTGCAATTTACCTTGTGGAATATGCAAAACGAGGTAATAAAGTTGTTAAATGGGTTCGTTTAACATCAGAGACTTTAACTGGTATTCCATCTATTGTTTACGGACTATTTGGTATGTTGTTTTTTGTCACAACACTGGGGTGGGGCATGAGCTTGCTTGCTGGAGCATTTACCTTGGCGATAATGATTCTACCGGTTATTATGAGAACAACAGAAGAAGCATTGCTGTCAGTTCCTGATTCATATCGTGAAGGAAGTTTTGGTTTAGGTGCAGGAAGACTTCGAACAGTATTTCGTATTGTATTACCAGCAGCTGTGCCAGGAATATTAAGTGGAATCGTGTTAAGTGTTGGCCGTATTGTAGGTGAGAGTGCTGCATTGATTTTTACGGCAAGTACAGCTACAGAGTTACCAAAGAATTTAATGAGCTCCGGTCGTACGATGGCTGTACATATGTATGCAATCAGTAGTGAAGGATTCAATACTGATAAAGCGTATGCAACCGCGGTCGTATTATTAGTTATAGTAGTCGGTATTAATGCTATTAGTGCTTTGTTAGCAAAGAGAATTGGATGCAACAATTAAAGACTGAGATCTGATAGAAAAGGGAAGAAGAATGAATAATAAAATAACAATTAAAAATCTGGATTTGTATTATGGGGATTTTCACGCATTGAAGAATGTCTCAATGGACATTCCAAAGGGAGAAATTACGGCATTTATTGGCCCGTCAGGATGTGGAAAATCTACGCTATTAAAATCCTTAAATCGAATGAATGACTTGGTAGAGGGATGCCGCATTACGGGTGAAGTTTTATTAGACAACGACAATATTTATAAACAAATGGAATTAACTACACTTCGTAAGAAGGTTGGAATGGTATTTCAAAAACCGAATCCTTTTCCGATGAGTGTTTATGACAATATTGCGTTTGGACCAAGAACACATGGAATAAAAAATAAAGTAAGTTTGGATGAGATTGTTGAGAAATCTTTGAGAGATGCAGCAATCTGGGATGAAGTGAAAGATCGTTTGAAAAAAAGTGCCTTAGGATTATCCGGTGGACAGCAACAAAGAATATGTATCGCCAGAGCTTTGGCAGTACAGCCGGAGGTACTTCTGATGGATGAACCAACCTCTGCACTAGACCCAATAAGTACTTCAAAGATAGAAGACCTTGTGCTAGAGCTGAAAAAGAATTATACTATTGCTATGGTAACACATAACATGCAACAGGCAACCCGTATTTCAGATCGTACAGTGTTCTTTTTACTTGGTGAAGTGATAGAGGCCAACAAAACAGAAGATTTATTCTCGGTACCACAGGATAAGAGAACCGAAGATTATATTACAGGGAGGTTTGGTTGATGCGAAATCGTTTTGATGAACAGCTAGAATTATTGAATAATGAGTTAATTGTGATGGGTGGACTTATTGAACACTCGATTCAAAACGCTGTACAGGCGTTAGTACTACAAGATAAGAAAAAAGCAAAATCTGCAATAGCTTATGATGCTGAGGTCGATGAAAAAGAAAAGGAAATTGAACAGCTTTGTTTAAAGTTATTATTGCAACAACAACCAGTAGCAAGAGACCTGCGATTAATCAGTGCAGCACTTAAAATGATTACAGATATGGAACGTATCGGTGATCAGGCAGCTGATATCTCAGAAATAGCTATTTATCTTGGGGAAGCAAAGGCTATTAGTAAGATGGATACCATTACAAAGATGGCCAATGCAACAATCAAGATGGTGACTGAGGCAATTGATGCATTTGTTAGAAAAGATTTGGAACTCGCCAATCAAGTAATTAAAAGTGACGACATTGTTGATGAATTGTTTATTCAGGTAAAGCAAGAGCTTATTAGCTTCATTCGTGACAATAGCAATTATGGAGAGGAAGCTACGGACTGGATTATGGTAGCCAAGTACTTTGAACGTATTGGAGATCATGCTACCAACATTGCTGAATGGGTTATTTTTTCTATAACAGGAGAGCATGTTAACAGTGAGTTAACTGAGAATTTAACTAAGGGTGAATAAGTATGTTAATTTATATAGTAGAAGACGATGATAATATAAGAGAAATCGAAAGCTACGCACTTACGAATATGGGTTTTGAAATAAGGGGTTTTGACAGCGGGGAGCAGTTTCGTGCTGCGTTAGCTGAAAAAACTCCTGATATGATTGTGCTTGATATTATGTTACCAAAAGAAGATGGACTAAGTCTGCTTAGCTTTTTGCGAAGAAATGATAAGACTAAGAAGGTACCAGTCATGATGGTAACAGCAAAGTCTATGGAAATGGATAAGGTAAAGGGATTAGATGCCGGTGCTGATGATTATATGACCAAACCATTTGGAATCATGGAGTTTGTAGCCAGAGTCAAAACTTTATTACGTAGAGTACCGGCTGAGACAGCGAATAAGGATTATCTCAGCTATCGTGATATACTTATTGAAGATGATAAGCATCTTGTTCGTGTTGGCTCAACACCATGTGATTTGACTTATAAAGAATACGAATTATTAAAATTACTTATTCGAAATCAAAATATTGTACTTACCAGAGATAAAATAATGGAACATGTCTGGGGGTTTGATTATGAAGGTGAAACCAGAACACTAGATATGCATATCAAAACTCTTCGTAAGAAGCTTGGAGATGCTGGAAATGCTATAAAAACCGTGCGTAATGTTGGATATAAAATGGGTGAATAGATGAAGAAAAAGATTAATCTGGAATTATGTCTGGTAGGGGCATTTGCCATTATACTGACTACCATTATGACAATGCTGATCTTCTATAATGTATATCGTAATCAGGTTTTTTCGGACTTGAAACTGTATACGAATGTACTAAGGCAGAGCAAATTAGTTGATGAATTAAAAGATACTAAATCAGATTCAATAGCACTTAAAGATATTCGAGTTACAATAATTAAAGAGGATGGGCAAGTTCTCTATGATAGCATTTCTAACCCTGAAGAAATGGAAAATCACATTAATCGCCCCGAAGTAAGCAATGCAAGAAGTAATAGAGAGGGAACATCGGTTAGAAAGTCTGATACTGTAGGATATAATATGTATTATTACGCAGTCAGACTAAAAGATGGCATCATACTACGCGTTGCAAGAGAAGCTTCTAGTATTAGTAGTCTGTTTTATGAATTAATTCCATTACTTACTTTAGTAGCAATACTTATTTTTTTGTTGTGCTATGGTGTTGCGAGAATTCTTACGCGCAAAATTATTAAGCCAATAGAAACTATGGCAGAACATATGGATGACATTGAAAATCATGTCATGTTTACAGAACTTGTTCCTTTTGCAAGAATGATTCATTCACAGCACAACGATATTCTTAATAAAGTAAACAAGTTGCAGGAAGAAAATATAAAATTAGACCTGATCATTAGCAATATGCAAGAAGGTCTTCTTTTGCTAGATTCAGATAAAAATATCATTAGCGTCAATCCAAGTGCGCTTCATTTTTTAAGGTGCAAGGGAAAGGATTATCGTAATAAGAGTGTACTATATTTAACAAGAAGCGAAGAAATCCTTGAGTGTATTGAAAAAGCAAGTAGCAGAGAATGTAGTAGCGTAAAAGTTACATTGAATGGATATGAACTTCAAGTATACAGTAACCCGGTTATAGTTGGGGACGAAATGGTGGGAAGCGTTACATTTTTTGTTGATATAACAATGCAAAGCTATAATGAGAAAATGCGTCAGGAATTTAGTGCAAATGTTAGTCATGAATTAAAGACTCCTCTTGCTTCGATTAGTGGTTATGCAGAATTAATCCAAAATGGTATGGTTAAAAAAGAGGATATTGGCAGGTTTGCTGGTGAGATTCATCATAGTGCCAAACGGTTACTACAATTAATTAATGATATAATCCGCATATCTCAGCTAGATGAAGCAGACTATCGAAAACAGTTTGTGCCAATTGATTTGCTGCAACTCGTAACACAGTGTAAGCAGATCTTATCTATAAGTGCTCAAACATATGGCGTCACAATAGATATTGAAGAGGACTGTGAAAATCCGTTGATTTATGGTGAGCCTCGTATGATAGAAGAAGTAGTATTTAACTTACTTGATAATGCAATCCGATATAATCATCCAAATGGTCAGGTTTTAATCGGTGTCAGGACAGAGGGTGAGAAAATTGCGTTATCTGTGAAAGATACTGGAATTGGCATTCCTAAAGAGTATCATAATCGAGTGTTTGAACGGTTTTTCAGAGTAGATAAAAGTCGGTCAAAGGAGACTGGAGGGACCGGATTAGGATTATCCATTGTTAAGCATGTAGCAGCATTGCATTTGGCAGAGATTATTTTGGAGAGTACACCGGATGTTGGAACTAAAATTATTATATTATTCCCTAAAAAATAGTGATGGGAAAGTGCATGATATGATGGAAACAATAAATAATTCATGTATTTCTTGGAAAACATAATAAGGACTTCTTGCAAATAAAAAAGCATAGGAGTATGATAAATGAGACAATGATAATGAGAGAATATAAAAATCATGGAGGACTTTATGAAGAAGTTTACTTATTTTCAAGTCGTTCTTCTAATCTTTTGTTTGGTTGCACTGACCGCATGTTCAGGCGATACAAATGACAGAGACGATGATAATTATTCTCAAACTAAACCAACGGATGAAGGGGATACTGGTAACAATCAGGCAGAACCTACCAATGGGGGCGAAATCGTCGTTGGTATTCAACAGGATTTGGATAGTCTTGACCCACACAAAGCAGTCGCGGCAGGAACTACTGAGGTATTATTTAATGTATTCGAAGGTTTGGTTAAACCGGATAGTACAGGAAATCTGATACCGGCTGTAGCAAACAGTTATGAAATCTCATCAGATGGGAAACAGTATACCTTTGTTCTTAGAGATGGTATTAAGTTTCATAACGGGGAAGTTGTTACAGTTGAGGATATAGTATATTCAGTAAAAAGAAGCGCTGGTTTGCTCGATACGGTGGATCCCTCTATCGTAATTGAATCAGCGCTTTTAAATATTTCAGAGGTAAATGCGGTGGATGAGAAAACGGTAGAAATCAAGTTAAAGGAAGGGGATACAGAATTGCTTCCTTACCTTACTCTTGCTATCATTCCAAAAGAATACGACCAGGCGGATACGAAACCAATGGGCACCGGTCCTTTTCGGTTTGTGTCTTATCAACCATTACAAAGTTTGGTTGTGGAGAAGTTTGAAGAATACTGGGGCGACGCAGCTTACCTAGATAAAGTTACATTTAAGATAGTGGCCAATACGAACAGTGCATTTTTAGAGTTACAGGGTGGTACAATTGACATCTATCCATATTTGACAAGTGATCAAGCAGAGAGTTTAAAGGATACCTTACGGATTGAGGAAGGAAATATGAACCTGGTTCAGGGCTTATTTTTAAATAATAAGAAAGCTCCTTTTGATAATCAAAAAGTAAGGGAAGCATTAAATTATGCCATTGATAAACAAGGAATATTAGATATGGTAGCCGCCGGTTCAGGCGATATTATTGGCTCCAACATGTTTAGTGGGTTTACAAAATACTACGTGGAGGAGTTAAAGAATTACTACTCCTATGATGTAGAAAAGGCAAAGGAATTACTAAAAGAAGCTGGTTATGATGGTACATTATCATTTACCATTACGGTGCCTAGTAATTATCAGTATCATGTCGACACAGCACAGGTCATTAGTGAACAACTTGCACTTGCTGGAATCAAAGCGAACATTCAGACAGTGGAATGGAGCGCATGGCTGGATGACGTATATTCTAAGAGGAATTATGAAGCGACTATTATTGGACTTGATTCTAATTTGGCTGCCAGAAACCTAATGGAGAGATATGCATCTACTGCTTCTAATAATTTTGTAAACTATCAAAATGCCGAGTATGATAAGGAACTGGCAGCAGCAATTGGTGCAATTGATGAAACTCAAAAGATAGAAAGTTATAAAAAATTACAACGTATTTTAACAGAAACAAGTGCTTCGATTTATCTTCAAGATCCACCATTATTAGTGGCTGTTAACAAAAAATTAGGGGGGTATACGTTTTATCCTGTCTATGTACAGGATATGGCTCAAGTATACTTCACAAAATAGTGAAACATAATTCGTAGCAGAATGTTAGTAAGTACCACAAAGAAAGGGCGGTGAAGGAATGAAATACGTATTGAAAAAAAGCATTACTCTCATTATAACATTGTTG
The DNA here is from genome assembly GCA_023434365.1 of Bacillota bacterium. Taxonomy (GTDB): domain Bacteria; phylum Bacillota; class Clostridia; order Lachnospirales; family Lachnospiraceae; genus KM106-2. The sequence goes on along the minus strand of JAEYSV010000028.1, from coordinate 4,123 downwards.
TTCATCACATTTTTCACCTTTATCGCATTCGAAATCATACCAGGGGACAGTGTACTGTCCTCTCTTGGTATGGATGCAAGTAAAGAGCAGATTGAGGCATTAAGAGAGGAACTTGGATACAATGATCCTCTTATTTTACGTTTTGGAGGTTGGTTAGGCAGAACCATATCAGGAGATTTTGGTATAAGCACCAGTTATGGAATCCGTGTTGGAACTTTGATTGGTGAGCGCATGCCAATTACGTTAGGGCTTGGAATTATTTCTATTGTACTTATTCTAATCTTCTCATTTCCACTTGGTATTTTTACAACGATTAGAAAACGTACCCGTACAGATGGGGTATTTCACATATTAACTCAGCTTGGAATGGCAATCCCGCCATTTTTCCTGGGGATATTAATTACATTATTTTTTGGAATTATGCTTCGCCTGTTTACACCAGGAGTTTATGTGCCGATGAGTGAGAGTTTTACAGACTATTTAAATAGTTTGTTGTTTCCGGCATTGGCAATCGCAATTCCAAAAGCAGCAATGGTTGCTAGATTTTTACGAACAAGTATGCTAAGGCAGCTTAGTCTTGACTATGTAAGAACAGCAAAGAGTAAGGGGAACAATCACTTGCGTATTTTGTTGGTTCATGTGTTACGTAATGCCTTGATGCCTGTAATTACATTTATGGCAATGATTATTGCTGACGTGATGGCGGGAAGTATTATTATTGAGCAGGTATTTAATCTGCCGGGACTAGGAAGGCTTTTGGTATCTTCAATTTCAGCTAGGGACTTTCCGGTAGTTCAGGTTATCATCATGTATATGGCATCGGTGATATTAATAATGAATTTTATTGTGGACATCATTTATAAGAAGATTGATCCACGTGTTTCGATATAGGGAGGAATGAGGGATGACAAAAATACAAAAGGTGGGTCTGCTATTAGTAGTAATCATAATCCTGATGGTGTTGCTTGGTCTCATTTATACACCATATCCTCCAAATAAAATGAATGGTCTTGCAAAGAATGAGGCTCCCTCCTTTAATCATCTGTTCGGTACCGATAATTTTGGCAGAGACATATTAAGCCGCTGCATGGAAGGTGCCAAAACCACTTTCTTTATTGCGATTATTACGGTTTTGATTGGAACGGTGATTGGTGGCGGACTTGGTCTCATAACTGGATATTTTGGGGGCAGACTAGATGAATTACTAATGCGGGTAAATGATATGATTGCTTCCATCCCAAGCATCTTGTTAGCATTGGTTGTCATTAGCATTCTAGGGGTAGGAGAATACAACATTATGATAGCGCTTGGAATTGTATTTATTCCTAGTTTCGCACGAGTAATGCGAAGTGAAATGATTGCTCAAAAAGAACTGGATTATGTTAAAAATGCAAAGTTAATGGGTGCCAGTAGGTTTCGTATCATTTTTATGCATATTTTGCCGAATACGGTATCTATCTTATTATCCTCTATTGGCATAATGTTTAATAATGCCATTTTAGCAGAAGCTGGAATGAGTTTTCTGGGGCTTGGAGTACAACCTCCAAATGCTAGTTTAGGTAGAATGCTGTCGGATGCACAACCATTTTTAACGAATGCGCCTTGGTATGCGATAGCACCTGGATGTTTAATCATTGTTACAGTACTAGGATTTAGTTTGATGGTGGAGAGGTAGTATGCAGGAGAAGAATATACTTGAAGTAAAAAAACTTAGTATGGGGTTTGAGGAAGCCTGTGGATATCAACCGGTTCTTCAACAGGTATCTTTTTCCTTGCAGGAAGGAGAGATTCTTGGAATTGTCGGAGAAAGTGGTTCGGGCAAATCAATGACAAGCCTTGCTATTATGGACTTACTAGGTGAAAAGGCTGTGGTGAAGGATGGTAGTATTGTTCTTAATGGAATAGAGTTAACAAGGTTAAGCAAAAAAGAACTTCGTGCGTTAAAAGGAAAAGAAATGGCAATGATTTTCCAAGAACCGATGACATCACTCAATCCGTTAATGAGAGTAGGCAAGCAGCTTGAGGAAATGCTATTACTTCATAGAGAATCATTACGAAAAGAGGAAATGAAAAGTACTGTAATCGAATCGATGAAAGAAGTGGGGCTATCGACAGCTGATAAGGTTTATGATCAGTACCCACATGAATTATCGGGTGGTATGCGCCAACGCATCATGATTGCAATGGCTATGTTATTAAAACCGAAATTGATAATAGCTGATGAACCAACAACAGCGTTAGATGTTACGATACAAGCACAAATTTTAAAACTATTGCAAGAGATTAATGAAAAGTTTCATACCTCAATTATATTGATTTCACATGATTTAGGAGTGATTCGAAGTATATGTAATCGAGTTCTTGTAATGTATGAAGGACAGATTGTAGAACAAGGTAATGTGAAGGAGATTCTTAATTCTCCAACTAGTGATTATACAAAGAAGTTAATTGCTGCAATTCCAAAGATTACAGAGGAGCAATTAAAAACATCTGATACAAAAAAAACAAGTGTTCTTCATGTGAAGGATTATCACGTATACTATAAAAAGAATAATAGCTCAGTGTTTAGTAAAAGTGAATTGACGGAGATTGTCAAAGGAGTTTCTTTTGAGGTAAATGAGGGAGAAGTATTTGGGATTGTTGGTGAGAGTAGTAGTGGTAAATCAACGTTAGTGAAAGCTATCATAGGATTAAATCCCTATACCAAGGGAAGCCTTCATTGTAAGGTACCTAGTCCACAGATGGTATTTCAAGACCCCTATAGTAGTCTTAATCCAGCAAAAAAAGTTGGCTGGATCGTAGAGGAGCCATTAAGGATACAAGGTAAAACTAGTAGAGAGAAGCGAAGAGAAAAAGTTCTTGCTATGCTTGAGCGCGTTGGGTTACAGGATGAATACTATGATCGCAGTATAAGAACATTAAGTGGTGGGCAAAGGCAAAGAGTTGCGCTCGCAACAGCATTGATTGCGGGACACAAATTAATTGTTCTTGATGAGCCAGTATCTGCACTGGATGTAACGATTCAAAGGCAGATTATGGAACTTTTAAAAGAATTAAAGAAGGAATTTGGACTTACTTATCTGTTCATCTCGCATGACTTAAATGTTGTATATGAGCTTTGTGATAGAATTGCAGTGATGAAAGAAGGTAGAATAATTGAGATAGGCACTAGGGCAGAAATCTATTTTTCGCCAAAAGAAGAGTATACGCGTAGTTTATTACAAGCTGTGTTACATTAATGTGGCTCGAAATCAAATTATGAGAGTGTGTAAACATTTATGTCGAATTGCATAAAATGTATTAGGATAAAAAAGGAACACATTCAATTGTCCGATATGGTGGATACGATGGATGATAAATATAGAGATAGGAGCGCGCTATGAAAATATTAGTGGATGCAGATGCCTGTCCGGTAAAGATGATTATTGAGGAGATTGCAAAACAATACAGCATATCTGTTTTAATGATAATAGACACTAGTCATGAGTATTATTCAGATTATGCTGAGACGATACAGGTAAGTCAATCGCCCAATGCTGTTGATTTGGCACTGTTTAACAGGACAGAAAAAGGCGATATTGTAGTCACCAATGATTATGGAGTGGCTAGCATGGTGCTTGGGAAAAGGGCATATGCCATTAACAATAATGGAAGACAATATACAGATCATAATATTGACCAGTTAATGTATGAGCGCCATATTGCTGCAAAGCAAAGAAAAGTTGGTTTGTATAGCATGAGTATGCGTAGAAGAACGAAGGAAGATGATGAGCATTTTCGAGAAGGGTTCACTAGGCTAATTATGCAGGCAATTAAGGCAAATTCTAATGAAAAAGCAAAGTGCAACAATTATAGTATTAATAAAAATGTATCCTGTAGAGTGAAGAGGAAGTAATATAAAGCATCTGCGATGTAAAAAAGAACTGCTAATTCAGATTTAGACTGAGTTAGCAGTTCTTTTATATCATAGGAATTTGCTTTGCAATTTCCTATGATGATTAGGGCGTCAAAAGCCCTTATTAAAATTATAGTTCGTCAATTTGCACAATTCTGTTTGTGAATCGTGATGCAAGGCATAGTTCATTCGCAACACGCTCTCGCTTGGATGAAGTTCGTAGTGGCA
>JAEYSV010000057.1 GCA_023434365.1 Bacillota bacterium | reverse complement strand
ACCCTCCTTAAAAATGTCAATGCTCTTTAAGGTTGGAATTGCGCCATACTTACCAATCAGATAATTCTTTTCGTAACTCTCATCCTTTCTGATTCTGGTCCCATCTTCATTTACAAAATCCGCGAGTGAATATAAGGTGGATATTCCTTCATGACTTTTTTCAGTAAACCAAATTTCATCTCGTCTAAGCAATTGATTTGATAACTGCCAGGTATCATGTGTTGTAAATACCAACTGTGCATGATTTACATTTATCTGTGGATTTAAGAATGTAAGCATAAAGTTTCTTACAAGTAGAGGGTGTAATCGTGCATTTAATTCATCGATAAAGAATACGCTTCCTTTGTTAATTACTTCCTGTAGCTCTGGATATAAAGCAAACATTTTTAAGGTTCCTGCTGATTCCATTGCCAATGGAATCTCTGCCATTTCATCTAAGTCTATCTTTTTATGAAGCGCATTAATTTTATATTTATCTTCTTTTGTGTCTCCCTCTGCTGGAATCTTTTCAACACGGAAGTCTTTAATGTTTTCATCAAAAGATGCAAAATATTCAACTACTTTCTTTTGCACGTTTTTATCTTCTACGAACTCTTTTGGCAATCTCCTTGACATGAAGAAATTGGTAATCACATCTCCAAAATCCGCAAATTGATTTGTAAAAAACCAATCACGGATTGCTTTGCATTTTGCAATCTTTAATTTGGCACCCAAGGATACAATCAGAACCTGCTTTTCTAAAGCAACTTCAATATTCTCTCTGCTATTCTTTGGAATACCTGTCAGATCCAAAGCATCCTTAGAACGATAAAATACTGGACTATATTTTCTTGCTGTTTTTGCTTTTACATTTAGCCATTCTTCTGTAATTCCCACTTTACCAACGCAGAACCCATAGTTATATGATTTTTCCGCTTTATCACCAGGGATTGTAAAATAGACTTCAAAGCTAGATTCTACATTTTCTGATTTGCTGTCAAACAAAAATGGAGTAGGTCTATATTCTGTAAATTTTTCTTCTTCGTCACCGTACTTAAATGATTCCACTACATATTCTGTCATGTATTCAAATGCGTTATAGACATTTGACTTACCACTAGCATTTGCTCCATAAATTGCTGCAACTGGAAGAATTTTTTCACTTCCAACACAAACAACACGATCTGAAAACTCAGTCATTTTGGCTGCTGATAGGTCTAATGTAGCTTCGTCTCTGAAGGATTTATAATTTTTAAAACTGAACTGTATTAACATGATATCTACCTCACCTTCTATTCTATATTCTATTATACCCACTTTTCAAATAAAATCAACATCCAAATGTGATTTTTTCTCACTTATATGATTTTAAATTCAAAAAAAGGCAATACATATGTACAGCCTTTTTTTAATTTTATGATTTTTCGTTTTATCATCATTTTCATTTTACTATTTTAATCTGAACCTTTTTTATTTTCAAACAACTATTTACTTTTACCACAACATTTTTTATATTTTATACCACTGCCGCATGGACATTTTTCATTAGGATATACTTTTCTGTCTCTCTTTAAAGTACTTTTACTATCTTTAAATAAATTCTCTTTTATAAACGGATCTTCATCCAGATACATGTCTTTAAAAAGAATGCAATTATCATCTTTAAAATAGAGAATAGGTATTTGTTTTTCATGTATGGAATTGGAAAAATGAGATACTGTATCCGGATTATCAAGATAATCTAATAGACCTTGTGGAGTTGGACACCCGTTTTTCCAAAGCATTTTCTCTGGTATAATAATAGTTTCTTCATAATTAATTTGAACTTTACTTATTATCGGATTTGTAAGGTACTTAAGTAAAGTAGAATCATCTGTAATTCTCACACCATCCATATTTAAAGTTGTAAAATCATAAATATCAGTACAAACAACTTTTATTATTTTATCATTCGGATATGGATCTAATGGCAAATCAATATTTGCCATCTCTCTAATTTTAATCCAATCATTTTGAATAATCTTAGCTCGCCTTAATACTTGATCTACTCCTTCACGTATTGTCCTTCTCCTATCATGAAGCTCTTTATCATCATATGGCGTCAAAACAGATTTACATTCAATTAGTATTAAAAAATCATTCATTACACCAAGAAAATCAAATTCCACATTTTTACCATCATATGCCAAAAACTCTATTGTGTTTGTATTCACCCTTATGTATCTATTACCTTTTAACTGATCAACTACATATTTTTCATATTCTTTACCAGCTTGGCTTAAATTCACCTTTTTTCTTTGAAATGCTTTTTCGATATTACGGTTTAAATTCATTTGTTCTATTAATGTCTGACAAAGGATGACTCTATCATTATCAACTTTTATTAATGGATACATAAAAATATCTCCACCATCTTTACTCGTGTTCTTATCATAAACAAATTCAAATATAATTTTTTTTGCCTTTTCTATATGTAAATCATACAATTTAGCAAATGAGCTTACTAAATGTTCTAATTCAATACGCGGTGCTAAATATTTATAACTTGAATAATCATCTTCGTTAAACTTCTCTAAACAAGCAGTCATATATACTTTACTGATTGTATTTAAAAATTCATGGCCATCTAATAAATCTTCAACTGATAAATCCCTTATTTTACATTTTAAATAATATGGTTTGCATTCTCTCTTCACTGCGCTACGCGTTGACTCAAAGTATTTCTTTACAATATCATACTCATTTTTTTCTATACAATGAAAATTCAACAAATCGATATCTATTTTTTTTGAAAGACTATACATATAATCAAAATCATCTTCAGAGATAACAGAAGAAACCATTAGACTTTTTGTATATAGAATTTGTCTTCTATGAATAGCAACCTGATGCGCAACACAACTCTCTACATCTGCAGGTTCAAATAAATATGTATCTTTTTCATACTCATTAATTCCACTAGTAATTTTCCAATTTGAATATCTAAACTTTTCTTCTAATTTTAGGTACATCATCCTCTGGTAGGCAATTATTGTTAATTCTTCAAAGCAAGGTAATTCGTAGGGATGGACATCAATATCATTATCAATGTCTCTTTTATCCAACTCTTCTTTTTTAAGATAATATAAATATTGAATTAGTACATTGTAAATTTCTACTTTAGCTTCATATCCATCAGATGCAGAAGATTGTTTATTAGGAACATATGCATCCTCAAAAAATGTAATATCAGCCTCCATTCCCGTAACTACACTTTTACTTTTTATAGTTTCATTTATTTTATCTTGCATAATTCTACTTTGATCTTGCAAAAAAATACATATCATACACAATTGTTCTGATAATGAGTACTCAAAAAATTGACTGTTCTGTAATCGAGCTGTATTCGTTTTGTTATTTTCATAAAACAACTTGGTGTAAAAATACATTTCTTCTAGCGTATGCATATATTCTTTATCAAAATGAAATCCTTTTGCTTTACTGATTATATTAAAAAAAATCTGCATTGCTTTTTCATATTCAACTTCATTAAATTTGTTACTAAAAGGACTTATTAATGCATTAGATAAAAGAAATCTCTTTTTAAAATTATTTGAATCCAACATACCGATATCAATTAGAATCTCAACACATTTATCTAGTCTCCCCGCATTATATACTTTCTTATATCGTTCAATATTATCCATACTTTGTTTGTCTTCAAAATCCTCCAAAAATTCAATAATTGATTCAACTTCATTGGAAGAATTTTCTTCACTGTATTCTTTAAGAAGATTGATTAGTTCTAATGTTTTACTATCATTAACTGGTTTTCCCATTTAACATTCCTCCCCATTTATCTTTTTGTAATATCAATATCAGAACTGTTTTAACCCCAAATTGTAGACCTATTTTGATAATACATGCAAAACTAAACTCAATTAAAAGTACAGTGAATCAAATTGTTTGAGTCGCTCTTCGGTAACTTCTGATATGCGAATATAAGTTCCGTCACTATATTGTTCATAAACACCGTCACTATTCACATCTAGATTACTCTCGAATTTTTTCCACTCCCTCTTTCCCTGCAAATATTGCAAAGCATGACTATGTATCCCCAGCTCGACTATATATTGTTTGTTATCAATTAGATCATATTGTACTCTTCGACTAATAGCAATGTGTTCACTATTGTCCATAGACGTTCTTAGAAAATCATTATTTTCCGTTATAACTTCTCCTTTTTTTAGCATATTTGCAACATTCTCATTGCCAGCAATATAAAACCATTTTGAATATTCTCTAAATATAGATTTATCAAAATCATCAACACTTGCATCTCCTATCACAGGGTCTGCAAAATAAATGCACGAATTTCTCTTGTTATTTTTTGATGTTGCAAATGTTACTACTGATGCATAAGAATTCTTGCACTTAATTTTATTATACTTTAAATAGTCAATTCCACTATCACACTGTTTCATTGCATAATCTAAACTTTGAGTTGGATCTGCATTTAATGAACCTTTTGATTCTAATACCCCCAGTTCATTTCCTTTATATTTCAATATATAATCAGGTGTTTTTTTTGAACATTTTGGAGAGCATTTTAGTATATCGTAAGCATAGGTTTTAAAATCTTCTACTGCAACTGCCCCCAATAATTTTTGAGCTAATAAATAATTTATACCTTGAGCAATTTCTCCATCCCTTGAAGACTTAGAAAAATCCCTAAATAAATCTTTATTCTCGAAATTTATTGATAAATAATTTTTCTTATTCTTTGTAAATATAAATTGTAATTGAATTGCATAGCTAACTGCCAATAGCAACATTTCTCTTTTAAATACTGCTTCTTTTGATATAATACTTTTAGCAATCGCAAATGCTAATTCAAAGTATGATACATCAATCGTTCCCTTCCTAATTTCAGAGCATTTTCTTATATCGGGATTTTTCAGAACGTCAATGTCAGAACATGCATATTCACAGTATTCTATCTTTCTTACCCAGTTAGTCATTATCTACCTCCATCAATGATTTATTTCTCCATAAGTAGCTGAACCTTCTGCAACCATTCCCATCTCAGCATTTACATCTTCATAATTCCCTTTTTTCCTTAGTCGACCATAAAGAACAGTTCCAATACTATCCATTACTTGCTTCATCATATCTGGGTCAGAGAACATACGAATAAAGAAATCATCATTCTGCTCATATCGACTAGCAGCCATCTCTGGAAAATCTTTTTCGAATAAAAGCATAAATGTCTTAAAATCATTATTCTCTGCATAACTATGCCATTTATCCTGTGTTGCATAATCATTTTCTATTTGCAACAAAACTTTATCCATTTCAGTAAATGAAGTTCCATATCGCTCGTTGATTTTATCAATAATAATCGTCAACGGATCCTTCTTTTTTTCCTTGCGTCCAGCTTCTCCTGTTATCGGTTTGAATCCTTCTTCGGTAGCTTCAAGTTCTATTCCACCTTCAAAGTCTTTTTCTAATCGATAGTATTCTAAGAGAACCTTATCATCAACATCCACTCTATCTTTACCGCCCTTTGGTAACTGCATATATAGAAATTTAGAAAACACACTAAATTTGTGAATTTCCTTATCAAATAATCTACATACCTGTGTAATAAAAGCATAAATACGATTAAATCTAGCCAAAGTGGACTTGAACAAATCCTGCTGTTCTGAAATAAGAGCATCAAAACGATCAAGCGAAGGTTGTATCTGGCTTTGTAATCTGCCTAAATCTCCAGCCAATTGATTCTTATTCGAATAAAAGACTTTAGCAAAAGCTTCTATTTCCATTTGCTGATATACGCGAAATTCGTCTAACGTGTTTTTCAAATCATAAACCACATTAGGATTCGTTTCTTCTTCTAAAACTGTCTCCTCGTAGTATGGTTCAAATGATTTTCTTATCTCTTCTGCTGAGTTAACAAAATCCAAAACAAATGTATCCTGCTTACCACGCATCATTCTATTTAGACGTGATAACGTCTGAACTGCTTTAACCCCAGAAAGTTTTTTATCTACAAACATAGTATGTAACAATGGTTCATCAAAACCTGTCTGATATTTTTCAGCCACAATAAGCATGCCAAAACTATCAGAATGAAATGCATCCGGTAAAGCTTTTTCCTTTATTGTTTCACCATCTTTTGTCTTATTAAGCTTTTCTTCCGTAAATGATTGCCCTTCATCTTCAACCTCACCAGAAAATGCAACTAAGACATCTAGGTCTGCATATCCCTTACTTTGTATTTGGCGTTTAAACTCCTGCAAATATCGAACCGCATGTAAACGCGATGGAGTTACAATCATAGCTTTCGCTTTTCCATTTATTTTGTGCATTGTTACATTTCGAAAATGTTCTAACATAACTGTGGTTTTCTGTGAAATATTATGTGGATGTAATGTTTCAAAATTGCGGATTGCATTCACACCTGCAACCGTATCTAGTTCTGGGTCATCAGGAATCGCCTTTGCAATTTTAAAATACATCTTGTATGTCATATAATTTTTCAGAACATCAAGTATAAATCCTTCTTCAATAGCTTGTCTCATCGAATAAATATGATAAGGATGATACTTTCCAAATTCATCTTTCCATCCAAACATATTTAAAGTCTTGTCTTTAGGTGTTGCCGTAAATGCAAAGAATGACATATTATCATGAATACCTTGCGCTGCTAATTCATCTAACAACTTATCCTCATCATCTTTACGTTTAGATTCATCCTCATATTCCATATCCGCATATTCTTCCAGAATCTTATCTGTGTCGGCCAACGCTCGTTTTAATTTTTTAGCCGCATCACCAGTCTGTGAAGAGTGAGCTTCATCGACAATGATTGCAAAACGTTTCGCACCGGACTTTACTTCTTTGTAGATAACCGGAAATTTCTGCAATGTAGTAATAATTATTCCTGTACCAGCCTCAATTGCTTCTCTAAGCTGCTGTGCATTTTTATCAATTTTCTGAACAACACCTTCTACATGGTCAAATTGATATACCGTGTTTTGAAGCTGACTGTCAAGTACTCGGCGATCAGTTACTATAATAACAGACTTAAAAATTTTCTCATCTTTATCATCATGCAACCCTGTTAAACGATGAGCAAGCCATGCAATAGAATTTGATTTTCCAGATCCTGCACTATGTTGAATTAGGTAATTTCTTCCCGCGCCATTTTCTTTCACATCAGAAAGTAATTTTGTAACCACATCTAGTTGATGATACCGAGGAAAAATCATTCGCTCAGACTTTACTTCTTTGGTTTTTTCATCAAATTCAACCTGTAAATGCATATACTTATGCAAAATTTCCATAAATCTGTCTTTATGCAAAACATTTTCCCATAAATATGCAGTGTCATAACCATCTGAATTAATTGGATTTCCTTTTCCGCCAACATTTCCTGCACCATTACTTCCTTGGTTAAATGGTAAAAAGTAGGTTTTATCTCCCTCTAGCTTTGTAGTCATATATACACGTGAAAGATCAACAGCAAAATGCACTAATACTCGCTCTTTAAACGCAAATATTGCATCCTTACCTGCTCTGTCAAATTTATATTGCTCAATTGCATTTGCTGTACTCTGACCTGTAAATTGACATTTTAATTCCATTGAAGCAACTGGTATTCCATTTAAAAACAAAACAATATCTATGCTGTTTTCATTCGTTAAAGAATAATGTAACTGTCTTGTGCAGTGTAAAACGTTTTCTTCGTATTGCTTCTGACTAGAAGCATTAATAGAAGTTTCTGGCTTCCAGAATACCACTTGAAACTTAATACCTCGATCCGTAAAACCTTGTCTAAGAACTCTCAGCAGACCAACCATTTTTACTTCACGGCAAAAACGATCTATAACTTGTTTCTCACTATCTTTTCCGTATGTTTTTTCATAACGTTCCCATTTATTTGGCTGACTGACTTTCAAAAAATGTAGAAATGTTTCGGTATCCAAAGCTAATTTGCGATCAAAAGATCTCGGGTTACCTTTTTGATATCCTCCGTTTGCCAGAAGATATTCTTCTATATCCTGTTCAAATCGAAGTTCTTTTACATCAAAATCTGTCATTACTCATCCCCCCAAGCATTTATTTTTTGTAACCGTTCCATTTCAGCATCCAAATCCAATATTGAGTAATTAAAAAAATCGAATTTTTCTTTATTATTTTCGTAATAACCTTTAGATGATGCACAAATCACGAGACATAGCCTACGAACATTAACACGATATTCTCTAGTTGCCACATCGTTGAAGTTACTACTTAGAATTCCTGAAGAATCTACATAAATATCAAATTCATTTTTCTTTTCAATGGCTAATACGAAATGGTCAATTTTATTGGCAGTATTTTTTATATCTTTCTTGCTTATATTAGGAGTTCCCTGATGTAGCATAGAATTTCTAAGGTTATAAATCACTTCACCGCTTAAATATGGCATTTGCACTTCTTTACAATGTTCACATGGGCATTGTTCATACTTTCCAATATGTTCATCATACCAAGAGATGTATCTTTTAGTAACTCCTGCTTCTGGATATTGAGCTTTGCCACAAATGTCTGGAAGTGTAAGCACAAGTGTTAATGCTGCATAGTATGCTTCATTGTCTAAAGCACGATTTACATCATTAATAATTTGTTCTACCAAAAACTACACCTCCCTTTTTCCAGTAACTACTTCGTAAATTAAGGAGTTTTTATAATCAGTAAGTTTGCTGATTAACTCCTGTTTTTTTGTTATCAATAATTCCAATTTATTACATAATACATCTAATTTAAGCGAAAGACTCTTTTGTTCTTCTTTTGATGGTAGATATATTTTAATATCTTTTATTGCTTTATGAGATATTTTAGGCATTGTTCCACTTGAGCCCCTTGCTGATTCTTGTATTTGTTGACGAATATATGCTGACTGTAATAAATAATTTGCATACTCAGGTAACAATAAGTCATTAAATCTTATTCTATATATTAAATCAGAAAATATTGTTTTCGAATCACAATCTGAAACCAAACAAATATCTCCAACCAACTCACGTGTATTCGAACGTGTCATTAAAAAATCACCTTTTATTATTTCAAGATTTAAAGGAATTTTGGCCTCTGAATCTATTGGTTTTTTAGCCTTCGAGTTAAATTTTCCACCTTTTATTGCTGATAAAGATAAAACAAACCAGCCATTTTCTTCATCAACCTTCTCCGCCGGTGGTGAACTCCAACCTTGTTCAATATTATTAATACAATGACGTAACCTATAAATGGGCAAATTTTCATTTATTACCATTTCAGTTACACATGCCTGCTTATATTTTTTTATCTTTTCTATTAACTCTTGTTGTTGTGTAATTATCAAATTAATTCTTTCACACTTATCATCAAGAAATCTAGCTATTTTGTGTTGGACATCAAATGGAGGAATTGGCAACTCTACCGTATTCAATTTAGACATTTGTATTCGCATGCGAATTTCCATAATACCATTGCCATATCCTCTAAGCTTGTTCTGTAATTCTTTTGTTTGAAATAGATAATTAAAATATTGAATCGAAGATTCTTCAAAGCGAGGATATAGCATATAATACACAGGACTAACACACCCAAAATAGTTTGAAAGAGCTACTGATCCTATAATAACATTCATACTATTTAAAACTATATCGTTTGGGTATGCCAACTTATACCCTGAAAGATCATCTTTAGATTTATTACCTAGATCCCCTTTTTCTGTATATGGTATTATCCCCCTATCGTTTGTTAATGAAAGGATAAAATCTGTTTTTACTGGATTATTAGTTTCATTTCTTTCACATAGAACCGCTTTAAGTCGCTTAATCTGCCAATCATTTGGCACTTTATTAATCCAATCTACACCGCTATCTTTCAAACTTCTCATAGACCGAATACCCCCTCCAAACTACCAGAAAGTTCCGTTTCCAAATCCATAATTTCTGCCATGATTTCATCAGAAGGCTGCGGTGCTTCATATTTATAAAAATATCGTGTAAATGGAATTTCATAGCCAATCTTTGATTTCTTTTTATCAACCCATGCATCAGGTACAAAAGGTAATACTTCTCTCTTAAAAAAATCATCAATACTATCCTTTAGTGGTACATTTTCAGTATCTCTTAAAGCAGAATCCGGTTGCTTTTTACCATTCTTCAAAATCAACTCCCCATCTTCATTTCGAAGTGGTCTTTCAACTACTATCTTTGTATAACCAAAATCTTCATTATCATATATTTTACTAATATCATTTGCGTAGAAGTTTCCATATATCTGTGTAATTTCTGATATAGCAATTTCCGGAATATCATTTCGTTTATTGCCCAATGCTTTGCGACGTTTCTCAAATAACCCATTAGCATTAATAAGTTGTACTTTCCCTTCTCGTTTTGTGCCACCTTTTTTATTTGAAAGAACCCAGATATATGTAGCAATACCTGTGTTATAAAAAATATCATTGGGTAAAGCAATAATCGCCTCAAGCAAATCATTTTCTATTATATATTTACGAATATCAGAAGGACCACTTCCAGCATCTCCGGTAAACAATGGAGATCCATTATGAATTATTGCAATACGACTTCCTCCATCTTTTGGTTCTTTCATTTTAGAAAGTGCTGTAAGCAAAAACAACATCTGTCCATCTGAAGATGCGGGTAATCCAATACCAAAACGTCCTGCAAAACCACGTTTTGCTTCAGCTTCCACTTTTGTCTTTTCATTTTTCCACTCTCTACCGAATGGTGGATTTGACAATATATAATCGAATTTTTGTCCTTCAAATCTGTCATCTGATAATGTATTTCCATCTTTAATAAAATCAGCATTATTCCCTTTAATTAGCATATCTGCCTTACAGATAGCAAAAGTCTGATCATTCAACTCTTGCCCAAATACCATAAGCTCAGTGGAAGCATTTAATTCATGAAGATATTCTTCTGCTACTGATAACATTCCTCCTGTCCCACATGCTGGATCATATATAGTCTTTGCAACATTGCTTCCAGAAAGAATGTCATTATCATCATAAAATAGTATATTAACCATAAGACGAATAACTTCACGAGGAGTATAATGTTGACCAGCATCCTCGTTATGAGCTTCAGAAAATCTTCGAATAATTTCTTCAAATATATATCCCATTTCCAAATTTGAAATAACTGACGGATGTAGATTTGCTTTCGGCATAGTAAATTCTTTTATCACAATATATAGAATCCCCTTATTTGCCATTGTAGTTATATGCCCATCAAATTTAAATTTTTCGATTATATCCTGAACATTTTCAGAAAATCCATTTAGATAATCACGGAAGTTTATTTCGATATTATCTGGATCATCAAGCAACTTTTCAAATGTGTATTTACTTGTATTATAAAACGCGTAGCCCGATGCCTTACGAAGCAAAATGTCTTTCATTGGAAGTTTTTTAACTTCCTCATACTTGTCTAATACGTCATTTTTTGTTTCTTCTAGTATACAGTCAAATCGTCTGATTACAGTCAACGGTAAAATAACTTCTCCATATTCATGTGGTTTATATACACCTGTTAATTTATCTGCAATCGCCCAAATTAGGGCTGCCTTTTCACTTACATTAGCACTCAAGCTCATTTCAAAGTTCCTCCATTTTTAAGTTCAATTTTTTCTCCATTTGGTAACACAAATGTCTGTGTATATGAAATATTTAATATATCAGCTATCTCAACAAGTTCTTTATCTGTAATCGTTCCACGTTTTAATTTTGCATTAAAATTTTGTGGTGACTGCCCAATGCGTCTTGCAAGTTCAGATATACTAATATCCATCCTGACACATAATATTTTGATTTGTTCAGTTGTTGTCATTGCA
Source organism: Bacillota bacterium (assembly GCA_023434365.1). Classification (GTDB taxonomy): domain Bacteria; phylum Bacillota; class Clostridia; order Lachnospirales; family Lachnospiraceae; genus KM106-2. The sequence goes on along the minus strand of JAEYSV010000057.1, from coordinate 132,981 downwards.
CACCTCCTTTAACAAATTCTTGATATCAATTGTAAACGAAATAGTTTATAATTACAATCCAAATGCTATAATAATTTGCAATATAGTTAGATAATGGAAAATAACAACCACTTTATTATGTGTTCATGAATCTGAGGTTGTAAAATCACATTACCACCTCAGAAATCAATTTTATCTTCGCATATCAGAATTAAATTTTCTATATTTACTTCCATTAGATAACAAACTTTCCAACCTACAATACTCTTCTGTTTCATCCGAAATATACTGATAAGTAATTCCAATTGACTTAAGCTTTTCATGAAATTGTTTAATAGAAACAAGCATATCCTTATTATCAATTCCAATCCATTCCGCCTTTTCTTTATCTGTCATGGATTCATAGATTTCTTTTGTGACAGCCTTTGTGTAATCTTCTGTTTCAACTGAATCTTCCAAGTTCTCCAGCATTCCAGATTTATTATCTGGTCTCTCATAAGAATCCTTAAGAACTGGAACGACTTCCTCTGTAACTGCTACTTCTTCACCAGAATCCGCCTTGAATGTCTGTTCTTTATTATCTGTAATAAGCACATAACTATCATCCACGCTCCTATTTACACTCTCAAAAAAATCCTTACTTTCCGCAGCATTGACTGTATCATCCTGTTTCTTATCAAGAATCTTCTTTTCCTCTTTCTTCAAATACCAAGGCTTTTTAGGCACTTTCACATCATACACATTTCCAATTTCAACACTCTCTGGAACAAAAAGACCAACATAAAGTACTTCTTTCAGGCAACGATCTCCAATCTTAATTTCTTTCTGTAGTCTCTTCTTTTCCAGTTTTATATCATTTAGCTGCTTCCGATAATCTGGTTCTGTAGAAATAATAGAGTCCCAATCATGATTACGAGTTGACTTTCTCTTAATCTCCGCTCGCTCTAGATACAAGGATTTCTGTTTCTCTGTAAGCCTTTCCAAATCATACTTAGCTAGTCCAATAATCCCTGCTATATCCGTAACACTCTTCACATCTTTTCTGCAAAGAAATAAGTACTCCTCCTGTAGCGTATGCATCCGTTCTAAGTCTTCTTTATACTGAGCAGATTTATATTGAAATCGGCATTTCTCCACCACACGCATACGATAAATCTTTCCATAGAACTTCTGCTGATAGGAATTCTTTGGCTTTGGCAAATATTTAACATCGGGTGTTAAGACTCTTGGTGATTCATATTGATATCTTCCTTTTTCAAAAAACTCTTGCAGATTTTCTTTGGAAAATTCCTCGCTAATGGTATCTAATCTCCGAAACCGTCTCATTTTATCTGCTTTAATCGCAAGATGGGCACCTTGTTTTAAGACGTATCCTAATTCCCCTAACAGATAAAGAAAATGCTTATAATCTTCCGCTACCCCACGGCAATATTTCACATCCGCTTCAATAAATTCACTCCAAGACTGTTCCTTTTCCCACTGCTTTCGATTCATATTAACAGGATCTTTGCTGTATTCTGCTGGCATAATGGAAAGACCGTATTTCTCGCATAAGCGATTGGTAATCGGCTGGATCTGATGTTTCCAGTCTCCCTTCTTATATTCGTATTTCTTACCCGTATTCATATTCACACTGTTAAAGACCAAATGCCCATGACAATGCTCCTTATCAGAGTGAACACTATACACCGCCTCATAATCATCACCCAAAAACTCCTGTGCAAACTCCCTCATCAGTTCTAATAATTGTTCCAATGTTCCTTCGCCTGGAGGACAGGATATCACGAAGTGATAGCCTTGCCTTCCTCCAATCTTTCCATATAATTCTTTGGTTCCAACCATCTGTTCAAAAGCAAACTTTGGAACACAATTCCATCCAGCAACCAAAACACCATTTTCTGTCTTAGCTTCATTCATGATATAGTCCAAAGCATGTTTTAGATGATTTGTGATTTTGCCTTTCTTTCCATCACCTATATTCATAATCTTGGTTATCGCCATAATTGAATCAACTCCTTTAACAAACCTAAAATTACACCTAATTGCATACACATCTGGTCAATTCTGCTCTGTGGAATATATTTATTTTCATTTGCCCACTTTGCAGCCTGATTTACATTCGTAGCAACTCCTGTTATCTGTCGTATAATGTTCTGTCTGTCACGAATATAATCTGCGTCAACACCACCATGCAGTATTAAGTGTCTGACATATTCACTTTCTGACATTCCTGCCTCCTTTGCCCCTTCTGCTAATCTTTGTAGCTCCGATTTCGATAATCGAATGGTTCTATTTTGTCTTGCCATACCTACTTTTCTTTTTCCCATAATCGTATTCTCCTTCTTCAAATGATTGCTTACGTGCTTTACAACCTGAACACCTTTCTTAACCTAAAGTTAAGTGCTGAGATTTTTTGCAAGATACGGATTTCGCATTGCGAAATCCTGTCGGGCACTGACGCACCCTTATCTTGTTAGGGATTCCATCCCTAAGACCCTGGTATATTTACAGCCTTTCTCTGTAAAAAAGGCGCAAAAAAAAGACAGAACAGCATGAAATTTGCCTTCTGTCTCTTTTGCAGCCAATATATGAAATATGGCTACAAATCTATATCAATTTATAACCACATCCGTTCTAGTATCTTTTCTAAAAATGTCTGCTACCAAAATGACCACCAAATGTAGCCGTTCTTCCCTTTCTGGTAACACTCTTATAACCAAACCTATTCCATCATTCCAAAATCAAGAAATTCGTTTTCCTCAATCTCAAAATTTGATTCCTTACTAAAATCACCAGAACCAATCTCTACTTCTGCTCCAGAAGGATTTATTGCACCAGTAGCATTTGCAGTAGGAAGTATTCCTGCGGAATTTGCTAATGCTGACTGCCCAACCATAGACGCATTCTGCAACGGAATCTGTTGCAGACACATCACATAATTTCCAATCAGAGCTGGAAGATTACTGAGTACCTTTTCTTCCACTGACTTTACGATTCTGTCAGAAAAAGCGTCTTCTTTCTCCCTTGTCTCAAAGTACGGATCTTGCTCTTGCTTCATGCATTTTTCATAATAATCCAGTATCGCAAGCACCACGAATTTACTCTGGGACTTAAATTGTTTTTTATCAAGGGCATGTAAGATTTCCCATGCCCTTTTATCTTCCTCTTCTTCCTCATAGAATCGGATATTCGTATTCCTAATCATTGAAAACTCCTTTCTCACAAGATTTTAACAGTATAAATTTATCAGAAACATTTCTGATTAACGATTCTGGTTTTGTCTGCGAAGTCCCATATAACAGTAATACTCGTACCCTTTTGCCGTTGCACAGATGTCTGTGATAAAAAAGGTCTTATCTGGATTATACTCTCCAACGGTTTCCACCAGTTTATGACCACCACCCATAATATGCAGATTCATCAGCTTGTCGTTATATTCATAATCTTTCAGCTTCGTAAATATTTCAGCCACATACTCTGCTGCTGCATTTCTGATCAATGAATTATAAGGTTCATCTACTTTTGTTACTCCCGTTCTTAGAAAACGCTCAATCACATCATCCATAAGATTAGTGCCTGTTTCATCCAGAACTTTGTTGCGAATTCGAATCGCACACTGGTTGACTCCGAATTTCTCTGTCCATGATTTATTCTCCATTGCTCTTCTGTCATTAAGATACATGATGTTCATAGTTCCATTTCCAATATCCACAAGCATATTAATCCCGGTAAACTCCTTTAAAGTCTCTGCCACAGCAGAATAACACTGTGGCATTACGGTACAATCTACAATCTCTACCAGATATTTCTTCTCACGATATTCAAAATCCACGTAGCGATTGCGAAGCAGATACGTCTTAAACGATTCTCTTTGTGCCTTTACCCATTTCAGAGGAAGCCCTACAGCCAGATGAATCTTTGTCTCATGCAATCCTCGAAGTTCCATTTCTTTCGCAATCGCAGCCAACGTCAGGATATAATAATCATCGTCCGCAATCTTGTCTGCCAGAAAACTCTTATGCCCTTCTGATATTACATAATATTTATCTTCATATTTCACATAATCTTTGCTAAAAATCGGCGCTGTTTCACTTGCTTCGGCGGATGCTTTGAAGCAAAAATGCGCTGTCTTAATGTTGCCGTAACCGTGGTCACAGCCAATAATTAAAGTTCCATTCATAGTATAATCTCTCATTCGTTCTTCTCCTTTACCATTCGGTGTTGTTGTAATTTCGGATTGATTTGGTTTTCCTATAAAATAATTCTGATTTCCTGCTATCCTTAAGTTCTCATTCATAAATAAAATCCCTCCCATTAGTGAAACTGATTAACAATATCTTGAAAAATAACTTCTTCTGCTATTCTTTTCGCTTCTTCCCGAAGTCTCCACATTTCCATGGTAGAACTGGAATCTTTAGGCGAATGGCTCTTTAAATACTTCTCAGTAATTGAATCCAGTAGTTGATATGCTTCCTCATCAATCTCAATTGCTTTTGTCATTAATTTTCCAAATCGAAGTAAATGACAATATCGATCTGGATGATTCTCTTTCATAAAATTCATCCAAAGATGTCCATACTTTCCAATATGAATTGGTTCTTGTATTTCTACCTCTGCAATTACTGGATATAATAATCCTTCTCGTTCTTCATAACGAACTCCCATGGAATCAAATAATGATTTCTCTTCGCTCATAATAATTACCTTCCCTTCTTCTCCATTGTCTTAGCTTGATTTAGACTCCATTCTTTCACAAGTGTTTCTATGAGTTCCACTTTCTGCTTTGGTGTAAAATCAGATGGAAAATACCCTTCCAATGAATCAGCGTAAATCTTTAGCTTTTCCCTCTGATTTGGTTTCTCCTCACCAAGAATTTCATAAAGCATATCCATATCTAATTTTCCTGACTGGCTCATCCGCTTCATTCGATTTGCTTGAGATAAAGACGGAATCACCTGCTCCAATTCCATAACTGCATGAAGCTCATACTGTTCTTCTTCTGACAGATAAGAAAGTTCTACTGCGGAACGAAATGCCAGTTTATCTTCATCTACCATATCCAAAATCTTAGGTATTAGATTGGTGAGGCGAATATATCTTGCAATCTGGTTTCTGCTTTCTCCAATCTGTCTCGCCAACAATTCATCCGTCCGAACTCTTGGTTGTTCTTTTTCTAATGGCTGACTGTCTAATTGCCATTTACCAGAATCATCATAAGAACAAACCAACTGATTTAGTTCCAAAGTGGAATTATCTAACTTCGTCCCCACTGGGGACAAAGTTCCATCTTGAAACAAATCATTTCGCTTCCCCTGCTGCTTCATTGCCTCCAACTTCATCTTATATGCAAATGCCTTTTCACTTGGTCTTATATGCTCTCGTTGTAGATTACTGTCGATCATGGCTATTGTGGCTTCTGCATCATCCAACTGCATAACTATAACAGGAACCGTATCAACACCAGCCCATTCACAGGCAGCTTTTCTTCTATGACCTGCAATAATCTCATACCCTTCTCCATCAGGATTAAGTCTAACAATCAGTGGGACCAATACTCCCTTTTCTTCAATACTTCTGGATAATTCAAACAACTGCATATCATGCTCCACTCGAAAGGGATGTCCTTTAAACTCGTGCAATTCACTGATTTTGACGTTTCCCGTCTGTAAATCCTGTTCGTTGTTCCATAATGAACACAAATCCTTTGATTTCTTCATCTTCTCATTCCTCCTATTGTCATAGGTGTCATGTGAAAACTGGCAAAAAAAGAAGACCGCCTGCTTTCACATCAAAGATGTTGAAAACAAGCAGTCTTTCGACTTTTTTTTATGAAGTTGTTGATGGTTTATTTTACTGAAACATCCGATTTATGAACGATATATTTTTGTGTCCACTCATACCAGTTCCATAACTACCGAGACTTTAATCTCATTGGAAATCTCTTTTTTTCTTCCAAAATTCGATTTCCCAGCGAACTTAAAAACCCTCGCAAAGTGCGTAAATTCAAGGATTTCTACATATTCACCCTTTGTAGACAACAGACGGTCTCCACATGCACCGTCCCAGGAAACATATCCACTGCTCTAGCCTTTTCAACTCGATATCCGCGGTCAGCCAGATATCTTAAATCCCTAGCTAGAGTTGCTGGATCACAAGACACATAAACAACTCGTTTTGGACCAATCGCGACAATTGTATTAAGAAGGCTCTCGTCGCAGCCTTTTCTAGGTGGATCGACAACAATTACTTCTGCTGCCTTCTTATCAAATCCTTCTTCCCCATGAATCATTGCTGGCAAAATCTCTTCTGCTGCTCCGACATAAAATTCTGCATTGGTTATTCCATTAATCTGTGCATTACGTTTTGCATCCTCAATGGCCTGTGGTACTATCTCTACACCATATACCCTTTTTGCTTTCTTTGCTAAGAATAAGCTTATGGTTCCAATTCCACAATACAAATCCCAAACAACTTCATTGCCAGTTAAGCCTGCATACTCTAGAGCCTGGCCATATAACCGCTCTGTCTGCACTGGATTAACCTGATAAAAGGATAATGGTGAGATTTGAAACTTAATCTCTCCGATATAGTCTGTAATATAATCCTGCCCCCAAAGTGTATGACCCTTCGAACCAAGTATTACATTAGTTTTTTCGGTATTATAATTCAAGCAAATACTTGTCATTCCCTCGATTTTACGTAATCGTTCTACTAAAACTTCACTATGAGGAATATTTTTGCCGTTAATGACCAGACATACCATGATTTCTTTCGTCTTATAGCCAACTCTAGTTAATATATGACGGACTAATCCTTGATGACTCTCTTCATCATAGGTAGAAATCTGAAACTCTGCTATAAAATTCTTAATAATTTTTATTATCTCTTCATTCTCTTTTGCCTGAATATAGCAACGCTGTGTCTCAATGATACTATGGGTTCTAGAAGCGTAGAAGCCAGATACTACCTTACCTTCTTTGTTTCTCCCAACTGGAAACTGAGCTTTATTACGATAAAAATATGGATCCTCCATACCAATTGGAGGAGCCATCTGAATGCACTCTTGTTCACATTCTTCAGATATAGGCTCTTCCGTTTGGATTACCTTAAACTTTCCAATTCGCTCTAAGCAATTAATCACTTTATCTCTTTTATATTCTAGCTGCTTTTTATACTCCAGATGTTGTAATTGGCACCCACCACATTGCCTGGCAATGTCACATGGCGGAGTAATCCTGTATGGAGATGGGGTTATAATCTCCATTAGCCTCGCATAAGCATAATTTTTCTTAGCCTTCATAACTTTCGCTTTTACAACATCTCCTATTAGAGCATCTTTAATAAAAAGGGCGTATCCATCAATACGCCCAATCCCTTCACCATCTGCTCCAATATTATCAATTGTCACTTCAACTTCCTGATTTTTCTGTAGCATATTTTTATCCTCAACTCTTAAATTCTCATTATTAATTTGATTTATCACAAGATAAACCCTTTATCTATTCCAAATACATACAACCTATATTATTCAGATCTCTGAACACATTCTAAGTTTGTAGACTATTTACTGCTCCGTCTGATATTCGAATCAAAGTAGCGATTATATCCCAGCCATTCAAGTCCAGAATCTGCTTTCATAATCGTTTCGCTCATTGTCTGTAATCTTGCATCCATGTTATCCGCCAAACTTAGGGCAAGTGCCTCAATTGTAGCAGGAACTTTTGGAGAACCATACTCAAGGCTTCCATGATGAGAAATGATACAATGTTTTAATTCATTTATTAACTTTGTACTTAGTCCCTCTATTAATTTCACCTTTGCATTTATCATTTCAATTCCAATCATAATGTGACCTAATAACTGCCCTTCATCCGTATAATCATTTTCTGGTAACGGCGACAATTCCTTCGTCTTTCCGATATCGTGAAACATTGCTGCGACAAGAAGTAAATCTCGATTAATTATTGGAAAACTCTCTGCTATAAAACTACATGCTTTAACAACACCTACTGTATGCTCCAGTAATCCGCCTTGAAAGGAATGATGTACGTTTTTTGCTGCAGAATGAGTGCAGAATACTTTTTTAAACTCTACATCCTTTATAAAAAAAGATTCTACTAACTGATGTAGTCCTGGATTCTGAATCGATTTGACATACTCCAATAACTCACTATATAGAAGCTCCACACTTTTTTGAGAAGCAGGAACATAATCTTTTGGATCATATTCACCTTCTTCACATTTGCGCAAACAATGAATATGCATCTGCAATGCATTCTGAAATGATACAATTTTACCCTTTACTTTTACGTAATCTAACTCTTTGTAGTCATTATTAACTTTAGCCAAGTTGAAAATCCTGGCATCGATCACTCCTGAATTGTCTTGCAAAACTAATGAATAGTAACTTTTATTGCCCTCCGGCTTCTGACATTTCTTCTTGAGTTTACACAGATATACTGCGTCTACCTCATCACCGTCATGCAAATCTTTAATAAAATTCATCGTTACTACCTAACCTTTCTAGCCATTAACCATCCCGATCTCTTAAGAGGGTCTCAATTTATTAACTGAGAATAACTAAGTGTTTTCTCTGTTTAATCTACATTATATCTTACTTCTTCTTGTTTTCCTAGTCCTTAATCTCATCCTATCATTGTGGAAATGCTTGAAGAACATTTTCATCCGTGTTGAGTAAGTATAATTTGCGATATTCATCCATTACATATACATTGTCTCCAATAAGATAGATTCCCATTATTTCTTTGGAGTTATCCACGCTTTTTATTGTATTATCTAATAAATTCAACATAAATAACCCCTCTTCGTTACTAAAATAAATCGTGGCGATTCCCCCATTAAATATGGTGGCTTTCACGTCCTCATAAGTACTTTTATTTTTCTTTGCTATATCATACCGTTTCAGCCTCTCCTCTCCAGCTACGGTATAATAAATAAACTTATTAATTACGATAAAAGTATCCACTCGTTCTTCAAGTATTAGACTATTGGACGTTCCATCTGTACTAATTCGATACAACGCATCCTCTTCCCCAGCATTTGTATAATATATCTCTTCTCCTGATACACACATTGTTGTTGCTACTGTATCTCCAATCTGTGTCACATCTCCGCCATGGTTTAACACTTTATATAGTCTGCTATCCTGATTAATATAGTATACCCATTTCCCATAAACAGTTGGAAACCAAACTTCATCATCTACAATTTTTTCTCGTTTACTACCATCTTCACTAATTCGATATAGTCGATAATTATCATCAATATTCTGATAATAAACATAGCCCCCGCTATAATTTAGAAAAGCAACTTGCTCAGTTGTCATTGATATAATGGTATCCTCTGTTTGATCATTTTCTTCCTTTGTCAACTCGGCATTTGCATTCTTTGTCAATCTTTTTAGCGTTAAACTCTCTGGATCAATAAAAAATATCGCATTTTCAGAAGTCACCACAGAACTAAGATAATTCAAGTTAGCTGTCCAACATCCATATATGCTATCAGCGTTACCGCTTACGGTCTCCACTCCTTTATCTGACTCATAATAATTTAGATACCAGTAAATCCCCAGACCTATAGCGACAATAAGTACTAACAAAACCAGTCCCTTTTTAGAACCACCTTTTGCTGGTTTCTTTGTCTTATATTTAATCGGTTTTCCTTTTGCATTGGTAGGTGCCTCATGCACAATTACACGATGCCGTACCGGAGCGTTTGGTTGTTGCTCCTGTTTATTGTTAATTTCCTCTTTTAACGATTCAAGTTCACGAGGCACCCGTCTTAATTCATTATTCAGACCTTTACTTGAACTTCTCAAAGTCGAATCATTTCTTTTTGAATACAAACTACTAGTTTCAACACTTGCTTTGCTTTGGTTTACTTCCTTTATTATACTATTATGCCTACTTACTGGTGGTCTTTGTACAATAAAATCTCTTTGATAGTCTTCCTCTTCTAACGTAACATCCTGCGCAGTAATGGATAGAGCTTGCGTTTTAATATCATCCTCATTCCGATACGGATACGCATAAGCCATAGGACTTTTTTGGATTGGTTGCGTTTGGGACCCTTGGGCTTCCCGGTACTCAGCACTCGCTGCTGCGGGACGTATATTGTTTCCCTGCTCTGGAAACTTCCATACGATGGGTTCCTTCCCTTCATTCACTTTCTTATCCTTCATCCGCTCTTTTCGCTTCATTTCACGAATCCGATTAGCAGTCTCCACATCAATTTTCACAGGGCTTCCATACAGCTTTTCAAACAACGCTTCCATTGTCTGATAACGTTCTTCGGGATATAAACTTAACCCTTTTAATAATACTTTTTCAATGGAAGGATTAATATTTATCCCTATTGACCTTGGTGATTTGAGTGAATCGGACCTAATCCGGTCCATTGGTTCTGCCGGAGTAATACCAGTAATGCATTTATACAGTGTAGCGCAAAGTGCATAGGTATCGGTCCAGGGACCTTGTTGCCCATGTACACGATACTGCTCCTCAGGTGCATATCCCGGCTTAACGAATACACTCATACTCTTTTCACCACCTGATGACATATCTCTGGCCGCGCCAAAATCGAGAAGTTTTATCTTCCCGTTTTCAAGAAGCATTATATTCTCAGGGCTAATATCCCGATGTATAATTCCCTCCTTATGTACCTCAATTAAAGATTGTATTACCGGCTTAATCATAGTAAGAATCTGCTCTACTTTAAGCGTTCCACCTTGCTTTAGTAGGTAATTCTTCAGATTCATGCCCTCTAAGAATTCCATGACAATATAAGCTGTACCGTTTTCCAGAAAAAAGTCCTTTACCATAACTATTCCAGGTAAATTGATAAACTTTGCCAAGGATTTGGCTTCATTCAAAAATCGCTCTATTCCAGATTGAAAATACGCTTCGCAATCTCCTTTTAGTGCAAATACTCTGTTTCCATAAGATACATCCCTAGTCACAAATCCGATTGGGTAATATTCTTTAATTGCAACTTTTAAGTCTAAGTTTATATCGAGGCCGAGATACGTAATACCAAAACCGCCCTCCCCAATCACCTTACCGATTAAGTATTTGCCATTGCAAATGGTTCTCGGCCACAAGTGATGAGGTGCGCTCTGGTTTAAGTCTTCCTGAAAACCACAAAATTCACATCTTGAATTTGGGGAATACATTGGCTTCATACAGCCCATACAAAGATTATTGACCTCCACGATATACTTCCTTTAATATCTCTTTGTATATTGTACGACCCTGTCAGAAAGTTCATTACTAATAATTTATGTTTATCTCGCCTTAATTTTTACTGTAAATTGCAGACTCTCATATTCCTCTGCACGTTTTCTAACAAGCTGAACATTAACATCTTCATTTACTGACTTATTATTTAATATATTATAAAATACTTTTACCGTATTAATTGCTGTCTCATCGACCTGTTGAATAATATCTCCAGCCTTAATCCCAGCCTCAAACGCCGGTGAGTTACTTTCCACCTTACTAATATAGATTCCAGAGTTAAAACCTACTTTTTCAGCTACCTCAGGTGTAATATCATTGGCTTTCACTCCAAAATAACGAAACTCTTCTTTATTTACCATACGTTCTATCATCGGTTTTAACCGGCTAATACCAATTCCCATGCAAATCTTTTCATTCAGATCTTTTTTAAACTGTCGGCTTAGAATTCCGACAACTTCACCTTTCAGATTAATTAATACTCCATCTCCATATGCATTATCTCTCAGATTCGTATGAATTAATTCAATACAATTATCCGTAACGTAAGTTGTTTTCAACTCATTACTGATTATTCCAATATCACGTGAATACATATAACCATTTGGATTGCCCACGGCCAACACTACATCTCCTGCGGCTAGACTATAGGACTCTCCTAACGTTGCTATATTGCACCCAGAGATTGTATCTTCAGCTAAATCAGATAATTTAACTGCCAGCACTGCCAGTCCAAGCTCTTCATGGATACTCAGCATCGTCGCATCTGTGATACTCATATCATGAAATCTTACTCTAAGTCGATTTGCTTCTTTAATGCGGTCATATTGTACGAGAATTAATAATTCTGCATTATTATTGGCTACAATAATTCCTGCTGTTTCATCAGCTTTTTCGTATGATTCTTCAAAAACATCTTTTGAACTTTTGACGGATATAACCGTTAAGATTGACTGATCCATAGTATCCATTACTTTATCGATGTCTTTATATATTTTTTGAAAGTCTTCAATCGTAGCGTCAATGTGAATCTCATTGGTTATAATAATTGGTGCCTGACTTACCCCCGGATTAGCGGATGGCTTTGGGCTAGCGGTTTTAACTGGCTCTTTTGTAGGCACAACAGTTGGTTCTATAGTTGGCATAATAGTTGGCCTCGCTGATGGCTCAAGAGTACTCTTATCAAATAAGACAGTGGTCCGATCCCATCCCATCCAGTTACTGACTACTGGAAAAACAGCACAAAAAGTCACACTGCTAATCAACCCGAATAGCACTGCGAGACCACAGGTAAACATTATCTTTTTTAATCTTGTCCTCTTCTTTGGACGAATTGTTTCTTTGATAAAAGAAAACTGAGGATCTTTCTCAGTTTCCGACGTCACTTTATTATTCTCATCTGTCATGTATGAAACTCCTTATTAGTGTTACAACATTCAGCTTACAATAGTACTATTGTACCATGCACTTATGAACAATCTATGAATACTTTGTTAACAAAAGCATAGATTGTCTAAACTATAAAAAAAGTAGTTTTATGTCATAGAAAATTGTGAAGCATTTTCCTATAACACAAAATATAGTTTTATTTTTCCTGAAAGTACGGTAAAATAAAACTATTCAAATGTTATTACCTTGTTTTACAAGATTGGAGATATAGATATGAATGAAAAAGCATTACGCACCCTGGAATATGACAAAATCATTGCACGCTTAACAGATCTAGCATCGTCTTCCCTAGGAAAAGAACTCTGTAAAAAGCTTCATCCAAGCAATGACCTTGCTACCATACAAACTAATCAGACACAAACCTCCGCTGCCTTAAGTCGTATATATGCCAGAGGAAGCCTTTCCTTTTATGGGATTCATGATATCCGTGGCAGTTTAATGCGGTTAGATGTAGGTGCCTCTCTTGGTATAGAAGAATTATTACGTATCAGTTCCCTCCTTGATGCCACCTTACGTGTAAAAGCCTATAGCCGTGCTGATGACAAAGAAGAATTAATCGATTGCCTAAAAGAGCTCTTTGATTCCTTAGAACCCCTTTCAACTCTGAATAATGAGCTTAAACGTTGTATTATAAGCGAAGATGAGATTGCTGATGATGCTAGTCCTCAACTACGAAGTATTCGTCGCTCTATAAAACTAACCAACGACAAAGTACATGAACAACTAAACTCCATTGTAAACTCTACTTCAGGAAAAACCATGCTTCAAGATAACCTAATAACTATGCGCAATAATCGTTATTGTCTTCCGGTACGGGCAGAGTACCGCTCCAAATTTCCTGGAATGGTTCATGACCAGTCTTCTACTGGCTCTACAATATTTATCGAACCTATGGCTGTTGTACGGTTAAACAATGAATTAAAAGAATTATCAATGAAGGAACAGGAAGAAATTGAACGTATTATTGCCGATTTGAGTAGTCAATCAGCAGAACATCTAGAAGAATTAACCGTTAATCTAAATTGTTTAAAAGAACTAGATTTCATTTTTGCTAAAGCTCAATTATCCAAAGAAATGAAGGCAAGTGAGCCCATTTTTAATACCCGTGGTTATATCAATATCAAAAAAGGCCGTCATCCATTAATTGATCCAAAACAAGTAGTCCCAATTGATTTATATCTTGGAGATACCTTTCACCTTTTAATTATTACCGGACCAAATACTGGGGGTAAAACTGTTTCATTAAAAACAGTTGGTCTATTTACACTTATGGGGCAAGCAGGTCTTCATGTTCCGGCATTTGATAGAAGTGAACTGTCTGTATTTGATGAGGTTTATGCTGATATTGGTGATGAACAAAGTATTGAGCAAAGCCTCAGTACCTTTTCAAGTCATATGACAAACACAATTAGCATCCTAGATAAGGCAACTCCAAACTCTCTCGTTTTATTTGATGAGTTAGGAGCTGGTACAGACCCTACGGAAGGTGCAGCGTTGGCAATGTCTATTTTGTCTTATCTGCATCAACGTGGAATCCGAACAATGGCAACGACTCACTACTCTGAGCTTAAAGTTTTTGCTTTAACTACCGACGGGATCGAGAATGCCTGTTGTGAATTCAGCGTCGAAACCTTACGCCCTACGTACCGATTATTAATTGGTATTCCTGGTAAAAGTAATGCATTTGCTATTTCTAGCAAACTTGGATTATCTGATGAGATTATTGAAGATGCAAAAAAAAGAATTGATGTTCAGGATAAAAATTTTGAGGATTTGTTAACCGATCTAGAATCAAGTCGTATAACAATAGAACGTGAACAGGAAGAAATCACCCGCTACAAAGAAGAAGTAGAACAGTTAAAATTAAAGCTGGAGCAAAAAAGTGAACGCATGGAAAAAACAAGAGAACGCATTTTACGCGAGGCCAATGAAGAAGCAAGGAAAGTTCTTCAGGACGCAAAGGATTATGCAGATGAGACCATTAAAAAATATAATAAATGGTCTACTCAAGCATCTCTTGGCAAAGAAATGGAACAGGAACGTAACTACTTACGCGATCGTCTAAAAAATCATGAGACAAAACTTACGCTAAAAGGTGAAAAGCAGAAAAAGCAATATAATTCTAGTGACTTTAAGCTAGGTGATAGCGTACTGGTCTTATCACTTAACTTAAAAGGAACCGTTAGTTCTCTTCCAAACGCAAAGGGAGATCTCTTTGTCCAAATGGGTATTCTTCGTTCCCAGGTTAATATAAGCGACTTAGAACTGCTCGATGAAGAAGAAATTACAGGTCCAAACTTAACCCGAACCGGATCTGGCAAAATTAAAATGCAAAAAACAGCAAATATTCGTCCAGAAATTAATCTAATAGGAAAAACAGTTGATGAGGCTCTTTCATTACTTGATAAATATCTAGACGATGCCTATCTGTCACATTTACCTCAGGTAACAATTATTCATGGCAGGGGAACCGGTGCACTTCGTAATGCAGTACACAATTTCCTAAAGAAAGCATCTTATGTGAAGTCCTACCGTTTGGGAGCATTTGGAGAAGGCGAGCAAGGTGTAACCATTGTTGAGTTTAAAGGATAAGTAATCTAAGAAAGGGGTATCCCATGGCAAGTAAGCAAAAAATATTAATTGTCGATGATGATAATAATATCGCGGAACTAATTTCTCTGTACCTAACAAAAGAGTGTTTTGATACGATGATCGTGAATGATGGAGAAGAAGCTCTCTCTAATTTTATTACTTATGAACCGAACCTGGTGCTGCTAGACTTGATGTTACCAGGCATAGATGGATATGAAGTCTGTAGAGAAATTCGTAAAACCTCCTCCATCCCAATTATTATGCTTTCTGCAAAAGGTGAAATTTTTGATAAAGTATTAGGACTGGAGTTAGGTGCTGATGATTATATCATCAAACCCTTTGATTCTAAGGAATTAGTTGCCAGAGTCAAAGCTGTTCTTCGTAGATTTCATCAGTCTCCTTCTACCCAATCAGCAGCCACTGTAGAACCTGCCACCAAAGAGATTGGAGAATATGTAGAATATCCAGATTTATTAATTAATCTGACAAACTATTCTGTAATGTATCTGGGTAGTAATATTGACATGCCTCCAAAAGAATTGGAACTATTATATTTCCTGGCTTCCCATCCTAATCAGGTATTTACTAGAGAACAGCTTCTTGATCATATCTGGGGATTTGATTACATTGGTGAATCCCGTACGGTTGACGTGCATATTAAGAGACTTCGAGAAAAGATTAAAGATCATGCCAACTGGGCACTAAGTACGGTATGGGGAATCGGTTACAAATTTGATGTCCGCAAATAATGACATTACTATCTAAAGGGTGGTTACGATGAGAAGACCTCTATTAATTAAGTATCTGTTTTTTGTAATTCTTGCAATTCTATCAATGTTTATTCTATTAAACACTTATGGAAGTAATGCCATTACAAAAGCCTTAACCGATACGAAAAAAAACCAATTATATAATGAAGCAGACTTAATCAGCAGAGAATTCCTTCAAAATTACTATTCGAGCAATGCTTCTCTGGACGATTTAAAGACGAGTCTTTATGCTGTTGATACTCTTTTAGACACTCGTACTTGGTTTGTTCGTGCTGATGGCATGCTGATATTTGATACCAAAGGTAGTGATTTTACATTTTTCAACGTCAAGGATCTGCAACCAGACTTATTTAACTATAATACTCTGGAAAATGTTTATTTTGATAAGTACTTTGATGAGCCGATGTTAATGGCAATTTCAAGTGTCATCCATGATTACAAAACTAAAGCCTACGTTCTTTTATTCCTACCAAATAATAAAATAATGGAGGAATGTATTCATATCACCAATGTACTTAACATTTGTGCTTTAGTGGTATCTCTAGTGCTATTAATAAGCCTTTTACTATTTTATCTGTTATCAGTTCGTCCAATCAAAAAGTTGATGAACGCCGCCAAAAAATATAGTGATGGTGATTACCAGTTTGAACCGGAACTTAAGTCACATGATGAATTCTATCAGTTACAAAGTGCCTTTAAATACATGGCCCGAGAATTAAGCAGTCTAGATGAATATCAGAAAAAGTTTGTAGCGAATATTTCTCATGACTTTCGCTCACCGCTTACCTCCATTAAAGGATACGCAGAGGCAATTCTAGATGGAACCATTCCATATGAAATGCAAAACAAATACATCGAAATTATAGTATTTGAAACTGAGCGTTTGACGAAACTTACAAGCAATCTATTAACTTTAAACAGTTATGAACGAAACGGTGCACTTCTTAAAATTACATCCTTTGACATTAATTCTGTAATTAAAAAAACAGTAGCTACTTTTGAAGGAATCTGCTTAAAAAAGAAATTATTAATTAACTTAGAGTTTTCTGATAAGGAATTATATGCAGATGCGGATGTCGACAAGATTCAACAGGTACTTTACAATTTGATCGATAACGCAATCAAATTCAGCCATAGCAATAAAAGCATCAAAATAAGTACGTATGAAAAAAATGATAAGGTTTTTGTGAGTGTAAAGGATTTTGGGATTGGTATTCCAAAAGAATCCATTAGTAAAGTCTGGGATCGTTTTTATAAAACGGATTCCTCAAGAGGAAAAGATAAGAAAGGGACCGGACTTGGACTGTCCATAGCCAAAGAAATTATTACTGCACATAAAGAAAATATCAATGTAATCTCGACAGAGGGAGTCGGTACAGAATTTACGTTCTCCCTTGTCAAGTCAGAAGAATAGCGATTAAGCTTCATCCCAGCTATGACGATGTAACTGCCCTTCCAAAGTCATATACTCAAAATTATTCTGGCGTAAAGCCTCATATAGCACAACTGCAACAGAATTACTAAGATTAAGAGAACGAATCGCCCCAATCATTGGGATGCGGATGCAGTTCTCTTTATTTTTCAGAAGAATTTCTTCCGGAATACCAGCACTCTCTTTGCCAAACATAATATAACTATCTGCTTCATACTTCACATCTGTATAAACATGTTGTGCTTTTGTTGTTGCCATATAAATCTTAGCGCCAGGATTCTTTGCTAAAAACTCATCATAATTTGCGTAGATCGTTACATCCAACTCACCCCAATAATCGAGTCCAGCACGTTTAATTTCCTTTTCGCCAAGCTTAAATCCAAGAGGCTCAATTAAATGTAAACGTGCTCCAGTTGCTACACAAGTTCTACCGATATTCCCGGTATTAGCAGGAATCTCTGGCTCAAATAATACTATGTTCATCATCTCGTTTGCTCCTAATAATAATATATTATTTTATTATTTCTTTATATTTATATCGCTTAATTCAATACAATTTACATTACCTTATATAACTCATCGCTCTTGGGTGGTTCTAAAAAGCGACGCTCTTCTTCATTAATAACAACCCTTTCATTTCCTTTAACCGCTCTACCTATAATCGAAGCAGATATCCCACGATCCTGAAGGGCTGAAACTAATTCATTACCACGAAATGTTCCCATCAAAAGGCATCCGCTAGACATTAAAAGATAAGGATTCAAATCAAAAAATTCGCAAATTTCTACAGTTTCTTGTCTTAGTAAAATTTTCTTTAGCTGAATCTCCATACCTACATTGCTTGCTCTGCCCATTTCCCAAAGCGCTCCAAATACACCGCCTTCAGTAATATCATGCATTGAAGTGACGTCATATTCTGTCGCTAATGATGCCTCTGGAACAATACTTAGATAATCGATAAATGTTTTGGCTTCATGAATAAAGCTCTTTGTATACCTTTTAACCAGCTCTTCTTCTTTTGCCATAGCAAGAATAGCCGTTCCTTCTAAGCCTGCCCACTTTGTCATGACTATATCCTGTCCCGGTTGAAGTCCCTTAGTTGTCACTACATTCTCCTTACGGGCTTTACCTACCCCAGTCACAGTGATAATTGGCTGGTTTACTGCCTTTGTTACTTCCGTATGACCACCAAGAACTTCAATATTAAGCAAAGCACACTCTGCCTCTATTTGCTGCATTAAAATACGTAAATCCGATTCTAGCGTCTCCTCTGGGAGTAGTATAGACAGCATTACCCCAATCATCTCTGCACCGCCAGCAGCAATATCATTCGCAGTAATTTGAATTGCAAATTTACTGATCTGATCTGTCGTTCCAGTGATTGGATCTGTTGATAAAACTAATATTTCATCTGGTTCCAGCTTAAGATAGGAACAGTCTTCTCCAACTCCCGGCTTTACTATCACTTCCTTACGTCGATGTTTAATCTGTTTTAATACAGAACGATGTAAGATTGATTCTGATATTTTTCCTGTTTTCATCTATGTCTCCTGCTTTGTTTTTATACTCTTACCATTTAGTATTGAATACTTTAACCTATTATATGTTAAAAAGTTCCTATAACGCAAGGCTTTTGGCATTGCATTATAGGAACCAACTTTTATAGTCGTGTTACTTTACATTAATATGATCAGTAAAACGATACTAATGATTATACTTCTTCTGGAACCTGTGGGTTATTATCCACTTCAGTATCGCCACCAACATTGTCTCCTTCATCAGGATCTTCTGTATCTGTAGGTTCTGGTGAAGGGGTAGGCTTTGGTTTTCTTGTAGGTTTTGGACTTTCTGTACTGTCAGGCTTCTCTGTACTATCAGGTTTCTTAGTTTTTTCAGGCTTCACAGTTGGCTCTGGAGTTGGCGTTGGCTCAAGTACTCCCTGTACAGCATATTCTGGTGCTGCACTGTACCTACTATAATTTACTTCTTCCTTACTGATACGCTTGCCATCAATATATACTTCTTTATATAAGTATGCTTTACATCCCTTATGAGCAGTTTGTAAAATTTCATAGTAATCAGTTGTTTTTGTTTCATCCTTTGTAACAACCGGTTTTGGTGCATCCTTCCACTCAGCCACTTCAGAAACGTACTTAACCGTTCTGTTTTCTGGTCTGGTTTCATGTCCATAGATCGTAAAAGTAAGACGTTTATTTACAACCTTTGCCTCAATATAAATAGGTGCATCAGTATTGTTTACAAATTTTAAGTTCTTATAATCTCCAGCAATTGCTGCATCCATTGCAGGTTCTACATAAGCTACTAACATGGAATGTTCTGCTCGCTGAGTAATTTCTAGTTCAGCTAATAAAGCAGCATTATATAGTGTAGTAGATACTTGACAAACTCCACCACCGAAATCTTCTACTACTTTTCCATTCAGATAAACTCCTGCCATATGATAACCATTCTCTTCTGTAAATGGTCTCATTGCACCACTAGTTGAAAATTCTTCTCCTGGATATAAAACGTTTCCACTTACTCTCATCGCACCATTCGTTACATTTGTCGAACGGTTTGAACCAGAGGACTTAAATGATGTAGTAAAGCTTCCTATTTCGTCTTTACATAGCTTGGCAATCTCCGTCGTTACCGCTGGCAATTCATCATTTACTACTACTTGAACACTAATATCTTGTTTATTCCACTCTGCGTTAAGTGTAGTAATGATTTCATCTATAGCACTCTGTGCATCTACTTTACGGCCAACTGTATGATCCGTATAAACAAACTCATCATTTTTTCTACTTACGGTTGCATTAATTGGTTCTACATTATACTTTTCAGTCTCCTGAAGTACAAAATCACTTAACTTAGATTCATCATAAGTAAATTCCAATGTAAAGACCAACTTGTCATTTTCGATATCTTTTAATTCTTTATATCTTTGAATAACATTGCCGGTTTTCCCAACATTTAGCGCATGCTCAATATAATCATTTTCCACTACTTCATAGCCAATATCCCGAAGTGAAATTGATACCTCGTTTCCCTCCACATTAAGAGTAACTTTTTTATTCTTAATAGTCTCTACATAGGTATCTACTGCATCTTTTGCTTCCTCTTCGCTCAGTCCAGATAAATCTATGTTGTCAATATAGATTCCTTGAGAAATACTGTTACTCGTTTGATCAGCATATGCTCTGTAACCGATAGAGGTTGCTAAAACGACTACCGATAATAAAAGAACTGTTAATACAGAATACATTATTTTCTTCATATTTTTCATTCCCCTTTAGTGTAATACTAAATACATAATCACAATGTCTTCTATTTGACATCTTTCCAGTTTTTATGTATTCTTTTACTAGCTTCCTGTTTCCGAATATTAATAGGTTAAATAAGAAGCTAAGCCCACAATTACCATAGCCAGAATAAGAAAAATAATAATTATTCTAGAAAATAATTGCCTGGTTTTTTTATTGTATAAATTCATGCAATCACCTCATTTACTAATACTTATCCAAAAGTTAATTATCTTAGAAAGGTCGTGCCTTAATGCCTATTATATTTATCCTGTTTCTTGTGTTTTTGGGATGGTTTCATTTTCAAAAATCCAAAGCAACCCGTGTTCAGAAAGAAAGCGAAGCAGCTTTTTGGGAAACTGAACGAAATGCTAACCTAACCCGAAAACAAGACATCTCAAACCTTACGTACGTTACAATAGAACCTTCTTTACTGCCTGATATAACATTTGCCGATGACCTCTCTAAACAGTACTATCAAACATTAACATCACTTAACGGCAAAAAAATTCTAAATTTATCTCACATGACGAATACGGAACTCAAAGCCAACTACGGCATAGTTAATTTCGCATTTTTACAGGAATGTGAGAATAATTTTTTTTCTTTTGTACAAACCTTAAACGACTGGGGCGCTCATCTAATTGAGTTAAACAATCTGTCCTCAGCCAAACAAGTTTTGTCCATTGCAGTACAGGTGAATAGTGACATTCCACAAAGTTATGTATCTCTTGCCAAAATATATTTAATCCATAATGAAGATACCAATCTGGAATCCTTATTAACAACTCTTCGGCAAAGAGATGATGAGAATGCCCACCGCATTCTATCTCTTGTAGAACGGGAAAAATATTCCTATTACCGCAATATTTAACTATACTGTTAGTGTAGACCAATATATGAATATTATGCTAACCAAGTCTCCCGTATTGACTAATTATTTTATCAATTAACCTAGAGGCTTCGCTTTTGCTCAAATCATCTATTGTCTGTACTCTGTCTATTTTATGATATTTTAACAAATCATTCAAGTAATTTTTTTGCCTATTTGTAATAGATTGGTCCTTCTTTGGTTTATAATATATAATTTGTGGTTCAAAAACCAATGGGTAAGCAGATGCAAAACGTTCTGCCATTAAAAAATATAACTTTGCTGTTACGGTTGCATCTGCCAATGCCCGATGCGCATTCTCATTTTTAATGTGGTATTCTCTGCACATACTTTCTAAACTGCGACTCATCAATTCAGGATGAACCTTTTTCGCTATTTCCAATGTATCTAATACCTGTGCTTCATACTCCATACCTACCCGGCCAAATTCTGTTTTTATAAATTTGTAATCAAATGGTACGTTATGTCCAAGTAGTACCTGCCCTTCCAAAAAGGAATATAATCTTTTACTAATTTCTGAGAACTTTGGCTGTCCCCTCAGCATTTCCTCCGTAATACCTGTCAAATCAGTAATTCGCTTCGGCAAAAGAGCATCAATTGATAATAATGTATGAAACTGATCAACCACCACGCCCTGCTCAATTTTAAGTGCACCAATTTCTATTACTTTCTCTGCTTCTGGTACCAAACCGGTTGTTTCCACATCAAGTACAACAAATGAATGGGTCATACTTTCCTCCTCTGGTAATCTTTACAATGCTCCTTTAAAAAGCACTCCTCACACTTAGGTGATCTGGCGGTACATATACTCCGTCCATGAGTAATTATCTGAATATTATATAAAATCCAGTGATCTTTCGGTAGCACTTCCATTAGCTCAAACTCTATTTTCTCGGGATCATCATGTTTTGTAAACCCAAGTTTTTTCGAAATTCTCTTTACATGGGTGTCTACTACTATGCTTGGCTCGTGATAAATATTTCCTCTTATCACATTTGCAGTTTTTCGCCCTACTCCAGCAAGCGAAGTCAATGCCTCGATTTCTCTTGGCACTTCTCCATCATACTCTTCAATTAATTTTTTGCAACATGCTATGATATTTTTCGCCTTATTCTTGTAAAATCCAGTTGAATGAATGTCCTTTTCTAATTCATTCAGGTCTGCATTTGCAAAATCATATACTGACTGATATTTTTGAAACAAATCCTTGGTTACAATATTAACCCTTTCATCGGTACACTGTGCACTCAATATGGTCGCTACCAGCAGCTGTAACGAATTTTCATGATTTAAAAAGCATTTATACTCACTTGTATAATTTTCATCGAGCTTAGCAAGAATCGCTGTGATGCGTTCCTTCTCTTTTTTCGATATTCTTCTAGCCATTGTTTTTCCTTTCTAAGTTATGGAAATCCCCTGCCTTCTAAAGGTAAACAAAATCTATTCCTTTATTAATCTTAGGTCCGCCATAACAAGTCCTTGTCAACTTCGCTCACTTTCGCCTGGTTATTAATTACCAGCTTCTCCTCATAATCAAACATGCATATATTATCACGCATTACTGCCTGCCCTGTTCTTGCTGTTTCAATCACATCAACCGTAAATGCTTCTATATGCACCTGCTTTTTGCCTTCTGATGTAAGTGCTTTTAGAAACTCTCTAAGTTTTGCAATACTTAAGCGTTCCTCCTGTGGTGCAAAAGATGGCTTACTTTTCCGATTCTCACGTAAATAGCAGTCATATAGTAATAATTCCTTAAAAACATCATCATCTATTTCGATTTTTTTACCTACTACCTCTACATAAAAGTCAAGCAATAACTCAAACCGTTTTATTCTGCTATGACTTAAATCAAACAGATTATTTTCTTCATAATACTTTGCTAATGATTCAAACATAGTAAATGGATTCTCAAAAAAGTGTTCTAAATATCGAATTGTCCACGAGAACTGACCACTGTTATAATATACTTCGACCATTTCTTCGATAGCTTTTAACTGAAGCATTTGCTCATAGCTAACCCATCTTGTATATAACACCTCATATGGTGCTTTTTCATGATATATGATTCCATAATCCTTGCTCTGATGATGCATATAAGAGCCCTTCAACACTTTTAAGAACCCCAGCTGCAACTGTTCGGGTTCGAGTGCATAAACCTGATTAAATGAATTTTTAAAGCTATCATAATCTTCATATGGTAACCCAGCAATCAGGTCTAGATGCTGATGCACATTCCTACCCTCATTAATCTTGGTTACAATCCCGGCAAGATCGTTAAAACTCATCGTTCTATGAATTGCTTTAAGTGTCTCCTGGTTCGTAGACTGTACGCCAATCTCTAACTGTACTAGACCTGGACGAAGCGTTTTTAATAGTTCAATTTCCTCTTTATTAATAATATCGGCAGATATTTCAAAGTGAAAATTAGTAACTCCATTATCATGTTTTACAAGGTATTCCCATATCGCTTTTGTATGCTCTCTCTTACAATTAAAGGTTCTATCAATAAATTTAACCTGGGGTACCTTGTGATCTAAAAAGAACTGCAATTCCTTTTTCACCAGCTCTATCTCACGAAAACGTACTGTTTTATCAACCGAAGACAGACAGTAGCTACAAGAATAAGGGCAACCTCTGCTTGTCTCATAATATATGATTTTATTTGAGAACTCTTCCATATCTTCATACGGAAACGGAACTGTACTAAGATTTATTGGAGTTCGAGGCGCATTTTCATAAATATTTGATGATGATATTTCATTGCTTCGATAAGTTATCCCCTTAATGTCACTTAATAATATGGTCTTATCCACATAATACTCCATTAACTGTTGAAACGTCTCTTCGCCTTCTCCTGACATCACACCATCAATATAGCCATGCTCCGTTAAAATCTGAGCTCCATCATAAGAAACCTCTGGTCCACCTAACCATATTTTTGTCTCCGGCAACACCTTCTTAAGCTCCACTGCCAACTCATAGATCATGTTTATATTCCAGATATAGCAGGAAAACCCGATCGCTTCCGGCCTTTGCTTAAATATATCTCCAAGGATTGCTTCCGTTTGATTATTAATGGTATATTCTTTAATTGCAATGTGTTCCTGATAATTCTTACAATATCCTTTTAGATAATGAATTGCCAAATTAGAATGAATGTACTTAGCATTAATCCCTACTAATAAAAATTTCATATCGCTTTCCTATCTTTTCTATATAATTTTTCTTTTCTTTACTATTATTTAACAACTTTTTATAACTAAACATCTACGTATTTTAAGCTAGTATATCATATTATTCAGATTATTGCCTGTTTTTTATCACAAGATAGAGTTTCGCTTGCGAAACTCTCCGCCTGCGGCGTGTCGCTAAAGCGACAATTTTCATTTCCGCCGCAGTGCGATCCTCGCGGAGCATTTTTTAAATCATAGAAAACTGTAAAGCAGTTTTCTATGATTTAAAAAACCCGGAGATTGTATTAACTTACAATCTCCGGGCAGCAAAAAAGCGGGTGATGGGAATCGAACCCACGTATCTAGCTTGGAAGGCTAGTGTTCTACCATTGAACTACACCCGCATATCATATTTAATTTTTTTAGACACTTATTAGTAAGTCGCTATTTCTATAGTATCGACTCTTAGTGCCCAGAGCCGGAATCGAACCAGCGACACGAGGATTTTCAGTCCTCTGCTCTACCGACTGAGCTATCTGGGCATACTCAGATGATGCACAATCAGGCAGCAAGTAAGCAATCTAGTTTATACCACAAGTTACTTGTCAAAAATGCCGGCGACCGGAATCGAACCGGTACGGGAGGTAAGTCCCGCAGGATTTTAAGTCCTGTGCGTCTGCCAGTTCCGCCACGCCGGCATATGGATGGAGAAGGATTCGAACCTTCGAAAGCGCTGCTAACAGATTTACAGTCTGCCCCCTTTGGCCACTCGGGAACCCATCCAAATTGTCCTGACAAGGTATTATTATAGCAGAAATTTATTAGAATGCAAGTCTTTTTTTATAAATTATGCGTATAATTAAAACAATTTGTCTGAGTGCCCAGTCACTAACCTCTAGAACCTCTAATGTGAACAATTACAAGTACTTTTTAACTTTTATTCTTAATAAGCATGAACTGTCTTTAATACAACTCCAGAATACGGAGGTAGTGTTAACGTTAATATACCATTCTGTGAATGGTTCACGATTGCCTCTACACTAAACTCTTGCTCCTTTGTCATAATGAGTGTTACCAGTTTTTCATCGTCTGCAATACCAATTTCCCAAACATTAATCTCAACATTTTTCTCATTCATATCACTGTTAAGAGCTATCACAAGTTTTTCCTGTTCATTAAATCTTCCGTAGCTTAAGAATTTATTAGCACCTCCAAAAAACAAGATGGATCCAGTTTTTAGTGCTTTATATGCTTTATGAATGGCTATCATTTCTTTATGAAAACGAATCAGTTCTTTATCCTCTCTTCCCCACGGATATGTCCTTCGATTATCTGGGTCTGTCCATCCACATAATCCTGCTTCATCACCATAATAAATCGTTGGTGCACCCGGCCATGTCATTTGCATCATAACCGCAATTCGCATAATCCCTTTATTGATTCCTTCGCTTGCGGCTTGAGGACCGACAGAATTACTTCTACCAACACGACGATTCGTTCTTGTCAAAAATCTAGAGTGATCATGATTTGACAATTCATTCATTGCCACTAATAATGACTGTATGTTATACCTACTCATATGATGTCGCATTGCTCCAAAAAATGCTTCACAATGGCCAAGCAAATCTCCACGGAATTCATCACTGTGCTTTTCTACACCCGTTAAAAACCAGGTAATAGGTTCCATAAAGGCATCATAATTCATTACAGTATCCCATTCATCCCCTTGCAACCAGGAACTTGGATCACCATAATGCTCAGCTAAAATCAACGCTTCAGGATTAACCTCCTTCACATTTCGTCTAAAATCCTTCCAAAAATGATGGTTATATTCTGATGAATGGCCTAAGTCAGCCGCCACATCCAACCTCCAGCCATCAATATTATAAGGTGGCGCTACCCATTTACATGCAATTTTCATCATGTATTCCATAAGCTTTGGTGAATCCTCATAATTTAGCTTTGGTAAGGTAGCATGCCCCCACCATCCATCATACTTTTCATTATAAGGCCAACTACTGTCTCGGAATTTAAAAAAACTGTGATACGGGCTATCTTTGGATACATAAGCTCCCTTATCATAACCTTTCTGATTTTCATAAATACATTCTCTATCCAACCATTTATTAAATGAACCACAATGATTAAATACACCATCTAAAATAATACGAATTCCGTTTTGATGAGCCAATTCAACAAACTCAATAAACAGTTCATTGCTGGCTTCTAAATTCTCTTTGTTCGTCACCCTATTAACATACTTACTAGCGTGTTGATTATTATTGTCCCATGGCTTAAGCAACTCTCCCTCATCTTTGACTATGGATCCATAATGTGGATCAATATAGTCATAATCTTGAACATCATATTTGTGATTAGAAGGAGAAACAAAAATAGGATTTAAATAAAGAACTTCCACTCCAAGCTCCTTGAGATATGGAATCTTTTTCATAATCCCTTTTATGTCTCCACCGTAGAACTCTCTAACTCCCATTGCTGCAGGATACTTATTCCAGTCATTCACCTTTGTCACATGTTCATTTATGTAGGCATATTCATCGCTTAGTACATCGTTAGATGCATCTCCATTGTAAAATCGGTCTACAAAAATCTGATAAAAGACTGCTCCTTTTGCCCAGTCGGGTGTACTATATCCCGGTTTAATGACAAAATCATAGTTATTTATCATTCCGGAAGTCACTCCACGTTGTGTATAATAGAACACTTCCTGATTAACCGTTCTGATTTCAAAATAGTATGACAACTTCTGATCAGCAAGCTGAATTTCCTTTTCATAATAATCAAAGAAAATTTCTGTAGACGCCTTATTCATTCTTTTCTTCTCACATCCATAAACCACATAAACGCTATCTACATTTTCCCTTGCGGTACGAAAACGAAGAACAACCTTCTCATAACACATTGGTTCCATGGGTTTTCGAAACATTTCTGTTCCATCATGAAAAAGAGCTCTTCTATTTAAAATTCCACTACTGCTTTCCACGTACATTTGAAGCATCTGACGTTTCGAAAGCTGGGATAAATTATTATTACTATCCATGTTGTCACCCCGTCTAATCCTTAAGCCATTTAATCTAATATATTCATTGAGACTAATCTATAGTCCGTTTTATGTACTACGCAATCGGATACCTAATGTATCACGAAACTTATTAATTACAGTAATATCTTGCCCATTAAATAGGCCACTAAACATAATCCGTAACCATACTAACTACTTATACATCCATATTACCATATACTACCTAATTCTACAATTATACCTATAATTTTCTGACGAACTGTTCTTTTTGTATACTTGAGGATTTTGGACTGGCAGAAAGACTTCTGTGTTTATTCAGTGTGACCTTTATCGTTACTGACTGAAGTTACGGTACGACAGAGACGAACACACTCTACTCGTGTACGGCTCTGGCGAACCGTAAGCAGTCTGTAGAGATAAGTGTCAGACTGAATAAACATAGATGTCAGACTGCCAGTCCAAAATCTCGCAAAACCACAAAAAAAAGAGCAGCTTTCCGAACAGCTGCTCTTTTGGAGAAGGTATTTTGTTACTTATGGGGTGTAGCAAAAACTATATAATGTATTGGGGTTTACATACACAGTATAACACCAGATTTAAAATCAGTGTGCACAAACATTGCATTAATTGACTAGAGTTTTTGTTTAAAACACCGAACAAGCATGAAATATTTTACAGTTTTATCTATAAATCTGCTAACATCAGTGAATCAAATAATCGCATTCCGCTTCGGTACATACTCATAATCCATTAAGCTACAACACTTTATTAGTTTAAATAAAGGGTGCTCACAATGAATGAGCACCCTATTTTACATCTTATTCTTTATTCTTATTCAACTTCTAACTCTAAAGTTTCTGTCTTTACACCAAACAACGCTTCGAACTCATCACGTCCAATACGTTCTCTTTCAACTAAAAGTTCTGCACACTTATGAAGAATAGAGATATTTTGATGTAATAACTCTTTTGCCTTAAGGTAGCATTGATCAATGATATTTTTCACTTCGAGGTCAATCGTCTGAGCTACTCCATCACTAAAGTTTTTCGTATGTCCAAGATCACGGCCAATAAATACTTCATTGTCTCCACTCTCATAATTGATTAAACCTATTGACTCAGAAAAACCATACTTTGTTACCATAGATCTTGCAGCACCAGTAGCCTGTTTGATATCCTGGCTTGCACCAGTTGTAATATCATCAAAGATAATTTCTTCTGCTACACGTCCACCTAAACAAACGATAATATCTTGCATCATCTTACCTTTTGTAATAAACATTTCATCTTTTTCCGGTAATGGCATTGTATAACCTGCAGCTCCATTCCCAGTAGGGATAATGGATACGGTGTAAACTGGCCCAACATCAGGTAAGAGATGGAATAAAATCGCATGCCCTGCTTCATGATACGCAGTTATCTTCTTTTCTTTATCACTTATGACACGGCTCTTCTTTTCCGTTCCAATTCCGACTTTAATAAAAGATCTCTTAATATCTTCCTGAACAATAAATCCACGATCGGATTTTGCAGCTAAAATAGCAGCTTCATTTAATAGATTTTCAAGGTCTGCTCCAGTAAACCCTGCTGTTGTTTGTGCAATTTGAGTCAAATCCACATCATCCGCTAATGGTTTTCCTTTTGCATGTACCCCAAGAATCTCTTCACGACCTTTCACATCAGGTCTACCTACCATAACTTTACGATCGAAACGGCCTGGTCTCAGAATTGCAGGGTCCAAAATATCAACACGGTTTGTTGCGGCCATTACAATAATACCTTCATTAACTCCAAATCCGTCCATTTCTACTAGTAACTGATTCAACGTCTGCTCTCTTTCATCATGACCTCCACCCAGGCCAGTACCTCGACGTCTTGCTACAGCATCTATTTCATCAATGAAAACAATACAAGGTGAATTCTTCTTTGCATCCTCAAATAAATCACGAACTCTAGATGCACCAACACCAACAAACATTTCAACGAAGTCAGAACCACTGATACTAAAAAATGGTACGCCTGCTTCTCCAGCCACTGCTTTTGCAAGTAAAGTTTTACCTGTTCCCGGAGGGCCTACAAGTAAAACACCTTTTGGAATACGTGCTCCTACCTGCATATATTTTTTGGGACTTCTAAGGAAATCCACAATTTCTGCCAATTCTTCTTTTTCTTCTTCCAAACCTGCAACTTTTTTAAAAGTTGTTTTCTTGTTTTCATCCGTTGACATCTTGGCACGGCTCTTACCAAAGTTCATTACTTTGCTGTTTTGTCCGCCCCCTCCAGCCTGGTTAGTGATAAATGAAAACATAATCATTATTACAACGAATCCTAACACTAATGGAAGAATACTTGTCAAAAACCAACTTGGTTTCTGAATATCATGCATTGTATAATTGGTAAATCCCTTCTGCTGAAGATAGTTAGCTACATTATTAATATCCTGATGATAAAAACTATGCTTCGTTGTGGCTAACTTAACTACCACCTCGCCTGTTGGAACTTCTTCATTCTGATAAATATCAACTTCTACAACACGTTCATTCTCCAAATCCTCAACAAAATTGGAATATCCATAATTTGAAGAACTTAATTCACCAAGACTCTTAGATACATATACCGCTACCATAATAATTACAATTAAGGCGATATAGAATCCAAATCCTCTCATTTGTTTTCTCAAATCCAGACCTCCTCTCGCTACCTTTTGCTAATTATAATTCAACAACACCAATATAAGGTAGATTTCTATAATATTGCTTATAATCCAAGCCATATCCGACAACAAATTCATCCGGAATCTCAAAGCCTACATAATCCACCTTAACATCTGTTACACGACGTTCTGGTTTATCTAATAAAGTACATAACTTAATACTATTTGGCTTTCTTGTTTCAAGCATGGCAATTAAAAACTGAAGGGTTCTTCCGGAATCAATGATATCTTCCACGATAAGAACATCTTTCCCCTCTATACTGTCATCCAGGTCTTTAATTATTTTTACACGACCGGAGCTTTCCATTTCGTCTCCATAGCTAGATACAGACATAAAGTCTAAGGACAAAGGCACACTAATCCTCTTCGACAATTCACACGTAAAATATACGCCACCTTTTAATACACATATTAAATGAATGGATTTGCCTTCATAATCCTTGCTAATCTGCTCACCTAACTTCTGAATTTTATCATTTACTTCCTGTTCTGAAATAAGTACTTTAATTTTTTCAGACATTTTAAACCTCCATATATTCAACAACTAGTATTTTTGTGGTATTCTCATTTACTTTGTATGCTTCACTAATACGGTCACCAATTAACCACATTACATGATTTCCGTCACAAAGCAAAGGATATACCTCTCTTTTTTGTCTTGGAATCTTTAAATCAATCATCAAATTCTTCAATGACTTCCTATTACCGGCTTCATTTACCACCAGGTAATCTCCTTGCTGTCGACTCCTTACCACAATAGTATTTTTAATTTTATCATAATCAAACCATTTCGTACACCTATTTTTAGGAATACTCATACTTTTTTTATAATTAAGAAAAGATACTCTTAGTTTTGCATTGCCTTCCAAAATAGAATACTCTCCTGGTTCGCAAATTTCAATATAAAATGATACAATCTTGCACTCAGACCGTAGCTTTACAGCAATTCCATCATAGGTTCGAACTACAATTATATTATGAGGCAAATGAATTTCCCTTCCCACATTTCTAGAAAGTAATAATTCCATATCATTAATATGCTTTTCTTCTATATCCTTAAGACCTCCAGCAATTAGTCCAAGCACATATCGAAAGACACGCTTTACAATCACATCATGGTATGAAGCAAGATTATCTTTCTTTAAAAAGTATTGCCCATCCTTTTCACTCACAACCATCTGATAACACTGTAATGTTTCATACTGCAGATAATTTTCAATTTCACGTAATTGAAAGGCGGTCCTCTCAATATGGGATACCGCCTGAGAATTAATACTTCTTAGCACCGGAAGCACAGAGTGTCGAACCCGATTTCTGGTGAATATTTCTTCCAGATTTGTAGAATCTACCCGATAGTCCCACTCATATTGCTTCAAAAAAGCTTCAATTTCTTCTCTGGTCAAGCACATAATTGGCCGTATAATTTGATCTCTAACTGGCTCTATTCCTGACAACCCGCGGATACCTGTTCCACGAACCAGATTAAGTAGAACAGTCTCCGCCAAGTCATTTTTATTGTGTGCTACTGCTATCTTATTGCATCCGAGCTTATTATATACCTCAAAGAAGGAAGCATATCGCAAGTGTCGTCCGGCTTCCTCTAAAGAACACCCATTACTTCTTGCATACTGCTCCATATCGACCCGTTTAGATACATATTCCACCTCACGTGCCTTACACAACGCCTCTACAAAGGCTTCATCGCCATCCGATTCCTCTCCACGATATTGGTGGTTTACATGTACCGCAACTAAACTAAGCTGATATTGACTTTGTAAAGCAAGCATCATCTCCAATAGGCATACGGAATCAGCTCCACCACTTATTCCGAGTAACACTTTATCTTTCAACGAAAGCATATTATGCTGTTTTACAAATTCTAATACTTTGCTTATCATATCGACTCCTTTACCATCCTATGTTTTATATATCATTGCACGCCCTATTCATAGACTTCGTGATAATTATTATACCACTCCTTTACATTTATTCAAACAGGCGCTAAAGCTTTTTCTAAAACTTTAACACTGCGATAGGCTACATTACTTTTATCCATCCATACTACAGCCTCCCTAGTCTGCTTACGACTTATTCCATATCCCGGCAACTAAAACGGTCATATCATCCATGGCAACACCACCATTTTCTGCCTTAGCTTTATCTAAAACGATATCCGCAATTTCTTGCGGGTTATTACTATGAATAGAAGTAAGAACTGAGACAATAAAACTCTCTTTATCCTCTTCTTGAATACAATCTAAAACGCCATCAGAAACCATGACAATTAGATCGCCATTATATAATTTTTTACTTACCCCATCAATATCAACCTGATTAAACACCCCTACTGGCAACGAGGTACTTGTGATTACCTCTACCCAATTATCTCTCATTATAAAAGTTGCTGCTGCTCCAATTTTAATAAAATCACATACACCTGTAAATAAATTAATGACACTCATATCTATTGTAGTACATGATTGCTGATCTGATCGAAGTACCAAAATAGAATTAATTAACTTAATAGCTGATTCTTCTCGAAACCCAGCCTCTAAAAACTGCTCAAGGAGTTCAATTACAGATTGACTCTCTTCAGAAGCCTGCACACCGGCACCCATGCCATCTGACAATGTCATAATCATTTCCCCGTTACTAAGCGATAGGAATGAAAAATTGTCTCCAGAGACCTTCTCTGCGTCCTTAGCCGCTCTGGCAACCCCTGTTAAAGTCTTAAATATCGTATCTTCAACAAAGCAGATGGCGTCATACTCCTTAGAGACAATATTTTTGGCACCATCTGCTACCCGGACTCTTTTTCCCATCACCTCACTTATATAACTAGCCATTTCTCTAGTCGTGATACATCGGCCACTTTTTGTTTTACATGTTATGTAAATTTCTTGTTTATGGTTACGTTTTTCCAGTACGCAAAGATTGCTAGTATGGATATTCTTAACCTTCAGATAGCTAATAATTCTTTCTTTTATGCCATCTTCTAAACCGGCTGTATCATACAAATCATTAGAGAAATTCTGAATAATCGCAGCAACCTCTCCAAGTTGGCCTGCTATGGCTTCGCGGCTTTCTGCCATCCGATTTTGCCAGGCCAGATTCACCTTGGCAAGTTCAAGCCCACGATTTGTTTCATAGAGAAATGACTCTAGTTTAATACATGACATTGCAAAACCTCGTGGGATATCTTCCCTACGGACTTCTCCATTACGTTCTGCAGAACTCAATATAGAAAATGCCGCTTTATACGTATCATAGAAATTGTTTTTCCAACAACGATCACAATTAATACAGTGTCGACATAAATGATCTGACAAACTGTCAAAGATAAAATTAATATCTTCCCGACTTAACGAAGATTTTGTTTCTGATATCTGATAAAACGTTTTTGACAATGTTTTAAAAGACTCTGCAAACTCATTGAGTTTTCCCTTTGCTATTTCCTGCAGCCGCTCTTTTACAAATGCTTCTTCTTTTGGAACATTTGGCGCATCCACCATATAAAGAATACTTTTTGGTAGAATTAAAAATGCGGCTGTTGCAGAGGCAAGCGCTCTAACCATTCCGACTTCCAGCATTGACTTATCATAGAGATAACCCAATGACACTGCAACTGTTAAAAAGGAAATTCCACTTCCCACTCGGGATGCCTTTCTAAAAACTCCACTGCAAATTCCAAGAATACAAAATATACCTACTACATCAACATTGCCTGCCTGTAATCCCACCACAATCCCACATGCCGTACCACAGATGGCACCGGCGCCCGCTCCATATTTATATCCCATAAATAGAATAAGGAAGTATGCCACAGTCTCTTCTACTGAAAAGTAGATTCCTCCCACTTTTGGCATTGCATATACTATTATGGCTAGAAGAATTGCGGAGCTTATCAACTCTTCATTATTTGGTGCCTGTCCCTTTTTAACACTATTAAAATATGTAATTCCCAAACAAAACACATTAAATAGTGCATATACCAGGATTCCCTCTATCAATACCATGATTAGATCATTTGTACCCAAAGAGATACTACTTTTAAACCCTCCGACCACACCAATTGTGACGATCGTACTAATCAAACCCATTCTAACTGGTGTTAGCTGCTTTTTCTGTCGCTCAATTAAGCCTGTAAATACTATAATCATAAGAATCACCGTAATATATGGAACCGCTTCTATAAACGGCATCCAAAGCGCTAGTCCACCTAATGTAGAAGCCAGAAGTAGAAATCGTAAGCTTTTATCCAAGTAGGCTGCACTAAAATATGCAATAGCTACCGGATTCATAGAATACAACACTGCTCTGGTCAGAATAATCCCAAGTAAATTAACAATAATTGCACGTTTGTTTAAAACTTTCATATTAATCCGCCCTTTACTATAATCTCGCTGATAGTTTCAAATTATAGGCTGTACTTAATAAAATGTTTGTCAAACGAAAGTCCCATTATACAAAAAAATTATGACACAAAGTCTCTTAGAAAAGGTTTTGTGACGATTCTAGGGGCGTCATACTGTTTATGAAGCTCATAAAAGAATAACCACTATATTAGCAAAACAAAAAAGCATCCTTCAATAGGATGCTTCTTCATATAAGAGTCAGATTTTACTTAAGTAGCGGAGAACGGATTTGAACCGCCGACACTACGGGTATGAACCGTATGCTCTAGCCAACTGAGCTACTCCGCCAGACAACGTACCAATTATAACTTGCTAAAGCAGAGATGTCAACTATAAAAACTTCAAATTTTTATAGTTATTTTTTCCCTATGTATATAATAAAACTAGTCTTCAGAATAATTCTTAAGGAGTTAAGAATTATTCTGAAGACTAGTGATTACAGACTTCCAAAATGATATCTAACATATAATTTTTTATGTACTTATTTATCCGGAACTAATATAATTTCATCAGGATACACTAAACCAAAAATATTACGAGCTAGTTCCTCCATCTCTGCCTTAGTCATATTATCCTTACGCTTTAGCTCCTCTTTTTCTTTTTCTAATTGAGACTTCTCTTCCTGATAAGTTCCTATTTGCTGATTCAGCTTATCTAAGGACGCTTCACTTTGCATTGTTCTATACTTTATAAGGAGACATATCACTAGCGTAAGAACTACAACTAGTCCCAGTCCTTTTCTACCACGTTTTTTTCTTCTAATTCTACTTTTTCGTGTACGCAAATATATCCCCCCTTATCGATCTCCTTTAAGCAAATCTAACGTTTACTGTCCGCTCTCTTATTGTTTGACACTCTACGCAATTCTACACTTGCCTGCGCATGACTTCTGCGTGCTCCACTGCTTGATAATTCCTGCGATATTCTGACAGTTTCCCTTTGAATTGCTTCCCTATCCTTTTTCTTAACTAAGAATCTTTTCTTTGTTTTTCTTAATTTATTACTATCTTTAATTTTACTTGGTTTTTTCTTACTTTTCAAGTACAATTTCCATCGTTGCCAGTAAATAAGCCATTTTTTATAGCATACACGTAACACTTTACCTATACATCGACATAAATAACGAAATGGTTTAGATATAAATACTAATACTTTACGAATTCCTCGTCCTATCCAGTTAAAGAAGGCAGAAATTGCATCTACTAGAATTCTACTAAACACTATATTGTAAATGAGCATCCCAAGACACATACCAAGAACACTAAATCCACGAATAATACCGTTATTCTGCTGATACATCACACTAAATATAAATAGGGCTGCAGCAATCCAGAACAAAATATCCTCTACAGCCACGATGGTAAAATGATGTCTTATAATTCTACGAAAAATGCGAAGTATATCATAGGCGACCAGAATAATCATTCCGGACACAATGGAGATTAAGAAAAACTGAACCTCAATTGTAATTAAGTCACTCATAAGTTACCTTTCCTTTCTTATGGACTTAGCCGGTACACTCATTATCCAAACAGGCGCTTCATCCTTCCTCCTGCTGATTTATTAAACTTCTGCGTATCTGAATATGCCAAACTGTCAATCCTTCCATCAACATCAACTTCGCCCTTCTCCAGTGACAGATTATTTACATGAAGCTCGTCGCCACGAACCATTAGTGTCCCCTGCGCAGTTTCAAGTAGAACTTCGTTTGCATCAAAGGATAATACATCATTTACTCCGGTAAGCTGGAGCGTTCTCCGCCCGTTCAAAATCAGCTTATGACTTTGCTGAGTCGATTGTTGTCTGTCCTCCATAAAAAAGCCCCCTAATACCTTTTATTGTTAAAGTATATTAGGGGACAAACTTGTTTATTCCATTTGGCTTTACTATAAGTAACGGTATAAATCTTTTGCTTCATCTTTTCGTACAGTTTCTGATACATCAAGCACTTCTACTTTCACTGCCTTATTACCAAACCCTATTTCAATGATATCACCAGCTTTTACACTAACACTGGCTTTTGCCACTTTATCATTAACAAGAACTCTGCCGGCGTCACAAGCTTCATTTGCTACCGTACGACGCTTTATTAATCTAGAAACCTTTAAAAATTTATCGAGTCTCATAAAACCTCCAACACATTATTTAACTGCTTATATAATAATATTATTAATGTACAATACATCCCTTAAACCCAGAGAGAACTTGATTCATCCTCTTTTTCCTTTCGGCTTCCATAGTCGAGAAGGAAAGCTTGGTAGGGATAGATTCCGGCGAGACCGTCTGACAAGGGAAGGCCGCCGGAATCTATCCCTACTAGGCTTTTCTTCAATCTAATGAAACCAAAAGAAAAAGAGGACGCCAAAGACGTCCTCGAAAGCTTTCCATAATTAAGCGTTAACTGCATCCTTTAAAGCTTTACCAGCTTTGAATTTAGGAGCTTTAGAAGCAGGAATCGTGATAGTTTCTTTAGTTGCAGGATTGCGTCCTTCTCTAGCAGCTCTTTCACTGATTTCAAAAGTACCAAAACCAACTAATTGGATTTTCTCACCTTTAGCTAATTCTTCAGTTACTACATCTACAAAAGCTTTTAATGCTTTCTCAGTATCTTTCTTAGATAATTCAGTTTTTTCAGCAATAGCTGCCACTAATTCAGCCTTGTTCATGGATAAACTCCTCCTCTAACATCGTATAATTTTCATAATGAACTGATTATTTTACTCGTCCCCATAGAGCATCCAGCTCTTCTATGGACATATCCCTTAGATGTCTGTCCTCTTGTTTTGCTATCTTCTCAACATCTACAAATCTATTTATAAACTTATCCGTCGCATTTGTCAAGGAATTTTCCACATTTAGTTGTAAAAACCTTGATAAATTTACCACTGAAAATAGTAAGTCTCCAAATTCTTCCATAATCTTGTCAGAATCCTTCAAAACCCTTGCTTCTTCAAGCTCTTCAAGCTCTTCTACCACCTTAGCATATGCTTCTTCATAGCTTGGAAAGTCAAACCCTATTTTGGCTGCTTTCTTCTGAACTTTCTCTGCCCGAATGGTGGCTGGAAAAGCTCTTGGAACCTGTTTCATTCCTTCAGAAACCGTTGCTTCTTGCTTTTCCTGCTGCTTAATCTGTTCCCAGTTTAGAAGTACTTCTTCCGAATTGTTAACGTTCACATCACCAAATACATGTGGATGTCGACGAATCATCTTCTGACTCACACCAGTAACGACATCGTCTAACGTAAAATGACCTTCTTCACGTGCAATTTCGCTATGCATCACTACTTGTAACAGCACATCTCCCAATTCCTCACAAAGGTTCGAATAGCTTCCTTCCTTAACTGCATTATCAATACCTTCTAATACCTCATATGCCTCTTCAATCATACAATTCTTTAACGATTCATGTGTTTGCTCACGATCCCAAGGACACCCGTTCTCCCCGCGCAATACCTTGATAATCTCAATAAACTCCTCAAATGTATACCTATCCTTCATATACCTACTCCCTCCAAACCATTAAAAGAAAAACCACAAAAACAGAACTTTGTCCTTTGTGGTTTTTCTTCCTCTATTTTACTGCTCTAACTGACGTCCAAGGAATCCAGCTGCTGCCTGAGCAAGTTTTGCCTCAACATCGTTGAATTTCACCTTAGCATCTTTAGTCAGAATCATAACCGCACCGATTGCGTCTCCTTCACTAATAATCGGACTGATTACTTCGTATTTATAATCTTCTTCGTCATTAGTAATCATTTTAAAGTTTTTATCTTCAGAAGAGCAAATAATATTTTCTCTCTGATTAATTGTTTCCTCTAATTCTTTACTGATAGATCTCCCAATAATATCCTTCTTCAATGCACCCGCTGCCGCAATTAATGTATCTCTGTCAGCAATACATACGAT
The DNA here is from genome assembly GCA_023434365.1 of Bacillota bacterium. Classification (GTDB taxonomy): domain Bacteria; phylum Bacillota; class Clostridia; order Lachnospirales; family Lachnospiraceae; genus KM106-2. The sequence continues at coordinate 94,055 of JAEYSV010000057.1, read as the reverse complement.
ATGTCCAGTTGTTTGCGATAAAGAATCAGCATATTGCTTAGCAAACTGACTTAATTCACCAATAGGCGAGTACTTTTTCAGAATAATTTCGCCTTCACGGTCAGTAAAGATCTCTAGTGGATCTCCTTCACGAATTCTTAACGTTCTACGAATTTCTTTTGGAATTACAACACGTCCTAAATCATCTATTCTTCTTACAATACCGGTTGCTTTCATAATTCTTCCTCCATTTAACATTGGTCAATATGCAGTGCGTTATATTAATATTGTTTGTTAAATTGAGAAATTTATACATATATAAATTTTTTTACTAACAAATTATTTTGGAATTAACATAACCTTCTACATATGTTATATTGTGTCGATTCCATTATAATTATTACGATATTTACAAAAAAATCACTTCTTTTTACCACGGGGATAATCTGCTTTTCCATGTTTTTTATACCTAAGATAACGTATTCCTGCCCACATTCCAAGCAAGACTGCATCGATACCATACATAAATATAATCATTTCAATCACATTCTCGCCAGTTCCACTTCTTATTACAAAAAAGCTAATAATTCCCCATACAATTGGTACAACTAATCCGTATGTCGGTTTTTCACGATATGATAGGAATATATGAAACAATAACAAAACTAACGGAACTGCAATAAAACAAGCTAATACAAAAATTTCTTTTCCAGTCATACCTAACCTTCCTTATTTTCTGTATCTTATTCGACTTTCCGAATTCACATTTACTTTCTGTATCTCGTTTGACTTTTCGAATTCACATTTACTTCCTTAAATCAAGGTGTGATTTGATTATTCAGATACAATACCTGCTTTAAACATAACCCACAGCCGGATATTGTGTCTGCTGCCAATGTTCTATCCTTGATACGCAAAATAGTATGAATACTGTCCATTTCTCGTTTACCTTTTCCAATTTCAATCAAGGTAGCCACAATAATTCGAATCATATTATATAGAAAGCCATCTCCAATTACCTGTATGGTAATCATCTCTTCTACTTTGCTAATTTGAATGGAAGAAATTGTTCTGACAGTACTTCGACCGTCCTTCATACTGTTTGAAAATCCACTAAAATCGTGAATTCCTACCAAATACATTGCAGCATCCTGCATCTTTTTTACATCCAGTCGCTCTGGAATCCATAGTGATAAATTTCTTGTAAATACCCTTTGCTTCTCTCCATTATCTATCAAGTACTCATAAATTTTACCTTTTGACATAAATCTACTATGAAATGATAATGGTACTTTATCAATATGACTAACCTGTATACTACTTGGTAATTTTCTGTTTACCATATACTTAAGTTTGTCTATATCAATAGGATTCCCAGTAATAAAATTCGCAACCTGTCCTTTAGCATGCACTCCTGCATCAGTACGGGATGCCCCTGTGATCTCTACCTTTGCATTTAAAACATCTGCCAAGGCATTTTCAAGTATTCCCTGTATTGATTCAGTATCAGATGGGCCTAACCTTTGCCATCCTCGATATGAAGTACCTTCATATGCTATTACTAATTTGAGGTTATTCTTTTTCTTGCTGTTCATCCTTACTTTTACGTCAGTCTGCATAATTTCCTGCCTTTTCATACCTTACGCATAACTAAAGTTAAATAGTAGCAATTATAACGGCAATTTCTATTTTAATCAAATTTTGGTAATTGTCAATTTAATTATTAAATATCTTTTATCATTAAAAATTCCCACATTTTCTAATTAACTACTTTTATTTAACAATTAGTATCATTTACGCTTATTTATATCTTCTTAAAAAGGATAATAAGTTATACCTATTTCTCACATAAGCGAATCATTTCCCATTTTTCAGCATCTTGTGTCACTTTATATTCTGTTGACCAAATTTTATATTTGGCTTCAAATACTTCATTCTGTCTTTCTGCAATAATCTCTTCCTTACGTGCTACAGTAGCCGCTTCATCATAATTGCTTACGCAGTGTAAGATAATATATCCATAGTCAGTTTCTATCACATTACTGATATCGCCTGACTTCAACGCATATGCTACCTCTTGATATTCAGGTTTGTCATTCGGCCCAATGGTTAACTCAACCTCACCTACATCTGAGTCAGCCGTTGCTATACTTAAGAAACTTTCCCCATTTTCTTTGTTTTGTTGTTTAATAATTTCATCATAAATACTCTTTGCACGTGCTTTCGCATTAACAATCTGTTCTTCGTCAAGCTTAATGATTGTTCCATTCTTATCGGTACCATCCGTAAGTATTACGACTTGTTCTAGCTTTATAACTTTTGCTTCCTCATCACTAATATCAGTATCAACCTCATTCGTCGTTATCGAAAAGACTTTATCTGCCAAATAGTTATCGGATAATACAGTACGTACTATCTCTTCATTAATGCCATATTTTTTTTGATCTTCAATGGTAATCTTTCCCATATATTCTTTGACTTCTTTTTCGATTTCTAGCAGTTCATCATCAGCCAGCAAAATGTCAAGTTTCTCTGCTTGTCCGACAATAATCTTTATCTGCGTAATCTGGTTAATCACTTCTTCTTTTGCAATCTCTTCAAACGTTTTTCCTTCGTCAAATACACTATTCCAAATTCCATTGCCCAGACTAATCTCATATTTATTTTTAATCTGTAATAAGTAGATAAGTACCTCACGGTACGAAACCTGTACATCTCCAACTTTTAACACGATTTCATCAAATGATAACTGTGCAGCCTCCTCACCATTGGGGGCCACGGTTTCTAATGGATTCATGGATGCATTAGAAGGTTCTTCACTTTCCACGATTTGTGCAGTGTTTTGTGGATTTATTGAAGCAGATGACTGCGGACTATTATTTCCACCACAGGAGGTTAAAATATAGGCAGCCCCCAACAAAACAGCCCATCCAGTTCCCGTTTTTTTATTCCAAAATTTACTCATTTTTATATCCTCCAATATATCAAACTCATCCTTTACTACGAGTATAAAGGATGAGCCCAGTTGCTTCAAGACAAATCTTATATTTACTTAACTTCCTTTAATTTGAGAGACCTAAGATCCACTAACACTTCTTTAATCTTATCAAAAGCCTCTGCTGTTTCTCCCACTGTTCTTGGTCCACCACCTTTTTTTGGTGGTAACATATAATATAATATTGGTGTTTTACCTTGTTCTAATGACAGCTGCTTACCATACTTCGACAATAACTCCGGTAAACGGGCTACATCAAGCGGAGCCTTTTGATATAATGTCATTTTAACTCTCTGCCCTTTATGCTCTAATTTTGTAATAAAAGCTTCATGTGCCACTGCTTTTAAATAAGCAATATTTAATAAATTATTTACGGCATTTGGCATATCTCCAAAACGATCTACCAATTCCTCTTGCATATCCATAAATTCTTCTTCAGTTGTAATCTCTGCAATCCGTTTATAGATATCTAATTTTTGATACTCGCTCTTAATATACGTTGCAGGTATAAAGGCATCAAAATCCATATCAATAGTCGTTTCATAAGCATCTTCTTGCGTTGTAAGACCCTTTAATTCCTTGACCGCTTCATTGAGCATCTTACAATAAAGATCATATCCTACTGCTTCCATATGACCATGCTGTTTTGATCCTAACAGATTTCCAGCTCCACGGATCTCAAGATCCCGCATAGCGATTTTAAATCCGCTTCCTAACTCCGTAAATTCTTTAATTGCCTGTAAGCGCTTCTCTGCTATCTCGCGCAGAACCTTATCTCTCCGATACATCAAAAAGGCATAAGAATTACGATTACTACGTCCAACACGCCCTCTTAACTGGTATAGCTGTGATAATCCCAAACGATCAGCATCATCGATAATCAAAGTATTGGCATTGCTGATATCAAGTCCGGTTTCAATAATAGTAGTAGAAACTAAGACATCAATGTCACCATTAATAAATCCAAACATAATCTTTTCTAATTCGCGCTCACTCATCTGCCCATGTGCAAATGACACGCACGCCTCAGGTACCAGTTTAGCAATGTGCATGGCTATTTCATCAATATTAGAGACCCTATTATACACATAATATACTTGCCCATTACGAGCAAGCTCTCGATGAATCGCTTCTCTGATTATTTCATCATTATGCTCTAATACATAAGTCTGAATCGGCATACGGTCTACTGGAGGCTCTTCTAAAACACTCATATCACGAATTCCAATCAGACTCATATGAAGAGTTCTAGGAATTGGGGTTGCAGATAAGGTAAGAACATCAACATCACCTTTCATCTGTTTAATTTTCTCCTTATGAGTTACCCCAAACCTCTGCTCCTCATCTACAATTAATAATCCAAGATTCTTAAAACTAATGTCTTTTGACAATACACGATGTGTACCAATCACAATATCTAATCTTCCACACTTTAAGCGCTCAATTGTACTTTTCTGTTGAGCAGGCGTTCGAAATCTTGACAACATATCAATACTGACCGGGAAGTCCATCATTCTCTGCACAAAGGTATTATAATGCTGTTGCGCCAAAATAGTAGTTGGTACCAGATACACAACCTGTTTACCATCAGAAACGGCTTTAAATGCCGCCCTAATTGCGATCTCTGTCTTTCCATACCCAACATCACCACAGATAAGACGATCCATGATTTTGCTACTTTCCATGTCTCTCTTCGTATCCTCAATCGCTCGAAGCTGGTCCCCGGTTTCCTCATATGGAAACATTTCTTCGAATTCCCGTTGCCATACTGTGTCTAGTGAAAATGTATACCCTTGTTTCGATTGTCTGAGCGCATAAAGCTCCACTAATTCCTTAGCTATCTCTTTAACGGCAGTTTTTACTTTCTTTTTCGTATTTTTCCATTCAAGAGAATTTAGCTTATTTAGTTTTGGAGGCTTCGCATCTGCTCCCGCATATTTTTGCAACACTTCAAGGCCTGTTGCAAGAATATACAACACGCCACTACCTGCATATTCAATTTTTAAATAGTCCTTTGATACCCCTTCAACGACAATCTTTTCGATTCCCCGGTATATTCCCAGTCCATGATTTTCATGCACCACATAATCGCCGATATTCAAATCCGAGAAACTGTGTACTCTATTTCCCTCATATGTTTTTTTAGGCCTTTTTTTCTTCTTTTCTGCACCAAATATATCGCTTTCTGATATAACAACCAGATTAATGAGCGGATACTCAAACCCTCGATGCAACGGCCCTGCTGCCACATAAATTTCCATTGGATTCACTACTCGGCTTAAGTCCTCGCTATAAAAGGCATTCAGTCCTTCGTCCTGTAAATCCTGGCTTAATCTGCTTGCTCTTGTTTTTGAACCTGTAAGCAAGATTACCCGAAACTTTTTACTCTTCCAAACTTTCAAATCCTTCACTAAAACATCAAAATTCTTGTTATAGGGACTTATAGATTTGACTGTAATATCATATCTGGCTTGTGGTATGAAATGAGCAATACGGTGTTCCATTGTATTGATTAATAACGTCTGTTGTTTACTTAGTTTATAAAGTAATTCTTTATAACTAAATACCGCATTTGCCTGACCAGGAAGGATATACCCTTTTTCTAGTCTACCACTCATACCGTCCCTAAACTCAAGCTCCACAACATCTGCCTTCTCATCAATTCGACTCGTTTCATCAAGCACAAACAACGATTCAGATGGCTCAAAGTAATCAAAAAATGATACAGTTCGCTCGTGAAAATAAGAAAGATAATTATCCATTGCAACTGAGCCCGTATAATCTTCCAGACGTTCTAAGAATTCATTTATAATATCCCGTATTCGACGTGCCTCTTCCATGAGATTCTCATTGCGAAGTTTCTGAAAATGATGTTCCATCTCTTCACGTAGCTTCTTGCTACCTCTAGCAATCTGCTTTGCGTCCAATATAAATTCCGTAGCTGGATAAACCGTCAAAGAGGAGACATTTTCTATTGAACGTTGGCTTTCAACATCAAAAGATCGAATTGTATCAACTTCCTCATCCCACAAGTCAATTCGGAAAGGAACTTCTTCGGTTAATGGGAAAATATCAATAATTTCACCACGAATTGAGAACTGTCCAGGTGTCTCCACCTGAATACATCGTTCATATCCTAGCATAATCAACTGTTCCTTAAGCTTCTCCAAATCTATAATTGAGGATTCTTCTATCGTAATAACATGTTCTGCTAAAAATTCTAAAGGCAGTACTCTATCCATAGCGGCATCAATAGACATAACAACGGTCACAGGCTTCTTCTCAAGCAATCTGCGAAGAATTTTAAGACGTTCTTTTACAATGGCATGTCCATGAATGTCTGCGCTATAAAAAATAATATCTTTTGCTGGATATAAGTATACTTCCTTACTATAAAGACGATAGTCTTCATATATTTCTTTAGCACGGATTTCATTATATGTGATTATTACTTTATTCTTCCTGTTCTGACCAAGACCCGCTATCATATGACACTTTTGCGAATCAATGCAGCCCGTTATATGAATTGGTGAAACTCGATTTGCTATATTATTTAATATTGCGTTATATTCATTCAATTCTTGTAATGGTTGAAAAAAGGTTTGCATTCTTTTACCTCTGATTTCGTGATTATTTGGTGACTTTAATCTCCTTATTATTCAGCTTTCACAGGCTTTTTATTATATTTATTCATTGCTGCTTCCATTCCATCCGTCAACATAATTTCACATGCCTTTGCGCAATCAACTGCTGCTACCTGGATAAATTCCTGATCTTCTTTTGAAAACCTTGATAAAACATAATCGGCCAAGTCCCAATCTGCAGGCTTGTTCCCCACCCCTATTTTAATTCTAGGGAAATCTGTAGTTCCCAGGTGAAGAATTATATTCTTAATTCCATTATGCCCACCTGCTGAGCCTTTCTTACGGATTCTTAGCTGCCCAACATCCAGACTAATATCATCATATATAACGATTAGTTCTTCCGGCGTAATCTTGTAATAGTCAACTAACTGACGTACACTTTCTCCACTTAGGTTCATATATGTCTGTGGTTTTGCTAAAATCACCTTCTGCCCATTAATATAGCCAGTTCCACAGACTGCTTTATGTTTTACAAAGTCTAAACTTATCTGATAAGTTGCTGCTATCTTATCTATGCAATCAAACCCTACATTATGTCTTGTTCCCTGATACTTTGTTGTTGGATTTCCTAATCCTACGATAATATACATGCTTCTCTCCTACTTTCCTACGCATTAAAGGGAAGCAACCAACGGTCCCTTCCTAACTAGATCATATTTGGTTCTTTATATTATAGCCCACTCCCTATTGATTTACAACGAATCCTTAATAGAAAATGTATATAACCTCTATGTTTTCGCTGCAGAATCATTTATAATTAATCTAATACATAAAATATAACTTCATATGAAAAGAGTTGTATTTTACATTTACTATCTTAAGAAAGGAAGTCCTATTTATGATTATCACCAATGGCCTTGTTTTCACAGAAGAAAATACGTTTCAGAAAAAAGACTTATACATACATAATCACCAACTAGTTAATTCACCAAGTGAACTTACAGACTCAGAAAAAGCAAATCTCCTTGACGCAAATGGTTTAATGATTCTCCCCGGCCTGATTGACCTGCATATTCACGGATGTGCTGGTTATGATTTTTGTGATGGTTCCCATGAAGGATTAGTCACAATGGCAAAACACTTAAAAGCTCATGGAATTACCTCCTTTTGCCCTACTACTATGACCGTTTCCAAGCAATCCTTAGAGACAATCTGTGCATCCATTAATTATATTCAATCTAATGAAGAGTCTAAAATCCTTGGAATTAACATGGAAGGACCATTTGTCAGTGCTAAGAAAAAGGGCGCCCAAAGCGTGGAACATATAGCTACCGCTGACATCAACCTATTTGATTCATTAAATTCCCTATCCAATAATCAAGTTAAACTGATTACGATTGCCCCGGAAGAGCCCAATGCACTTTCCTTTATTCATCAGCTTCACGCTGCCAATCCAGATATTATTATAAGTCTTGGACATACTGTTGCGTCTTATGAAACAGCAATGATAGCACTAGAGAGCGGCGCATCCCATATTACCCATCTCTATAATGCGATGATGCCATTTTCACATCGGGAACCCGGACTTATTGGTGCGGCACTTGATTCATATAATACTACAGTGGAGCTGATATGTGACGGATATCATATTCACCCTAGCGTAATACGCGCAACCTTTACGATGTTTGGTGCAGGGCGTGTTATCCTTGTCAGCGATAATATGAGAGCTAGTGGAATGTCAGATGGAAAATACACTCTGGGGGGACAGGATGTCTATGTAAAAGAAAGAAAAGCCACCCTTTTGGATGGTACTTTGGCAGGTTCAGTTACAAACTTATTTGATTGTATGAAACGTGCAATCTCTTTTGGAATTTCAGCAGAAGATGCCATTAATGCTGCCACTAAAAATCCAGCAAAAAAGCTTAGCGTATATGATTCAATTGGTTCTATTGCTATCGGAAAGCAAGCAGATCTTCTCCTAGTAGACAGTGACTTTAATTTGGTAAAGGTGCTATAATGACTCCTACGTACTGACAAACTTTAAAAGCAAATAATAACACTATACTTTTGCATAAAACAAACCCCGGTTTTTGCTCTTATTAAGACAAAAACCGGGGTATATTCTTATGTAGTGATTCAGACCAATTAATATGGCTGAAACTGATTTTTATGTAAGTATTTTTCTTTCGTTGCCATTCCACCACGAATATGACGCTCGGACTTATTTAAGTCTAATACAACTCTAGCCCTATGTGCTAAAGAGGGGTTAATTTGGATTAAACGTTCCGTGACATCCTTATGTACCGTACTCTTAGAGATTCCGAATTTCTTGGCAGTCTGACGGACGGTAGCATTGTATTCTATAATATAGTTCGCGATATCAACGGCTCTCTCTTCTATGTATCCCTTCAAGAAGAATCCCCCTATGATACTTGTTTTTACAATGTATGCAAGGGGGACAAAAATTATCACTGATTCTATTACTACTGTTTATTAGCTTTTTTCGTTACTACATCAAAGATAACTGCTGCTAATAATACTAAACCTTTAACTACTTTCTGATAGTTACTATCTACATTCATAAGCGACATACCCATGTTGATAACACCCATAAGAACAGCACCTACAATAACTCCCGGAACGGTACCAATTCCACCATAAGCAGATGCACCACCAATAAAGCATGCACCAATAGCATCCAATTCATAATTCTGACCATAAGTAGGCTGCGCACTTGTCAAACGTGCTATTGTTAGCATACCTGCTAAAGCAGACAACAATCCCATATTAGCATAAGCAATAAAATAAACTCTATTTGTATTAATACCGGATAACTTTGTTGCTTTTTCATTACCACCTACTGCATAGAAATATCGCCCAACAGTTGTTTTTTGAGTTATGTATCCGTAAATCATTACTACAATAATTACCCAGATAAATGCAGTTGGAATTCCTCTATGCTGAGATATTTTATAAGAAAATGCCAGTACTACTCCACATATCAAAGCTACTTTAATGATTGTAGATAAGAATGACTCAACATCATATCCTTTTTTTATCTTACTTCTACGACCATATAAGACAATTGCAACATAAATGCCACAAGCTATTATACCTGCTAACATACTTGTCAGATTAAAGCCTTTGATTCCAAATATATCTGGGATATAACAATTAGCACCACCACCAAATGCATCAATAAACTCTGGCTTTGTTAACGGTACTGTTAATCCATCTAATACTACATTCGATAATCCTCTAAATACTAACATACCTGCCAAAGTTACAATAAATGGCGGAACACGTACAAACGCAATCCAGAAACCTTGCCATGCCCCAATCAATAAACCAACTAATAACATTACGAGTATTGCGGGAATAACTCCTATTTTTTCTTTCTCCATCAAAACGGCTCCAACAGAACCGACAAAACATACAACTGAACCAACAGAAAGATCAATATTACCACCCGTTAGAATACATAGCAACATACCAGTAGCCAGAACAAATACATAAGCATTTTGTGCTATTAAGTTACTTATGTTTTGTGGAAGTAATATATCACCTCCTGTTGACATGGAAAAGAACAAGATTACTAATATTAATACGATAATCATCGTATATTTTTTAACGCCAATCATTAATTTTGCATGATCCATAATTTTCGCTCCTTTATCTACCAGATTTTAATATTTGCGACATGATTTTTTCTTGAGATGCTTCTTCTGCATCTAATTCTCCAACCATTTTGCCTTCATTCATGATATAAATCCTATCACACATACCTAATACTTCCGGTAATTCTGAAGAAATCATAATAACGGATTTACCTTCTTCTATCAGTTGATTAATAATACAATAAATTTCATATTTCGCACCGACATCAATTCCACGTGTCGGCTCATCCAAAATCAAAATGTCCGGATCTGCGAACATCCATTTAGCAATCAGAACTTTTTGCTGATTCCCACCACTCAAATGATCAACATGTTGCTCCACTGTTGGACACTTTGTTCTTAACTTATCTTTATATTCTACAGCTAAGTGATATTCTTTATCTCTATCAATAATACCATTTGAGCTAATTTCTTTAAGATTGGCCAACGTTGTATTAATCTTAATTGGATTAGTAAGAATCAATCCGTTTCCTTTTCTGTCTTCCGTTACATAAGCTAATTTATGCTTAATCGCATGCTTTACAGTTTTCAGATGAACCTGCTCACCATTGATATAGATTGAGCCAGATATATTAGACCCATAGCTTCTTCCAAATACACTCATGGCAAGTTCGGTCCGCCCTGCACCCATCAAACCAGCAATACCAACTACTTCTCCCTTTCTTACATACATGCTGACATTATCAACTACTTTTTTCTCGTTATAAATCGGATGGTAAACCGTCCAGTCCTTGATTTCCATACTCAGTTCCCCAATACGTTTCTCTGTTCTTCTTGGGAAACGATCTGTCATTTCTCGACCTACCATTCCTTTAATTATTCGTTCTTCTGAGATGTCATCAGTTGCTTTATCAAGCGTCTCAATCGTAGCTCCATCTCGAAGAATTGTAATTTTATCTGCTACATAGGAAATCTCATTTAATTTATGAGATATTATAATCGATGTCATACCATCTTTTTTAAATTGTAATAATAAGTTAAGAAGAGCTTTTGAATCTGCTTCATTTAACGAAGCGGTAGGCTCATCAAGAATAAGAAGCTTTGCTTTTTTTGCTAACGATTTTGCAATTTCAACTAATTGTTGTTTTCCTACACCTATATCTTTTACCAAGGTTCTGGATGATTCCTTTAATCCAACTATTTTTAGATATTCATCTGCTTTACCATACGTATCTTCCCAGTTTATAGCCAATCTATGTCCTTGCTCATTACCCAGGAATAGGTTTTCTCCTATTGTCATATATGGAACTAATGCTAACTCCTGGTGAATAATAACGATTCCCTTTTCTTCACTGTCTTTTATTTTACCAAACTTACATAATTCACCCTGATAAAGTATTTCTCCTTCATACGACCCATAAGGATAAATACCACTTAATACATTCATCAGTGTGGATTTTCCGGCACCGTTTTCACCGACAAGAGCATGTATCTCGCCCTCTTCAACTTTTAAATTAACGTTATCAAGTGCTTTCACGCCAGGGAAAGTTTTGGTGATGTTTTTCATTTCCAATATTATATTCGCCAATTATATCCCTCCAAACATTGCTAGTTTTACTGCTTTAATAACTACATTACTTTTGCGAAATATTACAGGCGGGAGTAACTCCCGCCTGTATCAATTGTAAAAAGCGTACAGATTACTTTAACTGGTCTGCAGTATAGTAACCGGAATCAATTAATAATTTTTCATAATTACTTACATCAGCAAATACTGGCTCACAAAGATAAGATGGCACTTTTCCTTTACCATTATCATAGTCCTCTTTATTATTAACAGGAACTTCTTTATTCTGCATGATAGCATCAACCATTTTAACAACCTGAGTTGCTAATGTACGAGTATCTTTAAAGATAGACATGGATTGTTTTCCAGCAATCATGTTCTTAACGTTTGCAATATCACAGTCCTGACCTGTAATTACTGGCCAACCGGATGCTACATCGTAATTTGCTTCAAGAGCATTCTCAACACCAAGAGCTGTTGAGTCATTGGAGCAAAGAACAACGTCAAGTTTCTTATCAGCATAATTAGAAGAAATAATATTTTCCATTCTAGACTGAGCATTTTCTGTTTTCCACTCAGGAGTTGCAACTGTTGCAAAATCAACCTGACCAGACTGTACTACTAATTTACCAGCATCTACGTAAGGTTTAAGAACATCCATTGCTCCATTGTAGAAGTACTTGGCATTGTTATCCCCTGGGTCACCAGTGAATACTTCTAAATTAAAAGGACCTGCTGCATTCTTAAGATCTAATTTGTCTACAATATACTCACCTTGTTTTGTACCAACCATGTAGTTATCAAATGTTGCATAATAACTAACTGCATCTGTGTTCATGATAAGACGGTCATAAGCGATAACTGGAATCTTCTTCTCTTTAGCTTGTGCTAAAACAGTTCCAAGAGAATCACCTTCAATTGAAGCAATTACTAATAAATCGCATCCGTTAGAAATCATGTTCTCAATTTGAGATACCTGAGTTGCAACTTCATTGGATGCATACTGTAAATCAACTTCATATCCAGCAGCCTTTAATTCGTTTTCCATATTCGAGCCATCTTGATTCCATCTTTGTAAATCTTTTGTAGGCATTGCTACACCAATTTTTTTACTGTCTTTTTCACCGTCTTTTCCCCCGGTCTCTGTGTTACTATTGCCACATCCTGCTAATAAAGCAGCAACCATAACAACACTAAGCAATAAACTGATTAGTTTCTTCATTTAAAAATCCTCCTCCAAAATAATTTTGAGTTTTTACTACATCCTTACTATATCATAATAGGAATAGGACATGGTTGCTACATTCTTCATATTTTTACCATATACTACGTTGAGTACGAAAAAATGCTAGCACTTTTTTATACTTAGTACTAGCATTTCACAAAAAATTTCTAACATATTCTATTAATTGTTTCATATACATGGTACTCTAATGTGGTTTACTTTACTTCTGAGGTACATTCAAATATACATCTTCACGTAGATGATACCCACTATTAATAATCTCCTTATCAATATTCTTAATTGTTACTGGAATCGGATCTAGTACGATACCCGGAACAAGATTTACCCCATCCTCTACCTTAGGAATATCAGGTAGACTATTCCCCTTGGCCAATTTAATGGCATATTCTGCAGCATTCTGAGCTAACTTCTCAACTGGCTTGTATACTGTCATAACCTGAGTTCCTTCAACAATTCTCTGACACGCTTCTAAGTCAGCATCCTGCCCTACTACCTTAATTACTCCAGCAAGTCGTTTCTCTGACAACGCACGCACTACTGAGGTGGCAAGATTATCATTTCCACACATAATACCATCTACTTGTTCAAGTAATTCAGGATTATCATAAATATACTGATATGCCAATTCAGATTTCCAACCATCTGCATAGTATTTGCCCAAAACCTCGACCCCATTAACCTCCATTACTTTAAGAAATCCCCGCTCTACTTCGGGCACATTATTATCTGCAGCAGAACCGCATACCATAAGTACCTTTTTATTCGGCAACCCAGCATCAACAAGCGTCTGTGCCATTAAAGCGCCTACCATTTCATTGTCAAAAGATATGTATAAATCTACATTAGATGACTTAATCATCCGATCATACGCAATCACCTTAATCCCTGCTCTTTGCGCTTTTTCGACAACATCTTGCAACCCTTCTGACTCAATACAGATAATAACAATTACATCCATCTGCTTTTCAATAAAGTATTCAATCTGGGCTATCTGCTCCTCTACAATTCCATTGGCATTTTGCACATTCACTTCTGCTCCCAACTCTTTTGCTGTGGAAACAAATATATCCCGATCTCTCTGCCACCTTTCGATAACAAATGAATCAAAACTCATCCCAATCTGTAATTTTCTTTTTATCTGTTCTTCTCCCATCTGTTCAGGCGAGGAATTGTCCTTACAACCCGATAACATAATACATGCAATAAGCATTAATACAATTCCAGTTTTTTTCATCTTACCCCCTCCTTAAACTCAGTTGGTGTAATTCCCACATTCTTTTTAAATGTTCGGCTAAAGTAGTTAGGATCCGAATATCCGACATTAATACATATTTCCTTCATGCTCAAATCACTATGAAGCAATAGATGCTTTGCTTTATCGATTCTGATATTCGTTAGGTATTCAATAAAGTTCTGCCCCGTTTCATCTTTAAACAGTTTACTAAAATAATAAGGACTAATATCTACCTCTCTCGACACATCATCTAGCGAAATATCTTTATTAAAGTGCTTATTAATATAGACTAAGGCTTTCGACACTACTCCACTACTTTGTTCCTCTTTCTTGTTTGCTACACGGCGGCAAGCGACCATTATCTTATCAATAAACCATCTTCTAATACTCTCTAACTCTGTTAATTCTAGCAAAGATGGCAAATAATCCTCTCTTGACCGGAAATGATAAGTCATACCACCACTATTATAAGCAAGATGTTCTGCCCACAAAACAAACTCCAACGCCTTTAACTGAATGTCCATAATGTAATTAGAGTAATTTTCCTCCATCCAGTCAAAGAATTTATTGGCAGCGACAATTGCCGCATTTTCATCCCCTTTTTCGGTCATTTCAAACAACGTCTTTTCTGTCTCTATAGGGTAATTCTCATCCCCATATTCGCAGCGAATAGGTAAATCGTCAACATGAGCAACACTTCCCGTTGAATCTACCAATGCCTGCAATGCTTCATTATAGGAAGTCATCGCCTGATCTATTTTACAGACCGATCCAATTCCTAAACGAAATGCCACATCTAATTTCTTTTTTAATTTACGAACTGCTTCTCTTGACTTTTCAATCATTTGAATACGTTCATTATACTGCATCTTTTCATTACTACTTGGTATAAACAATGCAATTTTATTGGCCATTACACAACCCATTACACACGAGAAATATTCCTTTACAATTTCTCTGACTTCTCGGTAAGAATTCTGCACACGCACACTCGCTCCAACTGCATTGGTCATATGATTTCCTTCCTGCTTATCACCACATACCAGTACGGCCATATATCCATAGTCTTCTTTTATCCCTAGCAGATTCTTAAAGTTGTCAACATCCTCTTCAAAATTTGTACGAAAAATAATATTATATATTAATCCATTTTCAATAATAGGAACTACGGTTTCCATCTTTTCTCGAATGATGAGCTCTTTACTCCGTTTTTCTCGTTCATTATCAATCAAATGCATGGCTCGACGCAGAACTTCCACTATTTTTGTTCTTTCTATCGGTTTGTTTATGTATTCCATTACTCCAAGGTTAATCGCTTCTTTTGCATAGTCAAATTTATCGTAGGCACTCATAATAATAAATGTGGTTTGACTGTTTGATAACTTTATTTCACGAATTGCCTCAATCCCATTAATACCTGGCATTTGTATGTCCATGAATGCAATATCAGGTCGAAAATGCTCAGCTAGTTCAATTACACTTCTACCTGTTTTTGCAAATTCAACAACGCAATTATCTTTAAACTCTTTATCTATTATAAATTTTAATGAGTCAATGACGATTCCTTCATCGTCAGCAATCATGATTTTATACATAAATTACCCCTTCTTAGCGTTTGGTATTGTTATTACGACTTCTGTCCCCTTATTCTCTCCCTCACTTAAAATAGAAAATACATTCATTTCACCATAAAGCAACCGCAATCTACCAATTACATTGCTAAGCCCGACTCCATTGGAATCCTGTCCCATGTCCTCTGCTTTCACTTTTCCGGTCATTATTCGACTAATAACTTCTTTTGTAACTCCAACGCCATTGTCACGCACGCTAATACATACTTTATCTTTTTTCTCATAGACAGAAAGTATTATTTCACCAGGCCAATCAATATTACGAATACCATAATTCACGCTGTTTTCGACAATTGGTTGTAATATCATACCAGGTATCTTAATATCTGTCAGCGTTTCTTCCACCTCTTTAACAAATTGAATTTCTCCAGAAAAACGCACATTTAGAATATAGATATAGTTATCAATGAGTTCAATTTCCTCGCGTAATGTTACTATGTCATTATCTTTTTTGATATTATATCTAAAAAATCGAGCGGTGTTCTGAATATATTCGTAGGTACGATCGGCGCCTTCCATCATAGCAAGCTGTGCCCCTGCATTAAATGTATTGAATAGAAAATGAGGATTAATCTGAGCTTGAAGATACTTTAATCTTGCATCCTTTAAGTGGGTCTCCATCATTAACTCTTTTTCCTTAAGCTCCTGCTCGTTTTTCATACTTTGAGTAATCTGTTTGATATAAAGCCTGATATTAATCAGCATTTTATTAAACGCACTACTCACTACCCCTACCTCATCACCAGAACGCACCTGTAGCAAAGGAATATTTAACTCTCCTCCTGCAACCCGGTTTGCTACAGAAGCTAACACTTTAAGTGGATTAGTTATTGTCCCTGTTACAAATACGATTAAGATGACATTACAAAATGCGATCATTACCAATATAATTGTGCTTATTAACTCTAAATAATGAAGTGAAACAGATAGAATTTTGTAATTACTAGAGTTGTCTTTAAACTGCTCATTATTTAAACTATATATATATGTACTGATATACTCGTATACTTGGGTTGCATTTTCATAATGCATTTTATATTTTTCTACATTTCGACCTCGTTTTGCATCAATTGCCTGATTTGTAATCTGAAGATATTTTATTGACATTTCTCTAATATTTCTCTCCATTAACATCAAATCATTGTTTGTTACCTGATCACGCAACTCATTAACTAACATATTATAATTTTGCTTGCTACGATAATACTCCTCCATAGCATCCGTGGTTTTAGTATTCAGATATGCTGTCATTCCATCCTGCACTTCTAACAGAGCGCTTGCTAACTCATTTAGATTTATATTACTTTGATATATATTATCCATACGGTTAATCATTTTATTAATGTTAATATATAAAAAAAGATTGACCATAAGTATTACTAGCGTTGTCGCAATAAAAACAAGAATTAACTTTGTTCGTAAGGTAACATTGTAGAATTTTTGCCTGCATTTATTCCACATTTGTACCTCCTTCTAGATATTTGTTAACATTTTTAGATGTTATTATCGAAATATCTACCGAGAAATATTCACTTACATGACCTGTTTCCACATATTCATTTAATGCCTGAACACAATATTGCCCAACTTGGTTTGTATCAACCGAAACGGTGGATGTTATAACATTCTTATCAATTGCCTTTAAGATGGTATCCGAATCATAATAACCTAAGATCGAAATTTGTCCAACCATATTATAATCAACTACTGCCTGATATACACACGTAGTATTTAACTCGTTTAAACAAATGATAACATCGGGTAAATGTTCCTTATTCATAAAAATATCTCGAATATCTTCCTCTGCTGCAAAAGCACCATCAGAATCCACAGCTACTGTCTCTAACTCTATCTGCGAAAAATATCTGCTTTCTGTTTCTAACGTTTTTTGTAGCCCATTAAAAACGATATTCTGACTACTATCATCTGTATTCTCATTGATTAATACCATAACGTGCATACGCTCTTTTTGCCCGCTGGCAAAAAAGCTCTTTGCCAGCTCACTTACCTGTTCGCCGTATTCTCCGCCAAGATTATAATTATTAATACTCACATAGCTTTGCCTGCTACTTAAGGAATTATCACCAAATGCTGTAACCACCGGAATACCTTGTCTAGAAGCCTCATCTATTAACTCTTTCATTTGCAATCGCTCATTTGCTTCCACAATTATACCACGGACTTTCGAATCAATCGCTATACGCATTAACTGTTCTTCTGAATATATGGTACTTAAGTTTTCTCCTAACATCTCAATTAGAGCACCTGTCTTTTCACCCTCTAATTTTGCCCCCTTATACACTGACTGCCAGAATGAAGACTTTACATTACTTGGTATCAACACATAATATCGTTCAAATTCCTCGTAAGCTTCAGCCTGTACTAATTGAGGACTTTTCTCAATCTGGTACCTGAAAAAGACAAGACTTCCTACAGTAACCAACAGCATAAAAGTAACAGAGCATATGCATGCAATTATCAGGATTCTATTTCTTGTTAGCTTCTTGTGATTCTTTTTAAGGACCTTATCTTCTTTTTTCTCTATATTCATACATGCTCCATAACATTTTTACTTTTCCTCAAAACAAGAGTAATACTATCATTATTTTACATGTTTATAGCGATAAAATCAATATGTCTCATGCATTCTGCACAATGATTGAGTCATGTTATTTATTCTTTTTCATTATTTTGTCTATAGCATCTATAGCAATCTGATTATTTTTATTTGCTAATTCCATCATTGCTTGCTTTCCCTGTTCTTCTAATTCAATTGGAATCTCTCCTAACATAACAAAAAACACATAATTTCCTCTCACAATAACTTTGGAGGCATGAATTTTGGGAATATTAATAGTATACTGTAATGTATCTTTCATTAAATCTTCCCTATACTTCATCAACAGTCTTTTTACCTCTTTTACCTTATCTTCCTTAGCTCTAATTGCAATAAACGTATCTATATGAGCGCTGATCTCGGGACCCTCTGCAATAGCCTCCTCATAGAAGCTAGATTTAATACCAAAAAATTCTTCAATTATTTTTGAATCATAGGACATAGTCGGCATATAATTTTCTCCATACGCTTGTCTTACTGCCGAATAAATTGTCCTTAATGATACCCCACTCTCCTCACCTTCGTTAGGTGTTTGTGTTTCTAATGGTTGTTCTGTTTCTCTTATAGATACAGCAAGAGCATTCTTCTTACTACTTTCTGAGAATAATAACCCCACTATAATCATAATTAATATATAATATCTTTTTTTCATGAGATACCCCTTTCTAAGCATTAAACATACTATTTTTTATTGTAACTTAACCTATCTATGATTATTCGAATACATCGACTGAATTCTATCATATATCCTAAATATATGAATATAATTATAATGATACTTATTATCCCATCAGAGTAATGTAAGCCTTTTATTTTACGGTCTTAATTACTTATGCCAATAAAGGACGTGCTATATGCCAGTATTGTCAAAAATCAAATCTTTCTTTCAGGATCCTGTTACCCTTCAAATAATAAGTCCTCTATCCGGGAACCTGATACCTCTACATAAAGTAAATGATCTCATGTTTTCAAGTGGTCTACTTGGTCAGGGAGTTGGAATTATCCCCATTGAGGGAAAGCTCTATTCCCCATTTGATGGAACTATTTATGCACTATTTCCAACTGGGCACGCGCTTGGTTTAAAAAGCCGCAAAGGTATCGATTTACTTATCCATATTGGACTGAATACGACAAATCTAAACGGAGAATTTTTTCAACCTCATATTAAACAAGGGCAACACATAAAAAAAGGCCAGCTACTTGTTTCATTTAATTTAAATGAAATACTTGCTGCTGGGTATGATGTTACGACACCAATTATCGTAAATAACACAAAAGACTACAGTAGTCTACTCATTAACAAAGAACATGTTGTCTCTTCTTTGGAACCGTTAATAACCTTGACATTGCCTTAGTCAGTAATTTGATTCTCACAGTAAGAAAGGGCTGTTGCATAGCAACAGCCCTTTCTTACTTTATAAGTTAGTGAATAAATAATTATTTTCTTTCCTCAAAACCAACTAATTTAGCAATTTCTAGTACAACTAATGGAACAAAAGAAAGCCCTACCATGACCGCATAATTAATGAATTCTAGTCGTTTTAAACCGAAAATAAGTGCTAAAGGAGGAATAAATAAAATAGCCGCCACTAATACTAAAGAAACTAATGCTGCCAGACTTAATACACGGTTACTAAATACTCCTATTTTGAAGACAGAGTGATTAGAACGCATATTAAAGGAGTGTACAATCTGACTAAGCGCTAATACTCCAAATGCCATTGTTCTTCCTTCACCAATAGTACTTGCTTCAACATTAAAGTCACAACCATAATAGAATGCAAATAATGATAGTAAACCAAACATGATACCTTGTAACACGATACGAAGTCCTAAACCACCAGCAAATATTCCTTCTGTTTTTGCACGTGGTTTACGTTTCATTACTTCAGGTTCCACTTTTTCCATTCCCAGCGCAATTGCAGGCAAACTATCGGTTACAAGATTAATCCATAATAACTGCATTGATAGTAATGGGGCCTGCCTCCAAATTAACATTGCAACAAAGACGATAACTACTTCTCCAATATTCGTACCTAGTAAAAATCCAACCGTCTTACGTATGTTATCATAAATTCCACGGCCTTCTTTTACAGCCTCGACAATAGTTGCAAAATTATCATCAGTCAGTGTCATGTCCGCTGCACCTTTAGCAACATCAGTTCCAGTAATGCCCATTGCGCAACCGATATCAGCTGCCTTTAAAGCTGGTGCATCATTTACACCATCACCGGTCATGGACACTACCTCTCCTTTGTTTTGCCATGCCTTTACAATACGAATCTTGTCTTCTGGTGAGACTCTTGCATAAACACTAATATTTCTTACTCTACTAGCTAATTCCTCATCTGTCATTGCCTGAAGTTCGGTTCCGGTAATTGACTCATCACCATCTTCTTTAATTCCTAATTGTGTTGCAATTGCCGATGCTGTCACAACGTGATCTCCAGTTATCATTACAGGTTTAATGCCCGCTTCGCGGCATACTGCTACGGCTTTTTTCGCTTCTTCTCTTGGTGGGTCTATCATTCCTACTACACCCATAAAGGTCAAACCATTTTCCAGGGTTTCACTTGTTATGGCTGATGGCAGCTCCTCAAGTTCTTTATACGCAACTGCCAGGACACGTAGTGCTTCCTTGCTCATATCTTCGGTAATCTCTTTTCCTTTTTTAAGGTCGCCAGCAATACAGAGATTGCTTAATGTATCATAGCCACCTTTTACAATTACCATAAACTTACCATCAATTTTATTTACTACTGTCATTAATTTACGCTCAGAATCAAAAGGAATTTCTGCAACACGTTCATAGGTCTTGTTTATTTCGCTCTTTAATATACCATTTTTCATTGCTGCGTATACTATGCTTGTTTCTGTAGGGTCACCAAGATGCTTTTCGACACCATTCTCAACCACTACAGAACCATCACAACATAGCGTTCCGTATAATAACAACTTTCTTATTGATTCAGAATTACTGGAGCTAATGTCTTCTTTTGTTTTTGATTCTCCATTATACGCCTCCAATAATGTCATCCGATTTTGAGTTAGTGTACCAGTTTTATCCGAGCAAATAATTGATGCACTTCCCAATGTTTCAACAGCTGGAAGGCTCCGAATAATAGCATTTCGCTTTACCATACGCTGTACACCTAAACTAAGTACAATCGTAACGATCGCTGGGAGCCCTTCAGGAATTGCTGATACTGCAAGCGAAACACTTACCATAAAAATATCAATGACTTCCATATCAGACATTAAACCTATAGCAAAAATAATTACACATACACCGATTGCCAAAAAGCCCAGATACTTACCTAATTTCGCAAGTTTTATCTGTAATGGAGTTGCCGTATTTTCCTCTTTATCAAGCATACCTGCAATTTTACCCATTTCCGTATTCATACCTGTTGCAGTTACAACTGCCTTAGCACGTCCATAGGTGATACTGCAACCTGCATAAACCATATTTAAACGGTCGCCAATTGGAGCCTTTTCTTCTACTAATCCCACTGCATCCTTTTCACTTGGTACAGATTCGCCAGTCAATGCACTTTCTTCTGATTTTAGGCTTGCAGATTCTAATAATCTGGCATCTGCCGGCACATAATCTCCAGCTTCTAACAAAATAATATCTCCTGGTACCAATAACGATGCATCAATAATTTCTTCATTTCCTCCACGCACAACCCGAGCATGTGGAGCACTCATACTTTTTAGTGCTTCTAGTGCTTTTTCAGCCTTGCTCTCCTGGATAACACCAAGCACAGCATTAAGAATTACAATTAATACAATAAGTAACGGTTCAAAGAACTCACTAGAATCATGTCCATTAAAAGCAACCACTAAGGAGATTACTGCAGCAGCTAATAGAATTAAAATCATTACATCCTTAAACTGTAATAGGAACCGTTGAAACATTGTTTTTGGCTTTTTTGCCTTTAGTTTGTTTTCTCCATATTTCATTTGTCGACTTTGTACTTCAGAGAATTCCAATCCTTTGGTACTATCAACTTGTAACTGACTTAATACATTATTCTTTTCCATTCCATGTGGTGCCAATCCCATCTCCTCCAAACATAATATACTCTTGCTTTCTCATAACTAATTAAATTAATATATGCTTACAATTAATTCTTACTCGAAAACTAATGCTTCACCCCTCTATAATAGAGAACTGAAGCACTACTTTAGATTATTCTATGCATTCTTTTCTTTCTTTAACCGTTTTAATACTGTAGAAAGTTTTAATGGGTTTCCATAATGCAAGGTTCCCATCCGATAAATCTTAGACCCAATAACCCCTACTAGTACATTGGATAATACCAATATAATGAAAGATATAATAATCTCTATAATTGGCACACTTTCCATCGCTACTCGAACCATCATTGTATAGCATGAAGTGAATGGAATAAAAGACGAAATCTTTACTAATAATGTATTACTATCTGTTAAACTAATCATACCAATGAAAAAGCCAATCATGAAAATAAACATTACCGGTCCAACTGATTTACCAACATCCTCGGTCTT
Organism: Bacillota bacterium; assembly: GCA_023434365.1. Taxonomy (GTDB): domain Bacteria; phylum Bacillota; class Clostridia; order Lachnospirales; family Lachnospiraceae; genus KM106-2. The sequence goes on along the minus strand of JAEYSV010000057.1, from coordinate 71,049 downwards.
ACTTACCAATGCTCCTAAACAACCATAGATAAAGCAATAGAATAAGAACCCAAACAATCCAAAAATTGCAAAAGTGATGATAACCTCAACTGGAATTACCATATCAAAATCTAAAAGCTCAATCCACGCTGTCTTATTAACATTATAGGATATTAAGGCAGTTGAAATAATTAAACCTGCTTGTGCAAGGCTAGCAATCATTCCAGCAATAACTTTACCAAAAATCAAACTATTAGAACTAGTGCTTGTTACCAATACCTCAATAGCACGATTGCTCTTTTCACTTGTAACACTTACCGCTATCATTTGCCCATAAACGAGTATTAACATATATACAACAAAGATTAATATATAACAGTAGAAATAACTTGCTACTCCATCTTTACCAAGTTGTGTTGTCTGATATAATATAGGTGTCTTATATAATTGTTCTACTTCATCAATATTAATATTATGTTCTTTCATATAGGCACTACGATAAAAATGACCTAATATATCAGTAAATAAGAAACCTTTTTCATCTGTTAAGGACGAGTTCTTAACAATATATTCGTAATTTGTAGCATCGGTAACGACAAAGCCTGCTTTTACACTATCATTATTAACAGCCTCTTCTAACTTTTCTCTGGATTCAGCCGCTTCCCATTGATACATATTATAATTCTTATTTATATAATTATAATCTGAAATAATTCCTTTACTATCATAAACCAAAAATACTTCTTTATTGACTTCAGTTTCATCACCTGGCAATGGAATTTCTTCCTGCTCTTTCGAATTATCAAAAGAATTCAGTATGGTTGGAACGCTTAAGCCAATTGCTGCAACAGCCATAATGATAATAGTGACAACGATGAAGCTCTTATTTTTTATATAGTTATTCATTTCAAACTGAACCACTCTTAATGTTTGACTAATAAGTTTCATTCTAAGTCACCTGCCTTTGCTACAAAGATATCCGTCAAGGACGGTTCGTATATTGAAAATCTTTCCACATCTGCATTTAAACTAATTAGTGTAGATAACACATCATTCTTAGTTTTATTTGGTGCAAGCTCAGCCACTACATAGCCTTTCTTTAGATCGGTTACTTTCATTACACTACCAAGATAAGTGGAACAGAATTTACGTAAGCTCTCGGCATCATGATCGATTAAGGATAATGTAATACGATTATTACCAAACTCCCTTTTAATCTGCCTCAAATCTCCCTTAAGTACAATATCACCTTGGTTTATGATTACAATATCGTTACAGAATTCTTCTACATAACTCATCTGATGACTTGAAAATATAACAAGACGACCTTCTGAAATTATTTCGTTAATTACTTCCTTTAATATCTGTGAATTAACTGGATCAAGTCCACTAAATGGCTCATCTAATATTACAATTTCCGGATTACATACTAATGTTTGTGCTAACTGAATTTTTTGTTGATTCCCTTTCGATAACGTCTCAAGTTTGCGATTCATATATTCTTCTACACCAAGACGTTTTAACATCTTCTCCAGGTTCCTTTTTGCTTCCTTTCTACTTAATCCCCTAAGACTAGCCAAATAAAGAATTTGTTCTGAAACAGTTTTCTTTGGGTATAAACCTCGCTCTTCTGGCAAATACCCAATTTGGAACTCATTGGCAACAAATGGTTTTCCATCCGCCAAAATGGTTCCACTATTTGCTTTAAACACATCCATTAATATTCGAATGGTTGTTGTTTTTCCTGCTCCATTTCTACCTAAAAGTCCTAACGCCTTTCCACTCTCTACAGAAAAGGAAATATTATTCAAAACTTGCTTATCGCCAAATGTTTTGGTAATATTCTGTACCTCTAACAACATGGTAGCTCCTCCTAACATATTTATAGAACGATTATACCATAATTTTACTCGATTTCCATTATAAAATGGTTAAAAAATCGTTAAAATATTGACGAAGAACAACAGACTATGTAATTTCTGTTATAAATCTTGGATTTGGATTCCTCTTGGCTTAACAGCAGTAGAAAAAACTATTTGAGTAGAAGTATTGCCAAACTTCTGTAATTGTCCAATAAAGGAGTCTAATTCCATCGTACTTGGGAATGCCACTTTAATAAGCATAGAATAGCTACCGGTAACACAATTACACTCTAAAACATTTGGACAAGATTCAATAAATGGATAAAAGGTATTTTTTAATTTTGGAGCCATCTCTAAATTGATAAATGCAGTAATATGGTACCCTAACTTAAGCAAATCTACTTCTGCCTGATAGCCTGTTATATAGCCTTCCTTTTCTAACTTTTCAATTCTCGAAGATACTGCCGGAGAGGATAAAAATACCTGCTCTGCCAGTTGCTTAAGTGAATATCTTGCATTTTCTTGTAACAAATGAATTAACTTCATATCAATTTTATCCATCATAATCTTCCCTTCCTCATATCTTGATAAACAAAAAAAGAGCATATGTATACACATATGCTCCGTCGCACTAAATTGATTTTTTTAATTATAACTTTATTTTCTAAATAAATCAAGTGTTTTTCTTCCTATTTACTACTAATCTTACCTGATTAATTAAATCCATAATATTTTTGTGCTATTTGATATCCTTTTAAGATAACCCGCTTACCAACCCGGCCTCGTAGCCTTACACAGTATCCTAGAATGGAACGTTTCACTTTCTTATATAACACAATATCATATTTCTTCAGATAATTCCATAACTCATTTCGTGTCTCCTTACATTCCTCCGTATCATTAAGAAGTAAAGAAACCGTACAGCTTGCCATCATCATGGCTATATATCTAGTCATATAATTTTGCATTGGTTTACAGGAAATATCCGATACTGTATGAGATGCAATAAGTTTTTTCAAGACATCTATTTGCTCGTTAATATAATCTTCTGTTATACTCTCATCAGTAGAACAGGAATTCTCTTTAATACGATAGTGATACAAATTTGTATTCATATAATACATTGTCCTTACACTAGGAAGCGGCTTATACACAAAATAATTATCTACATAACACATATTTCTAGGCATCTTAAGACCACAGTCTTTTAAAAGCTCTGTCCTAAATAATACAGAATGCACTAATAAATACTGACTTTGCTTTAAATGTTTCATTTCCTTCCAGTGAAAGATTTGATCCTGGGGAAATACACTTTTATAATCCATTATAGAATGTTTTTTCTCTAGTTCTTTATCAAACACATAATTCGTAATAAATAAATCAACTATCATTTCATACCTGCATAATGCTTCTAAGCGCTTCATAACCTTTCGAAGTGCCTTTTCTTCAAACCAATCATCGTAGTGCAGTATTTTAAAATACAATCCGGTTGCAGAGTCCAATGCTGTATTAATTGCTTCTCCATAACCAGTCTTCTCCTGACGAAAAACTTTAACTATGTCTGGATATTTTACACTATACTGACTGGCAATATCATACGTATTATCTTCTGATCCATCATCTACCAAAAGAATTTCAATATGTTCTCTTGCTGGCAATAAACTCTCGATTGCCCTTCCCATTAATTCTTCAGAATTATAACATGGAATTACAACTGACAATAATTTCATCACTTTCTCCACTTATACAAATGTAATCTTTCATCAAATAGTTTGCTGCACTATTGCAGACGTAAGACCTATTCTATTCCCTTTTCTTATAAATTTCAAGTACTATTTGTAATAGTATACTCTCAACTAACTATTTTATGAAACTATACGAATTGATTTGATGGAAATGGAACTATTTACAAATTTATCTTGTAAAATTTCACCACTTCTAGTATAATTCCATACGTGTAATGAATACTCTATTTACTGTAACTGCAATTATTATGGAAGGTGTGATTTCAATGGCTTTTGGTGAAAATCTAGAAATGATTCGTAAACAAAAAAAAGTAAGTCAGACCAAATTAGGAAAAGTCCTTGGTCTGACTCAACAAATGATTAGTAGTTATGAAAAAAATATGTCCTCTCCAAACATTGATGTATTAATTAAGATAGCCAATTACTTTAATGTTTCAGTTGATTATCTTTTAGGTCACACTACCAGCCCAAGTACCTACGAAAATGCGGAAGGACGATTATTACGATATTTTAATGGTTTATCTGAACTTGATAAAGAAAAGTGCCTGACTATTATTCAAACTCTCTTAACTGTACGTAATAACGAAGAGCAAACAACCGAATAGAATAATTTATTCGTCTTTACTTTTATTAATGTTGCCTTTATGATAAATCCAGTCTATTATAACTTTCCCCAGAAACGCTACTCCAACCCCCGCTATAATTCCACCTAAAATATCTGTTGGATAATGTACGTATAGATATAGTCTTGAAAATGCAATGATTGAAGCTAATATCATACTGGTTAGGCCTAACTTTTTTGAATAGAATAACAGCGAAACTGATGCCGCAAAACCAGATAAAGTATGCCCACTTGGAAAAGAGTATTCCAAGGGTTTTGATATTAATAACGTAATATCTATATTCACAAAAGGGCGTGCTCTTCCAAATGCATTCTTTAAAACCAAATCACCAATTACATAACCTAATAAAACGGCTATCATCACATGAATTCCAGCTTTGCGATTTTTTGGAGATACTAAAAGACAGGCTGCAATTATTATCCAAATAATCGCTCCATTGCCAAGAGCAGTTATTACGGTCATAAGCTGATCAAAAAAATCATATCGCAGATTGCTTTGTATCCAATCTAGTAATTGAAGCTCCATCCTTTCCCCTTCTCAGCATTACTCTTACGTTATGCTATATATATTTAACAACATTTCCAAGTTCAACTCTAGCAAAGATATGAGGCTTTTCCTCTGGTTTAGTCTCTGCAACGGTGTAGGCAGCTACTATTTTCTTCATTGCTTCATTGAACAACTCATCCTTTTCAGCGAACATCATGCCTATAGTTTCGCCTTCTTTTACTTCATCACCATACTTTTTATATAACATAATACCAGCACTATAGTCAATAATATCGTCTTTTGTCTCTCGACCAGCACCAAGCATTACAGAAGATATACCACATTCTTCAGTGTTAATATGGGTGATAAATCCACTTCTATCCATAATAATTGGCCTTGTAAATTTGGCTTTCTTAAAATTTTGAATATCAGTTATTACACTACTATCTCCTTCTTGTGCTTCCACCATTTCAATTAACTTTTGAAGCGCTTTACCGGAGGAAACTGCTTCTCTAACCATTTCAAGACATTCCTCAAGAGTGCCTTTTCCTGCTAAATAAAGCATATTAGAAGCTAACTGTTCGCAAACAAAAGTAAAATCATCCGGTCCTTGTCCACGCAAGGTCTCTACTGCCTCAATTACTTCTAGACTATTTCCAATTGCATTTCCTAATGGACTATCCATATCAGTAATCATAGCAACCGTACGACGACCATTTTTTTCTCCGATAGCAACCATTTTTTCTGCCAATCGAATAGAATCCTCGATAGACTTCATAAATGCACCACTACCAGTCTTCACATCAAGTAAAATACAATCACTTCCGGCTGCTAACTTCTTACTCATAATTGAGGCTGCGATTAATGGAATACTTTCTACCGTTGCTGTAACATCGCGAAGTCCATACATTTTTTTATCAGCAGGAGCTAGATTTCCTGACTGGCCTATAACGCAAACACCAACGTTATTTACAATCTCAAAAAACCGCTCTCTCTCAATTGCTGTTTTTAATCCAGGGATTGCTTCCATTTTATCAACGGTGCCACCAGTATGGCCTAACCCCCGACCGGACATTTTGGCCACCTTAACACCACAGGCTGCTACAATAGGAGCAATTACCAAGGTTGTTTTATCCCCTACTCCACCGGTACTATGTTTATCAACTTTGATTCCGTCAATCGGACTCAAATCTACCATATCCCCGGATTTTGCCATACAATCCGTAAGTACAGCCGTCTCTTCATCCGTCATGCCTTGAAAATAAATGGCCATCATCATGGCAGACATTTGATAGTCTGGAATATGTCCAGAGGTGTACTCTTCTACCATAAACGTAATTTCTTCGTTTGTAAGACTACTTCCATTACGTTTCTTCATTATTAAGTCATACATTCTCATTTTTTGTACCTCTTCCTTCCAGCAGATTTTTCGGTCCAAACCCCATAGGCAATATTTCGGATAATGTATATTCCTGATATTCCTCTTGGGATTTCGCTATAATTACACGAAATGTATCCGGATTACAAAATTCCATCATAACCTGACGGCAAACTCCACATGGTGCACAATAATCTGTTATTTTACCATTTTTTCCACCCACAACAACAATATAATCAAATGAAAATATTCCTTCACTAACGGCTTTAAAAAAAGCAGTTCTCTCTGCGCAGTTTGTAGCAGTTAATCCAGCATTTTCTATATTTACTCCAGTTATTGCCTTACCATCACTGGTAATGAGTACGGCAGATACATTAAAATTTGAATAAGGTGCGTAAGAATTTTTTAAATTGCTAATTGCCAACGCAATTGCTTCTTTTTTCTCCATTGCTCCCACCTCCATTACTTATTAATAGGTACCCTCTTCTACTTGTTCCTGCTTTGCCAGCTTAACTACCTTACTTGTTCCAAGACGCTCTGCACCCAGCTCACAGAACTGATACGCATCTTCTAATGACGAGATTCCACCTGCTGCTTTCATTTTCACATCACTACCAATATGTTTTTTAAATAATTCGATATCCGCAAATGTTGCTCCTGCAGTAGAAAATCCAGTGCTGGTTTTGATAAAATCTGCTTTTGCGTTCGTTACTACTTCGCACATTTTAATTTTTTCTTCTTCAGTTAACACGCAGGTCTCAATAATTACTTTTAAAACTTTTTTGCCACAGGCTTCCTTAATAGCTCGTATTTCTTGCTCAATCATGTCATATTGCTTATCTTTTAGCATTCCAAGATTAATCACCATGTCAATCTCATCCGCACCATTATCTATAGCATCTTTTGTTTCAAACACTTTCACTGCAGTAGTATTGTATCCATTAGGAAAACCGATCACTGTACATATTTTTATCTTTCCGTTTATATAATCACTTGCACGTTTTACATAAGAAGGTGGGATACAGACAGAAGCTGTATTAAATCTCATTCCATCATCACAGATAACTTTTATTTCATCCCAGGTTGCTGTTGTCCCGAGTAGGGTATGATCCACTTTTCCTAATACTTCTTCTAATGTCATTACATTTACCTCCATCTAATTAGACAATACGTGGCATGGAACTTTCTTTTTAAGAAAGTCCATACCACATTTTACTGTTACTTTATTAATTTATTAAGCAATTTCAAGCGCTATTCTCATCATATCATGGAACGTATTTTGTCTATCTTCTGCAGATAAAGATTCTCCTGTGAAGATATGATCGCTAATCGTTAAAATGGCAAGAGCTTTTTTATTACATCTAGCAGCATTCATATATAGTCCGGCCGCTTCCATCTCAACGCATAATACATTCATCTTTCTCCATAGATTATTTGCTTCAGCATTATCATCATAAAATGTATCAGAAGAGAGAACATTACCTACTACCGTCTTGATTCCTTCTTTTTCACCATATTCCACTGCTTTTCGAATCAAATCAAAGTTACCAATTGGAGCAAATGTTCCTGGCAGTTGGTATTGATGCGCAAAATTTGAATTCGTACAAGCACCTTGTGCAATTACAACATCCCTTACTTTAATATCATCCTGAATGCCTCCAGCAGATCCAATCCTAATAATAGTATCTACATCATAAAAATGATATAACTCGTATGAATAGATGCCAATGGATGGAATACCCATTCCACCGCCCATTACACTTACACGTTTTCCTTGGTAAGTTCCTGTATATCCAAACATATTACGTACTGTATTAAAACAAACAACATCCTCTAGGTAATTATCAGCAACAAACTTTGCTCTTAAAGGATCGCCCGGCATTAATACCGTTTTAGCTATTTCTCCTTCTTTCGCTCCATTATGAGGAGTAGGTGTTTTCGCCATATTTATTCTCCTTTTACTTGTTATATTTCGTAGAACATATTGAACAATATTATTGATTTTAATTACTTAATTTCCTGATAAAATGAAGTTCCCTGAATATCAATAGGAAGTCCTAGGTAATCAAGTACGGTTGCACCTATGTCTGCAAAACTTAATCTTGTTCCAAGATTTCTTGGATGCTTAGCCTGTTTTGTATAGATTACAATAGGTATATACTCTCTAGAATGGTCTGTCGACTCTGTACTAGGATCACAACCATGATCAGCTGTTATAATTAACAGATCCTCATCTCGAAGACCTTTCATAATTTCAGGTAGTTTTGAATCAAAATACGTCAATGCTTTTGCATACCCTTCAACATCGTTACGATGACCATATTTCATATCAAAATCTACAAGGTTAATAAAACACAACCCGTTAAAATCTTGTTTTGTCATATCTATAGTCACCTGAATTCCTTCTTCATTACTCGAAGTACGAATCGATTTGGTAACACCTTTTCCGGCAAAAATATCACTTATTTTTCCAACCGCAATCATGTCCATGCTATTTTCTTTAATAGTATCTAGCATGGTTTTCTTTGGTGGTTCTAGCGAATAATCATGTCTTCTTGTCGTACGTCTATAGTTTTTGCTTTCTCCTTCAAACGGTCTGGCAATGACACGACCTACACCATATTTACCAGTGCAAAGTTCTCTAATCTTTTCACAATATTCATAGAGTGTCTCAATCGGAACAATATCTTCATGTGCTGCAACTTGCAATACACTATCTGCCGAAGTATATACAATTAATGCACCAGTTTTTACATGCTCATCTCCATAGTCATTAATTACTTCTGTTCCTGAGTATGGTTTATTACAAATTACCTTCCTACCGGTTGCTTCTTCAATCATAGATAATAATTCCTGTGGAAATCCATTAAGGAATGTAGGATGAGGTTCATCACTAATAATCCCCGCTATTTCCCAATGTCCAATTGTTGTGTCTTTTCCTTTAGAACTTTCTTGGCCGCGACCATAGATTCCGATTGGAGTTACCCCTTTTTCTTTACCTGGCTGTACTTTTACTCCATCTATTGCAAATAGCCCTAACATCTCCATATTTGGCATTGAAAAAAACTGACTAGTAGAGGCTGCCATAAGGGTGTTGCTTCCTTCATCATTATATTCAGCGGCATCCGGCATGGCTCCGATGCCAACACTGTCTAAAACGATTAAAAATGCTCGCTTCATAGTATGCTCCTATCTCTTCTATTATTTTAAATTTTCAGGATTTAGACTTAGTAACTCATCCACTACAAATAATCCATCTTTTCGAATTAACACATCATCAAAATAAATTTCACCACCGCCATACTCCTTCGTCTGAATACAAACTAAATCCCAATGAACTGCGGAATGGTTACCATTTGGAGCTTCATCATAACAGTTACCTGGTGTAAAATGGAATGACCCCATTATCTTTTCATCAAATAACGTATCTTTCATTGGATGTAGGATATAAGGATTCACTCCAATAGCAAACTCTCCAATATATCTTGCTCCCTCGTCGGTATCTAGAACACCATTAATACGTGAGGTATCATTGGCTGTCACTTCAATTATCTTACCATCCTTGAACGTCATCTTTATATTTTCATAAGTAAATCCTCGGAAAACGGCTGGTGTATTATAGGAAAGAGTTCCGTTAATAGAGTCACGCACTGGTGCTGTGTACACTTCACCATCAGGAATATTCATTATTCCATCACATTTAATTGCTGGAATATCCTTAATACTAAATGTTAGGTCTGTTCCAGGCCCTACTATATGAACTTTGTCCGTACGATTCATATAATCTACCAATGCATCCATGGCTTTACTCATTTTTGAATAATCTAGGTTACAAACATCAAAATAGAAGTCCTCAAAAGCTTCTAAACTAGAATTCGCTAATTGCGCCATTGCATTATTAGGATATCGTAAAACTACCCATCTAGTTTTTCTAACTCGAATGTCATGGTGTACTGGCGTTCCATAATATACATCATATAGTTGTTGCTTTTCTGTTGGAACATCTGAAAGTTCTGTTACATTATCATTACCACGTACTGCAACATAACAATCCATTTTTGACATCTCGAGTGCATCTACTTCAGCAGATAACTTTAACTGTTCTTCAGTACAACCAAGTAAATATTCTCTTTGCATTCTTGGGTCAGTATAATGTGGAAATGGAACTCCACCTGCTTTATAAACTTCCTTTACCAGCTGTCTGGCAAGTTCCTGAGTAGAACTTCCGATATAATGAATATATACCTTTTGTCCTGGTTGTACTTTCATTGAATAATTCACCAAATTGTTTGCTAATTTCTTGATTCTTTCATCCATAGTTTTACTTCCTTTCCTTTATGTGTTCATGATGAAGATTGAATTATTTTTTGCCTTTGTACTACTTAACATAGCTTAGGAATACGTTGCCTGCTGTTTCAAATAAGTCAGCTATTAACGTCTTTCTAGCTTTTTCTGTTGCTCCTGTGGATGGATCCATATAGTAAAGATAATTCTCATCGTACCCAATAATTAGTACAGCATCACTATTATTTTTCATTGCGATAACTGGTGACTTTTTACTTACATAGTAGAGTACTTGATTTAAATTACTACCAGTAAGATTTACTACATTGGTTGGTAGATACTCACTAAGCATATCGTAAATGGTATGTTCCTTCGTATTAAGCTCTGTTACTGATACGGAAACTTTATTAGCTTTGAGTACCATACTGACACAAGCTGTTATACTATCATAACCTTTGCTAATTTCTTGCATGGTAATGGAGCTAATTGTACTTTTTGTATCAACAACGCCTCGTTCCCATATTACAATATTATTACTATCCATAACGATTCCCATCAATGCATCCGCAACTGCTATTGCTTCTCCCGCTGTTGCATAGGAATCTACTAAATGCCCCACCGCATAGACATAATATTTTAATTCTATCTTGGCAAAGTCCTCAAAGTGAAGCATAGTATCCACAGATAAAATGGTCATGTCTGTAGATGTAACTTTCGGTTTGCTTGAAACATTAAATTCTTGCGGCATTAGAATTTGTAATCTAGGCATGACTTCATTTGTCTTATCCATTTCTACTGTAATAAGATTATCACCATTCACAATCTTATTTACAATATAATCTGCGTCCGTTTTTTCATAACCTTGTTTTGATTTTACTAGTCGGTTTAGTTCAATCGTATTGTCCCTTACCTTTATTGATTCAACAAAACTATCCTTAGGTTGATAAGACTTTACTACATTACCCTCAACATCAGCAATCTCAACTTTATATAGAGGGACAATGTCTGCGCCTGCTTTCGTAGTAATTATGTCTGAAGTTTTAGCATATCCATAAATGTAGTAAATGTCAATCATACCAAGCAGTTTTATGCGTTCTTGCTCCTTCGCTTGCGTAATATGTTGCTTCTCATTTTCAAGGTTTAATATTGTAATATTCTTAGATTCTTTTGTCTCACCATGATCCTGCCATACGATAAACTGACCTTTTTTTGATAACAGGAAACTTTCTCGGTACACTTCATTGGCAATCGTCTGTACCTGTTTGGAAATGATATTATAAGAATAGATAATATTATTTATACTAAAATAAAAAACATCTAATCCGCTTAAATAACTAAAGCTATCAAGGTTCTCCTCAATGACTTCATAAGAATACTGCATTGGAATGTAAACCTGCTCCTCTATTCTATTTTCCTCTTGAAAATATTTATATAAGATGATACCAAGTCTTCCTTCGTAGTCTCCTCTGTTCATATAGCCGTAAACAAGAAAGTCCATATTTCCGTTATCATATAGATTTAGTATACGAACATTATGCTGATTATATCCAGCACGCGAATAATCCTGCTTTTTGGTATCAAACGAAAATACTTTTACAATACGATTAGCTTCTAGATCATAACACCAAAGAGTCCCATTTCTTACAAATGCCATTCTTTTCATATTTGTATCGTTAAAAATATCTACCTTATCATCATTAGTCAATCCAAGTGAAATACTACCGGATTCCATATTCACATCAGCCATATCAAATAATGTTTCCATAGTACGATGATAATATAGAAGCTTCATTCTTTCCGATGTATATCGAATCCGATAAAACTCAGAAACCTCATAAGTGGTTACTTCCTCAGGCGCTTCATTATTATTTACTGTTCCATTTTCACTATTTTGCGGTAATTGCACAAAATATTTTAACTCAACCGCCATAGTATCCCATCCGATTTCCTTTATTGTGGGTGCCGATTGATAAACAACAGTAGGCTTTAAGTCTTCCCAGAATATCAAGCTACTCTTTGAGTTAATATTTACATTAGCTAACGTAGTATATTCGGTTTCTGACAATGTTTCCAGATAAATTACATGCTCTTGTATCTTTTCATTTTGCTTAACCTCGTCCTCTTCTTTTTCAATGGTTGCCTTGTGAAACTCTTTAACGAAGTCAAGCTGTTCTTTAAGATATAATTGATCCATTACTTTTATTCGGGTTACAAAATGTATTTTTTTACTTTTATCTGTAACAACAGTCAGTACGATACTATACTCTTTATCCTTTTGGAGTTCTTCTTTTAATAGAATTTTAGCTGTCTTATTATCGTCTACTCTTTCCAAGGCAGATATCGTACCATTTTCTACTGTTTCATTTGTTATGGAATCTACAAGACGATACATAACTTTTTTTGCAACAATTTGATTTTCCTTAATGATTACCGTAAAGCTCTGTGTATGGTCAAGAGGCACCATAGAATCGCGGAAATTATTAGGTTCTACTCCTCCAGAAAGACCGTGTAACTCATTAAAAACCTGATCCTTTACTTTTATGGACACAATCGGAAATGTCGGTTCAGCCATCTCTACTGTTTTACTAAAAGTAAACTTTTCTTCCTTCATATTTTGTCCAAAGAACCAGACAGAACCAATAAATACAGCTACTAATACAACTATATGCGATATGATTTTCACGCTCTACCCTCCCCAGATTCTATCATCTGATCTTTATATTCCTTGAGCAATCGGTGTAACGTTGGTTCCACTCCAAAAAAGGCTAGCATATCATCATACCCCATTGCTTTTGCATTAGCCTCGTTGTCTTTCCCTTTATATTTTATTTTCTTTTGTATTGGCTGTTTCACGGCACGAATTAATACATTTTTAGGTGTATGAGACATATCTATAAATTCAAGAATTTGTGTTCGATATCCCCATTGCTCTAAGAGATTAGCACGTATTGCATCTGTTATAATGGAGGCACTTCTCTCTTTTAGTAGCCCGTACTTAAATATCTGCTCAAGCGGAGTGTCTTTCATTTGTTTATTTAATTCATGTTGGCAACATGGTACTGATAAAATCACTTTTGCCTGCCACCTGATTGCCTTATATAAAGCATAATCAGTTGCCGTATCACATGCATGCAGTGTTACAACCATATCAATTGTATCTACTCCATCATAGGAGCCGATATCACCTTTTAGAAAACTTAATCCATCATATGCATATCGCTTTGCAAGCTCATTGCAATGGTTAATAACATCCTCTTTAAGGTCTAGGCCAAGAATCTTCACCTGATAGCCCTTTAATTCCTTCAGATAATAAAACATAGCAAAGGTAAGATACGATTTACCACATCCAAAATCAAGTATCGTAACTTCACGATCTGTTGGCAAACTTGGTAGGATATCTTCAATAAACTCTAAGAACCTATTAATTTGCTTATACTTATCGTACTTACTCTTTACAATTTTTCCTTCCTCTGTCATAACCCCTAATTCCATTAAAAATGGTACGCGGATACCTTCTTGTAAAATGTATTGCTTCTCTCGGTTATGGGAAAGTGCGTCCGTAGCTTGCTCTGTTATGCGCTTCTTTTCTTTAATCGTCACTTTTCCTTTTTTGCTGATTAAGATTGTAATAAAACGTTTCTTTGCTGTAATTTCGATTTGTCGAAAAGATATCTCTCCTTGAACTATTTCAGGAAGTAATGCAATCAATTCTTCTTTACTATAATTTTGATGTATCACCTTCGGACCCACAGTTCTTGATACTTGATACATAAGCATCAGCTTAAGCATGATTGGCTTTATTACTATTTTACTAATTCTTTCCTTATTGGAAGAATTACTTATTATTATCTTAACTAGTTCATCATCTAGTACTGAATTAAACACGGTTTCTAACTGATTTATCATTGTGTTCTCCATCTATCTTGTTTATACTTTTTATATCATATTTTTAGGCTTTATTCCTTATTATTCTCTTAATATCACAATTATATCATTTCTATGTTATATGACATAATAATTTATAGTAAGATAATTTCATGTCAAAACTACTACCTTTTACTATATCACAAAACCGTTATTACTTCCATGCCATAGCTTAAAAAAACCACTTTATGGCACAAAGCATTACATACGGCATATAATAATCATGAGATTGGAATAAGGAGATTGTATGGATAATAATATAGATGACATGAATAAATACCTTAACGTAACCGTAAAAACTTCTCCATTGGAAAGAGATCATGAGTATCTAAAAGCCATCTATCCTCAAATAATTCGATTGATAGCACAAGAAATCGATAATGAATGTGATAAATATGAATATAAGGACAGCTGTATTTTTGATGAAATACCTGATAAAGTTCTATTAGATACTATTATCGACACAATATACCAGCGTGTAAAAGATTATGACAAGGATGATATGACACTACAAATGGAGGACCTTTCGTATAACCCTCTAGCATTTATGCCATACAGACGTTCCTGTGGTCTGCATTGTCCTCCTCCATGTAGTGATTACAGCTCATATGGCAGACCAAATTGGCTACGTTGCCTAGTTGGCGTCATGCTTTATAATGAGTTAGCCTATAGACGTTGCCGTTACCGTAACTTTTATGGCTGTTACTAATATTACACGTATGACAATACTACGCAGTTATCTAATTAACCCGAATATGTTTATGGAACAAAAAGACCGTACCTTCTTTTCTGTACTGAAAAGTCGGTATGGTCTTTCACTTTAATAATCTGAATTTAATATTGGACTCGCAACATACAATGTAGTTCGTTGATTTACCTCGTCATACGTAAAACTTACCTGGATATTAATACGCTTTCCTCCGGAATTCATATAACTTCCAATAAGCGGACTATAAGCATAAATAATATACAATCCATCTTCTCGATTTTGGCTAACAATATCTCCTTGTAGATCTTCTAACAGTTGATCAGAAATCTGGTCTTTTTCTTCAAGCAATAGCTCTCCATCATAAACTCCTTGTAAGGAGACTGCTGTATCGTAAGATTCCATATCTAACTCATTCATTGCTTCTTCTAATCGACTTTTAAATGTAAGGATACTGTCAGTGTCTTTATATAAGGTCAAACTAGCATTAATATAGATATCGTATAGGCGGACGCTCTCTTCCTCACGTTCAACTCGAATTACCTCAATCAGAGTGTCTCCCGCAACTGCCTCTTTTTTAGCAGTAAGGCAAGTAGCTTTATTTCCTTTTAATTCCTGATACTCCATTTCTTTAGACAACCCTGTTTTACCTGCAATAAAGGTAATCAAATTTTTACAGTCCTGTTCTGATAAAAACTTTGTTCCATATTTACCTACTACTTTTACTTCACTTTGAATCACTTTTGATTTCGTACCAGAAAACGCCTGAAGCATCTTTTCTTCATCTGTAAAATAATAATTAATTGCTACTTGAATCGCAGTTACTAACCCCACTATAACGACTATATAGACAACCCGTCGAAACTGTTTCATAAACATTCCTCCCTTTGAGTTTTCCTATGGTAAGTGTTTCCATATTTGTCTGCTTTCAAACACATAAATGCAAAAAAACAGTAAATCACCAGTACTAACATAGGTGATTTACTGTTCTTTATTATAGTTCTATTAATAATAGGAACGAATCTCTTACATACCACGTTTTTGTGCTAAGGTTAAACGAGTTAATGCTCGACGTAAAGCCATCTCTGCACGCACCTCATTAATTTCACCTTCTGCGCCCTTAAGTCTGCGCTCTGCACGAATCTTTGCTTCCTGTGCACGATTTAAATCAATTTCTTCTGGCCATTCGCAAGATTCTGCTAATATGGTCACTTTATCTTTTAATACCTCTATAAAACCTTCCAGCAAGGCTGCTTCTTTGATTCCACCAGATTCGTGAATCTTCAAAATCCCAGGTTCTATAATTGCTGTTAGTGGAATATGGTCTTTTAAGACACCCATTTCACCTTCCGTTGTTCTTACCTCAACCATTTCTACTTCATCATCATAAAAGATACGATCCGGTGAGATTACCTGTAAACGAAATAATTTGCCATCAGCCATAGTAACCTCCTTACTCCTAGTTTACGCGAGCAAGAACGTCGTCAATATTACCTGCATTCAAGAAATAACTTTCTGGAATAGTATCATGCTTACCTTCTAAGATTTCTTTAAAACCTTGTATTGTTTCCTGAATAGGAACGTATTTACCTGTAATACCAGTAAACTGTTCTGCAACATGGAATGGTTGGGATAAGAAACGCTGAATCTTTCTTGCACGGCTTACAATCAATTTTTCATCTTCTGAAAGCTCATCCATACCTAGAATTGCAATAATATCTTGTAATTCTTTGTATCTTTGTAAGATTTCCTGTACTCCACGGGCTACTTTATAATGTTCTTCACCAACAATACCCGGATCCAATATACGAGAAGTTGACTCAAGTGGATCTACTGCTGGGTAAATACCTAA
This sequence comes from Bacillota bacterium, assembly GCA_023434365.1. GTDB lineage: Bacteria > Bacillota > Clostridia > Lachnospirales > Lachnospiraceae > KM106-2. Next base: position 54,210 of record JAEYSV010000057.1, on the reverse strand, counting down.
TTCTACTATGGAACGTGATAACACAGTCGTTGCATCAAGATGCGCAAATGTTGTTGCTGGAGCCGGGTCAGTTAAGTCATCGGCTGGCACATACACGGCTTGCACACTGGTAATTGATCCTCTTTTCGTAGATGTAATACGTTCTTGAAGAGCACCCATTTCTGTTTGTAACGTTGGTTGGTATCCTACAGCAGAAGGCATACGACCAAGAAGTGCAGATACTTCAGAACCGGCCTGTGTAAATCGGAAAATATTATCAATAAATAATAATACGTCCTTTCCTACCTCATCACGGAAATACTCTGCCATTGTAAGTCCAGTTAGTCCTACTCGCATTCTCGCTCCAGGTGGCTCATTCATCTGACCAAATACCATGGTAGTTTTATCAATAACACCAGACTCTATCATTTCATAATAAAGGTCATTTCCTTCTCTTGTTCGTTCACCAACACCTGTAAATACAGAATATCCACCATGCTCAGTAGCAATATTCGTAATTAACTCCTGGATAAGTACGGTCTTGCCTACTCCAGCACCTCCAAAAAGTCCAATTTTACCGCCTTTTTGATAAGGACAAAGTAAATCTACAACTTTAATACCGGTTTCTAGCATCTCTGTAGATGTTGCCTGCTCTTCAAATGCCGGTGCCTTTCTATGAATAGGTTTATAACCAACATCACAAGGTTGTGGTTTATTATCTATTGGTCTCCCCAAAACATTAAACATACGTCCTAGAGTTGCCTCACCAACTGGTACACTAATTGGTGCTCCAGTCGTGATCGCTTCCATGCCACGCTTTAATCCGTCGGTTGGACCCATTGCAATACAACGAACCGTATCATCGCCCAGATGCTGTGCAACTTCAACAACAAGTGTGCTACCATCAGAATAACTTATATTGATGGCTTCATAGATTTCTGGTAAATTTCCTGCAGGATACTTAATATCCAATACAGCACCAATAATCTGAGTGATTTTACCCACATTAATGTTTGCCATGTTCTATGCTCACTCCTTTTCTTATAATTTCTTTGACTTTCATTAGCTGATAGCTGAAGCACCAGCTACTATTTCTGTTATTTCTTGTGTAATTGAAGCTTGTCTAGCACGGTTATAACTTAACGACAAGGAATCTATCATATCCTGAGCATTATTCGTTGCACTATCCATAGCTTGCATTCTGGCTCCGTTCTCACTAGCATGTGATTCCACTAATGCTCCATATATCAAACTTTTCATATATTTTGGAATAATTAAATCAAGTGCTTCTTCAGCTTCTGGCTCAAAATTCATTAATGTTAAGCTTTCAATATCAGTTTTCTTTTCTTCCTGCTCTTCTTTTGCTGGATCGATTGGAAGTAGTTTAATAAGCGTTGGAACCTGACTTACAGTGTTTTTAAATACCGTATAGGCTAGATAGATTTCTCCAAACTCACCCTTAGAGAATGCCTCAAGTACATCCAGACCAATGCGGGCTGCGTCGCTGTATAATGGTTGATTCATAACTTCAGAATAGTCTTTTACAACATCGTATCCACGTCGATAAAGGGCGTCTCTTCCCTTTCTTCCTATTGCATAAATTATAACCTCTTCTTTTTTAAAATCACCATTAGTTATTAGCTTTGTGATATTCGAGTTATATCCACCAGCCAGACCGCGGTTTGATGTAATCACGATGATTGCTTTCTTTTTGCTATCCCCACCCTCTAAATAAGGATGTTTTATCCTGCCAGCTTTTTTCAGAATAGAGGTTACTGTATTATACATATAATCAAAATATGGTTTGGAACTTTCTGCTCGAGACTTAGCCTTTTGCAGACGAACCGTTGATACCAGTTTCATCGCCTTGGTAATCTGTCCGGTACTTTGAATACTCTCTTTTCTTCGTTTTATATCTCTCATTGAGGCCATTCTAAGTCACCTCTCTATTCAGCTAAAAAGACTTGCTTATATTCTTTAATAACCTTAACTATAGCAGTTTCCGTCTCTTCTTTGATTTCCTTGTCTGTGCGAATTGCTTGTAAAATTTCTGGATACTGTGTTTCTATATACTCAGCTAATCCTTTTTCAAATGCACGTATTGACGCAACTGGAATATCTAAAAGATATTTTTTTACAGCTGCATAAATGATGATAACCTGATTTTCTACTGGCATTGGAGCATACTGTGGCTGCTTCAGGATCTCACGGATACGCTCACCTTGAGCAAGCTTTTCTTTTGTATCTGCATCAAGATCAGATCCAAACTGTGCAAACGCTGCAAGCTCACGATACTGAGCAAGCTCGATGCGGATAGGTCCAGCGATCTTTTTCATTGCTTTAATCTGTGCCGCACCGCCTACACGAGATACACTAAGTCCGGCATTAACCGCTGGTCTAAAACCTGCATTGAACATTTCTGACTCCAGATATATCTGACCATCTGTAATTGAGATTACATTAGTTGGAATGTAAGCTGAAACGTCGCCCGCCTGTGTTTCAATAATTGGCAATGCTGTCAATGAGCCGCCTCCCAATTCATCAGAAAGTCTGGCAGCACGCTCTAATAATCTAGAGTGCAGATAGAATACATCACCAGGATATGCTTCTCGTCCAGGTGGACGTTTTAAAAGAAGGGATAATGTTCTATATGCTGTTGCATGCTTTGATAAATCATCATAAATTATTAACACATCTTTACCATTTTCCATCCACTCCTCCCCAATTGCACAACCGGAGTATGGAGCAATATATTGTAACGGTGCTAATTCACTTGCAGTCGCTGCCACGATTGTTGTATAGTCCATAGCACCATATTCTTCAAGCTTATTTACTAAATTGGCAACAGTAGAGGATTTCTGTCCAATTGCGACATAAATACAGTTTACTCCCTGTCCTTTTTGATTAATTATCGTATCAAGTGCTATGGCAGTTTTTCCTGTCTGTCTATCGCCGATAATTAATTCACGCTGACCTCTACCAATTGGAATCATTGAATCAATCGCTTTTATACCTGTCTGCAGTGGAGTGTCAACGGATTTACGGCTGATAACACCACTAGCAACACGTTCTATTTGACGGTATTTGTGTGTATTTATTGGTCCTTTTCCATCGATTGGTTGCCCTAGAGCATTGACAACACGTCCTAACATAGCATCACCAACCGGAACCTCAACAACGCGTCCGGTCGTTCTTACTGTATCGCCTTCATTTATGTTTTTGAAGTCACCAAGTAATACTGTTCCGACGTTATCCTCTTCCAGATTAAGTACCATGCCATAGACTTCATGAGGAAATTCTACTAATTCACCTTGCATGGCATTTTCTAGTCCGTGAATACGGGCTATCCCATCGGCAACCTGAATTACGGTACCAACATCTGAAACCTCAAGTTTTGTACTGTAGTTCCTAATCTGTTCTTTAATAACAGAACTGATTTCTTCCGGTCTCAAATTCATGATACAGATGCACCTTCTTTCTGTTTATATTTTAGGCTAAGGCTTTTGTTAAAGTCTTAATTTGTGTTTGAATACTACTATCCACAACACGGTCTCCAATTTGTATCACTAATCCACCAATAATAGAGCTATCTACAATATAATTCATCTCAAACTGAACATATTTTGTAGTAGCTAGTAGCTTATTTGTAATAGCATTTTTTTGTGTGTCTGATAGTTCCATCGCACTCGTAACATAGGCAACACCAATACTTTTATGCTCTCGTACACATGCTAAAAAATACTCAAAGATTGAATGCAGTTCATTATACCGACCCTTATCGACAATAATAACCAAGAAGCCCACCAAAGTGTCACTCATGCGCCCTTTAAAAATATTCTCAATGACTGTCAGTTTTTCCTCTTTTGATATTTTGGGATGATTGAGCAATCGTAACAAGTCATCATTTTGGCTTAAGACTTCTATTACAAGCTTGACTTCTTCCGTTACTAGATCAAGGTTCTTTTCTTCTATCGAAAGTTCGAATAAGGCTTCTCCATAGGTCTTAGATACTAACTTTGCCATGTTGCATCACCCATTTCTTTTAACGCTTCCTCAATTAATTGATTCTGCTTATTTTCATCCAAGGATACCGCAACGAATTTGCTTGCCATTACGGAAGCAACAGTAATCATTTCTTGTCTTACTTCACTTTGCACCTTGTTCTTTTCTAATTCGATTTCTTTCATCGCACGATCTAAGATACGACTTGCTTCTTCTTTTGCTTCGTTTATAATATCATTTTCACGCTTAATAGCTTTTTTTCTAGCAGCACTTAATAATTCTTCCGCTTCCTTATCTACTTGTTTGAGTTTTGCGTCATATTCTTTTTTATATTTATCCGCTTTTATTTTATCAAGCTCTGCCTTAGAAAGCTCGCTAGCAACAAAATCCTGTCGTGCTTTTAATAACTGTCTCGCTGGATTAAATAGTAGATAAGATAATGCAAAAAATAACACGAAAACAGCAAGCGCTAGGATAATCGTATCTGCGATCAACTGACCATCTAAACCAAAAATTCGGTCCACGATTGGTGTTGGAGTAGCCTCAGCGGCTGCGTTTTTTATACCGTCTGCTGCCAATAAAAAAATATTACCCACCTTTTAGCCTCCTTTCGCTTCGTTCACACAGTACACTATGTGTCTTTTTAGTAAGCTACCAGATTCTAGAGAAGTGGATTTGCAAATAATAAAATTATCGCAACAGCTAAACCATATAAACCTGTTGTTTCAGCAACTGCCTGACCTAATAACATGGTTGACATAATATTACCTCTTGCACCTGGATTACGTCCTACTGCTGATGCACCATGACCTGCTGCAATACCTTGTCCAATACCAGGACCAATACCTGCGATCATTGCAAGCCCTGCGCCAATTGCTGAACATGCTTTTATTAAATCTACTCCTGTAATTCCATCTAACATTTATGTTTCCTCCTTAAAAATAATTTTTTAATTTACTTAATAACTACTCTGAATCAAATGTTTGAGATATAAATACCATGGTCAACATACAGAATACGTATGCCTGAATTGCTCCAGAGAACAAATCAAAATATGCATGTAGTGCTGCAGGCCATAATAAGGTACCCACAACAGGCACCAATCCATAAATTAAACCTAACATAACTGTACCGGATAATACATTACCAAACAAACGTAGTGATAAAGATAACGGGGTGGCAATCTCACCTATTAGGTTTATCGGAAATAAGAATGGTAACGGTTTAAACAAACCAGTAATGTGTCCGAATTTCTGATACTTGAATCCGTTATAGTGGATTAAAAAGAATGTAATTAATCCAAGAGACAAGGTTACGCCATAGTCTGCAGTAGGCGAACGGAGCCCTACTAAACCAGAGATATTAGCAATCAATATAAAGGCAAATAACGTTCCGATATAATTAGAGAACTTCCACCCATGTTTTTCGCCCATACTGGTTCTCGTTAGCTCATCAACCTTTTCGACTAATAACTCGACAACATTTAAGAACATGCCTGGCGGTCTCGTCGGATTTGCTTTCTTTATTGCTCTGTTCGCAAAAATTGCAAATACTATTAATAACACCATTACCAACAAAACACCTATATGCGTATTGGTTAACCAAAAAGTCTGACCAAAAACTGTGTATGAATAATACCCATTTATCCCAATATCAATAGCCGAATCTGTTGTTGTTTCTACTTCTGGGCTACTGAGCAATTTAGCAGCTAAAAATGCAATCTGGCTTTCCACTTTCTCACCTACCTTTTCGTTAAATTTTTGATGCCATTATTTTATGGATAAGCGGTTGTAAATACGCGGCAAATTTCAAAGCCATTACACCAAGCAAGATACCTAATATATTAAATATCCCAGGTAATAGTATGCCTATTACAAGAGCTAATCCCATAAACATCACTCGTAACGGTGCCGTTTTTTGAATCTTTTTCTGTGCACTTTTTTCATCCATATCAATTGCTCTATTAATGGAGTTATAAAGATGAATTAATGCTACCGAAGCGACTGCTGCACCTAGTAAAGTTCCAAGTGTAAAAGTAAACCAAGGACTTGCAAATATTGATCCTATTACACTAATGATAGTGGAAGAAATTGCTATTCCTAGCAACATTTCCACAAAAATTTTCTTTTCTTCTTTCATAAAGACAGTCTCCTATTATAATCGACCAAATATCATTAATTTATTATAGTTTTTTATTCTGCTCACGTTCTCTCTTCAAATCCTCAAAATATTTTAGCTCCGCATCTTCCCGTTCTTTTTCCTTAGCATAAAATTGCTTTGTCAGGTAATATACATTGCGAAATGCTACTATAATTCCCAAGAATAAAAAAACAATAATCCAAACCTTAGTATTAAAATGCTGATCAATAAAGTATCCTAAAAAAAGACAAAGAAAAATCGGAGTAAGCATACTGATACCTATCTGTGCAATCATTGCAAGAGCCTTAATAACCGCCTTATCCTTCACAATCATACTCCCTTCTTAGGAACCTTTGTATTCTCATCATTAGATAAACTAAAATAGTAAAAATGTTACCTAAAAAATGCGTTAACGATATTATAACATTAAACACCAATTTGTCCAACAAATTGAATTGGTAGTTATTTCATTTTTATTATTTCTAAAATGAATAATACGTGGTATACTAAACAAAATATCCTATAAGGAGAATTTTATGAATACTAAAACGAAAATTTACCGTAAACGGTTAATTCCACAAGAGACAATTTATTTAAAAGATGATACGCTTATTATGTGCAATAATAATACTATCATTACAAGTTGGAATTCTCTTAAACCACGGTGCGATATTGCAAGAGGAATAAGCCTATACCTATTAGATGATGGCTACAAAATCAGTAAAGTATATGATATTAATGATAATGTCGTATACTGGTATGTTGATATCATTACCTCTGATTATAGTAATGAGAACAACTCCCTGCTTGTCACAGATTTATTGGTTGATCTATTAATTTATGAAGACGGCTCGTATAAAGTTGTGGATCTTGATGAAGTTGCAGATGCCCTCGAACAAGGTCTTCTTTCCACGGAAATGGTTTGCGATATTGTACGCCTTACTAACCACTTGTTAAATAAACTCTATCAGGGTAACTTCACATATTATCAACATATCATTAATCAGGCTGAGCATAATTATAAAGCCACAACAAACTCTGAACAATAAGAAATAGAGTTGTTGTGGCTTTATTTTTATATCTGAATTATCTCATAGCTTACTCTTCAATTTGAGAAATACGGTTAATATGTCTCTCATCATTAGAGAATTCTGCTCCCAAAAAAGTTTCAACTATTTTTATAGCCAATCCGGAACCTATTACTCTTGCTCCCATGGCTAACACATTCGCATCATTATGTTCTCTTGTCGCCTGCGCGCTAAAGCAGTCATGACATAGCGCAGCACGAATTCCTTTTACTTTGTTTGCTGCAATCGAGATTCCTATCCCAGTTCCACAAATAAGAATTCCTTTTTCACATGCACCGGATACCACGGCTTTTGCAACTTTTCTAGCATATACTGGATAATCAACCGACTCACTGCTATCACATCCAAAATCCTGATATGCAATTCCTTTACTATCAAGATATTTGATTATCTCCACCTTCAGTTCATATCCACCATGGTCACATCCTAATGCTATCATTAATTAGTCCTCCTCGTTCATTACGTATATTAGTTTTTTTACTAATCTGGATAATTCCAGATAACAATCTTCATAATCGACCAAACTTCCTCCATATGGATCGGTTACTTCGCCCTCTTGTCCTACGTATTCCGTTAATGTAGCGACCTGTGTAGATAAAGGGAATTTTTCAAGAACTATCTCCTTTTGTTTGTTCGTCATTGTCAATATTAATGTTTTATCTATTATATCATTTTCTGTAAGCGCTATTGACTGGTGATCAACAAGATCCATATCATGATTTTGCATCACCGTACATGCTTTTGGATTTGCGGGTTCCGGAAATAGTACGACCAATCCTCTGCTAATTACTTCGATTGTCTTCATATCGTCCAATTGCTGATATATTCGTTGTGCCATTGGACTGCGACATGTATTCCCGGTACATACAAAAATGAGCCTCTGATAATCTTTCATAGAATTCACCCTATTGCAGACCATTCTTTTATCAAGTAAGTGTTATGATATGATGGCCTGCCGCTTTCAACAAACGATTCATAATTGCCTGTCCAAACTCATTTCCCTGAAAACTTTCTGCATAAATATATTCGCATCCTAAGCTGTCAAATTCTCGAAGTACCGCATATAATCCCTGCGCTATGCTTACTTCATTTTTTCTGGAGCCTATTGTCTTTACCACTCCAGAGTGGTACTTATCTTTTGACTCTTCTGTAGCAATAATACCAGTTTTGTATCCCATAGCTTCCTTTTCACTTGCTGACTGATTAATTGCTTTGGAAACCTTTTCAATGGCTCCTTCATATATAATCAGTTCACCATTTGGTGCATAATGTTTATACATCATACCCGGAGCCTTTGGCTTTAACTGTTTATCTGTATTATCTGCCATAATTGCTTTGTCCATTGTAACCTGGCCGACAACTTCCTCAAGCATAGCTTTTGTAATATATCCTGGCCGTAAGATTACCGGTATGTCCTCCGTTAAGTCAACAATTGTCGATTCAATTCCAATGCCTACTGGTCCTGCATCTAATACCATATCAACCTTACCATTCAGATCATGATAGACATGCTCTGCTAACGTTGGACTAGGTTTCCCTGATGTATTTGCACTTGGTGCTGCAATCACACATCCAGATTCTTTGATTAAACTTAATGCAACAGGATGATTAGGCATTCGAATCGCTACCGTCTTAAGCCCTCCTGTTGTCTGATCAGGAACACCCTCTTTTTTCTTTAGTACCATAGTAAGTGGACCTGGCCAAAAATGATTTGCTAGTAACCAGGCCTTCATTGGTATTTCTCTAGCCAGCTGATTCATTGCTTCACAACTTGCAATATGAAGGATTAATGGATTATCACTCGGCCGTCCTTTCGCTTGATAAATCTTGTTAGCCGCTTCCTCTTTTAAACCATCTGCTCCTAAACCATATACTGTTTCAGTTGGAAATGCGACTAATCCGCCTTGTTTAATAATTTCGGCTGCCTTTGTTATTACATCTCTTTCTGGTTCCTCTAAATTTACCGTTTCTATAATAGTCTTCACGAGACTCCCTGCTTTCTTCAAGTGCTTTCATGGGGCGATTATACCATAGTAAAACTCTTGTCGCAAGTATCATCACAACTTCCATTACGCTCAGCTGAGAATCAATTTTTGTACAACCACTGATTAACCCTCCGATTTATTAATATAACGGACAATTCCCATATAGATTCCCCATGCAATTTTATCTTGGTACTCCTCTGTACATAATAATTCACATTCTTCATAATTAGATAAAAACCCGCATTCTACAATTACAGTTGGGCATTCGGTATTTTTTAACATATAGTAATTGTTATTTGATTTCGCACTTCTGTGTTTTCCATTGTTTACTGTTTCTTCAATTGCTTGTTGCATCAGCTCTCCAAACATTTTGCCATTTGGAGAATTCACATGGTAAAAAACCTGGGTTCCTTTACAGCTTTCATCAGGAAAACTATTCTGATGAATACTTACCGCTACAATAGGATCGTTATCATTTATTATAGCTACCCTTCGCCTCATATCGCCACTTTTTTTACTAACATCCGAATCAGTATATAAGCCTTCATCTGTTTGTCTTGTTAATATCACTTCAAAATCATTCTGTTCTAGCAAGGCTTTTACCTTATATGAAATTGCAAGATTGATTTCTTTTTCAAGGGCATTGTTTACTCCTACCTTTCCTGGATCTCTACCTCCATGACCAGGATCAATTACTACAAGCTGCTTTGGTACTTCAGCTGGTGCCTGATGCAGGGAGAAAACAGGAATCGTTTGTTTCGCAAGAATAGAAACACTCAAAAGGACCATTATCATAAAAACTAAGGAAAGATATTTCTTCATACTGCTCCTATCCGTCACATAACGTGATCTTCAGTAGTAGAAAGCAAATTTGAGCGCTTTTACTCTACTACTGATAAAAACATCATTTAAAAGCATCTTAGTTTATTCTATGAAATGGTCCTGCTTCTTATTCTTTTCTTGTTCAAGAATGCTCTGGCATCCTGATTATGGTATCTTTAAATCTTATTATTAGCATCTAGTATTTGTTTCTATATTCTTAATTAATATACTTAGCGATCAAGTCCCATATTTGCGCTTTTTCAAGGCCTAATTTCCATGCTGCCACGCCAGCGATATTTTTACTAAATACTGCTTCCAGCTTATATTTGTATGATTCCTCATCTTCTAACCAGATACGATATGTTGCTCCATCTTTTTCAAATTGCGCATAATTTTGAGCTACTTCTTCATTCCATGAAGCTTCGGCGCCTTCATCTTTAAGTATCTTTTCTGCTTTTACCATCGAGTAGGCTTCTGAACTAAGCTCTATATTATCCCCAGTACCCGTTTCTTTCCACAAACGAGAATAAAAAGGTAACGCCATAATAATCTTATTCTCTGGAACCTGCTCTGCAATTTTGTCTACCGCATTCTGAACATAGGAAATCGAAGATACACTACCTGCTTCTTTTGACCCTGCATAATGCTCATCATACGCCATTGTAATTACATAATCTACTATTTTTCCTTGTTCTTCTCTATCATAAAATGCAGTGTGCTGCATCGGAACATAGTTATCCACAGAAAGCACAATTGAATTTCCTCGACATTTTATTGATAGTTCTCGAATAAACTGAATAAAATCTCTTCCTGCCTCTGACGGTATTTTCTCAAAATCGATATTAATACCATCTATGTTATATTTGATTACTTCAGAAATGAGGGCATTAATTAATTTCTCACGTTTCGAAGTATAGGAAAGTACCTCTTTCATATCAACTGACACATTATCTCCAAAATCAGCGATCAGTGCCCATACCTCAATTCCTGCATTATGTGCCCGTTCCACATATTTTTCGTTTGCCAATGAAGAAATATCGCCATTATTGTTAATTACTGTAAACCAAGTCGGAGAAATAACATTGACTCCTTTTGTAGACTCCAGTAATTCTAAAAGCGAATCATTTGCCTCTTTCTTAAACACCTGATGCCAAACCATGTTAATCTTATCATTACGATGGATGGATGGATATTCTGGTTCAACATAATCATTTGTCATCTTCTCATGATAACTTTCTGATATGTATTTCTCTCGTACGTAACCAATTACCCCTTCTTCGGTCATTACTTTACTGAATCCACCTTTGGACTCCATGTCCGGTGTATAAACTAGCTTAGCACCGTCTTCAACATCCTGTAATATCGGACTTTTAATATCCGCTTCAACACGAATGGCCGTTACACGTTGTGCATCTGCATATAAAAATTCTTTTCCCCAATTACAAGAAAAAATTACTCTTTTCGGATTATCAAATTCTTTGTACTCCAGATTTGAAAACTCCTTAATAAATGGTAATGCCACATACACCTGATCTCCAGTAGACTTTACAATCGTGTACTCTGTTGTAACTTCACTTTTGTTAATATAGTATTTTTTTTCACCAACACTCGCCTTAATAACCTCTGTTGGTGTAGTATAAAGTAAAACATTCTCTTTGGCATCCCAGTACATCCTATGATTCACTGCAGATTCTACTGTCTCATAATCTACATATACCGTATTATCAAATATTAAGCCTCTCTTTTCATATATATAATTCTCCATAAAAAGAAGTACCTCGCCATCATTCACGGAATAATGCTCATTCAATGGCTTTATTTCATCACTAGGAGTCAGCCTGTTTACTACCATAACAATCACACTGATGATCATTATAAGCATAGCTATCCCAATTCCCGCAACCGTCAGAAGCTTTCTTTTGTCCATCCTACGTTCCTCCCAAATTCTTATCAACTTATCTCTGTATTTTCAATATAATCAATGTTATCTAACTGTTTATCCAATTTTATTATAGCATGTAATATGGTTAAAATGAACTGCTTTTTTATACAAAAAAGGTACTCTCTCGTCAAAACCTTTATCGCTTTGAACCGGAATACCTATTTTTGCGACTCCTCTTCCCTCTTACTTTCTTTCCATAACCAAAGGGTGCAACGTTACGTCTTATGTACTTTGGAATAAATAAGGAGGTTTTTGTGATATGTTAACCATATTTTCGGAAAGAAAATACAATCAGTTCTGAATACGGAGTCAAAACTGGGAAGTTTAAAGAAAGCGATATAGAATAGAATGACTTAATAGATTTGCTTCTTTAAGAAGGAATAAGAACTGTTTGTAATCTAATTATATAATAGAATATTGAGCAAATCAATCTATGAAGCGCCTTAGTTATTCTCTATATAACCGTAATTTTATCATCCACCTAATCTTTACAATTTCATTATTATAGTCTATAATGCATAACTGAGTGTTCGAGACCTTCCACTCGTTAAACAAAACTAAAGGAGAGATAATTATGAACAAAAAAGTTATTTATTTAGTGCAAGCAGCGATGATTGCTGCAATTTACATTGTACTGCTGATGATATTTCAATCAATCAGCGGAACTGTCATTCAGGTTCGTGTTTCCGAGGCGTTAACTATTCTTCCTTATTTTACCCCAGCAGCAATTCCAGGTTTATTTGTAGGATGTTTTTTAGGGAATATGTTAAACTATGCTGAACCTCTTGATTTCATTTTTGGTAGTTTAGCAACTTTAATAGCAGCTATGATGTCCTACAAACTACGTTTTAACAAATTCCTAGTTCCAATCCCTCCGATTGTTGTTAATATGTTAGTCGTTCCATGGATTCTTAGTTATGCTTACGCTGAATCTGCTTCCATTCCATTTATGATGCTAACTGTCGGGATTGGTCAGATTGTAGCCTGTGGAGTTTTTGGGATGATATTATTGTTTGCCCTAGATAAGTATAAAACACAAATCTTTAAAATGTAACGATGAATTACACATAGAATAGTCACTATCTATAATTAAAGTGTTAACAAAAAAACAAGGTCGCTTACTGCTAAAGCGAGGGGTTTATCCCTTTTATTTAGCGAAAGGCTGTGCATCTGCACAGCCTTTTTTCATTATTCTTACAATTCGCAGTTGTTTACTGTTCTTGGAAATGGAACAACGTCTCTAATGTTACTCATGCCAGTCAAGTACATAACACAACGTTCAAAACCAAGACCAAATCCAGCATGACGAACCGAACCGTACTTACGAAGATCAAGATAGAATCCATAATCTTCTTCGTTCAAACTCATTTCCTTCATACGAGTAGTGAGCTTATCATAGTCATCTTCTCTTTGGCTTCCTCCAATTATTTCACCAATTCCTGGAACAAGCAAATCCATTGCCGCTACTGTTTTGTTATCTTCATTCATTTTCATATAAAAGGCCTTAATATCTTTTGGATAATCAGTTACAAATACCGGTTTTTTGAATACTTCTTCCGTCAGATAACGTTCATGCTCCGTTTGTAAATCACATCCCCAGCTTACTTTATATTCAAATTTATCGTTATTCTTTTCTAAAATTTCAATTGCTTCGGTGTAAGTAACATGACCAAATTCTGAATTCATAACATGGCTTAAACGATCTAGCAATCCTTTATCGACAAACTGGTTGAAGAAATTCATTTCTTCAGGAGCATTCTCTAGTACATAGCGAATTACATATTTTAACATACCTTCTGCTAACATCATGTCATCTTTCAAATCTGCAAATGCAATCTCTGGCTCTATCATCCAGAACTCAGCAGCGTGGCGAGTGGTATTGGAGTTTTCAGCACGGAATGTTGGCCCAAATGTATAGATATTTCTAAATGCCATAGCATAAGTTTCTCCATTTAACTGTCCACTTACTGTAAGGTTCGTCTCTTTACCGAAGAAATCCTGTTTTACATCCACTTTCCCCTCCTCAGTCATTGGTACCTTAGTAAGGTCTAACGTGGTAACACGAAACATTTCCCCTGCGCCCTCACAGTCACTTCCAGTAATAAGAGGGGTATGCACATAAACAAAGTTACGATCCTGAAAATATTGATGAATTGCATAAGCAATCAAAGAACGAACACGGAATACCGCCTGAAAAGTATTGGTTCTAGGTCTTAAATGAGAAATTGTTCGAAGATACTCTAATGTATGACGTTTTTTCTGAAGTGGATAATCTGCAGTAGAGGTACCCTCAACAGTAATTTCTTCTGCCTGAATTTCAAATGGTTGTTTTGCATCAGGAGTCGCAACTAGTTCTCCATTTACGATAATAGCAGAGCCTATATTTAGTTTTGCAATCTCAGAAAAGTTTGCAATTTTCTCCTGACTATATACAACTTGAAGTGTTTCAAAAAATGTACCGTCATTAACAACAACAAAACCAAAGGTTTTAGAGTCACGATTACTTCTTACCCAACCACCTACACTAACAGTTTTTCCGATATATGCATCTTTGTTTGAATATAATTCGCGTATTGTAATTAACTCCATGTCTGTTTCTCCTTAAACTTATAATATATATCGCTAATTTGAGAAAATCTTCAATTAAGCGCTCACTATTTGCTATTATATCACAAAAACTTTGTATTACAAGGCAAATACCAACTGCAAAATAACAAACAAAAAAGATTATAAAACTACATATTTCCTAAATGATTTTACGTAAGCGCTCTTTCGCAAGTACCGCATTGTAGAGCTTGTTTCCATGTTCCACAACATACTCTAAACATGCACGTTCTTTCTCAGGTTCTCCTTTTAATCCATAGATCACAGATAAATAGTACTTACAATTAGCACGGTCTGAAGCATAGCTTTTCTGTGCAAAAGATTCTTCATACCACTCTAGTGCCTTATCATAATTTCTCTCCAAAATAGCGAAGCGAGCTTCTGTTTCTTTTATATAGTTTGACGCCGATACGTAAATCGGGCTACTCTGTGCAATATTCTTAAGGGCATTCTTAAGTGCTTCAGAATAATTCTGAGCTTCAGAATGTCTTTCTAAACCTAAGTTACACACTATTAAGTTATATAATTTTGTGACCTTAAGAAATGGGTTCTCATATTTTTCGTCCTTAATATGATGTAAAATATTCTCCGCTGCCTTAAAATTACCACTCATAATTTGTGCAGATGCAATATTAACCTGTAATACTTCCTGACATTCTAGATTTTTTGTCTTCTTTAGTAACAGTTCGGCTTTTCTTAAGAATTTACTAGGATCACATTCTTTTAGCAAACTCACTGCAATCTCACTAAAAGCCCAATTAAACTCTCTCATTTTCTTGTTATAATACCCTATGACAACAAAATAAATAACTAACATACCTAAAAAGACACGGAAAAAGGAAATTAGCATATCTCCTGTTTTATATCGATTAATTATAGAAAATATTGCAGTTGCTGTGATTACCACTAAAGTAGCATACCTCCACAGCAAACGAATAGTTGATTGTCTCATAACTTCTCTTCTTTCTTCTTTACTGCCCAGGAACAAGTTCCTTCTACTGCTTTTGCCCAACCATACAGTAGATCTTCCCTTTCCTTATCTCCCATGACTGGTTCGAATATACGGTCTACGATTAAATTCTTCTTAATCTCCTCTTTACTTTTATAATATCCTACAGCCAAACCAGCTAAATATGCTGCTCCTAACGCAGTTGTTTCAATTACCTCTGGTCTCCTGACACTGGAGGCTAAAATGTCTGCCTGAAATTGCATTAAAAAATTATTAGCACATGCCCCTCCATCTACATTCAAAGTTTCTAAGCGTATTCCAGATTCTTCTTCCATTGTTTTTAATACATCATAGGTCTGGTAAGCCAAAGACTCTAGCGTTGCCCGAACAAAATGTGCTTTCGTTGTACCTCTTGATAGTCCAAAAATAGTCCCTCTTGCATAAGACTCCCAGTACGGCGCTCCCAGTCCTGTAAACGCAGGTACCACATAAACACCATTACTATTATCAACACTCTGTGCAAGTTGTTCTGTCTCTTTTGCATCTTGAATCAGATTTAATTCATCCCTTAGCCACTGGATTGCTGCCCCAGCAACAAACACACTGCCCTCCAGGGCATATTCTATTGTTCCATTAATCCCTATTCCAATTGTAGTTAATAGACCTTTTTGCGAAACCACAGCCTTCTTACCAGTATTCATTAATAGGAAACAACCTGTTCCATACGTATTCTTAGCTTCCCCTGGTTCAAAACAACATTGCCCAAATAGTGCTGCTTGCTGGTCTCCAGCCACTCCCGTAATAGGAATATTGGAACCTGTTAATGAGGCATCAGTAACACCAAAAATACTACTAGAAGACTGTACTTTTGGCAGCATATTTTCAGGTATTTGGAGTTTTTGTAATATCTCTATATCCCATTTTAATGTATGAATATTATACATCATCGTTCTGGATGCATTGGTATAGTCTGTAGCAAAGATTATTCCCTTACTTAATTTCCACATTAACCAGGTATCCACTGTACCAAACAGCAGATGACCTTCATTCGCCTTTTCTCTTGCACCATCGACATGGTCAAGAATCCATTTTACTTTTGTTGCACTAAAATAAGGGTCTATCAATAATCCCGTTTTCTCTTTAATAACACGATCAAACCCTTCGGCTCGTAATTCTTCCACCATATCTGCTGTTCTACGACATTGCCAGACAATTGCATTATAGACAGGCTCTCCTGTTCGTTTATCCCAGACTATTGTTGTTTCTCGCTGATTGGTAATTCCAATTGCAGCTATCTCATTGACATCAATTCCATGCCTAGCAATTGCTTCTGTCATAACACTTAATTGCGAAGACCATATTTCATTGGGGTCATGTTCAACCCATCCACTCTTTGGATAAATCTGCGTAAATTCTTTGCGTGCTTGCGACACAATCTGACCTTGTCTATTAAAAATGATACACCTGGAACTTGTAGTTCCCTGATCAAGTGCCATCAAATACTGTTTCATACTTTACCTTCCTTCTTCATAACATCTAAACCCTTATTCACGCCTTACTTAAAAAATCCTTAAGAACAATGCCTTCTTGGCACTACTCTTAAGGATATTTTATCATAACTAATATTGTGCAACAACAAAATTATGGTATTTTCTTACACTAACTCAAACGATAGAACGAATAATCCCCAGGCATTGTTGGAACCTCAAATACCGTTTCAAATTCAGTTTGATATAGTGGCTTGATTACTTCTTTTCGGTCACCAATTCTTAGCAGTTCCTTTACTTGTTTCATTACATGCACTTTGGCAACTAACGGTCTGCAGTGATCTGCTGTATAAGAATAAATACCAAACGTGTCATCATCAAAAGTAAATAAGGATATTTGAGCTGGTGCCTCAAGATATACCTCTCCTTCACCTAGTAGTTCAAAACGTATTTTTGCAAGAACCTCATCTGGAAGCTTCTTAATTGAAGAGTACATATCAGGAACTACAAGCGTCAGTAAAAGTCCTTTTCCATAGGTATCCTTTAATAAAATCGAGGCATGGTGATCTCCACTTCCCGCATTGATTAACGACCAAGATGCATTATTACGATGTTCTAAAACTGGAAATTCAATCGTTTCTTTTCCATAGATAACGTTCATGCCATATTTGTAATTGTTAGCTACCATATATTCATTGGCTACATTACGTCTGCCACGGTAACGGATCGATGTCATTTCTTCTATTCCAAGTCCTCGATTTAACGCTTCTATCATAAAGCCACTAGTTACTACAGCTTTTCCACCTTCACGGACATAATTTTTTAATTTATCCACAATATCCACATCATTTAATGCTGCGCTTGTTAAAAAGATTTCTTTTGCTGAATGGTCAAATACTGGTGTAGGTTCAAATGGTATTCCTGCCATTCCGAGGTAGTCTTCTAGATGATCTTCTCCTTGGGCATTGTGTGGCAAGTACACCGGCAAACCAATAGGTTTTCCAATCTCCGTTAAGATCTCATCAATTTTTTGCATTTGAAATCCTAATGGAGTCACTACCTTATTATTATATAATGCACTCCAACAGAACATCATCATTTCGCGCGGTCTAGAGAAAGCAGTAAGATATGCCTGCTCTAGATAAGTATCAATCGGATAACATTCAAAAGGATCAAACCAGCCACCGCCATTTTTGCTCGGCGCATGATTTTCCATATATCGCATCAATGAGTAGCTTAAATATCTTGGAAGATGTTGGTCTGTCTGACCTGCATGTCTTGTTTCCGTTCCCGTATAAATCATATCAAACATATCTGTTTGTATTGCAGGGTTATAACCTGTTTCCTGATAGCTTTCCATCCAATTAGGGAATTTAATCGTAACCTTAACATTCGGATTAACTGCTTTAGCAGGACCTAATACAAGGTTGTTACTTACTTCTACCATTTTACCCAGGCGATAATCTTCCCAGGATCTATCTCCTTTTTCTTTTTGACAATCCTCACACATACACTGTGTAAAATAAAAGTCGTCAATGATAAACTCATCAAAGAAACTAGCTGTATATTCTACCATCTCTTTTAAACGATTTCTCATAGGTTCATTACTATAACAAAAAGTTGTAAATAAACGTTGTCTTTTCGCGTCTTCATCGTTCAGATTTGGAGTCACTGTAGTTATTCCACCTGCAACCTCAATTCCATTCTCAGTAAACGTGTCTTTAATCATAATTATCTGTTCTTTGCTTGCCACTGTCCCTCGAAATGGTTCCAGATATACCTTGTCAACGCCCACATATTTTTGAAAAAAAGCAATCTCATTTAGCAATTGTTCTTTTGTCACGTGTTGAGCCCATTCACTAACACAATATACGACTGTTTTAAAATTTTTGTAAAACCCCATTGTTTCATCTCCTTATCTTACTATCGTGTCATCCGCTTTAACTCAAGAAAAAACAAGTTAGTTTGGTTATATTTAGTATAGCGTAGGAGATTTTTGAGTAAAATGTACTTTATCATCTAGTCGTTGTCATATAATCTTATTTTCTATGTAAAGAAATCTCGTAAGCAGAATATCCACCCAATGAATCTTTCATTGTTCTCTGATCCGCTTCTTTTAATAGCATTGCACGATCTTTAGTTGCAGTTAATCCTTGCACTTTCGTTCCCGGTCCTTGAATACAACCACCTTCACAAACCATACCTTCTATAAAATCTTCTGGTAAACGCCCTAATTTAAGTAGTAGTAGTGCTTTTTTACACTCTAGTGCACCATTACACTCCTTTACCGTAACCTCTTTTACATCCTTTGTCTTTTTTTCGGTTTGATCGCATGGTATAACTAGACCTTCTCTAACTGCCTCTAACACAGCTTTGGTAACTCCTCCTGATGTTGCAAACTGCTTACCATAAATACTTGCCTGCTGTAAAGAATTAGCATTATTATTTAAATCGATAGACTTACTTCGAAACATTGCATCTAATTCTTCAAAGGTTAGTGCATAGTCAGCAGAATTCTGAGTTACATCTTCTAATACTTCACTTTTTTTGGCAATACACGGGCCAATAAATACTACAATTGCATCTTTGTTCATGACTTTAACCATTCTTGCTATTGCTGCCATAGGTGAAACTGTTGTTGACATGTACTTTCGTACTTCTGGATAATGTTTCCGTATCATGTTTACAAATGCAGGACAGCAAGAAGTTGTCATCTTTTTACCTTGCTCATATGCCTCTATCCACTCCTGTGCTTCCGCCTTTGCAACCATATCAGCTCCAATTGCCACCTCAAACATATCCTTAAAACCAAGCTCCATCATCGCCTGTCTGAGAACTCCTATCGTTGCATTTGCCCCAAACTGCCCCTCTATCGCAGGCGCAACGCATGCATATACTGGTTTACCGCTCTTAATCATATTAATGACATCTACAAGAAACGACCGGTCACTTATTGCTCCAAAAGGACAATCCTTAATGCATGCTCCACAATGAATACACTTCTCTTCATCAATTTTAACAATGTTGTTATCATCCATTGTTATTGCGTCTACCGGACAACTTCTTTTACATGGACGCATTAAATCCGCAATTGCATTATACGGACAAGCAGTGGCACATTTTCCACATTCTTTACACTTTGTTGGATCAATATAAGCTCTGTCTTTTGTCATTGATATCGCTCCAAAGTTACACGCTTCCTGACAACGCTTACTCATACATTTTTGGCAGTTATCTGTCACGGTAAACCTTGTAATTGGGCAACCCTCACAAGCTGAATTAATTACTTGTACAATATTTTTATTGTCTTTATTAGCGCTTGGTGATTTTCCTTGAGCCAATCTGACTCTTTGTCTTATGATTTCTCGTTCTTTATAGATACAACACCGAAAATTTGCTTGAGGACCTGGTATCATCTCATAAGGTATCTCCTCAATTCTCTCTTTCAATGTTCCCTCATAGGCCGCCTTTGCTACTTGATACATTACTTCATGCTTTATTCCTCTAAGTTTTATGTCTTCTTGCATTTTTTATTTCCTCCGCGTCTGCACTCAGTTTTTTACTGAATGCAACCTAGCTCTCCCCAAATATCTATTAATCTCTTAATAATAAGTCACTCTTACGTTTTTCCCCATTGCATGTACTGTTTCCTTAATCTGCTCCGTAAGATTCATTCGAATACTCAAATCAAAAGGCAACTCCGGATTCTGATGCGCTTGGTTTATTGCTTTTCCTACAAAGAGCGTTAAATCTGTACACTCTTCTATAATAATTTTTGCTATCATTGATGCACCATTTTGTTCGTCTAATTTAAGAAAAAAGTTTTCGTCAACTTCATTGCTTACATACTGTTTTAATAGTTTTAATGCTCTGGTCAAAGTAAGCACTCCCTCCGTAACGAGATCAACTCCCTCTATGTAACCAATTGGTGGAATTCCTGGATCACAATAAGACAAAGAAGTATATACCTTCTTACCTAATTCTCTTGCTACAATATTGGCTGTCGTTCCACCGCTAACAATTAATTTAGCAGTATCTTTTATGAAATCCTCCATTAGTTGCACATCGTCTTCTTTTTTCATTGGCGGGCCAGTTAACAGATGCACTTCCTTACGGTTTATAACCCTTGCAACCGCAATCGTAGTATCATCACCTGGACTTTGCATATATAGATCATCACATGCTTTAGTAAGAATATGTGCCATTCTGACTGCTGTTCCCGCTATCTTTATAGACTGACAGGCATAATCAGCAACATTATTCCAACTCCATCCAAAGTTAAGTGCCTGCCCTACTCCTGCATGAATGACTCCATCACTCATAAGGATAAAAACATCATTTAGCTCTACTCTAAAACGATATTCCCGAATGGATTTGTCGCGGATTATTCTTTCTTCATAAGGAACGCTCATTAATTGATGGTTTCTTAACACAATACAACTTGGGTTATCAAACTCAACAAGATAGGCTCGCCCATCGTGAAAAATCTGTAGAATACTAAATGTAGAGTATGCTACTTGTCTGACACTACAAACAGGCAGTGTCATGACAATGGTTTCCACACACTCATCAATCGTGGCTCCTTCAATTAACATGGTTCCAAGAATTTTAGAAGTCAATGTTGCTAATATATTAGCTTTTACTCCACTTCCCATTCCATCAGCAAGTATAATAATATCGGAGTCTGGAGTTTTCAAAATCTCTACCTTATCGCCACATAATTCCTCATGATGTTTATTTAAACTCTTATAAGAGATTTCTACATTAACACTCATTTTCTATAATTTCTCCCCATCATACAATATGGTATCTCTTAGCTTAGTCAGTGTCACTTTGGTCTCAGCAGTTGTCTCTCCTAAGAGACCGGCAATTTCTTGTGCAACCATCATTTGTTTATCAATTACTTTCTGCGCCATTTCAATTGTTTCCATTTTTACGTGATATGCCTGATAAATCCGCTCTTCTTCTTTACTAACATCCTGAATTACTGCAAGCACACAATTTTCCTTTTCTACATATACAATATTTTGCATAGTCGTAATTCCATAATCGCTATAAGACACTTTCTTCTCAAGAATACTAGTATGTGTTTCATATACATATTCAAAATCCCGATGATCAAATATCTCGTATAGATAAAGTTTCTTTGCCTCTGCGCTTGTTTTTTGGAAAAAAACTTCCGCCGCACGATTGAATTCGATAATTTTCATTTCTCCATCGACCATAATGATTCCATTAATCATTGTATCGAGAACTACATTTGCCATACTCGTTGCTTTATCATGCATATAAGGAAGACACATACTCAATTCTGCCTTTCCTTGATACACAGCAACAGCTTTTTCGACACATGAGGAATACCCACAAGCACCACAATTAAGTTCATGCTCTTTCTCTGTTTTACCAATTTGCTTTAAGATTGCTCGAATTTCTTCCTCTGTTGGAATCGGATCACGATTTTTTCTTGGATAAAAGCTTTTATGAAGCTTAATTCCTTCTTTACTAAACTCTTCTTCTCTAGGTTCAAGTTTGGCAATGGAATCTTCCATATCTAGTTTAACTTTAAACCTGCTAATACCTGTTGTGTCTGCTGCAGGACCTTTAATGCAGCCCCCATTGCAGATGTTTACTTCAATAAAGCTATTATTAACTTCTTCTTTTTCCATACTCTTAAGTAATTCAATGCAATTATTAAACCCATGAACATAGAATTTGCGGTAATGGTCATTGCTACTTTTTGTTATTACCGAACTAAGTACTCCACTACTAATAGGATAAAGTCGATTAACTTCTGGATTAGGATTATCAAATGCCTCTTCTTCCATAGACTCTATCTCAATTCCTTCTAATGCCATCCATTCTTCTAACTCTGTAAAGTTTATGACTGCATCTATGTATCCTTTTGTTCTGTCATCATTTTCGGCCTCTCTCTTTTTGGAAATGCATGGCCCAATAAAAACCACCTTAGTATTCACCCCATATTGCTTCTTAATCATTTTTCCATGTGCAATCATCGGAGACACAACCGGAGCCATATACTTTGCTAAACTTGGATAATATATCTCAATCAAATCATTAACACTTGGGCAACATGTTGTAATGATATTCTGCATTTTGCCCTCCTCCAATAACTTGCGATATTCCTCAGTCACTAAAACTGCGCCCTCACTTGTTTCGCGCACAGAAAAAAAGCCCAATTTCTTAAGGGCACTTACTACCTGACCAGCTTTTTTATATTTCATAATTCCCAAATAAGAGGGAGCTAGTGATACGATTACTTGCTCTCTGGCTTTTAAAAATTCTTTTACCTTATCAAGATCACTAATTAATGTTTTCGCGTTTTGAGGGCATATATTTAAGCAATGTCCACATAGGATGCATTTATCATTTAGGATTTGAGCTTGTGCATCTTTAACGATAATTGCTTTTACCTCACAAGAACGTACACATTTATAGCAGTTTTTACACTGCGCCTCTTTAAAGCCGATTACATTCATTCGTTCAGCCTCCTAAGAACATGATTGGCAAAAAAACTCTCTGTATCTTCGGGCACAAGAGAAAAAAACTCTTCGTCAACCTTTATACAAACTCCTTTTACACAATGCCCCATACAAAAAGAACCATTTAACTGAACCTTTTCCTCTAATTCATGTTCTTTTACTAACTGCTCCAATATATGTACTATTTCTCTGGATCCTTTTAAGTGGCATGAGCTACCTATACAAATCGTAATTTCCATTTTATTATTTCCTCCATTTATTTACCCCACATAACTTTGTTAATATTTTATCACTCTTTTGCAAAATAGCAATGCTTTTTTTCCCGATAATTGTTTTTTGTAAAAACATGATTATTTTTAGGACTTACCCATCGAAAAGATATTGTTTTACATACAGGTCATTACACTGTACAAAAAATAGACTCTCAAACTAAATTCAGTTAATTAGAATTAGTTTGAGAGTCTACTTTATTAACCTATTGTATTTAATACTTGAAATAATGCTTGGGCACTTTTTTCTTCTAATTCTATATGATTGACTGCCTCATTAATATCCCTTAGATAATGAGCATCCGAATTTGATATTATATTACATTGTTTAAGATAGGGATGTTCTTCGCTAAGCTTTATCTGTTTACTTTTATCCTTAATCTCGACACACGTAAATAGACTATCAGGTGGAATGAATCCGAGGTTATACAACAAACTATGGCTGTTTTTATCTATATGAGCCGGAATCATTATTCCCTTATATTGATTCACCAAACTATACACGTAGTCAAATGAAATACGCGTACTCTGAATTAGGAGCATTTCTTCTTCTCCAGCTTTCTTATCACGGGCAAGATAAATTTCTTGTCTCCCGAAAATTTCAACCCTATTTTTCATCTGATTCAGCTCAGAATAAACGTATTGATTAAAATTAATAGCATTTTCAAGATCCTCAAATAGGCATAACACATGAACTTCCTCTTTTGTTGTTAACTCCATTCCAGGAACAACTAGTATCCCATACTCCTTTGCTTCCTCCATAACTGCTTCACAATTTAAACAACTATTGTGATCTGTAACAGCAATAATATCAAGTTCCTTTATTGCTGCCATTCCTACTATATTTGCCGGAGTCATATCCTCATCCCCACAAGGAGACAAGCAGGAATGGAGATGCAAATCATACGAATATTTAGGCATGTATTAGTTGGTATACGCTTAATGCACTATCAAAAACCGAATTCTTAGAAGCAAGCACAGTAATCTGCTGCTCCCTGGCCTTTTCTAATGCTACTGAATCCATTGTAATACCTTCAGCTAACACGATTACTGCAACATCAGCTAATGAAGCTACTGCAATGGTATTGATATTGCCCATAATTGTAACCCAGCATGCTCCGGCAGGTGCTTTACTCATGGCAATACTTAATAAATCACAACAAAATGGTGTCGTTATCTCTTTATCAATATGTTCAGAAATATTGACTTCCTCAAATATTC
This sequence comes from Bacillota bacterium, assembly GCA_023434365.1. GTDB lineage: Bacteria > Bacillota > Clostridia > Lachnospirales > Lachnospiraceae > KM106-2. The sequence continues at coordinate 29,223 of JAEYSV010000057.1, read as the reverse complement.
CTGACTCAATTAAATCCTTTACCTTCATTACTTAGCCTTCTTTCTCACTTTTCATCCAATTTCGAAAATTCACCCGACAATTTATGAATATACTCTTTTAAAATATGGATACAATCCTTTTCCTTAGCTACGCCACGTACAACATCTTCCGCTAATGCCTTACAAGTTGGAGCACCGCATGATCCGCAGTCTAATCCTGGTAAACGCTTAAGAAGTTCTTCTACTTCCATCATTTTTTGTATGCTTTCTTTTAAATCTCCACCCAGTTTAAACACCGGCTCATACTCAATCTGTTCAGAAAAGTAAGCACTTAGCATCTTTTCATCTTTCCAGTGATTACAGGCTACAGGCATATACTTTCTCAACCTTTTTAATTTCACTTTTGCCACAAATGGGTTTTCTACCTGTAAAACTCCTCCTACGCATCCCCCATTGCAAGCATTGAGTTCAATAAATTCAAGATTGGTAAACTTTTGATCTTCAATATCCTCAAGTACACGAATGACATTTTCTATTCCATCCGCAGCTAAGTAACTGTCTGTTAATAATCCAGCTGCCTCTCCACCAGTACTCCCCCACGATATTCCAATTTTCCCCGAAATGGTGAGGGGCTCTGCATCGTCAATAGATTCTTTCATATAATGAATTAGTTTTGGATATACTTCTTTAATTGCCAATACTGCGTTAAGTTCACTCTTTTCAATCCCTAACGGTGTATGCATTGCAGTAACTTTTGCAGGACATGGCGAAATAAAAATAATTCCAATCTCTTCACGTTTATATCCGGTCTTCTTCATAGCACGTTCCAATGCCATACTTGCAGCCAAATCAACTGGGGCACATATTGGAAGTAAATGCTCTAGTAAATTAGGAAAACGTACTCTTATAAGGCGCACTACAGATGGACATGCTGTACTTATAATAGGCCATTGCTCCTGGTGCTCACTAACATACGCCCTAGAAAGTTCACTCACCAGTTCCGCAGCGCCACTCACTTCATACACATCATCAAATCCCATTTTTTTCAGTGCTGTCAAAAGAATATCCACATCTTCCAGATTATTAAACTGAGCATATAGCGAAGGTGCTGGTAAAGCAACAGTATACTTATAATTATGTAGCACATCCAGACTATCATAAGTAGCTAACTTCGCATGATGAGGACAAATTCTGATACACTCACCACAGTCAATACAGAACTCTTTTGTAATTACCGCTTTTCCATTACGAACTCGAATCGCTTGTGTAGGGCATCGTTTTATACAATTTATACACCCCTTACATAGTTCTGAATCTAATCGAACGGAGGTAAAAAACTTATCCATCTCCTTCTCCTTTCTTTTGAAATTGCTTTATTCTATCTTAACTTTCATGGTTACTGTAGTTCCTTCTCCAATTACAGTTTCGATATGCATTTCATCAGAATACTTCTTCATATTAGGCAAACCCATACCTGCACCAAACCCCAATGTGCGTATATTGTCTGGAGCAGTAGAGTAACCCGCTTGCATTGCCATCTCAATATTCACAATTCCCGGCCCAATATCTTTTAATATCATAAGTATTTCCGCTTCACTAACAACGACATCTATGGTACCTCCCTTTGCATGAATCACCATATTTATCTCGCCTTCATACATAGAAATAGCTACCCGACGAACTACCAGAGGATCAATTCCCATTTTCTTAAGTTTAGACTTTACATCACTACTGGCCTCTCCCGCCCTTGTAAAGTCTTCTGAGGAGACTTCATACTTTAGCCTTAATAATTCGCTCAATAAGAACCACCTCCACGCAATCCCTTCTCATATAACATGCCGCAAGCAGAGAACATTCTATGACCCGTACTTAATAATGTAATCTGCTTTTCTATGGCCATTTGAATCATAGCCTCGTCCGGTTGTTTACCTCGAACAAAAACGATACAAATAATATCCATCATTTCTGCTGTTCTGATTACCTGTGGATTGCATAATCCGGTTAATAATACAGCTTGATCTTTGACAAAAGCAAGCACATCACTCATCATGTCCGATCCACATGCTGCATGCACCTCTCGATTCATATACTCATCTCCACAAACTACCTTAGCCTTTAATACACCACAAACTTCTCCAATTGTCATATATAATCCTCCTAACTCTCATCATGAATTTCCCATATGTCATGGACATATGCAATACTAATCCTATGTATTCATGTTCTCTTTTGCGTACTTGTGCACCTTCTAAAGCACCTTCCAATGAAAATACATCTTATTTTTGTATATATATTCAAGAAAATATTATAACTATTCAATCTGTAAAAATATAACTATATAAAAAAAGTATATCATTATTAAATTTTTTTTTCAATACTAAGCAATCTGCTCCTGTGTTTCTACTGCTCTAGTTGACTGATTAATAATTTTTAACCACTATTCCCGCTTATTTCTGTTTATATTGCACGAATTTTTGTACATGATTAATTCGTATATAATTGTAGATTTGTTAACAAGTATATGGTATAATTATGTCTGCGAATGTGATACATACAGAATAGGACAAAATTCGGCCTTATTCTGTTGTCATAACTATTTAAGGAGGTTTAGATAATGGGTTCTAAAAAAGCTAAGATCCCTTTTGCTGGAACACAAGAGCAAGAGGTAGAACTTAAAAAAGTCATTGCAGACCATAAAGATGACAAAGGTGCCTTAATGCCTATTCTGCAAAAGGCTCAAGATATTTATGGATATCTGCCAATAGAAGTTCAAACCATCATTTCTAATGAAATGGATATCCCTTTGGAAAAAATCTACGGTGTTGTAACATTCTATTCCCAATTTTCATTAAATCCAAAAGGCAAATATAGTATTAGTGTATGCCTTGGAACAGCTTGCTATGTGAAAGGTTCTGGAGACATTTACAATAAGCTGATAGACAAATTAGGAATTCAAGGTGGAGAATGTACTCCAGATGGTAAGTTTTCTTTAGAAGCATGCCGCTGTATCGGTGCGTGTGGCCTTGCCCCTGTATTAACAATTAATGACGAAGTTTACGGCAGACTTACCGTGGATGATATCGACAGTATTCTTGCTAAATACTCTGAGTAATGATGACAGAGTTATCTCTTAATGTATTGGATGTTGCAAATAATTCGGTACGGGCTCGCGCAACCTTGATTGTTATAAAAATAACAATCAATACGATTACGGACGAACTAACGATTTTAATAGAGGACAATGGAAAGGGATTAACCGATACTGAGATTAAACAGGTGGAGGACCCCTTCTTTACCACAAGAACAACACGTAAAGTTGGTTTAGGGGTTCCTTTTTTTAAAATGGCAGCATTATGTGCTGGAGGAACGTTTAATATTTCCTCAACACCAGGTATTAAAACCACGGTAACAGCTACATTTAAACTATCCCACATTGATAGAATGCCTCTTGGTGACATTACCAACACAATGCATACACTCATTACATTAAATGAACGTATCGACTTTTTGTATACATATACTTATGACAACAAAAGCTTCACTTTAGATACTAGAGAATTTCGAGAAGTCTTAGGACCCATCTCGTTTAGGGAGTTTGAGGTTTCTTCTTATATAAAAGATTACCTGGAAGAAAACAAACATGACGTTGATGGTGGAATTTTATTATAGAATAGGAGGTTTCCAGATGAAAACATTAGCCGAACTGAAAGCAATTCGCGAGAAAATGCAAGGTCAGGTTGGTCTTAGATCTGAAGATAATACGCAGACCAGGGTCGTTGTAGGCCTGGCTACTTGTGGAATAGCAAGTGGGGCAAGACCAGTTCTCACCACATTATCTGATGCAGTACAAAGTAAGGGACTCAAAGATGTAGTCGTAACTCAAACCGGATGTATTGGTTTATGTCAATATGAACCTATCGTTGAAGTAATGGCTCCAGGACAGGAAAAAGTAACTTATGTCAAAATGACCCCTGAAAAAGCACTTGAAGTGGTTGAACAACATTTAATTCGTGGTCATGTTATAAAAGAATATACTATCTCCGAATTACTCGGATAAAAAAGGAGGAAAAAGCATGTATCGTTCACACGTTTTAGTTTGCGGTGGAACTGGGTGTACTTCCTCCGGAAGTAATGAAATCATCGAAGCACTGCAAACAGAAATAGAGAAACAAGGTCTCAAAGAAGAAATTGCTGTTGTGCAAACTGGTTGTCATGGTCTCTGTGCTTTAGGACCAATTATGATTGTTTATCCAGAAGCAGCATTCTATTCAATGGTTAAAACAGAAGATATTCCAGAAATCGTTACAGAACACTTAGTAAAGGGTCGTTTAGTAAAACGTCTTTTATATAATGAAACAGTAACAGATGCTGGTGAAGTAAAACCTCTTGGAGAAACTGATTTCTACAAGAGACAACATAGAGTTGCACTTAGAAATTGTGGTGTAATTAATCCAGAAAACATAGATGAATATATTGGAACACATGGCTATGAAGCACTTGGTAAAGTCTTAACTGAAATGACTCCTGACGAGGTAATTAAGACGATACTGGATAGTGGTTTAAGAGGCCGTGGTGGCGGCGGGTTCCCAACCGGTTTGAAATGGAAACTTGCAAAAGGGAACGATGCAGATCAAAAATATGTTTGTTGTAATGCCGATGAAGGTGACCCAGGTGCTTTCATGGACCGTTCTGTATTAGAGGGTGATCCTCATGTTGTATTAGAAGCTATGGCAATAGCAGGTTATGCAATTGGAGCTTCCCAAGGTTATATTTACGTTCGTGCAGAGTATCCAATTGCAGTAGATCGCCTTGAAATTGCGATTCAACAGGCAAGAGAATACGGATTACTTGGCAATGACATCTTTGGAACAGGATTTAATTTTGATATTGGTTTAAGACTCGGTGCTGGTGCATTCGTTTGTGGTGAAGAAACTGCATTAATGACTTCCATTGAAGGAAACCGTGGCGAACCTCGCCCTCGTCCTCCATTCCCTGCACAAAAAGGTCTATTTGGTAAACCAACAATTTTAAATAACGTAGAAACATATGCAAACATTCCTCAAATTATTTTAAATGGTTCAGAATGGTTTGCAGGCATGGGTACTGAAAAATCAAAAGGTACTAAAGTATTCGCTCTTGGTGGTAAAATCCACAACACAGGTCTTGTTGAAATTCCAATGGGAACTACTCTTCGTGAAGTACTTGAAGATATCGGTGGTGGTATTCCTAATGGCAAAAAATTCAAAGCAGCTCAGACCGGTGGCCCATCTGGTGGTTGTATTCCAGCTGAACATTATGATATACCAATTGACTATGATAACCTAATTTCAATAGGTTCTATGATGGGATCCGGTGGACTGATCGTTATGGATGAAGATAACTGTATGGTCGATATCGCAAAATTCTTTTTAGAGTTTACGGTAGACGAATCCTGTGGTAAGTGTACCCCATGTCGTGTAGGTACAAAACGTCTTTATGAAATGCTTGAAAAAATTACAGAAGGACAAGGAACATTAGAAGACTTAGATAAACTGGAAGAGCTTTGCCACTACATCAAAGAAAATTCTCTTTGTGGTTTAGGCCAAACAGCTCCAAATCCTGTTCTGTCCACTTTACACTTTTTTAGAGATGAATACCTTGCACATGTTGTAGACAAAAAATGTCCTGCAGGTGTATGTAAATCATTACTTAGCTACGAAATTATTGCTGACAAATGTAAAGGTTGCACCTTATGTGCCAGAGTATGTCCTGTTGGAGCAATTAGTGGCACAGTTAAAAATCCGCATGTCATTGATAAAGATAAGTGTATTAAATGTGGTGCGTGTATGGAAAAATGTAAATTTGGAGCAATTGTAAAGAAATAAACGTGACAGGTTAAGGTAACCAGAGAAATCCTAAAGGAGGTTAATGATGGAGACAGTATCTTTAAAAATAAATGGTGTCGAAGTAACAGCACCAAAAGGTTCTACCATTTTAGAAGCTGCTCGATTAGCGCATATTGATATTCCAACCCTATGTTATTTAAAAGAAATCAATGAAATTGGCGCTTGTCGTATCTGTGTGGTAGAAGTTAAAGGCGCAAGAAGTTTAGTTGCTTCTTGTGTACACCCAGTTAATGATGGAATGGAAGTATGGACCAATACTCCTAAAGTTCTTGATTCCAGAAAAAAAACATTACAGCTAATCTTAAGTAATCATAATAAAGCCTGCCTCTCCTGTGTGAGAAGTGGAGACTGTGAATTACAAAAATTGTGTAAAGACTTGAATGTAGATGATGAATTTAAGTACGAAGGTGAAAAAACTGAGTCCGAATTAGATTGCAGCGCTGCTCACATGATCCGTGATAACAGCAAATGTATTCTTTGTAGAAGATGTACTGCTGTTTGTGAAAAAGTGCAAGCAGTAGGTGTAATTGGAGCAAATGAACGTGGATTCAAAACCACAATCGGAAGTGCATTTGAAATGGGACTTGGTGAAACTAGCTGCGTATCCTGTGGTCAGTGTATCGCTGTCTGTCCTACTGGAGCACTTTACGAAAAAGACATGATTAATGATGTTATGAAGGAAATTGCTAACCCTGACAAATTTGTAATCGTTCAAACCGCTCCAGCTGTACGTGCTGCACTTGGTGAATCCTTTGGATATCCAATCGGAACAGATGTAGAAGGCAAAATGGTATCCGCTCTTCGCCGTCTTGGATTTGACCGTGTATTCGATACTAACTTTTCTGCAGACTTAACGATTATGGAAGAAGCTCATGAATTCATCGACCGTGTTCAAAATGGAGGAGTGCTTCCTATTATCACATCCTGTTCTCCTGGCTGGATAAAATATTGTGAACACTACTTCCCTGAGATGACTGAAAATCTAAGTAGTTGTAAATCTCCACAGCAAATGTTTGGCGCAGTCGCAAAAACTTATTTAGCTGAAAAGCTAGGTATTGATCCTAAAAACATTGTATCAGTCAGTGTAATGCCATGTACTGCTAAGAAATTTGAAATAGGCAGAGATGATCAAAACGCTTCTGGTTATGCTGATGTAGACTATACTCTAACAACAAGAGAATTAGCACGTATGATTGACCGAGTTGGATTAAACTTTAAATCCCTTCCTAATGAAGCATTTGATGCACCACTTGGAAGTGGAACCGGTGCAGCTATTATCTTTGGTGCAACAGGTGGAGTTATGGAAGCTGCTCTTCGTACCGCTGTATGGAAACTGACTGGAGAAAACGATGATTCACCTATTGAGTTTACAGATGTTCGTGGTGTTGAAGGAATCAAAGAAGCTTCTTACGATGTTGCTGGCTTAAATGTTAAGGTAGCAATTGCTTCTGGTTTATCCAATGCAAAAACACTACTTGATAAAGTTAAATCTGGTGAAGCAGATTATCACTTTATTGAAATTATGGGTTGTCCTGGTGGTTGCGTAAATGGTGGCGGCCAACCTCACGTTCCTGCTAGTGTTCGTAACTTTGAAGATATTCGCGCATTACGTGCTAAGGTTCTTTATGATATCGATGGTAAAAATCCAGTGCGTAAATCCCATGAGAATGAGGATGTCAAAACATTATACAAAGAATATCTTGGAGAACCAGGAAGTCATAAGGCTCATAAGTTGTTACATACAACTTATGTGAAAAGAAGTATAAACTAAGTTTAAACTTAATATAACCTATTAATAAAGTCTCCTACTTCTTAAGTGGGAGACTTTATTTTATCTATTACTCTCTTTTTACACATATCGTTTCTATGATATTACTATCTCTACCAGCATATGTTCCTTGACAAGAATATAATCATATAATATTATAATAATAATCATTATTATTATAAGGAGGTGACTCTATGTCAACTACATTAAAATACAGTCGTCAACGCGAATGTATTAAAGAGTATCTGGCTTCTACTAAGGACCACCCTACTGCTGATACTGTTTATCAGCATGTTCGCAAAACGTATCCAAAGATTAGTTTAAGTACCGTATATCGTAATTTGAATTTACTTACAGAAACAAATGAAATATTTAAGTTAACTTGTGGTGATGGAAGTGATCACTTTGATGCAAATATTGAACCCCACTATCATGTGGTATGTACCAAATGTCAGAATGTATATGATTTAGATATTGAAACACTAGACCAAATAAACGCACTAGCAAATAAAAACTTTGACGGTGAAATCACAGGCCATTACACGCTTTTCTATGGAATATGCTCTCACTGTAAAAAACTTAATTAATCATATAATTCATTTTACCTTTTAAAAAGAACGCTAATGCGTTCTTTTTTTTCGTATCATAATGGTGGCTTTCTAAGTTAAAGTGATAACATAAATTTTCAAAAATTTTTTAAAAAGGGTTGACATTACTAACTATTTATTATAATATAATAATAACAGTAACGATTATTGATTTAAAGATAATTGTTATCATACTTAGTAAATTAATTTAGAATATATAAATATTAAAGGAGAATAAGATTATGAAGAAATATGTATGTAGTGTTTGTGGTTATGTTCATGAAGGAGAGGCTGCTCCAGATAAATGTCCAACTTGTGGTGTAGGTGCTGAGAAGTTTACTCTTCAATCAGGTGAAAAATCATGGGCAACAGAACATGTTGTAGGCGTAGCACAAGGCGTTAGTGAAGACATTGTTGAAGATTTGAGAGCTAACTTTAATGGCGAATGCATGGAAGTTGGTATGTACCTTGCAATGGCTAGAGTAGCACATAGAGAAGGCTATCCTGAAATTGGACTTTACTGGGAAAAGGCAGCCTATGAAGAAGCAGAACACGCTAGTAAATTTGCTGAGTTACTTGGAGAAGTTGTTACCGCTTCCACTAAGAGAAACTTAGAAATGCGAGTTGAAGCCGAAAATGGCGCTACTGCTGGTAAATTTGACTTAGCTAAACGTGCTAAAGAAGCAAACCTAGATGCTATTCATGATACCGTACATGAAATGGCAAAAGACGAAGCTAGACATGGAAAAGCTTTTGAAGGCTTACTAAACAGATATTTTGGTAACTAATTGTATTTGTTTCTAACAATACCTACTCCTAAATTTAAATAGAATCTTCTCAACCCCCCCCCAAAAAAAACGGATGCTCCTTAGGAAAACCTAAAGAGCATCCGTTTTTTTATTTATTTAACAATTCCAAATTTTTTTTAATCAGTTCACTACGTTGTTTTACACAATCAACACTTCTAAGCGGATCTGTCGGAGTATTAAAGGTATAATCAATCAATTTATCAATTGTTGTATGCGCAACATGCAATCTAGTATCGCTCGATGCATAATAGATATAAATATCATTGTTATCATCTACAATAGCACCATTAGTGAATACTACATTACTAACATCCCCAACTCTTTCCTCGCCTAGTGGAGCAATATAGAATCCGCTTGGTTCAGCGATTACTTTGGAAGGATCCTCTAGTGATGTAGCAAACACATATATTACATAACGAAGGCCTGCTGCCGTATTGCGAACTCCATGTGCTACATGAATCCATCCACGTTCTGTTTTAATAGGTACAGCACCTGCACCATTCTTTGCTTCAGTAATTGTATGATATTTTCTTGTACTCGTCATTATTTCTTCATCAACGACTGCATTAGTGATATCATCACATAATCCGTATCCGATTCCTCCACCTGAACCTGTTTCAATAAAATCATCCATTGGTCTAGTATAGAATGCATATTTACCATTTACGAATTCTGGGTGAAGTACAACATTTCGCTGCTGAGGACTTCTTAATGTTTTTAAGTTATTTAATCTTTCCCATGTCTTTAAATCTTTTGTACGAACTATACCAGCTTCTGCTCTTGCTGCGGATAAATCATTTGAAGTATTATCTTTACTTTCTGAGCAGAATACACCATAAATATAACCATCTTCATGCTGGGTAAGTCTCATATCATATACATTTGTTTCTTCTGGAACAATGTCTTCAAGAAGAATCGGGTAATCCCAGAATTTGAATCCATCTATTGCACTATCACTTTCTGCTACAGCAAAGAAAGATTTACGGTCATTCCCTTCTACTCGCGCTACTAAGTAGTACTTTCCATCTAAATAAATAGCACCAGAATTAAACACCGCGTTCACACCAAGGCGTTCCATAAAATATGGATTAGTCTTCTCATCTAAATCATACTTCCAATATACTGGTATATGTTCATTCGTTAATACCGGATATTCATAACGATCAAAACAACCATTATAAAAATCACTTTCAACATTCTTTCTTTCAATAAGCTTATTATATTTTTCAAGCTCTACATAATATTTTGGATGCATAACAAATCTCCTTTATTCTGCTTATCTATTCACTTTATTAACTTATACTGATTTAATTCTCTATTTATTTCAGATACTACCTTAGTTAATCCCTCTATTTATTAATTCAAAGCACATTCTTCCATTATGATATGGGCATTTCCAGATACCAACAAACTCTCTCTTGCTTTTAGGAACGCCATTAGCATCTACATCCCAGTTCCATTCTGATCCTGCTTCTTTATTAATCAGATACTTTTTAATAAACTCCCAGATAGTTTTTGCAGTTTCTAGATATTCTTTCTTTTCAGGCATCTTCTCATAAGCATTTATAAAGCCTACTACCGCCTCTGCTTGAGCCCACCAGATTTTTGTAGTATCTACTTCACCATGAAACTTTTCGTTATCTAGGGATTGTCCATCAAATGCAACCTCTAATATACAGTCAGCTAACTCTTTCGTAACTGGTCTAATCTTATCAATGTATTCTTGGTCACCCAAAATATCAACACCGCGATCTAACAGCCAAGTAGTCTCAATGTCATGGCCAAATGAATGTAAATCACTAATTGTTTTCATATTTGCATCAAAAAATACTTCCATGATTCGACGATCTGGATTATAAAGTACCGTAGCAAATTGATCAACAATCCATTTTAATCTATTGCCAACTTCATTGTCTTTTGTTACACGATACAACTCCGTATATGCCTCAAAAACATGCAATAGCGTATTGTATGTTTTACTTGCTATCAAACCATTTTCAGATAGCTTTTCGTTGTCAACCAATTCAAACTTGCGATTAAATGCTTCCATATATCCAATCTCATCCGTACACTTTTCCTCAATGATACGATATATCTGATAAGCAAGTTCTAGTGCCTCTCTATCTCCTGAAGCATCATAATAGGAAGATAACGCATATACTGCAAATGCCTGGTTATATGTATGCTTTGAATCATCCTCCGGTTTTCCATCATAGGTAACAGACCAGAATACTCCACCATATTCTTTATCATAACAATGGTTTTTCAAAAAATCGTATGCATGCTTTGCGCATTCTAAGCTTTTCTCGTCTTTCAATGTTAAATAGGCATTCGAAAAAAACCATAAAATACGGCTATTTAGTATACCACCTTTTTCTGCCATCTTATTAACAGACATATCATAACCTACATACCCAAAAAAACCACCATATTGTTCATCTTTCAAATTCATCCAATAAGGAATAATGTCTTCCTTAACATGCTTTGAAACTTCTGCAACTAACATTTTGTTTGCCTCCTTAAACTAATAGTTTCGCGTACTCATTTTGCCAAATGTATCACTTAAAACTACAAACACAGTAATTAGGTTAACGATAACCTAACGAATATATTATATCGCACCTAATCTTGAAAAGCAATGATTTTCCATGCCCCTACTCATTTCTAGGAGGAGCACAAGAATCTCTAATAATTATCTTTCCACTCACTACTTTACGACTATTTGACTGCGATGGCTTTTCAATTCTTTTTACAATCGTCTCCACTGCTATTTCTGCCATAGCCTTCATATCCACTTCAAATGTCGTTATTGCAGGAGAAGATAAGGTTGAGTAAATAAAATTATCAAAACCCACAACAGATACATCCTCTGGAATTATATAGCCCTCATTTTTTAGTTTTCTTACTAAATGATAAGCAACTTCATCACAATTACAGACAAAAGCCGTCGGCATAGTATCAGGCAATATAAGATCAACAAACTCTCCATTAATATTTCGGTCCTTAATTATCCATTCCTCTCTAAACGACAAATCATTTTCCAGCAATGCTTTATAATACCCCAAATATCGATCTAAAATACTACTGGTTGCCATCTTGTTTCCAACAAAACCAATTTTTTTGTGTCCTAATTCTACTAAATAATTAGTGGTTACATAAGATCCATACAGATTATCACTTAAAATAGCATCTGCTTCCTCGCGTTCGTTATAAAAATCGAGTTGGACAAAATGAAGAGAACTAGCTTTTATAATGTGTAGATATTCTGCGCTCACCTGGCCTAACATAATAAGCCCATCCACTTTATTATCACGTAGCACATTAGGAACAACCAAATCAGCTTCCATCTGTGTACTGATAATTTCCATAATTCCATAATAATTATGGGCTGCCAATGCTTTTACACAATATCCATATGCATTCATATAAAAGCCATATTCTTTCATAAATCGCTCCGATACAATAATTCCTATGTTGGAGCTCTTTCCTTCTTTCATATCTCTGGCAAGTGAGTTATAGCGATATCCCATTTCATCAGCAAGTTCTTTAATTTTTCTTCTTAACTCATCTCCAACTCCCTCTTTATCTGTTAATGCTTTGGAAACAGTTACGGTACTGATATTTAATTTAGTAGCAATGTCTTTCATTGTAATGTTTTTTTTCATGTCAATAAGTACTCCTTTTCATTATGCTACTCTCCTGTAAAACTTAGTAACCACATTTATGATAATTAGTCTGCACATTTAAACGCGACATTTGTATGTATATTTATTTACAATTAACTATTACTTTTACTGACTCATCATTCATTTGCATAAAAATGGCCTGCTCTACTTCCTCTATAGAGTAAAAATGAGTAATTATTGGCGTCAGATTAATCTTCGCTGCATTGATCAGCGATACTGCTCGTAAATGAGTATCAGGATTTACAAAAGACCCTCTAACAGTCAACTCTTTTTTAAATATATCAAATAACTTTAGCTGGTACACCGCATCCACCTTGGGAACACTAAACAGCAGAATCATCGCACCTTTTTTGGCCAAGTCAAAAGCACTTTGAACTGCAGGTATATTGCCTACACATTCAATTACAACATCCACTCCGTCTTCGCCTGTAAATTCTCGAACCACATCAGTATAGTTCTCCTCGAAAGGGTTTACAGTTAAGTCAACTCCTACTTCCATAGCAATCTCTCTTCGTTTTTTGCTTGGTTCACTAACAATAACAATTGATGCACCTGACAATTTGGCTAACTGAGCCATAATTAATCCTATCGCTCCACCACCAACGATGCATACTGATTGTCCGACTTTTATCTTAGCCAAATCGATTCCATGTATACAACATGCAATTGGCTCTGCCATTGCTCCAAACTCAAATGGAATATCTTTATTTAATCGGAAGAGTTGACCGGATGGGACTAAACTATACTCTGCAAATCCTCCATCCATTGTTACACCAACAGCCTGCATTTTTTCGCATAATTGTTTCTTTCCATTTTGACAATAACTACACTCACCACAATAAATATTAGGATCAATTGTCACGTGGTCTCCAACAACTACATTGGTAACTTCACTACCTATTGCCTCAACAATACCAGAATATTCATGTCCAAGTACAATAGGAGGCACTACATCCGCTGAACCTGGTTCACCATGATAAATATGTACATCAGTTCCACACACTCCACAGCACATATTCTTAACCAGAGCCCAACCTGGCATAACCTCTGGTTTATTTACCTCTTTGACTTCAAATTTTCGGTTGCCCATAAAGTAACACGCTTTCATGCTTCATCCTCCTGACACCACTTAGCCTACGCTTATAATAATATTATAAAACAGCCTAATTACTCTTTAATAACACTATTATAGTACTTTGTCAAATATTTCTCAATGTAATTCCTTGTATAATAAAAACCCTTTTTCAAATTACGAAAAAGGGTTTTATAATAAATTCTATTTACGGTTTGCAGGTTCTAAGTTCACTGTTTTACCTTTTATTTTAGCTGATTTCATCACATTAATTACATCATATGCATATTCCTTTGGGATTTCAACAAACGTATAACGGTCATACATATCGATAGAACCAATTAGACTTCCAGACATGCCTGTTTCCCCTGCAATTGCTCCAACAATATCTCCAGGACGAATGTTTTGTTTTTTTCCAAGATTTAAGAATAATCTTACCATTCCTTTTGAAGCACCAGTATCACCAAAATCTTTTTTTGATTCCTCAATGATTTCGCTTGTTTCACCCATCATCATTTTTAAAAATGCTGCTGCTACATCCAGTGATGTGTAATCTTCTTCATTTACTTTTTCCTCAATCATGGTAACCATTTTTGATAAATCCAAACTACCAATCATTTCTGTTACCTGATCCAAAATTTTGTCCGCTTTTAATTTGGTAACATCATTTAAGGTCGGAATTGGTTGTGCAATAATTTTGGTTTTACAGTAACGCTGAATATCTTTTAATTTATATACCTCTCTACCAACGACCAAGGTAAAAGCACGACCGGTTCTGCCCGCGCGTCCGGTTCTCCCAATACGGTGAACATAGAATTCATCGTCTTGTGGAACGTCATAATTAAATACTGCTTCTACATCATCTACGTCTATTCCTCTTGCCGCAATATCCGTAGCAACCAGAATATCTACTTTACCAGATCTAAAACCATTCATAACGCGGTCTCTGTGTAGCTGCTTCATATCACCATGAAGTGCTTCAGCAAAATATCCACGTCCCTTTAATCCTTCTACGGTTTCTTCCACCATACGTTTTGTATTACAGAATACAACCGAAAGTTTTGGATCATACATATCAAGTAGTCTAGATAGTGTTTCCAATTTGTTCTTTGGACGTACTTCATAGTAAAACTGTTCCACCATAGGAACTGTTAATTCTTTTTTGACTACCTTAATAATTTGGGCATCCTTCTGGTACATCGTAGCGATATCCATAATAGGCTTTGGCATTGTTGCTGAGAACAGCACTGTCTGTCTTTCCTCTGGAACTTCCTTTAGGATAGTTTCGATATCTTCACGAAATCCCATGTTAAGCATTTCATCTGCCTCGTCAAGAACAACCATATTAACATGATCGAATTTGACTGTTTTTCGACGCATATGATCCATCACACGGCCTGGAGTTCCTACCATTACTTGTACCCCTGCTTTAAGTGAACGGATTTGTTTCGTAATATCCTGTCCTCCATAGATAGGAAGCACTTTAATTCCATGCATATATTTACTTAAATTTCTGATTTCCTCTGATACCTGAATTGCAAGCTCTCTCGTTGGACAAAGTATAATAGACTGTAATTTACTACTTTTAGGATTGATTTTCTGCAACAATGGTATCCCAAATGCTGCTGTTTTTCCTGTCCCTGTCTGTGCTTGTCCAATAATATCTCCACCTGCTAAAACAACAGGAATTGCTTTTGCCTGGATTGGGCTTGCCTGTTCAAATCCCATATCCTCAACTGCCCTCAAAATTGCTGGGTCTAATTGTAATTCTTCAAATCTTATAGTTTCCATATAATATATAATCCTTTCATTGGTTCACAACTCTTATGGCTGATTACTGATTATTCCTTTGCCATAAAAAAGCCCTTGACCAACGGGACCAAGAGCTTTATCACTCACATTATTCAGTATTTACAAAATAACAACTTTTTATTTCGAATAATCTGCAAAATATCCATTTGACAAGTATACGTTAAAGAAAATAGTTTGTCAAGGAAATTTCAGTCTTTATTAGTTAATCCTTGAAATAATGAAAGAAATTTCAAACCTTATTTGCAATTTGCTTTTAATTGATCATTTTCCAAGTCGATAAAAATTTGACTTCCAGAAAGTACTTCTCCTCCTAAAATTAATCTAGCAGTAACTGTTTCAACATGCTTTTGTAAAAAACGTTTAAGAGGCCTTGCACCAAAAGCAGGATCATAAGCGCGATCTACTATCCATTGTTTTGCTTTTTGACTTAACACTACTGTTAATTCTTTCTCTTTTAAACGTTCGTTTAATTCTGCTAATAATAGATTAACAATCCCATTAATATTTTCTTT
This sequence comes from Bacillota bacterium, assembly GCA_023434365.1. Taxonomy (GTDB): domain Bacteria; phylum Bacillota; class Clostridia; order Lachnospirales; family Lachnospiraceae; genus KM106-2. Next base: position 13,113 of record JAEYSV010000057.1, on the reverse strand, counting down.
ACTCAATGGACGGAACATAATAATTTCGTCCAAACGATTTAAAAATTCGGGTCGGAATTGCATTCTTAACTGCTCCATCACGCGTTGCTCTACAGCTTCCTCTATTATTCCATTTTCTTTCACTCCCTCTAATAGATAAGAAGATCCAATATTCGATGTTAAAATGATAATAGTATTCTTAAAGTCTACCGTTCTACCTTGCGAATCTGTAATTCGTCCATCATCGAGTACTTGTAATAATACATTAAACACATCTGGATGTGCTTTTTCTATTTCATCAAATAATACTACACTATATGGCTTTCTGCGTACCGCCTCAGTTAATTGTCCACCTTCTTCATATCCAACATATCCCGGAGGTGCTCCAATTAATCTAGCAACAGAGTGCTTCTCCATATATTCACTCATATCGATTCGGACCATATTTGACTCATCATCAAACAAACTGGCAGCTAGTGTTTTAGCAAGTTCTGTTTTTCCTACACCTGTTGGGCCAAGGAATAAGAAAGAACCAATTGGCTTGCTTGGATCTTTAATACCTGCTTTAGAACGAAGGATTGCATCCGTTACCTTTTCTACCCCTTCCTGCTGCCCAATAACACGTTTATGAAGTTCCTCAGCCAGGTGAAGAGTTTTAGTTCTTTCACTTTCTGTAAGCTTTACCACAGGAATCCCTGTCCAACGTGCTACTATCTTAGCAATCTCTTCTTCTGATACATTCTCATGAACTAAAGTGTGTTCATTTGACTTAATACGATCTTCCTCTAGTTGAAGACGTTTTTTTAGCTCTGGAAGCCTTCCATATTGTAACTCTGCTGCTTTATTCAGGTCATAATTACGTTCGGCTATTTGAATTTGATTTTGCACCTCTTCAATTTCTTCCTTAATGTGCTGAACTTGCTCAACTGCTGATTTCTCGCTATCCCACTTTGCTTTGGCTATTGAAAACTCATCACGCAGTTCTGCTAACTCTCTTTGAAGTTCCATTAACCGTTCTTTACTCAGATTGTCCTCTTCCCTTTTTAAGGCAGCCTCCTCAATTTCCATCTGCATAATACGACGGCTAATGTCATCGAGTTCTTGAGGCATGGAATCCAATTCGGTTTTTATTAATGCACAAGCCTCGTCCACTAAGTCGATGGCTTTGTCAGGCAAAAAGCGATCACTGATATAGCGATCTGATAATACTGCAGCATGAACCAATGCAGCATCATTTATTTTTACACCATGATATACTTCATAACGATCCTTTAATCCTCGTAAAATAGATATAGTGTCCTCTACCGTTGGCTCATCTACAAGAACTGGTTGGAAACGTCGTTCTAAGGCAGCGTCTTTTTCTATATAAAGTCGATACTCATTTAATGTAGTCGCTCCAATGCAGTGTAATTCACCTCTGGCAAGCATCGGCTTAAGCAAGTTCCCTGCATCCATTGCTCCATCAGTTTTCCCAGCACCGACAATAGTATGAAGTTCATCGATAAAAAGGATAATCTGACCCTCACTTCGCTTCACTTCCTCTAACACTGCTTTAAGACGTTCCTCAAACTCACCACGATATTTTGCACCAGCAACCAATGACCCCATGTCTAACGAAAAAATACGTTTTCCCTTTAACCCTTCAGGAACATCCCCTCTAACTATACGAAGAGCAAGCCCTTCCACTACAGCAGTTTTTCCTACCCCTGGCTCTCCTATCAGTACTGGATTATTTTTCGTCTTTCTAGATAGAATTCGAATGACATTTCGTATTTCGTTATCACGCCCAATTACTGGATCTAACTTTTGTTCTCTTGCACGCTCTACCAAATCATAGCCATACTTGTTTAACGTGTCGTACGTATCCTCTGGATTATCACTAGTAATTTTCTGATTACCCCTAACCGTTGATAATGCAGCTAAAAAAGCATCTTTAGTAATCTCATACTGTTTAAACAGTTCTTTTACATCCTTACTCGGAGCTTTTACCATACTTAAAAATAGATGCTCAACAGAAACATACTCATCGCCCATCCGTTTTGCTTCTTCTTCTGCATAGATTAACACTTTATTTAACTCATTGTTTATATAGAGTTCTCCTCCAGTTACCTTAGGAAGCTTTCCAATCAAGTTTTCAACTGATTGAATTAATGATTCAACGGAGATATTCATTTTGCTAATTAGTTTTTTAATAAGACTGTCTTCAATTGTAAGTAAACTATAAAGAAAATGTTCCTGTGTAATTGCTTGATTACCATACTCATAGGCAATGTGCTCACACTTCTTAACAGCCTCTAATGACTTTTGGGTAAATCGATTGATATTCACTAATACTCCCTCCTGTTTTGCTTATTTGTTCTATATCAACTATAACATATATATCAAGGATGTCAAGTGCATTTTTATAATTCCACTAATGTATAGTTAATAAACATTCGAGCTTTGTCGATATACGTAAAAGATAGTTTTCGTTATAGAATTTTTATTATTATTATGACAAAACTATATTAAGAAAGAATTCTATATTAGAAAGGTATTTATTTCCGATGAAAAAAAATAAATATAAGCCGATTACATATATTATCCTTACAGTCATTATAGCTGCTATGATGGTTATAATAGCTAATACCTTAATGTTTAATAACAATTTGCAGAGCACCGTTAGCTCTGCTATCGTTACAAGCTTAGAAAAAGAAACCACTCAGACCCTCGATTCATTAAATCAATATCGTGATAATATGATTTCTGGCCTTAGTGCGATAAGTAAGCAGCTAGAAGACAAAGACCTTACTTATATAAAAACTAATGTAGACCGATTATATAAGGAAATGCTTCCTGGCGAAAAAGCAAGTATTAACTATCTTTATGGAGAAAGTCTAGATAAACTTCTAGGCTCCCCACAAATTACTTCCTTTAATAAAATGATTATTGAAGGGATTATTCTCAATCGCAACTATACTTTATATTATAACAACTATAATTCACTTTATGTTGCATATGCAGTTCCTATTTATAGAGATAAATCAGCAGTGGGTATTCTTTATCTCTATATGGACGGTAACTCCTTTTGTAGTTTAATTAACGATAAACTATATCCTGGCGGTGGTTTTGCTTGTATCATAAATAATCAGTTAGATATGCTAACTACGTATAAAGGCTCTAATCTTTCTCTGCCATCTATACTTCAGACTACAGGGGATACCAATTCCATATCGTTAGATAAATTCAAAAATAATATTACATCTGGCAAAAGTTCTTCATTTTCTGGTTCATATTCCAATCAGACGTATTATCTTACCTCAAGACCTTTGGGTATGTCAGGTTATTCCCTTCTAAATATTACATCCAAAGAGGAATTACCGGACACTCAGTTACTTACTAGTATTGATAAAAGCCGTAATCTTTTTTATAGCATATTAACTTCAATTATTATCCTATTAGCATTAATTATCATTTTACTAATATATTCAGGAGTTAACCTACGGCGAGAAAGGGCTCGTGTAGCATTGGAAAACTCGCGCTATAAAAGTATTTTCTCCCTTAGTAGCAGTGTCATTTGGGAATATGATATTAAGAAGGATACGCTAACTAAGTCCGATCCTGACCTCGGAATATATACTGGAAGTGCATTCATGAATAACTATACTGATTATATTACAACGGCGAATGTTATACATCCTGATGATTTTGTTATATTTCAACAATTCTATCAATCATTAATGAACGGTAATCAAAACATTAGTTGTGAAATTCGTGCAAAAGATTTATCGCAAAATTATACTTGGTTTGAATTATCAGGCACGACACTTTACGATAATTTTAATCAGCCTATCATGATTGTTGGTCAAACTATTAATATCGATAATAAGAGAAAAGAGCTAAGTGCAATTAAAGATAGCATTGAAAAAGATTCTCTTACAAAACTCATTAATCGTAAAACAATTAGTCGAAAAATAAACAGTTATTTGGCTAGTTCGTGCGAAGGTTCAACACAAGCGCTTGTGTTACTTGACCTGGATCATTTTAAGAGCATAAATCATACATTTGGATACGTATTTGGCGATGCATTTTTATCCGAGTTTTCAAGTAGAATTTTCAAATATTTTAGTAGTGATACCTGCTTGGTTGGTCGTTTTGGTGGAGATGAGTTTATCCTTTTCTTTTATCAAGTACCAAGTAATGACTATCTGATTCAACAGGCTGAAATGTTACTTAGTGTTATTTATGAAACAATACTGAATACGAATAGTGAATATAATGTTTCAGGTTGTATTGGTATTTCACTTGCACCAAATCACGCAAACAATTTTAGTATGCTGCTAGAGATGGCTGATACCGCTCTTTATTACGCTAAAGCAAACGGCAATAATAGCATTTTAATTTATGATGATAGTCTTATTCCTGTTAACTATATAAATAAAGATGATTTGGATGATTTACCGCACACCAATTTCTTAAGCGAACACTCTGTAATTGATGCCACCATTGTAACTAATACCGTAGATATTTTATTTGATGCCAGAAATATTGAAATCTCACTAAATATGATTCTTGGTTTGATTGGTAACTTTTATCGCTTGAGAACAATAAATATAATTGAATATGAAGGAGACTACTCTCACGGGCATATCAGTTATGAATGGTTTAGTAACACATGTAAACTATTTAATAAGTATGAAGAAATTTCTATGCAACAACTTATCGGTTTAGAGTCACTCATTCATCAGAATAAAGGAGCTTTTAGTACAACGAACCGAGAACAGATACAAAAAATACTATCTACTCTATCCCAGGTTTTTGCAAGTGATGCAATAAGTGGTTTACTTGTTTGTCCTATCTACGATAGTGGTGCCATTAATGGTTACCTCCTCTTTGGTTATCAAGGAGAGGATCGTATTTGGATGCAAAATGAACTGGATTCGTTAGCACTGATAAGCAAAATAATTGGAGGTTATCTAACTAAGTTAAGAACCCAGGAACATGCCCAGATTATAACTAAAACAGACCCTTTAACAGGGGCATATAATTTGTTTGCTTTCACCGACTTGGCGCATGATCTTATTAGCGAACACCCTGAAAACTCTTACATTTTGGCCTATCTTGATATTGACATGTTTAAACTCATTAACGATACTTATGGATATTCCGAAGGTGATAAGATACTAATTGAGTGTTCCAATATATTAGATTATCTAACTGAAGAGGACGAACTATTTGGTCGAGTTACCGCAGATAAATTTGTTGCTCTATTTAAGTATAATGACGCTGATCGTTTTCTAACAAAAATAAAATATTTAAACAAGAAAATGAATGAAATCCCTAAAACTGAAAGTGACAACTACCGTATCTCCATTATAATTGGTCTATATCCTATTGTTGATGATAGTCCTATGACAGTTAACATAGATCGTGCTAATATGGCTCGCAAATCTGTTGTCAGCAGACATAAATCAAGATTTGTCTTTTTTAATGAGTCAATGAAAAGTAGCTTAATGAAGCAGCATGAAATAGAAGATTTAATGGAAGATTCTTTGAAAAACAATGAATTTGTGGTTTACTATCAACCGAAAGTCTACTTAAAAAATAATGAAATCTATGGGGCAGAAGCATTAGTTCGGTGGAACCTTAAGGGAAAAGAACTCCTTTATCCGGGTAGCTTTATTCCAATTTTTGAAGACAATCATTTTATCCTTAAACTGGATTTCTATGTGTTTGAAAAAGTTTGCGAGCACCTTCGTTCAATATTAGACAAGGGTTTAAATCCATATCCAGTTAGTATCAATTTTTCAAGGCTTCACTTAAGTAATGGAGAAATGATTGGTAAATTACACACTATTATTGAAAAGTATCAAATACCAGCGAATTTACTTGAAATAGAATTAACGGAAAGTGCCCTTGCAGCAAATGATAGTTTTATGTATACCATTTTATTTAAATTGCATCAAATGGGCTTTAAACTGTCTATGGATGATTTTGGTTCCGGTTTGTCATCATTGAATTTGTTACGTAAGTTACCATTCGATATAATTAAACTAGATAAAGATTTCTTCCAACAAGGATCCTCAACAGACCGCGAGCGAATAGTAATAACAAATGTTGTTAAAATGGCAAAAGAACTCCAGATGGATATTGTATCAGAAGGGGTAGAAACGGAAGAACAAGCTGACTTCCTTCGATCTATTAATTGTAACCTAGCACAAGGTTATCTGTACGCAAAACCAATGCCAGAACAAGACTACTTAAATAAATATTATCAAGAATAACTCTACAATTAAATAAAGAGGAACATCAGTCCATAAAAATCTTAAGACTGATGTTCCTTATTATTTGATCCGCTTTTCTTGAATATTTCCTTCACGATACGCGTGAATTAGTTCCATTAATTCATGTGCTTGTCTAGTCAGCTCTTTTCCAATATCCGTCATAGCAACTGTAATCCTAGGATTCATATGTTCTATTACCTCCACCGTCGGAGCTTTTCTGTGTATAGTAACTGTATCCTCTGTGTTAATTGAAAGACTCTCTACAGTATGCTTTGCTAATTTAATGCTACTAGAGCTATATATTAAAGTGTACCCTGCGATGCCTGTTTTTGATCGATATGCTTTAGAAATTCCTCCATCAATAATAAATAATTTACCATTTGCCTTGATTGGGCTTTCTCCTTCTTTCATTCTTACAGGTACATGGCCATTAATAATATGCCCATAGTTAGTACTTAATGAAAATTCCTGCAAAATACGTTTGCACACTTCTTCTTTTTCGCTCCAATTAAAATATGGATTATAGACCTCTCTTGCAACTTTTGTATCGGCGATAAAATATTGTTCAAAGCTTGCTAGTTTACTCTTTCCAAACAAAGGTGACTTTTTCCCGCACCATAAATACCATAGAAAGTCTGCTGCTTCGTCCTTTTCTTTTGTTCCCTCTTTAGCAAAATATGCCCGATTTACGACATCATTAATACAATCAAGTAGTTCTTTTCCTTTTACCTTCTGTCCATTAATTTCTACTGTTTCAAACTCACCATTCTTCTTCATAGGGATACAGCCATGGTATAACAGATTTCCATTAACACACCTATACATACTACCATGAGAGTATAAATAGCGCATATGGGAATGCAACGTTTTACTATGGCGAAAACTATTCTTGAATATCTGCATTAATTCCTGCTCCTGTTGTGTAAGCTCCAGTGGCTTATCTGCATTTATTGTAGGAAAATACAAATCCTCCATATCATATATATCGTCACCAATTTTGACTTTCCCCGTACGAAAGTCGACAGAACTTAATAAATCTCGATCTTGCATCTCATACTCCGGATGATTTGCAATTAATTGTCCCTCTAGCTTAAACTGAATGATAGCAATTGCTTTATGCATTTTCGCAGCAAGCGATAACGTAACAGGTGCGTACTTATTATGATCCCAAACACTCGGTATAAAACGTTTACATGGGTCATCTTTGTATGTCTCTGACGCAAACATAGCAAGATTACGCAAACTAATCCCATACCCATCCTCTATAAGATCAAAGTTATAATATCGAATCGCCATACGAATCACGTTAGCAATCAGAGCTAAATTACCACACGAAGCGCCCATCCAGGAAATATCATGGTTTCCCCATTGAATATCCACATCGTGAAAACTTCTCAACTCATTCATAATAATGTCAGGTCTGGGTCCTCTGTCATAAATATCACCTATGATATGCAAATTATCAATACACAAATCCTGAATCAGCTTACATATAGCTCTAATAAATTGTTCGCTATTCCCAATTTCTACGATGCTGTGAATAATGCTTTGGTAATAATGGTTTTTATCAAATCCCTCTTCTGCATGAAGCAATTCATCAAGAATGTAAGCATACTCTGGTGGCATCTTTTTTCTTACTTTTGACCTGGTATATTTACTCGAACATGTTCGACATACCTGAATCAATCGATATATTGTTATCTCGAACCAGTCTTCCTTATTCTCAATAGGGGCATTCTTCTTGCAAAATGACCGTTCTGGTTCGTAGATTAATTCAGCAAGAAATTCTCTTTCTTCTTTGCTTATTGTGCGACTAAATAATTCATCAATTTTTGTTCGAATTACACCAGAAGCACTTTTTAACAAAAACAGGAAAGCTTCATATTCTCCATGTAAATCACTAAAAAAATACTCTGTCCCTTTTGGCAAACATTTAATAGCATTTAAGTTAATTACTTCTGTCATTGCAGCTTCAATTGTTGGATATTCCTTGGCTAGCAATTCTAAATATCGTTTTTCCATGTTAGATCCTCGTCGTGTTCTATTCCATTTTGCCCAATAACCATACTAGCTATTTTACAAGAACCAACATAAAATAGCAACATACAATACATGTATGTACTGATTTAAGATTTACAGCTTCTCATTTGTCCTTTTATTGAACATCATTAGAAAAGGTAGCTTGCATATCACCATGAGTGAACTCACCATATAGTAAAATTCGATTTCCATCCAGGTAAAAGAAGATATCAATACTATATACTCCAATTGCGCTTTCTTCTTGAATACTAAAGTACCCCAGCTGTGGATCATAACTATTTGGCTGAGCCAAATACTCTAAAAGTACCTCATTATTCGTTAAATTCTCAATATACACTCCCATTGTTCTACCCTCATTAGTAATAACTATATTTACTTCTTCTAGAGAGTTTGTGTCTTTATCCAACCATACTCCATGATATTCACCGCTAACATTATCTAATATGGTAATTGGATCTTTAGGTATCTCTGGTGTTGAAGTTGTTATCGGAATATCAGAAGTATTAGGTGTTTCTGGGGGTGGCGATATTATCGGTATCTCTGACGTTTCTGGTTCCTTCGAATGAATTGGTGTTTCTGAAATTTTAGGTCCCTCAGAATACACTGGATTAACTGTATCCACTGGTTTTTCTGAAACAAATGGCTTTTCACTTGTTTCCGTCTTTTGAGGTTTAGAACTGCTCATCATGTTTTCATTTTTTGTTGATGTATACTCAAATTCTAGTGAAACTATAATGTCACCACTTAATTGCATTGACATTTTAATTTTTCCATCAATTCGCATATTATTATTTTTTTCTGTAACTGTACCATTAAAACTTAACTCCATTTCATTTCCATCCTCTAAAGCCTTCTGAGACACATTAAATTTGCCCTCTATCAGCCTTATTCGAATATCTGATATTTCTTTATCAAAATCGCTGCTTCTTATATCTGATATTTCATTCATTGGCATAGTTAATTCAATTTTCCATTCTCCATCTTCCTCAATACTCATTGAGAACGGATGTGATTCTTTTTGGTATTCTTTAAACACTTCAATTGCATTCGAAGGCATCATTTCAGCAGGAACTTTATCAAGATTTTCGATATTAGTACACTTCATTGTTCCTACCCAGTCTCCTGATATATCACCTAAGGTTGCATCTTTAACAATATTTTCTCCACTTGATGTCATTCCATTATCATTATTATCTTTAAACACCAAAAATAGTATAATAATGGATAATATTAATATAGCGAAACCTATTGTTAATCCTATGATAAGTCCTTTTTTTCTTTTTTTCCCTTTTGTATTTATTAGTTGATTATTATATGTAGGAAACTGTTGCTGTGCATATGTATATGATGTATATGGCTGATTTGATTGTATATTTTCTAACTGAGGATTAACTGGGGTTGATGGTATATTATTGTTTGGATTATCCAATATTATTTGATTGCTTGGAATTTTCCATCCACACCGTGGACATTGTCCAGTATTTGTATCAAGTAAATTCCCACAATTCCCACAAAAACGAACTTCCATTATAACGCCTCACTTTCTATTAATTTCATTTTATCTGCATATATACTTTAACTATAATTAATTTTACCGATGCAATGTAACTGGTGGTGCTACTAAATATAGCTCCTTTTCAGAGTTAACTACTATGGTTGATTCTATAGGGCCAGTTAGTGAGACGGTACCATTCCCAGCATTATCTCCATAGAACTTAATATCTTCGTATATACTAATATAAATAGTATAATCATGTCCTTCCTCACCATCTGTAATCTGTACGGTTATTTCACCTACACCGAGCATATCTCCACTCCAATTACCTATAAGATTTACATTTGATGTTAACCCCGTATCAATTACTGAACTAGTTTCCTTGCCTACCGGTCCGTATATTACATCATTCTCAGAAATTTCTATCATTTCCGTAACCCTTACTACATAACTTTTTTCTGTATTATTATTTAAAACATCTGCAGCACGTGCCATCGCTTCATAATTGAGTGTATCAGCCATCTCCCAATCAATATCACCGCTGGTCGTTAAAGGAATTCTTAATTCCTTTTCCTTTGTGATAAATTCCATAGCTGATCCATTTGGTGTTGCTACAGAAATCCGAAATCCAGTTACTATATTTTTCTCATATAATAAAGTATCTCCTGCCACACCAATTATTAACTCATTATCTTTTAATTCGACGATTGGTGCCATTGGCTTAGTCATTAAGATAGCATCATAATAACTCTTAACATTCTTAATACTACTTTGATTTGTATAACTATGTATTTCCTGAACACATGCAGTTCCTTTTTGCTTTCCTTTTATCACCTTATATAATCCACTTCCTGTAACCTTAAAATCTGTATCTTTATTTTCCTGAATGCGATATATGACTGAATCTGCTTTTATTGCTTCTTCTCCAGTACGAATTACTAATACATTACTATCACTTTCTGGATTTTTTACATCATACGATAAAAACTTATAGTTAACCGACATTGGATTATATTGAATTGCAATTTTCGCGTATGGATTTGATTCCGACAGGCAGTATTCATTATCTTTTACTAAATAATAAAATTGCTTATCCTTTCCTTTGGTATCTTGTTTTCCTCCTTCAATTAGCTGTGAAAACCGAGCTTGCATATTTTTATTTTCTCTTGCACAAAACAGACTAAAGTCAGTGCTCATTACCTCGTCACTCGAACTAGTCATATCACGAAGAGCTATAAAACAATCTTTTGACCAGGAAAACTTTCGAATTAATCGTTCTAAAAATAAATCTTTTGATTTTTTATAATATCGATCTCTTAAAAACATTATCCAGTGAGCTGCTGTGTAACCCTGTACTCTGTTAAATGACTCTGTATAATCCGAAGATGGCCAATACTGAAACAACCCTAGGCTATTACAAAATGTTTCATAATAAGAAGCTTCAGGATCATCTAATATTGGAGTTTTTATAATCTTTTTACGAAGATAGTATTCTCTTGCTTCCGCTTGAAGAACAATAGCAGTTGCTTCCCAAAACCACAGATATGCATCTTCATCCTTCGCTATATATCCACACTGTATGACATGGAATAACTCATGTGCGATAGTTAGATATAATTCATCTATTCCTCCTTGATAAAAATTTGGTTTGCTTTCAAACATTTGCTTATTCTGAGGAAGAGTTGATGCATTAATATGTATTGCTGGACTAGCAAATGTAGGATTTAATGTTAGCGCAAATGTACCGGGTTCATGAGGCCATGATTTTAACACTGCGATACGAACAACATGTCTAGGTTTTCTAAAATATCTTTCATTATACAAATATTGATCTGCAGCTTTTAAAGCTTCAATTGATTTTTGAACTTCATATGGCCAGAAATATTTCTGTTGCCATTCTGGGTTTTCTAACTCTTTTAGAATTGACTGAAATTCATCATCCTCAAAAACTTGCTTAAAACACCCTCTTACTAGACTACGATATTTTTCACCACCACGATATGTTATCTTATTCATTATTTCCTTTGCTAGCCCATTTTCAGCTGTAATTCCATAATCATTAAAAATCTTATCTAAACGATTTAATTTCCCTTTTACCTCATTGTAATCTGCTACTTGCATATCCGTTGGCCATACAACTTCGTAGCCAGGGATAATAGTTGTTTTAAAGTATGTCTTATCTGATCCCAGCAAATAGTAGTCTTTTAAATCATCATAAACATAATAACCTAATGTCAGTCCAAATGTGACATAAATAATGCTATTCTTGTTTGTCTGTGCCACTAACTTTCCTTTATCTACATTCGTAATTAACTGCTCATATGCCCCACTATCCGTTGAGCGAACCAAACTAGTGTATGGCCATAATATCTCGGGAATCTCCAATGATGCTAAGTCTACCTCTAAACTCAATACTCCTGGAATACACTCTTCCTCACTAAGCCCCATATGTAATTCGTATCCATCTAAAACGAAATTACTTCCATATGGATAATCCATTATTTTTGTTTGTAATTCGTCATCTGAAAGCCTTTTAGCAGTAATTTCTCGTTTTGTATCCATAGCATTCTCATCTGCACTTGCAGTTAATCCGTCAGCCAACTTAATGGTAAAAGCTTTTGTTCCAGATTTATAGTCTGTCTCATTAATCAAAGCGCTTGGAATCTCTTCGAGCATATTACTGTCATCAAGAAGTTTAGATAATTCCTTAACATGTTCATCTGAAGTTTCGACTAATTCTTTGTTATTGTCCTCCTTATTATGCTGTAATATAAGAACTGTTGACACACTACCCATTAATAAACATACTACTATTAGTGAAACTATAGCAATGATCTTAGGTTTAGAAGATGTTTTTTCTACATTATCAGGTTGAGAAGGATAGTATATCTTAGGTAACTGTTCTGCACCACAATAAATACAGTATTTTGTTTCTGGTAGTAACTGTTTTCCACAATAAATACAAAATGCCATAACTAGCTCCTTTCTCTTCTTAATTACATTTTCCAATAGATTGCAAAATACACAAAAGTCCCCCATAAAACTAAGCCGGGAGACGTATTTTTGATAAGTGTATTATTAAGTACATTATAACATGATTTCCTATTTTTGGAAACATACTATTTTATAGTTGATCTGTATAAATTACTTAACTATTAACATGCTTCGTTACTCATTACAAGAAATGGTGTTTTAATTTTTAAGGTACACTTTCCTATAAACTAAAAAAAGTCTCTAAACCTTTAGACACTAAAGATTTAAAGACTTTTATGAGAGGCGACAACCAGATTTGAACTGGTGATGAGGGTGTTGCAGACCCGTGCCTTACCACTTGGC
>JAEYSV010000045.1 GCA_023434365.1 Bacillota bacterium | reverse complement strand
CGGGATTCGAACCCGCGACCCTCGCCTTGGCAAGGCGATACTCCACCACTGAGCCACTCGCGCGTGTTTGTGCTTGCTTATTTTGTGAGCACATCAACTAATATACTACAATTACATCGGAATGTCAACACCCTTTTATGAGTTTTTGAACTTTTTTGAATTTTATACACAATTCAACAAACTAGAAAATAATGTGTTTTAGAGAACGATTATACCTGGCTCTTTAGCTGCGCTGTAATCATATAAAAATAATTTTTTTCATTTTTGCCTAATTCCACACTTCTCTTCTGCAGCGTTAGATCCATCCACATTTCTTCCGCACGTAACTGCATATAACTAAGCATCATCCCAAGTTCAAAATAGCACATCATTTTCTGATGCTTGGTCATAATAGCCTCCCGTTTTCCAATAACGTGAAAATGAGAACTGCTGAGAACGAAGCGATAAGGTTGAAATATAAGTCCGGTTGGCGCATAACCACCAGCTCGTATCACTTGTTTTATCTCTGGTCTGGCTTCTTGCCGATATACATAATACTTTTCACTACGTAAGTTGCGAACTGCCTTTGCCCGGTATTTCATTCGAGTGGTTGTTCGACCAAATGCCAAAATCGCTGTGTAATAAGTATCCTCTGACTTAATCTTTTCTACTCCCAAAATATTCGTTGAGATTTCTTTGGAAGTTAGGTACAACAAAAACTGCCCTAGAAGATATCCTGCATTAATCATTCCATCTTGGACATCGTGAATAGATGCAATAAAATAATATGGTGCTTTTACGTCAAAATTCATCGTATTTTTCTGCTTCATTTCTTCATACGTCAATATTTCACACAAATCATTTTTCGTTCCGTCAAGACCACTCATATTTTTTACATATAATCTTATATTATCTAACAGCCGTTCCTCCAATAGCTCCATATTAAAGGATTTGGCTAACCCTTTATATTTAATCGCATCATACAGTTCCATCACTAATACCTTTCAACGAACAAAAATTATACAAAACAATTTTTGAAAAGAAAAACCCTTTACGATACATAAATTCTATCATATTCATAGCTTAATTATTGCACAATCTTTAAAAAATAAAACAGAAATATTTGTTAAAAATTACTTGATATGCCCCATTTTTAACGTTGCAAATATGGGTCTAAAAAAGACTGACTATAGCAGTCAGCCCTTGTTTCTAAGTTAAGCTTTCAATTTGACCATGTTCTTTTTATAGTAGAGTGGTGAGATTCCATAATACTTCTTAAATAATTTACTAAAATGATACACATCATCGTATCCGACACTGTTTGCGATGTGTTTGATACTACCTGCATCTCCACTCACAAGGATATCTCTGGCTTTTTCAAGACGTATTTTTATCAAATAATTGATTGGAGATTCACCAGTTTCTTCTTTAAATATTTTTGAGATATATACCGGGCTCAGATACATGTTACGTGCAATTTGATCCAGGCTAATTTTACTCGCATAATTTTCATTAAGATAAGTCACAATCTTCTTCACTACATAATTCTTATTATAAGATTCAAAGTTGCACCCCGCTTGGTTATCCTTAGACTCTTCGCCTGCAATTTCCCGATATATGAGTAACAACATTCGCATCAAATAGGACTTAAGCATAAAATACTTCCCTACATGACACGCTTCCTGCTCTTCCACCATATCCCATATAATTTTTGACATCTCTTGCTTTAATTCAGTAGAGCTATGCATAATGTAGGATCCATCTCTAAACACGATAGAGTTTGGTGGCATGTTTTTAAACTGAAAGTTAGTAAAGCCTACAAACGCCTCCACCGTTGGTTCTTTTTCATTAACAACGATATTATGATGCTTTACGCTAGGATTACACATAATGATGTCGCCCGCGCTGACATCGTAAGTCGTTCCTTCTACATAATACTTCCCTTTTCCTGATAGGATAAAAGTAACTTCTGCAAAATCATGATCATGATAAGCATAGTTCTTTATCATTTTCTCCTTTGAGGCAAAGAAGATAGTCGGATTAAAATCGGATTCTACAATATCAAATGTACACATTTTTTATCACCTCGTTATGTATTCCCACTTTTTGCTAAAATGAGAATGTAGCCATTGTGTGTATAATTTTATCTTAGTATCTCTACAGTAAAAATAATACACCCTTTCTGCTAAATATTCCACACTATTTGTAATATACTATCTATTTTAACATAACAAATTATGAAATGTAACCCTGTATAATAAGGAAAAATAATAAAACCGCTCTTAATGATATGTTAATAGCAATATATGCATATTAACATAATATAAGAGCGGTAATTAGTGGCTGCGAGTATCCGCCTAACCATTACTTTTTGCTTGTGCATTAGAGTTTCTTGTTATTTAAAATATGCAACTCCGGATTCAAAGATATACTGATTCTGATTTCCGACTATATTTTGTGCAACTCCATCACCACGACGTTCGCTATGCGCCATTTTACCAAGGATACGACCATCTTCGCTTGTGATTCCTTCAATAGCAAAGTAAGAACCATTTGGATTAAAGTCTTCATCCATACTTGGGGTACCATTTACATCCACGTACTGAGTGGCAACCTGACCATTTGCAATCAGTCTCTGAATCCATTCCTGGCTCGCAACAAAACGACCTTCCCCATGGGAAGCAGGAATAGAATATACTCCGCCAAGCTCAGCTTTCGATAACCAAGGTGATTTATTGGAAATGATTTTTGTATATACTGATTTGCTGATATGACGACCAATGCTGTTTCTTGTCAGAGTTGGTGTGTCCTCTGCAATCTTTGTGATTTCCCCATAAGGTAATAATCCTAGCTTAATTAACGCCTGAAAACCATTACAGATACCAAGTACCAGACCATTCCTTTT
The DNA here is from genome assembly GCA_023434365.1 of Bacillota bacterium. Classification (GTDB taxonomy): domain Bacteria; phylum Bacillota; class Clostridia; order Lachnospirales; family Lachnospiraceae; genus KM106-2. Next base: position 16,855 of record JAEYSV010000045.1, on the reverse strand, counting down.
CTTAAGCAAATCATTTACCGCTTCTGTGATACGAGCATTACGAAATGCACTAGCGATAAACTTTGCCGAACCATCTGGCTCGTCTCCGGCACTAAATCCACCTGGGAACATTAAAATCTGAGCTTCATTAATAGCCTTTTCATATGCTTTAATCGAATCGATAATATCTTGTTCCGATAGATTCTTAAATACCACGGTGGTAACATCAGCGCCAGCTGACTGGAACGCCTTCATACTGTCATATTCGCAGTTCGTACCAGGAAATACCGGAATAAATACTTTTGGTCTTGCCACTTTATGTGAGCCCACTAAGATACGGTCTGCCTGATATAACGGAATCTCTACTTTAGATTGCTCCACTTCAGAAGAAGTCGGGAACACCTTCTCAAGCGTCGATGTAAATGACTGCAACGCTTCTTCCATCGTAATCGCAGTTCCTTGGTAGGTAAATACTTCTTCCTTCGTTACCTCGCCAATCACTTCATAGTCTGTCGTAATGTTTGCAAGATTTTCTTCAGATACTTCCGCTATAATATCACCATAAAATGGTTTCGTTAATTTAGTTTTCTCTAATTGGCCACTTAGTGTTACTCCAAAACGGTTACCAAATGCCATCTTACTTACCGCTTCTAAGATACCCCCCTGTTGAAGAGCATAGGTACTTAACAACACTTTATCATTTACCATTTGCCTAATCTGGGTATACATAGCCTTACCCTGTGCAAAATCAGGTAAATCATACTCATCTTTACGAAGTTTAAACCAGATTAACTTAGAACCAGCCTGTTTTAACTCTGGAGTAACTATTTTATTCATATCCACCACATTTACTGCAAAACTACATAACGTTGGTGGTACATCTATCTCATTGAATGTTCCAGACATACTGTCTTTTCCGCCGATACTCGGAAGTCCTAACTGCATCTGTGCTTCATATGCACCAAGTAGGGCTGCCATTGGTTCTCCCCAACGTTTTTTATCATTGCCAAGACGTTTAAAATATTCTTGGAATGTAAAGCGGATGGTCTGATAATCGCCACCTCCTGCCACAATTTTGGCAACGGAGCTAACGACTGCATACATCGCACCATGGTATGGACTCCAACTGCTCAGATATGGATCAAATCCATAACTCATCATTGTAGCCGTATTACATTTACCATCAAGTACAGGCAGTTTCGCTATCATAGTCTGGGTTTCCGTCATCTGATATCTGCCACCATAAGGCATTACTACACTAGCAGCTCCGATGGAGGAGTCAAACATCTCGACTAACCCTTTTTGTGAACATACATTAAGATCACTTAAGGTCTCAAGCCATAAGGACTTCACATCCTTATTTTCCTCGTCTTTTACTTTGTCACTTGCTGTAAAGTAATTCTTTGCTTCACAAGGCATTGTGACACAAACCTCATTCTCTTGATGAGCACCATTCGTATCTAAAAATGCACGCTTGATATTTACGATTTCATTTCCTCGCCAGGTCATCACAAGTCTTGGCTCTTTTGTTACCACTGCGACCACCACTGCTTCTAAGTTCTCCTCCGCAGCGTAAGCCAGCATTCGATCAACATCAGCCTGATCAACCACTACTGCCATTCTTTCCTGAGATTCACTGATGGCAAGTTCTGTTCCATCAAGACCAGCATATTTTTTTGGCACTTTATCCAGATCAATTTGAAGCCCATCAGCTAATTCTCCGATGGCTACACTGACACCACCGGCACCAAAGTCATTACATTTTTTAATAATAGAGCTAACTTCCTGTCTACGGAATAATCGTTGAATTTTACGTTCTGTCGGTGCATTTCCTTTTTGCACTTCAGCGCCACAGGTTTCAATGGACTCTTCAGTGTGCACTTTGGAGGAACCCGTAGCACCACCACAGCCATCACGTCCGGTTCTGCCACCCAGTAAAATGATAATGTCCCCAGGATCGCTTGTCTTACGGATTACATTTTTACGAGGAGCGGCACCCATGACTGCACCAATCTCCATACGTTTTGCCACGTAATTTGGATGATAGACTTCTTTTACTAGGCCAGTTGCTAATCCAATCTGATTACCGTAAGAGCTATATCCATGAGCTGCTCCAGTTACAATCTTACGCTGCGCTAATTTTCCCTTTAGCGTATCTTTAATTGGTACCGTTGGATCGGCAGCTCCGGTCACACGCATTGCCTGATATACATAGCCACGTCCTGATAGTGGATCACGGATGGCTCCGCCAAGACAGGTTGCTGCACCACCAAATGGTTCGATCTCGGTTGGATGGTTATGAGTCTCATTTTTGAAGAATACTAACCATTCCTCTGTCTTGCCATCAATTACTACTGGCACAATGATAGAACAAGCATTGATTTCCTCTGATTCTTCCATATCCTCAAGCTTGCCTTCTTTTTTCAGCTTACGCATTGCCATCAATGCAAGATCCATTAAGGAGATATATTTATCTTTCCTTCCAGCAAACACCTCTTCTCTTGCTGCAAGATAATTTTCATAGGATTTGACAATTGGTGCCTGGTAATATCCTTCTTCAAATTCCACCTTAGATAATTCTGTTAAGAATGTCGTATGACGGCAATGATCCGACCAATACGTATCAAGTACTCTGATTTCCGTCATCGAGGGGTCACGTAGCTCTTCTTTCGCAAAATAATTCTGAATATGCATAAAGTCTTTTAACGTCATTGCTAAGCCAAGCGAATTATATAGTTCTTTTAGTTCTGCCCCGCTCATCTTGATAAAACCATCAAAGATAAGAACATCCTTAGGCTCATCAAAACTTGTATCTAATGTCTCTGGCTTAATCTCGTCGGTCTCCCTGCTATCTACTGGGTTGATACAATAGGCCTTGATTCGATCGAATTCTTCCTCAGTAATCTCCCCACTTAATACATACGTATTGGCTGTATGAATGATTGGATTTTCGGATTCCTTTAATAAACTGACACATTGTTTGGCACTGTCAGCACGTTGGTCAAACTGGCCTGGAAGAAATTCTACGCTGAACACTTTATCATTGTCTTCTTTCGGAAATGTTTCTTCATAAAGCAGATCTACCGGTGGTTCACTGAATACAATTCCTAATGATTTCTTGTAAGTCGTTTCACTTATATTTTCAATATCATAGCGTACTAAAACACGCACCTTCGTTAGTGTTGTAATCCCTAGATAACTTTTAATCTCACTTTTTAATTCTTTTGCATGCACCGCGTAGGGTATCTTCTTTTCCACATAAATTCTCTTTACGTTGCTCATATTAGATCCTCCAACTTTTATCACTAGGCCCATTGTACCATATATCTATTTATAAATTAAATTAATATATTTTAATATATTTATTAATGACACTAATCAAACCCGTCAAGTTCAATTGATTATAACACAAAATACATCTATAGGATACCTTACACTAGACAATAATCCAATGTCTAAGCGTATAAGTTTCCTATAGATGTATCTTGACTTATAACTATATTGATATGTAAATGATTTATAACATATCGGCTCTATCTCCAACAAACACGCAATATACCTTATCTTTTCCAATATAATACCTTAAATAAGTAACGGGCTTTTAATGTGTTCATATATATACACTGGCCTACCGACTAGATACTTTACGCTGTAAGTATAATCTTCAGCATCTACCATTTGTTCAGTGTTCCAATCTTCCCCTAACAAAGATTCAAATTCTTCTTTTGCCACGGTAAAATATAGTACAATGTGGGGGTCTAGTCCATATTCATCGACACCGCTTATTAGTTCAAAACTCTCAGGCAAATATAATTGAAAACTGACTTTATTGTTATATAAATTGTACGGTAATTTGAATTATATGTCAATTTATAAGATAGAGTTTCGCTTGCGAAACTCTCCGCCTGCGGCGTGTTGCTTAAGCGACATTTTTCATTTCCGCCGCAGTGCGATCCTCGCGAAGCATTTTTATAATATAGGAAGTTAGCAATTTCCTGTATCATAAAAAAAGAACTAACGATAGAAACTACAATTGTTGTAGCTTTACGTTAGTTCTTTAACTGTTTAACTTGCTTGTTATTTCTATTATTATTGTGTTACTATCAACGTAGGATTTTCTATCACCTCATCCAAAATCTCTAGAGGTTGTTTATTAGTTGTATCTACTAAAAATACTTGATTCCGGTGATCCATTTATTCTAATTCTACTCCCCCAAATCTTTTGATTGGATTAGGTGTATCTCTGTCATTGACCTGATGAATTGCACTAATAATTTCAGCTTCCCGTTCTTTACATTCATTCGAAGTAAGATCCAGGATAACATCCTCCAAATCATATGGGCCATATCTGAAATTCCCCATTACCGCACCCTTAAGTTCTCCATCAATCAATAAATACTGTAATACATCCACTTCTTTGCTTTTATACTTTTCCTTTAACCAATACTCATTACATTTTACAAGAAAATCATTTCTATGAAGTGCCAGGATAAACTTGCCGATTGAAAAAGTTTCTTCAGATAGCAAATGATAATCACTCGTTAGTAAGTACCCATCTTCATATGTGGTAAGAACATTTTCTGCGACTAATTCCATCACTGCTGCCTTAATCTCCTTCGCAGGAATACGGTAAAAGGAGTTAGCCTCCTTTATATTAAAGTGTACATATCGATAGGCAAAACGTTTTAGTGTAATTTTGAGCGCTTCCTGTTTCGTATACTTATCCTGATTCACTTCAGGAAACATCTCCTCAAACCGATACCATGCTCTATCCCAATCACCATCATACTGGTCCTCGTATATTAGAAATGACTCTTGCAATTTATGAAGTGCTGGTGTAATCTCCTTTACCAAAAAACCAGTCATTTCTTTCATAACCTGTATATTCATAGGACCTTCGACATCAATTAATCTTAATAAGATTTCCTGTATCTCAGAAGGTTTGTAAGTTTTTTTATATAAGGCAATAAACAATTCTAACTCCTCTTCCTCAATAAAGCCTATGTTACCGCCTGCAAAACGGCCTTTAATGAGTTCCCTGTCAGCCTGTCTTTGTCTATTATATTCCACGTCATCAAAACTAGTTCGAAAGGTCATACTTGGTGGCTGGCCAAACCCACACCAATGAATGTTTTGAACTGGTGATACGTCCTTATATAACTGCTTATATTCATTAACATCAGCAGGATTAACTAGATGCTGTCTTTGCATCCGAAGTGAGATAATATTCTCTCTGTTTAGCATAATATATTCTCCTCTTATCATTTATCATAAAGTGTTATGCTTTACCAGCCACGACACACATCACATCGGAATCATCGCTATAGATTAATCCACTTACATCATTAAAGTAAGCTAACTGATTAAATCCAATTCTGTTTAACACCTCACCAATCGTCTTCTTTGAGTAGGTATGATCCCAGTTGCGATAAACCTCTATCTTATCCTCAAAGTCAATAACTATATGTTGTCTCATAAACGTATCAAACTCTGGATAAACAAACTGCGCATCCAGACTAAGATGAGGATACGGTCTCCAAAATCCAGTATTATCAATACTCCAAGTCTTGGTCTCCGTGGTTCGATTCATCATGTTTGGAGTAAAAACATCAAAAAGGAACGTTCCATCAGGTTTTAAAGCTCGATACACCTTACCTAATAAAGCATCCCTGTCTTCATCAGAAAGTACTCCAAAATCACAGTATATCATTATAATAAGATCAAATTCATTCTCATAATCCAGGTTCAGATAATTATCATAAATATATCGAATGTCGAGGTTATTCTCTACCGCGTTAGTTTTTGCATATTTAATAGAACGTTTTGAAAAATCAATCCCCGTCACATCAAATCCCAGATTAGCCAGCCTTTCAGTATATAGCCCAGGCCCGCACCCCAGATCTAAAACCTTTGCTCCTTTATGTAAACTAACATACTCGCTAATCCAATTTACAGACTGATTAATGAATTCATGGGTTCTACTGGCAGCCTCTGTATCAGGGGTCAAATGTGCTTCAAGCATTCCCTTAGAGATATGCTCATCATCCCATAAAGAAGATGTACTTTTCTCAAATAGTTGAGGTTTTTTCGCATATTCATATATGGTTTCAAAATTAATCATTTCTTTCGCCTCCAATCGCTATATGAGCTATTTGCTCTTCACCGTTTTTCTCAAAGTGCTGATATATCTTCATTCCTATGTTCTTTGCAACTTTTTGAGAAGGGATATTCCTTAGTAAAGAATAAGAATATACTTTTTGTTACTTTAAGACCTGAAAGGCATAATCTTTGCAAGCCCTGGCTGCCTCCGTAGCATATCCCCTTTTACTGTACTCCTTGATAATATGAAAGCCTATTTCAGGAACTATCTCATTCTCAATATTTTGCATTGTGATACCGCAGTCACCTAGGAATACTTGCCCCTCTTTTAATATAACAGCCCATAATCCATGTTGATAGTTATGATAATTTTCTATATTCCATAGAATCCATTTATCTACTTCTTCCTCACTAAATGGATGCGGATAATATTGCATAGATTCTGGGTCAGATAGAACTTTTCTTAATTCTTTTGTATCACTGGGAACCAGTTCCCTTAAGTACAACCGTTCTGTTTCTAATATAATCATGCTACTCCTCACTAATACTACTCTACTTTTTCTCTAAGAAATCATCAATACTTTCCGTTCTAATATCAATTCTCTCTTCTGTTCCAACTCGCTCTAACGTTGCATTCATCGGCTTACCCTTAAGCGAACCGCTATTCATAATCAGTTGATATTCCTCATCAATCGGATAAACCATAATAAACATACCACTGCCGATGTCCGTCCCAATGTATTCATAAAAATCTTCCATCATAAGGTTGTTTCCTTTTTTAGCCAACTCTTTTACAATATTCATCGTTAATTGCTTTTTTCCATCTTTATTTACAGGTGGCTCTGTACTAGTCTCAGGAATGCTACTATTATCACTATTTGTTACCTCCGGAGTACTATTTTTATCAATGTTTGTTACCTCTGGAGTGTTGTTCTTTTCAATATTTGTATTCTCTGCCTTATTACTGCAACCTACCATACACATTGTAATTCCCATTAACCCAATTAACATTAGTCTCTTCATCATATAAATCTTCCTCCTTCAAACAACTTTCTTTTCCATGGTAAGGTACATACTACCCATATTGAAAAAATAATATTTTCGTAGAAGATATGATTGCCAGTAGTTGACCCCATATGGATACCAGTTACAATATAATAGAAGCAATAACCTAATGTTACCCAAAAAGCCCATTTGTATAATTTCAATATGCCAAAGCCGATAATAATAGCAATTACTATCAGCACAATTCTGGCTGGAACTTCTGGAAGGTTAGTAAAACCATGTGCTGACGCTATACTTAACGTATCATTTTCATAGGACCCTGTTATTAGTGAAACTAGTAATATAGCTGCACCAAATAGATAAAAGCCTCCTATAAAGGAAATATTAACTTGCTTTTCTGCCCTCATCTTGACTCCCCCCTTAATTTGAACTCCTATTCAGATAGAAAATACTCGAGCGCTTGATAGTTTATCACAGGCCGTAACAATTGGATTCGCTTAATTTCATCTTCATCAAACCCAGCTATCCCATTCTGTAATAAGAATACTTTATAACCTCTTTCCCTCGCTCCGTTATAAGTAAAAAGAACACAGTGTTCCGCTGCAAATCCGCTAACGATAACGCACTCTACCCCTTTGCTCTTTAATATCTCATTAAGATCCGTTTCCCAAAATGAGTTGCAATACTGCTTATGTACTATGATATCTTCCTCTGAAACAATTAATTCCTTAACGCATTCAAATTCAACTGACTCAGGTAATCCAACTTCGATATCTTTTACTATTACTACTGGATACTTCTTTTTTCGAAAATACTCGCTTACTTCATTTATATATTCTACGGATTGATCAAATGCCTGCTTACATGATATCTCATCACGACACCCTTTTTGCATATCCACAATTAATAATGCTACCTTCACTCAAGTACCTCCTTTTATTGTTATAATGCTTAGGGCGTCAAAAGCCCTTCATAAAACTTGGCTTAGTCAATTTGCACAATTACAAAGTAAATTAAAGTGATACAAGACATAGTTCAATGAGCAACTGTATGAAGTCGTTGGTTGGCACTTTGGCCCTGTATTTTAGGGCCTTATGTGCCACTACGAAAGGGCTTTTGACGCCCTAATCTTATAATTAATATCCATTACCATTTATTAAAATGAATTCTATCCGTAATATTTACTGTATGTTGAATAGCTGGTTTTGCCGTTTCATCAGGATATCCAAGTGCAAGATAACATGGAAAATAGTAATCCTCTGGAATATTTAATATTGTTCTGATATGTTCGATTTCGTTATCAAATGGAATTCTAGTAACGCCCATAATGCCTTCGCTAGCAGCCGCAACTAATATATTTTCAATACAGCACCATATGGAAGCAAATGAATTCAGTGCTGAGAGGTTTTTTGGCTCCAAAAGCCGCCCGCTTTGTTGAAAGCATGGTATGATAAGGCAACCCGCTGATAATAGCATTTGATACTGTTTTGGAATTGCTTCAATATACATTTCCCGCTGTACAGGATCAACCAATTTCCAATCATCAACTATGTTAATTGAATCCTCTTTCGATGTATTCTTATGTATTTTGTTAATGACTTCTAGTCTTCTTGCCTTATCATTAATCACTATGAATTCCCACTGACGCATATGATTATTCGTGGGAGCTTTTACGCCAGCATCTAGGATTCTCTTAATAATCTCAAAGTCAATTTCCTGATCTTTAAAATCTCTAACCGTTCTTCTTGCGTTAATGGCATCATAAACATTCATAATTTTCACCTTTCTTATTATTTAAATAGCCTTTCGTATATGGGCATACTTCAATACACTTGCCACAAAGTGTTATATCTATATTCATTCTATCTTTCGACAATTGCCGTGCCTTATTGAAACACTTAATTGGATTAAGTAACTCATCTCTATCTGTTTGATTGTCCCACAGTTTTCCTGAGATTGCATGTCCAGGACATGCCTCTACGCATAGATTGCAATCACCACATATTGATTTTGTTATCGGTTCCCCATACTCTAACTCCGCGTTAGTAAGAATAGAAGTTAAGCGAATTGCAGAACCATATTCCTTCGTTATAAATAATGCACTTTTACCTATCCATCCTAGACCAGCCATCGTTGCTACTGTCTTATGAGGAAGTTCTGTCCGATAATTTTCATCTAGTTTGACATAATCCGTTGTTTGTGCTATTGCCTCATATCCCTTAGTACGTATGTACTCAGCTCCTAAATTAGTCAAATCATCTAGCCTATCATTTATTAAGTTATACTGATCATAATAATCCATATTGGGTCCATCAGCGATCGATTTAATAACACTCTTTGGTATTTTTACTAGAATTGATATTCCTGTTATCATAGTAGAATTTGATAGTCTAGATATATTTGCAATTCCTACCTTGGAAGCACCATTTTCAATTAAGTACTCTATTAATTCTTTACGACTCACTACAACCACCCCGACTTTATACTAATCATCAATTTCTTTACCACAATGTGGACATATGTATTTCTTATTTTTTTTATTTCATCCATAAAACTAGAACTAATTATACCTGTAGGTAGAGCAACCAACCCTATGCCAGTTACAGCAATAATTGAGGCTAAAATCTTTCCTAATACAGTTATTGGATATACATCCCCATAACCTACTGTTGTTAATGTTGCTATCGCCCACCAGAATGATGCTACAATATTAGGAAAAGCACTCGGTTGTATATCATATTCTATATAGTATATAAGTGTTGCGGAAATTAATATAATAAACACCATAATAAATATTGTTGCAATCAGCTCTTCTTTCTTATCCTTTATAACCTTTCCGATAATATTCAAAGCTTTAGAGTATCTATTTAATTTGAAAATTCTAAACAACCTTGTTAAGCGAAACATTCTAAGAACTCTTAGATCAAATGGTAATACCATTGGTAAGTAAAACGGTAGTATTGATAAAAGATCAATCATTGCCATAAAAGTAAAAACATAGAATATTTTAGCTTTTAACTTATTATAGTTACTATACCTTATATCTGCTATCCATATTCTCAAAAAATACTCGACTGTAAATACCATAACAGATATAACTTCAAAATACTCAAATTCATTATTATACTTTATCGCAAACTCTTGAAATGATTCAAGTACTACGGAGATAATTGTTAATACTATAAGTGTTAATATTCCATAATTAAATATTCTATTTAATATATCTTTGCTATCATTCTTTTCAATAATTTGGTAAACCCTGTTTTTCATAAAATCTCCTTAGCATCTTTTCTGGGCAATCACATGTTTGTCTTATAATAATACTCTAACCTTTATCCATATGACATAGCCATTCTTTCAAATTCACTTTATATAAGGTTTTATGATATACTTATAATTGTAGTCCTTTTTTTCTATAGGCATCGTCCACTAATATACCTATTGTTACCCCAATGAGCATTCCCATGGACATTCCCAATGCGAGATTATCAAACGCGACACCAAATGCAGTACCTATTGACATACCAACAGGCATGAATACACTCATATATTGCCCTTCTATAACTAATTTGTGTCCCTTTTGCATATGAGCAATCACATTATTTGTAATTCGTTTTAAATTGGCAAGTTCCTTTATTTCTTCTACCCTACCAAGTTTAGCTAGCTCTTCTATACAGCTAATAAGCTGGTCTGTATATTCTCTACACTCGTTACATTCATCATAAAACTGCGTAAGCCTTTTGCTAGCACGCTCAAACTGTGGTAAATTGATTTTCTTTGCTACATTTGGACTTATTAATTCATGTAGATCGTGAATCAACTTCTCTAATTTCTCTTTATCATCATAATTTAATGCTTCCACTTTTCATTCCTCCATGTATTCTACTTATATGGTTAATCTCCACTTAAAATATTGTACTCCAATCAAAAAGTGGATACCCATTTATTCCATAGCCTAATATGACTGTAACGAATGCTCCTACACCAACTAATAACAAAAGAATTCCAACAAGCAACCTATATTTTTCTTGACCTTTTTTTATTAAAAATGTCGTTTTATTAGTAACTAATGTGCATATTGCGTTATATATAATCAAGAGAGAGAAAACCGCTCTAAATAAAACACCAATAAAAACTTTATGCTCAATCAATACGAACAAACACACTGCTAATACTATACACACAATAATCCCTAATATATTAATTGCATAATAAATGTTAATTCTTTTCATATTAGATACCTCACTATACATTTAAAACACCACACAAGTACTAGATTTTTTTTTTGCATCCAAATATCTGGTTTTCCTATACCATTGGCATCTGGAATTATAACACGTTACCATTTTATGTAATTCTTATAACAATAATAATTCAGATGGGATAATGTGTCAATTATAAAGAAATATACTACACATAAAAAAGACTCAAAACTGATTCTGCTTTGAGTCTTTTCATACTTATTAGGATTTGATGCAATCTCATGAAAATGAATTAAGATAGCTATTAGCTTGACATCTACGATAATTGAAAAAATCCAACCATTTCATCTAATCTTTCAGCACTTCTCTGATTGTTTAATGCCTGTTGTAGTACATCGTCTGTCTTTATTGCAATATCTGACACTTTTCCAGCAATATCAGTCGCACCTTCCGCTCCTTCTCCAGCTGCTGTAGTAATTTCATCAATGACATTTCTCATCAATTTAATTGTGTCGTAGAGATGTTCAGCACTGATATTAATCTCTGAAACTACTTCCCTCACCATGTCCGCATCCTTGTCATATTGTAAACTTGTATCAACAAGCATTTTATAATCTTTCAATACTTGGTTATCTACGAATTCAAGCAACGCCTTTGCATCTTGAACCACACTCTCAACCGCATCTGATACATTATTGGTTATTTCATGAATTTTCGAAACTGCGCTCTTTGAGTTTTCCGCTAATACTCTGATTTCTTCTGCTACTACTGCAAACCCTCTACCTGCTTCCCCAGCTCTTGCGGCTTCAATCGCTGCATTTAAAGCAAGAAGATTAGTTTGGGATGTAATCTGCAATATTGTCTGTGAGAGCTCTTTGATTTCATCGATAGCCTCTGTCCTATTAATCGACTCTCTCAACTGATTATTGGTTCTATTATAAATCGCAGTCGCATTTTGATGTGATATCCCGGTTTCTTCTTTAAGTTTACCTGCACGCTGTTTAATCTCAACAGCTAACTGCTCTCCATTCCTTGTTCTTTCCTTCATATTGGATACTTCTGTCTCTATCTCATAGGTAGATGCATTCATCTCTTCAGTTGAAGCCGATGTCTCTTCCATTCCGGCAGATAGTTCCTCGGTAGTAGCTGAAATTTCTGCTATATTCTCATGAACCTCTTCCATATTAATATGGGTCGTATCGGAAATATTTTTAACATTTCCTGCTTCTTCTTGGATTTGTTTAATAATGTTAGCAATCTTTTGTTGCATATTACTGGTAGAACGAGCTATTACACCTACCTCATCTTGTCGTCGAAGAAGTTTTTCATCAAAATGAAACGTAAATTTTCCTTCCTCCATCATTTGCAATCTATGCTGAATCATTCTAATTCCTTTAGCAATCGTATTACCAAGAAGATATGATATAATAACACCAACAATAAGCAGAATTCCAGCTAACATCACTATCATATACATGGTGTTATTTATTTTTTTCGACACTACATCATTATAAATTCCTACAAACCACATCCCAATAACTGCACCATTTTGATCTTTAATTGGTGTATATAATGTATGGGCCGAGTTACCTAAAATATCGGCTGTTCCTATATACGACTTTCCCTGATTAATTACTTGTTCAATAACTTGACTCGATGCCTGTGTTCCTGTTAGTCGTTTCCCATTCTCATCTATAACATTCGTTGTTACTCTTGTATCATTTTGAAAAACTGTAGCAAGTACCTGACTTCCTTCTGTAAAGTCATCTATTATATCATAATTATCATTAATCAGTGTATCTCCTTTATATAGTTTACCCTCCTTAATTGCCCATTCTCCAACATATGACTTATCTAATAACTGGTATCCCATATTAGAATAGTTATGCAATTCTTCCGTACTTTCTGATACCATAAGACTATTTACTTCAGAGCGGGTATACATAATAATACATGACGTCAATGACACAATAATTGCCACTGCTGCTAATACAATTTTCCATTTTATTCTCATTTACTATTCCTCCTCAGTATAATTTTCATTGTCATACTTACCTTTAATGTAACTAGTTGCATTTTAAATAATAATAGTAGTCATTATTAATAATATACATGTTATTAACTCATAGTCAAGCATATTATCTTATAACATTACTATATCATTTTCTAAATTTCCTGTATATATTAAAAACATTCCACATCTAAAAGATATCTTCTTATAGCAAACCTTAACTCTACAACGATTAACGGAGTTAAGATGATATTAAGCCACCTCAACTCCGTTGATTGTTATATGGATATTATATTGTAGATCCTCCTAACCAGACTCTCATCTGATTCTCGCCTCTATTTGCCCATGTATAATAAGGAATTGCGATTGCCGTGCATGCAACTTCCTTTGGAGGGTGGATGGAATATAGAGAGGTTTCCGATAACAATTTTACCGCCTCTACCTCTATTTTTACCGTTCCTCCAAGTAATGTTTCATCGAAATCAGCTACTTTGATGCTTCCATTTCTCTTTAAACATAAGGACAAAACATCCCCTTCATTGTCTACTCCTTCAAAGCAATAAACAAGAGGACCTCTCATGAGCGCAGTTAAGCCAGTTAACCTTGGTACTTTCGATGAACCATAGACATTATAGGGTTTATCATTCAGTAAAAGTACGATCTCATCTCCGGCTTTTACATTAATGTACACATATCCTTTCTTCGGTTTCTGGTCAACCAAGACACCATTTAGTGTCACAAAATAGTCGTTACTCCATGCAGGAATTCTGATTGCCATCTGCTTTTGCCCATCCAAGATATGATATGTCACTTGAAACTTATATGGATATCTAGTTTCACAACGCATTATTAACCCATTTTGAAAACTCAGTTCACCGTCCGCGTACAGATGGCAAAAAACTGTGTCTTTACTTTCTCCATAGGCATACTTCCCAATAGAGGAAATCAATCTTGCTACATTAGGAGGACAGCATGCACAACTATACCATTTTGGTCGTGTTGTCAGATCATGTCTATGCGTAGGAGATACCCCTGAAATTCCAGGTACTACTTCAAGTGGGTTGACATAGAAAAACCGCTTACCATCCAACTGCATTCCTGCAAGTACTGTATTGTAAAAAGCCTTTTCCATTACATCAGCGTATCTATGATCAACATCCATTTCCAACATTCTTGATGCAAAATACATCAAACCGATGGATGCACACGTCTCTGCATAGGCAGTATCCCCAGGCAAATCATAATCAACGCTAAAAGCTTCTCCAATGACAGTCGATCCGATGCCGCCAGTCACATACATTCTTTTCTCAGTAATGCTATTCCAGAGTCTTTCACATACCGAGTACAATTCCTTGTCTTCTATCTCAGAAACGACATCCGCTAGTCCTGTATACAGATATACGGCTCGTACTGCATGCCCCACAGCATCTGATTGCTCCTTAAGGGGCTTCCTGCACTGCTGATAGTCATGATTCCTATAATCATTTCCCCATATGGTCCAGTCCCGTTTCTTAGCTTCCTCTTCATAAAAGCGAGGATTTACCCCTCTAATGTTAATAAAATGCTCTGCCAACTGAAGACAGTGAATTTCACCAGTCATTCTATACATCTTCATTAATGCCAGTTCAATTTCGGGATGTCCAGGATATCCTTCGACTCCTTCAACTATAAATCTCTGATAAATATGCTCCATATTTTTATGCATTACCTTAAGGAGTTTATCTTTACCTGTAGTCTCATAATATGCACAGGCTGCCTCCATCATATGACCTGAACAATATAACTCATGACCTTCTAATAGGTTTTTCCATCGTTTGTCCCTATCTTTAATCGTGTAATAAGTATTTAGATATCCATCTTCATCCTGTGCATTGGCAATACTATCAATAACACTGTCTGCTATACCTTCCAATTCCTTATCGGGGAAAACGCCAAGTGAATAAGCAACAGCCTCTAACCATTTGGCTGCATCACTATCTTGAAATACCATACCGTAAAATCCATCATTTTCTTCTCCTTTTAGCGCTTTGGAAGCATTGATGAAATTCTGTATTACATGACTCTTTTCAGTCCCCTCTACCTGGTCGCATAGTACGTCATACTGATAAGGTATCACTACTTCTTTTACTAACTTCATATACTTTCCGATAAATCCACTACCTGGCTTATATGCCTTTTGGCAAATCTGATTAGCTGTTTTCATGGTATCCCTCCGCTACTTACCTATATTTTTATTACTCGTTTCCGTATTAGATATTTGGGTTGTAACTATGTCTTATATGTATTATAATCGCATTAATTATTTCGTTATATGGATTTTTTACTACAATTTATGGAGGATTATCATGAACGAAATTCAATTTTTCAATAATTTCATACCAACTGTAAACGGTTGCGACCTTTGTATTGCATCAGAGCCTTTTTATCATGCCGATCGAACTATAGATTTTCATGTCATGATCTATGTAACAAAAGGAGTTATCTATGTTACGGAGGATGATACCGATTATGAGATCCATGCAGGTGAACTTTTGTTTCTTAAAAAGGGTATTCATCATTTTGGAAAAAAACGAATATCAAAAGGTACACAATGGTACTTTGTACACTTTTATAGCAATTCGGAAATGAACTATCCCATCTTTACACCTTCGCAACAACCAATAAAGCAGTATGTACCGCTCCATTACTCCATATATCTTCCAAAGTTTTTATCCAAGCTATCCGGAAGCAATCTGGAGCGTTCTATTAAGGCGTTGATAAATTATTTTAACTCCGATGACCCGATGCGTGAATGGAGTATGAATCAGTATTTTTTTCAATTGTTAACAGAGATATTTACTTATCAAAGAGCAATCGTAACAATCCCTTCCTTATCGGAAAAAATATGTGATTATCTCCATGCTCATATGTACGAACCCTTTTCTTCTTGTGCATTGGAAAAGCATTTTTTTCTTAGCTATAAATATATGGCAGCGACATTCAAAAAAGAAAAACAGCTTACCATGCAACAATACCATACGAAACTTCGTATGAATGAGGCCTGTAAACTGCTAAAATCAACACTGTTTTCAGTTAATGAAATTGGGGAACGACTAGGTTTTATGGACCAATTGTATTTCAGCCGTTGTTTTCATAATCATATAGGAATGAGTCCAACTATATATCGTAAATCTCAGGTTCAGCTGTACTCTGGTATATCATCTATATAATGTCTTTTATTAGAAAACACAAAAAAACAAAGCAGTTAAGCTTTGTTTTTTTGTTTATCTTTTATACTTTTCAGTTTATATCTTCAAAACTACACATTGTTTATCATCCAAGTTATTATTAGGTTAAGCCCTCGACCTATTAGTAACAATCAGCTGCATGTGTTACCACACTTCCACCTTTGTCCTATCTACCTTGTCGTCTTCAAGGGGTCTTACTAGCTTGTGCTATGGGATATCTTATCTTGAGGGGGGCTTCACGCTTAGATGCCTTCAGCGTTTATCCCGTCCAAACTTGGCTACTCGGCCATGCCATTGGTATGACAACCGATACACCAGAGGTTCGTCCACCC
>JAEYSV010000044.1 GCA_023434365.1 Bacillota bacterium | reverse complement strand
CTGTTTTAAGGTTGCTGTTTGAATCTTGCGATCCAAAAGCTGTTCTTAATTTGAAATCTCTTTGCGAACTCTATGTTTCGCTTTTTAGAATTTTCAAGGTTGTTTCACTGTTTAATTATCAATGTTCAATGTTGTTTTATCTTACTGCCGTTTGCGACAGCTAGATTAGTTTATCATACTCAGCAAATCCTGTCAAGCATAAATTGTATCTTTTTTTTAATCAATTTACACAATTCATTGTTCACCTTCGCCACTTAGTTTTTTGAATCATCTCAGCAGCGGAATATCATCTTATCATACACAAATACTTATGTCAAGCTTAAATTGTATCTTTTTTTAATTCAATTTATTCTACTATATATTTGCACTGTTTCAATAATCACCCACTCCAAAAGCAGCGGAATCCTATGTTAACACAATAAAATCCTAAGGTCAAGTATAAACTATATCTTCTTTACGTCTAACTCTCAACTTCCATCGCAAAAAAACAATATATTATTAAAGTATTTCAAAAACCTTTTATAATTTTCTTTATCCCTGATTACAATAATGCAAGGATAGACATTCATCCTTTGCCTCTTCATTGCTAGAAATAAATCATGTTGAACGAGAACCGCAAAACTTCCTTCCTTATAGCCGATAATTAATGGAAGCTTCTCTTCCACTAAATCCATTCCTTCCATTACAACAGTATCTTTCATTGTTATATCTTCTATTTGTATTAGCCTCAAAGGAAACTTCACAACTCCATAGCAGAACGCTTCTTCCTTAAGCCAATCTTTAAGCATCTGATTATCATTCTTGGTAAAAAGGAGAAATGAGTGAACCCATTCCTCCATCATCCCCACATTAGCAAACTTAATTGCTGACTCAATGGATGGCTCATATAACATGTGTTCTGTACACTTCTTATTATAAATGATTTTCTTAATAGAATCTAAAGATAAAAAATACTCATCTGCAAGTTCAGAAACTGTTACTCCATGTGCATATTTATTACGAATCATTACATTCCGTCTCACATATTTTTCTTTAGAACCAGAAGATTCCCCCCAGCTTCTCTTTTCCTCTGTGGTAGGAATGTAAAGGAGCTTACCTGCTGCATACTTTTTTATTTGGTCTAACAATTCCTTAGGTAAAATATCACCTGCATTTTCATATTTCATATCACATCACCATTTATAATTTATTTATCCGTTCTCCTAGTTCACTAATCGATTGCATGATTGTCTTACAAGACGTATTATCATCAATGGAAGCATGCCAGCGTAGTGTATCAATACCTTTATAATAAGCCATACAGAGAAACCGCTCTTTATAATTCTCAACTTCAATCCCCTGTTTTTTGCAATAGAAATAAAACAATTCCGGGATTTTTAAATATGGTTTATTTAAATCCATAATAGCGATATCTATAAGGAAGTCACCAATCCCTGACCTACTCCAGTCTGGAAAGCCTACCATCGAATTTCCATCCGTAATCATATTAACAAAAAAAGCGTTGTTGTACACTAGGAAACGGCGTCCTTCACAGTAATTAACCCGATTGATCATTTCCTTATAATACTTTTCAAAAAACTCGCGATCTAGTATCGTAGTGTCAAACATTTCTCTCCAGTTGAACCAGTACCCCTCATTCTTTTCAGTAAATGTATCCAGTACATACTCAAGGCAACTTTCGTACCTTGTATTACACTCCTCATCAAACTCGCCATATCCTTTTATTCCTGTAATGTCTGCTTTACTAATTTCTAATATACTCTTAAAAAACATTTCATAACACTCAGTAAATTCCTCTGGAGTTAATTCATCTGCCACACGCCCATTCGGTGTCATGCAGACTGATTCTGAGATTCTTGATTTGATAATGTTATCTTTACTCATCGTTTTCTCTCCTTCCTATATTTCCATAACCAACATCAATTGCGCATTTGACTTACCTAAATCTTATCATTGGCATAAACCGAAATATAGGCAAAGAATGACTATACTAATCATTTCCTCTCATAACAAAATTGTAGCATATATTGACACAAAAAACAAAAACAGAGATGAAGTATTCTCCATCCCTGTCTCATTTACGCAATTTTATTCGGTTTTATAATGATAGCCATATAAAATGTTAGTAATTTTCTTTTCTTACTTCAAAATAACTTTGTGACATTCCACATACTGGACATACTTCTGGCGCTTTTGTACCCATTACAAGATGTCCACATACACGACATTCCCACATCGCTTCTTCGCCTTTTTCAAATACCTGCTTCATTTCTACATTATTAAGTAACGTACGGTATCTTTCCTCATGAGTTTTTTCGATTGCAGCAACCTTACGGAATTTTTCTGCTAGTTCTGGGAAACCTTCTGCATCGGCATCTTTAGCAAATCTGTCATACATGTCAGTCCATTCATAATGTTCACCTTCAGCAGCATGTAACAAATTCTTAGCAGTATCACCTAGGTTACCAAGTTCCTGATACCATAGTCTAGCATGCTCCTGCTCATTTCTAGCTGTCTTTAAAAAGATTTCGCTTAACTGCTCGTAACCCTCTTGTATTGCAATATTTGCGAAATATGTATACTTATTTCTTGCCATACTTTCCCCTGCAAATGCATCCATCAGATTCTTTTCAGTTTTGGTACCTTCATATATGTTATTTCCTGCTTTAGCTTCCTCAATTTTTTCAAATTTTGATGCTGGCTGCTTACAAACTGGGCAGGTAAATCCGTCTGGTAAAGGTCCCTCATGAATATAACCGCATACAGTACAACGCCATTTTTCCATAAAATATTCCTCCTTCTTAAACCTTAATTATTCTCTTATTATTTATTATCCAACAGCTTTTTTATAAAGCGTATGATAAGCCTATGATTTCTCAGCATACTTCATTCAATGTATGAATAGAGATTGTCACTATAATTGGGTAACGCAATCGCAGTTACCTCTCTCTATCAAATCTTAAGTACCGGGTTCCTTGAAATGTAAGCCGTCCCACATCACCTTCCACAAGCATTCCATACTCAGTATGTGGAATCATAAATTCCATACGATCTCCGCTCTCCACTTGAAAGGTAATGTAATATGTTGTCGTCGAAGAGGTATGATTCATAGAACTATCTCCACTATTATGACGATGAGTGCTTACGTCTGCACGCTTTGATACTATGGTAGATTCCACCGTAAGGACAGGTGAATGATTGTTTTTATTCCATTGCTTTGCACCTTTAATCACTGTAAATATAATAAGTCCTAATACAACTACAAAAACTACAATTACCAACAACGGTATTATACTAAATAATGAGAAACCAAAATCTGTACCAAAAACGTTATTCGATGACCCCCACATATGTATCTCCTCCTCATTCCATTGTTATGACAATTCAATCCTCTGATTATCTAATTTGACCAAATCAGAAATGATTCCCAATATATAGACTACCATATTTTTATAATTCAGTCAATCGCTGCCACACCTTTTAATATGGAGTTAATCCTTAATAATAATATTAGTATTATTTCCTAGCAGTCAAAGGTTTGCCCTTCTTCGGTGATTATTATCATCTGATTTCGGTATGATTCACTTTCTCTTCTTTGAACCATGCTATCAATAATCCTGTAATCCTCCCAACAATGCATAGGAAAGACTTGCAATGTATTCGTTGTTCGCATAAAGTAGTCAAAGCCTTGCCAATATAGCTCTTCTTGTCTTGGATCTAATACTACCATTGCGATATTAATCTCTTTATCTTTTAGCTTATTGATTTCATGCTTATACTTAAGTTCCATATCAATATTATACTCTTTTGTCTCCCCTGGCCAAGCCCACCAATTCAAATCTCCAGCATGGTAGATGGTCTTATCCTCATATTGAAGAAGAAAGGCAACTCCCTGATCTGTAGAAGTCAATGTTTCAACCTTTAACTCTTTGTTTGCCACTGTTAACGTAACAGATTGATTTTTACCAACTTTTATAATGTGCGACATAATCCCCTCGCCATACCCATGCCGTAGCATATAATTACAGCTTAAGCTTATATCACTAGATAATACAAAGGTTACCTTATCATACTTTTCTATTGCTTTAAAAATCTCCATCGAAAAATGGTCATGATGTTTATGACTTGCAAAAAAGATTACCTCTTTGGACTTATCAAAGGCTGGTATTTCTCCTTGAAAATAATCAAAAACAAACACCACATTCTCAAACTCTATTACGAAACAACTATGATATACATACGTGACTTTCATTGAAATTCTCCTTTTCTTTAATCTGAAAAAACTACAATATTCGAACCAGATCGCTCTAAAAACATTTTATGCGTACTATTTTTACCTCCTTTACGTAGTTTTTTTACCACTTTTACAAACGATATTTAAATAAGTTTATAAGGTGATAGAATTAACTTAAGAATATGAGGAGGTTTTATATATGAAAGTACATTCTATCAAAACGCGACTTATTTTAGTACTGATTCTATTTTCCATTATTCCATTGATAGTTGTAAGCATTGGTTCCACGCAAATATCTAAAAATGCTTTAAGAAAAACAAGTAACCAATTAACCTCACAAATCGTAGAACAAACCGGGTATAACATTAACAAATACATATCTGATATTGAATCTACAATAAACCAATTTTTAATAACCAATCTTGTGAAAGAAAATCTAGTGAATACATATTTTACTGGAGATGCATTATCAAGTATGAAAGCTGAAAAGGCAATGAATGAGGCTATCATTTACTCAGAAAACTTTGATGATACCATCCTAAATATTTCATTAATCCTAGATAGTGGCAAAATTATTGGTAATGTACGTAGTTATGCAAAAGATGATCTTCTTTTGGTAAATAATTTGAATTTAACCGAGGATTACCTATGGATTACTGGGTTAGGTACCCTAAAGAATAACGTTTTTATAGCAAAGCAGTTTAGTACTACCGACAAGGGGGAAACCAATATAATTACCCTTGTTGTGGATATTAATTTACCTGTTCTGCTTTCCACAGTAAATAATGTAAGCTTATTGGAGGACTCCTCCATTGCTATACTAAATCCTGATGGTAAACTCTTATTTTCTCCTAAAGACCAAAAAGATATTTCAACCTATTTAAAGAAGGATAGTATACAAGGTAACAGTGGGTCCTATTCTTACTCCAATGAATTAATCACATACTTTGTGCTGGATAATGGATGGGTAGTACTAGCCAGTATCCCCGAGCGTTCACTAACCAGTCAATTATCAACTGTCGTATATATGATAATACTTCTCATTCTGTTGGCAGGTATCATTTCCATTATAGGTGGAAGTTTATTCGCAAGGAGCTTTGCCAAACCAATTATTAATCTTATGAACTTAATGAAAAAAGCAGAACAAGGGGACTTAACTGTTCGTACCAATTATCAAAACAAAAATGAGATTGGGCAATTGTGTAATAGCTTTAATGAAATGTTTGAACGAATTAGCCATCTGATAAAACAAACAGATGAGGCTATCAAGCAGACGATTATAAGTAGTCAGACTTTAACAGCTTCCACCAAAGAATCTCTTGAATCATTTCATCATCTTGCTATCTATATTGATGAAATATCAACGGGTTCCGTTACACAGGCAACTCATGCAACCTCCTGCTCTGAAGCAATGAGTTCTTTATCTGAAAGTATAAACCAAATTATAGAAACAAGCGATACTATTTATAAAAATAATAGCGGTTCCAAAGAATTAATTCAACATGCTTCCTCATCCATTGAGTATTTAAATGATTCAATGAGCGAAACCTTATCTATGTCAAATGAAATAAAAGATAGAATGAATGCATTAAGCATAGCCCAAAATGCAGTAAGAGATTTACTTGGTCTTTTAGATAATATTAATAAACAGACAACATTACTATCCCTAAATGCAAGTATTGAGGCAGCAAGAGCAGGGGAAGCTGGCAAAGGATTTGCGGTTGTTGCACATGAAGTATCTAACTTATCGCACGAATCGCAATCCTCCACTAATACAGTGCGTCATAATATTTTAGACATGACCAATAAAACAAAGGAAGCCTATGATATTATTGCCACCTCTAACGAAACCTTATTACAACAAGGAAAAGCTGTAAATGAGACCTATACCGTATTTTCAACGCTAATTACAAACCTGCAGGATATTGATGAAAAGCTTACCACCATCAATTCTCAGCTGCACTTGATGAAAGACTTAAAAGATTCTACCGAACATCAGATTCATGACATTGCCGCTGTTACCCAACAATCAGCTGCACTCTCTGAACAGGTTAGTGCCTTTAAACTTCAACAAGAAGATACCTTTAAGAGTATCTCCAAGCTATCGGAAGAACTCAATATAACAATGAATGGATTAGAAGATTCTATTCAAACCTTTACTATATAGACTTCTACTGGTTATTTTCTTTTTACATTACCACATAGCAAAAAACCCGCATCACTGCGGGTTTTTTGAATTATTGCATGTATATTATATATCTAAGGGGGGCGTAATAAAGTTATTTATTTTCAAGCACTGCTTTGGCTGCATTTTCTCCAGCAACCATTCCTGAAGTAAGTGCCCATCCTTGAGCAGCTCCACCATAAGTAACATATGCTTTCTTATTTGTTAACATTGTACCCATGGAGTCTAATCCAGTTGCATAAAGACCTTTAATTGGGTTACCTTCTTTATCTAGAACGTTTAAATTTGCATCCACATCTAAGCCACCGCAAGTTCCATAGATATATGCTGCTCCTTTGATTGCATACACCGGTTCGCCTGCTTTGATTGCATGAATTAAAGATGCATCTTTACCAAATGGGTCTGCTTCACCATTAGCATAAGAATTATATTTTTCTACTTCTTCTGTTAGCGCATCCATTCCTAACATTTGAGCCAATTCTTCTACAGTATTCGCTTTATATATTATTTTGTTTGCTTCGCCAACTTCGATGATATGATCCATTGTTACCACTGGAGTACCAACCTCTGCAGTACCACCTTGACCTAAGAAAAATGGAGTTGAGACAACTGATAGCCCATTTTGTGTAAATGCTTTGATTTGTTCTTCTGAATATAAAGTATAGAAATATGCACCACCTTGCCAGGAATCAAACTCAATATTACCAGCTTCATTCATAAAACGAGTTCCTTTTTGATTCACAAGCATAGAATCTTTACCTAATACCATTGACGCTAAAACTGCTTTTTCATTCGCTGTTAACGAATTGTCTCTAATAATTGTTGCAGTCTGAGCATTATGTTGCATTGGAGCTACATCAATATTATACAAAGCGGCTCCCACCTCCTGTGCCATTAAGATGCCAGCACCTTTATTTTGTGCCATTGCATCTAAATTCCAAGGTTCTCCGAAGTATTCTGTCATCATTTCAGCGTTTCCTGCAAAACCGCCAGTAGCTAAAATTACTGATTTACCATAGATTTCGTAAGTAGTGCCATCATAATAAGATGCAAGTACTCCGTTTACATTACCATTTTCATCCGTTAACAATTTTGTAGCAGTTAACTCTATCATAAAATCATTTTTCTCATTATAAGCTTTTGCTTTTTCCATGGCTGCAAGGTATTCAGCATTTGCATCCCCTGTATAGGACGCCCATACCGGCCACATTTTTGGATGGAAGAAAGCACTAATATCTCCAAAGTTAAAGCTATAATTGTTAATTAACCAGTCCATTGCGTCACCAGACTTTTCTACCATTAAGCGAACGATTTCCTCTTTGGCCTCGCCTTGTGTGTAATCCATCCAGTCAGCAATTAATTCATCTTCTGGTACAAATGGTGCCCCACTGTTTTGATCCTTCATTTTGACTTCTGGATTAATTGCCATTGGTCCACTTGTTGTTGTTGATGTTCCACCAATTTTTCCAGCTGCATCAAAACCAAATACAGTTGCTCCTTGTTCAGCAGCACTAGCATATGCTGTCATTCCAGCTCCACCAAGTCCCACTACAATTACATCATATCCTTCAAGCACTACTTTTTCAGTGCGTTTTTCTATTTGAGTGGACCATTCTGTAGCGTCTCCACCAGCAGCTTTAATTGCTTCCTCAACTGCATTTTTAATCGCATTGCTTGAAACCGTTGCACCAGAAACTGCATCTGTTGCTAGTGATTGATTCTCGATTAATCGTGGGATAAACTTTTCTTCTACTGTTGCAAAAATTTGAGCGGTTTCACCATGCTCCAAAACTTTTACCTCAGTAATCGCATTATCTTTAAACGTAATAGATACTTTTAATGGAGAGATTACACTATGTCCAGTTACTTCAATCTCGTGTACTCCATCTGCTACTGGTTTCTTTTCGGTTGCAGTTAATCCTTGAGCTTCATTTAATGCCAATTTTAATGCATTAAATACAGCCTTTGAAGTAATGGTAGCACCAGAAACAGCATCAATATTTTCCACTTTTACTGCTGAAACTTCAGAACCTGTCAAGTCTTTTAATGCACCATTCACTAGATCTACAATTGCTTTTCCACCAATATTTTGTGTTTCCAAAGAACCTTCTGCTGTTACTGCAGTTATCTTTCCATCTGCTACGCTAATAGTTACATTAACATCTCCACCATACCCTTTTGCTGAAGCAGTATAGGTCTGTCCAGCTGCAACAGTTGGAACAGGGGATACATTTCCTGCATTATTACCGTTGGAACAGCCTGTGGATGTTGCTAATATTGCTGTGATACTAACAGTTAAGCAAGTCAATTTCATAAGTCTTCTGTAATTCATCATGTGTGTCCTCCAATATTTAACTTCATGGGCTTTAATTTCCTGTAAGTTTGATATAATTTTATCAAACTTGCTTCTGAATGAACACAATGAATAACTTTGTTACCATAAGAAAAACTGATACCTCTATTTTGGTAATCGGTTTTTAACAAAAGTAATAAAATCATTTAACAGTAAATTATGACTTCTAGGATTCCAAGTTACATTCATGGAATACTTATGTGAGGAATTCCTAATTGGCAATAGTTTTAATTTTGATGCTCTTGGATTATCCATTAAGTCTTGAACAAATGCTACACCGTGGCCTAATTCAACTCTAAGTAGCTGTGCTCCTATATTCGGAACATAATCAAGTACTTGTATTTGGTACCCATCTTCGATACAATGTTTATACATTTCGGCAAACCCTAATTTGGTATCTTCTACATTAAGAACAATAAACTTTTGATCTTTTAGCTCATTGGCCTCAACGTAATCACGGTTTGCCCACGGATGATTAACCGATATACATAATAACATCTGACCATGATATATGGTATACTGCTCAAGCCCTTCTATATCTACGTTCTTAAGTGAGCAGCTCATACTGATATAGAGATCGCATACACCATTTTTTACTTCTCTTATAAGATTAAGTAATCCTTCTTGTTTAATAATAATTTCACAATCATGGTACCGCTCTTGAAACTCGATGATAAGATCTGATACCTGATATAACTCTGAAGGATCTGTATACCCTATTGTGATAACTTTCTTTTTTTCTTTTCCACAAATCCTGACTTTTTCTATCGTCATATAATATTGATTTAAGATATGCTTTATTTCGTTATAAAACACATGACCCGCATCGGTTAAAGTGACACGATTATGCTCTCTAACAAATAACGGTACTCCTATTTCTTTCTCTAGCTTAGAGATTTGCTGACTAATTGCGGTCTGTGCTACATAATGTTTCTCTGCTGTCTTCGTAAAATTCGATAATTCTGCAGCCGTAATAAAATATTGTAATGTATTGATATTCATTTTATCTCCCTTCACGATAAATAATATGTAACGCAAAAAACTGCCTATTAAGGCAGTTTTTATGTTTTTATGTTTTATATTCCAATTATATCTTCAAAACTACACATTGTTATCATCCAAGTTATTATTAGGTTAAGCCCTCGACCTATTAGTAACAATCAGCTGCATGTGTTACCACACTTCCACCTTTGTCCTATCTACCTTGTCGTCTTCAAGGGGTCTTACTAGCTATGCTATGGGATATCTTATCTTGAGGGGGGCTTCACGCTTAGATGCCTTCAGCGTTTATCCCGTCCAAACTTGGCTACTCGGCCATGCCATTGGTATGACAACCGATACACCAGAGGTTCGTCCACCC
>JAEYSV010000043.1 GCA_023434365.1 Bacillota bacterium | reverse complement strand
TCCTTGAGGTCCTGCTGATCCTGCTGGTCCTGCTGGTCCCTGAGGTCCCGCTGGCCCTGTAGCACCTGGAAGTCCTGCTGGTCCTGCTGGTCCTGCTGGTCCAATAGGTCCTGGAACTCCCGGAATTCCTGGAAACCCTGGAAAACCTTGAGGTCCCCTAGGTCCTGGAATCCCTGGAATTCCTGGAAAACCCTGAGGTCCCCTAGGTCCAATAGGTCCCCTAAGTCCTGGAATCCCTGGACATCCTTGAGGTCCAATAGGTCCGATAGGTCCTCTAGGTCCCTGAGGTCCTTCAAACCAAGTACAGCATGGTCTGTTAGTTGGTGGACATGGTTTTGGGCATGGAGGTGGACATTGAGGTGGACATTGAGGTGGACATGGATGACAGTAACCAAAATTACCTTTATGGTATGGGTCCATGTTTATTTGTCCTTGGTAAGAGTTTTCATAACTGTCTGGAAACGAAAAATCTTGATCTTCATTAATAGAACAGAAATGCATTATTGCTTTTCTATAATCCATTCGATCACTACCTTTATTTTATTTTGACCTTACAGGAGATTGAAAGTATATACACTTCAGTGTACATATTTTCACCTCCTAACATTATAATATGCATGGGGAAAAATGTTGTTACTTGTCAAATAAAAAAGATTTTAGGGAGTGATAGTCTATTTATCAGGGGCAATTCCTTTCATAAGTACTTCAATCCACTCAGCTGTATAAGGTAATATTCTTGGATAGATGTGCGGATTGGAGATGCCTTCTACCATTGCTTGTAGATAAAGTATAAGAAACTCGTCTGAATATTTCAAGTCGACCTTACCTTCTTTACGTCCGATGTGGAATAAGTCCATCAGAATATCAAAGCTTTCCTTGATGTATTGCTGCATGATTAAAGATAATCCATCGTCCCCTTTCTGAGTATAATAATCCATTAGGTCAAGATAGAATCTCTTTTTAACTTTATCTAAACTGTTAATTTTACTCTGGCTTAATGCTATTAGAGTTTCCTCAAAAGGTTTTTTCTGGGACATGATTACCATAGCATTTTCTCGCATATTATCAATATAATTCTTAAAAACCTCATGGATTAGATTTTCTTTACTACCGAAGTATTTAAAAATAGATGTCTTGCCAACATTAGACTTTTTGGCAACTTCATCTATAATAACATTATCTATGCCATCATCGGTATTCATCAAGTCAAAAGTTGCTTCTAATACCCTCATTTTCTTTTCCTGTGTTCTTTTTTCATAACCATTCATTTAAGATACCTTCCTTCTATCTATTGTAACTAGTTTTATCGCTAGTAGAATTATTCATCAGGCCAAGTTGATATTTGCATTTCGCTTTAAGTTCTAGTTATAATTATATATTAAAAGTTTTGAATTATCAAACGAATTTCAGTTTAAAATGTCGGCTTTTACATTGACATACGTAGTAAAAGGCAATATAATTGAACTAATAAATGAACTTTGGTTTATAACAAGACATGAATGTAAAAATAATGAACAGTTAGTATATGTATAGTTCATTATAAATATTCTAGAGATTCAAGGCCTGATATAAACTGGAAAGCACGTTATGAGACTATTTCAAAATATTCTATAAAGGAGAGTTATTGATATGGAAGAAATTGTAAAGGTGCAAGGATTACAAAAATCATTTGGCAAATTTAAAGCATTGCATGATGTATCGTTCACGGTAAATGCAGGTGAAGTAGTTGGTTTTATTGGTCCAAATGGTGCAGGGAAATCAACAACAATTCGTACTTTACTGGGAATTATAAAACGTGATGCAGGGGAAGTATCAATCTTCGGTAAGGATGTTTGGAAGGATAGCCTTGAGATACATAAACGTATTTCTTATGTCCCGGGGGATGTGGCTTTATGGGGCAGTTTAACGGGTGGTGAAATTATTGATTTGTTTATCAACCTGCATGGTGGCGGAGATAAGGAGAAACGAGACTATTTGATTAAACGGTTTGAATTAGATCCTAAGAAAAAAGCAAAAAGCTATTCAAAAGGGAATCGACAAAAAGTAGGATTGATAGCAGCGTTGTCAGTTGATTCTGATTTGTATATTTTCGATGAACCAACTTCAGGACTTGATCCATTGATGGAAGCTGTCTTTCAGGATGAAGTGGAAAAAATTAAGCGTGCGGGAAAAGCTATCTTACTTTCTTCTCATATCTTGAGTGAAGTAGAGCGTTTAGCAGATAAGGTGGCAATCATACGCCAAGGAAAAGTTGTTGAAACTGGTACATTAGATGAACTTCGTCATTTGACCCGTTCTACAGTAACGATTGTAACTAAAGGTAATGTGGAGGAGATGGCATCAGTTAACGGTGTTCATGATTATAAACAAGTAGGTAACCAAGCGACTTTTTCTGCAGATAGTGAATATATAGAGGACATTTTGTCAAGGGCATTAAAACTAGGTGTTAGGAAGTTTGAATCTGTGCCGCCAACGCTTGAAGACTTATTCATGCGTCACTATGAAGTCTAGTAGACGGAACGGAGGATATTATTATGAACGAAAAGTTTGCTCACTGGGGAGTGTTGTTTCGGCAATATTTGAAACGTGATTGGAAAAAAATAATTGTCTGGATAGTTGGTATTGGCCTATTTTCCGGCGGTTTTGTTCCGGCTTTTGAGGAAATTAGTAAAGGGCAAGGTCTACTTGGAATGTATGAGACCATGAAGAATCCTGCTATGATATCCATGGTTGGTCCGACACCAATTAATTCGGCAGCTGATTACACAATGGGGGCTATGTATGCTCATGAAATGTTATTATTCTGTGGATTATTTGCTATGATTATGGCTGCGTTGCATGTTGTAAGCCATACCCGCAAGGAAGAAGATCTAGGACTTACTGAACTGGTACGTTCATTTAAGGTAGGTCGTCAGGCTAATTCACTTGCGGTAATTACAGAAACAGTACTTATTAATGTATTATTAGCTCTCTTTACTTTCTTTATTATGATTAGTTTTGGTGCGGATACGATTACGGTAGAAGGTTCGCTTCTTTTTGGTGTTTCCGTAGGTATGGCTGGGATTCTTGGAGCAGGGATTGCCCTGGTAATGGCGCAAATTATGCCATCATCTTCTGGGGCAACTGGTTCTTCTCTTGGAATTATCGGATTACTCTATATTGTTCGTGCTGGTACAGATGTTTCCAATGTGGATATATCCATGTTCAATCCTATGGGTTGGACATATCTGACTTATCCGTTCACTGCTAATAATTGGCTTCCACTAATCTTTGCAGTAATCTTTAGTTTCATTGTCGTAATTATTGCTTTTGTTTTAGAAGGGCGGCGCGATATGGGAGCAGGTTACTTGCCAGAAAGAGAAGGACGGGCGTCAGCTAAAAAAACTTTACTATCCGTACCAGGATTGTTTGTTCGGATTAACAGAGGGGTTATGATTAGCTGGTTAATAGGCTTTGCTATTATGGGAGCAGCGTATGGCTCGATATACGGTGATATGCAAACTTTTATTGGAAGCAATGAATTCATTAGCCAAATGTTTACTCAGGCGGGTGTTTCAATAGAAGCATCATTTACTGCAACGATAATGATGATAATGATTGCATTGGTTTCAATTTTACCAATAGTCGTCATTAATAAACTTTATACACAAGAAGCAAGATTACACCTAAGTCAGCTTTATGCTACAAAAGTGACTAGAGCAAAGCTCTATTTTGTTAGTGTTATATTAGCTGTCATAGCGGGAGTTGTAGGAATTGTGGTGTCGGCTGGTAGTCTTGGCGCGACAGCAATTGCTGCAATGGGAGGAAAAACAACAATAGATATGATAGACTATATGCTGTCAGGCCTTAATTTCCTGCCATCGGTACTATTCTTCACTGGCCTTGCAGCGCTAACTTTAGGTTGGGCACCAAAATTTGGGAAAATGATTTATGCTTATCTTGGTTATTCATTTGCGCTTAATTATTTTAATGGCATTTTGGATCTACCAGAGTGGTTTACAAAAACTGCCATTCAAAGCTGGATCCCTCGGATGCCAATCGATCAGTTTGATGGAGTGATTTTTATTACTATGACCGTAATTAGTATTGCTTTCATATTAGTTGGTTATTATGGATATTGCACACGTGACATGGTTGAGGGAGCTTAACGGGAGTCTTCTCCGATTGACATGAAAAACGGGGCTGTCGCACTAAAGAAATAGTGCGCAGCTCCTTTTTACTACAAAAAATAAATCCCAGACTTCGAAAAGTAAGGGATTTATGGTAAAATATTAGTATGCGAACACTAAATAAATTACATAAAAATTATACTTCATTTCAGAGCGGATATCAATTAAAACTTCCGCTAAATCTTGAATGTATAATCGCAGAAGATGATTCCGTTCGATTATTAAGTCAGTTTGTGGAGGATATGAATTTAACTGACCTATATTCTACTTACGAAAGAGTAAGAGAAAATTCCGTATCGCCAAGAACACTTCTAAAGATTGTACTTTACTCTTACATGAATAGTGATTTTTCTACTCGCTCCATGGAGCTTAATTGCAAAAGGGATGTTAATTTCATGTTTCTTTTAGAAGGTGCCAGTGCTCCCGATCATGCAACCTTTGCAAGATTTCGCAGTATTCATTTTGCACCCTGTTCAAAGCGAATCCTCGCTGAAATGTCTAATTATCTTTATGATTTAGGCGAAATATCTGGTGAAACCATCTTCATTGATGGTACAAAAATCGAGGCAAGTGCCAATAAATATACGTTTGTATGGAAAAAGGCTGTTTCAAAGAATCAAGCAAAGTTACTTCTAAAATTAGCAGATTTAATGGCAGAGTGTGAACAACTGTATGATATTAAAATTGTCTATGGAAATACTGTGAAAATGAAGCATGTAAAAAAACTGAGAAAGAAACTTTATTCATTAAAAGAAAGTGAGAACCTCGTTTTTGTTCATGGAATCGGAAAGAGAAAGTCCCCACTTCAAAAGAGCATTGAAACACTGGAGGAGTATCTCGCTAAATTTAAAGAATACAATCATAAGATACATACTTGTGGTGAAAGAAATAGTTATTCAAAGACGGATCCCGATGCCACATTTATGAGAATGAAAGAAGATGCTATGGGAAATGGACAACTAAAACCTGCGTTTAATCTGCAGCATGGTGTTGATTCCGAATATATTACATGGCTTACGATTGGACCACAGCCAACCGATACAACAACCCTGATTCCATTTTTAAAAGAGGCTGAAGAGTACTTGAAATTTAAATACAAAAAGATAATCGCTGATGCTGGATATGAAAGTGAAGAAAACTACTTATTTCTAGAAAGTAATGGTCAGATATCATTTATTAAGCCTTCGAATTATGAAATATCCAAAACGCGAAAATACCAGCAGGATATCGGAAGAATAGAAAATATGGATTACGATAAGGAAAAGGATGTTTATATCTGTCGTAATGGAAAAATATTAAACGTAGAACTAATCAAACACACTAAATCAAAAACAGGTTACATAAGCGAAAAAACAATCTATAAATGCAGTGACTGTAGCGGATGTTCATACAAAAATGATTGCATAAAGGGAAATAATTGCAAGACTCCTTTGGAAGAACGAGATAAGGTTCTTCAGGTAGCGAAGAAATTTATAGAACAAAGAAAAGAAGATCTCGACAGAATCCTTTCAGAGGAAGGAATACAATTAAGAATGAACCGCAGCATCCAGGCGGAAGGTTCATTTGCAGATATAAAACAGGATATGAAGTTCAGACGATATCTAAGTAAAGGCACGTCAAATGTTCTAGCAGAAAGTGTGCTACTTGCAATGGCAAGAAACATAAACAAACTACATAATAAGATTCAAAATGGAAAGACTGGAATACATTTATTTCCTGTCAAAAGTGCATAAATTTCGAACGGTGTAAATCGATTTTCAGGGCCTGTTTTCAGGTCTCTTAAGGTACGTTATTTTTAACAAATACAGTTTAAATTGGGTAGCTACAGATAGAGAGATTACATTTTTAGCCCAAAAAGAAGCTGCCGCTTCACATTTTTTCAATCGTTAAAGCGACAGCCCCGTTTTTATTTGTCTTAAGTTATATACTCTGAGTCTCTAGTAATGGTACTATTAGAATATTCTAATGACAGTTAAGGATGCACCTTGGCCAGTTTGTAATGTTACATTACCTGGAAAACTATCTATCTCTAATGAAATAGTATCTTCAGCAGCTAAATCTAATATGATTTCGGCACTATATGAAGATTGAATGAATGTTGGCGCTATTGTAGCTGCAGCAACAGCAACATCATTTATTATTAGTTGAGTACGCAGAATAAGTGGTACACTAAGGTTTACATTATAGCTTATAAAATATCTACCTGTTACTGGAACTTCGAATATCGTATCTGCTGTATTTGCGATGAATCCGTCTAGCTTTTGGGCATCTGGCAATGGTATTAAGCTGCCACCTATCCCTACTCCTATTTGGTCACCAGTAATGTTAGCTGCAAACATGGAATTTTCTGTTGCGCCTGGTCCTGCAGGTCCTGGAGGTCCTTGTTCCCCGATAGGTCCTTGTTCCCCGATAGGTCCTTGTTCCCCGATAGGTCCTTGTTCTCCGATAGGTCCTTGTTCACCTTGAGGTCCTTGTTCTCCTTGAGGTCCTTGTTCGCCTTGAGGTCCTTGTTCACCTTGAGGTCCTTGTTCACCTTGAGGTCCTTGTTCGCCTTGAGGCCCTTGTTCACCTTGAGGTCCTTGTTCGCCTTGAGGCCCTTGTTCACCTTGAGGTCCTGGTAGGCCTGGTCGTCCTGGTCGTCCCGGAGGTCCCTGAGGTCCCGGAGGTCCCGGAGGTCCTGGAGGTCCTGGGCACCGACAGCATGAACAGCATGGTCTTGGACGAGGTGGATATGATGGACAATGTGACCACGGAGGGTTATGTCCACAACATCTATTCCCAGTTCCTATGCCCATTTGTTCTTGGCAGGAATTCTCATCGTTACTCACGAATGGTAATCCCTCTCTTTGATTGTAAGAATAGGATTGGTTTGTATCTTTATTACAATCCATTTCATCACTACCTTCATATTTTTAGTTAAACAGTGTTAGGATTCGACAGAAATATACAAATCTCATCCTAGTATTATTGTATGTACATATTAAAATGTTGTTACATGCCATATTAATATTATTTTTAGGGAAAGATGTAAAAACGAGAAATTTACTTATTATATTAAATCGTTGACAATAAATTTTTATTCCACTAGCTACCGAGGAGATGAAACAGTTTGCCAAAGACTGTGTCATACATTATGAAAAATATTATCCTGAAGTATTACAAGAAATAAACGGTATGGCTGATGGACAGGAATCTTCGTTTGAGACATTAAGCCAAATAGTATTTTGCATCTACTGTTTTAATCCAACGAATCATTGCACCTGCTCAAACGTTTACCTTGGCAGATAAGAACGGACAGATTGCAGTGATTGAGTAATGCAGAGGAATTATGGCATTATCGCACCCCAGAAGGTGTGGATGATTGGTGTTCTACTAATCGATATCAAACTGCGAAGGATGCATTAGAACAGAATGTTGATCTATATTCGATTGATTTTGTAATGGATGTTCTGGCAGGAAAGTATGGATTTAGGTGTCAGTATGATCGAAAAACGAATGCAGACACAGTATGGTCCGTCGTGTATGTTATAAAGAAGCGTCGGGTGTATCGTGTGGAGGGGAATCCATCCCGTAAAAAGTTCAAGGAAGATACAAGAATAATGCAATAAATGATCTGTTTATATCGTGTTATTAAAAAGGGGGTATCAGATTGAGAAAATTAGTAACGCTTTCTATTGTCATTATATTAGCATTTAGTTCTTGCACAAATAGTAATAAGGGAACCATAAGCAATTCGCCATTACCATCAGCAACCGATGAGGCCGATGCATCACAGCAGCCAACTGTTACGGAGGAAGTGACCGAAGAGGATCGAAAAGCTGAGAGTTTTACCATTTCAAAGGAATCTTTTCCTAGAATAGATGGGAATTACGCGACGCTTCCACTATCATATGCCGTGTATGAGACACTTACAGGTGCAAGTCATGAGGAGGCAGAAATTAATATTACACACTGCAGACCGTTAGAGTCTATTCCTTATTCGAGGTTATTTAATAATGAAGTTGACATTATTTTAGCTACTGAGCCAGAGGAACGATTACTTGAATCTAGCAAGGATAATAAAGCATCTTTTACAATGAAACCAATTGCTTATGATGCATTAATTTTTCTGACGAATCAGGCCAATCCGGTACATGAGCTTTCGGACCAGCAAATTATTGACATTTATAGTGGAAAGATGAGTAATTGGTTAGAAGTAGGTGGTGATAATAGCGAAATAATACCATTTCAATCCCCATTTGGTTCAGGAAGTCAAAATATGATGAAATATCATGTGATGAAAGGCATGGAGATGATACCTGCCCCACATTTTCAAGTCGGCTATTTTGATGGAGGTTGGTATAAGGTAGCTGATTATGATAATCAGAAAAATTCTATAGGTTACTCCTCCTATTATTATGAAACATTCATGTCCAGGCATACCGAAAAACAGCTCTTAAAAATAAATGGAGTGGAACCAAATCAACAAACAATTAAGGATAAAACATATCCCTTTATTACAACGTATTATGCTATGATTCGAGCCGATGAGCCGACAGACTCCTTGACTTATCAATTATTTGAGTGGCTAACCAGTAAAAAAGCACAAAAATTAATCGGTTCATATGGCTATAACCCTGTCAATTCTGATATTGAAGCTAGCGAAGTGATACCTGAACCATTTGATATTTTAAATGCTTCTACATTGCTTGATTATACGAATAACGAGAGCAAACGATTCTCTTTTGATGACAATAAGCGACTATTATTTCCTTTAGGTGGAATGACTTTGTTGGCGATGGATAACAAAGCCAATATAACGAGTTATCTTCAGAATGCTAGACAGTGGAGTAGTTTAGATTCCTATTCAATCTTAGTAGATGCTAAGGAACCATTTTATCTATCCGGTTATA
Organism: Bacillota bacterium; assembly: GCA_023434365.1. Lineage (GTDB taxonomy): Bacteria > Bacillota > Clostridia > Lachnospirales > Lachnospiraceae > KM106-2. The sequence continues at coordinate 90,484 of JAEYSV010000043.1, read as the reverse complement.
ATAATGAATATAGGAGAAAAGGAGAAGTTGTTGATCATAATTGGTCATATTATGGTGCATATAATTTACTCTCCAATTCCTTTATCGTACCTTATCAAGATGAAATGGTAAATGTAACAAAACAGTTTATAGAAATTGGGAATACTATTTATGATAGAAATGGCAATATTGTACTTGAAATGAAGGATCATGGTTATGTCTCTTGGATTCTTGGCAATACAGTTATTGTAAATGATGTTGCTGGTGTTACTTATTATGACGAAAATGTCCTTAAATTAATGGGTGTACAAAGACATCTATTAAGTGCAGGTAATGATTATTTGATTCGTCAAGAAGATTGGACCTTACTTAATTATAATGGTGAGATTATACTTGATGCAAAAACCTTTGAAAAGAAAAACAAATGTAAGGTTGAGAATAAACAAGATCTCTTCCAATACGCAAATAAAGAAAAAGAAGCAATCATTGTTCATATGAACGATAGATATTATATTACTGATTTTAGTGGAAAAATCATTGAATCGATATCAGAGGACGATACATATATTGACAATGATGTGTTTTATAAGTATACCGAAACTGGTTGCTTAATAGAGCGAGTTATATCTGGAGACAGACTTGAAATTGCTTTTTCGAATGAACAACCATATAGAGTAAATGGGTATGGCGTTAGTTGTAGTGTTAATTATCCATATAGTTCTTTTTCAACAGATCCGATGGACAGTCCTCTCAAGACCGAGTATGTTTACTATTATGAGAACTATTTGACGAATTGTAATTCCTATTACAAGTTTAGTGACAACTGTATTGCCACATATGAGAATCTAGCAAATGATATTGTGATAACACGAATCTATACGAATGGCTCCTTAGTTTATACTTCTTTACCTAACGAAAAAATTATGTATGCCGATGAGCAGGCGATGTTAATTCGACGTGGCAATGTGTATCTGCTAACAGATTATGAAGGAAATGTATTGTTTAAGTGTTATGAGGAGATTTATGATTAAACTTTTAAAAACGCACCGTCACTCGCGGTGCGTTTTTAATTACGTCATTACAGATTTGTTTTTAGTATGTTAACATGGTACAATAGTATTGAATGCCCTTTTCTTCTGCAACAGGCGTTACAAAAGAAAAGGTAGAATAGGAGGAATCTAAGAGATAGTTCGCTTATTGATGCGCATTATTGTGAGAGTTAAGCTTTTGCTTAGACATATTAATAATATCTTTAGGCGATACTGCAATCAACAAGAGTATAAGCAGAAAAAGAAAGGATGACGACATTTGAATGCCATTGCTTCGAAATTTAAAGAAGTGCTGTTTTCGATTTTGCCGATTACAGTGATTGTACTAATTCTTAATTTTACAATATCCCCTATGGAAACAACAGTAATCATTAGATTTCTAATTGGTTCAATACTTGTGGTATTGGGGTTAACTATTTTTTTATTTGGGGTAGACATTGGGGTCACTCCACTAGGAGGTCTAACCGGTACCTCTCTTGCCAAATCCAACAAGCTGTGGATTGTACTAATCGCAGGAGTAATACTGGGCTTTTTTATCTCCATTGCAGAGCCAGGGTTAATGGTACTTGCTAATCAAGTGGACTTGGTTACTTCAGGTCAAATTGCTAGTCTCAGTATCTTGGTTATCGTTTCAGTTGGGTTAGCAATTATGCTAGCATTAGGATTTTTAAGAATTTTTTATAATATTCCACTATATAAGGTTCTCATTGTTCTCTATATAATTATTTTTGGATTATCGATATTTACTTCCCGCGAATTATTCGCAATCTCGTTTGATGCTTCTGGTTCCACCACAGGAATCCTAGCAGTACCATTTATTTTATCTCTTTCTGTCGGAATTTCAAAGTTGAAAAGGGATAGTAAAGCATCGGAAAAGGATAGCTTTGGTTTAGTTGCTATTGCATCAACAGGTGCAATCATCGGTGTTATGGTGTTAGATATATTTTCAAAAACAGAAGAATTTAGTGCTGCACTAGATTCAGGGTTATCGGATTCAACCTCTATATTAAAACCTTTTATTACGAGTATCCCAGATTATTTGAAAGAAAGCTTTTTGGCCATCTTACCATTATTAGTCATTTTGTTGGTACTACAGAAAATTTCTTTTAAGTTAAATAAGAGGGAGCAGCGAAAGCTACTTACAGGCTTTATATTTGCGTTCATCGGATTATTTATCTTTTTGATTGGTGTCAATGCTGGTTTTATGGATGTAGGAACAAGTATCGGGAATGACTTAGCTTTACTTGATAACAAGGCATACATTATTATTATTGGTTTTATATTGGGTGTCGTAACGATTTTGGCTGAACCAGCTGTATACGTTCTGACTCATCAGATTGAAGAGGTAACCAGTGGTTATGTTAAGAAAAAAGCAGTGTTGGTTCCTTTGGCAATTGGGGTTGGAATCGCAGTGGCGTTATCAGTAATTCGCATATTAGTACCAGGAATTCAGTTGTGGCATTACTTACTGCCTGGATACATTATCAGTATTTTATTAATGTTTATGATACCAAAATTATTTATTGGTATTGCTTTTGATGCTGGTGGAGTAGCAACTGGCCCGGTGACAGCTACTTTTATTCTGGCCTTTATCCAAGGAGCTGCTCATGCATTTGAGGGAGCAGATCTGATGGTTGAAGGTTTTGGTATGATTGCAATGGTGGCTATGACCCCAATTATCACCTTAGAAGTGTTAGGTTATTTTTTTAAATTAAAATCAAATGCAAAAGGAGCGGAATAAGAGATGACTATAATTAATCATTTACCTGCTTTTGAAATAATATATGTAATTGTGAATTATGGAATGGGTAGTAAAGTGATGCATAGGGCAAGAGAGTATGGTATCAAGGGTGGTACAATATTTCTTGCAAAAGGTACGATTAGTAACCCTTTTTTAAACTTTTTATCGTTATATGATGAGAGGAAAGAAATCGTTTTATTGGCAGCAGATAAAAAAACAGCAGATTATACAGTAGAACAATTAAGTAAAGTTTATCATTTTGAAAAGCCGCATCATGGAATTGCTTTTACAATTAGTGCTTCCAGTATTTTTGGATTAAGATGTAGTAGGGAAGAGGAAAATGAAGAAGAAAGAGGTGTCGAAGGACCAATGTATCAAGTGATCATTACAATCGTGAATCGAGGAAAAGCAGAAGATGTGATTAGTGCAGCGAATGAGGCTGGAGCAAAGGGCGGCACGATTATGAATGCAAGAGGAGCCGGAGCGGACGTAGTCACAAAATTATTTAATATGGAGATCGAACCAGAAAAGGAAATGGTTATGGTTCTTGCCAAGGTGCAGGTTACTGATCATATCGTGACGTCCATTCGAGAAAAGTTAGAAATTGATAAACCAGGTAACGGAATTATTTTTATTCAAGATATAAATAATGTTTACGGTATTTATGAATAGTTCATGAGTGGATTAAGGTGTCAAAAGTAGCGGTGCATAAGACCCCATATTACGGGGTCTAAACACCGACGTCTTCATAACAGAGATAAAAAGATTAATTGAATTACATAATCCTTCATATATTGCTAATAGAGATTAATTATTATAGTAAAGGAAGATACTATGAATCAGGAAACTGGAAAGTATATAAAACGACGTAATAACATGACATTGACTGGGAAAGGGCAAATTAGCGTTGTACCAGATGTGGCTTTAATTCGTCTTGGTGTTCAGACAACCGGAGAAAATCTTGAAGAGGTTCAGGCTGAGAACGCTCTGCTAAGCCAGGAAGTGTTAGAAGCACTAAGAGAAATGGGTATCACAGATATCAGAACGATTCAATATAACATTGAAAAACTATATGCATACGAAAATGATAGAAGAGTAGATAAAGGTTATTCGGTACGCAATATTCTACAGATTAAACTGTCTGATATAAGCCAGGCGGGTGCTGTAATTGATGCAGCTGTATCCAGTAGAGCCAATGTTGTGGAGTTTATAACATTTGAGGTGTCCAATCAAGATAGTTATTATCAGGAAGCTCTGAATATTGCAGTTGACAACGCAATTGACAAAGCACTATCGATTGCCGAGAACTTAGGAGTACCAGTAAATCCGATTCCAATCCAAATCACAGAAAATAGTTCAGTAGCAATTCCATTTTCCACCTCCTTCGATATGAGGGAGAGAGCAATCGCTTCAACACCGATTGAACCGGGTAATTACCAGATTGAAGCTAGTGTTACGGTAGAGTTTCTTTATTAATAAAATATAAGCTATGCGATAATTTACTGTGATGATATAATTAAATGGAAGATTATGTATAAGTCTACAAGTAATGTCTACGGTCAAGGTATTGTTAAGTAAAAGGAGTATGAGTATGGATGATTATAAGGAATGGGCACAGAATTTTAGTATGGATTGGTTCGGTGAATTATTAAATAGCATCGAACATAATTGTTCACAAGAAACATGCGAGCAACTTTTTAACCAATGTGGTGTATGTCATTATAAACTGATGGAGCCAATGCTTGAGCAGTATGTTGGTGATTTGAAGTGTTTCCTTGAATTAATGTCAAAAGAGCATGGACAGATTATTACTTATGATGAAAATACCGGAAAAATACTTGTTGACGAGAACAAAGATTATTGCGTATGCCCAGTCACGCTAAGTATGAGTGGTAAAAAAGTATCACCAGTTCTGTGCCATTGCTCAGCAAGTATGACAGCAAAAATGATTGAGAAAATAATTGGGAAAGAAGTACATAGTAAGGTAGCAAAAAGTGTATTAAGAGGGGATCAATCCTGTGTTTATGAGATAACGCTTTAGCTAGAAAAAAATCTCTTTAAATACATGAAAAGTTATGGTGATGAGAGAGATTACATAAAAGAAAGAGAGTACCTAACTATATGAACGAAAGTAAGGACCAAATCTTAAGTGGTGGCAATATGAATGCCCCTGTATTAAGAAACCAACACATCTACAAGGAAGCTACATTAGCGTCGAATACTATTCATAATTTGTTACAGCATGTTCGTGCAAAAGGAATAGACTGGGTACCTGAATCATTTGGAGTAAATTCTGAGGGAAAACATGTCTTAAGTTATTTTGAAGGTGAAGTCCCACATGATACCCCAGATTGGTTATGGGAGGACACGATACTGTGTGATATCGCAAAAAGATTACGGTTATGGCATGATGCGACGTTAGATTTTAACTATACAGAGGCCAAATGGTTGTTAGAGAACGATGAAGTAAACGAGGTAATCTGCCATATCGACTTTGCACCGTATAACTGCGTATTCCAAAATAAAAAGTTTGTCGGATTAATTGATTTTGATGTGTGCGCACCCGGCTCCAGACTTTGGGACATCGCCTACACTGCCTATCGCTTTGTACCGCTAATGCCAGTTGGTAGTATTGAAGTATATAAAGAGGTATCTCCGTTTACAAAAGAGGTGCTTCAAGCTAGATTACAAAGATTTCTTGAGGCATATGGTGGAAATGATCATGAATTTCTATATGACAAAGCGACTGTAATTCATAAAGTAGAGAAAAGACTAAGAGCACTTGCAAACTGGTCTAGAGATTACGGAGTAAAGACAAATAACAGTGAAATGACAGAGCATGCTCAGATGTATGACTTACATGCTGATTGGGTGAAAATACTCATTACAGATTAGTACTTGTATGTTTGGCTATGCCGGTGTAAGTTACGAAACTGAAGAAGGTAAAGATTTTTGAAAGACTGAAACATTAATGTAAAACAAGAACTCCCACAGTTTAAGGGAGTTCTTGTTTTATCAAACAGTACCACTTTGTAATTGATATATCAAATTTCTTATTATGGCTGTGGAGTTTGGTTATTATGAATGACAAGCATCAGTTTATCATTTATCAATTCCACAGAACCTTCCGCAATTTTTTCACCATTTGGATACTTTGTCTGTGTGACTATTAACTGACCATTATCTAGAGAAAGGGAATAGTCGTAGTGCATGCGGTCGGACAACTCGTATAGCTTACCAGCGTTGTAATCATAGACAACTACACGGGTATCTATAATTCCTGAGCCAAAACTGACTGTTGCGCATAATTCTGGTAGTCCATCGTTGTTTAAGTCTGCCAAATAGACATTCCAGATAGGCATACCACCAAACAAAGTGATTTCACCGTTTGAATCAGTTGCTGTAACTTTTTCATATGTCCATTTGAATGTGACATTAGGGTATTCTGGTAAGCTCATTTCAAAACTTTTACCCCACGGCATTTCTTCGTTTTGGTAGTAATTCAGCCATTCAGTCGCTTTGTGAGAAGGGGGAGTTGGTTGGTATACATACTTAGCTCCTGAGTCAGCAAACAATGGAACATTACCTGACGTGAATATTAAAGTCTCCTGATCGTTTATTGTAAACCTAGCGATAATGTCCTCATTTTTAAGGTTATAAAACTCCTCGTCCCATTCTGTTTTGATTACTGCGTGAATACGAATTTCATCCCCTTTAACAGAATAAGTACAAGGCGGAAGCATGTAACTGCTAATTGGTGCCTGACCTAGTGCCGCGCTATTGTTACTGTTAAGCGTCACAAAGGAGAGATGTACAAGCTTTTCTGTATCATCCGATGATTTTAAATAATACGTACCAATCTTTAGTGAGTCTTTATCTGTATTCACTATAGTTGAATTTGCAGATTCCTTTTCATGCAAAATGATATCTGAGGTGTCACTCTCATTGGCGCGACTTAGCATAAAACCTACTGATAACACCAAAACTAGTAAGACGGAGGTAATTATGATAATCCGTGAAGGTTTTTTGAGATTCAGTACATTCTTAATTCGTTCTTTCATACCACCCTCCCCGAAAGCGACTGGACATCCGTTCAATATCCGCTTGCCCGCTGCAACACGGACGAGAGACATCGAGTAAGCCTTTTTGATATCATAGCCTAGTTTATTCATAACGTGTTCATCACAGGACATCTCCATATCCGCCCCCATTAACAGAAAGGCTACCCAGGCAAATGGATTAAACCAATGAAGGCAGAGTATATAATAGGCACACACCTTAACCACATGATCTAATCGTTTGATGTGAGTCTGTTCATGCAAGATGATGTAGTTACGTTCCTCACCAACTAAGCCGGTAGGGATATAAATCTTAGGACGAAACAGTCCAATAACAAATGGTGTTTTAAGATTGTCTGTCTCGTAGATGTTAGTGTTAAGATTCACCGACCTACGGAGCCGGTATTTTAAAAGAATGATTGATACAGTGCTGTAGATTAGCATAAAAGCAATGCCTAAAATCCAGATATAGGAGGCAGTTGTAATAAAACTTTGCAATGGATTCGTACTTATTGAAGGTGTTGTAGAGGGCAGAATACTGCTTATGGAATTATTAATAAACTTAATACCACTATCTATGCGTGGAATGGGCTGAGTTGCGATATCTGTTGGAATTGGAGTCGATTTGAACGGTAGCAGACTAAATAACCCCTCAATCGAAAATGGAATAACGAGTCGAAAACCCACAACTGCCCACAAGCAATAGGAAAAAATCTTCGGCGACTTTTTTAATGGAAGCCTTGCAATTAGTATTCCTATAATGACGAATGCTCCTGTCAGACTCATGTTGAAAACGGTTAGAAACAGTTCTTCCATAATTAGTCCTCCTTATGTTCATCAATTAAGCGCAATAGTTCCTCTGCTTGTTTCTTGGATAGCTTCTTCCCACCGATAAAGGAAGTGATAAACTTTGGCAATGACCCACCAAAGGTATCTTCTACATATCGGCGGCTTTGCTTTGCGTAAAAGTCATCCCGTTTAATTAGAGAGGTAACAACCGCATTTTCACTCTTAAAGATACCACGCTCGCATAGCCTTCTAAGAATCGTGTAGGTAGTGGACTTTTTCCATTGCATCACATCTTCAGATAGTTTTACTAACTCCATTGAGGTGATAGGTTCGTTCTCCCAGATTAAATCCGCAAATCTTGATTCTTGTTCCGCTAATTTGTAATCAGTCATATTCTATACCTCCTTATGTTTTACAAGTTGTAAACCTATTGATAGTTTACTGCTTGTAAACCTGATTGTCAAGTGAAATATTGGTAGCTTACTTGAAAATTTACAGTTATATACTTATAATTTAGGTAGATACGCTATAGTAACACGAAAAGTGTTTCTGTCAGGTATGATAGGTTATCATATGCATAATAAGATAGAATAATTAATTTGTTCACCAGGAGGCAAAAATGGACATTCAATTTATTAAAGGCACAGTCAATCATTTTCATGACTGTACGAAAGCAATGGAAGACTCGACTCTGAGTGATTCTTATTTTCAAACAGAAGATAGCAGGAAAAGAGCAGTGATGGAAGGTATTAATAGTGGTAATTTGTATGTAGCTTTGTGCGACGGGAAATGTGTTGGTTTTGCCTACTTTATTTTAGAGGGTGCCTTTCATGCCTATCATTACATACATTTGATAGCGGTAAAAGAGGAGTTTAGGGGAAAAGGGCTAGGTAAAAAGCTTCTGGAATTCATAGAAGCATTGCTGTTTGAAACAAGAAGTAAAATTTTCTTACTGGTCGGTGATTACAATCCGGGGGCAAAAGTGTTCTATGAAAAGCTTGGGTATCAGTACCTTGGGACGATTCCAAGTCTATATCGGAAGGGAATTGATGAGTATCTGATGATGAAGGTTAAGCATTAAAGAAGAACAGATGGTCTACATAGCTAAATGGAAGGGAAATATTGGGAAAGGAGAACACTATAATGAAAATTCTAGTATTAGGAGGTACCCGATTTTTCGGTATCCCTATGGTGCATGACCTGATTGCCAAACAGCATGACATTACCATTGCAACAAGAGGGAATAAAAAAGATGACTTTGGCGACAAAGTAACAAGAATTATTCTTAATCGATATGATGCAGAGAGTATAAAGCAGGCTTTATTAGGAATACATTATGATGTCGTAATTGATAAGATAGCATACGCTTCCAATGATATTAAGTTTTATTGGATGTGATAGACTGTGACCGATACCTCTATATGTCCAGCATGGCAGTGTATGATTCATTGCATCTAAATGTCAATGAAGAAGAGTTTAATACCAATGGCCCATTGATATGGTGCGACAGAAAAGATGGAACTTATGCCGAGGTGAAGAGGCAGGCAGAGTATGCATTATGGAGTCTAGAGCATCCAAAGCAAACTGTTGCAGTACGTTATCCCTACGTTATAGGCAAGGATGACTATACGAATCGTTTGCAATTCTATGTGGAGCATGTGGTAAATGATATCCCAATGTATATAGATAATATGGATTGTCAGATGAGCTTTATTAATTCTAAAGAAGCAGGAAGGTTCCTCGCATTTCTCGTAGAAAGTGGCTTTACGGGTGCAATTAACGGTTGCTCATATGGAACGATTAGCATTGGCCAAATACTTGATTATGTGCAAAAGAAGACAGGGAAAAAGGCGATTCTTTCAACAGATGGCGATCCCGCTCCTTATAATGTTACGAAAGAGTATAGTCTTAACTTAGATAAGGCAAAAGCTATTGAATATCAGTTTACCAATATAGCAGACTGGATATATGATTTACTTGATTATTATATCAAGCACATTACTCATTTTTAGGCTGATAAAGTTTAGAAAGGAGTTTTAACGTATCTAAAAAGTATTCTAGCACCGTGGGTTTACAATAATATATAAAAGTAGTAAAATTTTAGAGGAAGTTATATGCAATTGTTATATCGGAAAAGAAGACTTTTTAGCATGTTATTGGCGTACTTATGCCGATTCTCAATCAATTGACTGGTCATCAGCAAAAGCTTGATATGTATTAAAATTGGCGTAGTAGTTACAGCGAAATATGCTGTGTTTTTTAGCGTTTTACGTTATAAACACAATAATATGTGGGCGCCGATTTAGCACACGGTTGTTTGAATGCGATTGGTGTTGTAACCTTCTACATTACAGGACCAATATATGCATTATGGTAAAATAAACTATACAAGAGGAGAAAGTAAATATGCCTGGTGCTGTAAAGAGGACTATAAACAAGATAAGAGAGAACTTCATCCAATTGAGTAAGATGGGACACCATAAACATATGAATTTTATTAATCTTATTAAACAGAGGTTAAAGAGGGTACAATATATTTGTACTAGCATACGAGAGAAACATATATTTATATATATTTACAAAAAAAGTTAATTGGGTTATTATTTGAATAGGGAATATGCAAACCAATATGCAAATGGAAACTATGGAAACTATGTAAACGAGGGAGGATGAGTATGAAAAAGAAAATTATCACAGTTCTATGTCTAGTTATTTTATGTTTAGAAACATCGATTAATGTTTTTGCAGCTGATTTTACTGGTCATACATATTATGAAGGACGAGATTCTTCTAATGTCAATAAATATTTTGCTGGGTATATTTCTTCTATTAAGATTGTAAGAGCATATACACAGAATTATTACTTACCTGGGAAAACAGCATATGTATATGTTAGGGTTGATGGTATCAATTCGTATGGTGGTAAATTATCTAACTCTGATTCTAATAGAGTTCTCAATTCAAATCAGAGTTTTGATATAAAAGCATATATTGAGGTTAGAGTGCCTACTCAAGCACCTGGATATGCTTTTTATTCTGCTAGCATGAAGCATCAAATAGAAGGTTATCGTGTATACACTGGATTTATTCAATAGAAATTAGTTTGATGTTGCATATTCCCTATATCAATATAATTATATGTGTAAAGAAGTTGTTTGTATTTATTTTAAGTATACTAGGGGGTACATATGAAGCAATTAAAGAGTTATACCATTCTATTGATAGTTGCTATAATAATTAATGGATGTTGCAATGAAACAAATAATATTCACACAATAGTACAGCAAACAAATGATTATCATATTGAGTATAACGAGATGGATGAACTTATTACTGAAAAGATAGATGATTATGAAAAAACAATAAAGGGTAAGAAGAAACTAGTTTTCTTAATAGACCAAATTAATGAGAATATTAACCAAGAAATTGTTAAAAAAGTTAATTTACTATTAGATAAAAAGAATGTAGATTATATGATTGAATTAATTGGAAAATCGGCGGCAGAGAGTGATACGCCAATGCCGATTTTAGCTGAACGATTGATAGGGGAAGATAAGCAATTGGATATAATGTGTTGTGGCTCGGATGATGTTAGAGATATCAACCCTTATGAATATTGTATCCAAAAAGAATATCTTGAAGAATTAGATGGTTTTCTAAATTCCACAGAGGGTAGTACACTACTGAATACTTTTTCTAATATGGTCTGGGACAGGGTACGGTATCGGGATGGAAAGATATATGGGATAAATAACTGTGAGGCGCTCGGAGATACCGTTAGTTATGCGTATAATCCTGTAGTAGCTGATTATTATAACTTTGATTTTACTGTTTTCGATGGAACATTATCTTCTTTAGAAGATATATGTGCAACAGTATTGAAAGATAATATTGCACCGATTTACCTAGAACGGTCCAATCTGATTATGACCAATTATCTAGGATTAGACAGCTATAAAGATTTATTTGTAATTAGCCATGAGAATGGAAAAGTTAAAGCGTATAATTTTTTAGAAGATATGAATGTTATAAAGAAGTATATTGATTTGGGAAGAATGAGGGAAAAAGGATTTTTAACGTACTCGGATTATATTCGCAGTCAATATAGTAATAAAAGTGAATTTATATTAGATAAACCTTGTGACTCGTATACTAAAATGTTTGTTCAATTGAATGAAGTTACTAACTGGACCTCTAATTACTATACTGTCAATATTAATCAAGACGAACAACCATTAATGGTCTCTTTATATATTCCAAAAGTAATTAATTATACCTATATAAACAATATCCGAATGCAAACAGGGGTGCTTCACCAATCACAGTATAAAAGAGAAAGCATGGACTTTTTACAGAGAATTTACACTGATGGGGAACTAGGGCAGTTACTAGCATATGGAATCGAAGGTAAGCAATATATAATCAACACAAACCGCCTTACAATGAATTCTAATAAAGAAGCTGGTTATGCCACTAAAGTGTTTCCAGTTGACAATTCCAGATTTTTTCCGGTAGATCAGATAAGAGATAAATTTCTACACGAAAGAAAACTAATGAATGATAACATTCATTATGGTGCGTTATATGGAGTGGAGATAGATTTTGGTGAGCTGCAGAATGAATACGATGCATGTGTAGCATTATTTGAGGAATACTCGTTAGCTTTTATAGGTTATTATGAAGAGCAAACGGAGGCAAAGCTGAGAGAGCTTAGTCTAAAGCTAAAAGAGAATGGTTATAATCAATTGATTGATGTAGTGAATAATCATCTTGCTAATAAATAAAATGAGGAGGATAAGTATGAGTTTGATTCGTAGATGGGGCATCATATTTTTGGTGTGTTTTCTTTGTGTTAGTGCATGTAGCAAGGGGGAGCAAGAAACCGATACCTTGACGAAAGAGACAACGCAGGAGTTTATAGAGATATCTTGGGAAGGAGTACCTAGTGGTTTGTCACAAAATGGCATACTTACTAATAAAGGATTATTGCAGTACTATGATTTTGCTGCTGAACAATCTGTTGTTGTATGTGATAAACCAAATTGTGAACATGATACGGTTACTTGTAATGGGAAATTAGATAACTCTAGAGCGACGTTTTACTATGAGGGAAAGTTATATTATATATCGTATCGTGAAATGAATAAGATGGCACTATATATTGCAGATAAGAATGCTACCAATCGTCAAGAGGTATTAACAGATATTCCAGGAGATAGAATAAAGAAGATGCTTATTACTAAGGATGGACAATTAGTAATATGCTTCGCACTCACTAAGATACGATTCAAAGATACTAATGTTACCTCTTATGGAAGTGCTGGAGAGAATATAGTATTGATTGATCTTAAACAAGAAACGATGTCTGTAATTTTAGAGACAGAAAATATCCAGTATAACAGTGTAATTCAAGCGTTATATTATGATAATAGTAATGTTTATTATGGATTAGAACGCTATGATGAGGATATATCAGAATATGTTGAACCTCAAGTTGATGAGAATGGGAATATAGTAAATGATGAATTAGTTGATATATCAGATAACTTAAACTGTCATATGGTGATTGGGGAAATCAATCTGGAAAACGGATCATATGATGAAATCTATGATTATTCGTACATATATAAGAATCATGGAATGTATAGTGTTTTTGATGTTAATGATTCCAAAATGTACGCTGTAGATTATAAAAAAAATATAGTACTGGCAATTAATATTGAGACAAAAGAAGAACGAACATTGACAGCTTTTAATCAGATGACCTGCAAGATTTTTATTGATGAGAACGAATTGGTTGTACAGTGTGTTAATCCAGAGCAGCTACAAAAATCAGAATACACCTATTATACTCTAGAGGGAAAAGAACTTAGAAGTGTTCCTATGAACGGTTATCAGCTCGCTATGCTGATAGGAATGAATAATGAACGCTATCTATTTACCTATCAGGATGAAAAACTGGATTCCAATGGGTCTGTAATTAGAAAGTATGCCTGGTGTGACAAAGACGAATTTAAACAAGGTAAGATAGAGCTTCATCCAATTGAATTTAAAGAGATTTCATTTGACATTGAGGAACCATATTAAGGGGAGGATTTATGAGAGGGGTAATAAACGAGTTACTGAAAGTATTGGGTGGCAAAAAAGGAACTTATTTTCTTTTATTTCTTATAAGTATCAATGCATTTCTGGTATGGATCAATGGGGTGAATCTACAGGGAAAAGATAGCTACCCTGTCAGTGCATATGTTTCGATGTGTAATGATATAAAGGCGATGGATAAGAAAGAAGCGGTAAGTAAGCTCCAGTTTGATAGTAAGAGACTTGAATATTATCAAGTTCTGTCATGGTTGGCAAATGCTCAGATAGTGGACCGTGAGGAGGTATTGTATTATGCACAGAACATGGAACCAGAGGAACAAGAACAGTTTGTTGCTGATTTTTTCTCGGGAGATTATCTTAAGTATACCAAGGATGCAACAAGTGAACTTGCACTGACTAAAACAGTGCTTAGAGAATTAGAATCAGTGGTAGGTTATCCATCCTACATAGAAAAGGTGCGTAAGGGGCCAAGTGAGTTAAGTCAGATTTCGCTATTTAAAGACGATAATCCATTTAGCAATCGTAATATTGCAAAAACATCCAAAGATTATCAACGAATGAAAGACTTAAGCGTTCGTTTTGATGTTTCAAAAGGAATTACGATGGCAACAGATTCTAATATCACTGACTTAATGGCCTTGTTAGCAATCTTTTTCCTATGCGCTACATTAATCATGCGTGAAAAAGAATTAGGACAGATTCAGTTATTTCGTACGATGTATCATGGGCGAGGACGGTTTGCTCTGTCAAAGTTTTTTGCAGCTTCCATCGGTTGCATACTAATTACCGTTTTACTTTTTGTTACGAACTATATTATTGCGGCGACAAGCTATGGATTAGGTGAACTTAGCCGACCACTACAAAGTGTTACTGAATTTCGACAAAGCACCTTACTAATATCAGTGGGCGAATATCTGGTATATTACATATTACTTAAAATGGTTGTATACCTGATGCTGATGTCAATATTATTTTTTATTTGTGTTAAGGCACGAAATATCGTACAAAATTATGTTGTCTGTATCTTAATTGTTGGTATTAGCGGAATCTGTTATTTTACAATTTCAGATGTTTCTTATTTGGCATTGCTTCGACAGATTAATCTGTTCCGGTTTGTAGACATTTCATTCTTACTTGGGCAGTATTTGAATATCAATCTGTTTTTGCATCCGGTAAATTATCATTTCTTATTTGTGATTATGGTACCGACTACTTTTGTCATCATGTTTGTACTAAGCATCATTAGTTTTACGAAACTTACGATTCATGCTAATCGTTATGGAAAAATCGTATCCTGGTTGATTTGTCAAAAAGATCGAATTAGGATGCGAGGATATGCCCATACCTCTATATGGAGGCATGAGTGTTATAAGGTATTTTGGAGAGGCAAATCAATCTTTGTACTAGTATTAGGTTTATATTTGTTTTTCCAAATTCACGACCCATCTGCCTATACATATCGTTCTATGGAAGGCATCTTTTACCGTGGGTATATGTTACAGTTAGAGGGTCCGGTAACGCAGGAAAAGAAAGATTTTATAGAAGAGGAACGACAAAAATATCAAACAGGGGATTCTGAAACAGAGGATAATTCGGTCAATGAGGCTAGGAACTATGCCCTGGACCGGGTAGAAAAACGCATTCAATACCTGGAGTCAGTAAAAAAAGGTGGACTAGTGTATGAGGAAGGATATGAACTTATTACAGGGGGAAGAGATTCGATTGATGTCTATCAGGCAATGACGATACTTTTACTATTGTTTGTCCCATTTACCTATCTCTGGGCAGTTGAATACGAAGAGTATGCTATACGAATTGTAGGAACTACCTTACATGGAAAACGGACCTTATTCTTGACAAAGAGCGTAATTAGTCTAGTTATATTACTAGTCGTAACTGGAATAGTCTACGGGGTCGATTATTATTATGTACTAGACACGTACGGAACTCCAGGAATTCATCAGGCAGCAGCCAGCTTACCTCATCTATCAGGTGTGCCAGAATTTATCAGTATTCGTACCTATATCATACTCGTGGGAGTAATAAGAATGATTGGCTATCTTGTTCTTTCGTTTACTTGTTTTGCGATTACAGTTCGCATGAAAAGTTATATTTATAGTCTTTGTGGTAATGTGATTGCTATATTAGCCCCAATCATACTGATTTTACTTAATCTCTCAGTATTTTCTTATGTACTGTTAACACCGTGGTTATTGGGTAATGTATTGTTTACCAATCTATCAGAAGAAGGGGCAGGTAAGAATATCTTGCTAACCTTAGGGATTGCATTCCTAATGTTGTTGGCGGTGTTACTCTTTAATCGTAATACATTGTATTCGCTTGCTAGTGAGACACAAGGTCATAAAGGGTCAAATAAGCTGATGGGAAAACGAAAGGGGAGAGAATAAATGGAGCTGAAAATTGATAAACTAGATAAAACCTATGGTAATAATCATGCACTTAATGAATTTACATACACGTTCACAGAGGGGATTTATGGACTACTTGGTCCAAATGGAGCTGGAAAGTCAACCTTAATGAATATCATTACCGATAATCTTAAACAAGATGCCGGATGGATCAAAGTTGAGCAAAAGGATATAAAAGAATTAGGCAAAGAGTATCGCAAATTATTAGGCTATATGCCTCAGCAACAAGGTGTTTATCCGGGGTTTACGCTAGGTAGGTTCCTATATTATATTGCAAGTTTAAAAGGGTTAACGAAAGCGAAGGCAAAAGAACAAATTGAATGGATACTACCGTTAGTCAACCTAACAGACTGTCTTGAGCGTAAGTTAGGAGCATTTTCTGGTGGTATGAAACAGCGTGCGCTGATTGCACAAGCAATGATTGGGAACCCTAAGATTATTATACTTGATGAGCCCACCGCAGGACTTGACCCAAAAGAACGTATTCGTATTCGCAATATGATCGCAAAGATTGCATTTGATAAAATCGTTATTATTGCCACCCATGTGGTTTCGGATATTGAGTTTATCGCAAAAGAAGTTTTACTTTTAAAAAAGGGAAACTTGATTGATGCAGGAAGTCCAGTTGATTTATGTAGCAAGATTAAGAATAAAACATTTCATATTAATACTCAGATGGAGAATATAGAGACTATTAGTGAACAATATAAAGTGTGTAATATCTCGAAAGAAAAAGAGGGCATTCAGGTACGTGTTTTATCCGATCATGGTGTAACAGGATATGACTATGAAGTCGCTAAACCGACACTGGAAGAATTGTATCTGTATACATTTGATGAGAGTGAGAAAAAGGTACTGGCATAATAAAATATAGTGTTCTCTACGATTCGTAGGTTGGAAGCTAGCCAATTGTAGCGTATGATTATAGCTATAGAGAGAAAGTTGAGGTAGTAATATGAGTTACGTTACAGGGAAAATAATTAAAGAATTACGTGAAAAAAAGAAATATACGCAAAAACAACTAGCAGACATCCTGCTAATTAGTGATAAGACAGTATCCAAATGGGAAACGGACAGAGGACTGCCTGATATTAGTCTGATTGGAAGTCTAGCTGAAGCGCTAGGAGTTTCAGTGACTGAACTTTTGGTAGGAGAGATTGCTGAAAACAGTAATCGCTCAGCGAACATGAAAAAGATGCAATTCTATGTCTGTCCGGTTTGTGGCAATGTGATTCAGGCAATTGGAAAAGGTTCGTTTAGCTGTTGCGGCATTATGCTTCCAGTTGCCGAGGTAGAAGAGGAGCATGAAAAGTACCAGATTCAGGTGCAAGTGATTGACAATGAATACTATGTTAATATCGATCATCCAATGACAAAAGACCATTATATTTCATTTTTTGCATATGTGACCTCCAACCATACAGAGATGGTTAAATTATATCCGGAACAAAATGCGGAGTGCCGCTTTGCTAGAAGAGGCCGTGGTTTTCTGTATGCGTATTGTAATAAGGATGGGTTGTTTCGACATATAGTATAGGTCATTTATACGAGATATTCAAAGTAATACCTAGTGATGAAAGTGGCTCATTGAAAAAAATGAGTCATTTTTTGTATCTGTATCCAGGTATGTGAAAGAAGGTGCAACTGTTATGAATTCTAAGGGCATTCTTTATATGATCGCTTCTAGTTTCTTCTTTTCAATAAGTACAGTTCTTGTTACTTTAGTTTCGAGTTATTTTAACAGTTATTTTGTGTCTGTTATGAGATTTATTTTAGGAATAATCTTTGGAATAATCTGTTTGATTGTAACAAAGAAATCATTTAAGATTAATGACAAAAAGAATTGGATATTGCGAGGAATTACAGGAGCTGTTTCGATGGTTCTTTTTTACCTTGCTATTGATATGGTAGGAAGCGCTAGAGCAACCTTAATGAATAACATCTATGTGATATTTGTTGCTTTATTTGGGTTTGTTTTTCACAAGGAACGGATAAAGAAGTTCAATATATATAGCATGATCGTCTGCCTAGTAGGTGTAACCATAATTTTTTATGATGGCAGTACATATTCGGTGTTGGGGGATCTGATAGGGCTACTAAGTGGCATGATTCAAGGAATTGCAATTCATTATACCAAATCCTCTAGCGAGAAGGAACATCCTACGATTGTTTATATGTCAGCATGCATCTTTGGTCTGTTATTCGCTCCGCTAGCTTCTGTAAATAATCCTAATCCAGGGTTACTACCACTTATGATTATGCTATTAATTGGAGCCTCGTCTTTTTTGGCGCAATGGTTTATGACTAGTAGTTATAGCAAGATTTCAGCTATCAAAGGGAGTCTTTTTTCTTATTTGAAGATTCCATTTACAGTTATCTTAAGTACTATGTTTGGAGATGATATCCCTATTAAATTCTACCTAGGTACGTTCGTTTTATTAATTGGGCTTGTGTTAGAAAGCAGACGAACGAGTTGTGAGGCTTGATTACTAATCGATGGTTGTGACATTATGAAGTTTACTATTAATTAGAAATTATGTTATGATAAAGTAGTTGAGGAGGAATGGTAATATGAAAATGAGAGAGCTCAATTATAAAAAAATGGATGCCTTTACGTCGGAGCAATCATTAGGTAATCCAGCAGCTTGTATTTATTTGGAGGATAATGAGGTATTATCAGAAGAAGCAATGCTAGAGATTGCCAAACAACACAAAGGATTTGTATCTGAAGTTATCTACTGTAGTAAGGCTATGCAAACAGGATTTGTTTTACGATACTATTCTTCGGAATGTGAAGTTGATTTTTGTGGACATGGGACTATCGCCTGTATGTACAGTTTAATTAAATGTAATCCTACTTTAGCTAATGTGAAGGAAATTGTAATACATACTAATAAAAAAGGTTCATTAACGGTATATAATAGAATTGCTGATCAGAATGCGGTATTCATTACAGCACCTCTATCATCGTTTATAGGAACATCACTTACACCAGAAGAAATTGCAGATAATTTGGGATTGAACACTCAAAGTATATCGAAAAACTATCCGATTGATGTGATAGATGCTGGATTAGTGACCTTGATCGTGCCGATTGTTTCTCTTACAGAGGAGGTATCTATATTCCCAAACGAGATAAACCTAAAGAAGTTTTGCGAAGAGAATAAACTAGATATTATATTAATCTTTTCAACAGAAGTAAAAGATACGAAGAATATCGCGCATACCAGAGTATTTGCACCTAAATTTGGTTATTTGGAGGATCCTGCGACAGGATCAGGTAATAGTGCCTTTGGTTACTATTTGCAAAGAAATAATATGTGGAAAGGCGAGCCTATTTCAATAGAACAAGGTGGAAGCAATATAGAGTTTAATATAGTAAAATTAGCTGCATATCATGATCGAATACTCTTTGGAGGCTCTGCTATAGAGCGTATTGTCGGAAAATATTATATATCATCAGCTGAGAGTGATACCAATGGAAAGGTGGATAAAGAATGAACCAGAAAGATAGAATGTTAGCAGGACTACCATATAAGGCGTGGTTAGATGGGTTATCAGAAGAACGAATGGAGAATAAAATGAGGGTTTACGAGTATAATCATTGCCCTCCAAATGAAACGGAAAAAAAACAAAGGTTAATTCGAGAGATTCTAGGCAAAGCAGGGGTAGGGGTTAATGTGGAAGCTCCTTTTGTATGTGACTATGGTAAGAATATCGAGGTGGGAGATTATTTCTTTGCCAATTATAACTGTACGATTCTTGATGTAGGCAAAGTAATTATAGGAAACAATGTTCAATTTGCTCCTAATGTAGCGTTATATACCGCAGGTCATCCAATTCATCCGGATTCCAGAAACTCTGGATATGAATATGGGATAGGTATTACCATTGGCGATAATGTATGGCTGGGTGGCAATGTCGTGGTAAATCCTGGGATTCACATCGGCAATAATGTCGTGATTGGCTCTGGCAGTGTAGTGACCAAAGATATTCCGGACAATGTGATTGCGGTCGGAAATCCATGTAAGGTGATACGGGAAATAACTGAAGAAGACCGGAAGTATTATTATAAGAACTATGAATTTGATGTAGAGGATTACAAGTAAGAAACAAATGAATACGAAGATGATCTTATCGATGAAGTATTAACAAGGTTCTACAACATTTGCGATGATTGTGAGTGTTGGTAAGAAATATAGAAAGAGTGTGAAGAATGATGAAAGAGTCAACCTTACCAAGTAAAGAGCAGACATTTGAATCGGAAATGTGGGACATCTATGATGAAAACCGCAACTTAACCGGAAAGCTACATAGGCGTGGAGAACCGATGAAATCCGGGGAATATCATTTGGTTGTACATGTATGTATATTCAACAGCAAGAATGAATTATTAATTCAGAGACGTCAACCTTTTAAGAGTGGTTGGCCAAATATGTGGGATGTCACAGTGGGAGGCTCTGCGATTGCTGGTGATAATAGTCAAGGAGCAGCCATGCGGGAAACGAAGGAAGAATTAGGCCTCACTATCGATTTGAGTAAAGTCAGACCACATTTTACGATAAACTTTGAGAATGGATTTGACGATTTTTATCTTATCACACAGGAGGTTGAGATTAATACTTTGACCTTGCAGCCGGAAGAAGTGAGAGAAGTAAAGTGGGTAAACAAAGAAGAACTATTACAAATGATGGAGAAGGGCGAAATGGTGCCACATAAATTACTCGATAAGCTTTTTGAACTCAGAAACTACTATGGGTTGAACTATGACCCAAATCATATCGAGATAAAATATGCAACAATAGAGAATCTGGCTTCCTGGATGAACTTTATTGATGTTATTCGATGGAATGAAAATGATAAATCACTTAACTATTTTCCAGGGCTCGAAACAGATGCACTTGTGGAGGGCTATCGTAAAACTGTGATCAAGAATATGAATAGAGGTAGCGCAATCTGTGCACTGGTTGGTAAGCAAGTGGTGGGAATCCTTCTCTTTTCGGTTAATCGAAACATGCTTTGTTGTTTGGCCGTTCATCCGGAATACCGTAGAAAGCAGATCGCTTCAAAAATGGTCAATGAGATGATTCGTAAACTTGATCGTAGCAAGGATATCATTGTCGAGACTTTTCTTAAGGAGGATATACGAGGAGAGTCAGTCAGGAGTTTTTATGAAGGACTCGGTTTTGTGGCTGGGGATTTGATCCTTTGGGAAGCAGAAGACGGCTCGGTGTATCCTTTACAAAGATATATTTTAAAGAGAAAAGGCGACTTATGCTCGCAAAAAGATACACCTTGTTTATAGGTGTTTAAATAGGATTACAAAAAACGTCATAGTCAATTGAACTGACCACAATAAGTTAGATTCTTATGCCTAACTCATTAGGGTCAGTTCGAGGCTATGACGTTTTTTGAAGTCATTATTTGAGTGCTAATAATGTAAAATATGACAAAAAACCTTATTTACTTTACATTTCTCATCAAATTAATGTATAATTCTTTATAGGAACTTCCTAGTGTTCTAGTAGTTCTTCAAAGTCTTTCCTTGTAGCGGGTACCTCCTTAGGTGAGATATCACAACATTTGATTAGTAAACTTTAGTGGTAGTAGCCACTTCTATTTCTACGAAATACGGGATAACATCGTTTTTCGGTTGGTTCTCTTTAAATCCACATTACTGTAATATGATTACAAATAACCATTAAGGGTTCCATCATTAATTAAAATCCTTTATAAAAAGGGTTTATATATTATACAACTTGAAGATGGTTTAAACTTTAAGAACTTGATTAGATTAGCTGTATTACTGGCAGTTTCTTGGAGGAGATATGAAAAAACAAATTATTTCACTATTAATTATTAGCATAATACTTTTTACAAAAGCATTTGAGATTGGCCTTGTTTCAGCCTCATCAAACCGTATAATCAGGGTAAAGATATCTGTAAGCGGTAAAACCATTAAGATTAACGTGGATGGTGAATATACGGTAAAAGAGGATCCTTCCCTTATGATACCAAGAGGACCCTATACTATAACGATTGCTGACACGAATAAAGTACAAATAAATGGTGCGGGTGTTAATCGGATTATAGGCACCTCAATAACCCTTGTACGCAATAAATATCAGGGGGAAGGCAATAACCATCTTAATATTGAAGGCACTGTGCATGGTAATATTAATTATCTTGGTGATTTTGTATTTACTGTTAGCGGTGCTAACCTGCTGGTGGTCAATCATGTACCTCTGGAGCAATATCTCTATGGGGTAGTTGCCTATGAAATGAGTAATAGTTTTCCGGTAGAAGCACTAAAAGCACAGGCGGTTAGTGCGAGAGGCTATGCAATTAAAGCGATATCATCTTCCGGTACCTATGACATTGGGGACACAGCATCCGACCAGGTGTATAAAGGGTACAACCCTGCCTATAAGAATGTATTAACAGCGGTAGATTCAACAGCGGGTGAGGTATTAACCTACAATGACTCGATAATCTCTACATACTACTCTGCTTCTAATGGTGGTCAGACAGAAGTACCAGGCAATGCTTGGGGAGGTGGAGATGTTAAGAATAAGAGTTATCCGTATTTGGCACAAAGAGATGATCCCTATGACTTGGAAAATTCAAGTAGTCTGTATCAGAAAATATTTGTACCACAGCAGGTAGAGGGTTCACAATATGAAGCTGCCAGTATTCCAGGGGATTTTGTAGCTAGGATTATTAATGTTAATGAGTTTTGTAATGTAAGAAGTGGTCCAGGGACCAACTTTCCAATTGTCGGAGAAGCCACCATTAACTCTGTATACCAATGGCTGGGCGTAGAAGGTAACTGGAATAAGGTTGAATATAATGGAGCAACTGCTTACATAAGTACATTGTACAGTGAAAAGGTGACTAACGGTAGATTCCTATACGCAAACAGTGTACTTTCAGATATACAGACCAGAGCATATAACAAACTAAAATCAGAAGGTATTAACATAACATTGCCAACGGATGTTATGGTGGTCACTGTTGACAGCCTGGCAAATGGTACTGAGAGATGGCCAGGCTCAGGGAGTAGAACTTATGTTACAGCAGGTGCCAAAGTAAAGGTCAAATATTATCAGAATGAATTAACTGATCTTTCAGAGGAAAGACAACTGGATTTGGTTCTTGATCTGATGAAGAAATCAGGCTCTAGTTATGTTTTAGCCCATGATTATCTTGATTCAAGATTGAGTATGCGTGGTGTACTTCAAGCAGATGAGGAAGGTGGTTATTATATCACCAATGCACGTTTTGGTCATGGTGTAGGAATGAGTCAACGAGGCGCCCAGATGATGGCATCTAGTAAGTATAGGATGACATATAAGCAAATACTTGCTTTTTACTTTAAGGACACATTGATTAAAAAACTTGATACTACTGTACCAGAATTACCAGACCCTAAACCATCTGTTCCGGAAGTGCCAGAGACTGAAGCGCCTGAATCTGAACTGCCTGAACAGGATGTTAATCCAGTAATAACAAGCGATAAGTACCAGATTGGAACCGATACAATTACAAAGCTTTCTTCCAAATTATCGGTAGAGCAGTTTATTCCTAATCTTTCAATAACCAATGGCTCAGTTGGATTGCTCTCAGCAGAAGGAGAAGAAAAGACCTCAGGAGTATTGGCAACTGGTGATGTGATACAACTTAGAAGTACTGCGGGAGCTGTCTATAAGGAATACTCTATCGTCATTTATGGTGATGTTAATGGTGATGGAAGCATTAATCTGGTGGACATGCTTCATATTCATAAACACTTGTTGGGAGTATCCAAGTTAGAAGGTGTTTATTCCACTGCTGGAGATGTTTCAAGAGATAACAATATAAGCCTAGTTGATTTGTTGAAAGTACACAGACAACTTTTACGAATAGAAGAGATAACTCAATAAAAAGAGTGCAATGAAAGGAGTACAATGAAAAAACTAAAAGTTCTTATCTTAACAATAGTCATATTAGTTATATCGCTTACAGGACGTAGTTCATATTTTACGTTTGCGGCTAGTCAGGTGGCTCTTTCAATGTCCACCGACGAAGTGGAAATAACGGAAGGTAGCTCTTTTATTGTAACGATTACCTTCACTAGTAAAAGCGAGGCAATTAGTGTTATTCAGGCTTCACTCGAATATGACTCTGAATTACTGGAATTTCAGTATGGCGGGAATGCGGTAGAAATGAGCGGCGGCACTGGTGGGATATCAGACATCGGCTCAGCTGATACGCAAGTGATGAGCTACAACATAAGGTTTATGGCACGCAAGGCTGGCAATGCAAAAATCGCTGTCACCAACAGTGAAGTGATTGGTGATAAAAGTGGTTCCATACTCGGTGAACCTACGATATCTAAGATGGTCAAAATATCTGCAACGAAGGTTGATTCAACGCCAGACGTAACCAATCCACCTATCCATAGCGAGGAGCCATCAAAGGACGATCCGGTAGACTACATTGAAATTATGCTAGACGGGCAACAGAGATATATCATCAGAGATCTAAAGGATGTTGTACTTCCTGAGGGGTTTGAGATTGCATCATTAGTATATAAGGGTGATGAGACTCAGGCAGCTCAGGGTTTAAGCAAAGACTTGACCTTGCTATACATTATGGATGATTCTGATTATGCTTCCTTTTATATCTATGACAAAGAGTCAGAGGCAATATATCCTTATATAAACATTAATATTGATACTGAATATACGATACTTGAAACTATTGATAAGCCACTTAACTGTCAAGAAGTTATCATTATGATGGATGGTCAACCAGTTCTAGCATGGAAGTCCGATGAATTTGGTGATGACTTTTATCTGGTATATGCAATGAACACAGAGGGAATGAAGGGTTACTACCTATACGATAGTAGGGAAGGGTCAATGCAAAGAGCGATTACTCAATCTGCAGATGATGCTCCTAATAAACATTAATTGTGAGGAGAGACATAATGAAAATAACAACAAACAAGAGAGTATATTCTTTTATATTGGCTATGTGCTTAGTTTTAAGCGGAATAATCATTTATCCTATGAAAGTCCAGGCAGCAGGTAGTGTGTCGGTTAGTGCTAGTTCTTCAAGCGTTAAGGTAGGCGATACTGTCACCGTCACTGTTACTTTTAAGGGATCAAAGATTTACGGAGCTAGAGCAAGTTTCTCCTATGATTCTTCGGTACTGCAATTCACAGGCAGCTTTAAAGATATCGCAGTATATGATAATAGTATGTCTGGATTGTCCTCAATAAAAGAGAAATTAACATTCAAAGCTCTCAAGGAAGGAAGTTCTAAAGTATCAATTAAGACAATAGAGTTTATTGATATTGAGGGTAACTCACTAGGTACCCCAAGTGGCAGCACTACTGTAAAAGTAGTTCCGAAAGCAACACCAAAGCCAACACCAAAGCCAACACCAAAGCCAACACCAAAACCAACACCCAAACCAACACCCAAACCAACAGCAAAACCAACACCCAAACCAACACCCAAACCAACTTTAACCCCAACAGCCACGCCTCAGAATACTCCGATAGCTACACCTACTCCTTCGTCTGAACCGACTCCAGATCCTATGGAAAAGACTATTGAAGTGAACGTTGCGGGTACGGTTCTTTCCCTTTGGAGCGATTTGTCTGAGATAGAGTTACCCAAAGGGTATGAGAAGGGTACAGCACAATACCAAGGCAAAGAGTTAGAGATAGCCCGTGGAAAACACCTTGCTTTAGTATACCTGACGGATAAAGAGGGCAATAACGGCAGTTTCTATGTATATGATGAAAAAGTAGAGAGTGTTTATGCGTTAACCAATCTTAATGTTAAGTCATCTTATACGGTTATACAGCCTCAGGATTCAGTGGAGATTCCTCAGGGATATACAGAGGCTGAGCTCACTCTTGGTAATACGAAGGTTCCAGCATGGGTCCTAGAGTCGGGTGAACAAAAGGACTATTATCTTGTTTATGTCATGGACGCTGATGGGAAAACAGGATTTTATACCTATGATGTAGTAGAGGGAACTTTCCAGAGGTTTACCAAAAGAGAAGTAAGTATTGCGGTTCAAACTGAAGAGGATAACACACAAAATGAGACAGAGAAAGAGACTACAGCACCAGATGATATTGTAAACAGTGATCAAAAAGAAGGGTTATTTGCTAGAATTCTTAATGATATTCCAATTGCAATAACGTTTATATCAATGGCTATTTTGTGTCTCGCACTTGTAATAATCAATGTAATAATGATAAAGAGATTTAAGCGTTAATACGTACAAATACGCCAAGGCGTACTTATATTCGATATAATTGTTTGATAAGGCGTTGTTTTATAGCAAATATATAGCTATAAAACAACGCCTTTTATATTGCGCCGATTCAAATAATAAAAACCAATAATGGACACTTATAGTTAAGTAAAAAACTGAGAATGCATAAGAAAGTTAATAACGGTTTACGCTAAATATGCAATAAAATATGATAGACATAGGGAGGAATCATTACATGGGTAATAAATTAGTGGAATGGTTATCAGCGCTTGCTACCAAATCCGAGGAAGTAGCGAAAGATATTCTGATGATGAATTTTACAGTTGTGAATGCTTGCCTTGTTGGCAGTCCAGATGGCTTTTCAAAAGAGTGGGTATTAGTTGATACGGGACTTGAAAATTCAGCAGATTATATAGTGGAGTGTGCGAGTAAACGATTCGGCGAGGACAGTAAACCACAGGCAATTATACTCACTCACGGACATTTTGACCATGTAGGTTCCGTAATTAAGCTATCTGAATTATGGGACGTCCCAGTATATATACATGAGTTGGAACTACCTTATATAACAGGAAAAGAAGATTATCCTTTGGCTGATTCTACGGTTGATGAAGGGATGGTTGCAAAACTTTCGACCACCTTTCCACATACAAGCATTGATCTTGGAATGCGTGCTATCGCTCTTCCTGAAAATGGTGAGGTACCTGGTTTACCTGGCTGGAAGTGGATTCCTACACCTGGACATACGAAAGGACATATTTCGCTATTTCGCAAAAAAGATCGTGTGCTGATTGCCGGAGATGCTTTTTCCACAACTAAGCAGGAAACGATATTATCTGTATTGTTGCATAATGAGCGGATTAGTGGGCCACCAAAATATCTAACGACTGATTGGCAGGCAGCAGAAGAATCGGTAACGACATTAATGAAGTTGAAACCTGAACTAGCCATTACAAGTCATGGAGAACCGATGAGTGGAGTAGAACTTTCAAAGCATCTGGAATATTTGGTAACTCATTTTGATACAATAGCCAAACCGGAGCAGGGAAGGTTCTTGGAGCGATGAGCAATACTATTTATATTCTTATAAACGCTTTACTTCGAATAATATAAAACCAAATGGATCAACTTCTGCATCTAACGTTATTTAGTCAACGATTAGATGTGGAATTATTTACATTTATTTGCTACAATAAATGTAAAATAACAATTAACCAGAGGAGGTAAATATATGACGTTTCATCCAAATAATAGTTTCTTGTTTATAGTTGCTGTTATCGTTATATTATTTGTAATTGCGCAGTCCTTGTTCTTTCTAATAAGGGCATATCGGCGAGCCAGGGTGATTGGAAT
Source organism: Bacillota bacterium (assembly GCA_023434365.1). Classification (GTDB taxonomy): domain Bacteria; phylum Bacillota; class Clostridia; order Lachnospirales; family Lachnospiraceae; genus KM106-2. Next base: position 62,705 of record JAEYSV010000043.1, on the reverse strand, counting down.
GGATATGTCTCAAGTGAAGAAAACAATTCTTTCCACCGCAATATTTACAATTGCACCAGCGATATCAATTTTACTAGGTGTGGTTACGTTATCTAAGTTTTTAGGGCTACCTCTTCCATGGATTAGACTTAGTGTTATAGGAGCTATTACATATGAGTTGCCAGCAGCAACTACGACAGCCAATGCTCTTGGAGTATCAATTTCAGAGACGGTTACTGATCCAAAGGTGTTTTCAGCAATTGCCTGGGTTATGACATTAGGGATATTACCAAGCATTGTATTGGTACCAATTCTTCTTAAGCGTATTCAAAAAGGCATACTATCCATAAAGAACAAGGATAGCAAATGGGGAGAATTGTTTATTACTGCGATGTTTTTAGGGATGATAGCAGCGTTTCTTGGCATGGTTTTTGCGAACGTCAGAGATGGTCTTGTAGGTTTAATACCGGTCTTTGTCCTCCTTTTCTCAGCTTTACTTATGGGGATTTGTGGGTTATTGATTAAGGTGTATAAGGTAAAATGGTTGCAAAATTACGCACTGCCAATCAGTATGTTGGGAGCGATGGCTTTTGACGCTATCATTACACCAATGATTGTGAAATAGGAGGAGTAAACATGAATAAATCATATGATGATATGTCACATTATTATGGTAAAGTATGGATTTGGTCTGCAGTGGTATTGTTTTTATGCGTTCCGTTAGCAGTGTGTATCTATTATGATGCTTGGCCAGGATTTACTCCAGTGTTTAAGGGCCTTCTCGGAGTAGCACCCATTTATTGGACAGTAGGTACAATCGAAGTACTTACGTTTACGCCTATGCTTGGTACAAGTGGTTCTTATATCGGCTTTATCACGGGTAATCTAACCAATCTGAAGGTTCCAAGTGCGCTAAGTGCAATGGAAAATGCCGGAGTAAAATCTGGTACAGAAGAAGGGGAGATTATCTCTACCATTGCAATTGCTACCTCTTCGATTGTCACTACAATTATTATAGCAATCGGAGTTTTACTTCTTTCTACATTGGCTCCTATTATTAATTCACCTGAATTAAAACCTGCCTTTGATAATATTCTCCCATCACTATTTGGTGGTCTGGCAGTCGTATATGTAAGTAAGAACTGGAAGATTGCAATGGCACCATTAATCTTTATGGTTGTTCTATTTTTATTAGTTCCATCGCTAGCCGGGTCAGTTGGTGTTTTAGTACCAGTAGGTGCATTACTTTCAATTGCAGCTGCAAGATTATTATATAAAAAGAAGCTGATATAATTATGGATGATTGTTCGTATTGGGTATTTGTAATGAGTTAGCTTATAGATAAGCTTAATTTAGAAAGAAGGTTTTAAATGGGACTTTATATTAGCATGGGATTACTTGTAACCATTTTAATATTTTTAATTATTATCGTGATTAGAGCGGCAATGTTTCGGCCTATATCAGAAACAATGGTAGTAAAAGAGAGACATTCCTTAAACCATGAAAAAATCATTTCTGATATGGTAGATATGATTCGTTGCAAAACGATTAGCTATCGTGATGATAGTGTTATAGACCATAATGAATTCGATAAATTCATTGCACTGTTGGAAGAACGTTTTCCAGAAGTACATAAGACATGTAAGCGTGATTTTGTTGGAAAAACAGGCTTGTTGTTTCACTGGAAAGGAAAGGAATCTACCCAACCTTCGGTTTTAATGGCACATTATGATGTAGTGCCTATTGAAGAGTCTGGATGGAGTAAACCGGCTTTTGAAGGAATCATCGAAGACGAAGCGATATGGGGAAGAGGAACTCTTGATACGAAAGGAACATTATGTAGTATCATGGAAGCAGCAGAGTATCTGATTCAGAAAGGGTTTGTACCAGCCCAGGATCTATATTTTTCCTTCTCAGGAGAGGAGGAGATTGATGGGGACACTTGTGCTGAGATTGTTGCAGAGCTAGAACGTAGGAATGTCAAGCCAGCTTTTGTACTGGATGAAGGTGGTGCAGTAGTAAATAATGTTTTTCCAGGAGTAGCAAAGCCTTGCGCCCTAATTGGAATTGGGGAAAAGGGTAGTGTGAACGTGGAATTATCGATGAATAGTAAGGGCGGCCATGCTTCTACCCCGCCAACTCATACAATTGTTGGAGAGTTAGCAAAGGCAGTGGTTCGGATAGAAAAGAAACCTTTTGCATCACAGCTTATTAAACCAGTATCCCAAATGTTTGATACTTTAGGGAGACATTCTAGCTTTGGTTACCGAATCCTATTTGCTAATCTATGGTGCTTTAGGCCACTGTTAAACCTGATATGCAAACGAATGGGTGGAGAGCTAAATGCTATGATGAGAACGACTTGTGCTATGACAAAAATGGAGGGTAGCACTGCGTTTAATGTTCTGCCTCCAAGGGCAAAAGTAGGTGCGAACCTTCGACTTTTAGGAAAGGATACGATAGAGTCGGCTAACAAATACCTAACAAAAGTGATTGCTAACAATGAAATTACGATCACTCTTATCAATGGCATGAATCCTTCGATTGCGTCAGATACACAATGCGATGCTTATCATAATCTCAAAGAAGTCATTCATAATACTTGGCCAGAAGCAATTGTTTCTCCTTATCTAATGATGGCTTGCAGTGATTCCAGACATTATTGTAGAATTACCGATCGTGTCTATCGTTTCTCAGCGATGGAGCTTACGAAAGAGGAGAGACAAATGATACATGGGCATAATGAACGCATTAAAATCACAAACTTGTTAAAAACGGTTGAGTTTTATGTGAGTTTGATAAAAACGATTTAGAAAGTTTTATCCTTTTGATATTTGGCGGTGAGTCGTTCTTCTTCTGCTTTAATCATTCGACGCACCATTTCACCACCTAAACGTCCGGCATAAGGCATAAGACCAACGTCTTTTGAACTAATATTACCCATATAAGAAGAGGTTGCACCGAGATTAGATGCTCCATTTGAGATATTAGTACCGCTCGTCATATTTTTTGTCGTATTAGAATCATTATTCATAGTTGCCTCCTTTTAGTTAATTAGTAGATTACATTGTTAGTATTCCAAAAAAATCAAAGAGTATATCCATCAATAGATTATGCCGTCATTTACCAAAGAGAGCTATGTACCAGTGTAATAGGTTTACTTTGACCTATTACCTGGTACTTTTTTATTATTGCCATATATAATATAGTAATGATTATTTGACAGGGGATATGTTTTTGCTATCGAGAGAAGAGTTCGTAAGGATCTCACTAGAAGTTAATTTGTTTTTTCAGAGGATTATGAAGGAGCATCTATTTTTGCTTCAAACCAATCTACAACCTGTGGAAGGTGCTAATATTGCAAAAGCTGATTTATTAAAGCAGAGTTTTGAAAGGCTTCTACAAGAAACGGTATACTATGCGAATGGGCTAGTGTCAGAGTATTCACTCCAATCGAATGAATTCGTTACATCTTACACCTTACAAGCGGAAGAAATCACGGCAAGACTTACCGGAGTAGAGATCAATACTGAAATTACAAGAGCTGAAATGGAGTTAGTAGGTGATAGTAGACGGTATGAGGAATGGCAGAAAACAGTTGCTAGCGATATCAATAACAGGTCAATAAGCTTACTGCAGGAAGTTATCTCATTTCAATCAAGGTTATTAGAAAGACAGTTAGAATGCAATATTTTTATTTCACTCTATCCAGAGATGCTAGAGCATGATTCACGAGAAGCTATTTATTATTTTACCATTTTAAAGGCCCTTCAGCAGAAAGAGCTTCCAAGAAAGACATTGTGTGAAGAATTAAATTTCTGGAATAGTATAATGAGTGAGCATGCTCAATTTGTTGATGGTATGTTAGACCCTACGGAAAAGGAATTAAAAATGACAGCAGAAACAACTGCTATAACATTTGAAAAATTAGTTGGCAAATGTATTAAAGTGAGTGAGGAGCATATTCTTAAGAGCAGCCTCAAGGCCACAGACAGTATAAGAAACTATAAAGAAGCAGCAACAGCGGGGTTGTTAGAATGTAAAATCAAATCTATTATCCCTCCTCTTTTAGCAGATCATGTACTACGCGAGGCAAATCATTATCTGAAATTATTGTATATTCTAAACAAATAACTGCTACCCTTTTTTGTGAATAAGTTCAATGAATCTTACCTAAAATATATTATTAGTGGTTTTCTTGAATGAATAAAGACAAATCGTGGAGGAGTTATGTTACTTATAAAAAATGGGATTATTTATACTATGGTAGGTGATGTGTTTGAGCCGGGAGATGTCTTGATAGAAAATGAAAAAATCATTGAGGTAGGTAGTAAGATCAATGTATCGTTGACAGAGGCGGATACCATCATTGATGCTAGCGGTTGCTGGGTAATGCCCGGTCTGATTGATGCGCATTGTCATATTGGCATTACGGAAGAAAAGAAAGGTGCGGAAGGAGATGACTGCAATGAAGTTACGGCACCAATCACTCCACAGTTGAGAGGAATGGATGCTGTTAATACACTTGATCCAGCCTTTCATAATGCACTGCAGGCAGGCGTAACATCTGTGATGACAGGCCCGGGCAGTACGAACGTTGTTGGTGGTCAATTTGTATTCCTGAAAACTTATGGTAGAGATATACAAAAAATGATTGTCTTAGAGCCAGCTGCAATGAAAATATCGTTTGGTGAAAATCCAAAAGCATCATATAAAGATTTGAAAATGCAACCTACCACCAGAATGACAATAGCAGCTCTCCTTCGTAAGGAATTATTTAATGCTGTGCAATATAAGAAGAAAAAAGAACAAGCCTTAACTAATCAAGAAGACTTTGAAGAAAACTTTGAACTAGAACCTTGGATTCCGGTGCTTAACCGAAAAATTCCATTGAAAGCACATGTTCACCGAGTTGATGATATTTTTACAGCAATTCGTATCGCTAAGGAATTTGATCTTGACCTAACCCTGGATCATTGCTCAGAAGGGCACATTATAGCGGATGAAATTAGAGAGAGTGGTTACCCATGTAATGTAGGTCCTGATTTGGCTTCGCGTAATAAACTTGAAATACAGAATGCGGATTTGAAAACTTCAGGAGTTCTTGCCAAAGCTGGTGTAACGGTATCCATTATAACAGATCATCCGGTTACGCTTATTCAATATTTACCTATTTATGCTGGGCTGGCAGCAAAAAAAGGGCTAGGCATCACTGAAGGACTCAAAGCCATTACAATAAATGCTGCTAAGATTTGTAGGGTAGATGATAGAGTGGGTAGTATTGAAGTTGGTAAGGATGCTGATATTGCCATATTTACTGGTAATCCAATGGAGGTATTTACGGAAACGGTCTATACGATAGTAAATGGTTCAATCGTTTATCAAAAAGATGAGAATGAAAGAAAGTAAGAGATAAAAAAGAGATAAAAAAGAGAAGGGGTAACATATAAGTTATCTCTTCTCTTTATGATTATTATTTATCTTAAAAAACATTGTGATCTACATACTTGTGGAAAAACAGTTTTATTAAAAAAAGGAACAATATGAAAACTAGGAAAAATGTTTCACTTTATCCACTACTTCCATGATTCTTTCACTTACTATGTTAGCATCATCAATATGTTGTAAAATTACATTTTTAGCTTCCTCAAACATATCTTTTGTTATTGTGAAATTATCAATAACTGTTTTACTGGATGACTTTTGAGATTCGATAGATGTCAATAACGTTGTGACCTCGGTTTGCACATGATGGATATGTGTTAACAGCGTAGCAATTAATTCAGAGGTATCGGTGCTCTTTTTCAATCCTTCCTCTATGATACGCAGATTCTCCTGATTGTTCTGGTAAGCTTTAGCAATTTCGTCCTGAATCTTTTTTGTTAACTCAGCAATGCTAATTGTACTTTCGCTTGTACTGTCCGCCAGATTTCTTACTTCTTCTGCTACAACCGCAAAGCCGCGACCATGTTCACCAGCACGTGCAGATTCAATTGAGGCATTCAATGCCAATAGGTTAGTTTGTTTAGAAATACCATTAATTACATCAACGATATCAACAATCTCTTTGGAACTTTGACTCAATTGCATCATACTTTCAGATGTTTTTCGGGAATGCTCACCTAGTGTATCTATAACATTCTGCACATCGTCAACAGATTCTTTTCCTTTTTCTGAGATGGCCACCATTTCCGTAGAAGAAGTAATCAAATTATTTCCCTTTGACAAGATATCATCTGAAACTTTATAGGAATAAAGAGTGCTTTCTTCAACTTTGTCAAATTCCCCTAACAACTTGCTAACCATCACATGTAATATATCATGCTGGGAATTGACAATATCGTGTTGTTCCATTGCAGTTATAAGTTCTTTATGTAAATCGTTTAAAAAAATCTGTAACTCATCGTCTTTTTTATTAAGATTTGCATTTAGTTCATCAATTTGATGTATTAATTTTGCAATCTCTTCTTTAGTCTGTTTTTTGAATTTGAACATAGTCAAGCACCTTTCTGCTGTCAATTAATAATTTTATCTCTGTTGGTGAAGACTCTCACTACTTAACGTGGTGAGATGATCAATCTATTCTCAGTGGGAGTTAGGTCAAGACTGAGATAAGAGAGTATTGTATATATAGTAACTATATATTAATCTACTTGTCAAGTATACTGTTATATACTAGAAGAAAACGTTGAAAAAAAGTTATTGACATTGACGTAACGTAAATGTGTATAGTGATATTATCAGTAGCGGGTATCAATCCCCTACTGATGAACGTACGTATGTTGAGCGTGTAAATGAATATAGGAGGTGAGAACATGGAGTATTCAGTACAAAAACTTAGCAAAATGGCGGGTGTAAGCACGAGGACATTAAGGTACTATGATGAGATTGGGATTCTAAAGCCGGCTAGAATCAATTCATCAGGGTATCGGATATACTCAAACAAGGAAGTTGACAGGTTGCAGCAAATACTTTTTTACCGTGAATTAGGTATGAATCTTGAAAATATAGGTGAAATTATTGCTTCGCCTGATTTTGATGAGGTAAAAGCGCTGAGAGAACACCGTGTAAAACTTCTTGAAAAAAGGTTACAGTTAGATACGTTGATTGAAAATATTAACAAGACAATTGGCTATAAAGAAAGGGGTATCCTTATGAGTGATAAAGATAAATTTGAAGGTTTTAAAAAGCAACTAGTTGATGAGAATGAGAGGAAATATGGGCAAGAAATTCGTGAAAAGTATGGAGAAGAGACAGTGAATCAGTCAAACTTCCTGTTGAAGAACATGACGCAAGAACAATATGAGGAAATGAACAGACTGAACGAAGAAATTATGAAAACTCTCTATGCAGCTTTCCAAACTGGAGATCCAGCAGGAGAATTAGGTCAAAAGGCAGCTGATTTACATCGTCAGTGGTTAGGCTTCACCTGGAAAAATTACTCGAAAGAAGCACATGCTGGATTAGCTCAGATGTATGTAGATGACGAAAGATTTACTGCATATTATGATAAAGAACAGCCTGGATTAGCAAAATTTTTACGGGATGCAATCCACGTTTACACTGGTATGTAGCAAATATGCCTCAAAGTGTGATATAGTTAGAGTAAAATATAACTATACGAGGGAATGAATAATGGAAGAATTATTAAGAAGATTACTGCCTATTTTTCTACTAATGGCGATTGGTTTTATCGCAAAAAAGAAGAAACTGTTTTCAGACTCCTTTATTGAAGGGGTGAAGGTACTAATAATTAAGATTGCACTGCCAGCTGTCTTGTTCGACGCATTTTCGACAATGAAACTTCAGGCTTCCTATCTTTTACTATTTGTAATTATGTTCCTATATTGTTGCTTCCTCTATTTAGTTGGTCATGTTTTGCATATTCTTATGCCAAAGATGTTTCCGATGTTTTATACCAATGGCTATATGACTGGTTTCGAATTTGGGATGATTGGAGTCGGACTATTTGGTGCTATCTGGGGGGTAAAACAACTACCAGTAATTATGCTTATTGGGTTCGGACATGAACTATTTATCTGGTTTTTCTATGTGCCATTAATATCCAAGTCCTCTAATCAATCCTTTCATCTTGGTAATACTATGAAGCAATTTCTAGTCACGCCAACCATTATTGCGATTGTCCTTGGAGTTAGCGTCAATCTTTTAGGAGCTCGTTCCTTGATGAATGATAATGTATTCTTGCAAAGTATACTTACGGTGATTGAATTTTTAAAACCTCTCACATCACCATTGATACTTATTGTTATCGGCTATACGATGGTTTTTCAAAGTGCGAATTTACGCACCACCCTGGTCTACCTTATAACTCGTGCAGTTATTGTTTTAGGCCTTGGAGTATTGGTACTGTTCTTTGTAACAAAGATAATTCCTGATTTGGATCCACTGTTTACTCAGGCATTTTTCGCTTTTATTCTACTACCAGCACCATACATATTACCGCTTTATATAAAGGAGCAAAAGGAAGCTGATTTCTTTACGCAACTGTTGGTATACTCAACGGTTGTTACATTTGTTGGGTATGGTGTTTTAGTGAGCTTGTTTGTGTGATATATTCTATCAATATCTAATATATTACAGTAAAAGTGTTTGAGGTAAACTGATGAGCACTGACTCATTTATGAATCCTACAGATGACATGCGTCATAGCATGATAAAAGAATCCCTACAAATGTTAGGCAGACCAGAAGATTATGAATATATCGTAAAGCTACTTAGTCCGCCAAAAGAGATTACCACTTTAGCAGCACCTGGTGAGATGAAAGGCTTAAAAATAGGAATTATCGGAGGCGGCTTAGCAGGTATGGCAGCTGCTTATGAACTTCGGAAAATGGGCGCTGACATAACTATATTAGAAGCTTTAGAGGACAGAATTGGGGGAAGAGTATATACCTACTATTTTGACGAACCTGGAAAGTACTATGCAGAATTTGGACCATTGAGAGTACCGGTAACTCATGAAACTACTTGGCATTATATCAATTTGCTTCAACTAGATACAATATCTGCATCTACGCCCATGCCAAATGCGTTTCGCTATGTACATAATGTCAGGTTAAGGATGACAGATTCTATTGAGCAATATTTATATCCTCTATATGATTTGACACCTGAGGAGCGCAGTACTCCATGGACTGACATAACGAATTATGCATTTACCTACCCAATGAAACAACTTCCACCTGAAGTAAGAGCTGAAATGTTGCAGATATTGCCTGAGTATTCCCCACAATATCTACCATTTATTAATACTAGTGTACGTCAATATGTTGAGAATCTTGGGTTGAGTCAAGGTGCTATGAATTTGATGTATGATTTAAATCCTATTTTAGCTGCTTTATTTCCACTAAGTTATGATGAGGAAGCGACAGAAAATTATTCCCTGGATTTTCTTAATATTTATCGTATACGAGATGGTTTTGTTAATTTGCCACTGGCTTTTTATCATACTTTCCATGAAAGCAATCCAATCCAGTATAATAATTTACCAAAGGATAAGCTGGGTAACGTTACCTATAAACCAGGTCATCTGGTAACAGGATTATACCAGTATGCTAATAGACAACAAAAGGTCCAGGTACAGTATATGAATACCTATGAAGCGCATGAGTCAATCGAAGAGTTTGACTACGTGATATGTACAATTCCGTTTTCGGCACTACGAACGGTAGAGATAAGACCGTTATTTACGAATCAAAAGATGCAGGCAATCTATCAGTTAAACTATATTGACTCACAGAAATCAGCGTTTTATTGTAATCAGAGGTTTTGGGAAAAGAATACTTACTACGGTAATATCAATGGCGGAATCTCCATAACGGACTTGCCAATTAAGTTTATAATATATCCAAATGATCATATTTATGATACGAGAGACAAACTTCAGCTAGCTGCAGAACCAGGAGTTTTGACTGCCTCCTATAACTTTGGCCAGGACGCTGTACGTTTGGGTAATTTGGAAGACTGGCGTCGTTATGGAGTGATTCGAAGCAATGTCGAGGAAGTTCATGGTTTACCAAGAGGGTACTTAGACACAATAGTAGAAGCATTTAAAATGGTTCATTGGAACACGGAGCCTCATTTTAGAGGATCTTTTGCTATGTCACTACCTGGACAAAAGAATCTATATGCTTATCAAATGCTACAACCTGAGTATAATAATCATTTATTCTTTGCAGGAGAACATGTATCTACTAAACATGGATGGATTCAGGGAGCACTATATACCGGAAAAGATGCTGCCAATAAATTGCTTATGAGTTTTCAAAGTAGAAAATCTACGCAATCTGAATAGGTTATGAGTATGCGTTAAAGTGGAATGCGATTATCCGCTTTGGGAATATGAGAGATAAACTAAATGCCAACATAGTTGCATAATGCGACATGTTGGCATTTTATGTTAATTCTATTGTGAATTTCTACTGATTTTATATGAATACATTTGGCTATTTTATCATGTTGCACAGTTACGTTAGACATGATAGAATGTATTCAACAAGGCAGCTTGTATACAAACTATAATGATGAAATACATGATACTATAATGCATACAATACTAAGGATTGCATACAAAATTAATCTATTTAAGGATTATGTCTAGGAGGAAATATGGATATACGTTATTCAGCAAATCAAAGAGATGTAAAAAGATACACCACAGAGGAGATTCGATCTGAGTTTTTAATTCAGAACCTGTATGAAGCAAATGAAGTAAGAGCGGTATATTCTCACAATGACCGTATGGTTACACTTGGCTGCATGCCGACAACAGAAACTGTATCAGTTGAAAAAGGAATGGATTGTTGGAAAAACTTTGGAACTCATTACTTTCTTGAACGTCGTGAACTTGGTATTTTTAATATTGGTGGTAAAGGTAGTATAAAAGTTGATGGTGTGGTCTACCATATGGGATATAAAGACTGTTTATATGTAGCAAAAGAAACAAAAGAAGTATTATTTTCAAGTGATGATGCTACAAACCCAGCGAAATTTTATATGGTTAGTGCTCCAGCTCACAAAGTATGTAAAACAACTTTTATATCAATTGAAGATGCAGCAAAACGTTCTCTTGGTGAAGAGAAAACGGCTAACAAACGTACGATTAATCAGTACATTCATCCAGACGTATTAGAGACTTGCCAGTTATCAATGGGAATGACAGAATTGGTAAACGGAAGTGTATGGAATAGTATGCCATGTCATACTCACGAACGTCGTATGGAAATCTATATGTATTTTGAATTACCTGAGGACAATGTAGTATTTCATATGATGGGTGAACCAACAGAAACAAGACATCTTGTTATGAAAAATGAGGAAGCAGTAATCAGCCCTCCATGGAGTATCCATTGTGGTGCAGGAACTTCCAACTATACCTTCGTTTGGGCGATGGGTGGCGAAAACCAAGCGTTTGATGATATGGATAATATCAACAAAACTGATTTAAAATAATGGTTTCAACTTGCTCTATAAAGAGTAGTTAAACATAAATGAAAAAAGGAAAAAGAGGAAAGAATTATGAAAAAAAGATTTTTAGCAGCAGTTCTAGCTGGCACAATGATGTTGTCTTTAGTTGGTTGTGGAAGCTCCGATGCTAATGATAGCGCAAAAGGTGGTACAACTACACTTAAATTAGCATTTAATCAGTCCGAGAATCATCCACAATACAAAGCTCTTTCTGAAATGAGCGATGCTCTATATGAAAAAACAAACGGAGCTTATAAAATTGAAATTAGTCCAAATGAGTTACTTGGATCACAGAAAGATGCATTTGAGTTAGTTCAAAACGGAACAATTCAGATGGCAGTAGTAGCAAACTCAATCGTAGAAAATGTTAACAGTGACTTTGCAGTTCTTGGCTTACCATATGCATACGATAGCACAGAACACCAGAAAAAAGTTTTCACAAGTGGAATCTTAGATGAAATCTTTGCAAGTACAGAAGCAAACAAATTCAACGTATTAGCAGCATTTACAGCTGGTGCACGTAGTGTTTACACTGATAAAGCTGTTACTACACCTGCAGATTTAGCTGGTTACAAAATCCGTGTTATGGAATCTCCTACTTCTATTGCTATGTTAAATGCAATGGGTGGTATTGCAACTCCAATGGGACAAGGTGAAGTATATACAGCTGTTCAACAAGGTATCATCAATGGTGGAGAAAATAACGAAATCACTTATGCTGATTTAAAACACTATGAAATTGCTCCACACTATTCTTACACTAGACACCTTATGATTCCTGACTTAGTAATCATCAACTCTGCAACTTTATCTGGAATGAGTGAAGAACATCAAAAGATCGTAAAAGAACTTAGTAAAGAATTTACAGATAGAGAATTCGCTATCTGGGATGAACAAATTGATTCAGCAATTGAAACAGCAAAAGCAGCTGGTGCAACATTTACTGAAGTCGATATTACTCCATTCCAAGAAGCATGCCAAAAAGTTATTGACGATGTAGTTAGTAAGAGTGAAGGCGCTAAAACATTATATGATGGAATTAGATCATTAGCAGAATAATTTAACTTAACAAATGGATTCTAACATTCGATTGGGATCCATTTGTTATTATCAGTAGAAGAGAGGTAACTACTTGATGGATACAATCAAAAAAATATTAGATAAATTACTCGAATGGGTAATGGTGATTTTATTGGCAATAATGACAATATTAGTAACCTATCAGGTTATTGTACGTTATTTCTTTAATAATCCCAATGCCTATACAGAAGTACTCTCCAAGTATATGTTTGTGTGGCTGATTATGTTCGGTAGCGCATATGTATTTGGATTACGGGAACATATGAATATTGCTATACTTAGAGAAAAGCTGCCAGCAAAAGCACGTATTATTGTTGAAATGATTGGTGAACTGATTACTGTTGTATTTGCAGCAGGAGTTATGGTGTTTGGTGGTTTTAAGCAGATGAGCGATCAAATGGTACAGTTAGATTCCGCTTTGCAGATTCCAATGGGAATAATTTATGCTGCGGTTCCAATCAGTGCATGCTTTATCGTGTTCTATTTTATCCATATTGAAACGAAACTTTTTCTCGAATTTAAAGCAGCTTGCGGGAAAGGAAGAAAATAATTATGAATGATGCAATGATTATAGGTTTGGTTATGCTGATTTGCGTTGTTGTTATGTTGGTTATGGGATTACCAATCAGTATTAGTATTGGTGCGGCATCAACAATAGCAATGCTCTTCATCTTACCAGCTGCTAACGCTATGACGACTTCGTCACAAAAAATATTTACTGGAATTAATTCCTTCTCATTACTGGCAATTCCTTTCTTTATACTGGCCGGTAATATAATGAACAATGGTGGTATCGCCATAAGGCTGGTTAACTGTGCCAAAGTAATAAGTGGTAGAATGCCAGGTGCTCTTGCTCAGACTAACGTTGTAGCTAATATGCTATTTGGTGCAATCAGTGGTTCCGGTGTAGCCGCAGCTGCTGCAATTGGTGGTACTTTAGGACCACTAGAGGAAAAAGAAGGTTACGCGAAAGATTATATAGCAGCGGTTAATATTGCTTCTGCTCCTACGGGGATGTTAATCCCACCTAGTAATACATTAATCGTATATTCTACCGTTGCTGGTAGTGTATCAGTATCTGCTTTATTTATAGCAGGATATATCCCAGGAATCATTTGGGGACTTGGTGTTATGATAATTGCAGGTATTATGGCTTCCAAACGTGGATATCGTGCTAACGAAAGAGTTACTAAAAGAGCGGCATTAAGAACTCTTCTAGAAGCGATTCCAAGTATTCTTCTTATTATTATCGTAATTGGTGGTATTCTAAAGGGAGTGTTTACCGCTACAGAAGGTTCCGCAATTGCGGTTGTTTATTCCTTAGGATTAAGCTTTATTTATCGTTCTCTTAAGGTAAAGGATTTACGTCAAATCCTACTTGATAGTGCGAAGATGAGTGCCATTGTTATCTTTATGATAGGTGTATCATCTATTATGAGCTGGGTAATGAGTTTTACTCACATACCAGAGATCATTTCCAATGGCTTACTTAACTTAACAGATAACAAATTTATTATTCTATTCCTTATGAATGTGATTTTACTTGTAGTAGGTACCTTTATGGACCCTACTCCAGCTGTATTAATCTTTACACCAATTTTCCTTCCGATCTGTACAAGTTTTGGTATGCATCCGGTTCATTTTGGTATTATGATGGTATTCAATCTTTGCATTGGAACAATTACACCACCGGTAGGACCAATTCTGTTCACTGGATGTAAGGTTGCTAAAGTAAAAATTGAGGAAGTCTTTAAGACATTAATCCCATTTTTTATTATAACAATCGTATTACTATTATTAATCACCTATGTACCAGCATTTTCTATGTTCCTTCCAAATCTACTTGGTTTGATTAAGTAATATTAGGAATGAGAGAAGGTAAATAGCATTAATTTTGTCATAGGAGCAAGGAACTAATTTGGTTCATTGCTCCTATTTTTTAATATCATAGGAAACTGCTTTACAGTTTCCTATGATATTAAAAATGCTCCGCGAGCGAAACTCTTTTTCATTACTTGAATAATTACAACAGCGTTAGTATTTTATCTAGTTATACAATAATAGGATAGATTCATATTGTTGGGATGAGCTGAGTGTGATAATATAGATAGGATAGGAGCGTGTGTATATATGAGTAAGAGTGACTTGAGAAATCTAAGTTATTTGGTATATGAGGGATTGAAAAATGATATTCTAAGTCTTCAATTAATACCAGGGCAAGCGATAAGTGAAAATGAAATCTGCAAGAAATTCGAAGTATCCAGAACTCCGGTTAGAGATGCATTGTGGCGTCTTCAAGAACAAGGTTTTGTTACCACCTTGCCATACCGAGGAAGTTATGTAACAAAACTGAATATGAGTGAAATAAAGCAGATGATTTATATGCGAATAGCAGTTGAAGAAAAGATAATAAGTGATTTTATGGAAAAAGCTACTCCAATGATACTGGAGGAAGTGCGTTATCTTATACGAAAACAGGAAGCTATTATATTAGAAAAAGATTTTACACCAGATCAATTCTATTATCTAGACCTAGAGATGCATTCAATTTGGTTTGAAGTAACTGGAATGAAAAAAATATGGGAAATTATCCAGGCTGCACAGGTGCATTATACCAGATATAAAATGCTTGATTTTGAAACCGAAACAGATTACGACCGAATTATTAAGGAACATACTAAGTTATTCGAAATGATCCAAAAGAAGGATAAAGAAGGATTGACGACATCCCTTAGGGATCATTTAAGCTATAGCATTAAACGTATGAAAGCACATATTGAGAAGAATTATAAAGATTATTTTGATGATTATATTGAGGATTAGCGATAGGAGATAACAATGATTATTGATAGACTAGAGAATCTTGTGTTTTATAAACCAATGATTAAGAATTTGGACAATGCCCTAGAGGCAATTAATAATGTTGAGAAGATGGAAGTAGGACGTTATGAGTTCGAGGGTGGATTTTTCTCGATTCAAAAGGGTGTGACCAATTTGATGAGCGAAGGTACATATGAGGCTCATAAAAAATATATCGACATTCATATCATCGTAGAAGGAAGTGAAGAGTTAGCATGGGCTCCTCTTGCTAATCTTACCGAAGTTACGGCATACGATGAAGAAAAAGATATGGCAGAGTATACGGGTGCACTTAGTCACGTGATTAAGGCGACAGCTGGGATGTGTTATGTGGCTTATCCTCTTGATGGTCATATGCCAATTCGTCATGTCAATGAGGCTCAGTCCTATACGAAGATCGTAGTAAAACTACCAGTTGAATAATTGAAAAGAGTGTGTGAGACTTTTCATATTAATGATATTGTCACATATTAGATATAATATAGCGTGTAGTTATTATTTGATAGAGACTAGTTCTCTATTGGAATAATAGTTACACGCTATTTTTTACCTATTCATTCTCAACTAATTGGGTGAGGTGTACTTCCTGACTGTTTTGCGGATGATCAAGAAAATGTATGCTAGCGGTTTCTTGATCAGGATTTACATTCTCAATGTAGACATTGCGCCCTTCATAAGTTACGTTGGCGGTTTCTTTAGCTACAACAATATCTCTTGCACGTTTACTATCCATAATAATGACTCCTTTACTGATGTTTCTATATAGTATAAGCCATTATCTATATAATATTTATTCGAATCTTACATATATTGATCGCCATAGTTATAGTGTTCTACTACATAATCAATATCTTTGTCACCACGTCCACTTAAGTTTACAAGAATAGAGCCTTGCTTCATTTCTTTTGCTTTTTTCATTGCATAAGCAACAGCGTGTGAGCTTTCAAGAGCAGGAATGATTCCTTCCAGTTTTGACAAGAGGAAGAACGCTTGGATTGCTTCCTCATCAGAAGCAGCCTGATACTGAACTCGGCCTAAATCATGTAAGAATGCGTGCTCTGGTCCAACAGATGGATAATCGAGACCACTTGCAATGGAATAAACGGGAGCAGGTTCCCCATGTTCATCTTTTAACATTATACTTTCAAATCCGTGCATAATTCCTTTTTCGCCGTACGACATTGAAGCAGCATGGTCACCTAGGTTGGAACTTTTACCAAGAGGTTCTACGCCAATGATGTCAACTGCTTCTTCTAAAAATGGGATAAACATCCCGGCAGCATTACTTCCACCACCGACACAGGCGCAGACAACATCCGGCAATAATCCTGTCATTTCTTTGAATTGGTCCTTTGCTTCATAACCGATCACAGACTGGAAGTCACGCACCATCATAGGAAATGGGTGTGGTCCTAAAGCAGAACCGATACAGTAGATGGAGTCCTTATAATTCTTGGCATAAGACTCAAACGCTGAGTCTACTGCTTCTTTTAAGGTTTTTAAACCATGAGTAACTGGAACAACTTTGGCACCAAGTATTTTCATACGGGTTACATTAGGAGCTTGTTTTGCTATGTCAACTTCACCCATATGTATTTCACATTCCAGACCAAAGAAGGCGGCTGCTGTAGCGAGCGCAACACCATGTTGACCAGCGCCAGTTTCTGCAATAAGACGCTTTTTACCCATAAATTTGGCTAACAAACCTTCTCCCATACAGTGGTTAAGTTTGTGCGCCCCTGTATGATTCAAATCTTCTCTTTTTAAATATATTTGAGCGCCACCTACATGTGCGGATAATCGCTCACAATGATAGACTGGTGTAGGACGACCCTGAAATTCTTTTCGAATTCTTCTCAATTCGCTGATAAATTGTGAAGAATGACAGATTGTTTGATAAGCTGCAGTGATTTCTTCAAATGCTGGAATGAGTTCATCAGGTAAAAATGACCCTCCATAGGTGCCAAATCTCCCATTTGGATCTGGATAATTGCGTAGATAAGTTCTGTAATCCATATAGCCCTCCCTAGTAGTTTTATACAAATAAGTAACACTTTAGTGATTTAATATAGTATAGCAAGAATTAAGTTAGATTACAATAACTGAAAACTAGATTGCGTACTCCGATATTGCCATAGTTAATTAATACCTAGTACTTGATGGATGACCTGTCGGATGTCTGGCATGCGGTAATCAAGAAATTGTGGATGATCGCGAAACCATTTGATATTAAGAGGGGAAGGGTGAGGCAGGACATATGCAGGTTTGCCATTCAGGTCCATATCACGAAAGACCAAATCGACAAAATTATTCTTTGGGAAAAAGTAGTCCGCTGCAACCTTACCAATGAGCAAATAGATGCTGTTATCTACAAGGGGAAGAATCTGTGTTAACCACTGTTTTGCACAGCTAACTGGAGGCAATTTATCACCTCCAGACGGATTTTTCCCGGGATAGCAATGAGCGATTGAAACGATATAGAAATTATCTGGATTATAAAAGAGTTCGTCGCTTATTTGATACCATTCTGAACGTAATCGTTTGCCACTTGGATCATTAAATGGTTTTCCGGTATGATATACATTTTGGGATGGAGCCTGACTAATGTGCATGATTTTGGAACGCTGTCTGCCAAACACAATTGGGTGAGGCTCAAACCCAAATTTGTTCTCACATAAACGGCAGTTTCTTATATTCTGTTGCAACTTATCAAAATTATCAAAGCTATTCATCTTGATATACTCCATTCTCATAAATATTTATCATTATTCCTAAATCGATAAATAACATTCGTTAACCGGCAAAATAATTGGCTAGTATGTGAAATTACACTTTAACATTTTTAATATCTGGTATATAATTACAATGAAAATCGATATATGTCGAGAATAGTAAAAATGAGTACATACCGGGGGAAATGCGTATATGAACAATATGTATACGAAAAAAATGGGAAAGATATTTAACAAACCACGCACAGTGTTGATACATTTTGCTTTTATTCTGGCGATTATTACAAGTGTAACACTGTGTATTTATACCTATCAGATGGATATAAAAGATGCTAAGAAAGATAAAAGTAATCCGGCAGTGTTTGATGCCACGTCTATTATGACATGGGAAAGATTGTCCGATCTTAATGGTGTGTTTGGTAGAACAATGTATCCTTACAGTACTATATCACCTCAAGTGCTTACTGATACATTCGCCACAATAACATCAGAGGTGGATGAAACAATCAACTTCTGTATTGCTTTTGATGATTTGGATCAGCCTTATATCGTTGCATTCAGGGAATCGGATATGGCTAAATATCAGGAATTCATAGATTATACGTATGTGGATAATGGTAAGATTCCAGAACCTATTACTTTGACGGGGTTACCAAAGAAAACGGATGATGAAATCGGCAATATGGCAGTTGAGTCAATTTATGAATTGTTTGACGAAGAATTAGTTGATGTACCAGAATATAAAGAGGTTTTTGGAGCATTATATCTAGACACCACGAGAGAACCTGCTGTAAATTACCTGCTTCCAGTAATATTGATTATTCTGGCTCTTGCTTTCTCTGCTTTTTATGCGATCAAGTTAAGACAAATGAAATATCATGTACATTGTTATAACACGATTATATCACGGTATGGAGAGAATGGATTGGAGAGAATCAATCAGGAATTAAGAGGTCTTGCGACCAGTTGCTTTTATATGGGAAAACTATTAGTAACTAACAATTATCTGATTAGCACTGCAAAGGGAGTGAATATAATTCCAATACATGAAATAAATCACATTTATGGATACAATCAGACGGAGGGATTCACGAACAAGAAGTTGATGATAGCAATTACAGGAGATGGCGTAAAGCATCTCATTGCAAATATTTCGTTTATGAATAATGTAAAAGATGAGGAATTAGTAATTGAAAGAATGAAGCAGGTGCTTCCAGATATCAAATATGGTTTTGGATCAGGGCTTTATACATACTCAGATCAGTTTGCAGTTAAAAATACCGATTGTATGGGTAAGACTAATCGAATCCTTGGTATCATAGGAGCTTTATTAGGCGCAGGTATTGGAAGTCTACTATGGATATTAATTGGTGTAACTGGATATATAGCGGGTATTGCCAGTTTTGTTATGATTCTTGCTGCAATTAAGGGGTACCACATATTAGCTGGATCTATAGATAAAATCGGATATGTTATAGCAATACTGATTACTATTATCATGATATTTGTAGCAGATTACACCTCATTAGCATTGGTGATAAGTGATTATTTTAGTACGTTTGATACAGAAGAGCTAATAAGAGCGTTTAAGAGATTACCAGAATTACTTACTAAGGCTGATTTGCTTGATGTATTTATTAGAGATCTTGCTGTAGGATATCTCTTGTCAATTATCTCGTGTTACAAATTGGTCAAAGATATATTTACAAACAATGCAAAGAAAAAAGAACAACGGTAGAGAACTAATTTGATAGAACTGATTATAGTTACTAAGACGCACTCACATAATGGGTGCGTCTTTTTAGAGTAAAAATATTTTCTTTTCTGAATGAAAGCATAATGCAATATATAATTACATATATCTTGGCTCATCAAGTAAGATGGCTTCTAATTCAGGTGTTCCATTAACTAAACCAATTGCATAGATTGTGTAGAATTTATCTTTTTCTAGATTCACATCTGGGACAGTTAAAACGGTATTAGTTGTTCCGGTAGGTGCAACATCAAAAGTATATGTGCCTGCATTCACACATACGTAATTACTGATGCCTTCAAAGGCTATATTACTAAATACTGTCGTACCATCAGAGGTATTGATATCAACGCTAGGTGCATCAGGTGACAAATGAACAAATCTTACGCACGATTCGCCAGAATGTTGCCCATTAGGTGGTTCTTGAATAGGATAAAGGCTTATTTCAGGCAGGGTCCCGATCGCTGCAACTGTCAATACAGTGTTAGCAGGAACAAATATGTCGGTATCTATGACTGGAGTATCTGTTTTTCCTGATGGGAAAATTCTGATATTGTAGTTGTTGGATGGTATTGGTGCATAATCAGTTGCTTCTCCAAAAGCTAAATCTCTTGCAAGAAGCGCATTATTAGCATAAATATCAACAGCTGGTGCATTAGGAACTGCGTGAAGCAGTCTTACATAGGAGTTCATTGGTTGCCCATTCATTCTTGAAGTTCCATTAGGGGTGCCAGTTCTAGGCATACCAGTACCAGGAGTGCCAGTAGCAGGTGCGCCAGTTCTAGGCATACCAGCGCCAGGAGTGCCAGTAGCAGGTGCGCCGGTTCTAGGCATACCAGTACCAGGCATACCAGCGCCAGGCATACCGGTAGCCGGAGTACCCGCACCAGGAGTCATAGTTCGTGGCATGCTAGTTCCTGGCATGCCTGTTCTAGGGGTTCCTGGTCCCATAGTGCCCGTCCCCGGTGTTGTCAAATTGTTGTTTGTTCTCATGTTAGTTCTATTATTGTTTCCATTAGTCGTATTGTTGTTACTATTACTCGGATTAGTATATAAATTACGTTCCATTACATACCTCGTTTTCGTTTCTCTATATATTATATTTTTTGTGTCATAAAATGTTAATCTATTTGAGGAAAGATTCTTATATTTCAATAATTGCATAAGGAAGGATATTAAGGGAAACCTACCTTTCGTAATGAATTTTTGAATCGATTAACAAAGAAAAGGAAGAATGATGAGTATGCCATTTAAGATTAGTGATACGATTACATGGGTAGGTAAGATTGATTGGGAATTAAAAACGTTTCATGGAGAGGAGTACTCTACCCATAAAGGGTCATCTTATAATTCATACTTAATTAAAGATGAAAAGACAGTACTAATCGATACTGTTTGGCAACCATTTGCAAAAGAGTTTGTTGCCAACCTGAAAAAAGAGGTTAAATTATCCCAGATTGATTATATCATTATGAATCATTCCGAGATTGACCATAGTGGTGCACTTGTAGAGTTAATGAAAGAAATACCGGACACCCCAATTTATTGTACAAAAGCTGGAGTAGGAATCATCAAGGGACATCATCATAAAGACTGGAATTTTGTAGAAGTAAAGAGTGGTGATACGTTAGAAATTGGGAAAAATAAATTAGTATTTGTGGAAGCTAAGATGCTGCATTGGCCTGATTCCATGTTTACTTATATGACGGGTGAAAACATACTATTTAGCAATGATGCGTTTGGGCAGCACTATGCTTCAGAAATGATGTACAATGATAAGGTGGATCAGGCTGACTTATATGCAGAAGCAATTAAGTATTATGCGAATATTCTAACTCCATATAATAAATTGGTTGTAAAGAAGATTGAGGAAGTCGTAGGGCTAAATCTACCTGTTAACATGATATGTACAAGTCATGGAATTATATGGAGAGACAGACCGTTGCAAATCGTGCATAAGTACTTGGAATGGGCAAAAGATTATCAGGAAAATCAGATTACCATTATCTACGATACAATGTGGAACGGAACTAGAAGAATGGCAGAAGCCATTGCAGAAGGAATAAAAAGTGCCAATAACGATATCATTCTAAAACTCCACAATTCTTCAAAAAGTGATAAAAATGATATCATTACTGAAGTGTTTAAGTCAAAAATGGTTTTGGTTGGCTCCTCAACAATTAATCACGGAATTCTTTCCTCCACTGCTTCAATCTTAGAATTAATAAAAGGACTTCAGTTTAAAGGTAAAATGGGAGCTGCGTTTGGGAGTTATGGATGGAGTGGAGAGTCATTAAAAATAATAAATCAAGAGCTTAAAGATGCTGGTTTTAACTTAGTGAATGAAGGAATAAAAGAATTATGGAATCCTGATGAAGAAGCCTTAGCTCGATGTAAGGAGTTTGGAAAAGAACTTTGCATCATGTGATTATATGGTATAATATGGTATGACTAAATTGCAAACATTTATAAGGAGTGGGAGGACTTATGGAGTGTTATAACTGTGGTGCATACTATGATTCTAATGAAAGGATGTGCCCGTTTTACCATTGTGAAAATCCAGAGTATGCGGTAAAAGAAAAGCAGAAGATGATTGAAGCTATTCAAAAGGAGAGAGAAGAGATTCTGCAGATACCTAGAAAAGGGTAAAATGGGCTACTTCTAAAATGATTAAGGTCGGTATTGTCATATTTGAAAAGCTAACATTATTGGCCAACGAAGCAAAGGATAATAAGTATAGTTATATCATAGAGCATTTTATTGAGCTGCTAAAAGAGTAAACAAAGTAATATAAAAAATGAAAAAATTGTTAATTTATGTATTGCAAACAGAATGCAATGCTGATAATATGGAAAAGTATGTGTAAATATTATTAAATTGGGCAAACTTATTGAAAAATAAGGACGCAAAGCTTAGGGCCTTCCTTGATGAAACATAATCAAGATGGTAGCCAGTTGCTAATAAACTAAATAAGAATGAAAAGGTATAGTCCAAATTAACGACTTCAATGTATTGCCCAATAGAATGGAGGACTATGAAAAGTATAAGATTAAGACTGGTATTGAGTTTTTCTGTATTAACTCTATTAGCTACATCATCAATTGGTTTGATCTCGCATGTTTTTTCACAAAATGCTATCAGTCATGAAGCGGAAAATGGGCTTTCTTCTATAGCAAAAGAAGGAGCTAAGGTAACAAAAACCAGGTTAGATACGCAGTTATTTATATTGAGAATGATGGCATTAAATGATGAAATAATCTCAATGGATTGGAGTCAGCAGCAGGAGGAATTAAAGAACCAAATAGGATTTACAGAGTTTTTGGAACTCGGAATAGTAGATATGGATGGAAATGTTCTATACACGAATGGTCAAACGGCCAATCTTGGGGAACGAGATTACATAAAAAAAGCACTACAGGGAGAAATGAATGCTTCCGATGTAATTATAAGTTCTGTTACTGGCGAACCAGTTCTGATGATGGCTGTCCCAATTGTTAAGGATAGTGTTGTTGTTGGTGCTCTAATTGGAAGAAGAGATGGAAACACGCTTAGTGAAATCGTGGATGATATCGGTTATGGTCAAAATGGTTATAGCTATATGGTTAATAAGGATGGAGTAGTGATTGCACACCCTGATAGAGATAAGGTATTGAATCAGTACTCGCCGATTAAAGAAGCAGAGAATGATTCCTCGCTTCAATCCTTGGTTATGATGTTAAACAATGCGATACAGAGCGAATCAGGTGTATCTGCATATAGTTTTGAAGGCAAAGAGTTATATGCCAGTTATCAGGCAATTGATGGGACACCATGGAGTTTAATAATAACAGCTGAGAAGACGGAAGTGTTAAGTGCAATTGATAGCTTAAGTAATCTGATGATTGTTGTAATTTCAGCTATTCTTATCTTGAGTATTCTTATTGTATACGTAATAGGAAGTACTATTTCAAAACCTATTATTAAAACGGTAGGTCAAGCAAAGCGAATTGCTGGTTTGGATATTAGTGGAAATGTGGAAGAGAAATATCGAAAGAGAAACGATGAGATTGGTATACTGGCTAACTCATTACAGGACATAACAGAGAGTTTACGAAATATTATAAAAGAAATTACAATATCATCTGAGCAGTTGGCGTCCTCTTCGGAAGAGTTAACAGCAACAACTGAACAGTCAGCAAGTACTGCCGAAGACATCTCCAATACTGTTACTGAAATTGCAAGTGGAGCATATGATCAGGCACAGTTTACACAAAATGGTTCTGTGAAAGCAGAAAAGCTTGGGCAAGCAATTGAGCAAGATCAAGTATACTTAAATGAAATGAATCAAGCAACTGTGGAAGTTGAAAGAATTGTTAATGAGGGTATGAGTGATATCAAATATCTATCTGATATGACTGAGAAAAATAACGAAGCAAGTAAAGAGATATATTCAGTAATATTAAGAACAGATACAAGTTCACAAAAAATAAGAGAAGCAAGTACAGCAATTGCTGCGATAGCAGATCAAACGAATCTGTTAGCATTGAATGCCGCAATAGAAGCAGCCAGAGCCCAGGAAGCTGGGAAGGGGTTTGCTGTAGTAGCAGAAGAAATAAGAAAGCTAGCTGAAGAGTCTGCAAAATCTACAAAAGATATTGATAAAACAGTGTCTGAGTTACTTGAGAATTCAAAGGATGCGGTGGATACAATCACTACAATGGAAAAAGTTATCAAAGAGCAGACAGAAAGTGTTGTGAAAAACAGAAATAACTATGAAGCAATCTATCGTGCAATAGAAGTAGCTATTCTGACTGTCGAAAAATTGAATTTATCAGGAAAAGAAATGGAGTCAATGAAAGCAGAGATTATGGATACACTACAAAACCTCTCTGCAATTGCTGAAGAAAATTCAGCATCTACTCAGGAAGTGACTGCTTCAATGGAGGAACAAACAGCTTCTATTAACGAGATTGCACACTCTAGCGAAGAACTTGCAGGACTAGCCGAAAAATTACAAGCAACAGTCTATAAATTTAAACAGTAACAAAAGAATTTATGAATTATGAGTAATATGTAATATAGAAAAGCTGTGAGATCAGAGGTTAATAGCCACTGATTTCACAGCTTATTTTATATCATAGGAAATTACGTCCTATGATATAAAATAAGCTCCGCAAGGATCGCACTGCGGCGGAAATGAATAATGTCGCCTAAGCGACCCACCGCAGGCGTAGAGTTTCGCCAACGAAACTCTAATTGTTAATTAACACACAATCACGACAAGACGTAAGTTAATTAAGTTAAAGTATAATTCGTTTAACAATTTGCAATGCTAACAAAGAGAAAGCACAAACAATTGCAATGAAAAGGAGTTAAGTATGATGCAAAGAATGAAAATTCCTCCTACGACAAAAAGGGTGATGGAAAGTACCTGCAGTGGAGACAACAAGAAAATTGAACAAAAGACAGTCGATAGTATTAACCTGTACAAGGGTAAAAGTATGGAAACTTTGACTAAGCGTATAGAACAGCTAGACAAGGAATGGGATACCGAAAGAGTATTAGAATCAAATGCAGCAACTCTTATTCTATTTAGTTCTCTAATGGGACTTTGCGGCAGACGTCGATGGTCTTTTTTATCAGGAACTGTCAGCTCTTTTCTACTATTACATGCCGTATTTGGCTGGTGTCCACCGCTACCTATTATCAGAAAGTTAGGAATAAGGACTTCAGAAGAAATCTTTCAAGAAAGTATGGTCATGCGCTATAGTCGTGGCGACTTTTGTGACATTAGCAAAGAAGACCCGACTGAGTTGTTCTATGTTTTAAAGAAGTAGGGTTTCATTATATATCTATAACTTGAGGCGTCGCGAAATAGTAATATTATGCTATGGAGCGAGCCTCCTTTTTTACGAACTATCTTTGGGGAGAATTACATGAAAGGGCGAATAGAGATAACTTACAAATTCGTTATAATATTAACAAATTATGTGATTTAACTACCTTGATATAAGGAGTGACTAGAATTTCCTCAATAAAACAGAGAATTTTTACTATAACCATGTTTGGGATGAAAAGTAAATATTGTATATTTTAGGAACTACTACATAAAACAGTGATAAAAGCACAGTGTAAATACCAATTATCAGAAAATAGTCAAAAAAATAACAAATAGCACTTGCGTTAATTATTTAACAATGATATAATGTCTTCGAGTTGTTATTTCTTCCATCACATAACACATTGATAGATGTAAAAGCAGAACTAGGAGGTCATTCATATGATGAGATTTACATTACCACGCGATTTGTATTATGGCAAAGGATCGTTAGAATTCTTAAAACAATTACAGGGAAAGAAAGCGATCATTGTACTTGGTGGCGGTTCCATGAAGCGTTTTGGCTTTGTTGATAAAGCATTAGCGTATCTAAAAGAAGCGAATATAGAAACTTGTTTATTTGAAAATGTTGAGCCAGACCCATCGGTAGAGACCGTTATGGAAGGCGCTAAAATGATGATAGAATTTGAACCGGACTGGATTATTTCGATGGGTGGAGGTTCTCCTATAGATGCAGCAAAAGCAATGTGGGCATTTTATGAATATCCTGAAACCACATTTGAAGAACTTTGTATTCCATTTAACTTCCCGACACTGCGTACCAAAGCAAGATTTCTTGCCATTCCGTCAACATCAGGTACAGCAACGGAAGTGACAGCGTTCTCCGTTATTACAGATTATGCTAAGGGAGTAAAATATCCGTTAGCTGATTTTAATATTACACCAGATATTGCAATTGTAGATCCAGAACTTGCTGAAACGATGCCACAGACATTAACTGCACACACCGGAATGGATGCATTGACTCATGCAGTTGAAGCGTATGTATCTACGTTAAACTCTCCATTTACCGATCCTCTTGCATTAAAGGCAATACATATGGTATTTGATTATCTTAAGGATTCTTACGTAGGAGATATGAATGCGAGAGAACAGATGCACTATGCGCAGTGTATGGCAGGTATGGCATTTTCTAATGCATTACTTGGAATCGTACACTCCATGGCACATAAAACTGGAGCAGCCTTCTCTACGGGTCATATTCCTCATGGATGTGCTAATGCGATTTACCTACCATATGTAATTCAATTTAATGCAAAAGAAGCAGAAGGAAGATATGCAGAAATTGCAAGAAGTGTTGGAATTACGGGAACAGATGCAGAATGTGTAACAGCACTTTGTGATAAAATTACTGCATATAATAGAGCATTACAGATTCCTTGTTCCTTAAAAGAATTCGGTATTTTAGAAGAGGAATTTAAAGAAAAGGTTGCAAAGATTGCTGAACTTGCTGTAGGTGATGCATGTACCGGCTCCAATCCAAGAACAATTACTCCGACTATAATGGAGCAATTGCTCACTTGCTGTTATTATGGAACCAAAGTGGAATTTTAAGAAATAAATGTGTATATCCACTCAATAAATATACTTTGTGGGGAGTATAATTTACTAGATCGTTTTTGACTAAATAAATAATAAGGATCTGCATTATGCAGACAGTTTGCTGGTATGATAGGCTAACTGTTGCTATGCAGATTCTTTTTTTATGATATAGGAAATTGCTAATTTCTTATATCATAAAAAACGCTCCGCGAGGATGCACATGACGCGCATATGGAAGTTTGTCACTATCGTGACAGCGCGTCAGCGCAAGAGTCTGGCAAGCCAGACTCTTTCTTGTAAATTTAAAACTATTGCTCGAATGATTTTACCATAGGAGTGTAATACTACTCTGAGAACAACAAAGCTTATCTTTCAAAAAGAAAGGATTCAGGTAGAATTATGAATGCTAATGTAGAACTATTAAACTTTATTTATCAAAATGCGGAGATGGGAGTGGCGACCATCGATCAGCTTCTTGGAATTGTAAAGGATGAGAAATTCAAAGAACAACTCAATTCACAGTATCAAGAGTATAAACTGATACATGACGAAGCTAGAAAGCTATTACTTGCTAATGGGCACGAGGAAAAAGAGCTTAGCTTATTTGAAAGGCTTCGTACTTATATGATGATTAATATGCAGACACTAACGGATAAGAGTACTTCACATATTGCAGAAATGATGATGATAGGGAGCAATATGGGAGTAATTCAGGCAGTTAAGAATATTCATAAGTATAAAGGAGGAGTGGAGAGTGATATTCTTTTGTTAATGGAGAGATTATTACAATTTGAAGAAGCCAATCTTAGGGAGCTAAGAGAGTATCTATAAAGATAATACTAATGGAGAGTGACAAAACGCTGATACCTTACAACATAAGGGAAAAGAGTTTATCACTCTTTTTTGCGTCTTATTGGATTATAATGAATTGGTATAGTAAAGAAAATTATCGAAT
Organism: Bacillota bacterium; assembly: GCA_023434365.1. Lineage (GTDB taxonomy): Bacteria > Bacillota > Clostridia > Lachnospirales > Lachnospiraceae > KM106-2. The sequence continues at coordinate 34,440 of JAEYSV010000043.1, read as the reverse complement.
TATAGTATATATTGATGAAATTTAGTCGATTTAGATAATTATAACTTTGAAAAGGATGCAATTATCGTATATAATATTGTAATTATACAGTCTGTAAAGGTGAGAGAGCTTATGAAACCAAAGGGAATGAATGGAATAGCCACTTTAATTATAGTTTTAATCGGTGTTCTTTTGACAGGATGCAGTGAAAAGGAGGAGGAGAGTAACATCAGAGCTCTCTTTTCTTGGAAGCAATCGGCGGTGCTCAATGAACGAGAGATCCTTTTTTCAACAATGAAGGAGTGTAAACTGAATACACTTTATCAGGAATTCTCAAGTGAATTAAAAGAAGAGGAAATCATAACTTTTTTAGAGGAAGCGTCGAAAGAACAAATCGACATTTATCTTCTGACTGGTTCTCCGGAATGGGCACTTGAGGAGGATGGTGCAAGCATGATTCGTCAGATAAAAAAGGTGCTTACAATGAATGATCATGTTAGTGACAAGGAAATAGTAAAAGGCGTTCTTTTTGATGTGGAGCCTTATCTTCTTGAGGAGTGGGACACTTTAGGTAATCAACAGGTCATGGACCGTTACGTTAAAGGAATGCAAGCAGTTTATCAGGAGGCAAAAGATAGCGGACTTGAAGTTATTCTATGTATTCCATATTTTTATGATAATAAAGGAGTTTCGAAGCAACTAGAATCATTGATCCGATCAAGCTGTGATCGTATCGCAATTATGAATTATTATCGTGGAAAAGAAAAAGAAAATATTGAGTTCGAGGTATCCTTAGCAGCAAAATATAAGAAAAAGGTAATCAATATTTATGAGCTACAGGCTCCAGGACAATATGATTTGCAAGATGTGAATACGTATTATCAGGAAGGAATCTATGCAGTAGAAGCTAATTATAATGCTGTCAGAGCAGCATATCGAGAGAGTACTGATATTGCCCTTGCCTTTCATCATTTTGAGGCGTTAAAGGAGGTAATGAAACGTGAATGAGGTGTTACGACAGGAAAAAAAATATTTGATTTCTACTTCACAATATTATCGATTTAGTCAACAGTTAAGCCAAATACTCAGTTTAGATAGTCATAGCCAAGGGGAGGGATATATCATTCGTTCATTGTATTTTGATACACTCGAGGATAGAGATTATCATGAGAAAGAGGACGGCCTGGAGCTGCGACGAAAGATACGATTAAGAAATTATGGCGCACAGACACCATTTGCGCTACTTGAAATGAAGCAGAAACAAGGTGATATGCAAAAGAAACGCTCTTTAAAGATGAGTAAGGAGGATGCCCATCGGGTGATTCAGGGGGATTATTCGGTACTCTTAAGATACCAAGAACCCTTTGCGGCAGAATGCTTTTCAATATTGAATATGTATTGCTATCGACCAAAGGCAGTGATTACCTATCATAGGAAGGCCTTAGTAGCGAAGGAGAACAAGATTCGAATTACTTTTGACCATCATATCAAAGGAACAGAAAGCTGTTTTGATATTTTTTCTGACAAACTTCTAGAGAATAGTATCTTAGATCCTTATCTGGTGGTTCTAGAGGTAAAATTCAACGGTTTCTTATTAGGGTATATAAAAGAGATGTTAAATGAATGTGATTTAAGCCAGCAGTCGGTGAGCAAATATTGTCTTGGCAGAACCGTCAGCAAACAATACTTATTATAAATCAACTAGCAAAAGGAGAACAAAAGATTATGGAGGATTTGTTATTAAATATATTAGAAAATAGTGGAACACTTAGTCCTGAACAGGTTGTATTACATATCGTCTCTTCAGCTGTGTTATCTTTTGGTATCTATATTTCATACTGGTTTACACACGTGGGAACTGCATATAGCCGAAAGTTTAATGTTTCACTAGTTACATTAACTATTTTAACAGCAACCGTTATGACAGTAATCGGAAACAATATAGCACTTTCGCTTGGTATGGTGGGTGCACTATCTATCGTCCGTTTTCGAACAGCAATTAAGGATTCCCGAGATACTACATATATATTCTGGGCAATTATTATCGGTATCTGCTGTGGTGTTGGTGATTATCTGGTCGCAGGCGTTGGAAGTGCTGTCGTATTTGTGGTACTGCTTTTACTTGGCAGGGTGAGAAATGAAAACAGAATTTTAGTCATTATTCGCGCTGCAAGAAGTAAGGAAACAGAAATTGAAGGCATTATTTTTGAGTATTTTAATAAAAAGGCGTTACTTAAAGTGAAAAATACCACAGAGCAGTCAGTGGAGTTTATCTATGAAATGTCTCGTTCTACGTATAACTACACCTATAAAAGGGATCAGGGAATTACCCAGAAACTATATGCACTCGGCAATATGGAATATGTCAATATTGTTACACAAAACGATGAAATAAGTGGGTAATCGCATGAAAAGTAAATGGATTTATATTTTGTCTGTCATTTTTATTCTTTCACTTAGTGTTGGTTTTACACAGATTGATTCGAACCATCCTTCTGTGCGTGTTCATCAGCACAAGGAGATTAAGTGGCAGCAGAAAGATTTAAAAGAAATGAAAGAATCGCAGACTCATCTTCCGATTATTCGAATCGATACTGGTGGGCAGAAAGTGCCAGGTAGTCCGATTATTGAAAATGGTGTGAAGATAGGTTATGAAACAACGGCGGATGGACAAACAGAAATTACCGCATCGCTTTCCGTGATTGATAAAAAGGAAGGTAGTAATTACCCTAAGGATGCTCCCACCATGTTGTCACTGGCTAAAATTAGTTTCCGCGGTAATTCATCTCGCTTTTTCGATAAAAAATCTTATTCTATTCAGCTTATAAACGAAGATGGTACAGAAAACAGTGAGTCGATTATTGGAATGGCTTCTCATGATGAATGGGTATTAAACGGGGTTTATCTGGACCGCTCTTTATTACGTAACTATCTGGCAATGAACCTTGCAGGTGAGATTATGGATTATGCTCCGAATGTGAGATATTGTGAGTTATATGTGGACGGTACATATCAAGGATTATACTTAATGATGGAGACAATCAGTAAAGGGAAAGGGCGTATTAATATTAATAAGCCAGAAAAAAATAGCAATGTTACCAGTTATATTGTACGGTTTGACCGTGAGGGCAAAGGAGATCGTGAACTGAATAATTTCACTTATTATACTTATAAGGCTGGAATATCAGCACTTGATGTAAGATATCCTGGAGTCAACCAAATTACGGATAAACGCATGAACTATATTAATAATGATTTCAGTAAACTTGAAAAGTTGCTATATTCCTATGATCTGAATACAGGTGATTATACGAAACAGATAGATATCTATGAATTTGCAGAGTATTTTATCATTAATGAGCTATTTCGCAATATTGATGCCGGACGTTTTTCAACCTTTTATTATAAGGAGGCAAGAGGTAAATTAAAACCTTGTGTCTGGGATTTTAATAATGGAGCGGATAATTACATTGACCGTAGCTGGAAGGAAGATGGGTTTAGTATTATCAATGCGCCGATCTTTGATGCATTAATTAAAGATAAGCGATTTGTAAGCACTGTGGTAGCAAAATACAGGCAACTTCGTAAAGGGGTACTAAGTGAAGAATATCTGCTCAATTATATTGATGAAACCAATACCTGGCTAGGAAAAGCTGTAGGTAGAAACTATGAGGTATGGGGATCTGTGTTTGACTTGTCCAATTATAAAGGGATGAATTATTTAATGCCAGTAGAACGTAATGTTACCAGTCATGAACAAGCTGTTAGCCAATTAAGAGAGTTTATTGTCATTCGTGGACGATGGCTGGATGAACATATTGAAACCCTATATCAGTATTGTCATGAATCAAAGAATGCGAAGGAACTGATAAGATAATTTAGGAGTAAGCCACATGAGAAAATTTGTAATTGCCGCTGTTTTACTGGGACTTATTTTTCTGGGGCTTAGATATTCAGTATATTATAGAGGTTATTATATTGACCTGGACCCAGACATGCCAGTAACTGTACAGCAAAAGATTGAGAACAAAACCATTTATATCGCAAACGAAGAGGGAGAATATGATGCCTTTATTATAAAAGGGGTAGACCTAGCAAGTAGTATTCCGGGTCATCGTGCCAATGACTACATGGTAGATAGCGAAACTTGGCAAAGATGGTTTGCACAAATACAAGAAATGGGTGCCAATACGATTCGCATCTATACAATCTATAATGACGTTTTTTATAATGCCTTTTATGAATATAACGCAGGACGAGAAAAGCCTCTTTATCTGCTTCAAGGCATTCAGGTATCTGATTATGCCAATAACTCTAGTCAGGATGCCTATAGTTCTGAGTTTTATGGGCTGTTAAAGAAGGATGCTATGGATGCTGTGGATGTGATTCACGGCAAAAAAAATATTAGTATAAACAGCATGAAAGGGAGTGGCACATATCGTAAGAATGTCTCCCCTTGGGTGATAGGATATCTGGTAGGTAATGAGTGGAACTCAGGTACTATAGCGTATACAAACCAGAATAGCTCCTATGAGACATCTTATGAAGGAACTTATTTTACTACCACCAAAGAGGCAACCGCATTTGAAGCGATGCTTGCAAAAGTTATGGATGATATGGTTTCTTACGAGAGTAACAAGTATAAGATGCAAAGGCTCATTTCCTTTGTCAATGATCCGCAAAATGATCCCTTTGAGTACGAGTTATTTTATGCAAGACAATTAGACAAATTCAACCATATGGATGCAGAGCATATTGTGCCAACTGGGGAATTGAAAAGTGGATATTTTGCATCTTATCGGTTATATGAGTATCGTCCTGAATTTATGAAGTACCTTAAGAACGAGCAAAATGAAAAAATAACAGCTATTTTGCAGGACATAAACCAGGACTATTATTATGATGGATATACAAAACTTCTTGCAGACTATCATTCCATCCCAGTCGTTATCACAAGTTATGGTTTTTCCTCGTCACGTGGAACTGATGAAGTAGAGGGACCGATGACAGAAGTAGAGCAGGGACAGGCAATCATTGCTACTTATCATGATATTGTGGCATCTGGTTGCAATGGAGCATTCATTAATTCATGGCAAGATTCCTGGGAGAGGCGCACGTGGAATACAGCCTATGCAGTTGACGTGATGGAAAGTTATCGTTTTCATGATAAGCAAACAATAGGACAAGGATATGGATTGCTTTCTTTTGATCTTGGCTCACTAGAAGATACGACATATGTAGACGGCGATGCCTCGGAATGGTCTAAAAAAGACCAGGTAATGAATAATGAAGAAGGTAGTATTTCGGTTCGATATGACGCAGCTTATCTGTACCTACTGGTTGAGAAAAAGGGTCTATCAGAGAACACTCCAATCTACCTTCCGATTGATACGACACCTAAAAGTGGAAGTACGAGAAGCGATAAGCTTAAGTTAAACTTTGAAAGAGAAGCTGATTTTCTCCTTTCTTTTGATGGTCGCAATAATAGCAGATTATTAGTACAAGCCAGGTATGAGTCAGTAAGAGCTAATTATCTTACTCAGATTACTGGGGAGGACCCTTATGTTTCTTATCCTGATAAAGAAAGCAATGAATTTGTTCCAATTCAGATGATATGTAAAAATGATAAGTTAATGTCAGAGCACATGACAGTGGAGGAAGTAGAAAAGGTTCGATTATATGATACGCATGAAACAGGAAAACTGACTCTGGGCAATGGAAACCCGAATAGTAAGGAATATAATTCATTAGCAGATTTTTGTTATGGTACTGATTTAGTTGAGGTCAGAATTCCCTGGCAGTTACTAAACTTTTATAATCCAGCTGATATGTTAATTCATGCTGATTATTATCAGAATTATGGAATAGAAGGTATTAAGACGGAGGAATTATACGTTGGCTTAGGTGAGCCTAATCGAAAACAACCGATGCCAATGGCGAAGGTTAAGCTATCGGGATGGCATGGAAAGATATCTTATCATGAGCGCTTGAAGCAATCCTATTATATCGTTCAGGAAAGCTGGGGTGAATAGGATGTATTTTTCAATTGATAGGGTAATCTATGGTTATCTATTTATTTGCTTTACATTACTAGTGTACAATATGCTCTATATCGCGTTCTCTAAAAGGAGAGATAAGAGTTATGAGAAAAATATGCATAGCTTTAAAAGGATAATAGAGAAACAGATGGTGCTACTAAGGGAAGGTCAATCGATAGAACTTAGTCATGCAAAATTCATCCATAAAAAGTTGCGTAGTACAAGTCAGCTGGTTTCTTTTGTCCGCGCATTAGATTTATTACGTGAAAGGGGAAGTAATCCGGACCAATACCTACTTAAGAATACTCTTGTAATACAAGAGCTAGCACTATACTATGCAAAAAAAGAGAACATCGACCGAACATTTTTTGCTTATTTTATCTCAAAGAATTCTCCACAGGATAAAACCAATTACCGGCCGATTATGGAAATCCTTCTATCGTATCTTGAAAACTCCACCGTTTACTGTCGGGAAAATGTTTTAAATGCTTTATATGCTTTGGGTAATTCATATGCAGTAGAAAATGCCCTTCAGATCATAAACGAACGACAATGGTTTCATCATCAAAAACTATTATCGGACGGACTAATAACCTTTACCGGTGACAAGGAGGAATTGGCGAATCGTTTATGGGGTCACTTAAACAATTGGGATGAGAATCTGATGGTATCGGTAGTACAGTTCATTACAGCTAGTTCAGAGAGTTTTAAAGAACGTTTTTATGTGGCGCTACAAGAGGATGACTTGAGATTAGAAATCAGACTTGCTATATTGAGGTATTTTAGGCGTTATTACTACGAACCAGTCTACCCAGTGTTAATATCCTATCTAGAGAGCGGCAATATGGAGGATGAGAACATTAAAATTGTAACCGCTTCGGTACTTGACCGATATCCGGGAGAGGAGACAGTGAAAATACTAAAAGCAGCTTTGCAACATTCCAATTGGTATTTGCGATACAATGCTGCTTCATCTCTTAGAAATCTAAAGGTTACTACAGATGAGCTTGTTGATATACTGGGTGGCAATGACCGTTATGCAAAAGAAATCTTAACTTACATGATAGAAGGGGAAAGGAGGGAATAAAGCAATGGCAATCCTAGTCGATCAATTTTTAGCTGGAGTAGGTGTATTCTTTCTTATCTACCTACTTGCCTATACGTCCTTTCTTTTTTTATCGGTGCTAATTGGAGCATGGCAGCTCAATCAGAGAAATCGCAGATTACGTCTGCAAAATGAGCTAAAACATGATTATTATATGCCTGTTTCTATCTTGGTAGCTGCATATAATGAGGAAGTTACGATAGTGGATACAGTAAAGTCATTGTTAGAACTTGATTATCGATTGTATGAAATAATCGTTGTGAATGATGGCTCCAAAGATAATACAGCCAACGTCTTAATGGAAGCGTTTGATTTAGAACTTGTAAGCCGACCAATTCATAAACGGTTAGCTTGTCAGCCTCATAATGAAGTGTATGAGAAAATGATAGGAAACATCAAGCTTACGTTAATCAATAAGTTAAATGGCGGTAAGGGTGATGCGCTGAATATGGGAATAAATGCCTCTCGTTTTCCCTATTTTATCTGCATCGATGCGGATTCCATGTTACAGAGAGATTCTCTTGAAAAAATCGTACAGCCGATTCTGGAAGATGACTCGGTGATTGCAGTAGGTGGGTTAATTCGTGTTGCTCAGTGCGTGGATATGAAAGGAGGAGAGGTTAGGAGTTACCAACTTCCGAAAAATCCAATCATCACAATGCAGGTAGTGGAATATGACCGGTCCTTTTTGGCTTCAAGAATATTGTTTGGTCAGTTTAATGGGAATTTGATTATATCTGGTGCGTTTGGACTATTTAAGAAGGATGTTGTAATTGCTTGTGGGGGTTATGATTCAGGCACCTTAGGGGAGGATATGGAGCTGGTAGTTAAGATGCATATGTTTTGTCGTAATAATGGTAGAAAATATGCAATGCGGTATGAGCCCAATGCGATATGCTGGAGTCAGTCCCCAGCTTCAATGCAAGATTTGATGAAACAACGTCGAAGATGGTATTTGGGATTGTTTCAATCTATGGTGAAGTATTATCGGTTTTTTGGCAATCTTAGATTTGGTCTCATAAGTTTTATTTCTTACATGTACTACCTGCTGTTTGAGCTGCTCTCTCCAGCAATAGAGTTATTTGGGGTTATTACTATGGTGCTTGCCTGGTCATATGGGATGTTAAATACTCCATTTATGGTTAAATTCTTCTTACTCTATTCACTATATGGAGCAGTAATAACCATCACTGCATTTTTTCAGCGCATCTATACTCAAAACCTTAAAATCAGTCTAGCAGATACTTTTAAGGCAGTGATGATGTGTTTACTTGAGAGTGTATTCTTTCGTTATGTGTTATCATTTGTCAGGTTGACTGCTTTTATTGGATATAAAAAGAGAAAGAAACAATGGGGCTCAATTAAACGGGTAAAACAAGATTATAATGATTAATATGATAAGTTATGCTATACTACTAGCAAAGATACCAAAAATTGGTGGAGGGCTAGCCTATGAAGCGAGTAGTATTATTGGTTATGATTGTAGTTACCATGCTAATAGCAGGTAGTTGTGATGCAACACCAAAGACGGATGACTTGAATCAGACGATAAAAGAAACACCAAGTGCCAACGACCCAGCAAAGGAAGCGAAAGAAACACCAAGTGCTAATGATCCTGCTAGCACCGAACCAGTTCCTTCAGAAAATGAGTTGCAGTGGATTGTAAGTGACGGCAAGAATGTGGTGGAAAGAATTAATGTACCAAAAGGGTTTGAGCGAGTTGAAACTGAGCAAAATAGTTTTGCAGAGTTTGTCAGAGAATATCCATTAAAGGAAGACGGTAGCCCTGTTATGCTCCACAATGGAAGTCTAAAATCCAGTCAGGATGATCATGTGGCAGTTTTTGATATGTATTTAGGGGAACGCAATCTTCAGCAATGCGCAGATTCTGTCATGAGAATGTATGCAGAATACTATTACCAGGCTAAGAAGTATGACAAAATCAAGTTTCATTTTGTAAGTGGATTCTTGTTTGAGTATAAAAAGTGGCAAAAAGGATACAGAGTATCCGTCGATGGTAATGAGGTGAATTGGGTTAAAAAAACAGGCAATGATAATAGCCCTGAGGTATTTGAAAAGTATCTTACGACTTTGTTTAGCTATGCCTCGACAATTTCGCTTGCCAAGGAATCTAAAACAATTAAGTTATCTGAATTAGCGATAGGAGATATATTTATTAAACCAGGTAGCCCTGGTCATGTTGTGCTAGTGGTTGATGTATGCACCAATGATGATGGCGAGAAAGCCTTTTTATTAGCGCAGGGATATATGCCAGCACAAAGTTTTCATATTATTAAAAATCCACTGCATGAAGACGATCCATGGTATTACCTTTCTGAGTTAGAGTGGCCTTTTATAACGCAAGAATACACATTTCCTGAGAATTCACTAATGAGAATAGAGTGGTAATTCGATATAATTGGTATACGATAAAACTTAGGAGGTTTTGTTATGAAGTTAAGCAAAGAGGAAAGGTCCTGGATACTCTACGATTGCGGTAATTCCGCATATTCTATGGCTGTTACTACAGCGTTTTTGCCAATAATATTTGGTATGTTTGACAATGTAAAAAACAGTATGGATCTTGGTTTTTTTAACTCACTTGCAAGTATTTTAATTGCAATACTTAGTCCAATACTTGGTACCATTGCAGATTATAAAGACAAGAAAAAGCGATTCTTTATATTTTTTGCTTTGGTAGGTGTTTTATCCACGGCTTCCCTTACGTTTATATCTCCGGCAAGTGGTCAGTGGCAGTTATTGATTTTATTCTTTGTGCTATCTTGTGTTGGATTTGCCGGTTCGAATATTTTTTATGATTCCTTCTTGGTGGATGTTACAAGTGATGAACGAATGGATAGTGTTTCCTCCAAGGGTTTTGCGTTTGGATACATATCAAGTGTTATTCCATTTGGAATTAGTCTTTTATTAGTTTACATGCTGGGAATGGACAAGGCCATCGGCTATCAGATCGGGTTTATGATTACGGCACTTTGGTGGGGACTTCTTACGATTCCAATGATCCGCGATGTTAAACAGCGCTATTTCATAGAGCCAGAGCCACGTCCGGTAAGGCAGAGCTTCAAAAGGTTATGGAAGACTTTTAAAAATATCAGAAAACATAAGACGGTATTTATTTTCTTACTTGCTTACTTTTTCTATATAGATGGTGTGGATACAATTATCAAAATGGTAGTGCCATATGCGAACTCAGTTTTAGGTGCTGATGCACTTGATACCTTTATGTTACTTGGCATTTTATTAGTCATACAGATTATAGCCTTTCCTTTTGCGATACTGTATGGGATTTTAGCAAAACGCTATTCCACTAGAACAATGATTATCATAGGAATCTTTACCTATATTGTGTCTTGTATTGCAGGATTTTTCATCTCATCCGTGTGGCATATCTTTATTCTTGGTGCAATGATTGGTTCAGCGCAGGGAGGGATTCAATCACTGAGCCGTTCCTACTTTGCTAAGATTATTCCAAAGGAAAACTCGAATGAATTTTTTGGATTTTATAATGTATTTGGCAAATTTGCAGCAATTATTGGTCCAACCCTAATGCCTCTAGCTGCCAATTTAACTGGCAATCCAAGAATGAGTGTATTGTCGATTATTCCGCTTTTTGTAATTGGATTTTTCATCTTCATTACACTACCAAAGGATAGTGTTCTAGCTAACAACAGTAAGGAGTGATGTCAAGTGAAAGAGCAAGGATTGGCTAAGCATCTAATCGTAGTTTCGTATGATGCTTTTTCTGAAGATAATTGGGAAGTTGCAAGTAAACTTCCGAATATGTCAAGGTTACTAAATAATGGTTCTTATACAACAAAGTTAAAAAGTGTTTATCCAACACTCACTTACGTCGTACACTCTACAATGGTGACAGGGGTGTACTCAGAGAAACACGGTGTGATTCATAATAATCCGCTGCAACCTTTTGTGGAGGAAGATGAGCAGAATTGGTTCTGGTTTCGTAAAGATCTTAAAGTGCCTACTATTTATGAAGCAGCGAGGAAGTCAAAGCTTACAACTGCCGGTTTACTTTGGCCCGTAACTGGAAAGGCCTCTATAAGATATAATATTCCAGAGATTCGCACAATTGGTAAAGAAAATCAATCGTTAAAGATATTAAGAAATGGGAGTCCATTTTTTACGATTGGTATGGAAAGAAAATATGGGCACATAAGGAATGGCATTACTCAACCTTATTTGGATGATTTTACAACGAGATGCGCAGTTGACACAATTAAAAGAAAGAAACCGAACCTCTTGCTAATGCATCTCATAGACTTAGATGATGCAAAACACAATTATGGAACAAAGAGTTCGGAAGTGGAACAGGTACTTATCCGCATGGATCAGCGATTCGGTGAATTAATCAAAGCAGTTGAGGATGCTGGAATCTTGAACGATACCGTTTTTCTAATTCTTGGTGACCATGGTCAGATTGATGTTAAGTATAAGGTCCGGCTCAATACACTTTTAAGAGAGAAAGGCCTTATTTATGAGGAAGATGGCCAATATAAGTGGAGAGCATATACCCAGAGTACTGGTGGTTCTGCTTATCTTTTTGTCAAGGAAGGCGATGAAGAGGCCGAGAAGCTGGCTGTAGAAATCTTAAAACAAGCCTTACAGGAGGATAGTTATGGGATTGAAGCAGTCTATTCAAGGGAGCAGTTAAATGATTATCATATCGATTCCCAGATTCAGTATATGGTAGAGGCTAAGGTTGGATACTCCTTTGATGATAGCTTAAATGGTCCAGTTACAAGAGAGTTAGAAAAAGAGGGCATTACTTATGCTACACATGGCTATTCGCCGGATAAACCGAATTATCGGTGTAATCTGATTGTATCCGGTGACTGTATTAAGAATGAGGTATTATTAGGTGATGTTGCAATGGTAGATATAGCTCCAACGATGGCAAAAATACTTGGAATTAAGTTTGACCATGGTGATGGTAGAGCTTTAGTCGAGATTTTACCTTAATCGGAGAATATATAGGCACAAAAGCGAAGTTATAAGCTAAGAAAGAGGATAAATTTGAATACAAAAAAGACAATTAAATTACTGGTTATTACTATATGCATAATTTGTTTACTAGTAGGCACTGTTTCCTGCAGTCAAAATATCAATGATAACGACTCTTCGAAGGGTACTCCAAATGTGGGACAGGTTTCAGAAAAGCCAGCAAGTGAAGAGAGTACAGCACCGATAGAACCAAGTCCGTTACCTACTGTGGCACCAACATTATTTCAAAATGATATGGAATATCTGAAAAGTAAAGGACTTACTTTAGAGGAACTATCTGCAGACAGTAATATCACATCAGAAAGGTTTTTAACTCTTCTTGTGGAGTTTTATGAGGCTCTTGGTGGTGAAATTGACACTACTTTATTAAACCCCAAAGGAGCAAGTGAAGCTGTAAAAAAGCTAGCATTTATAGGAACTTATAGTAATTACTTTGTAGATGATAATAGTCAGACTTCAGAGCAAGATTATGGTAGTTCGGCTTACTGGCTATTAAAGATACAAGATACGATTCAAAAAAGGTTATACAGCTGGGATGGTAGTATTGTTACGCCACAGGACCTGTTAATGAGAATTAATGTGAGCACTATCTTACATACCTGGTCTGAAGAAATAACAGAGGTAAAAGCATATACCATTCAGGATTTGCTAAAAGAGGTACCACCTTCTGACAACTCTTTAACAAAATTATTAGCTGCTGAGATGCTGGTTACGGCATACGAAGATAAGTTTGGTAAGCTACCATATAGTGATGCAACGAAACCTGTAGATACGGACAATATACCGGCTTGGAAGGCAAACCAGTTTTTCTTTTGGTCAGAGACTGGGGAGTTTGAACCGAATAAAACAGGTATATGGGAGGAAATGGGATATTTAGCAGCACAGACCTATGATGCTCAGATTCGAGTGTCTCTTAAGTTGGAAGAGAAAAAGACTCCATACGGAGCAATAATCTCTACATTAGCTTACATGATGCGTGCTTATAATGATTGGCCGCAGAGCCCTGTAAAAGAAGAAATCGTACTTAATGAACGCCCCTACGATTGGTATATCTATCAAGTAGATACTGGAGAGTACGGAAATGTCAATTGTATGCCATCTTGCATCGAAATGTCGATGAAGTACCAAGGACTTACTGAGATTCCTACTACTGAAGAGCTACGTAAAAAATATCCTTCGAATGGATTAGGGTGGAATGATGTTTTTGCAGAAAATGTGATGCGTGAGAATGGGTTGAAGTTTACCGATTCATGGGAGATTACACTTGAAGCCATGAAAAATGCGTTAAATGACGGTAATATCTTACATGTAATGTATCGTGAGCCAACTAGTGAAGAAGGACATGCCGTGATTATTAAAGGTTATTGGACCACTGGAGAAACTACCAAGTTTATAGTATCGGATCCTAATCAAAATATGATTGGACCATTTGGGTATCCGGAAGATGCAATAGATGCTAATGTCATTATGGATAATATGAAACAGCATGTTCCGAGATATTTTATAATACCAAGTAATTAAGAGATTGTTTCGGATGCTTAGATAGCAAATAAAAAATCCTTATATGATATGATTGGTTCATATAAGGATTTTCTTTTATTTTGCAAGGAAATAGCAATGCCATTCTCTATAACTTGTTATTTTAACTGATCGATTTGTTCCCTGCGACTTTTTTGCTTTTCAAGTGTGCCTTCTAATGTTTTTTTGCTCATATGATCGGAATTATGATTTAGATATCCTTCTGTATAATTATAACGTTTTTCTGTATTTTTTAACTGATCATTATTACTATGCACACCATTTACAATAATGTTTTTAAGATTACTAATTTCATTTTGACGTTCTTGTTGAATTTTATCTATATGCTTAGCAACTTCTGGTGATCTGGGAATATCGGCATTCTGCTCAAGATGCCGTTCTGTACGCGTTTCTTTATTAACTAGGTTTTCTAGTTGATCAATTCGTCTTTCGTTTTCCACTTTGTTATGAATATTCATAGTTGGTCTCCTTTCAGATTGTAATAAGAATTCCTCCCATTTATATAGTCTCCGAATAACAAAACGGTATGCTGTAATGATTTTCTTACAAAGTCAGATTCTAATGATTTCATCAATTAATGGTTTACATTTTATGAATAACATTTGTACAATACATGGATTAGCGCAAAAGTAGCGATAATTATTCTAAAGTGCCCATAAATTGTCAACCGTTTATTTGGTGATTGACTTTGGAATAACTCATGCTAGTATTATTATTAATATTATTATTTATTTTTTATAGTTATAAGGTAATTAGAGTGATAGGAAAGAAGTGAAAATTATTTTAGCATGAAAGGATTTCAAAAAATGACAAAACATGATGATAAAAAGAATATGTGGGATTCGAATCTGATTACTAGAGAGTATTTTGATTCCTTATTAGTGGAGATGCGACATATCGATTCAACAATTGCTTCAACTGGATTAGAACTATATGGAGAAAAATTCGATACACCGATTATGATGGCAGCGCTTTCTCATTTGAATGGAGTATGGCCGGATGGAATGGTGGAAATGGCAAAAGGAGCAAAGGAAGCGAATGCAGTCAACTGGGCTGGTATGGGCGACGAAGACGAGCTTACGCGTATCACAGCAACCGGAGCAAGAACAATTAAGATTATTAAGCCGTATGAAAATAATAAGGATATCTTCAAAAAAATTGAGCATGCTGAAAATTGTGGTGCTATGGCAGTTGGGATGGATATTGACCATTCATTTAGTGGAAATGGTCAATATGATAATGTACTAGGCTTTCAGATGAATTGCAAATCACTATCTGAAATCAAAGAGTTTGTAAGTGCAACGAAACTCCCATTTGTTATAAAAGGAGTTTTAAGTGAACAAGATGCCGAGAAATGTCTGGAAGCCGGAGTAAAAGGAATCGTTGTTTCTCATCATCATGGTATCATGAATTATGCAGTACCACCACTTATGGCACTTCCTAGAATTGCAAGAGTCATTGATGGCCAGATTCCAATATTCGTAGATTGTGGAGTCATGAGTGGCATGGATGTCTTTAAAGCATTAGCATTAGGAGCAACTGCTGTTTCAGTAGGTCGAGCTATAATGGGGCCACTTGGCGAAGAAGGGGCTATGGGTGTTACGAAAAAGATTACTCGTATAACAGAAGAACTAGCTGGTGTAATGGCACGTTGTTGCTTTAAGAATCTAAACGAAATCAATGATTCTGTTATTTGGCACCGGAATTTTTAGGGTCTAATGTAGATTGATATAAATCCGAGAATATTTCAAACAGTTGATGGACATATTATTATCGAGGTGAATAATATGCAATTAACGCAAAAAGAAACATCGCTCCTAAAAGACTTAAAAGACCAGGAGCAACTCTGTGTTGATAAGTACAATCAACATGCAAGTCAGGCCAATGACCCACAGCTAAAAAGCTTATTTACACAAATTGGTCAAGTAGAAAGTGGACATTTGGATACGGTTAATCAGATTCTTAGTGGAACCGTACCATCCATGCAATCAGGTTCCAGTGCAAGTTCTGGGGGAAGTAGCCAGATGCAGCAGTCATTTACCCAAACTTATAGTTCTTCAGACCAAAGTCAGGGTAAACAAAAGGACAGTTATCTGTGTACAGATTTGTTATCAACAGAAAAACATGTGTCGTCAACCTATAATACTTCAATTTTTGAATTCAGTGATAGCAAAATCAGAGATGTTTTAAATCACATTCAAAAAGAAGAGCAACAGCATGGAGAACAAATCTATAACTATATGTCACAGAACGGAATGTATAACTAAATAATATATAGATAATGTAGGAAAAGCAAATCATTCAATTATTTGATGGTTTGCTTTTTTTATTACATAAAACTCTATCTTATTACATAAAACTCTATCTTATTACAGAAAACTCTTTTTTTTATTTTGGTCTAATGAAGGTAGTACAATCTTTCGATATATTAGATAGGAGTAAATATTCTACAAAAAGCTCTATTAGCTTGAGCAGCAAATTAATAACAACATGAAAACAACATGAAAACATCAAAGGAGGACTTATATGAAGAACTTGAAAGTAAAAAATAAGATGCTGATTCTTATTATTTCAATTTTTATTACCGTTTTAGTGGTTGGTACAATTGGTTTATATAATTTACAGAAGACCAATAATGAATCAATTGAACTACTAGAAACCACAATTAGAAAAGATTATGACATTAACATTAAGCAGCATGTAGATAATGTTATTTCACTAATTGACGTTATTTACAAAGATCATCAAGAGGGTATATTCACCTTGGAAGAGGCTAAAAAACTGAGTGCTGATTTAGTACGTGATATGAGATACACAGATGGAGGGTATTTTTGGATAGATACCGTTGAGGGGAACAATGTCGTATTACTAGGCAATAAGACGGAGGGAACCAACCGGTTAAGCCTTAAAGATGCCAATGGGTATGAGATGGTGAAGGAAATGATTCGTGTTGGACAAGAGCCGGACGGTGGATTTACGAATTACGTATTTCCAAAGGAAGGCGAAACAGCTCCCTCACCAAAACGAAGCTATACCAGATCATTTGCACCATTTGGTTGGGTAATTGGAACCGGTAATTATACAGACTATATTGATTCGATTATTGCGACAGAAACAAAGATTGAGCAAGAAAAACTGGTTGATACTGCAATTCTCTTTGGGGTGATTTTAACAGGGTTATTAGTATTTATTGGATTTGTTGCGATATCTATTGTTGTTAATATCTCAAGTTCAGTAGTGGTAGCGGTTCAGTATCTGGAGCCTATCTCTAATGGAGATTTTACAATAGAGTTGCCGAAAAAATTGAAAAATAGAAAAGATGAATTTGGAACTCTTGGAACTAAATTAAATGAGATGAGAGAATATATCTCAGCATTAATCAGAGAAATACAAGCAAGTGAATCCACACTGAATGACGTGGTTGCACAGATCAAAGAGAATGTTTCTATGCAAACGGATAACATTGAGGGAGTATCTGCAACTACACAAGAACTTGCAGCAAGCATGGAAGAAACCGCAGCAACTTCTGAATCAATCAGTCTCATTTCACGTGAAATAGAGAATGCTTCAAGAAATATAGCTGAAAGGGCACAAGAGGGGGCTAAACAAGCAAACGAAATTCATAATCGTGCCCATGAGATTAAGATTCAGACGGAAGATCAGAGAAATCAAACATTAAAGATTCATGGCGATATCAAGTTGAATCTAGAGAAAGCTCTTCAAGATGCGCAGATTGTTGAAGAAATAGAAATCCTATCTTCGGCTATTATGGATATCACTAATCAAACTAACCTACTAGCATTGAATGCAGCAATTGAAGCAGCCAGGGCAGGAGAGGCTGGAAAGGGCTTTTCAGTAGTTGCCGATGAGATTAGAAACCTTGCAGAAAAATCAAAAGATGCAGTTGGCCGAATTCAAGAAGTAACCAATAAAGTGACGATGGCCGTGAAAAATCTGGCGAACGATTCTAAGCACCTATTAGATTTCGTTGGAAGTGATGTCTTGAATAGTTATGATAATTTTCAGGATGTTGCACAGACTTACAATAATGATGCTGTTGAAGTAGATGGATTAATCACTGACTTTAGTGCTACCTCGGAAGAATTAGTTGCATCAATTAACAATATATTATCATCCATAGAAGAGATTAGTAGAGCAAACAATGAAGGAGCAAATGGTACAACGGATATTGCAAATCGTTCTTCGGATATTTTACGAATGTCTGGTGTTATCAATGAAGCAATTGAAAAATGTGTATCGGTATCTTCAACATTGCATACGGAGATTACCCGGTTCAAATTATAAAGAATTACATATTTTTTAGTATTAAGGAAAATACTATCTGCAGATGCGCTCAATCATATTATGAAGGAAGGGATTTGGTGGATTATAGCTGGATTTGGGAAACGATAGTTATTTTCTTTGTTGGTAAAGTTATTCTTAGAATTGGGGGAAGGAAATCTATTTCACAGATGACTATAACCCAAACAATCGTCATGATTGGGATAGGTTCATTATTAATTCAGCCTATTGCAGACGAAAGTATTCTTATAACATTATTAGTAGGTTTTCTCTTTACGCTACTTATGGTAATTAGCGAATACGTAGAGGTAAAATCTGATATAATCGAGACTTTATTTACGGGAAAAGCAGTAGTCGTGGTTGAAGATGGAAAACTTAATTTAAAAAATCTGAAAAAATTAAGATTAACTGTGGATCGGATGGAAACTCGTTTAAGGCAAAGTGGAGTTTCCACGATTGAAGATGTGAAAATGGCTACTATCGAAGTAAGCGGACAAATAGGTTATGAATTAAAAGATGATAAAAAACCGCTAACGAAAGAAGATTTTGTTACGATAATGGCAGAGATTTCTGAGCTAAAGAAGCTTTATGCTGGTTATCAGCAAACGAAAGAGAATAAAGAAAATAGTAAGGATATTTTTCAGGAAATTAAAAATAATAGTAATGAAGGTCAAAATGAACCTTAAAAATATGAAAGCCACTGGTTTCAGAATGCTGAAATTAAGTGGCTTTTTATCACTTATGGTTAGGTGGTATAGTTTAATGCGATATTTACTTGACTAAATGATTATTTTTTTTGAATCTACATATAATCTACATAAACAACGTGTATTATCAAATCGAGCAAATAAATACCTCACTGGGGTATATATCATAAAAAATAAAAGGAGAGATTATCATGTCAGAAATTAAGAAAGAGTTTAATGTAGAAGGAATGTCCTGCAGTCATTGTGAGAGAGCTGTAAAAAATGCGCTTAACGAATTAGCTGGAGTAATTAATGTAGAGGTTGACTTAGCTGGTAAGAAGGTAACAGTTCAATATAATTCTGAACAAGTAGAACAAAGCAATCTGGCCTTGGCAATTGAAGAAGCCGGATATGATGTGGTTATATAAGCATTAATAAAGGGAGGGAAAGTATGCAAAAAGAAAATCTGCAAATAGGTGGAATGTCTTGTGCCGCTTGTGCAAAGACAGTAGAACGAGTGACTAAGAAATTAGATGGCGTCTCTTCCTCCGTTGTGAATTTTTCAACAGAAAAGTTAGCAATAGAGTATGATGAGCAAAAGGTTACATTTTCAAAGATAAAAGAAGCAGTAGAGAAGGCTGGATATGAGCTTATAGAGGAAGCAAAGGAAAAAGAAATTACTATCCCAATTCAAGGAATGACTTGTGCAGCCTGTGCCAATCGTATTGAAAAAGTGGTCTCAAAGTTAGACGGAGTCTCAATTGCCTCGGTGAATTTTGCAACAGAAAAGTTGGTTGCAAAGTATAATCCGAATCAGGTCAGAATCTCTGAAATCAAGCAGACGATAGCAAAAGCAGGTTATACTGCGTTGGAGATTGAGAGACAAGCTGCGGTAGATGAAGATAAAATCAGAAAGGAAAAAGAAATCAGAGTATTGTGGACTAAGTTTATCGTTTCCGCAGTATTTGGAATTCCATTACTCTATCTTGCAATGGGATCAATGATATGGTGGCTAAAAGCCCCAATTCCGAATTTTCTTAAACCAATGCAATATCCATTAAATTTTGCAATAGCACAAATTATATTAACAATTCCTGTATTAATTGCGGGTCATAAATTTTTCTCTGTTGGGTTTAAATCAATTATTCGAAGAAGCCCTAACATGGATTCATTGATTGCGATGGGAACTTCTGCAGCAATTCTATATAGTTTATACTCAACTTATCAAATTACAAGGGGTGAATTTCATTATGTAGATGCCTTGTATTTTGAGACAGCAGGGGTAATTATAACATTAATTTTACTAGGGAAATCACTAGAAGCAGTTTCAAAAGGGAAAACTTCGGAAGCCATTAAGAAACTAATGGGGCTTGCACCAAAAACAGCAACGGTGATTCAAGATGGAAAAGAAGTAGTAATGCCTATTGAAGAAGTGGAAGAAAATGATGTAATCTTAGTAAAACCAGGCGAAAAAATACCAGTAGATGGGATAGTTATAGAAGGTTTAACCTCAATCGATGAATCTATGCTTACGGGTGAAAG
Organism: Bacillota bacterium; assembly: GCA_023434365.1. Taxonomy (GTDB): domain Bacteria; phylum Bacillota; class Clostridia; order Lachnospirales; family Lachnospiraceae; genus KM106-2. Next base: position 14,209 of record JAEYSV010000043.1, on the reverse strand, counting down.
TATTCCGGTTGAGAAAAAGCAAGGCGATAAGGTCTATGCCGCCAGCATCAATAAAAATGGTTCCATCAGATTCAAAGCAACCAAGGTTGGTAGTGATACTGCTTTAGCACAAATCATTAAACTAGTAGAAGAAGCTCAGGGAACGAAAGCTCCGATTGCACAAATGGCAGATATCGTTTCGGGATATTTTGTTCCAATTGTTTTTGTTATTGCTGTCGTTGCCTCATTGGCATGGTTGCTTAGTGGACAGTCAGTTGTATTTGCCCTGAAAATCTTTATCTCTGTTCTGGTAATTGCCTGCCCATGTGCACTTGGTCTGGCGACACCTACAGCAATTATGGTGGGTACAGGAAAAGGAGCAGAAAATGGTATTTTAATAAAAGGTGGAGAGGCGCTAGAAACTACTCATAAGATTAATACCATTGTATTTGATAAAACTGGTACCATCACAGAAGGCAAGCCGGAGGTAACCGATATTGTCACTACTGGTGGAATTACGAAACAAAGATTACTACAGCTTGCTGCCTCCGCAGAAAAAGGTTCGGAACATCCTCTTGGTGAAGCAATAGTGCGTGGGGCAGAACAAGAAAACATAGAAGTTCTTAAGCTTGATCATTTTGAAGCTATTCCAGGTTATGGGATACAGGTTCAAGTTGAAGGAAATAAAGTCCTTCTAGGAAACAAGAAGTTAATGGTAGAGCGTCAGATTTCATTTGCAGGATTAGAAGAGGAATCAAACAAACTAGCTTCAGAAGGAAAAACTCCAATGTATATTGCAGTTGAAGATACTCTTGCCGGCATTATTGCGGTTGCTGATGTTGTGAAGGAAAGCAGTGCTAAGGCAATTCAAAAGCTTCATCAAATGGGTATCGAAGTAGTTATGATTACAGGGGATAATAAGAGAACCGCTGATGCAATTGCTAAGCAAGTTGGAATAGATCGTGTTTTAGCAGAAGTACTTCCACAGGATAAATCCAATGAAGTTAAGAAATTACAATCAGAAGGAAAAGTAGTATCAATGGTTGGTGATGGTATTAATGATGCTCCTGCATTAGCGCAAGCGGATATTGGAATTGCAATCGGTTCTGGAACTGATGTTGCTATGGAATCTGCTGATATCGTTTTAATGAGAAGTGATTTGTTAGATGTTCCAACAGCAATTCAACTTAGTAAAAGTACAATACGTAATATCAAAGAAAACTTATTCTGGGCGTTTGGTTATAATGTGCTAGGAATCCCATTGGCAGCAGGAGTTCTGTATGCATTTGGTGGACCAATGTTAAACCCAATGTTTGCAGCAGCAGCGATGTCACTAAGTTCAGTGTCTGTATTAACTAATGCACTACGATTAAAAAGATTTAAAGCTTACAAAAAATAAATATAAAGATAAAACTATCATATAAATAAATGAATTGGAGATATATATGAAAAAAAATGTTTTAGTTGTTGCGTTTCTTCTTATAACAACTTTGTCACTAACGGCATGTCAGCAAACCGATGTGATTGGTGGTGTAGCAAAAACTTCTTTTGAGGATCTAATAAATGCAGTACCAAATCAGATTAATGCTGATAATGAAAATGGCGCTTGGTCACTAACTGCACCAGATGGCACAGCAAGGTTTATCTGGAGTTTGGATTCTAGTAAGACTACTAATAATGATGTAATGATAGAATTTGAGGCTGCACCATTTATTGCAGCAGGGCTAGATACTAGTAAGTTACCGGAGGGAACTTTTAGTGAAGATAAAATTAAGGTTGGTGTAGAATTAGGTAGTGATGAATTCGAATATAGTGAAGATACAACACCGATAGAGTCCTTTGAACAACTTGTTGATGCGTACAGAGAGTCGTTTGGATATCATTCTGAACTAGACCACTATAATGTCGGTTTGGGCAATGGTAACATGTTCGAATGGGCAAAAGATATTAAGACGAATGATAAAGATATTGTATTTGTATTGAATCCTCAGACCTTTATTGATGCCGGAGTAAATCCGGATGAACTGGAAGGTTGGCTTTATACATCGGTTAAAATGATGGATGCTAATATGAAACCGGTAGAAGAGATGAAGTTATTAAAGGTGTATAATCTTCAGTAAAAGATTATGTTATAAGCAATTATAAAGAATATAAGTCTTGACTTCTTAATTAAGCTATACTAAGATGGTATTAAATTTGTTTCAACTACGCCTTCTTTGCCACCGGGTAAAGAATTATAAGGTGCTCTAAAACATTCCATTAGGTCCTAGAAGGAATGTTTAGGGCACTTTTTTGGTTTGGGCCTGCGAGAATTGCGCACTGTCAATTTGCCCTGATAGTTATGAACAAGCAAGATAAAACATATTTCACTCGCAACGCGCTCTCGCTCGGATGACGTCGTAACGGTACGTAAGGTCACAAAATACGTGACCTAAGTACCGACGGCGTCATAACGGTTGCGAGTCAAAATATGTTTTATCTTTGCTTGTGTTTTTGTTTTTGAAGCAAATTGACTTTTCTAGTTTACGCGGGTAGCTATTGCTATAAAAAGTGTTTAGTAGGTGGGGACTGTCATGTTCTATGGTATATAAATGTGAGCCAGGAAAACATATCTTATATGAAGCAGGATAATTTTGATGAAATTTAGTAATACATAAGTGGAAAGAGGTTTTTACAATGGATAATGGAATTTTTAGGGATTATGTGAAGTATGTGAGTTTAAACATTCTTGGTATGATTGGGCTTTCTTGTTATATTTTGGTGGATACGTTTTTTGTTGCGAAAGCTTTGCAGGCAGTTGGTATCGCCGCACTGAATTTTTCTATTCCAATCTATAGTGTGATTCATGGTATCGGACTTATGATTGCTATTGGTGGTTCCACTAGGTACAGTATACTAAAGAGTCAGAATCAGGAGGAAAAAGCAAATAACATTTTCACCCATTGTATCATATTAGGTATTGTGATTGGCGCCTTATTTGTGTTGGCTGGCCTTTTTGGATCGACTCAGATTGCAACTCTAATGGGAGCAGAGGGCACTACACTACCTTTAACGAAAGTATATTTAACGACTATTTTATGTTTTGCGCCATGCTATATTCTTAATAATATTATTCTTGCTTATGTAAGAAACGATAACAATCCAAAGTTATCAATGATTGGCATGTTAGCGGGGAGTTTTTCGAATATTGTTTTGGATTATATTTTTATGTTTATTCTAAACATGGGGATGTTCGGAGCTGCTTTTGCTACTGGTTTAGCACCAATTATCAGTCTTGGAATTCTGTCCATACATTTTATCAGAAGAAAAAATAACTTTAGGATGGTACGAATTAAGCTTATCAGGGCGACAATACGAGATATATTCAGTTTGGGGTTATCTGCTTTTATTAATGAGATATCTACTGCGGTAGTTCTAATTACGTTTAATCTGGTGATATTAAAGATGGAGGGATACTTAGGGGTTGCAGCGTATGGAATTGTTGCTAATTTATCTTTAGTGGGAATATCGGTGTTTACCGGAATTGCACAGGGGATTCAGCCGCTTGTCAGCAAAGGTTATGGTGAGAATAATCAATTATTATTAAAAAAAGTGTTGAAATATGCTATGATTACATCATTAGTCATAGCAACAGTAATCTATCTTCTGACTTCGCTCTATTCGGTAGGATTAATTCAAATTTTTAATAGTGATCAAAACCAGGTAATCGCGAAGTTATCAATGACGGGACTTAGAATTTACTTTATCGGATTTTTCTTTGCAGGTATTAATATCGTCATTACTATGTATGATAGTGCGGTAGAACAAGCGAATCGGGCATTTGCACTTTCAATTTTACGAGGGTGTCTTATCATTGTACCTATGGTTTTTGTATTAAGTAGTGTGTGGAGGATGACAGGAATCTGGTTATCATTTGTTGTTACAGAAGCTATTGTATGTGTAATTGCATTAAGCAAAGTTCGATGAACGAGGTAAATGAGAGTAAGCTTTTGATTCGAGTCGCAACCAAGGTTATAATAATTACGAAAGACACCAACAAAACTAGTCCGTAGATGCATCTAATTAACATAGGAGGATGTTTATGACCAATAAAATTAAGATTGAAACGATATTTGACTTAATAAAACATAAGGATAAACGCGGTTTTGAGTTACTTCATGAAGAGTATTATAGAATGATGTTTGGTGTAGCGTTTACCGTTTTGAATAATGAAGAAATGAGTAAAGACACGGTACAGAATGTCTTTATCAAATTGTTTAATTTAAATTATGATAAATTCCCAAGCGCTAATGAACTTACCTGGTTATACACCGTAATCAGGAATGAATCTTTGCAGCTACTTCGGAAGGAAAAAAAGCATAGCAATTATGAAGAAATCCCGGAATTACCAGCAATTAATGACGAAATAAATGACTATGTAGACATGGAAGCGTACTATTCCATGATTGCATCTTTAAATGATACGCAAAAGCAGGTTGTTACATTAAAGGTAATTGGTGGACTAAGTCATAAAGAAATCTCGAAGATTACTCAAAAACCGGTGGGTACCATTCAATGGATTTATAATACTTCAATCAAGCGATTACGTATAGCTTTGGTAAGTTTGTCTGCATTTGCACTTTTAATTGGTGCTGCATTATTATATCAGGTATTAGGTTTACTAAATCCATCAGACGGTCTAACAAGAATTATGGCTATTGAGGAATACTCCCAAGCCCCCGAGATTAACCTTCCAATTATTATATTAGGGATTCTGTTGATACTGTCAATCATCGCAATGATTATAAGTTATTGTTTTGTAGATAAGTTCACTTTCTTGACAAAGAATGTAAATAAAAAATAATTATTTTTTTTTCGAAAACACCAACAAAAGATGAAATGATATGCATCTAAATAGTATCTAACGATGATCAAAGTTTAGAAACATAGAATTTCGGGTAAATGGAGGTGAAGAGAACCCGTAATAATTACGAAGTTTATTGATACTAACTTATTATTCCATTGATATTAACATATTTATTAAAAGGAGATTATTATGAAAAAAATACTTAGTATATTACTTATTGCCACGATGATTCTTACAGTAACAGCTTGTTCTTCGAATGAAGAACCAAAAGCATCCAACACTCCAGCAGCATCTAATCCAGCAACTAGCGAAACCCCTGATGCATCCAAACCAGCAACTAGCGAAACTCCAGTTGCGTCTGAACCAGCAACTAGTGAAACCCCAGACGATACTGACCCAGCTGGCAATGATGTGCTAAAGAAATCACCTGAAGAGATTATTGCATATCTGTATGAAAATGCAAAAGAAACCGAAACTCTTAAAGGTATTGAGGAATGGGCAGAAATTCAGGAAGTTACAGCAGAGAGAACTGCTTGGTTCTTAGGAAAAGAAGGGATTACCTTTGAAAAAGCAGTTGCTTCTGAATCACCAATGTCTCCATCTAGTTATTCACTTGTTGTCGTTAAGGTTAAAGAAGGCGATGATGTAGAAGCTGTTAAGAAGACTATCCAGGATAATTTGCAACCAAATAAATGGATCTGTATGGGTGGAGAAGATAAAATTGTGGAAAGCATTGATAATGTAATTCTAGCTGTAATTGCTGATAAAGCAACTTTAGCATCATTAAAAGATACCTTTTTAGCATTAAAATAAATTTGATGGTTTAAGCAAATATCTCGGCTGTTTTATGCCGGGATATTTGCTTAACAGGGGAAGGAATTCATGGTATTCTCAAGCATAAGTTTTCTATATTACTTTCTTCCAGTTGTCATAATTGCATACTATCTCTTACCGTATAAGCTAAAGAATGTGTGGCTACTAGTTTGTAGTGTGATTTTTTATTATTATGGAGAGCAGAGACTGGTACTCGTGATGCTATTATCAGCGCTTGTTGACTATACAGCCTCACTATTTATCGAAAAGTTTAGAACGCATCGTTATATTCCCAAAGTATCGTTAGGATTTTCTTTAGTTGTGAATTTGGGACTGTTGTTCTATTTTAAATATAGCGATTTTTTTATTTCGAATCTAAGTGCAGTGACCGGGATTAAGTTATCATTATTGCAAATTTCGATGCCAATTGGAATTAGTTTTTATACCTTTCAAACTATGAGTTATACTATCGATGTGTACTATAACAGAGTCAGGGCCACTAAGAATCCGGGTGACTTTGCAGCATATGTAACCTTATTTCCTCAGTTAATAGCCGGTCCAATAGTAAGATACAGTACAGTGGCAGAGGAACTCAAACAAAGAACCCATAGCTTTGATGACTTTGCTTACGGCACGAGACGGTTTATCTTGGGGCTATCAAAGAAAGTACTACTCGCTAATACCTTTGCCGAATTTTCCAAGATTTTTACTTACTCAGATGAAAAAACAATCCTTTTTTACTGGTTATATGCTTTTGCTTTTTTCTTTCAGATATATTTTGATTTTTCTGGTTATTCTGACATGGCGATTGGACTTGGAAGGATCTTTGGATTTCATTTTCTTGAAAACTTCAACTATCCGTATATCGCAAAAAGCGTAACGGATTTTTGGAGAAGATGGCATATTAGTCTTAGTAGCTGGTTTCGAGATTATCTCTATATCCCGCTGGGAGGAAATCGGGTTTCTAAGGGCAAATGGATAAGGAACATTCTGATAGTCTGGTTTGTGACTGGATTTTGGCATGGTGCTGCCTGGAATTTTATTCTCTGGGGAGGGTATTATGCATTTTTATTATTATTTGAAAAGCTATTTTTTGAAAAGATTCTTAATAAAGTGCCAAGAGTAGTAAGTACAGGTTATACAATTATCATCGTACTGCTTGGATTTGTAATATTTAATGCAAATAATCTGGATGAGGCACAAAATAACTTATATTACATGTTTGGTGGAGGGGACCTGCCTTTTACCAATGCTGTCACAACATACTATTTAAGTAGCTATCTAATTGTATTTGTAATTTCTGCGATAGCAGCAACACCATTAATGAGACAAGTAGTATTAAGGATTGAAAAAACTACCTTTTATAATAAGCTATTACAAGTTATAGAGCCTATCCTGCTATTATTGTTATTAATGATTGTAACTGGATTTTTAGTAGATGGGTCCTATAATCCATTTTTATACTTTAGATTTTAGGAGGAGACGAGATGAATCAGAAGATTAAAAATATATGCATTACCATTTTATTTGTATCTTTCCTTACCGTCATTGGCGTTTTGAACCTCCTATTACCAGACCAGGATATCTCTAGTTTTGAAAGAAGGCGTCTAGATCAAGTGCCAAGTGGAACATGGACTAGCTTGTTAAGCGAGGATATTTTTACTGAGTATGAAGAATATTTTCTAGACCAGTTTGTGGCTCGAGATCAGTTTCGAGCATTAACTGCGCTTAGTAAATACTATCTTCTTGGCTTGAAAGATAATAATGATATTTATCTCTATAAGGATAAGGTTTATAAAATTGAATATCCGTTAAGGGAATCCTCCATTCAATCTGCTGCACAAAAGTTTAATATGATTAGTGAGAAGTATCTGAAGGATCTTAATCTCTATTACTCAATTATACCGGATAAGAATTATTTTGGAGCGAAACCGAGTGGTCATCTTAGCATGGACTATGACAATTTATTAAAGCTATATAAAACTAACATGGATCAGATGCAATATATTGATCTCTTATCGTTATTAGAAGATGATGATTACTATAGTACCGATTTACACTGGAAGCAGGAGAATTTACTACCAGTTGCGAAGAAGCTTCAAAGTGCGATGAAATCGTTAAGTCACGATGTTTTGGGTTATTATAATCAAAAGGAATATACGCCGTTTTATGGAGCTTATTATGGGCATTCTGCACTTCCAGTGCGTCCTGATGTGCTTACGTATTTGTCAAATGATACGATTAATAAAGCGAAGTTTTATGACCACCTTACGAAGACCTATCATCCTGTCTATACCACAGAGGAACTCCAAAGTATTGACTCGTATAACGTATTTTTAGGTGGCCCAAAAGCATTGCTTACCGTAGAAAATCCACAGAACAAAAGTGGCAAGCACCTGTATCTGTTTAGAGATTCCTACTCTAGCAGCTTAGCGCCCTTGTTACTAGAAAGCTATAGTAAAATAACGTTAATAGATTTGCGTTATATCAAAGCCTCAATGTTAACTGACTATATCACTTTTGAAAAAGGGGCAGATGCATTATTTTTATATGGGATACAAGTATTAAATCAAAGTGCAATGCTAAGGGTAGAGTAGGATTATCTGATTCTTTATTTCTTATCATATCTATATTTCCTTATCGGATAATTATGGCAGGCTTTATTGTTGCAAGTTTGTGTATAGACTTTTGACAATGGTTCATAATCAGGTTCGTGTATTAAAGCATTCGCTGATTTGTCAGGTGTGGGTATGATTGTAGTATCCATAGCGTTAATATCACTTGAGCTTTGAAAATCAACCTTTAAGTTTGTTATTTTATAAGAGTTAGTTGAAGATTCATTCAGAACTTCATTTTTGAGTTCCTCTTTATGGGGATCTACTTTTACAGGAGCTAAGCAGTATGCGTTAGCACTGGCTTCTTTCTGCTTACCTAATTCATGATTTGATTTATGATTATTTTCTTTTGGAAGGTTTTTTTGTATCCAATCAGCAGCTTTTAAGTCTTTTTCATTTTTTCTTATAATAATAATAATTCCATCTTGGCAATTTATTAGTTCTGTGGATTCTAGATTTTTACGTATTAGTTTTTTGATTTTTTTATATTCGATATGTCTCTCTATCTTTTTGTTCATATTGATTGAAACAACGATAATAATATGATTTAACCAAAGCAAAAACTTAAGCATATTCTCCTCCTTTATGACAATGCTAGGTATGTTGCTATGACACCAATAATCTGGTGTCATAGCAAAGTGTTTGTGCTTTAAAGTAACGACTAAGCTTCTGTTGCTACACGAACTCTAACACTTGCAGTGCCAGATATTCCGAGGGTAATTGCTTCAAGATCAATACTAATTACCATTAAAGTAGGGTCTGTAGTATCATAAGCAGCACTTACTCCACCTGCTGGAATTACTGGAGTAAAACTTCCGTCTATTGCAAAAGTATTAAAATCTGTTGGTTTATTCACAAGGATAGACGCTTCCACAATTTCAAAATCACTTGTATCGTCGGTATAAAATACTTGTGCATTAAACGTTAAATTTAAGCTTCCGCTAGTAGCACCTGAAGTATAACTGCTATCTGCAATAACTGCCATAGCGTGTGAAACAGTTTTTGTGTTATCTAATGCAGTATAACTTGCCTCAAAAGTTTGTGCTGGAATTGACAGATCAGCGGTTACAGTAAGGTTTGGAATCGTAATGTAGTTATTTCTAGCATCGGGTGTATAAGGAGTACCATTAGCTACTGCTCCCGGATTAAATGGAATTGGATCAACGATAATATTAGCCATAATATCGACAACCTTTCTTTTACTTACAATTTATTCTATGCTCTATTCATTCATTTTGATACAAATTAATCATTAAATCGTGTTTATTCAACTGTTTTAGTAAACTCCTCCATACCATTAATCGCTTGATTGTGTAATATATCTTCAATATTTTTATGAGGGTTTTATACATTGTGTATGCTAGGAATTTTTATGGCAATGGATTACATAAAAATCCCTATAAGGTTACTCTGAAAGCAGAGAAGGACTTACAGGGATGATGAATGAATACCCACTGATACAAAAATAGTCTCCCGCTAAAGAAGTGGGAGACTTTTTTGATAGGATTAAAATGATAAGTTGATTACAGTAGCCTTTGGTCTTGACATGGATTCAATCGAATAACGAATGCCTTGCGTTCCAAGTCCCGAGGATTTGACACCTAAGAATGGAAAATGGTCTGGTCCACGCTCAGTTTTATTATTAATCTGAACTGTTCCAACTTCTAGTTTTTCTGCGATATAGAAGGCATCGTTAATGTTTTCAGTAAATACCGCGCTTTGAAGTCCGTATTCAGAAGAATTCGCAATCTCAATTGCTTCATCTTTATCTTTTACTCTTAAGATAGGTAGAACAGGACCAAATGGTTCTTCCCATGCAAGTCTCATATCTGTTGTAACATAATCAAATAAAGTAGGATAGATGAGATTGCCCTCGCGTGTATCTCCGACTAATAATTTTGCTCCTTTATTTTTCGCATCCTCAATAAGCTCCATTACAAAATCAGCGGCTTTTGTACTTATTAACGGAACAATATCAACCTCTTCTTGTGTTGGATTAATTGGATTACCGACTTTAAGTTTATTCATTCGTTCGATTACTTTGCTAACTAATTCATCAGCTACCGAATCAATTACCAGAATTCGTTTCACCGCAGTGCATCGTTGACCGGAGTAGGAAAATGCACCTGCCACAATATTATCAGCCGCCTTATCAAGGTTGGCATCTTCTAATACAATCGCAGCGTCTTTTCCGCCTAATTCCATAAGTAAAGGAACCATACTGGTAATGCTAGAGATTCTGGCGCCGACTTCTGTACTTCCGGTAAAGTTGATAAAGTTGATATCCTTATGTGTTGTAATATAATCACCAATATCACTACCACGGCCAGTTACTGTATTCAGAACACCTGCAGGAACGCCTGCTTGTTCAAAGATTCTTGCTAGATATAATCCACAGAGGCTGCCTTGAGTTGCAGGCTTTAGGATGATTGAATTCCCTGCCATCAGTCCAGGTGCGATTTTAGAAGCTGCCAGGTTAACTGGATAGTTAAAAGGAGAAATGGCAAGTACGACTCCTAAAGGCTCCCTCTTAACAATAGATACTTTATTTCCTTTTACACCAGGAAAACTATCACCGGGGATACTCTCTCCAGATAGATTTTTAGCAGTATCAGCAGTGAATTTAATAAAATCTGCAGTTCTAAGGACTTCTGAATGAGCACTCTTTTTATCTTTTGCAATTTCCTTCATCATTAAATTGGCTAAGGGTTCTGTTTCCGAGATAAGTAGTGCGGCAGCTTGATAAAGGATTTCTGCTCGTTCATCAATTGTCTTACGACGCCATTGTTTCTGTGCTTTTTTTGCAGAAGCAATTACAACATCCACTTCCTCCTTCGACATTGCTGGAACACTGCCTAGGAGTGAATTGTCTAGTGGGGAGTATATATTAATATACTTACCCTCCTTACTGTCAATCCATTGTCCATTGACAAGGTTTTTGAATTTGTTTTCACTATCTTTAATGATTTCTAACATAGCGTTCCTCCTCTCTGTTAAATCCTCTTTTGATTCATTATACTATGTATACTATGCCACGTTACTCTGAAAATATTTTCAGATTATTTAAAGAAAATGCTTATATTAAGTTTGTATTTAAAGATATTATCATATTAGTCTGTTAATGTAAAGGCAAATTAAGATAGTGAAGAGCATTTAAATACAGTGAAGAACTAAGAGCCTAGAAAAGATAGTGAAGAACTAAGAGCCTAGAAAAGATAGTGAAGAACTAAGAGTGAAGAGTGAAGAGGTGGAAAAGATAGTAAAAAGATAGTGAAGAACGAAGAGCGTTAAAATACAGTGAAGAGCGAAGAAGAGATGTGAGAGAGTGAACATTTTGTGAAGTGTGAAATTTGTAGTGAAGTGGGAGGAGGAAACTTGTATAATGTGTGTAATGGGTAGTATATAGAGTAAAGGGTAGTATATAGAGTAAAGGGTAGTATATAGAGAACAAAGGGTAGTATATAGTGAATAAAGGGTAGTGTATAGGGAATAGGTAGTAAAGATTTATGAATGATGAGGGAAGAGTAGAGATTTGTTTGTAAGGATTTATGTATGATGAGTGAAGAGTAGAGAATAATGAGTAGTAAATGGTGTGAATTGATATGGAATAGTTAGTTTTGAGTAGAGAGATGAAATGGAGGATTTTGGTATGGATGCAGCGAAGAGGTCTCTTATTTTGAAGGTTATTAGTCCGTTGTTTATTATTGTAGTGATTTTTGGTATTTATCTGTATAAGAATGCTGGTCGGGATGAAGTGCTAGAGAATCCGAAGGTTGAGGATTCGGTGAGTGATACTGCAGAGAATTTGCCATTTGAGATTACCTCGATTGATCTTAATAAAATGAAATCTTATGGGTTACCATTTATGATAGATTTTGGCTCTGAGGATTGTCCTCCTTGTAGAAAAATGGCGCCAGAATTAAAGAGTGTTCATGATGGATTAAAAGGCAAGGCTATCGTGCAGTATGTTGATGTATGGGCACATACTGACGCCGCTAAGGACTTCCCACTTAGTGTAATACCAACGCAGGCATTTTTCAATGCTGATGGTAGTCCGTTTGTTCCAAGTGATGAGCTTGCGAAGGAGATTGAGTTTCTGAAGTATAGCAATCAGAATTCGAACGAGCATGCACTTACGATGCATCAGGGTGGATTAACTGAAGAGCAAATGCTTAGGATATTTGCAGAGATGGGGGTAAAATAATATGACTGAATTACTAGATGCTCTTTCTGTGATGATTAAGGATAGCTTCTGGTTAGCCCCAATATTAGCGTTGCTGGCAGGAGTGCTGACAAGTCTTACTCCTTGTTCACTTTCTACGATACCACTTGTTATTGGCGTGGTTGGAGGGACAGGGCAAAGAGATACAAAGAAAGCTTTTAAGCTTTCAGTAACATTTGCAGTTGGAACTGCAATTACCTTTACTATATTAGGAACGATGGCTTCATTAGCAGGAAATCTGATTGGAACTTCTGCCAAATGGTGGTATCTTTTGTTGGGTGTTTTAATGAGCCTAATGGCGTTACAGATTTGGGAAATTTATAACTTCATCCCATCTACTTATTTGGTTGCCAAGAGTTCAAAAAAGGGTTACATTGGAGCTTTGATTGCAGGAATACTGGCTGGTGTATTCTCTTCGCCTTGTTCAACTCCTGTTTTAATCGTATTGTTAGCGATTGTTGCAGGAAAGGGAAGTATAGTATGGGGAATTGTGTTGTTGCTCCTGTATTCTGTAGGGCATGCCATCTTGTCTGTTGTAGCAGGTACTAGTATTGGCTTTGTGCAAAAGCTTTCTTCCAGTAGCAAATATGGTAGATTTAGTACTATACTTAAAATAGTCATGGGAAGTGCGATTCTTCTTATAGCATTTTACATGTTTTACTTAGGGTTTTAACCTAGCCGGTTGTCATATCAAGCAAGTTTAACTCCCACATCATATGAGCGGTATGCAATTATTTACTACGCTCAAATAAGAAAATCCCTTGCTTCTTTAAGCGAGGGATTTTCTTGTGATATAGGATTAGGGCGTCAAAAGCCCTTCAGAAAACTTGGCTTAGTCAATTTGCACAATTACAAAGTAAATTAAAGTGATACAAGACATCACTATCGTGACAGCGCGTCAGCGCTTACCGAATTATAATTTTTGCATCTTGATTAAGGCGTTTAAGAAACTTAACCATCATGGATTCAGGGATGGCTACACATCCTTGGGTATACGAATGGGAGCTGTAGCAATGGAGAAAGATGGAGGAACCATTGCCTACTACTTTTTCTTTGTTATACTGAATCCAAATTGCATAATGATAGGACTTTCCGTAATTGATTAGGTGTTCTCCTTTGAGAGAGGAGACACCGAGATCCCTGACATCTACTAAGGTATTATAATAATCTGGGTAATTGTGATCATCCACAGAATAATGATATCGATTAACCTTGACATAATCTAATTTGGTTCCAGGATTCTTTTTTATACCAAAGGCCTGACCTAATTCAAAAGTTCCGACTGGTGTTTTGTAATCCCATTCTGTTGTTTTCCCCATCCCATTTTTGCCAACATAACCTGTGGTTGTATATAGTTTTTCCCATAATCCTTGTTCGTTTTTTTCATAAAATGATACGATTGCAGTGGTTCCACCAAGGTATTCGACCAAAATATACTGATTGGATTCCTCTGTAGCAGCTAGGCAATGCGCATTGTTGCATAAAATACTAAGTAGCAGTAGAAGTACGAATACTTTTTTTAAGTGTGTCTGGTGTTTCATGTTATTTCCTCTTTCTGTTCTTCGGTTTTTACTAGTAGGATTAGGGCGTCAAAAGCCCTTATTAAATTATAGTTCGTCAATTTGCACAATTCTGTTTGTGAATCGTGATGCAAGGCATAGTTCATTCGCAACACGCTCTCGCTTGGATGAAGTTCGTAGTGGCACATAAGGCCCTAAAATACAGGGCCAAAGT
>JAEYSV010000042.1 GCA_023434365.1 Bacillota bacterium | reverse complement strand
CCGATGAAAAGAAAAACGGCGAACAACAGGGCTCGCCATTCATCGTATAAGCCGCAGCAAGCGTTGGGTCGCTCCTCAGCGTTGCCCGATTTATGCTACAGTAATATTATCGTCATGATTTTGGACGGTTATTCCATTTACACTAAAGTATGTTCACACCCATGAGCTACAATGATTTAGAATTTTTCAGAGCTCAACTAAATACCTCAAACTCCACAGTATAAGCATAATAGAAGTAGTTTTATTTCGTCATCTTCATATTTAATGAACTAAGGCAACCCTAACTGGTTGTCTGTGTAATTTCAACATTGTTGCTAAACATAGCATTAAGACCACCGTTACCTCGTTCACTCCTCTTTTACCTCTCGTCCAGGTTTAGCCATCAATATCAAAACAATGATCTGACCAAAAGGCACAAGGAGAAACAGTTGCCACCACACACTTTCACCTACATCATTTAAACGCCTAGCACCTGCTGATACTAGTGGAACTAATAGGATCACATCCACAATCATGCCAACTTTTTCGTGAATAATTGTAGCCACTGCCATAACCAAAACGATAAAAATCAGAAACCACCAATATTCAAAGCGTGAAGCTTTGCCAGTAAAATTACCAAACTCAACAAAACCTAATCTCACAGCCTCAATTGGAGTAATTTTACGTTTATGCTCATTTTCTATCAATTGATCAGTAGTAACTGCAAAGACTGTCGCTAAGACCTTAACCGACTCAAGTGATGCATTACTACCACGTTCAATTCGTTGAATGGTTCTAAGGCTCAATCCACAGTGTTCACTCAAGTCCTCTTGCGACCAATTTTTGTCTATGCGTAGCTTCTTAATCAAACCCTCTTTAAATTTCATGGTGTCCTACCTCCACAATCACCTTTTATAAGAGAATTATACAAGTTAAATCTACAAATTGTCCACGACATTAGTCTGTCAGTTACCCGCCATACAACATAGGAACAGTTTTTTAGTGCTATTATCTTGTAGAAAATGACCTCCAAATCATGGAACAATTATAATTATTTCACCTCATTAACGAATCAATTCCTGTGGGATTATTAGGTAATTCATTGCAACTTTAAGCTTATCAATTCTTTTTAATATATCTTCAACAAGATACCTATGATGGTATAGTTGTTTTTTATATTAACATAATGTTTTTCGCTGTAGGGTACATATTAATTTCCATCCCTAAGAATTTTAATATCGATGTCTGTCATAATTACATCAGGTATTAAGAATCTTTCGTTGGCAACTTTGCTTTTATACAATAAAATAAAAGAAGTACAGTCGAGTCAGGCAGAGAAAATTAAATTAAGATGCAGCAAAGATGTTCAATATGTAACAAATGGAGTTTATTTACACCAATTTACTATCTAGGGAGGATATCTATGCAGAAGGAAAAAATTTTTGAGTTAATTGAGGAATCACAATACTTAACCGAATTACCTAAAGATATGAGTCAAATTCTTGACATGATTAGTAATCCCATAAATGTCGATATTGATGAACTTATTGATAAAATATCAAAGTCGAGCGAACTACATAGTTTAATTCTAAAGAAAATAAATTCAGGATACTTTAAATTGAATAAAGAAATAAAAACAATAAAAGAAGCAGTTGTATTCCTGGGTATGCAGACAGTACAAAACCTAATGATATTTTTCATGACGCTTCAGGTTTTTCCAGGTGCTACGAATAAAGATGAAAGAACCTTTAACATGAATAAGTATTGGAAACATGTATTGGGAACTTCGGTAGCAAGTTGTATGTTAGCTTCACGGTTAAAAAAAGGGGACATATATAAGCTCTTTACTTACGGACTTATACATGATATTGGAATAATTGTTCTGGATAATTGTCTTCCAAATCTTCTAGATGAAATAACAGAGAAATTATTAAATGGAGTACATCAGTTAGTAGCTGAACGCATTGTTTTAGGTGGAATGACTCATGCAGAATTAGGTGCATGGCTTTGCAGAAAATGGAACATACGCGAAGATATTATTAAAATCGTGGAATTACATCATACTCCATTTATAGCTAAAACTAATGAAGATGTAAAACTCATGTATGCAGCTGATGTGATTAGTACTGATTATTATGCGAGTTTGTTGGGAATAAATCAAAATCATAACATAAATAATAAAGTAATGGAATCACTGGGACTGACAAAGGAAGATATACAAGCAGTGATTAAAGCTTTTCCAGAGGAGTTGGAGAAAGTAACACATTATTTTTCAGTTTATTAATATAGTGCCAGGCGCGTTTTGGAGAAATAAAAACTATCTTAAGAGTGGAATTTACTTTTTCATCTAACATACAAAAAATGTAAAGTGGTGATTGAAATTAACAATAAAATACATTATAATAAATTAAAATGTCAAAAAATTACTAAATAACTAATATATAGACATTTTATTAAAATGCAATTTATATTATAAGAAGTATATTACAGTTGGTTGGTGTTATATTTTAAAAGTCCGGTAAGCTTTCATAAGAAAAGGAATGCGGAACGCCTTGGAAAAATCAGAGATATTCACAAAGTATCCCGTGAAACTTACGGAAGTCCCCGAATTACCCACGCTTTACAAAAGGTAAAGATCATATGCCTGTTGCAGAAGAGGGGGTAAATGTGATGATGATTGAACCGAAGGCAACTTTGAATACAGGCGATGTAAAGAATGAGAGAGCAGTTGAGAAGCTTGATAGGCTCTAAAATAGTGAAGTATAATTCATGTTGTAAAAAGGAAAGTTTTCCTGATGGCAGGAATCATTAGTGCAGGCTTACCATTCTTTAGTCTGTTTAGCTTGATTGTACAAGAAGCATTTTGCCTGAATAAGTGAATGTACTTTCCTGGTGTAAAGCAGTTTTAGTTCTACGTTACATCATACATGGATATCAACTTTGAATGAATAATGAGGTAAAAACATATGTTGGAACTTATTATTGTCAGACATGGACAGTCGGTTGCTGATATTGAAAGGCGTTACGAAGGGAGAGCGGATTTCCCACTTACTGACCTGGGGCGTGAACAGGCTACAAAGCTTGCTTCATGGCTTAATCAAAAATATCCTCCGAATTTTATTCTCAGTAGCCCATTGAAAAGAACATCGGAAACGGCAGAAATAATCAGTAGTGAAGTAAATATTGAAGTAAAATATGGGGTTATTCATCATTCGTGCCTTCAACGAAGCGAAAGGAATGGATATCAATATGAAAAGACTATTGTCTTTATTTTTGGCAATCTTAATTCTGACTTCCTGTTCTAATGTATCAAATGATGACACTGAGCTATCAAATAAATCAAAATCATCATTAAGCATTTATCATATGGCTTATGATTTGCAAATTAAAGATGCAATAAGCCTGTTTAATCGTTCAAATAGTGGGGTTACCGTTTTTCCAACAGAATTTACAGACATAGAATTATATAGGGAAAAAGTTACTACAGAAACTCTTTCAGGTGAAGGTCCGGATATTTTCTTAGGACTTAATACTTTTACATCCATAAGGAAAGTTATTTCATCAGGTGTTTTTTGTGACTTAAACGAATTAATATCAAAAGATAAGGACTTTAAAATTTCAGAATATAATAAGAATATGTTGGATTGCGGTATATTCGATGGAAAAAGATATATTTTACCAAGACAATATAACTATTATGGTTTTTATACAGCAAAGAATTTTCTTGATCAAAATAATATTTCTATTGATGATTCTAATTGGACATGGAAGGACTTTGCCAATATTGCAAAAGAGTTTGCAAAAAAGAATAAGGGAAAAGACAAATATTTGGTAGGTTGGAATTTTGGATTTAAAGCAATTATGACTAACTGTGGTATATCTTTTATTGATTATGATAATAAGGAAGTAAAGTTTGACTCTTTAGAATTTATTGAATTGTTACAATGTTATAAAGATATGTACCCAGCAATTTGTACAAATGAGATAATCTCAAGAAAAAAAGCAGACCCATTTCAACTTCTTAATGATGGAACAATCTTGCTAATATATGATTTTTTTGAACCACATCGTATCTATGAAAGAAACGCGGTTATAAAGAATTCAATGAAATTAGAACCACAATTAGTATCAATGCCTACATATAAGTCGGGAGGTGATATATTAGCCAGACTAAGTGATTTTGTTGCAATAAATAGCAACTGTAAGAATAAAGAACAAGCTTTTAAATTTCTAAAGGTATATCTTTCAAAAGAAAATAGACAGGCAGGGTTTAATTCTGGGATATCAACAAACAATAAAATTTTTAGAGAGGAATTAGAGGTATACCTAAAAGCTGATTTAAGTAAAAGGAATAAGATAAGTTATGGTAAATATACAACTGAGCCTATTAATATATCTCAGGAGATCTATGATAAAATTTACGATATTGTTGATAAAACAAAAAGAATAGAAATAATAGATGAAGTTGTTTATAAGATGATTAGCGATGAACTTCCAGAACTACTGAGTGGGAAAAAATCTGCTGAGAAGGTAGCTAAAGAAATTAATGATAAGGTAAAGATATATATAAATGAATAATTACCCCCCAATTACTATCATCGACGATGGCATAAATCAAAATCTTTTTGCATGTGATTTGATGCATCCGCAAATTTAGCAACATAAATCCAATACTTGGTTATTATTGTGTTGTAAAAAACTCCTTGCTGGAATAAAATAGAAGTAATTAAGTTATTAAACTGTTGTGCTAGTAGAAGGTGGAATTATGCTTACTGTTGAGTAGTATATTTCGCAGTTGAAGAAAAGGACAAACAGGATGTGATTATTAAAAGGATTAATTGCTAACTTTTATTTTATAGATAGAATATAAGGCGATAGAATGAGAGATTTTTAGACGGTTAGAATACGTGCTTTAACTAGGCGGAATCACTTGAAAGATCTTTGAAGCAGTCTCTTAAGAACTCTAGGAGTAATTGCTTTAAGATATATTATATAGCTTAGATAGTCAATGGAATCAAGGCTATAAGGTAACCTATTTATTCTATCAGGAGGATTTGAGAGTATGAGAAATCTCAAAAAGCTACTTGCAATAATCTTAGCAATATGCGTACTCGCAACATTTTCGATGCCTGCATTTGCTGAGGATAAGGCCAAGACTGACGCACAGTACTTGGAAATGCTTAAGGTAATTAATGGTGATGGAAATGGTGTAACTGACGATTACCTTGCAAAAGGAACTACAAGAATCCAAGCAGCAGTAGTCTTTCTTAAATTATATGGATTAGTGGAGGAGGCTCTGGAATTTTCAGCTACGGATAACTTTACTGATGCTGGTTCATTAGATTGGAAAGAAGGAAGAAATATTTTAGCATATCTCAAGGCTAATCCCCGGTTGGGATGGACTGGTGTAGGCGGAGGTAAATTTAATCCTAACGGGCCTGTGACAGCTCAGATGATTTATAAGGTATTGCTTGAAGCACTGGGTTACAAAACAGGAAAAGACTTTACGTATGGAAACACGATAAAGTTTGCTGCTGAAAAGGGTCTTACCAAGATCAGCACTGTAAAAGGTCAAATAACCAATGCTAATTTGGTTGCTGCAATTCTGGAAGCTCTTGATAAGCCGGTTGCGGGTGGAACAAAAACTCTTGCTCAGACCTTCGGCTATGCTAAGGCAACTAATGGGGACCAAGGGAATACAAGGATTACAGTAGATGCGAACGGTTTAGATGCCAGCGGAAGAGTTGTTGCTTACTATGGCTCGCCGGATAATATTGACGGAGATATTGAAAATACTTGGCAGCTTGCTGAACCGGTAAAATTAACAAAAATAAGTTCCAACACAGATACAACAGCAACTTTGAGGGTGTTGTGGGATGATAATGCTGTGTATTTCCTAGCAGAAGTAAAGGATGCTAACATTTCCGATGCTTCCGGTAATGTTTATGAGAAAGATAGCGTAGAATTTTTCCTGGACCAGGATAATAAGAGACTCGGGATATATGAAGGCGATGATAGTCAGTTTAGAATTAATTTTAAAAATGAGAGATCCGCTGACCATGGCGATTTAACAAATCTGTATTCTGCTGCAAAGACAGTAAAAGGCGGTTATGTAATTGAAGGCCGCGTTGCATTATCTGAGACCCCGGCCAATGGCAAGGTAATGGGTATAGAAGGTCAGATCAATGATGCAGTAGGAAGTAAAAGAGTAGCTACTTTGAATATATTCGATACCACGGGTACTGCTTATCAGGATACAAGTAAGTTTGGTCAAATGCTTTTAACTGGTAAAGGCCTCAATTCTGTATCAAAACCAAACTTTTATGATTTGAAATCCTTAGTCACAAGTGCAAAGGAAATCGAACTGAAACGCTACTCTAACGGTAATGTAGTGGAGACACTTATTAAAGAGTCAGAGGCTGCCATTACTGACAAAGCTTCAACACAAGCAAACTTTGACAGCTTACTCTTGAAATTACAAGCTGCCATTGATAATTTGGTACATAATGACTTATCCTTTGATGAAAAAGAGTGCAGAGATATACCAAAGGCCTACAGGACGTCAGATCCTGAGAGTATAAGAGGGTCTATTGTAAGAGTTGACTACAAAACAAATACTTACGATCAAGAGGCAAAAGCTTTAGACAAGTACATGCTTGTATATCTTCCTCACGGATATGATGCAAAGGATAAAACTAAGAAATATGATGTATTATATCTGATTCATGGTAATTCCGAGAGTCAGCATACTGCTTTTGGTGGTGTTGATCAGAACACTGAGCTTATGAGAGTAGTTGATAATTTGATTGCTGATGGTAAGATGAAACCAATGATTATTGTTACTCCTACTTGGTATAATACAGCTCCATATGCAGCTGAGAGACAGAAGGAAGATGGATTGTTCCGCATTAAGAATTTCCATAATGAATTAGAAAAGGATATCATACCTACTATCGAAGGAAAATATAATGTATATGCACAGTCCACCAGTGAAAAAGACTTGCTTGCAGCAAGAAATCACAGAGCTGTTGGTGGATTCTCCATGGGTTCCGCCTGCACCTGGTATAACTACATTTATAGTATAGATTATTTTAAGTACTATGTTCCAATTAGTTTATGGTGCTGGCAGGATGTAGACTCAATAAAGAAGGAAGGATATAGCTTCACAGGAACCGATGATGAGATCAAAGCAAAATATTTAGCTGAAATCGCTAAAAAAGCTGGTTATACAAAGGATGATATTCGAATCTTCTGTGCAACAGGTACAGCTGATTTGGCTTATGGTGGAATGAATACCCAAATCGCTGAAATGAAGAAGCTTACTGATATATTTGTTTATTCAGCAGATCTTAGAAAGGGTAACTTCTATTACCTAACATTGGAGGGCGGAGCTCATAACTGGACCAGTGTGAATCGTTATTTATACAATATCTTGCCAGATTTGTTCTCGGACAACAAATGATTAGGTCTTAGATGATAAGACGAAGCAGTTTCAGTAAAGTGAAATAATCCTTAAATGGGAACAGGAGAGGTAGCATTCATATCTATTCTGTTTCTTTTTTGTCCGGAAACATATACTTATAATATGGGCACAGGGGTATTTCCTGAATATGTATATCAAAGGTAGCATAAGTGCAAACATTGGGTTATGTGCATTCTGTCTGAGCTTCAATATAATTATATCGAGGTGATGATAATGATTTTTTCTGAAAAACTACATTTACTTAGAAGGAATAAAGGACTCACACAAGAGGCAATGGCTGAGAAACTTGGGGTATCAAGGCAGGCAGTCGCAAAATGGGAGTCAGGACAGGTTTATCCAGACATATCTAATCTGATTCAAATTAGCAATCTTTTTAACGTGACTGTTGATTATCTTGTTAGAGATCAGAAGTGTATGATGAATATATCCTCCGATAAGAAGACCGATATAGACAAACTTATTGATTTCAGACTTGAAGCTAATATAAACACATATGCGGCATCTATGAATGAAACAACTTCAACAAGACTTGATTCTCATGATTTTCGTTATTCAAATGGGCCTTTCTCATATCATGATACATATGTGGGTGGAGATCAATTTGCAGGCGAAGAAGCCATTTGGAAAGATGGAAAAGCTGTTTATGCCATGAATTATTTGGGACGAGTTTTAGGAGAACAGTTCAATGGAAATTTCTTAAAGGAAGCTCTTAGACTGGCAGATAAAAGCATGCCATACAGAGGACAGGAATACTTTCAGTCGGGAGAATACTTGTATAAGTGTAAAGTAGCAGGTGATTTTACTTGGTTTCAAGGTTATGAAGAAATCTATTGTAATGAGATAAAAGTATATGAGTGCTATTTTCATGGGGGATTGATTTGAGAAGGTGAAAACGTTCTCCTCATAGCTTCTATCAGGCTATACTGTCTTTCCATAGATATAGAGGAGAATGTCAGATAAAAACTTGGCTGTGTCAAATAGCTAAGAATGTCTATTTTAATTTTATTCGTAAAGATAAGAAGGTCAGACAGGTATCTATCGAAGAATATAATAATCACGCCAAGCTTAATAACTTACCTGGGACACTATGCTAGTACTAACACTAATCTATTATAATCAGCTAAGAAAGATGCAGTAGAATTTATATACAGGAGTTTGTCATTGTTATTAAAATAAGTATGAATATTTATCATCTAAATAGAATAACGAAAAGGAAACATCTAAATGCCAGAGATTGATTTACCATCAGTTGCATGTTTGGTAAAAGCCTGCGGTATGGAATTAACATAACCCAGGCAGAAATTAGGTGTAAATCCTATGCAAACACTATGTAAAGATTACATTTGACAAGTTTACGTAATTTTGATACCATAATAGAATCAATTTATCAAATACTATGAAGATATTGCTGGTGATGTTGGCAAATTTAGAATAGTTTAAGTTAGTAATTTAATAAAATACTAAGAACGAGTAATGTTTGTCACGAAAATGCAGATGATAAACAGTACTCGTTTTTTGTAGAAAGAAAGGACTGTTGTATATAAGATGCATGTAATTAGAGAACTGGCACGAAGTGTACGTGAATACAAGAAACTATCAATTATGACTCCAATGCTCATTACTATGGAGGTTGTTATTGAATGCATAATTCCATTCATTACCGCAACTTTGATCAATGAAATTAAAGGTGGATGTGATTTAAACACAATTATTAAGTATGGGGTTATCCTGATTATCATGGCATTCGTGTCATTGGCCTTTGGCTGGATTGCAGGGTCCACCAGCGCCACTGCAGCTTGCGGATATGCAAAGAATTTACGTAAGGATATGTTCTATAGTATCCAAAATTACTCCTTTGAAAATATAGATAGGTTTTCTTCCTCATCATTGATTACTCGTATAACAACCGATGTCACCAATGTGCAGAATGCGTATATGATGCTGATCAGAGTGGCGGTGCGTGCTCCTTTGATGCTAGTCTTTGCCTTTGCGATGGCATTTGTAATGGGTGGACGTATGGCGTGGATTTTCCTCGTAGTTGTTCCAATTCTCGCAATTGGTCTGGGTATTGTAATACTAAAAGCGTTTCCACTATTTAAGAAGGTATTTAAGAAATACGATGCTTTGAATAAGTCAATTCAAGAAAATATTAAGGGAATGCGAGTAGTAAAGTCTTTTGTTCGGGAAGAGTACGAACAGAGCAAATTTGAAGCTGCGGCTCAGGATGTATGCGCGGACTTTACAAAGGCAGAACGCTTATTAGCTTTTAATGGACCGTTAATGCAATTTTGCATGTATGTAGTTATGGTTTTTGTTTTGTCCTTTGGTTCCTATACCATAATCACCAGTAGGGGATTAGACTTTGATATCGGACAATTTTCCGCTATATTAACATATAATTTCATGATTTTAAGCAGTCTGATGATGCTCTCAATGGTGTTTGTTATGATTACCTTGGCTGGTGAATCTGCCAAGCGTATCGTTGAAGTCATCAATGAGAAAAGTACTCTAACCAATCCGGAAAAGCCGATTTATTCCGTAGCAGATGGTTCGATTACCTTTCAAAACGTAAGTTTTAAATATTCCCAAAAGGCAGAGAGAATGGCCTTATCCAACATCAATCTGCAGATAAAATCCGGAGAAACCATTGGGATTATAGGTGGAACTGGAGCGTCAAAATCATCACTTATTCAGTTAATTCCACGTCTGTATGATACTACTGAAGGAATAGTAAAAGTAGGTGGCACAGATGTAAAGAATTATGATTTAGATACCATCAGGAATCAGGTGGCTGTTGTATTACAGAAAAACATTCTATTCTCAGGAACCATCAAGGAGAATCTCCGTTGGGGAAATAAAGCTGCAACCGACGAAGAATTAGTGGAGGCTTGTAAGCTCGCTTGTGCCGATGAATTCATCAACCAATTGCCCAAAGGCTATGACACCTATGTTGAGCAAGGGGGAACTAATTTGTCAGGGGGTCAAAAGCAAAGGCTTTGTATTGCAAGAGCACTGCTTAAGAAGCCCAAAATTATAATTCTTGACGATTCCACCAGTGCTGTGGACACCAAGACAGATTCCAGGATTCGTAAGGGATTTCGGCAGTTTATTCCAGATACAACCAAGATTATTATTGCCCAGAGAACAGCCTCTGTTGAGGATGCAGATAGAATAATAGTCTTGGACGGAGGTTACATCAATGGCATCGGATCCCATAAGCAATTATTAGCTGAAAATGCCATCTATCGAGAAATATACTATTCCCAAAACAAGGAGGGTGATCAAAGTGAAAACTAAGCAGAATAAAAATAAAAAATCGATCATCTTTCGATTGTTTAAAACCATATTTGAATTTTACCCGGTAATGTTCCCGGTTGTCATTTTATGCATTATATTTAACGCAGCTATAACCTCCATTCCAGCTGTATTTATGCAGAATATTATTGCTCTTGTGGAAAAGAACTGGCAAACAGGTGACTGGCAAGGGGTAGAAGGGAAAATACTATACCTTGTTGGTGTATTAGTTGTATTCTATGTATTATCTCTTGTCAGTGGTATTGCATATAATCAGATGATGGCAATTATTACTCAGGGATCTTTGAAAAAATTCCGTGTAAAAATGTTTAACAAGATGCAAACACTGCCAATTAAATATGTGGACACAAATAATCATGGCGATGTTATGAGCTATTATACAAATGATATTGATACACTACGACAGATGATATCTCAGAGCTTTCCACAGCTTCTGGTATCAAGTATCACAGTAATTACTGTTTTTGGCATAATGCTGTACTATTGCATGTGGCTTACCCTTGTTGTAATCATTGGTGTAATTAGTATGCTCTTAATTACAAAAAGGGTTGGCGGTGGTTCTGCAAAATACTTCATTAAGCAGCAGAAGGCTATAGGTCATCTGGAAGGTTTTGTGGAAGAAAGGATGAATGGGCAAAAGGTAATCAAAGTATTCTGCCATGAAAATGAAAGTAAAGCCGATTTCGATAAGATTAATGAAGCTTTATTCAGTGATTCAAGAGCAGCAAATAGATATGCCAATATCTTAGGCCCCATCTTAAATAATGTTGGTAATATATTATATGTCTTTGTTGCAATTGCAGGGGGAGCTTTATTGATTACTAATGCTCCGAATTTAAGCATTTCAGGACTTGCTATGGGAATCAGTATTGTAGTTCCATTTCTAAACATGACAAAGCAGTTTGTTGGTAACATTAACCAGGTATCTCAACAGATAAATGCTGTTGTTATGGGAATTGCCGGCGCTCAGCGAATCTTTGATTTAATGGATGAGGAACCGGAGCAGGACAACGGATATGTTACCTTGGTAAACGTTCGTGAGGAGAATGGACAGCTAATTGAGTGCAATAAGAGAACAGGTATTTGGGCGTGGAAGCATCCCCATAGCAGTGATGGCTCTGTAACATATACTAAATTAGCCGGTGACGTGAGATTATTTGATGTTGATTTCGGATACGAACCAGGAAAAACAATTTTACACGATGTCAGCCTTTACGCAAAGCCGGGACAAAAGGTAGCTTTCGTTGGGGCAACCGGTGCCGGAAAGACAACTATCACAAATTTGCTGAATCGGTTTTATGATATTGCCGATGGTAAAATCCGTTATGATGGTATTAATATCAACAAAATAAGCAAATCGGATCTTCGTTGTGCAATTGGTGTGGTTTTGCAGGATACCAATCTTTTTACCGGTAATGTAATGGATAATATACGTTACGGTAAACTAGATGCCACCGATGAGGAGTGTATTGCCGCCGCAAAACTTGTAGGTGCAGATGATTTCATTAGTCGCTTGCCTGATGGCTATCGCACCCTGCTTACTGAAAATGGCGCCAACTTGTCCCAAGGGCAGCGTCAATTGCTTTCCATTGCCAGAGCTGCAGTTGCAGATCCTCCGGTTATGATTCTGGACGAAGCAACCTCCTCCATTGATACAAGAACTGAAGCAATTGTTCAGCGTGGTATGGATGCTTTGATGAAAGGCAGAACAGTATTTGTAATTGCTCATCGCCTGTCCACCGTTAAAAACTCTGATGTTATTATAGTACTGGATCATGGGCGCATCATTGAACGAGGCAATCATAAAGAGCTGTTAGAAAAGAAGGGCCAGTATTATCAATTGTATACCGGTGCGTTTGAGCTAGAGTAAAATATAGTATTTTATATAGAAAAGTGTGCAAACAAGGGAAAAAACCTTTGTTGCACACTTTTTTGTCTATCTTGGTTACATAGAAGGCTTATATTTGTGATTAAAGCTTAATCTTATCAGAAGGTGTTGCGAAGGGACCGGGGACAACATTAATACCACGATGATTTCCAAAGAAGTCTGAGTCGAACTGTATCGGTGTTCCATCCACATTTTCAAAGGCTTGCTCCGGTTCGAAGGCCTTGCCGAGAATTTCTGTGTTGATCATCCGAACTTTGAAATCCTTGAGGAGATCATATACATTTGTGTTCAGATAGTATTCACCGTCTTTCTCCACCAGCTCAACTTTAAGCTCCTGAGCATTGTTTTCAACGAACAGAGCGTTCACTTCTTTTTTCCATGGTTTTGCACCATTTAGATATGCATTGCCTTCGCTCCAAATTGGCAAATGTCCTGTATGGGCAGGCTCTAAAGCCATCATGTTTGGACGCTGGGTAAAATCGAACTGGACAATCCATTCATCATAGTTTGGGTATTCATCAAAAACGTGGGTACCAACCTGTCTGTTTTCTCCCCTAGGGCTTACGTCTTGATCATTGTAGGTCACATAGTCCTCAGAAGGCCATTTCTGGACAAATATATTGTTGTAGAAACGGTCATCACCATGAAGAATGGTTTTAAAGCCCATTATTTCGGTACGGTGTGGCATGTGATATGGTGTATAGCGCCAAGTTGTTCCTCCACCGACGTCGGTTAACGCACCACAGATGAGGTTGTGAACCATAGCCACGCCCTGTGTCGCAAAACGAAGGCTGGCGTCTGAGAGCAGAATATTGTTATCAATCAGTGTTGGACCATGGCTGACTTCTACAAATATATCCTGAGACATCATGCTTCCCGGAAGATTTTTGGCATACGGTGGCCTCTGGTTATCATGCAGCAGGTTCTGGGTAATACGTGTGCCCTGTGCTTCCCAGTCACACCAGATTCCCATGGTACAATGGTGGATATGGTTGCGGCTCATGACAACATCAATGGCCGCATGCATTTTGATCCCGGCAATCTCTGCTCCGCCAAGTTCCATCATATTATTAATATGATGAATATGGTTATCCTCTATGGTACTAAACACACCGCCCATACGGCCAATGATGCCGCCCTGTTCACAGTGGTGAATGTTACAGCGGCGAACTATGTGACTGCCGATTTTTTCTTTCATCCATCCGTGATACTGGCCACGGCAAACCGCATCTCTTTCCATCTGGGTAGGACTCTTTACCTGTTTATATGTAAAGTAATGATCGTTGTCAGGATCAAGATATTTGCCCAGAGAAATACCAGCGCACTTGCTGTTTGAAATTTCACAATCTTCAATGATCCATCCTTTGCTCCAGTGAGGGCCAATCATGCCATCTTGAAAAGCTGCAGGCGGTGCCCAGGTGGTGGCAGCTTTATCAATTTTAAATCCGCTGACTGTATGATAATCGATGCCGGTTACAGAAGGCATAAAACATCTGCGACGGACATTAATCTCTACATTTTCCTCATTTGGATCTTGACCCTGGAAATTGGCATAAATTAATGTTTCATCAGCATTTGTATCCTGTTCGGTATACCACTTATAAACAGATTCTTCCGGTACCCAGCTACATCCATAAACATCGCCTTTGATACACTCTTCTAAAGTTGTGGCTTCATACAGCGCCTTGTCATTTAAATAAACGCAGCCCGTATGTTTATTCGGTGTCGCGAAATACCAGTCTCCATATACTAAATTTGTATAAGGATTGTATTCACCGAAAACACTGTTTGCGATCCGACATACCCAGACATTTTCATTGTAATGCTTCCAGTTTTTTATCTGTTCGGCGCCGGTGATCACAGCACCAAGAGGTGTAGTACTGGAATAAGTGACACGGGCACCTTCAGTACCGGCATGAGCCGGATCTACATATTCACGGTAAACCCCCGGTGCTACCAGCACTTCATCACCTGGAAGCGCCAGCTTCGCGGCTTCGCTGATTCGTCGGAATGGTCTCTCAATGGAACCATTGCCGTCTTTAGCGGCATTTGCATCTACATAGTATTTCATGATAACCCTCCATTAATAAAATAATCATGTCAGGATACAACTCCTGACATGATTAATTATATAACATATATGTTTATAGTAATAGCTTGATTTTGAAGAAGAAATATGTTCAAGTCGTTTTAAACCACCTTATGTTTGTAACGGATGCGGACAACTCAACAGATGCACCCTTAAAAAGATGATGTATTATGCAGATGATGCCAAGTCTTCATTTGAAGAAAACATATCAGAGGCAAGGAGTGGCATCCTTTCAAGTGAAGAGGAGCTTGCAAGACTTAACACCTTGCTTTCACCGTTGATTAAACAAGGGCAGTCGATACACCAGATCTATATCAATCATGTTGATGAGCTTATGTGTAGCGAAAAAACACTCTACAACTACATAGATGCATGTCTCTTTGATGTGAATCCAGAGCTTTCTATAGTCCAAATGGACTCAGTCATAGTTACTCTGTGTTGCTTCGCATACCCAACAATATAAGCTGTTCACCAATTCTGTAAATTGAAAGTGAGTTACACGCCTGTAACATCACAATGTCAGAATTATGTAAAAGATGTTGACTTGTAATTCTTTAGAATTTATTATGTATATAATCTCTTTAATCATTTGGTGTATTGGTTTTAGGGGTTAATCTATATTAGGAGGTGCGAAATGATTATATTAAATTATATAAGATAAGCTGAGGAAGTTAAAAATAACTTCTTCAATCAAGAATAACATTAGAAGGAGTTTATTTATGAACATAAAAATTAGAAACTTTATTGACGGAGCTGGATACTGCGATGATTTTCAGAAAATCTGTAATTTTTTAATTCGTATAAATCAAAATGAAGTTGTCGCTCCTAACTGGTTATGGGCAAGATGGGTTTGGCAGTACAATACGCATATAAATACTACACAGTCGCACTTTGGTATTGCTGAGGCTAATGGAAAAATTGTTGGACTTACATTATATGACCACGGTCTTGGCGAGGCATTCTTTTGCGTTGACATGGATTACGAAGGCATAAAGTCACAACTTATAGACTTTGCAATAGATAATTTAAATTTAAATGGAGAAATAAGGTTGGCTTTGCCAGATGGAGATTTAGGTTATCAGCAATCGGCTGTTCAAAAGGGTTTTATTTCAACTATGGAAAAGATTCCAATATCACGAATAGACATCAATGACAAGGTTTATACTCTCCCGAAAGGGTATACAATTATGAGCTTTGCCGATAAAAGCTTTGACGCTGATAAATATTTTGATGCAATTTGGAAAGGGTTCGAGAATAAACGTGAACGCACTGAAGCCGAAATGGAAAGCGCTAAAAATAGAGAAGGGTTTGACAAACCATATTTTGACCCTGATTTACGCATATTAGTTGTTGCTCCAAATGGAGACTACGCTGCCCATTGTGGGATGTGGTGTATTCCTGGCAGCGAGTATGCTTATGTCGAACCTGTTTTCACTTTACCTGAATATCGTAAGTTGGGATTGGGTAAAGCTGCTGTTCTTGAAGGGGTAAATAGGTGTGGCAAACTCGGAGCAAAACATGCATATGTGCTTTCATCACAGCAATTCTATTATAGTATCGGTTTTTATCCTTACCAAAATGATATATGGTGGATACATAAAAAATCTTAAACAAATAAAATCAAGCTTTTTAAGTATATAAAAATAATCCTCTATCTCCTTATTATAGGGGGATAGAGGATTTATACATTTTGGTATAAGAGCTAGATGAGTGATATTGAATGTAACTGCCTGCTAACATAAAATTTTGATATGTTCACTAGGCATTAACTTGGGAGTTGGAG
Source organism: Bacillota bacterium (assembly GCA_023434365.1). Classification (GTDB taxonomy): domain Bacteria; phylum Bacillota; class Clostridia; order Lachnospirales; family Lachnospiraceae; genus KM106-2. The sequence continues at coordinate 87,142 of JAEYSV010000042.1, read as the reverse complement.
GAGGCTGCTGAAACATCACCACTAATATTATTACAATTTACATCACATCCTGCCGTCGCTCCACCAGTAATATTAACACAGTTTATATCACATCCTGCCTTGGCACCGCCATTAATATCATTACAGTTTATATCGCATCCTGCTTTGGCGCCACCACTTATAGTAGTGCAGTTTATATCACAAGCTGCTTGTGCACCATTTTGAATTCCATCACACTCAATATTACAATGGCTTATAACGTTAAATGATTGGCCTTCAAGTTTGAATGTAAATTTTGACATATCGTCACTGTTGTTTAAAATTTTATGTCCTAAGAAAACAACACCTCGTATTATTTCATCATCAAGCCAAGGTAGGTCAGATATATGGAAGCTTTGATTTTTACTTACCTCTATGGCGACTTTATTACCATAAAGTTCATCAATTGAAACGCCAAAAATTTTACTAAGGTGTGGCAATAGTAAAATATCAGGACAAGACAGTTCGTTTTCCCATTTGCTTATCGCTTGAAATGAAACTCCTAACTTCTCAGCTAGTGCCTCTTGCGTGAGTCCTTTTTCTTTGCGATGATATGTAATATTTTTTGCCAATATTTTCGAATAGTTTTCCATAGATATTCTCCTTTCGCTTAATGAAACGATTATAAGATATATAGTAATTAAAAGACTATAAACTATTGGTGGAAAAATAATATAGTCATTCAACTAATGGTTGAATTATAGCATAAAACAGTTATAAATGATATTAGTGAGTTGGTAGTATATTCAATAAATCCGGCTATTGCACATTGAATTGGCATATGACTTTACCACTAATAGAATTACAATTAAATATAGTTTTGCGGGGGATAGTTTTGAAATAACAGATGATGAAGTAATTAATAATATTGTTAGTAAATGTAACAAAGCGTCTTATAATACAATAATAAATCCTACTAATAGTTTATGTGGTATGTGGATAGATTTCCACAATGGTCTAATTATAGGAATATATGAGGATACATATTATGGATATGTTGGACACTCAATCGAGGATATATCAACAGGTAATAGCTTTGACACCAGTTTACCAAAAAAATTGGTCAATCTTATTTCATCTTTGATAAATGAATATAAATCTAATGGCACGTGAGACGTTTGATTTGTATTAGGCGAAGAGGTGATTCGCAGAGAACTGCAATACGTTCCTGACCCAGTACGAATAAGCAGTTTTCGGATATGATGTTCTGACCATCTGTGTAAAAGGAGGTTATTGTCTATGAAAAAAAAAACGCCTATTTGTGCTACTGGTCATAGCTGTGTTGATCATATTTTGTGCCATATTTTTGTTTTTCGTTTCGAAATCAAGAAGCTTTCAGTTTTTTGGCGAGCTCCTCACCACAATACCAAATGACGACAATAAAATCGCGCTGACCTTCGACGACGGTCCGACGGAAAACACGGCGGCAATCCTAGACAAGCTAGATGAGCTGGGTGTCAAAGCCACATTTTTTGTCTGCGGAGACGGAATCGACGCCAGGCTGGAGGATGCGAAGGCAATTGTTCAGGCAGGGCATGAGCTTGGCAACCATTCCTACTCTCATAAGCGGATGATTTTTAAATCTTACGACTTTTGTAAAGAGGAAGTTGCTGAGACAAATGAATTGATACGGGCGAGCGGCTATGACGGAGAAATTTTTTTTAGGCCGCCTTATGGAAAAAAACTGTTTGTTCTCCCGTACTATTTAAATCAGAATGATATGAAGACGGTAATGTGGAGCATCGAGCCTGAAACTATTTTAGGTTATAACGCCTCGCCAGATGAAATTGCCCAATATGTCATCGATAATGTGAAAAGCGGGTCGATTATTCTGCTTCACCCAATGTTTAACGCGGAGAATGTCCTTGAGGCTCTGGATATTCTCGTGCCAAAACTGCAAGAGCAGGGGTATAAATTTGGCAGGGTTGCCGACCTGTATAATGAATATCGCTGATGCCGTCTGAAAAGGCGATGCAGTTTGAAAGACAGCCCTAAGTAATGTTATAGAGGGCGAAGCACTACTTTATAGATTTATTTTCAAATAAATCGTATCCACTAACTGTTTTTCATCTTCAATCATAGGGTGGTCGTAATTGTCTACAAAAAAGTTTTTCACAATGTGTGATTATTATTCTTTTAGTGAGGTAGAACCATGTACTATTCAGAAACATATGTAAAAATAGAAAAGCTATTTAGTAAATACGGTTTAGAAACTATAATTGAAGAACCAAAATAGGTCACAGGTGGTTTGATGCACAAGATGTATCAAATAGTCACTGAAAATAAAAAATATGCTGTTAAAGAATTTAATACCGCAATAATGCTAAGAAAAGGTGTTACAGAAAGTATTATTAATTCTGAACGTATAGCAACTGCTCTTTATGGAATCGTACCTGTAGTTGCCGCCATGCAGTTTAATAATGGACCATTATTAAATCTGGATGGGCAATATTTTTTGGTATTTAACTGGTTAGATGGCGTGTCTATATTCCCCCCTAAAATATCTTTACAAGATTGCAATAAGATAGGAACACAATTAGCAAAGATGCACACAGCGAATATTATGATTCCTGGTATAATTAAAGAAATAGATGCACCGGAAGTATATGATTGGATTAAATACCTCTTATTGGGACAGGAACAAAATGCAGAATGGATTCATCAATTATCACATATGATAGACGAATTGAATAAGTGGAACCATGAGTTAATTGAAGCTTCCAATTCTTTGGGTAGTAATTTGGTACTTAGCCATAGGGATTTAGACCCTAAAAATGTTATGTGGAAAGATAATAATCCATACATTATTGATTGGGAAGCTGCAGGATATGTAAATCCATATCAGGAACTATTGGAAGTGCTTAATTATTGGGCTAACAATGGTAATGGCGAGTTGGACAGAGACAAATTTGAAGCGCTGTATCAGGCATATATAGCAATCGCAGGAAGTTGTCATGTGAATTGGGAAACGGTACTTGCATGTGGATTCGGTGGAATGCTTGGCTGGCTTAACTATAGCTTTAAACGATCGTTGGGAATTGAAGCTGCATCCATTGAAGAAAAGAGATTTGGAACAGAGCAAGTATTTGGTACAATGGAGGCATTAAGGCAGTATGCTAAACAGATCGCTTTACTAAAAGGTTGGTTAGAAGGCTAATGATGATAGATAAGAGTATTGAGTATTACATAATCTAGTAATGATAGAGAGGATATGTATGAAAAATGTAAAGTTGGTCTACTTCTCAGGGACAGGTGGCACAGCGTATTTTGCCTCACTTTTGGAACAGAATTTAAAAGATAAAAATTGTGATGTACAGGTTTTGCCTTTGGAAGTTAAAGCAATTAAACGTACTAAAAAAGACGGTACTTATGGTATTGGTTCAGCTGACATTATCATTATACTTTTCCCTGTGCATGCATTCGATTCACCTGAACCAGTATACAACTGGATTAAAACGCTTCCTAAGAGTAATGGATTACCTGTTGCAGTCATTTCCGTTTCTGCTGCAGGTGATTATTGGATAAATCGAGCTAGTCGCTACGGTTCAATTAAAGCCTTGACACTAAAAGGTTATGATGTTTTCTACGAACGAATGGTAATCATGCCTATTAATATGATTATAGCCACAAAGAATACCTTTTCGATGCGCTTACTTCAGATTCTTCCAATTAAAGCAGCAAATACTGCTATTGAGATAATATCCATGAAGAGCAGACGAACATATACTCCAGTAAAAAGCAGAATGTTAACATATATTTGTAAAATCGAAAAGATATGGGCAAAGTTTTTTGGAACAGAATTAACAGTTAGAAAATCATGTAACCACTGTGGTCTCTGTTCACGCAATTGCCCTATGGGAAACATTCATATGAAGAATAGAAGACCTCAGTTTGGTTGGCATTGCGTTGCATGCTTTCGTTGTATTTACGCATGTCCTACTAATTCTATTTATCCGAGAATATCACGTTTTTTGGTGATACGAGATGGATATGATCTGATGAAAACAAAAAAACAAATGGAAGAAACTACATTGGAATCGGATGAGAAATTATTATCAGGTTTTTATTCAATATTTAAGGATTACCTATTAAAAGATGATATATAGAAAAGGTAATTAATAACCTATACGGATAGCTTATGGTTTTAGGAGAGAGGCGAATCATCCTTATCTTTTTTTACTTGAGCTATGAGGTTATCGCGGTTCATATAATTTTCTCCTATGCATTAAAATATGTTATATGTCTTTATCAAGTTTATGGCGATTACCAGACTGATGCTTAGAATTTCTACTTTCTCCATCTAATGTGCTTTCAGCTATAGTATGCCACCATTCTATTATTGGAAGGTAAAAAGATATTATTCAGAAGCATAATGATTCTTCATCTGGTAATGGGGACGGTGGTAGGACTACGTCGCAAGGGTTACCATTAATTGAATGACTTGCTTTTTCATTGATTACGTCAACTAAAAAGTTTATACTTTGTATTAGCACATGATAACGGCACAGTGGGCTATTTGAAAAGAGTTGAGGCAGCATTTATTTACGATTGAAGAATTAGAACTTATTAGGAAAACCGGATTACAATCTTATAAATGACAGGCTCTCTAGGGTTTATCAAAAGCCGTAAATATTACCTGGGAGAAAGAATAAGCGATTAATGTGTTATATAATGAGGAGGTTTCCTTTTATGAAAAGAACCAGCTTAAATACAGTTGTTCAACTTACAGATAAACAGAAAAAAATGATAGAAGATGAGATTACAGCCTTCTATTTGGATGTTCGTGGGGAGGAAACTGGAATAATTGAAAAGCAACAAATATTGGATCTGTTTATAGAAAATCTGGCACCAATTGTATATAATAAGGTGCTTGATGATGTGAAAAAATGGTACTTGCAAAAACAAGAAGAAATGAATTGTGATTATTACTCATTATATAAAGATGAATAGTATTAATAACCATTGATACTTAAGGTTAATAGGAGGATTTTATGAAGTACGCTAACCCAATAATAAAAGGTTTTTATCCTGACCCAAGCGTTTGTTTTGCTGATGATAAATATTATCTTGTCAGCAGTTCATTTCAATACTTTCCCGGTGTTCCCCTTTTTGAAAGTGATGATTTAATCAATTGGAAGCAGCTTGGTTATGTTCTTACTCGTAAAAATCAAGTTATGCTTGACAAAATAAATAGTTCAGGTGGTGTATTTGCACCGACAATTCGATTTAATGACAGCAGATTTTATATGGTAACAACTAACGATACCACTCATCAGAATTTCTATGTTTATACGGATGACATTTATGGTGAATGGTCTGACCCAATATTTGTTGACCAAGGTGGAATAGACCCATCGCTGTATTTCGAAAACGGACATACCTATTTTATCAGTAATGGTGTTGATGAATATGGTAAAGGTGGAGTTATTCAATGCGAAATAGATATCGATACAGGCAAGAAGCTTTCACACAGCAAATGTATCTGGCAGGGTTCAGGCGGGCGTTACCTTGAAAGCCCTCATATGTATCAAATCAATGGTTCATATTATTTGATGGCTGCTGAAGGTGGAACAGAATATGGTCATATGGTTACTTATGCTCGTGCTGATTCGGTATGGGGAGAATTTAGTAATTATCCTCACAACCCTGTTCTCACCAACCGAAATAAAGCTCCTGAAATCATTCAAGGTATCGGTCATGGAGATTTGATTTGTGATAAGAATGGTGATTGGCATATTCTATGTCTTGGATTTCGACAGATTCATATTTGGCAACCTTATCATATTCTGGGCAGAGAGACATTCTTAATTCCTGTACAATTCGACAATGACGGTTGGTTTACTGCAGGTAATGACGGAACTGCTGAAATGTTCTATGAAATCGAAGGGGATTTTACTCAAAACGAAAAGAAGCTATACACATTTGAAAACACGGACTGGGGAATTGACTGGTGCTATCTGCGTCACCCGAACATGAGCAATTATGAATTGTTTGATGATAAAATCATAATGCATGGAACTGATATTACTTTAGATGATTGTGATACACCAACATTTATATGTCTGCGTCAGCGTGATTTTGATTTTGAACTTTCAGTTGATGTATCAATCGACTGCGGCGAAGCAGGTGTTACTGTTTATTCCTGTGAGAACGAGCATTATGAAGTTGCTATAAGAAAAGATAATGACGGGTTTGAGGCAATATTAAAGCTTAATATTGGTGGAATCAAGCATATTCAAAACGCTGTTAAGCTTTCATCACCAAAAACAACGATGTTAGTAAAAGCCAATAGCCATTTTTATGAATTTTTAGTTTCAGACAACGGAAATGTAACTTCACTTGGCGGCGGAATGTCAAAATACCTTTCCAGTGAGGTGTCAGGAGGGTTCACCGGAAATGTACTGGGCTTATATGCTGTGGGAAACAATAGCGCAGAGTTTGAAAAATTAGTGATAGTATATAAATAATCATAACTGTTGAAATTCAATGGTATAATTTAGTCCCTCTCAAGAAAAATATAGTCTACAGGAGACATTTTTCAGCTTCTTCTTAACTTTTATACAATCATATCATGCTATTATATGTTAAATTGTGTATAAAATGGAAGTAGTGCATAGTATAATACTACTATAACAGCAACAATAATCGTCATTGTTTAAAGACAAGAATATAAATATAAAAATTATTGTAAACACCACCGACTTTTCTATGGATTACAGCGACCGATCACTGGAATTTTCAGTGCCAAAACTTTGTGAAAATTGGCTTCAAGGATTATAGTATTCCGTTTATTAATTCCACTCTTGTAATCTCAGCATGGATAATTGAACGCTTGGTTGGGGGGGCTATGAGGTGTTAAGCGATAAAATGTTCAGAACGCACTCATTTTCAATGATGATGAGTGCATTTTGGAATAGTTTATACTCTGGAAAAAATCAGTTTTGGATACTAATGAAGGGAGTTTACTACATATGTTGCACATTGCAATTTGTGATGATATGCCTGACCAGCTTGCGTTGTTGGCAGAAATCACACATGAGTACATAGAAAAACAGGAAGTCTCTGCGGAGATTCTACAATTTATTCACCCAGATGAACTACTGACCGCTTGTGAGAGTGAAGAGATTCAAATTTATCTTTTGGATATGGTAATGCCTATGGTGGACGGACTGGAAGTGGGACGCAGTATCCGACGCATCAGCCGTGAGGCACAGATTATATATATTACCGGCGAACCAGGATATGCATTAGATGCTTATTCGGTAAATCCGTTGAATTACTTAATCAAGCCAGTGAATAAGCATACGCTGTTTGAAGCACTTTCCCTGGCACTTTTGAAAGTGAATTCTAATGATATAGTGGTAACAATTAAGACAAAAAGGGGTCTGCGTACACTAAATGCAGGGCAGATTATCTACTGTGAATATATGAATCATGCTGTACGATATATGCTGCTGGGAGGAGAACAGGTGATGACAACTACACTTTCAGTTAACTTTGGGGAGCATATCCTACCACTTTTAAAGGATAAACGTTTTCTTTCTCCACATGCTTCTTTTGTAGTGAATATGAGCCGGGTAGAAAAGCTGACGCGCGAAGGATTCACTTTAAAAGGAGGTAACTTTGTTCCTATTTCTGGTAAACAGTATATCGATGTGAGGGAAGCTTATCTGAACTATCGATTTGAAAAGGTGGTGATGTGATGCAATCTCTATTGCCGGATTTTCTGAGAGCGATTGTATCCACTACAGGAAATGTAGTGCTGATGCTATCTTTGCTTCAACCTAGGTATGGTAGGAGAATTACCAGCTTTTCTATGATGGGGGTGTTAAGTGTAGATCTTGGTACTGCCATATTCTGTTATCTTAGTGGAAATCTGACCATGCTAGCAAAAATAGATATGGTGTTGTTTGCAGTACTTTGCTTTGTAGTTAAACCATTATTTAAGGATACTTTTATGCAATGGCTGTTTTGTTATATTACAATCCAGAATGTTAGTGATATTGTAATTATACTCAGCTTTATCGTATCACGAAAATTGCCATATCCACCTTACGCTAATGTAGTGTTCCGATTAATACTATTTATCCTCTTCTATTGGCTGCTGAGGTTTAAAGTACGTCCGCTTTATCGGCAGATGGTAGAGCGTTGGAACATATTTTTCTTTGTAGCATTGGCCGTGTGGGTAACATTTACTTATTATGTATTTTCCAGTGGTGATATTGTGAAAACACTGACCGAACAAGCTATTCCACTGTTACTTGTCATAGGAATTACCCTGGCGGCTTATATTTCAGTTTTTATATGTCTTTTTGGCTTGCAAAAGGAATATCGCCTAAAGCAGGACAAGGTACTGATGGAGCTTTCAGGCGAGGCAATGAAGCAACGTCTTTCACTGATGGAAAATGCGATGGGGCAGATGCATGTGGTCCAGCATGATCAGAGACATATATATGCTACCCTGTTGGAATTGCTGCAAACAGGAGAAGTTGGTAAGGCGATGACTACGATAGAAGAACATACGAAAGTAATACCGGCAAAACCATCCCATTTTTGTGATAATGTAACTGTGAATGCCGCTGTAAGCTACTACGCTGAAATGGCAGCTAGATGCGGTATACACTGCGATATTCAGATGGATATTCCGGAAACATTGCCGTACTCGGAACTGTATCTATCCATGGTACTTTCAAATCTTATAGAGAATGGAATTCATGCCTGCGAGACACTTAATCCTGAATATGATAAATATCTTATTATCCGTGCAATTTATACAGGGCAGCTAGTCTTAGAAGTGCAGAATCCTTATTCTGGTAAAGTGATATTTACAAAAGAGGGATATCCGGTAACGAAGGAGGCTGGTCATGGCAGGGGAAGCGAAAGTGTTCGTGCCTTTGTGGAGAAAGTTGGCGGAGATATTTCTTATTTGGCAATAAATGGAATATTTAAGGTTCGACTGCTTTTGTAAAAATGGTATAAAATAAAAAAAATAAAAAAATATACAACATTAAGTAGAAAAATAAGGTTTTTAAGTAGATAGCAAGGACTTCGTTCTGATTTATGCTATCCTGAGAATAGGACAGTATGAAATGGAAAGGAGTCTTTTTATGAGCGTTAAGCATATGAAGATGAAAGAGAAATTAGCAAAAGGCCTTGCAGTGGTTATGGCAGTGGCACTTGTTTTCACAAGTAACAATTTGGAGGCATTTGGAAATGTTTCATCCGAAGCATCAGAAGGAATCTATGGGGATTTCTATGTGACGGATGCAGATGGAAATCCTGTGACTAATGGTAATGGCGTAGCCTTTAATGAGACCACGGGGATATTAACAATTACAGCATCTGGTTATAAAGTAACCATGAGATCTGGTGTTAATACAACTGAGGATCGAATTGTATTTAATTGCTCAGGCTCAGGAGCATCACATACTTATATACATCTTCAAAATATAACGATTAATACAACCAAAGGGATTGCATTTGAGAATCAGGGGGATTATTCCGATGAAGTTATATTGGGTGATTGCATACTAATTGGTACCGCTGGTGTTCAAATCAATTCAGGTGGTGGAAATATGGTTATTGGTTCCGATACCCAGGCGGCTTCATTAATCATGCAGGGAACAGCCGGATATGGATTCAGATGTAGTTCAACAATTGGGTTTTTTAATAATGGTAATTCAGTTACGATAATTGGTTCTGTCGGTGCTGTAAACGTTGCGAGTACAACCTATCTTTATACTACATATAGTAATATGAAGGCAGGAACAGATGCGAGTAATCTTAACGCTGTATCTGGATTTGCAGATGTTAATAATAATTCAGAATTAACGTATGTGGTAATATCACCTGATACCAGCCATTACATTACATATAATGTAACCTACAATACAAATGGTGGTACTGGAAGTATGAATGATAGCGTTGTAATATCTGGAAGAGATTTTATAACACCTACCTGCAGCTTTAAAAAAGATGGTTCTGTTTTTAAGGGCTGGTCAGACGGAGCGGGAAATATATATCAGCCAGGAGATGTGATTTCAAGTTTTAGTGATAATATTTCATTAAGCGCAACATGGGAAGTTATATCTCCAAGTGTAACTTCTGTTTCGGTTACCACATCAGACCAATCTGTCATAAAAGGGAATACAGCAAGTTTTTCAGCGACTGTAACTGGACATAATAATCCGTCTCAGACCGTAACTTGGAGAGTAGAAGGAGCGACAAGCAGTGGAACATTTATATCTAATACCGGAGTATTAACTGTAGCTGATGATGAAAGTGCAGTGGAATTAATTGTAAGAGCAACCGCTGATGCAGATATAACAAAAAGTGGAACGTCAACAATCACACTGGTAAATCCAACGTATACGATTCAAACTAATGTCAATAGCAAAGATTTTGGTAGCCTGAATATGGGCTATATGACACAGCCTACAAAAGAAACTATAACAATAACCAATGAGGGAAACAGCATAATTACTTTAACACAGCCGTCATCAATCAGCTACAATATCGGAGAACTTTCGGCTACAACACTGGATGTCGGTGAAATAGCCACCTTTACTATACAGCCAAAGCCTGGTCTGACAGCAGGAACTTATTCTGAGGGGATTATAGTTGAGACGAATCACAGTACCTATGCAAGGGTAGATGTATCATTTAAGGTAAATGGTGTATTTTCAGTAACAATTACACCAGCAGATACAGCCATAACTGCAGGCAGCAGTCAGGAGCTAGAGGCAATGCCGGAAGGCGGAAGCGGAACTTATTCTTATCAGTGGTATGCCGGAACTTCATTAACAGCATTTTCAACAGGGAAATCAGTAACAGTCTCACCTGCAGAAACTACAACCTACATGGTGATTGTCAATGATTCCGTTGAGAATAAAACTGTGACAGCTACAATTACAGTAAATGCAGCAGAGCCAACCGGACTTACCCCTATAAAGCCTTCTGATACAGGGGCATCCGATGGAAAAATAACTGGTATTACATCGCATATGGAATACAGTACTACAACAGAATTTACTTCTGAAACAACTACAGACTGTACCGGGACAGAGATTACCGCATTAACAGCAGGTACATATTATATTCGTGTTAAAGCAGCTAGTGGAGTGGGAGCAAGTGATTATGTTTCAATCATTGTTCCAGATGGCGAACATACCTTTTCCACAGAGTGGAGCCACGATACCACGTACCACTGGCACGCGGCGACATGCAGTCATACAGACCAAAAAACAGACGTGGCACAACATATATTCACAAATTATATCTATAATAATAATGCAACTTATTTTGCAGATGGAACAGAAACTGGAAGCTGTATTTGCGGTACAACAGATATCAGAACGGCAACAGGAACAAAACTGACAGACAATGTCAGACCGAATGTAACAGTAACAGTAAAGACCAGGTCATGGACAAATATCCTAAGTACCATTACATTTGGTGTATTCTTCAAGGGGACACAAGAAATACAGATAACGGCTTTGGATAATGAGTCAGGACTGGATATGGTTCAATACTATGTTTCTAGTACTCAACTAACGGAAGATGAGGTAAAGGCTTTAACGGGAGAAAATTGGAAGACCTACGATAAAGATTCTAAACCAACACTGACCATAGGAAAACATTTTGTCTATGCAAAGGTAACCGATAAAGTTAATAACAAGACTTATGTTGGTACTGATGGCATTGTCATTTATCAGGATTCATTGCAGAATACAACAGAGCTTAGTTTTATAAAGAATGTGTCAGATGATATAAAAGCAGAAGTGACATTGAACGGAAACACCATAGGAAGCATCTGGGTAGGAAGTGGCTCCCAGCTGACGGAAGAAACAGACTATGAAACAGACAATGAGACAGGAACGATTACATTCAAAAAATCTTATTTGAATACAATAAATCCAGGAAGTTATATACTGACAATTGTCTACAAGCCACAGGGAGAAGTTTATCAGAACAATGTGGAAGAAGGCGTGGACAAGAACGAAGCACCAACTCCAACTACCATTGTATTAACAGTCAGAAAACCGAAGTTAATCAGTATTACTGCACCAACGGACATTACAGCACTTCCAAATGGGATTGTTAAGACAGCACAGGCTTTGTGTTTGCCGGATAAGATTGTTATCTGTACAGAGGATTCCCATTGTACTAATGCAAAGGTGATATGGGATCTGGATGCACTTGCAAGTGGAAGCTATAGTCCAAATGTGCTCACCGAGCAGACATTTACTTTAAATGGAGAGGTTGAGATTCCAGATAGTATAGATACAGACGGCAAGAGTCTTACGGTAACCATTCAGGTGACTGTTAATGCGGCAGAAACTGTAGGTGTACCGGTAGCTAATCTACCGGCAGGCCTCTATAAAACCAATCAAAACTTGGTACTGACAACTCCTACAGGAGGTGCGGATATTTACTATACAACGGATGGAAGTATACCAAGCAGAACCAACGGAACCAAGTATACTGGCAAGATTGCAGTTACAGGAAAAGAAGGAAGCGAAGAAGTTATCACAATTAAGGCAATTGCTGTAAAGGAGAAGATGCAGGATAGTAATGTAGTAACCTTTACTTATACGCTAAAGATTCCAGCAACAAAATATGCAGTGACAGTAACGAATGGAACAACGGAAGATTCATCTTATGTAGCTGGTGCGGCTGTAGCCATTATTGCGAATGAACCTGTTTCTGGAAAGCAGTTCAAAAACTGGACGGTAGTAAGCGGTGAGGTAACGTTTGCTGATGCGAACAGTATAGCTACTACATTTACAATGCCAGCAGAGGCAGTTATAGTTCAGGCAAATTATGAGAATATTCCATTAGTTATGATTACCCCATCCATAACATCAGAACCTAAGGATGCAGCAGTATTAGTCGGTGATGTAGCGATATTTAGCATTGTAGCGACAGGAACACCGGACCCAACATATCAGTGGCAGGTGGATTGCAATGATGGAAAAGGATTTGTAGATATTGAAGGAGCAAACGGTGTTAGCTATACGATATTAAAAGTAGATATGAGCTACAATGGATTTAAGTACAGATGTGTTGTGACAAATGATGCAGGTTCTGATATTAGTTGTTTTGTAAGGTTAACGGTTAAGACAGATACAGACCACGATATTGAATATACCATAACCATTGGTATAGACAAAACTCATACCATAGGCACAGATGGAACAATTACGGTTACTTATTCTGGTGGTTTAGATAAACTTATCGGTATCTATGTGGATGGTGAACTACTGGATACAGTGAATTATTCCGTAAAGTCTGTAAGTAACATACTGACACTGAAGTCAAATTACCTGAACAACTTGAGAGCAGGTACTCATAAATTAAAATTCGTGTACAGTGATGGTTCAGTGGAAACAACATTTATTATAAAGGCGGCTGATATGCAGTCGGATGAGAAAGATAAGGATAATGAAACGTTTCCTTCACAGGACACACAAATTCCAGATACAGGAGATAACAGCCCAAATGTATGGCTGTTAATTCTAGTAATAGTGAGTGCAATCGTAGTTCTTTATGTGGGAAATAAAAAGAAAATTCAAAATTAATACATATACAAAAGAAGTATTCAAAAATCACTCAATTCACATTTATTGTGGGCTGGGTGATTTTTTGGTATGCCAGGCATGGCACTAATCTTTCTAGTGAAAGTCTGTAAATGTTTCAAAAAAGACGTCATATACAATGTAGCATTTTTATGCTAAGCTAATGACATCATTCTTTGAGGTGTTTTCTATACTCTGTATACAATACACACTTTCTTCTTTACTTTCATACAATCTTATTATGCTCTAAAGTGTAAAATCATGGTACAAATTAGAAGTGGCACATGATATAATATTACTATATATCACGTAAGAGGAGGAACTATCATATGGGGTTATTTAATAAAATGAAAGAACCTATCTTTCTTAAGGAGAATAGTAATGCGGAAGCACAATTAGAAACATTGAAAGATTTAGAGCCATTACTTAATAAAGAAGGACAAGTTATTATAAGGCAAGATATTAAATGTCTAGAGTATGGAATAGCAGGGGAAAAGAATATAGCTTTTGAACTGAAAAATAGCCATATGCCTATGTATATATTGCATGACGTATATCTTACAGATGGAGATTTGAGCGCACAGATTGATTATCTTGTGTTTACAAAGAAAATCTGCTTTGTTATTGAGTGTAAAAATCTTATTGGAGATATTGAAGTGAATGGCGCAGGAGATTTTATACGTACCACAGAATTTAGTAGCAGAAGGAAAAAAGAAGGTATATATTCTCCTATCACACAGAATCAGCGTCATCTTGAATTAATGAAAAAAATTAAAGTTGATAATAAAAGCAATATTCTAACTAAGTTTATGATGGGTAGGTACTTTGAAGATTCTTATAAATCAGTAGTAGTGTTAGCTAATCCTAAGACGGTTCTTAATGCGAAGTTTGCAAAAAAAGAAGTAAAGGAGAAGGTAATACGTGCAGATCAATTAGTTAAATACATAAAGGAAATGTATGAACAATCCAAAGAATCAACGGTTTCAGATGAAAGATTGCTGGAATGGGCGCAGTCTTATATGCATTTACATAAGGAAGTCGTAAAAGATTATACTGAAAGATATGAGCAGTATAAAGAGGAAATCATAAAATCGGAAAAACAACAAGACGTAAGTCCAGCTAGAAAAGAAAGCAAAGTTACTACGGTAAATGCTGCACTACCTGTGGAAGAGACGGAATTATTCAAAGAACTGAAAGCATACCGTTTGGCTAAAAGCCGTGAAGAAAATATTAAACCTTATTTTATCTACAATGATAATCAATTAAAGGACTTAATTTCAAAGATGCCAAGAAGTAAGGAAGAACTACAGTCCGTTGCTGGATTTGGTGAGGCGAAGGCAAAAAAATATGGTGATGATATACTTAAAATTGTGAGTCAGTATTAGGTTGTTAAAAAAAAATCACTGTGATGAAAGTAAACTTACACTCATTCCGGAATCTGTCTATATAAATATAAAGTATGAGATTTTGGTCAGAAGAAGAAGCCGTCGGCCTGGCTTACTTATTTTTGCTAGAAAACATTAAAACGAAGAGGAAGGATTGATTATCAAAATGATTATCAAGACAAGGGTTTTAGGGTTGTTATTAAAAATGAACAAGAAAATGAAATATATAATACCTTTAGGAATGATTGGTGTGTTGTTTTATTTTCTTCATACTATATTGGGAAATATTCTTTGGTCAGAATATAATCCTATTACAACAGACATTAGTTCACTTACTGCAGATGGGGCACCTAATGCGCAGTTATTAAAAATATTTGGATTAATCTATGGTATATGTATGATTCTGATGTCTATAGCGTTGGTTATAAAAGCATTCATTAAGTATCACCAATTGTTAAGAATCGGATATGTGGTTTTGCTGATTATGCAACTCACTTCAGCCTTTGGATATAGCTTGTTTCCTTTATCTGGTGATAAGACTGAGATGAATTTTCAGAACACGATGCATATTATTGTTACTGTTATAGTGGTATTTACAACAATAGCGTCTACGTTCTTCATTGCATTGGGATATTTGAAGCAGGAGAATATGAAAAAACTAGGAAAAGTTACTTTGGTTTTTGCCATTCTAATTACTTTGTTTGGAATGTTTAATCCAATTTCAATGGCTATGCAATTGAATGTATTAGGTTTATCAGAAAGACTCGTGATATATACAATACAGATATTTATGTTCATATTGTCTTACTATTATACATACTTAGAAGGCGAGACCAAGAGTGGAAGTACTAAAAAGGGGAATTAGATTATATAATATTGTTTTTTTCATTTTCCTAGCATCTTATACAGTAAAAAATATATATTTAATAATGAATTCTCCATTTATGGAGGCAGACCGAGCAGGTTACCAAGTCATATATTATAGTCCACGTAGTGCCATACTTCGTTTTGCATTATTAGTTTTGATATTTATAATATCTAATATATTGTTTTATATAATAAATCGTAAAATTAAGCAGGGGAAATAGAAAGATTTATTTTGCGTTCATTTGAACGAATTTAATGTAAATAAGGAGATTATAATATGGGTTATACGAATTTGAATAGAGGAGATATAACTGAAATGACAGTAGAAACAATTACAGAAACTGAAATTGCAGGATGTATGTATGAAACACGTTTAGGCGACGGTAAGGAATTTGAAATCATAACATATAAAAGTGGATATAAAGTCATTTTTGATTTGAATGATAAAGAAAACAAAGGACTAGATCCAAAGGAAATAAAGGTTGGAGATAAAATAATAGGCAGGGTATTAGTTATTTATAATGGAATTATTAAATTAAGTTATCCAGAATATGAAATTGCGCTAACACAGAAGAATGAAACATTTAGATGGAATACGTCTGATAATATAAGACTTGCATTAATTGTAGATAAAGATATGATTCATAATAAAATTATGAATTATAAAACCGGAATTCCAGGTTATATAACATATGTAGAACCGATACATAAATATTTATTCATTTCTAAGGATAGTATTCTAATAGCTAAAAATGATGATAGATTACTGCGAGATATAGTTGGAGTAAAAGATGCCGATGAGCTATTACAATATTATGCTTCCTGGAATATTGCGAAAAGTTGCAATGCATTTGATAATTTTGGAGCACATATAAAATATACTAAAACAGTTGTTACTGAAGAAATAAAATTGAGCCGGACATATAATATTAAGACTGAAATAAGGTATGTCGATTATAAAGTCCTTAAGAAGTACTTTCCAGTAGAATATGTAGAGGTTATTTATAATGAAATTGATCATAACTATAAAGTAATTAATAATGAATCATATTGTATCGAAGAACAAGATTTCATTGAAATTGGATGTGAAGGGAATCTTGTGAAAATTGCAGATCAAAATAATAAATTTATTCTGCATAATCCTTTTATTAAAGAAGAGAGTACAATTTACTTTATTCAGCAAAATTACGGACTTAGTATTAATGGCGTTTCAGCCCCTGCTGCTACGATTTATAGCCAAAACGGAGATGGATTTTTGGTAAAGTATGATATTATTAACACAAGAGATCATATAAGCAGAAAGGATATTCATATTCAGGACTTTTATGACGCAAATTTGTCAATAAAAGAGAACAAGGAGCAAAAGGCGGCGCAAGCTAGATGGAATAATAAAATGCTCAGAGAAAATAATAAAATGACTTATGCACAGCTAGAAGCGCAATACGGATATGATGATGATGCAATTAAAAGCTCACCAGAATATTGGGATATGATTTATGCTAAGTCGGAACATTTCTGAGTAATGAATAAAATGCCAGCTGGGACTTGATGTGTTCTGGTTGGCTTTTTCTTATGCTTCACCATCTTTAAATTCAACGAACCCGCAATCCTAAATTAAAAAGGTTTGCAGGTTCACTTACAGATTGGTATGAGATTAAAAAAAATTGATATTAAGTTACTTCCAATCGGAAAGCCAAGTCTTATCATTTGCTATAGCAGTTACTACTTCCTTTCCAGATTTAAAATCATCAAAGGTTCCTTTGTTTATTTCGCTGATAGCTTTACTTAACAGGTTTTCATAATAACTTTCAGGTGTCATATCGGTTGTGGTTTGATGAAAATGTTGCTGGGATTCAGATGAGGCTATTCGTGCATACTCGTTTTTTACTTGAGATATGAGGTTATCGCGGTTCATATAATTTGCTCCTTTGCATAAAAATATGTTATATTTCTTTATCAGGTTTATGGCGATTACCAGACTGATGCTTAGAATTTCTACTTTCTCCATCTAATGTGCTTTCAGCCATAGTATGCCACCATTCTATTATTGGCAGGTAAAAAGAAATTATTCAGAAGCATAATGATTCCCCCTTTCATTTGGACCAATTTACTTCATTACAGCTTATTGATTTTCATAACACGCATCGCATTTAAAACTGCCAGAAGTGCAACACCAACATCTGCAAAAACGGCTTCCCACATAGTTGCAATACCACCGGCACCTAACAGGAGTACAATTCCCTTTACTGCCATCGCAAAGATGATGTTTTGCCATACTATTCTGCGAGTCCTTTTCGCTATTTTAATAGCACTGACAAGCTTTGAAGGTTCATCAGTCATTAATACAATATCAGCGGCTTCAATTGCTGCATCGGAACCTACACCGCCCATTGCAACACCGACATCGGCACGAGCTAGAACAGGGGCGTCATTGATACCATCGCCTACAAATATAAGCTTTCCTTTGGGGGATTTCTGCTTATCTAATAGTTCCAACTTCTCAACCTTTTGGTCAGGGAGCAGTTCAGCGTAAACTTCATCTAATCCCAAATCCTTGCCGATTTTTTCTCCCACAGCCTTATTGTCACCGGTCAGCATAACTATCTTCTTAACTCCAATGCTTTTAAGAGCCTTGATTGCCTGCTTACTGTCATCTTTAACTTCATCGGATATAACAATATACCCTGAATAATTTCCGTCAATCGCTATGTGTACGACTGTACCTACGGTTTGTGCTTCATCAAAAGGAATATTCTCTTTCTTCATAAGCTTGATGTTTCCGGCAAGAATGTTATTCCCTTTGACATTAACCTTAATTCCATGTCCTGAAATTTCGTCATAATCTGAAATTTCATTTTTGTTGATTTCTTTCTCGTATGCCTTTTGGATTGATAGGGCAATGGGATGGTTAGAATAGCTTTCAGCATAGGCTGCGTATTCCAAAAGGTCATTTTCGGATACTGAGCCGATTGCTGCTATCTTAGTCACTTTGAATACACCCTTTGTCAAAGTACCTGTTTTATCAAATACGACAGTATCTACGTTATTCAATGCTTCAAGATAATTGCTGCCTTTCACAAGAATACCGTTTTTGGAGGCTCCACCGATTCCACCAAAGAAGCCTAAAGGGATGGATACTACCAATGCACATGGACAGGATACTACGAGGAATATCAGTGCTCGGTTAATCCATTCGGCAAAGGTTGCCCCAGAAATAAGGAGAGGAGGAAGAAACGCTAACGCAGCTGCAGCAAATACTACGACTGGGGTATAATACCTTGCGAATTTAGTAATAAAGTTTTCGGTAGGAGCTTTCTTACTTCCTGCATTCTGTACAAGGTCAAGGATTTTAGAGACTGTGGACTCACCGAATTCCTTTGCGACCTCAATACTTAGAAGTCCATTTTGATTGATAGAACCGGATAATACATCATTTCCCACCTCAACTTTTCTAGGTACGGACTCACCAGTTAATGCGGAAGTATCCAGCATGGATTTTCCCTCAACAACTTTACCATCCAAAGGAACCTTCTCACCAGGCTTAACCACGATGATATCCCCAACAGTTACTTCTTCCGGAGTAACCTTCTTTATCTCACCGTTCACCTTCAGATTTGCAAAGTCGGGACGAATATCCATTAATGCGGCAATTGATTTTCTAGATCGATTTACTGCAATATTCTGGAACAATTCACCGATCTGGTAGAAAAGCATAACAGCGACACCTTCTGGAAATTCTTTAATGGCAAATGCTCCGATAGTTGCAATAGCCATTAAGAAGTTTTCATCGAATATCTGTCCTCTGAGAATGTTTTTACCAGCTCGAATTAGTACTTCGTGGCCTACAAGTATGTAGCTTGCAAAGTAAAGACCAAATTCAACCCAAATCGGAAATTTGAAAAATAGGGCAGCTAAGAATAGTACTGCACCTGTACCAATCATGATATACTCACGCTTATCGACATCATCGCCATGATCATGATCGTATTCGTTATGTGATTTATCAACTATTTTTACACCAGACTCGATTCTGTTTGCTGTTTTTGAGGCTTTTTCTATGATTGCGTTCAGTTCGTGTTTACTATGAACCTCAAGAATAAGCTTTTTAGTTGCAAAATTAACACTTGCGGACTTCACCCCTGGTAATGCCTTTATTTCTCTTTCAATTTTTGCAGCACAGTTGGCACACCCCAAACCTTTCAAATAGAATTCTTTATTAATTACTTTCGCCATAATACTACCTTCTTTCTCCTGTATTGTCAGTTATTCGTTGACGTGAATTAAACCTTGAATCTGAGGGCGTTTTTTCTTTCACTGTATTTACAACATCTTCGTGTATGACAGTACAATCACATCTATCTAATTCATTTCTTGACTTCATTCTTATCCTCCTTAACAATGTGAATATATGAACATGTATTCATATGATATGATTTCATTATATAACAAAAAATCCATTTGTCAATATATATATGAATAATTGCTCATATATAATTATGATATGAAGTGAACTTTGGAAATGTTGATATGGAGTACTATGCCAAGGACTATCTGTGTAAAGTGAAATCGGAGGATTCAAACTTGCAGGATCAATCAATTAGTTTGATGTTTAGAAAGTTGGATTAAAAGAAGCATAAACGTAAACCAAATTATGGACAACTATCATCATGGAAGGTATAATAGGCATTAACATGATGCGAAGATGACAATCAGTGCAATCAAATTGACATTGCGTATGGATGCTTTTCTTCATACTATTTTGGGGGATTTTTTGTGGTCAAAATATAAGTTAAGAGACTAAAATTGCAATGAGTTTACATGAGATGAGTTTACATGAGATAAGTTTACATGAGATAAGTTTACAGCTACAATTCTGTGACTTATCTCCTTTCTTTATGTGGGTTGTTATTAGATTGAGGAGGTTTAATCATGGAGATTGTAAAATGCATTGGTCTTAAAAAGGTATATGGGACTAGAGATAATCAGGTTGTAGCATTGGATAATATAAATTTGAGCATTGAAAAAGGAGAGTTTGTAGCAGTTGTTGGAGCTTCGGGTTCAGGAAAATCTACTCTTTTACATTTACTAGGTGGGGTGGATCAGCCGACAGAAGGAAAAGTATTTGTGGAGAATACAGATTTATCAACGCTGAACCAGACAAAGGCAGCAATATTTCGAAGAAGAAAAGTGGGATTGATCTATCAATTTTACAATCTGATTCCTACTCTTACAGTGAAACGTAATATAATGATGCCTATGCTTTTGGATAAAAAAAAGCCGGACCAAGAGTTTTTTGACCATATTGTATCATCATTAGGTATCCAGGATAAGTTAAATGCACTGCCAAGCCAACTGTCTGGTGGACAGCAGCAAAGAACAGCGATTGTACGTTCACTACTTTATCGACCTGCATTACTTTTAGCCGATGAGCCAACGGGAAACCTTGATAATAAGAATTCGAGAGAGATTATTGAGTTGCTGAAACTATCCAATAAGAATCTCGGACAAACGATAATTATGATTACGCATGATGAAAAGATTGCACTAGAAGCTAATCGAATCATTAACATTGAAGATGGCAAAATTATTTCCGATGAAAATAGAAGGAGGTAATTTGCATGTGGAAAGAGTATTCAATCAGTCATATAAAAAATAATAAGACTACAAGTATTTCTCTTATGGTGGCAGCATTTATTTCAGCAATGTTTTTATCTCTTATTACTAGTGTTTTTTATAATATGTGGATTGATAATATTAATCAGATTGTAAAAGAGGAAGGTGATTGGCAGGCAAAAATCACGGTAAGTATTTCAGAGAAGGACCATCCAACGATGTTGCTTGCATTTTTTGGTTTTGTTATGGTGGTTGCCTGTATTGCTTTGATTTTGATTATAAGAAATGCTTTTTTGGTATCAATGCAGTCAAGACTGCATCAATTAGGATTATTACAAAGTATTGGTGCAACTCCAAGACAAATTCGAATTTGTTTATTGCAGGAAGCGCTCGCATTATGTCTTTTACCGATTCTAATTGGTATTGGCGGTGGAGTAGCTTTATGTATGGTACTTATTAGGTTTGCAAACGGAATTGCAGGTACATATCGTGGAGAAAATGTAGAGCTTACTTATCATTTTGGTCTATTTTTAATTGCGTTACTTGCTTCCATATTTACTGTATTATGTTCTGCGTGGTTACCTGCGAGACGATTAAGTAAGATAAGTCCATTGCAGGTTATTAAGGGAGAAGAAGAAAAGCATGCTTTGAGAAAAGTAAAAAAATATCGTCTGATTTCTTTGCTTTTTGGTATTGAGGGAGAGTTGGCAAGAAAATCATTATATGTAAGAAGAAAATCACTTCGTACAACAACCTTGTCTTTAACACTTTCTTTTTTCGCATTTAGTATTTTCCTTTGTTTTATTACTCTTTCAGGAATTAGTACAAAGCACACTT
Organism: Bacillota bacterium; assembly: GCA_023434365.1. Lineage (GTDB taxonomy): Bacteria > Bacillota > Clostridia > Lachnospirales > Lachnospiraceae > KM106-2. The sequence goes on along the minus strand of JAEYSV010000042.1, from coordinate 64,845 downwards.
ATTTTGAAAGATACAAAGATGCTTGGGATATCATGGCGACAGTAAAAAATCAAAGTATAAAGGATGTTGAAAATGTATTGAATATAGATGCATTAAATCAGGTTGATAGTTGCAACGTATATCAGAAGGCAACTGTCTATACCTGGCTCACAGACGAGATGATTGGCGAACATTTACAGAAGCTCGGAGGAATTTCGACAATTGCAGGATCGGAGGTAGCTGTTAAAGATAATAAGTATCAAGTGAAAGTGCCTATTATGATATTGGATGATAAGAGCTTTCAAAGTTATTGCGAACGTCTTGAAGTAAATATGAATGGTACCGAGCAGGGAATGGTTACAATCAACCGTATTTGGGATAATATGAATAGTAATTTCCGCTATAAAGACTATATCCCATTTATCAAAGAGCAAGATAATATGGTTCTTTCGCTATTTCAAAACAAAGAGGGAAGTAACGATAAGGTAAACGTACCGATTTTAGCCTTTACGGACAAAGTACCTGTATTAAGAGAAGAATATGCAAATTATGCATTGGTTCAAGTTATGTCTGCAAGTACATGGCAGAAAATAACGGCAAATATGAGTCTAGATTCCATGGAAACATATATCAATGTACAAACAACAACTGACAAGGCTATCAAGTCTGTACAGTCAAAGATGGAGCAGTCCTTGAGCGGTAAAAACTATGAAATTGAAAATCGTGTAGAAGAAGAACTATTTAATCAAGAAATGATAAAAGGATATACAATAATTATGGGCGGCCTATGTGGCCTGCTGGCTATTATAGGATTGGCTAATGTATTTTCCAATACACTGGGATATATATACCAAAGAAAAAGAGAATTTGCTCGTTATATTTCCATAGGACTTTCTCCACGGGGAATTAAGAAGATATTATGTATGGAAGCTCTTATCATTGGTGGTAAACCTATTGTGATTACGATTCCGTTGACTATTATTTTCGTACTCTTTGCGACTACAGCAAGCCACATAAATGCTAAGGAATTTGTGGAAAGTATGCCAGTTATTCCACTTAGTATATTTGCTTGTATGATTATGGGTTGTGTAGCGTTGGCATATTATATTGGAGGAAGAAGGATTTGTAAGGATAATATCATTGAAACACTTAAAAATGATGTATTATCATAAATGACTAGGTAAAACAAGAGAAGGAATTAAGTGATAATGAAATAACTTGAAAGGAGTAATATCATGAATCAATATGAGGTTAAAGAATTTGGTCAATTAAATAATATACAAAAAGAAGAAACGATTGATATTTTTATTGAGGGATTTGGACACATGATGACATTTTCAAAAGATATACATGAATTAAAAAGCCTATTCTCTACGGCATTTCATTCTTCGTATATTTATGCTTATATTGAAAAAGATAAAGTTCTTGGTATATTAGGAATTGGATTAAAAAATATACGACCAATCAAGTTTGACTTAGATCAATGCATTAGAATTTATGGGAAACTTAAAGGCACAATGATATGTAAACAAATGAATTGGATATTTCAAAATCAGGTAGTAAAAAAAGATACAGATATTTATATTGATGTATTAGCTACAACGAAGTCCGCAAGAGGGAGAGGCGTTGCGACTGGACTGCTTGAGTTTGCATTTTCGCTACAAAACTATAAAGAATGCTATATAGAAGTGCTTTCTAAAAATATTAATGCAAGAAATCTTTATGAAAAGTGTGGTTTTATTACATATAAGAAAAAGCGGTTCTCACTTATTACGTTAATGGGGAATGGTTATCCAATCATGATGAAACGAGATAACCCTTGACTCGCACACCGTGTAACGGTATATACTTGGTATCAAGAAAACAGAAAGGGAACAATCATGTATTTAAAAACGATAAGACAAGTATCAATGGAATACGGTATTTCTAGAAGAATGTTATGTTACTATGAAGAAATCGGATTGATAAATAGTAGTCGAAAAGATGATTATGCATACAGGGCTTATGATGAAGATGCAATCCAACGGATTCAACAAATCATCATCTTGCGTAAGCTGCAGATTCCAGTCAAGCAGATTAAAGATATTCTTAATAACCAAAATGCCGTGGAGGTCATTGAGATATTCAAACAGAACATTAGCGAGCTTGATGAGGAAATAACAGCTCTGTCTACCCTCAAATTAATATTGATGCGCTTTATCGATGAGCTTCAGGAAAAAGCGGACGTATTATTAAAGCTTGATTTATTAAATGACAAAACCATGCTTGCCATTGTAAGTACTCTTTCATTTTCTCATAATAAAATCAAGGAGAACGTATCAATGGATGAGTTAAATAAGGCAAATGATAATTTGAGTAAACTGACGGACAAAGATGTAAGGATTTTATATCTGCCACCTATGACTGTGGCTGCTGTTTACGAAACGGGAGAAGGCTGCGAAGGTAAAGCGATTGACATGATAACGCAATTTGTTAAGAAAAGCGAATTACTGAAAATCAAACCCGACGCCCGAAGTTTTGGGTTTGACTGCTCTAAGGGTGCAGCAGTAATTGGGGAATCTTCACATGTATATGAGATGTGGGTATCCATTCCCAACGACATGGAGATACCTGAGCCTTTTATAAAACGAACTTTTGACGGCGGGTTATATGCTGCTCATGTATTGAGGACGTGGGATTTCCAGGATTGGCGTTTATTAAGAGAATGGGTTAATAAAAGCGATAAATATGATAATGACTGGGATGCCCCACGCTGGACATCGACGGAAACGGTTGCGGGACAAGGATTTGAAGAAACATTGAATTTTTATAATTTTGTACAAAAAGGCGGCAAAATGAAAGATTTACAGATTGATTTATTGTTTCCGATCAAGGAGAAGGGTTAAGAATAAGTTCGAAAGGTAAGGTAGATTACCAATTACATAGAAGGAAGTGCTTAAATGAATAATATTACAATCGACTCATCACTATCATTCGGTGGTTATCATTGGCGTGTGCTCGACATACAAGATAATGCAGCTTTGATTATAACCGAAGAAATTATTGAACAACGTGCTTACCATGATGCTTATAAAGAGATAACATGGGCTGACTGTGCACTACGAAAATATCTTAATGGTGAGTTTTATGACAAATTTACCACAACTGAGAAATCAAGAATCATTCCGGTATTGAACAAGAATCCTGACAATCAGTGGTATGGTTCGATAGGTGGAGTAGATACGCAGGACAACGTATTTTTATTGAGTATTGAGGAGGTAGTGTGTCAATATTTTGGTGATAGCAGTGCAAAACTGTATAACCCAGGTAAAAATCAACGATATTGGTTTGAAAGAAAAGATGAAAATAACAGTAAGCGAATAGCAAGACTTGAAGCGAATAAAGGGAAGATTTGGTGGTGGTGGCTAAGGTCGCCTGGCCGCGTTAATGTAAAAGCCGTGTATATTCATGGTGACGGTAATATAGGAATCCAGGGCAACAATATATTGAAAGGCAACCTCAGCGATGGAAGATGTACAGGCGGAGTTCGTCCTGCTTTGTGGATAAGATTGGAATAGTAAGCCCCTGGAACGTTACGAGAGGTTTGAATATAGTTACAGCACATATAATTTGGAAGGAGAAATTTACATATGAGCAAATACGAGAATGCGATGAAACTTATGGAGGAACTATGTGGAAATGGTAAAGAGGAAGTGATTGCACTTGCGACAATGTCATTATCGCCGAACATGGCCGGCAGTCCTCGCCCTGCGGTCCGTATGGTTTGCGCCTATTATGAAAACGGCGTATTCTATGTTTCAACAGATGCAACTAAGAATAAAATGCTACAAATTGAGAAGAACAACGAGGTTTCTGTCTGTGGGTTAGGTTGGTACACTTTCCAGGGTATTGCTGAGAATCTCGGTTGGGTTAAGGATGAGAAGAATGCGATAATCAGAGCTAAATTTAAACAAATCTTTAACTGGTTCGATGAAGTTGGCGATGAGGAGAATCCAAACTCAATCGTTTTGCGTATCACCCTCACAGAAGGTATGATTATTGATCACGATGAAAAATACGGGGATAAGCAGTATGAAATTGATTTTATTAACAAAACAGTGAAATAGGTATTATATATTATTGGATAAACATAATTTATCATCCTACAATTCTAAGCAAGAAAAGTCGGGAAGGTTATTAGTGATAGTATTATAATTGACTTACAGTCAAGAAGGAGTGATTCCATGAGTGCTTGGACAGAGGGCTTGCAAAACGCTATCGAATATAGGGAACAAAATCTAACAGAGGACATTCAGATAAAGGATATAGCTGAAAAAGCATATGTATCAGAGTTTCATTTTCAGCGTATTTTTTCTGTGTTGTGTGGATTTAGTGTTGCAGAATATATTCGTAACAGAAGACTGTCGTTAGCGGCAAGAGAGCTGGCAGGTAGCGATGCAAAAGTAATTGATGTTGCATTACAAGAGATTCCGAAGTTTTGGAAAGAACATATGACAGATGGAGGAAGTAAGATTGTTTGTGGGATGTTTGGACTTTGTATTGATTCTGATGGTTCGAAGTTTGATTATCTGATAGCAGATAATTATTTGCCATGGAAGGATGTTCCAGATGGATATGAGACCAGAACGCTTCCTGCCGGGACATGGGCTGTATTTCCTTGCAAGATGAAGAATATACAGGATACCAATACGAAGATGTGGAGGGAATGGTTGCCTAACTGTAAGGACTATAAGCTTGTTGGAAACTATAATGTTGAAATGTATGCTCCACCTTGTGAAGAGGATATCACAGAAAGTTATTGCGAGTTATGGTTACCAATTGAAAAGGCTTAGTACGAGAGAGACAGCTTTCTAATAAAGTAAAGCGACGGCACCCTAAGGGAGAGTTTCTTAGGGTGCCGTCGCTCTTATACTTAATGTATTAGCCTGTATCAGATTAACACAATCTGAAGGCATGTCATTACAATCTATGCCGGTTATAAATACAGAGGATTCATTTTATGGTAATTTGTTTCCTGCGGCAATATAGATCTGATACCATTCTTCCTTTGTCAGATAGATTTCAGAGGCCATACAGATTTCCTCCAAGCGATTTTGATTCATAGTTCCTATTACCGGCTGCATATTAGCAGGATGGCGAAGGAGCCAGGCAATTGCAATTGTTGTATTTGTAACACTGTATTTTTCCGCGATTTGATTTACAGTTCTATTTAGCTCAGGAAACTTATCATTATCCAGGAATACTCCCTCAAAGAAGCCATACTGGAACGGAGACCAAGGTTGAATGGTAATGTCATGAACTCTGCAATAATCAAGAATACTTCCATCACGATCGATTGCATTATCGGTAAGCATATTCACCTCGAGTCCATTACCAATCATGGTTGCATTGGTTATACTTAACTGTAATTGATTTGCTATGATTGGTTGTTTTACAAACTTTTGTAAAAGCATAATCTGCATCGGCTTTTGATTTGATACACCAAAGTGACGAACCTTACCGGATGTCTCAAGTTCATCAAATGCTGCTGCTACTTCCTCGGGCTCAACTAAAGCATCCGGTCTGTGTAGTAATAGTACATCTAGATAGTCAGTCTTTAATCTTTTTAAGATCCCGTCAACAGAAGTTAAAATATGTTCTTTTGAAAAATCAAACATGCCGGAGCGTATACCGCATTTGGACTGAAGGATGATATTTTCACGAACCTGAGGTGACATATGAATTGCATCTGCAAAAATCCTCTCACATTCACCCCCGCCATACACATCCGCATGGTCAAAGAAATTAGCTCCCAACTCCAATGATTTTTGTACAAACGCTTCAGCCTTCTGAGGAGTAATACTATTAATTCGCATACAGCCAACAGCTACATTTGGTACCTGAAGACTACTGTTACCAAGATTGATTTTTTTCATGTTTTATCTTTCCTTTCTTATCTCACACTATCTACTATCGGTAGGAGGCTTCATAAATCGCAATACAATCTTCGAGAGATACCGGAGCAGGATCTACTTCAAATAAGCCACCCATGGTCTTAAATGCATTTTGGGCTAAGGTAGGAATCTCTTCCTTGCTAATGCCATAATCAGACATCTTAAGTTCATGAACATTACATGCCTTTTGTAAATCGACCAGTGCTTCTACAAAATCCATTGGATCATTCGCGTTTTTATTACCCATAGCTTTCGCCATATCGATCATACGAGCATTACACACTTGCTTTTTCGCAAAGAAGCTAAAGTACTCCTTACTGATCATGATAAGACCGGCGCCATGTGGTAATTCAGGATGATAGGCACTCATCGCATGTTCAAGAGAATGCTCGGAGGTACATCCGGAAGTGGATTCCACCATACCCGCAAGTGTATTCCCGAGTGCAACCTTTTCTCTGGCATCAAGATTGGAACTATCCTTCACGGCATCTGGAAGATTTTTCGCTAACAGCTCGATTGCTTTCAAACTGTAGAGATCGCTCATCGTATTGGCAGTGATATTAATATACCCTTCTGTACTATGGAACAACGCATCAAAGCCCTGATAAGCAGTTAAATGAGGAGGAACTGTTAACATTAATTCAGGATCAACTACGGATAATACGGGAAAGGTTTTGGCATAACCGAAACCAATCTTTTCATTCGTGTCATCCTTGGTAATAACAGTCCAGGGATCAGCTTCGGTACCGGTACCGGCTGTGGTTGTAATTGCTACAATCGGTAGAGGATCGTTTGGTACGGGAAGAGCTTTTCCGCTGCCACCTCCTACATAATCCCAGTAATCGCCTTCATTTGTCGCCATCACAGCGATGGATTTCGCTGCATCAATACTGCTGCCTCCGCCTAATCCGACTACAAAATCACATTGCTCCTGTTTTGCCAATGCAGCACCTTCCATGACATGGCTTTTTATAGGGTTTGGTAATATTTTATCAAAAACAACGGATTGAACACCACCTAAACGAAGTTGTTCTTCCACTTTTTGCAAGTATCCATTTGCTCTCATTGATTTACCTGAAGAAATAACAATTAAGGCCTTTTTCCCCGGTAAAGACTCCTTGTGGAGTTCGCTCAACTTTCCATTTCCAAATAATATTTTCGTTGGTACGAAATAATTAAAATTCATAATTCAATACTCCTTTCAATTCTTTGTCTAAATTAACTATATTCCTTAGAGTTGACTCAAAGTCAAGCAATTATTGAAAAATATCTAAACTATGTTAAAATGTTTTTAACACAAAACCTATGAATAGAATGATTGAGGGAGAATGATGTTTACAATCAAGCAAATTTCAGAAAAAACAAAGTTAACTGAGCATACTATAAGATATTATGACAGAGAAGGACTGATACCATTTATCACAAGAACACAAAGTGGTATCCGCCAATTCTCCGAAGATGATTTGGAGTGGATTAACTTAATCTGCTGTTTAAGGAATTCCGGTATGCCTTTACAGGAAATCAAAGAATTTATGCGACTGTGTCTTAAGGGTAAGGATTCGATAGAGGAGAGAAGAGAGTTGTTGATAAGGCACCGAACAAGAATTCATGAACAAATGGCGAATTTAGATAGTAGTCTTAATATTGTTAATTATAAAATTGAGCACTATAAGGAAATCGGAATATTCCATATTGATAAGAAATAGTATAATTCACTGAAGAGGGAATGTTATGATGAATTGTGAACGATTAAAAGAAGAATTTCGTAAATTGAATGAAATTGACTCCCTTTCCTTTAGGGAAAGAGAAATGGCAGATTATTTGATGCCAATTCTGAAGAAACTTGGGTTCGAAGTATATGAGGACGATGCAGGTATTGAATACAATGGTAATTGTGGGAATCTCTATGGTATCCTGTCAGGTGAACTTCCCGGAGAGCCGATACTTTTGTCAGCACATATGGATACTGTTGAACCCGGACGGGGGAAGAAGGCAATTTTCCATGAAGATGGAAGGATTACAAGTGATGGAACAACAATATTAGGAGCGTTGCTGAATTTATTGAGACTTTCGGTGGAAGTGATAATAATAATTTTCATAAACATGGTATTAGGGGAATCGTTATCGCCTGTGGCATGAATCAAGTTCATTCTTGTGATGAATATAGTAGTATATTTGATTTGGAAAAATGCAGCGAGATTGTTTATCATTTATTAACATTAATTTGATTGCAGAGTGAATTTCATCTAATCCCAAATCCTTAACGATTTTCTCTCCCACAGCCTTACTATCAACTGTAATTGTGAATGACTGTTTACCCTTGGGAATAAGATAAGCTATTTAAAGTAGATACTACCAATATACTGCAAAATCATAAGGGAGTGAAAATACATGGAAAGAAGAATTATGCAACAGGTGAAAGGATATAAAACACAGGACGGTGCAGGAGTTAAACTGGTCAGAGTTTTGGGATATGAAACGGTTCATGAATACGATCCGATTTTAATGCTCGATTCTTTTGACAGTACAAATCCCGATGAGTATACAGCCGGATTTCCTACCCATCCACACAGAGGTATCGAAACGATTAGCTATGTGTATCGTGGATATATGACTCATAGGGACAGCTTAGGCAATGAGGATACCATTGGGGAAGGGGAAGTCCAGTGGATGACGGCAGGCTCCGGAATATTGCATGAAGAAAAGCTGCCAGCAGCTGAAAGATTGCTCGGTGTGCAGCTTTGGCTTAATCTTCCGGCAAAGGATAAAATGGTTCCTCCGGCTTATCACAGTATCAAGAATTCTGAAATTGAAGAAGTTGAGATTTCAAACGGAAAACTGAGAATTCTCGCAGGTGAGTTTGAAGGAAGAAAAGGATATGAAAGCAAATATTTACCTTTGGACTACTATGATATTCACCTTGACCCTAATGCTTCTGTAGTTGTGAATACTGATAGCGAACGATCTGTTATGGTGTTCACCCTCTTAGGGGATGCGTATATCACAGGTGATCTGATCAAGGAAAAGACAGCAGTAAAACTGTGCTCTGGTGATTTTGTTGAGATAAAAGCAACAGACAAGAATGCCCAAGTATTATTTATTAGTTCAAAACTCTTGAATGAACCAATATTTTGGGGTGGCCCAATTGTCATGAACTCGAAAGAAGAGTTGAATAAAGCTTTTGACGACCTGAAAAAGGGGACTTTTTTACAAAATGAGATTTCGTATTAATAACGCGAAGGAGTAAAAAGCAATAATAGTGTCAGCCACTATTAAGGAGGAGTTGATTAATTTTATCAATTTATTTAGTAGACCTAGAGAATAGCTTATAAAGCTGGTTTCTAGGTCTATTCTAAATGTATATATAGTGTTTATATTTACCCGGGGTAAAAATTAACTACATAGACCAAGTGGTAATGAGAGGGTTACGAAAAATATCATACTATTAGAGGAAAAGTATGAGTCAGTAAAATGGCACATAGACTTAGTTTTTTTGTATAATACTGGGAACATTCTGATAAATGATGTATAATAAAAGCAAAGTGTGATAGACTAGGAGGTTTCAATGAACAAAATAGTTACAATTAGGAATGAAAAAGAAACAGATTATGAGAGAGTAGAAGAAATCACGAGGAAATCTTTTTGGAACTTATATATTCCAGGGTGCAATGAACACTATTTAGTTCATGTTATGCGATCCCACAAGGACTTTGTGCCGGAGTTAGATCTGGTGATTGAAGTTGATAATCAGATAATCGGGAATATAATGTACACAAAAGCAAAACTTGTTGATGAGTCAGGGGAAGAAAAAGAAATCCTTACCTTCGGTCCGGTTTGCATTATTCCGGAATACCAAAGAATGGGTTACGGGAAAATGCTTATAAAGCATTCTTTTGAACAGGCGGTTTCACTTGGTTATGATGTGATTGTAATATTTGGAAACCCAAGCAATTATGTGAGCCTTGGCTTTAAGAGTTGTAAAAAGAACAATATCTGTCTTGAGAATGAAACATTCCCAGCAGCAATGATGGTAAAAGAACTGAAGCCGCAAGCTTTGGATGGGAGGAAATGGGTTTATTATGACAGCCCTGTGATGAAGATCGACGAAGAAGAAGTCGCTCACTTTGATGGGAGTCTGGAAAAAATGGAAAAGAAATTCCAGCCAAGTCAGGAAGAATTTTATATTCATAGTCATTCAATTATACAGTAAATTCCTTTAGTTGTAATGCACCCATTTATTCTTACATATGGTTGAACCGATACCCAAAGGTTAGACAAAAGTTAAAAAAATCATGCCATCAATTTGGCTACAAAATGGAGGTTTTCATGGAAGGTTATATTATTACTGGAGTCATTATTTTTATTGCAGCCCTGCTTGGTTTCTATAGCATACATGCCTATAACAAGCTTGTAAAGGGGCTCAACCGTGTGAACACACAATGGGCTCAAATTGATGTCCAGCTTACACGTCGTACGGACCTGATACCTAATCTGGTGGAAACGGTTAAGGGATATGCTTCTCACGAAAAGGAAATTTTTGAAAAAGTTGCTGCCGCAAGAAACGCGGTTGAATCAGCACCTTCGCCGATGGAGGCGATAACCGCTAATGACCAGCTTTCGGGTCAGTTGTTGCGCTTGATTGCAGTTGCTGAATCTTATCCAGATTTAAAAGCGAATATAAGTTATATTAATTTGCAAACCAGTTTAAATGAAACAGAAGACAAAATTGCTTATGCTCGCCAGTTTTACAATGACACGGTACTTATTTATAAAGATATGATTCACCAGTTTCCCTCATGTGTTATTGCGAAAGTGTTTCATTTTCAAGATGAATTATATTTTATGCCCGCTGAAGACAAAAAGGGTGACATGAAAATCAACTTTTAATGAGGTGTTTATATGACAAAGGTAAGATTTAAGACAAAACTTAGTAAACGGCAAAAACGGAAAAATATATTGGTTTTCCTTGCGGTCATTGTATGCTCTTATGTTTTTGTCCTGTTCTTTAGTTTTTCCATCGGAATCTTTGACGATTGGACCGCGTTAGAGACATATACACTTGCATTGGCCTTATCTTATTTTATACTTTCGATGCTTATTATTCCAGTTCTACTCGCGGCTGTCGCGCTAGGTATACAAATGGGCAAAGCCAGGCGCATACGCGATGATTCCACCTTTGTTCCTGTACAGCACATAGATTATTACCGAGACAACCTAAATGAAATTAACCCTGCGCTTGCCAGTCTGCTGATTGATTTGGATATTTACGGAAGGAAAGACGTTGTGGCTACCCTGCTCAGGATGCATAATAAAAAAGCCATATGTATTCAGAAGAATGGTAGCATAAGTGTGACAGCTAAAAACACGCAGAAACTTGACAACAGCGAGAATGAATTGTTGAGATATATTAAAAATGGCAAGTTGAATAGCAAAAAGTCGTTTTCGCAGTGGAGGCAAAATCGTTTTTGTGAAGCTGAACATTTGGGATATATCAAGAAGAAAGCAGTGAATAGAGATAATACCGGAACGAAATACATAGCAATTGCTCTTTTTTGTGAGGTCATTGGCCTATCCTTGTGGGGGGTATTCCTTCATTTGGATTTATATGATATAGAATCTGTGGTTGATTTGGTAAAATCATGTGCTTGTCTTTTATTGGTTAATATGTTTACATTCGTGCCATTCTATCTTGTTTTTAAAATGGTAAGTTATAGAATTCGCGGGGATGTTTTATGGGAAAGAACGGCGCTTGGCAATGAAATGGCTGAAAAAATCGCCGGACTATCTCGGTTTATACACGAGTTTAGTCTGCTTTCGGAAGCGACAAAGGAACAGGTCGCGTTGTGGGATGACTATCTTGTGTACGCAATCGTACTAGAAGAGAATGAGCAAATTGTGAGGGAAATCAGCAAACAGTACAAAATAAATTTACATAGTTTTGATAGACCGCACCTATTAGTCAGATTATCTAGATAAGAAGGCTGGCAAGATAGACAGGTTGTAAAAGTGTCAGTGTTTCTATTACAATATAGAATGGAGGAAATAAAATTATGATTATTGCTATCTTTGCATCTATCTTATTGCTTGCTGTGTTTTTATTAATGTTTTTAAACCCTGAACTCTTTTGGAAAATAACAGAGAGTTGGAAGAGCTACGGGGGCGAACCTTCTGACTGGTATATAAAAGAAACGAAAATCGCGGGTGCGGTTTTGTCTATTGTATTCTTCTCGTTTATAATTTTTTTAATTATTGATTCTATATTATAGTTAGGAATATTCTATAAAATTATAACCCCCCATCAAACGGGTGGTTTACTCTGAGGCCATAAATCACTTTAACAAAGCCAACATCAAAAGATGTTGGCTTTGTTATTAATCAGATCATCAACTTCACTCAAATGCAGCCTTATATGACGTAAATAATCATTTATCATTTCATTAAGCGAGATAGTGTCGTTTAGTGCACTTATCCATACATTATCCAATTTATCCATAGATACGTTGTTTATAACATGGACTATATGAGTATTGGAATATTTCCATAACTGGACCAGGTTATACCAATCTTCATCTTGATAGTTCTGTATTGCAATCCATCTATCATTATTACCAAGGTTTGCGTAGTCAGGAAATATCAAAGGACTGGCTTGATATTGCAGATGGATTATCCTATGGGTATTGTTTGAAGCCGAATCAATCATATGTCCAACAATCTGCTTGATTGTTCTGTTTTGGCTGTTTCTTCTTGTTGCTAGTAGTTCTTCTGGAAGCTGCGATAATTTTGGCTCCCATTCTTCAATCAGTTTAATTAGTTCTTGATTATTTTTTATAAATTCGTTTATAACTAACAACTCCCCTCGTTCTCATTATTATTAATTATATCAATGTCTTTTGAATCTACATTATTCTGCATCCATCAAAGCTAGATACTCATCCGGAATAGTTATGTTACATGCATGAACATTTTCAAGGTACTGTTCGATTTTACTAAATCCGAGGATTGGTATAATTCGTGGATTCTTACGCAGCATCCAAGCAAGAACCAACTGATTGCCTGTTATATTGAGTTTTTTTGATATTTTTTCAACTAAATCTAATTTCTTACAGAATTCTTCAGAATCAAAATGTGACCAATTATTGTATTGATTTCTTTTATCGGTATTGGTGTAAATTCCTTTTAATAGTGGTGAGTAGGCACAAAAAGCCATACCTTCGGTAGATACATATTCAAATACTTCTTTTCCGGCGTGTCCTGCCGTGTCAGCTGTGGTTCTTTCCTTAGGATGTATATAGGAATATTCAGATTGCAATACACTGTATTTCTGCAGATTATGATCTTCACATACATGATTGGCATTGCGGAGTTGGTTTGTAGATAGATTGCTTGCGCCAAGATACCTAACCTTCCCATCTTTTATCAGAGTGTTCAGAGCATCCATAGTTTCATCAATAGGTGTGTTGTTGTCATAGACGTGTGTATAATATAAATCTATAAAGTCTGTTTTTAATCTACGTAAGCTGTTTTCAACTTCACGAAGAATGACTTCCTTTTTTAACCCCTCATATTCACTAGTTATCTGATCCCATTCTACTACGCCATTGGATAATCTGATACGATTCGGATCGCTTATGCGTGCACCTACTTTTGTAGCAATAAACAGTTGATCTCGGTTCTTTCGTTCCTTCATCCATTCTCCCAGTATAGTCTCACTTTCGCCACCGATAAATTCTCCGTTTCCAATCCACCAGGTATAACAATTGGCGGTATCAATAAAATTACCACCTAATTTTTCGTAAAAGTGATCAAGAGCCTGAAAAGAAGATTTCTTATCCATTGCGGTTCCTAACATCATTGCTCCGAGGCACACTTCGCTTACCTTTTCATTGGTGTTACCCAAATTAACATATTTCACATTTCCTCCTATCTAATACCCTTGTATTGTTGTTTTATTTCATTATTTGTATAATGATGGATATTATTATATAATAAAAAATGGTAATTAAAAGAGCCATTTGACTAAGATATTAAAGGTACCAATTGCGGAGGTGATACGATGTATGGGTTTGAGATTAACAGGACAATGGCATTATCTATTGCAAAGCAGTTACAAAATCAAATAAGGAATGCAATCTTAAATGGCAACCTGATTGCCGGGGAAAGGCTACCATCTTCTAGAAGTATGGCGAATGAAATGGGTGTATCACGTAATACCGTGATACAAGTTTATGAGCAATTAATTGCAGAAGGTTATCTGATGAGTATGGAGGGATCAGGAACTTATGTCGTAGATATTGGAAGATACTCTCAATTACAAAAGGATAGCATTTCTTACAAGATAAGTAAAGTACATAAGAAGGATAACATTATTTCTTTCAATGCTGGTAATCCGGATGCCAAATTATTTCCCAAAACCATTTGGTCAAAGCTATTAAAGCAAGCGTGCATGGAAGAGGAGCTCGAAGTGAACTCTTATAGCAACTTTGTCGGGCAAGAAAAATTACAGAGAGCTATTTGTGATTATGTGTATAGGGTAAAAGGAATTGTATGCGATTATCATCAGATTATTATTACACCCGGAACCTCTGGTGGAGTAGAGCTCGTAGCAAAAACCTTTAAAAAGATGTATAACAAAATTGCGATAGAAGATCCGTGCATTCATTTTGTAAGTCATAACTTTTCCAATTATAATTATGAATTACTTCCTGTTTCGGTTGATGCACAGGGTATGGAGATAGAAGGTTTAAAAATGATTCCAAAGACGGACTTAATCTATGTGGTTCCCTCTCATCAGTTTCCGATTGGTGGAATCCTTCCGGTAGCACGCCGTATTGCCTTATTACAGTATGCCAATCAGAAGAATGCTTATGTGATTGAAGATGATTATGATTGTGAATTCAGGTATAGGGGTGAACCATTGCAGCCACTTCGTAATCTGGACCCGGAACGGGTTATTTATTGTGGAAGTTTTAGCAAAATATTCTCTCCCTCTCTGCGAATCGGTTATATGATTGTTCCACATCATTTGTGTGATATGATGATGAAACAAATGGAGATTTCGAATCTGTGGGTCAACCCAACCTTACAGCTGGCATTAGCTGAATTTCTTGAATATAAGTATTTGGATAAACATATATACAAAATAAAAAAAGTCTATGAAAAGAAGCGGTTGCATCTGATGAAATGTATCGAGGAGGCTTTTGAAACTCATGCGGAGGTATCCGGAGAATATGCTGGTTTGCATCTACTCTTTAAATATCGTAGAGATTTTACAGATCAGGATACGCAGTCGCTAGAAGAGGGCGGCGTCATTGTTGATTTTGTAGAGAATTATTCGATAGTGAAAGGAAATCACCAAAATGAACTTGTTTTGGGATATGGAGAATTAAGTTTTAGTGAGATAGAAGAAGGAGTGAAAAGATTAAAAATCGCCTTAGAACCGTAATAAATACAATCACATGAATAAATTGGTTCTATGAAATACATAAAGAAGTGGACCTTGAACATACCTGCATTCGTAGCTATTATGATTTTATGATATATAGTAGCTAAAATAAGAAGTAAAAATCAGGAGGTAAGTGAGACTATGGAACTTAATATTAAGCAACTGAATCAAACAATAAAACCATTAGGAATGGGATGCTGGGCTATCGGCGGTACTTGGGGACCAGAAGGTCTTCCCCTTGGTTGGTCAAAAGTAGACGATCAGGATTCAATCAAAGCTCTGAGATATGCATATGAGAGTGGAATCACATTATTCGATACAGCAGCCACGTATGGTTATGGACATAGCGAGAAAGTACTTGGGGAAGCGTTACATGATGTGAGAGATAAAGTTCTGATCGCTACCAAGTTTGGATGTCCTTGTGATGATGTGAAAAAAGAAGGACGGGGAGAAAGTATAGAGAGAGAATCGATTATAGCAGAATGTCATGATTCGCTAAGAAGACTTCGTACGGATTACATTGATATTTATCAACTTCATTTGCAGTCTGTAACGTTAGAGCAAATTGATGATGTAGTAGAGACACTTGAGATTCTAAGAGAAAGAGGCGATATCCGCAGTTATGGCTGGAGTACGGATGCTCCCAATAAAGCAGATGCAATTTTACAGTATCCCGCATGCAGTGCAATACAATTTGACCTAAATATATTTGCGAATAATGAAGAAATGATTAAACTTATTGATGAACATGAAGTCATGGGATTAAACAGACAGCCGTTGGCTATGGGATTGCTGTCGGGTAAGTATAACCTAAACAGCAAGTTACCAAAAGACGACATTCGCTCTGGATCATTAGACTGGATGGTATATTTTAATCAAGGAGTTCCAAACAGTCAATTACTTAAGAAACTGGAGGCTATTAGAGAGATTATCACTTCTGGCGGGCGTACCATGTCGCAGGGAGCGTTGGCGTGGAATTGGGCAAGAAGCCCATTCATGGTGCCCATTCCTGGATTTAAGAATGTTAAGCAGGTTGAATCCAATATCAGAGCGCTGGATTTTGGACCATTAACAAAAAAGCAGATGGAAGAAGTAAATGATATTATAAAAGGATAAATCGATCCTCCAATAAAAAATCATTATAAAATTTGGTATTACATGGTCAATCTATGAACTGAACTAATGCCCACGATATGGGTTTACGAGAACATATCGTGGGTAACAGATCCTTTTATTGTCTCGACAGGGATGCTCATTTTATCAGCCGTGTAACCTTCTGTGTTTTATATAGTACTATTTATGTCAATAGATTCATAGAGCACATTTAATGTGACAAGGAGAAATATGAAAAAAATAAATTCAATTTGGTATGGTGGCAAAGTTATATTACTTGGAATAGTCTTGGCGATTGTATTGCCTATAGGTATAATGATAATTCCTTTTGATTTTAGTATGCTTCATATAATATCGTATATTTCTTTCACCATTGGAGTTATTATTCTTGTGGGATTTAGTGTTTTACTTATAATTGAACTACACCAAGATAAGAAACTGAATGCATATTATCATAGTCAACGGATAAAAAAATTGGTAATCAGTGAACACAAATATGAGTGTCAAGTTTGTGGAAATAGAGAGATTAAGAAAGATGACACGCGTTGCAATATATGTGGTGCTCATTTTGTAGATAACGAATATTAAGGAATCTAAACCACAGATGAATCTGTCAACTTAAAAGCAATCGCCAGACCATGTAGGGCGTTTTCTAATGCCAAATCGCTACTTCCTTGATTATTAAAATCCCTGATGACTCCTCTGAGTAAATCTAAGCAGTGCTCTTCGGGTTCAAAGATAACTTTTTCTTTTTTTCCATTAGAATAAAGATAACATTCGGTCTCAACAGCATCTTCAAACGACTTTTCCGAGTAACTGATAGTTGCATTATCGAAGGTGGCCTCATATCCAACCGTAAACGGTGCTCCCATAGAAAGCATAGAGTTTCCTTGAACATGAACAGTGAGAGAGTTATTTGATAAAAGACAATCAATCACTGCCCCTGAATTATCGGAATTTGTGGTAACATTAAAGGAAAATAGATTCAGATCATTGCCAAGCCATGTCGCAAAGTCTAAATCATGAATCATTAATGCCGTAGCGATGCTATCACTTCCGAGTTTGCCCCATATCGGAGGTGTTCTTCGGTAGATTGTAAGGTGTTTAAGCGTACCGTATTGTTTGCTTTGACTTAAGTCATGAATCATACGATAATATGGGTCATACAGTAGAAACATGTCTACTAAGACTTTCTTCTCGGTTTTCTTTGCAACTTCCATAATCGTTCTACCATCTTCGATCGAGGTTACTGCAGGGGTTTCTATGAATATGGAGTGGTTTTTCTTCAAGGCCTTTAAAGCATATTCTGTATGTATTTGTGAAGGTAAACAAATATCAATAAAATCATAGGTTTTATCATCTAAAAATGTATTAATATCTGTAGTATAATTACATTTCAATTCCGCTTGAATCCTTCTTAATTTCTCTTCATTCCGACCCCAAAAGGTTAATTGAATTGAGGGGTCAATTTTTTTGTAAAGTTCTCCATGATATTTTCCAAATCCAGTTCCCAATATACCGATATGCATTGTAATCTCTCCTTTTATTTGATACATTTATTGTACTAGAATATTTATGACATCAGTATGTCATAAAAGGAGAAAAGTTTATGAGAGTGCATCGATTAATTCGCATTTTGATGAAACTAGATCAAGAGGGTAAAGTAAAAGCCCATGATATGGCAAATGCTCTTGAAGTATCTATTCGTACAATCTATAGAGATATTGATGTTTTATGTGAAGCTGGGTATCCTATCATCACGACAACCGGTCAATATGGCGGGATTGCTTTTGTTGATGGCTATCAATTGAATCTTGATCAAACTGACGTTACCTTTAAGACCTTAGTCACTCATTTGTATGCTATGCCGGAGCAAGAACGGCTTATTAATGCATTAGAAAGCGGAATGAACTTCAAATACCTGAGTAAGGATAGATTAAGTGATGAGAGTAAACAGAAAATATTAATTGATAAAAAAAGCTGGTGGGAAGAAGCATCTACAGAGATTGACTTACAGCCCATCATGAAGGCGTTGTTCTTACAACAGAAGCTTCATATTCAATATACTCAAAGTGATAAAACAAAGTCTGATCGAGTCATTGCTCCGTATGGTCTGGTCCTCAAATATGCTGCATGGTATTTGGTAGCTTTTTGCGATACCAGGCAGGAAATAAGGACTTTTCACTGTTCAAGAATTAAGTGCATATCTATGCTCCAAGAATCTTTTACCATTCCAGATGACTTTGTTCTTCAGAGTTATTGGACTCTTTCTATTAAAGCTTTTAAAGAGAGTAAAAACGAAAGTGAGTATTATCCGGTCGAGATTAAGGTTCAAGAGTCATATGAATCAGTATTTCATAATTATGATATCATTGGTATAAAAAAGGTTGACGATTTCGTTATTGCAAGGATTAATTTACATAGCAAGAATGTTGCCAAAGAAGACATAAGAGCACTTTTGTGTTATGGACAGGTATTATATCCTGAGGAAATGAGATTGGTAGCAAAAGATATATTGGATAGAAGTACGAAAATGTACAATAAGGATTAGAATTTTCTATGTCTATTACAAGTAGACGGCAACGAATTGGATTTTGAGAGGAGAACATTGTATGGAAGAAAAAGAAGACTTAATTGGAACTAATAAAAATGAATCAAACAGTAAAACCTTGGACCTAGGACCTTTCTACCACGGTACAAAAGCTGACTTAAAGACTGGAGATTTATTGGAAGTTGGATATCGTTCAAACTATGGCGAGGGAAAGAAGGCAAATTACGTCTATCTTACCGCGACGATTGACGCTGCTATCTGGGGAGCTGAACTTGCGACGGGCGACAAACCTGGTCGGATTTATATTGTAGAACCTACTGGTTTATTCGAGGATGACCCCAATCTGACGGATAAAAAGTTCCCGGGAAACCCAACGAGGTCCTACCGCACTAAGTATCCACTGCGAGTTGTGGGTGAAGTCTTAGAATGGGAGGGACACTCTACGGAAGTTCTACAGAATATGAGGGATAATCTTGATAAGCTTAAACAACTTGGTATCGAGGCAATTAATGAATGATTTCTGATAAGCCAAGCGATAAAAGGAGTGTTCTTATGGTAGATCATATTATTCAATTAGTAACAGAGAAATTATCCTCTTTGCCTTGTATTGAAGGCATTGTATTAGGGGGCTCACGTGCAAGAGGCACCCATACAGAGGATTCTGATATCGATATCGGAATTTATTACAATTTAGAATCATTTGACCTGGTTGCCATTAATCAACTTGCTACAGAACTAGATGATGAGCATAGAAGCAACCTTGTTGTACCTCCTGGAGCGTGGGGAGATTGGGTTAATGGCGGTGGATGGTTAGTTATAAATGGGTATCATGTTGATTTGATTTTACGTGATATGAAACGGGTGGATCAAATAATCAAAGATACGGAGCAAGGAAATGTTACCGCCAATTATCAGACAGGGCACCCTCATGGGTATATGAGCGCGATGTACCGTGGAGAATTGGCAATCAGCAAAATTCAATATGCAAATGATGAGAACTTTTTTGAATTAAAAAAGCAAGCAGAAGGTTATCCGAAAGCTTTGCAAAAAGGGTTGGGTGAATTTTTTATGTTTGAGGCAGGTTTCTCATTCATGCTCGCTGAAAAAAATATAGAGAAAGACGATGTATCCTATGTTTGTGGACATTGTTATCGAAGCATATCTTCCCTTAATCAAGTCTTATTTGCTATAAACAGAGAATACTGTATCAATGAAAAAAAGGCGGTTAAAATGATTGATGGTTTTATGATCAAGCCAAACGATTACAAGGAAAGGATTGATAAGGTTATTTCCTTAATATCAACTGATGTAGATTGTACAAGAAAAGGAATCGAGATTCTACAAAGACTGGTAAATGAGGTTGAACTGCTAAAAGGAGCTAATATTCAATGACAAACTCATATGAAAGTCGATTATATTGTGCACAGATTGTCGGATGATGTAATTCATCCTTTGATAATATTTACGATGAAAGGAGGTTGCTTGATGGATACTTTAAGTAGTATGAATAATGCAATGGAATATATTGAAGAACACTTAACGGAGGATATCGACTATAGTAAAATTTCTAAAATTGCTTACTGTTCAGAGTATCATTTTAAGAGGATGTTTTCTTTTTTATCAGGAGTAAGCTTATCAGAATATATTCGGAGAAGAAGACTGACTCTGGCTGCACTAGATTTAAAGGATAGGGATTTGAGAATAATTGATGTAGCAGTCAGATATGGCTATAATTCAGCAGATTCATTTTCCCGTGCTTTTCATTCTATGCATGGCATTCTCCCTTCTGAAGCAAGAAGTGAGAATATGCAATTAAAAGCTTATCCTCGAATGACCTTCCAGTTATCAATTAAAGGAGGATGCGAAATGAACTATCGTATTGTTGAAAAAGAGACTTTTAAATTAGTAGGGTTTAAGAAAAGAGTTCCTGTTATTTTTGAAGGTGCCAATCCAGAAATTGCAAAAATGACCGAACTATTAACACCGGAGGTTATTAAACAATTAAAATCAATTTCAAATGTAGAACCATCAGGAATTATTAGTGCATCTACTAATTTTTCCGAAGGGAGAATGCAAGAAAAGGGTGAGCTGGATCATTACATTGGGGTCGCAACATCAAGTAATAAAACTAAAGAATTTGATGTATTAAATATCGATTCTGGAACCTGGGCAGTATTCGAATCGATTGGACCATTTCCACAAACACTTCAGAATGTGTGGGGTAGGATATACTCAGAGTGGTTTCCTTCTTCAGGATACGAGTCAGCCCCAGGACCTGAAATTCTGTGGAATGAGAGTCCTGATACAGGAAACCCGAAATATAGAAGTGAAATTTGGATTCCGGTGAAAAAGAAATAGCAGTTATAGTATTGATGGATTATGGTTGAGGGCACTCTTAAAAGAGTGCCCTTCTTTGTTTCCTAGGATGCATCTAAAACCTTAACACTAAGTCAAATTACACCTTTGGAATAGTCAAAGCGGATTCATTTAATGCAAATTAGTTAATTAGTATCTATAAACCACTAATTAGTGATATAATATTTATAGTAATACGCAATAAGCGTGTAAGAGATAGAAACGTTTCACTTTCAAGCTATACATAAAACGATAAGATGTTATATACGGGGTGATAAGAATGAATTACATAGAGATATTAAAACAAATGAGCTTAGAGGATAAAATAGCTCTGGGCAGCGGTGCTGATTTTTGGCATACAAAAAAGATGGATGGATATGGGATTCCTCATATGATGATGTGTGATGGACCACATGGACTTCGTAAACAGGAGAACGATACAGATATGTTGGGGATTAATCAATCAATACCAGCTACCTGTTTTCCAACTGCAGCTACTACAGGCTGTAGCTGGGATACGGATCTACTTGGTAAGATTGGAGCAGCCATAGCAAAAGAAGCTGCCGCTAATAAGGTTGGTGTCGTATTAGGTCCAGGAGTAAATATCAAAAGAAATCCTCTTTGCGGAAGGAACTTTGAGTATTTTTCAGAAGATCCGTATCTTTCTGGAAAATTGGGCGCTGCGTATATTAGAGAGGCCCAGAAGGATGGCATTGGAACCAGCCTGAAGCACTTTGCATGTAACAATCAGGAAAAAAAGAGATTTTCCTCTGATAGTATACTGGATGAACGCACCTTACGGGAAATTTATCTGACCGCCTTTGAAATTGCGGTAAAAGAAGGACAGCCGGCAACGGTTATGTGTGCTTATAATAAACTCAACGGAACGTATTGCAGTGATAATAAAGAGCTCTTAACCGATATTTTACGTGAGGAATGGGGCTTTCGGGGGATGGTGGTAACAGATTGGGGAGCAATGCATGATAGAATAGAAGGTTTTCGTGCGGGCTGCGACCTGGTAATGCCTGGTGGATCCGCATACATGGAGAAGGAGACCTTGGCGGCTGTTAAAGCCGGTATCATCAGTGAAGAGCAAATCGATATCTGTGCTACACGAGTTTTTGAGATGATTATGAATGCAAACAAGGCACTAGACAAGGAGTATAACTATGATTTAAAGGAGCATCATACGCTGGCAAGAGTTGCTGCCGAGCAGAGTGCGGTGCTTTTGAAAAATGATGATGCAATACTTCCATTAGATTCAAAAAAGAAAATTGGCTTCATCGGAGCAATGGCAGAGGAGATACGCTATCAGGGATCCGGAAGCAGTCACATCAACCCCACCAAGTTTGTTAATGTAACCGATGTTCTTAGGAAAGTACCATATGAAGAGGGCTGCAATAGAGAGGGAGATACTACGAAGGAGCAGCTGCAAAGAGCTGTCGCATTGGCAAAGAAGGTGGAAATTCCGATCGTATTTGCCGGACTTACGGATAGTTACGAGTCTGAGGGCTTTGATCGAAAGGATATGAAGATGCCCAAAGGGCACAATCTCCTGGTTGCAGCGGTAGCAGAGGCTAACCCGAACACGGTAGTTGTATTAATGAGCGGCAGTGTAGTGGAAATTCCCTGGATTGATAAGGTAAAGGCTGTGCTTTATATGGCTCTTCCTGGTCAAGCAGGTGGTGAGGCAATTGTTAATCTGCTTTATGGAAAAGCGATACCCGCAGGTAAGCTTGCTGAGACCTGGCCGATTGTCTATGAGGACTGTATTAGTGCTTCTTATTATAATAAGAAAGATGCTCATTATAGAGAAGGAATCTACGTGGGTTATCGATATTATGATAAGGCCGATTCCCCTGTACGCTTTCCTTTTGGTTATGGATTATCCTATACCAGCTTTCATTATTCGAATCTTAGAGTGGAGACAACCTCCGAAGAGAATAATCAATATAAGGTAATTCTGGATGTTACCAATACTGGTGAATATGAAGGAGCGGAGGTGGTACAGTTATATGTGGCACCCCCTGTAAATGGTATTCACCGACCTATTAGGGAGTTAAAAGGTTTTCATAAATTATTCCTGAAACCTGGTGAAACGAAGCAAGCTGTAATTTATCTTGATAAACGAAGTTTTGCTATCTGGAATGGGGGATGGAAAGTAGCAAGAGGAGCTTACTTAATCGAGCTTGGAGGTAACAGTAGAGACCTCCTGCTCGAGACAGAGCTATTCCTTGAGGGTGATGAATTAGAACTTCAACAAGAACTAGCGGGAAGTTGGTATGATAAGCCTTTGGGAATTCCAACCCAACAAGAATGGGAGAGATTACTAGGTCACACGGTCGTAGAAAAGCCTCTTATAAAAGGACAATTTACGATGGAGAATACTGTGACGGAGCTAAAAGATTATTCTCTGACTATGAAAATTATGTACAAAGTCGTTGAAAAAAAAGTAGCGAAGGGCTTTGAAGGAAAAGTTGATTATAACAATCCTACCTTTCGAATGATGATAACATCTGCGACAGATTGTTCTCTCTCCGCTATGAAAATAAGTGGCGGCTTGAGCAATTATGTCTTGGAGGGAATGCTAGAGATTGCGAATGGCCATTATCTAAAAGGGATTAGATATATGCTTAAAAGATAAAAGGAGGGAAGCATTATACTAGACGCCTGGTGATTTCTGTAGTAGTATATGTTATTATAATATAGCTAACACTGATGTTAATAGAACTAGTATTAGTGAAATGAATAGATTAATAAATGAATGGAGATAAAAAAATGTCAATGAATGATATTGAGAAAATGAAAAAGCTTATAGAAGAGAAAAAAACAAAGAGTGGTATTTTGAAGAATGAACGAAAAATCGGTGTTGGTAAAGTGGAAAAAAGAAATAAGAATATAGGGACTGATTCAGAAAGAACGAAAAAAATATCACAGTAGTTTTAAGTGTGCTTCAGAGTGCCTCATTCCGAGAAATAATTGGAATGAGGCACTTCTTTTATCCTTAAATTGATAGTAAATGAAAAAACCATGTGGTAGAATGTAGATAAATCCAGTTTAGCTATGCACAACTGGAGTAATGTTATTACCGCTCATCCGTAGGTGACAGTAAATCTAAGCAGTGGAGGTTAATTATGGATACTAATAAGAAAATAGCTATAGTTACCGGTGGAAATTCCGGTATGGGTAAGGCAACAGTGGCTGCACTTGCAGATAATGACTATTTAGTTATTATGTTATGTAGAAATATGGAACGAGGACAAGCTGCTTTAGATGAATTGATAGTAAATACAAAACGGGATATTCAGCTTATGCAGTGTGACCTTGGCAGTATGGAAAGTATCAGAAATTTCACCGATGAATTTAGACAAAGATATGTAAGGGTAGATGTATTGGTGAACAATGCAGGAGTAATCTACATGAATAGAAGAGAAACGGTGGATGGCTTGGAGGAACAGTTCGGGGTGAATCACATCGGACATTTCCTATTAACACTACGACTACTTGATTTGATGAAACAGGGCAGCAGGATTGTAGTGGTATCTTCTGGAGCACATAAAGTTGGAAAGATTCATTTTAATAATTATAATTTATCCAAGGGCTATAATGTAATAAGAGCATACAGTCAATCTAAGCTTGCTAATGTATTATTTACAAGAGAATTAGCAATAAGAATAAAAAGCAGGGGAATTACAGTGAATTGCTGTCATCCTGGAGCGGTAGCAACTTCCATGGGAGTTGATCGGAAAACAGGTTTTGGAAAGAGCATAACCAGGTTATTAAAGCCGATATTTTTAACACCGGAA
This sequence comes from Bacillota bacterium, assembly GCA_023434365.1. Classification (GTDB taxonomy): domain Bacteria; phylum Bacillota; class Clostridia; order Lachnospirales; family Lachnospiraceae; genus KM106-2. The sequence goes on along the minus strand of JAEYSV010000042.1, from coordinate 39,666 downwards.
GAAGGAGCAAAAACTGCTATTTACTTAGCGACCAGTCCAGAGGTAAGTGAAATAACAGGAAAATATTATTATCGTTGTAAGGTGGAAAAAACGTCAAAAGCTGCCAAATCAAGAAGAAACGCAAAGCGATTATTTGACCTAAGTGAGCGTATTACCGAGGAAGTGCTGTTTGACAATAGTGATAAATGAAGAAGTACAGAGATAGCGAAATGGTGTTATGAGATGGAAAATCACCATTGACTGGAGGAGGAAACTGAACATCAATTAACTCAGGGAGGAACTAGAAGATGAGAAAATACTGTTTATATATGGTCCTGACAAGAACGAATACGATGATGTCCAGGTTTATCCAGATTTTTAAAAATGATGAATATACTCACGCGGCTATTTCTTTAGATAAAGAGCTTAACCATATGTATAGCTTTGGAAGAAGGAATACCAATAACCCTTTTATTGGAAGATTTAAAAAAGAGGACATTAATGAAGGAATATACAAATTCAGCAGTACCTTGCCCGGTGCAATAATTGAGGTTGAGGTATCAAAGCAGCAGTATGAACTGGCGAAAGCTATATTAGATGATTTCATTTATCATAGTGAGCTTTATAAATATAACTATATGGGACTTCTTCATAGCTTATTAAACATACCAGTATGCAGTGATTATAGCTTCTTGTGCTCAGAATTTGTGTATCACATTTTAAAGGAAAGCGGCATTGCAGATCTTAATATATCAAGAAATCTAGTAAGACCTCAAAGTCTGCTGAATATAGAAGGTAGATTGATTTATAAAGGTAATTTAAAAGAAATCAAGTATTCAAACCATAATTGGAATACAATGGAGATTGAAATAGGAAATTGAAATAGGAAATTGAGTAACCCCATAAAAACAACTATAACTGTCAATTAGTCCTAGAAGCATGTGCAGACTGTGTAATAGATATTAAAAGCAATTCATATAATTATAAAAACTAGGGGTTTTATATAAGTATATGATTGTATATGTAGTACAAGAAGGGGATACGATTACCTCAATTGCAAGCAAGTACAGAGTATCAGAAAAAAGATTACAACAAGAGAATTTTGTTTCAGATCCAAATAATCTGGCAGTCGGTGATACGTTGGTAATTACTTATCCAAAACAAATACATATAGTTAAGGATGGAGATACTTTGATAAGCATTGCTAAGGATTATAATATTCCTTTAATGCAGCTATATAGGAACAATCCACATCTTTGGGAAGATGAAACCCTTATTGTAGGGCAAATGATCGTTATCAGCTATCAAACAAAAGGAGAGACCATGACAAGTGGCTATGTGTTTTCTTTTGTGGGAAAAGATATTTTAAGAATGACTTTACCCTATTTAACCTATCTTAACATTTTTAATTATACGTTGGCTCCAAAAGGGGGGTTAGTATCCGTTTACGACGAAACTGATATTATTACTATGACAAAACAATTCGGAGTACAGCCTTTGTTGCTTGTATCAGGTTTAAATTTCAGGGGCGAACGGTCTCCAGAGTTAGTGTATGAGATTCTGTTAAATGTTGATAATCAAATAAATCAAGCCAACAGAATAGTTGAGATCATGCAAGAAAAAGGATATTATGGTGTCAATATTGTATTTACAATGTTAAACGAAAGATCCCAATCGTTATATATTGAATTTCTAAAAAGAGTAGTTCCTTTAATTAATGAAGCCGGCTTTAAGGTGTTTATAACCATAGATTCGGAATTTAGCGATGAAGAGAATGGTGATAAATTCGAACGAGTAGATTATTCTGAATTTAATAACCTAATTGAAGGAACGTTCTTGAGGCGATTTTATTGGGGAACACTCTATGGACCCCCTAGGCCAGTTGCTTCGATACAAGATATCTCAGAGTATTTGGATTATGTTAAAACAATGATTGAGCCTAAAAAGCTTAATATTGGCTTTCCATTATTGGGTTATTTGTGGACACTTCCCTATATTGAAGGATTTACCAGAGCGAATGCTTACTCAATAAGTGCATCAATTAATTTGGCTAATGTAACAGATACCCCCATTCTTTTTGATGAGGTCTCTAAAACACCACACTTTAGGTATGTGAATGAATTACCGATTGAGACTATCGATTATGAAGTATGGTTTGTTGATGCGAGAACAATTAATGAGATTGTCACACTAGCAATAGATAATAAATTGCAAGGCACTGGTTTATGGAATATTATGAGCTACTATCCACAGATATGGCTTATTATAAATTCGACATTTAAAATCATAAAACTTTTACCAGAAGAGTAAGACGATTCTCTTACGGTGGTATAACCATAAATGACGTACTCATTAACACTAGTTGATGGGTGCGTCTTTTGTTGTTCAAAGTTATGAAAAGGTTAATAAAACAAAGAATTATTATTAGAAAACATTTCTTATAATGGTTAATTATGGTACAATATGTATTAATACTAATACGGCACAGTTTTTAGGGGGAATTATGTATAAGGTTTTTATCGTAGAAGACGAGATTGTAGTAAGAGAAGGTATTAAGCATAATATCCATTGGGAAGAAGAAGGATTTACAATCGTCGGAGATGAAAGTGATGGCGAATTAGCTTACCCTACCATTTTAAGAGAGCAACCGGATATTCTTATCACTGATATTAAGATGCCGTTTATGGATGGTCTGGAGCTAAGTAAACTATTAAAGAAGGAGATGCCTCAGCTAAAAATAATCATTATCAGCGGCTATAGTGATTTTTCCTATGCGCAGCAGGCGATTGATATTGGCATCACAGAATATTTGCTAAAACCAGTTACATCCAGTAAGCTGATGGCATCAGTAAAAAACGCAGCGGCTACAATTGAAAAGGAACGGAAAGAAAAACAGATACTAGAGCAGTATCAGCTTTTGGTTTATCAGAAGCAGGGTGAAAAAAGAAAAGATTTCTTTAATGCATTGGTCAGTAGGAGAATGTCGCTTTCACAGATTATTGAAATGGGAGAAGAACTAGGTATCAATATGGTAGCTAGTGTTTATTGCGTTATTCTGTTTCAACTTAAAGCGAAAGAGGATATGTATGAATATTCTAATGAAATAGTACAATGCGAAGCCAGAATGCAGGAAGATTTAAAGAAATATTCTGACATAAAAGTATTTGAACGTGGTATGGAGGGTTGGGCATTTGTTCTTTTAGGAGAGAATAAAGAGCAAATCGATGTGTTAACGAAAGAATTGTGCGAAGTGTTAAGAAATATCTGTGACGGCAGGGTACATTATTTTGGAGGAATTGGAAGAGAAGTTTATCGTATACGCGATATAAAGCAGTCCTTTCTTGATGCGAACAGGGCTTATTCGCTGCGTTATTTTGAACGTGGCGATCAGTTCTTATCCCATCATGAGGTGCGCATCATGAATGAGCAGATAGGAAATCGAGTTCTTAATGTCAGTGAGTTAAATCTTGAGAAGCTTGATCGAACGTTACTAGAAGAATTCTTAAAGAGGGGTACATTGCAGGATGTTGATGAATTTGTAGACAGGTATTTTGATGAACTCGATACCAATGCTATGAGTTCCACCCTTTTTAGACAGTATATTATGATGGATGGATATTCCGCTATTATGAAATTTTTAAAAGATCTTGAGTATTCTAAGGAAATGATAGATAACAGCATTAAGAATATGAATGATATTACCGAGCAACTTACGAGCCTGGAGGAATGCTGCAAATTCTATAAGACCTTACTAAAGGGAGCGATTGATCTACGCAATAAGAACAGTCAGAAAAGATATTCCGGACTCATTGAAAACGCGAAGGAATATATTCATCATTCATATTCCATGAGCGATCTAACGCTAGATAAGGTTGCATCAAAGGTCAATATCAGCCCCAATTATTTTAGCTCACTATTCAATCAAGAGACAGGTATGACTTTTATTGAATACCTTACCGATATCCGTATGGCCAAAGCAAAAGAGTACCTAAGATGCTCAGGCAGGAAGATAACAGAAATTGGATATTTGGTAGGTTATCTTGATTCCCATTATTTTAGTTACATTTTTAAAAAGACGCAGAATTGTACGCCGTCGGAGTACAGGCTACAGGGGAAAGGTGAAGAATGACGCAATATACGAATGGAAAACGGATCAAATATCCGCTGCGGATGAAACTTATCCTGGTAGCTGCTATCATCATTGTTCCGATGATTATTCTCTCAGTTTACCAGATTACTGCCCTACATAATTACAGCACGGCATATGATACGATTGTACGAAGAATAACAGCAGCGAATAATTATAACTTGAATTTTAAAAACGAGATGGACGAGAGTATGTATAAGATTGTTGTTGAAGCAGAAACTTTCGATTCCATTGATGATAATCACGATTTAGAAAACCCATATGAGTTAATATCAGATGCGAGAAAAAGTTTTACAAACTTACAGGAGATTACCACAGGACGGGAAAGTCTGGGTTGGATTAAGCGTATCCTGCTTAATCTTGATACTTTGGAAGATAGAATCAATGAAATCCGCGATAGTCTTGATTACCCGGGGCGTTATGAAGAGAACATCGAGATGTTAGAATCTGATATATATATTCTGACAGAGCTTTTTCAAGAAGAAATCCAATATTATATCTATTATGAAACTCAGAATTTTGAGGCAATAAGACAGAGTCTGAATGAGCAGGTGGCAAGAGTTATTCTGACGATGATAGTAGCTCTGGCCTCCATTATTATAGCCTCTTTCTTAATGAATGTCTTGTTAACGGATAGCATTACAAAACCTATTAAAATGTTATGCGAAAAGACTGCGTTGGTAGCAAAAGGTGATTTTACAACGAGGACATCGTGTGAGAATCATGATGAATTGTCGGTATTATCTGATAGTTTTAACGATATGGCTATCAAGTTAGAACAGCAGGTCAACAGTATAAGGCAGGAACAGGAAAACCTAAGAAATATGGAATCAAAGCTTTTGCAGGCACAGATTAATCCTCATTTTCTATATAATACGTTAGATACAATTATCTGGCTAATCGAAGGAAATAAGAATAAAGAAGCGATTGACATCGTAGTATCGCTATCTGAGTTTTTCAGGGTTGCGGTCAGTAAGGGAAGGGATTTTATATCGATTTTGGAAGAGGAAATACATATTAAAAGCTATCTGCAGATACAGCAGTCTAGATATAGCGATATTCTAGATTACGAAATCGCAATACAGAAAGAACTGTATCAATATCAGATATTGAAGCTGACGTTGCAACCGCTGGTTGAGAATTCTCTATATCATGGAATTAAAATGTTACGGGCCAGAGGAAAAATCACGGTAATCGGTGAAAAAAGAGGGGATAATATCTGCTTTCAAGTTATGGATAACGGAATAGGAATGGATGATGAGGAGTTAAACGCGTTAAGAAGGGCAGTTGAATTCCCTGGGAGTGAACAGAGCACTGGTTTTGGTTTGGCCAATGTGAATAAGCGGATTAAATTAAATTATGGTAGTATGTATGGATTAGATATTCAAAGCAAAAAAGGTGAAGGCACAATTATTGCGATTATGATACCGGCAAGGTTGATTGAAAGAAATGAGGGGAGAGTATGAATAAAAAACTCGTAATTATATTAGTTATTTTTCTGGCTATTCCGATTATTCTAGTAAATTGCAGCCTGAGACCAATCAAAATACAACAATACTATGATAAAGATAATGCACAAGATAAACAGTCTGATTTGATCGTCGTTGGGTTTTCACAGCTTGGCTCGGAATCGGACTGGCGCACGGCGAATACAAAATCAATCCAGAATGCACTGACAGTTCAGAATGGATTTTCTCTGATTTTTAGCAATGCCAGACAAAAGCAGGAGAACCAGATTAAGGACGTAAGAAGCTTTATATTTCAGGAAGTGGATTATATCGTGATTGCACCAACAACAGAGACAGGCTGGGATACTGTACTGGAGGAAGCGAAGGAAGCTGGCATTCCGGTAATACTTGTAGACCGTATGATTGATACGAGAGATGACAGCCTTTACATTGCAAGCGTGGGCACGGATAAATATGCAGAAGGCAAGAAAGCCGGGCATTGGTTGGAACAATATCTTGAGAAAAGAACGAAAGCGAATAATGATGAGGAAAAGGATACTTCTAAAGAAAAGGATACTTCTAAAGATGAGAATACTTCAGAGGGAAAAGACACTTCTAAAGAAAAGGATAATTCTGAGGAAAATGACTCTTCGGATATCGTTAATATCGTTGTACTAGAAGGTACTCCAAATTCCACTGCACAGATAGGACGTACCAGTGGATTTAATGATATAGCCAGTAAGCATAAGAACTGGAATATTCTTGCACGTGAAAACGGCGATTTTACGAAGGCTAAGGGCAAAGAGGTAATGAATGAGCTTTTGCGAAAACATGAGGATATTGATGTCTTGGTTTCACAAAATGATGATATGACATTTGGTGCAATTGAGGCCATACAGGAAGCGGGATTAACCTGCGGTGTGAATGGGGATATCATAATCATTTCCTTTGATGCGGTTTCAGAAGCATTTGATAAGATGGAAGCAGGCTTAATAAATGTTGATATTGAATGTAACCCTTTGCAAGGACCGCTAATAGCAGAGATTATCGAACGTTTGGAAAGGGGAGAAAAGGTAGATAAAGTATCTTATGTAGATGAAAAGATCTTTGAAGCGGAAAACGCAAGCACAGACCGTATCGGACGAAGCTATTAGATAAAACGTAAAAAAACAAACATAATTTATAGAAATCTTAACCAATACCGAACCATAAAAGAAAGCACAGTAAAATATACTACAATGTTAGGAAAAATCTCCGTATTGTTTATTGTATAAGACTACTATACTTGTACATACCAGAAACTCTATAAAAGGAGTTAAAAAATGATTGGAGGAAATTTATGAAAAAGTTATTGTCATTAATTATGGTATTAACACTTGTGTTATCGCTTGCAGCATGTGGTAACAGCGCAAGTACAGGTGCAGACGATGCATCTAAGGATCCAGAGAAATCAGCTGACGCTAGTAAAGCTCCCGATACTAGTAAAGCTCCTGACACAGACAAAAAAGTTACCGTTGGTGTTGTACAAACAAACGCTAATGAGTCAGACTGGCGTACAGCAAACACAAAATCATTTAACGAAGCATTTGCAGAAGCAGGTTTCGAGATTAAAATGGTTTTTGGTGAAGGTGACCATGCAAAACAAATCTCTCAGGCACAGCAACTTATCCAAGAAGAGGTTGACTATCTTGTTGTTTTAGGACTTCAGTCCGCAGGTTGGGAAGATGTAGCTAAGGCTGCAAAGGAAGCTGGAATACCATTTATTATGTCTGACCGTAAGCTTGAATTGTCAGAAGATCTTTACACCGCAATGGTTTGCTCTGACTTCGAAGCAGAAGGCAATAAGGCTGTTGATTGGCTGAAAGGTCAAGCACTTGCTGAAAACAAGATTGTTGTACTTGGTGGTGACACAGGATCATCCGCTCAACTTGGACGTTCCAAAGCAATTGAAGACGGCGCAAAGGCTAACGGCTGGGAAATCGTTTTCAACCAAAACATGAAGGGTTGGGATGAAACTCTTGCGAAACAGGCTGTAGCTGATTTGATCGCTGGTGGAACTAAATTCACAGTTGTTTATGCTGAGAATGATAATATGGCTCGTGGTGCATGTGATGCAATGGACGCTGCTGGTATTACATATGGTAAAGATGGTGATGTAAAGGTTATCGCTTTTGATGCTAATAAATGGGCACTTGAGAAGGTTCTTGCAGGCAAATTTAACCTTGACGTTGAGTGTAATCCTTTACATGGTCCACGTATTGTTAAACTTATTAATGCGCTTGAAGCTGGCGAAACTGTTGATAAGAATGCCTATGTTGACGAGGAAATGTTTGACTGTGCTACCATTACACAAGAAATAGTTGATGCACGTTCTTATTAATCCATTTTCAAAAATAACTGCAAAGCTGATATTTTGGATAGAGTGATCGGTTTTAAATATCCGGTGATTCAATGAAGAATAAGGTAAGATATTGTTCAAATATGCGCGGCGCCGAGTATGTGGATATAGTTCGCAGATTCTGGTACCGCGCATTTAACCTATCAAGGATAGCGAAGCGGATGGCGAGTTTCTGCTTCGCTATATCAGAAAAATGCAGGATAATGTCTAAAAATAGTGCATGAACGGAGGTTAGATTATTATTACTATGCAAGATACAGTACTTACTATGAGAGGAATTTATAAGAGTTTTCCGGGCGTTCGGGCCTTACAAAACGTAGATTTTACTCTACGTGAAGGTGAAATCCATGCACTGATGGGCGAAAATGGTGCGGGGAAGTCAACCTTAATTAAGGTTTTGACAGGTGTTTACTCTAAGGATGCCGGAGAGATTAGTATTAAAGGAAATGATAAGCCAGTAACTATCAAGTCGCCTCAGGAAGCCCAAAAGCTTGGGATAAGCACGGTGTATCAGGAAATCACCTTGTGTCCGAATCTGACGGTAGCTGAAAATTTATTTATTGGCAGAACCAATGATTTGATAGTTGATTGGAAGAAGATGAAAAACAGGGCAGAAGCAATTTTAGGAGGCCTGGGAATACCGGCATCTCCAACAGAACAATTGTCAAACTGCTCTATTGCAGTTCAGCAGATGGTAGCGATTGCGCGTGCGATTGATATGGACTGTAAGGTTTTGATACTTGATGAGCCTACCTCCTCGCTAGATGAACATGAGGTCTCTAAGCTGTTTACATTGATGCGTGAACTTAAAGGTAGAGGTGTAGGTATCATATTTGTCACCCATTTTCTTGATCAAGTGTATGAGTTATGTGATAAGATTACAGTTTTACGTAATGGCGAGCTTGTTGGAGAATACCTGGTTCAGGAGTTGCCAAAGGTGGAGCTTGTAGCCAAAATGATGGGTAAGGAACTTGGTGATTTGGCTGAGATACATAACGAAGCACAACTTGACAACGAGGAAGTAAGAGAAGTTATCGTCGAAACGAAGGGCCTATCAAGCATTTCAGGAATAAAACCGTTTGATTTTACAATTTATAAGGGCGAGGTAACTGGATTTGCCGGGTTGCTTGGATCAGGTCGCAGTGAGTGTGTGCGTGCCATCTTTGGCGCAGACAAGGTTGTGAATGGCGATTTGAAGATAAAAGGTGAGAAGGTCAGTATTACATCACCTATAAAAGCCATGAAGAAAGGAATTGGATATCTTTCTGAAGACCGGAAGCGGGATGGAATTATTGGAGATTTGTCAGTCCGCGAAAATATCATACTTGCATTGCAGGTGATGAGAGGCTTTTTCAGACCATTTACGAAAGCTCAGGCGCAAGCCTTTGCTGATGAGTATATAAAACTGCTCGGTATAAAAACTGCCTCGGCGGATACCCCAATCAACTCACTATCCGGAGGGAATCAGCAAAAGGTTATTCTTGCCCGTTGGCTACTCACTCACCCGGAATATCTTATTCTTGATGAACCGACACGCGGTATTGATATAGGAACTAAGGTGGAAATTCAGAAGCTGGTGCTTAAACTTGCTTCAGAAGGTATGAGTATCACCTTTATATCATCAGAGATTGAGGAGATGCTTCGTACCTGCTCCAGACTGGTTGTTATGCGTGATCTGTATGTAGTAGGAGAGTTAAAGGGTGAAGATATGACTCAGGATAAAATCATGTATACTATAGCGGGGGGAGTAAGTCAAAATGTCGAAAAACAATAACAAACTTAATAATGGGCAAAAGGCATCGATTCTTAAAACATTGACCGGACACAAATTGTTTATTCCCATTGCGTTTCTTGCCTTTCTTTTATTACTCAATGTGTTTATCAATCCGGGCTTTCTTAGAATTAGCTTGGGTAAAGACAGTGCCGGTAACCCTGTACTAATAGGTAATTTAATCAATATTATTAACAACGCGACGGAGCTTGTCATTCTTGCTATCGGAATGACTCTCGTTACGTCATCTTCCAGAGGCCAGGATATCAGTGTAGGCGCTACTGTCGCGATAGTTGGCGGAGTGATTATGCGAGTACTGTGTGGAAACGAAACACAGCCTACTGAGCTGCATGCACCAATCATAGTTGCACTCTTACTCGGCTGCCTAGCTGGTATGGCTTGTGGCGCCTTTAACGGAATTCTTGTATCTAAATTTAAGATACAGCCTATGGTAGCAACGCTTATTCTCTTTACTGCAGGGCGATCAATCGGCTCTATGGCGATGGGCGGACTTAAGCCAAAAGCTGCAAGTTCGTTTGGGTATTACGGTAACTTTATTCCGGGATTTCCTATCCCTACGCCAATCATCATTACAATTGTTGTGGTTGCAATTACATATCTCGCATTAAAAAAGACCAATCTTGGTCTATATACCAAGGCAGTGGGAATCAATGATAAATCATCTAGCCTAAATGGGCTGCATCCAGCACTTATCAAATTCTTAACCTTTGTTATTCTAGGACTTTGCGTTGGTATTGCCGGTTTTGTACAGTCAAGCAGGGTACAAACGGTTAATCCATATACAATCGTGCCTAGTATTGAAATGGATGTTATATTGGCAGTTGCTCTTGGCGGTAATTCACTAGGAGGAGGCAAATTCAATATGGTTGGCTCAATTATCGGAGCCTATACCATCCAGACGCTGACCTCTATGCTGACCACTCTTAACGTCAATACCAATGCCGTTCCTGTCTTTAAAGCCGTGATTATTATATTACTTGTAGCCATTCAGGCACCGGTGGTCAAGAGTTTTTTCAGCAATCGTGTTACATTATCCAGATTGATGGTAGGCCAGGGAAGGGAGCGGAGTTAGTATGCCATTTTTGAAGAAAGCCAAAGGTAGTAATAACACTTTAGTTGGTTTGAATAAACAAAAACGTAAAGAGTCACTGACTGATACAGCGTTTTTACTGACAATTACAATCACACTATTTATTGTAATCTATGCACTCTCCATAGCATTCCTTGGAGATAAAGGATTTAACAAAATCCAGATGTTTTTTAACCTCTTTAACGAAAATGCTGCGCTGATTGTCATAGCATGTGGACTTACGCTTGTTATGATAACTGGTAGTATAGATATTAGCGTAGGAGGTTCTACTGCACTAATTTGCACATCCTGCATTGTTTGTCTTAACAATCAGGGTTTCAACTTTTATACAGCGCTGATACTGGCCTTGGCGATTGGTCTAACTTTCGGTGCGATTCAAGGGTTCTTGATAGCGTATCTGGAGATGCAGCCCTTTATCGTCACCTTGGCAGGCATGTTTTTAGGTCGAGGTTTAGTCGCGCTGATAGAAGTTAATCAGATACAGGTCGCAAACCCAGGTTTTGAGCAGCTGTCAGGAGAGAGAATACTGATTCCTTTTTTAGGTGATGTCAACAAGAAGGGAGTTTTTATTCAATCAAAGTTAGAGTATGGCGTTATCGTAGCAATTATAATAGTTTGTATCGTGTACTGGGTGCTGAAGAAAACAAAACTCGGACGTAGCTTTTATGCTGTTGGTGGTAATGCACAAAGCGCTTTGATGCTCGGTATAAACGTTAAGAGAACTAAATTTTATGCTCATCTGCTATGTGGTCTGCTGGCAGGTATTGGCGGATTCTTATATCTTTTCCATACGCGCTCTGGTTCGGTTCAGCAGGCAACAGGCCTTGAAATGGATGCGATTGCTGCTTCCATTATCGGCGGAACCCTGCTTACCGGCGGCGTAGGTAATGTTTTCGGTACCTTATTTGGCGTATTAGCAAGTGGAATTGTATTGCTTGTTGTTACCGCAATAGGCAGTCAGGATCCGTGGTGGTCACAGATTACACGTGCAGCAATGTTATGCTTCTTTATTGTACTTCAGAGTGTCATTTGTTCAAGAAAGAAGAAACGCGTATGATTTGAATAAACTAATAATATATTATAAAGACCCTCAAAGTAAAGATTATACTTCTTGACTTTGAGGGTCTTTAGTGTACGGAGGGTTTTGGATTCCACTCATTGACAGAAGAGAATTATCCTTTTATAAGAATGGGTACAGCAAAAATGGTAACGAATGAATTCGCACAATTAACAGGGAAAAAGCCTAGAACCTTTAATGAGTTTGCAGCGGATAGTAGAGAATGTTTTATATAATTGTAAGCAGAATCTCAGTTTTGTCAGCAAAGTTCATTTTTATTCAAGCTGATTGCTTTTGATGGACATTTCTCAATAGATTCTTGGTAGGGAGGATGGTTTGATAAATTATGACACTACGTCCATTGAACTCTTAGAGAATCCAATAAGTAGATCATAAAGAGGCCTAGATTAGCAACTCCCTTATAAGAAATTCAAATGCTTATTACAAAATAAAGTAATAAGATTGGTTCATATACGTAATATCATATTTCTTACAAAGCTTTTTTAGATAGTTCTTTATCTTATCTTTATTTTCTAAGGGATCGCTTAATAAGGTGTTAAAGTTTTCTTTTTCCTTATCAGTGACTCTGTCTTTTACGTATCCATATACGTGTTGGGCAGTGTTCACAAAGCTGCCTACATGAAAGGGCATACTTAGGCATCTATCCATGTAAATATATACTTCAGAAAGTGGAGTCTCTGAATTAATGAGGGTGCTACATTTTTTGTAAAAGGAATAGTTTTTTTCCATAACAGAGTATTTGTACTTTGCCCATTGCTCTGTTCTTTTCGAGACAGGCAAACACTTATCTAAGGCGTAGATACACTTTATCGCCGATATCTCCTTATCTTTCACTTCTAGCATTACATCTGCATCAAACCCCTTTATGCTTTCCATATAATTTAAAAAGTTTGCTGTTTCTACAGACTTTGAGTGGGCTCCTCCTTTTTTTACTAAATCCTGGTCCGAATAATGAAACTTGACCCTGCCATCCCCCTCTTTCCAAGTATCATTTACACAAGCGATGATTTTCATCCATTCTTGGTTGCTTGGATTAAGCTTGTGATGGAGGTTGTCAAAGACAGCGGGTATCTGAAGGTGGTGACAAATGCCTAATACATCCTCAATCGTATAGCTCTTATCATCATTTTCCAGTACAAGTCTCTTCTGCGCAGAAATAGAGAGCTTGGGAAAGTTTTCAACAAACCTCCTAATTGCTATATTCTTGTCTTCGTAGACACCACCTACGTGAAGTATTATTTTGTTAGAGTAGTCAACGTTCAATGAATCTAAAAATCTGCAATGATACTCCAAATCTGCTAGACTATTGTGAATTACTTCGCTTTTTGGGGAATTAAGAACAGTGTATTGACCAGGGTGCATAGATACCCTGATTTTGTTTTCTCTAATAAAGGTCCCGATGGTTGTAAGCTCTTCTTTAAAAATCTCCCACCACTCTATGTTATTAACCGAATGGCTTCCAAAAGGAATGATATCGGAGCTTATTCGAAAAAGGTATATGTTATGATCAACGTTCCATTTGAGTATGTTCAGCAAATTATTTAGGTTGTCCCTAACGCATTCCCTAAAAATATCTTCTTGAAAATTCTTAAGAATAAAACTTCTTGAGGTTTTATAGGGTATGGAAATGGGAGTACAGGCATAGCCGATTCGATTGTTCGTAATCATCAATCCTTCCTTTTCAATATTTCATCTGATATTGTTGCTATTGGACATATGGTACACCAAGTTCTTGGTTTGTATACCATAGCTAATATAAATCCGAGGATGGTTGTCGTCATCATCATTGAATAGAAACGATATGATAAATGAGTCAGCCATGGTGCCACCTCCATTATTTCAAATAATTGTGGCATTTTAAATGGAAGAGGAATTACGATTAAAAATCTTAAATAATTCATTGAAGGCATCATACCCAAAGATACCCTCAAAGTTGTCATGAGGATAATAAATAGACTCATTCCAAAGTACGTTAAAACTATCCATTTCATGTTTCCACTTATAAAGTATTGTGGGGTCTTTAGTGAAGTCCATCTTTTCTTTTTGCCTAGAGTAGTATATAGGCTTGCTCTTGGGCAGTATGACTGACACCAGGTTTTCTTTCGGTCCTTAAATACCAAAATAATTGGTAAGGTCATGCAAATGATACCTAATAAAGAAAAATGTATATTAACAAACCCAAGTATAAAAAATGTTATTGTTAATAAATATAATAATTTGTGATTTTTCATGTCTCACCTCTTATAGTTTTAGTTTTAATCTCTGTCTAGATAATAGCAGATAATTATTAACAGTTCTGTGATGTAATCACTTTAGTTTTAGCAATAGTTAATGAAAACGTAAAACGCATGCAAAAACGTCAAATAAAACTATTGACCTAAAGTTAGGTTTAAGTTGTATGATAGTTATATGAATACATACTGAGGAGAACAATATGAGAAATACAAAAATAACTTTATTGGTTTTAACCTTGATGAGTTTTGTGCTTGCAATGACTTCTGTTGTGTTTAACGGTATCTTGGATATCGTAGCTGATTCGCTCAATACTTCGGTAGCTAATGCTGGTTTATTGAATACAATGTATGCGTATGGTGCTGCATTCGGCGTACCCATTATATTGATTGTTTTCAGGAAAGTTGAACGTATCATGATGTTGCAAATTATGCTATTTATAACAATTCTCATGACAATAGCACTAGTGTTTACAAAAGACTTTGGACAATTGCTTCTTATTAGACTTATTATGGGGATTACCGCTAATAGTTATGGAGTATTAGCTACTTCTACGGTTGTAGCACTTTCTACCAAAGAAAGACAAGGTCGTTCTCTGGCTTTATACATCATGGGTAACTCCTTAGCTCTTGTAATTGGTATTCCGCTGACACGTGCTTTATCATCCATCTTTGAGTGGCGTAGTATTTTCTGGATATTGAATATCATTATGATTATGTCGCTGATTTACTTTAAACTATATCTTCCTAAAGGGAACCATGAATCTACAAAACTGAATCTAATCAAGGAACTTAGATTTTTTAAGGAAGGTAAGACGGTATTGGTCATTATATATTCACTAATCATGTTTGTGGGTTATGGTGCATTTTATACCTACATAACTCCTTATTTACTGCAACTATTTCCAACGATTGAAGTTGTTATGAGTCTAATTCTGTTACTATTAGGAATTGCTAGTTTCACTGGTAATTTGATCGGTGGTTATGTATCTGATCGAATAGGATACGCCAAATCGTTGTTACTGGGTGCTGTGCTACAAACGGCATCGATACTTTTAATATTTGTCTCTCAACCCGTAAAGTGGTTAAGTGTACTTTTTGCGATATTTTGGTTAATGAGTGCCTGGTTCACAGGTTTACAAATCAACACTGGAATCGTCCAAGTGACGCAGAACAAATCTAGTTTCATGATTAGCATTAATAGTTCAGCGATTCAATTAGGTAGTGCATTAGGTTCGAGTTTGGCTGTGGTCGTCATTAAACAACATGGAATTCAAAATATTGTTTTTATTACGTTAATGACAAGTTTAGCAATTATGTTTATACAATTCATTTCGATTAGAAAATATTCATGACAGTTAATTCCTATAATGAAAGACATAAAATTATCCTCTTTTATTAAAAATTATAATTAATATATACGGGTAAATGAAAGGAGTAAGTAAAATGATATACAAAGAATTTCAAGAGTTAAAGCTATCTGCTTTAGGAATGGGGGCAATGCGCCTTCCAATTATTGATGGAGATTTCTCAAAAATTGATGAAAAAGAAACTCAAAAAATGGTTGATTATGCAATGAATCATGGAATTAATTACTATGACACCGCATGGGGATATCATGATGGACAGTCCGAGATCGTTATTGGAAAAGCACTAAGCCAATATCCAAGAAATAGCTATTATCTGGCAACCAAATTTCCAGGATACGATCTTGCCAATTGGGCTAAGGTGGAAATGATTTTTGAAGAACAGCTCAAAAAATGTGGAGTAGAGTATTTTGACTTTTATTTATTTCACAATGTATGTGAAATGAACATTGATGCATATCTTGAACCGAAATATGGAATATACGATTATTTGATTAAGCAAAAAGAAAATGGGCGTATTCGTCATCTTGGTTTTTCTGTACATGGAAGCTATGAGATTATGAAACGTTTTCTTGAGGCATATGGGGAGAGGATGGAGTTTTGCCAGATACAGCTAAACTATGTGGACTGGTCATTTCAGGATGCAAAAGCAAAGGTTGAACTTGCTGAGAAGTATAATATTCCAGTGTGGGTTATGGAACCTCTTCGTGGTGGCAGTTTATGCAAATTATCCGAAGAGAATGAAGCTAAGTTAAGACAGTTACGTCCGCAGGAGCAGATTCCGGCATGGGCGTTTCGATTTTTATTGACTTTACCGAGTGTAAAAGTTGTGCTGTCTGGTATGTCTAATTTTGAGCAGTTGGAAGAAAATATAGCTACTTTCGAAGATGAGAAGCAACTCAATGATATGGAAAGAGATACCCTGTTACATATCGCGGATGAAATGTTGAAGATGAAAATACTTCCATGTACATCATGCCGGTATTGCACGAGCCATTGCCCTATGGAACTTGATATACCTACACTGTTAGCGTTATATAATGAACATAGTTATACAGGAGGAGGATTCCTTGCTCCTATGGCATTAATGACAATTCCGGATGATAAAAAGCCAAACGCCTGCATCGGATGTAGAAGTTGCGAAGAAGTCTGTCCACAGCAGATTAAGATATCAGAGGCAATGGCTGATTTCACGCAGAAATTGAATCTTTAAAACAGTATTACTCCAATTAATTACTACCACTGCGTTCCGATTTTAACCACTGGGTAAAACTGGATTGATTATAAAAATCAGTGATGATATATTCATATATATCAAAAATTAAAGGAGAATTTGTATGAAAAGAACTAAATTTAACTTTGTAACATTTTTATGTGTGTTGACTATGGCATTGGCACTGGTAGGTTGCGGCGGGGGCCCATCTTCCGAAAAAATTAAAGCTGTTCAGGACAAATATGCAAAATTAGTTGATTTACATAATGAGCTTGTTGCAAAATGTCAGGAACTTGGATTAGACGAAACATCACAAGTAGGAGCAGCACTTAATAATTTTTCAGCAGTAATTAATGAAACGGGAAAAAAAGACATGAATAAGTTATCTAATGATGAACTTGATGCTCTTGAAAAAGATATTGATGCTGGAATTACGTCCTTAAACAACACAAAAGAAACTCTTGCAGCTAGTGCTGGAACAGAAGGTGGAGAAGGAGCAGAAGAAGTTGAAGGAGAAGTAACAGAAGAGGGAGAAGGAGCAGAAGAAGCTGAAGGAGCTGAAGGAGCAGAAGAGGCCGAAGGCGCAGAAGAAGCTGAAACAGCAGAATAAAAAGATAAAGCCATCTAATCGAGGTTGGAGTTCAAATAGAAAGCTGGGAAGAATCATAAATTATCTTACCCAGCTTTTGTTCTGTTTGAAAGCAATATTCTTAATACGAATTCTGAGTTTTCATGACTGCAAGAGATATGACCATTGTATTGATTTACAATAGATAACATAGAGGTCATGCCAATCCCGTGATCTAATTCCAGGGATGTTGGGAGTCCATTTGGAGAAAAATGAATGGTTCCTATGTAAAAATTTTTTATTTCAATCACTAGCTGATTCTCATCATATCTCGTAATTATACGAATACTTCGGCATTTAATCGGCTGTGAGATACTTGCATGAATAGAATTTTCTAAACTATTAGAGAGCAGAAGGGCAATGTCACTACTTTCCCAAGGTATACTAGCCGGGAGATCGATCATAAACTCAGTGGATATAGAATGCTGTTTTGCTAAGTGTGAATATACAGTTAAAGCCGAATTGATTACTGGGTTAGCACAATAGTTAATTGATAAAGGAGTAGAAAGCTCATCAGTTAGAGTTTTTAATATAGATAACGCTGCATCGTATTCCTCGTTTGTAAGTAATTGAGATAATATACGAATGTTATGACGCAAATCATGACGGATAATTTTGATTTTGTTTTCATTATCCTGAATATTAATTGCTTGAAGATGAATGCTCTCTACTTGACATTTTAGTAGATCATTTTGAGAGTGTAGTTCAATCATTTTCTCTAATGACTTAAAATCAAGGTTAATACATTTCCAGGAAATGATTATGGCACCTCCAGTAAATAAGCGAGCCAACAGTTGTTGCCATGTATTTATCCAATGATTGTCCATGGTAACTAATATATTGCTTATAAATATAAAAGCTGGTATTAACCATACAATATTCCAGTAATAGGAGTGATCATAGGAAAATTGTACGATAAATGATTTGCGTACTATTCGCCACAATGGATAAATTAAGATTAGAAATAGAATGCAGTAAATTGCGCTTTGGATAACAAATTGCTGATGATACGGTATCAAGGATTCGACATTACTTAGGATAACTGCCGCGAAGGAGTGTAAGATAAGAGTAAAAATACATTGTATACATAAAACAAAGATCTGATGAAAAAACATACCCTTTATTACAATACAACTGATTATAAAGTAAATCAAACCAAGAATTATTACGGATAGTTTGTAAAAGAGAGGCCCAATCTGAGAAGAAAAGCAAAAAGTAACGAAACCTATGATGATTGTAGCTGTGAAAAAGCAAACAAGGTATGCTTTTACTAGCGTTATCTTCACAGATGGTGATAGCATTTTAGAGGAGACCATATGTCTTAGTATAACACCAGGAAGGACGGAAAGAGTAATAGCTGTTGCTATCATAAGTTCATTCATTATAGATATAACCCCCTCTTGAAAGTATGTACTCCATATAGGTATTCAGAACCTGCCTTTTCTTTCGTCGACTAATCGGAATGGTTTCATTACATGGTAATAAAAAGTCATTTTCTAAGACAGATGTAATATAATCCATATTAACTATAATGTTTCGGTAACACTCAATAAATCTAGTATCATCGAGTAGTATAACTTGTATATCGTTATATATATTTTCAATTGGTAGATTGAACCTCTTAAGGTGAATAATTACTGTTTTTTTCTGACAATCCATATAAATAATATCTTTTAATCTGATTTTCTGTCTTCCATTTTTCATTTCAACTACAATTTCTGCAGTGTCAAGGTTTTGACAAGATATTATATACTCAATTGCGTGATATAATAAAGAGATATTTTCTGAAATGGGTTTTACAAGGTATCCCGCAGCATGGACTTGATAACCATCAAGTATAAAATCCTTACTTGTCGTGCAAAAAATTATCTTACAATCGTTATCAATGCTGCATATCTTTTTAGCAACACTCATCCCATTAGTAGTATCCATATAGATATCTAGAATAATAATATCAAATTTATGTTTCGAAAACTCAGCCAAAAACTCTTCTCCACTATGATAAGTAAATATATTCGGTGTGAGATTACTAGCCTTGGGGTTACTAGTAAAGAATTCGTAAATATATTCTATTATTAGATCACGATCGCTCTTAATATCATCTACAACAGCAATATTCATTCGTGTATACTCTCCTTAAAACTCCTAGAAATTTTTCTATTTACTGGTAGGTATTAACAAATTATAAAGCTTCATTCTTCTAAAATCAATATTATAATGGT
This sequence comes from Bacillota bacterium, assembly GCA_023434365.1. Lineage (GTDB taxonomy): Bacteria > Bacillota > Clostridia > Lachnospirales > Lachnospiraceae > KM106-2. The sequence continues at coordinate 20,073 of JAEYSV010000042.1, read as the reverse complement.
AAAAAATACAATTTATCGGAAAGGTTTATTGACATTACATAATATGTAATGTTATATTATATGTAACGAATTATTATTTTCAATTGCCGATAATCTTAAACAATAGGGCAATAAGGATCTGCATTAATTGCAAGGGAGAAAAAGCATGAAACGAATTAAGCTTACAACAAAAAGCGAACTAAACATTTACATGAATCCAGTAAGGCAGGAATTGTTGCGTATTTTAAATATAAGCAAGAAGCCATTCACTCCAAAAATGTTAGCTGATAAGCTTCATGTTTCAGCTTCGAGTGTGCAACACCATATCAGAAAATTGATGTCACTAGAATTAATTGAATTAGATCATACCGAGGTTATAAATGGAATTATAGCAAAATTTTATAAGCCAACATTAGTAACAGTACAGATAGGATTAGACAGGAATGATGAAACGGCATCTCAGCGACAAGTACTGATGCAGGAGTCAATTGCTAGAATCTATGATGGGTTTTGTACGCACATGCAGGAGATTAAGGAACAGGAAAAAACGAAAGAGGAAGATACTTTAGTCGGTTGGGGAGATGTGCTAACCGGTGTGTTACATCTGCAAAAGGAAGAATCAAAGGAGCTTATGCAAATCATAAATAATTATATAGAACAGCATTCAAGGTCAGCACAGAATAAGTCTGTATGGGAGTATGCATTGATTTTATATAATACAGAAAGTGGAGAGACAGTGAATGACTAAAATAAACCAAGCAATACTTTTTATAAACCATTTTGCCTTAGGTTTAGTTGCTCCAGTAATTAATTTGATTCTTCTTGATCATGGAGCAACGCTGAAGACACTGCCATTGCTTTATATGATTATGGCGATAGCGATACTATGCTTTGAGATTCCGAGTGGAATTTGCGCGGATCTTATGGGAAGAAAGAAGATATTTATTATCTCTTGTATACTGAATTTTATGTCTTTTTTTCTGCTGATTTTTGTTGATAACAGCTTAATATTGCTAATAACGGTAATCATGTTATACGGTATCGGGCGAGCCTTTTCATCTGGAAGTTTAGATGCCTTAATAATTGATCAAACAATAGAATTGCTTGGAGGCGACAAGATTCCTATGGTTACTACCAGGCTCGCAATAATGGAAGGAGCAGGATTGTCTTTAGGGAGCATTTTTGGAGGTTTACTTGCTCAGGTAAGCACGACTCATACTTCTAATCTTATAATCCGGAGTGCATTGATTTTAGTTGTTTTGGTGTTGTGTCTGTTGTTTACAAAGGATGAGGAGAAACTATCAAAAGAAAATAAATCACCCTTTAGTCATATAAAATATGGACTAAAACCAATCTTAACAAAGGGTAGGTTTAAGTTTATAATCGTTGGAGGATTTTTTATAGGACTAATATTATCCTCCCTAGAAACATATTGGCAGCCTGCGTTTGAGGCAATTACCAAGAATGATAAAAGCGAATGGCTACTTGGATTTATAGCGTCCTTTGGTTTTCTAGCTGTAACAGTAGGTAATGGGATTGCACAAAAGTTCTTGGAGAAATATAAAACGAATCACATGATTATTTACATAATGAGTCGAGGGATTCTTACGTGTCTAATAGTTATTTTTGCATTGCAAAAAAGCACTATTGGCTTTGTTGCAGGATACATAAGTATTTATTTATTGTTGGGAATTAGCAATATTGCGGAAGCCACCCTAATTAATGTGTATACACCTAATCATATGAGGGCTAGTGTATTATCCCTATATTCCTTCATTACTCAGGTTGGATTGATGTGCGCTGGACTGATAAGCTACCTCGCCATAGAATGGATTCACTTTTCAGGAATCTGGATAATCACGGGGAGTCTATTGGGGGGCTACATTCTTCTCGTATCATCATCAGTTGTAAGAAGCAAAGTGAAATAAACCTATTGGGTTAGCTATCTGGTAAGCATATCATCGGTGGAGATGCTTCTTTTCTTAGATGTACTTGAACATCTTTTCTTTTCAATTATGATAGATATATAGTATAATATTACTAGAAAAAAATGTAATGGGGGAAGAAAGGAAACCAGGATGCTACTTCCGATTCCCAAGAACCTATGGCAAAGTCTTTCATACAAGGCTCAATAGTGAATTTTGTCAAATCATGTAACATTTGCGTTTACGTCCCATATGATATTATAGTGAATAAACGTAAAGGAATGATAACAATGTTAATGACAAAAAATATAATATAACCGAAACTAGCTATAGCAGACTACAAAAAGAGGTTAATGTACCAATAACCTTATATAAATCAATGCAAGGAAAGTATTTTGTTGGACAAACGGAAAATCTATTGGTTGGGAAAGGCTCCTATGGCTGGGCTGGTTTATTTAACCCAAGGAACTCCGGTGTTGATTTGTTTGCTAATGTTATTACGTTTTCCAATTTTTCTGATCAGTATTTGACAGCTCAAATATGGCTTAATGCAAAGTTTTCTGATGAAGGAACTATATCAGAAAAGGTTTCTCCAGCCAATATAGCAATAGAACCAAAACCAATAAACAAGGTGGATATTAGGTATGTGCAATCAACAGATAACCTCCCAATGTGTGGTGTTAATATTTTTGATCGGATAGTTCCACCGAATAGTACTCTTGTAAGTGAAGAGGACGGTAAGTTTATTGTCCCATCAGGTGGTAACTACTCAGTACTAATAAAGTCATCTTGTCCAGAACTTTCTAAGGTTATTGTTGCCCTTGGATGGTGGGAAGTATAATCCTTAATTTATTTATTGATTATTGGCATAATATGATTAGCTACGTAAATTAATAAATGAAAGGGTGTACTACATTGTGTCTTATTAAGTACTAATGATATTCAGTCAGCCTGGAGCAAAATGAAGGAAAATGATGTGGATGTTGATGAGATAATGAATATGCCTTATGGTAAGATGGTAGTATTTAGAGATCAAGATGGTAATGACTTCGTTTTACGAGAGGATAAATAAGTGTAATAGTATACGCAAAGATGTTAACATACTGTACTTTTTTCCTTAATATGCTAAAATGATCGTATATATAGACAAGGTGTTGAACATATAAAAGTATGGTTTACACAATTTGTTGAAGGAGGGTCATGATGCATAGAATTAAGAAAATAAAAGATATGTCAATTAGATTTAAGTTATTAAGTACTTTTATATTGTGCATTTGGTTAGTTTTCTTTGTGTTATTGATTTCAGATTTTATTCCTGGATATCCATTAATTGTGATTGGATTAGGGGTTATGATACTTAGTGTCGCTTACTTCGTATCCATCTTAATCTTTTATAGAGAATGATTGTGCTTATGATAAAATGATAAGGAGATATTACAAATGGAACTAACAGAAATCATGGAGGAACTAAGATCCTTAGGTAACGAACGTACGAAAAAAATGTATATGAGCAATGGTGCGAAAGAGCCGGTATTTGGCGTAACAATAAGTGCAATGAAGCCCATTTTCAAGAAAATAAAATACAATCAGAAATTAGCAGATCAGCTTTATGCAACAGGGAATTATGATGCAATGTATTTGGCCGGAATGATTGCTGAACCAGACAAAATGACAGAGGAAGATTTTAATCGCTGGATTGAAGAAGCTTATTTTTATATGATATCTGATTATATAGTGGCAGTTACTTTGGCCGAAACAGATATCGCATTCTCAGTTGCTGACAGTTGGATAAATAGTGGAAAAGAACTAGCTATGTCTGCGGGATGGAGCTGTTACAACTGGTTATTAGGTTCTCGTAAAGATAACGAGTTTGATAGGGAAAAACTGCTCACCATGCTTTATATGATACGTGATACGATACACAGCCAGCCAAACCGAACAAAATACGCAATGAATAGTTTTATTATGTCTGTGGGAATTTCTTATTTGCCGCTTCATAAAGAGGCAATAAAAGTAGCGAAAGAAGTCGGAGTAGTAGAGGTTACCATGGACAAAAAGCGCTGTCAGACGGAAGTTGCAACTGATTATATTCAGAACGCAGTCTATAAAGGCAAACTTGGTTTTAAACGCAAACATGTTAGATGTTAGAAATGGGGGATGTCATGAAAATCACATGTATCGCTGCATCAAATACGAAATTATTGGGGGAGAATAGTACCTCAGTTAAGGTATGTCATTTAATTAAAGAGATGGTAGAAAATACAGTGGAAGCAGCTTCAGTTGAGGTGATTCCATTAATGGATTATGACATTACACCATGTATTTTATGCGGTGCCTGCTATAAAAGTAGCAGTTGTGTAAGAGATGAAGAGTTTAATAGACTATTTTCTAAAATAACAGAATCGGATGGTATCTTTCTAGTGGTACCACATTATTCGCCAATACCTTCAAAACTCATAATGGTATTTGAGAAGATTAATGAGATTTTATATGCTAGTTGGGTAAATGATCCGCAATTTGCTTCTCCACTTATGAATATAAAAGTAGGGGTTATTGGTCATGGAGGAATGCCAGAAAAAGAAGAGGCATTGAAATACTACCACGAGAATCTGGTTACTCCTGTGGCTAATACTATGAAATCTCTTTCCTTTCAAATAGTTGGACTCAATGAGAGTTTTCCTAACGGAGCAGTATTTGGACTAAAGGATGAAACTTGTTTAGAAACGGTAGATGGTGCAATCTTTCCTCATATTGTACAGGATTGGGCAACAATCAAAGAAAGAATTAAGCCATTGGTTGTCAATATGACACAAGAGATACGATAAAGAAGAGGCTAGATAATTGAATGTTTCTTACATATCGATTAATTAAGGAGATCGAAGGATTGGTACTTTCGTTCTCCTTTTTTTATGATATAGGAAATTGCTAATTTCCTATATCATAAAAAACGCTCCGCGAGGATCGCACTACGGCGGAAATGAAAAATGTCGCCTAAGCGACCCGCCGCAGGCGGAGAGTTTCGCTAGCGAAACTCTTTCTTATTCGAAGTCAAATGTTTGATTAAGTAAAATACAAAATATTGTGTATATATATTGACCCAATACAATATATTGTGATATTATACTTTTGGAAGATTGATAATTAGTAAGAATCAAGTTTTTATGTATAATAATAAATAGAGAATTTATTTAATGCGCCAAGGAGGAACTACGTGTATAAGGAGTTTTTTAATATGATAAAGAGAAATAATCCCAATGAAACTATTGTTATTGATGCTGTTGTAGGTGCTGGAAAGACTGTTTACATGGAGATGTTGTCAAAGGAAATGAAGATTCCTTGTTTTCAAGAACCAGTACAGGATAATCCCATACTGGATAAGTTTTATCATGATAGAAAAAGATATTCCTTCCCTCTTCAGATATTCTTTCTTAATAGAAGATTCAAGATGCTAAAGGAGGCTTCAGAAATAGGGACGCCAACCTTAATGGACCGCAGTATTTATGGAGATGTGATATTTGCCAAACTGCTTCATGAAGAAGGAAATATGGATAAGGATGAATACAATCTATATGTTGAACTTCTTGCGAATATGTTAGATCATGTCGAACCTCCAAAACTTATGATATATCTGAAAATTGATACGGATGCTGCTATTGAGCGTATTAAGAAAAGAGGGCGGGACTATGAACAGATTGTTGAACGAGAATATTGGGAAAATCTGAATCGGGAATACGAAAGTTACTTTAATGAATATAACTTATCCCCTCTTTTAGTGATTGATGCGGCTAAGTATGATATTGTGGGGAATCTAGAGGATAGAAAAGAGGTTCTTGCAATAATTAGCAAAAAAATTGCTGAGGTTGATAGCTCCAAGCACAAATAAATGTTTAATTAATAGCCATATTTATTATCGACAGGTAATAAATATGGCCTTTTTATTTGTAGGAGCGTTTTACTAGCGAATCGCTTATTTCCAGTTGCTTCGATAGTATCGCTTTCGATATTCTTTTGGAGTCAAGCCAGTTCGTTTTTTAAATACATTAATAAAATAACTATGTGAAGTAAACGCCAGATAATTCGAGATATCGGTTGCGGAGTAATCAGAAAATTTGAGCATATTCTCTGCAGCTTCAATTCTCTTATTTTGTATAAAATTGCCTATCGTAGTATTCATTTCTTTTTTGAATAGACCGCACAGATAGGTTGCATTTTTACCAGTATGTAATGCTAGGGTGTCAATGGTAATTATATCGTGCAAATGGCTATAAATGTAATCGATACATTTCGTAACTGCAAGGGAGTTACTTCGTTTGGTATTGATTTTCTTCATACGCATTGCATAATCAAACACGATTTCGTGGTGTAATAGAGTGAGTTCTTTTGTACTTGTTAAAAGATCGAGCTTACGAATATTTACATCGCTTAAGGTATATGCAGTTTCTACATCCATGCCTCCTTCGATGCAAAACCGTGTGATAAATGCTATGGCAATTGTAAGATGATATTGCATATTACGTAGTGGATTGGTAGATAGAACACCAAGTTCTAGATGATTGAGTGGAATCATGATTTCTTTTAATAAATCGATATCCCCATCTTTCACGGCTTCATAAAAACGCAACTCTTTTTCGTAGGGAAGGTGAATACGATGATTTTCTCTTTGTAGAAAAAGAGATTGAAGAAGCTGAGAATCAGTAATATGTTCCTCCATAATAAACCTCCACGATAATAAGACTTAAACTAAGTATATCAGAAAATGTTAATATAAAACAGAATAATATGATGTTTATTTGTCGATTTAGATGATATAGTGAGTCTTGTAATGGATATCGAGTGGATAAAGGAAAGGAGCTTATTATGAAAAAGATGGGTAAAAGTATAAGCCTGGCTTTGATTGTGTTAATGGTCATTACCTTATTGCCAATTAATGGCGATACTTTTGTACAAGCCAAAAAAAAGGTAAATGCAAGTAGTGTAACTATTACAAAACCAACCAGCAAATCACTCACTATGCTTGTGGGCAAGACTTATCAACTTAAAGTGCGAGTTAAGCCAACCAATGCAACTAACAAACAAGTTAGTTACAAAAGTTCTAATAGCAAAATCGTATCTGTAAGTTCAAGTGGTAAGTTAGTAGCAAAGAAAAAGGGGTCAGTTAAGATTACCGTTACAGCAAAGGACGGGAGCGGAAAAAAAGCGTACCTTTCGGTAAAAGCAGTTACTCCCGTTAGCAAGATAACAATTACCAAACCATCGGTAAACAGCATTGTTATAACTAAAGGGAAAACTTACACCTTAAAAACATCGGTATCACCTTCCAATGCATATAATAAAGGCCTAATCTATAGCAGTTCCAATACTAAGATTGCAACTGTTAGTAGTAAAGGTAAAATTACTGGGAAAAAGAATGGTACAGCCATAATTACAGTAAAAGCAAAGGACGGAAGTGGAAAAAAGGCTGCAATTACAGTGATAGTTGGGTATCGGATAACTAAAATAGTGGTTACTCCTAATACCATTACAAAACCAGTCGGAACCACTTATCAGATTAATGCAAAGATTAGTCCTTCCAATGCCTCAAAAGTAGCGTTAAAGTACAGTAGTTCCAATACTTCACTCGCTACTGTTGACAGTAAAGGAAAAGTGTTATTAAAAAAACCAGGAAAAGTGAAAATAACAGTGGCTTCTTTAGATACAAGTGCAATAAGGACGACTGTTACAATCAATATTACTCAGCCTGTACAATCGATAAGATTAGCACAGACAAGTGTTACGAAAGAAGTAGGCAGTAGTTATCAGATCGTTGCAACTATACTCCCAAGTGATGCAACGAATAAAAAGCTTGCTTATAGCAGCTCCAACACAGCTTTGGCAACAGTAGATGCGAATGGAAAAGTACTGTTAAAGAAAGCTGGAACGGTAATTATCACTGCAACAGCAACAGATGGAAGTAATAAATCGGCATCATGTACATTTACAATCGTTAATAAGGCTGAGCCACCAAAACCTGATGATGGCTATAAATTAGTTTGGAATGACGAGTTTAATGGGGATAAGTTAAATCGAGCAGACTGGAACTATGAATTGCATCAACCTGGATGGGTAAATAATGAATTACAAGAGTACATAGATTCCGAAGAAAATATTTTTGTAAAAGATGGCAGTCTTGTGATTAAAGCAATCAAGAAAGATGATGAAAACGGTACTACATATACCTCGGGTAGAGTAAATACTCAGGGAAAACATGATTTTAAGTATGGTCGCTTTGAAGCAAGAGTGAAAGTACCAAGTGGCCAGGGATTTCTTCCTGCATTCTGGATGATGCCAACAGATGAAAATGTGTATGGACAATGGCCAAAATGTGGTGAGATTGATATTATGGAGGTGCTTGGAAGCCAGACCAATAAAGCATATGGTACTCTTCACTTTGGAGAACCACATACGCATAAGCAAGGAAGTTATGAATTAGCAAATGGTGATTTTGCAAGCGAATATCATGTATTTTCTTGCGAATGGGAACCAGATGAAATACGTTATTACATAGATGGAAAATTATATTATACTGTAAATGATTGGTTTACTAAGAAGCCTGGTTTTGGTGAAGTAACCTATCCTGCTCCATTTGACCAACCATTTTATATGATTCTTAATCTTGCAGTGGGCGGCAATTGGCCAGGTAATCCTGATTCAACTACCCAGTTTGGTGAGAATGCTGAGCTGACAGTTGACTATGTCAGAGTATATCAAAAAGACAGTTATGATGAAAATGTCCAAAAGCCTATTACACAGGTTGTACTCCGTGATCCGGATGCAACAGGTAACTATATCAACAATGGTAATTTTTCTGTTAATGAAAGTCTGTCCGACAATAAAGACTGGGGATTTTTACTTGCCGGAAGTGGTAATGCAACTGCAGAAATATCAAACAATTCACTTCTAATTAATACTGTGAATGCTGGAGATCTTGACTACAGTGTTCAAGTTGTACAACCTGATTTGCCTATGGAAAATGGTTATCGATATCGACTTACCTTTGACGCATTAGCAACAGAAGATCGTACAATGATAACTGATATATCAGCACCGGACAATGGTTATAAGCGCTACATGCCAGATACAAAAACACAGTTAACAACGACGAAACAAAGCTACAGTTATGAGTTTGATATGCTAAATGCAAGCGATGCCAATGGAAGATTGGAATTTAATCTTGGTAATCAAGGTTCCACAGCTAGCGTAACCATTAGCAATGTCAGACTTGAAAAAATAGGACAAGCAGACATCCCTGTAGAAGTAAAGAGTGTTTTACCGGATGGAAATTATGTTTATAATGGTGAGTTTCAAGAGGGAGCTAACCGTTTGGCATACTGGAATATTACAAACCTATGTAATGGAGCGATTGTATCTGTCACTAATATGAACAATAAGCGTGAACTAAAGGCATCAGTTCCTACGACGGTAGTCGGGATTGATCAAATAGTTGTAAAGCAAGATTCGATTGCAATATCAGGTGATAAGACATATATATTAAGCTTTGACGCATATGGTGATAACAATCAGACCATGCAAACGTCGATTGCAGGCCAACTATTTACTACCACACTAACCAATGCAAAGACTACATATAAATATACGTTTACCACAGAAGCAGGGCTTGACGCAAGTACATTAAACTTCTTACTTGGAGTAGCTGGAACAGTCTATATTGATAATGTTCGTATTCAAGAGGATTCACTATTCATAAACGGTGATTTTACCAATGGATTAACTGGATACGAAGTATTTACAGACTCAAGTGTTGCAAGCCAAGTTTATTATGGAGTTGATTCTCTAAATGAAGATAATGCAGCCTTTTTCGATATTAGTTACACTGGAAATCAAGATTGGAAGATTCAATTAAAACAGAACAATATAAAATTAGAAAACGGAAAATGGTATAAGATCAGTCTGAATGCTAAGTCTAGCATAGATCGTAAAATTATGTACGCATTGCAGCGAGATGGATCGGCAGACAATGATTGGACACCATATTCGGGTTCAAAACTCATTGATCTAACTAAGGATTATCAGACATTTTCAACAGTATTCCAAATGACAAGTACTACTGACCCAAGAACTATTTTTAGTGTATCTATGGGAAGTGTTGGAGGAATCGAAATCAATAGCAAACATCAGATATGTATTGACAATATTAAGTTAGAAGAAGTAGATGCACCAACGTACAATGGTATTGAGATAGGCACAGATTTAATTAAAAATGGAGACTTTTCACAGACAGAAGCTAACTGGATTAGTGCAATTACTGCACCTGGTGCTGCCAATGTAGAGTTTGCGCAAGGAAAAGTTACCTTTGATGTAACCAATCCAGGAACTGCTGATTGGAATGTACAGCTAAAGCAAGGCGGTTTATTTTTAGAAAATGGGTCTACTTATAAAGTGAAATTCACGATTAAATCATCAGAAGCAAGAACGGTTAAATTTGCATTGCTCACTGCAACTTATGCTTGGTATGGAGGAGCAGACATTACGCTTAAAGCGAATGAGGAATATACCGTAGAACAGGATGTCACAGTTTCCAATGCTTCCGATTCAGCAATTGATTTTGTCTTATCAATGGGCAAGATTGCAAATGAGGATACAAAAGCATCAACAATAGAAATTCGTGATATTAGTATTGTTAAGATACAATAATAGCTATCCCCAAAATAATAGATACTCTCCAAAATAATAGCTACTCTCCATAGTATAAAATAAACTCTCTATAAGAATACATGATAGTACTGTATTCTTATAGAGAGTTTTTGTCATATGAAGTAAATAGCAAGATAGATTGGATTATCGGAGATAAATTATGAAGGGTACATCCGAGAGAATTCTACTTTCTAATACACATAAGTTATGGTAAAATATGGAATATAATATTAAAGATAAATTAATTATGGGGGGAAGTGTAATGAAGTATTTATATAAGATGGGAAAGCAGGATATTGAAAAGAGTGCGGATGTCATTGCAAAGGCTTTCTATGACTATCCAATGTTTCAGCATATTTTAGCAGATAAGTTAAACCACGATAACATAAAACTATTTGTTAAATTTCTTATTAATTACTCTATTCGGTATGCTGATGCGTATGCTATTTCCAAAGATATGGAAGGAATCATATTATTTACCGACTATAAACACTATAAGTTTAGCTTAGTTAGATCTTTACGTTCAGGATTATTACCACTAATGAAAATTGGCTCGGATGCAGGTAAGCGATTCAATACATTTGATAGATTTACATTAGAAATACACAAAAAAATAATGAAAGAGAATCATCAATATATCATCTTACTTGGTGTCGATCCAGATAAACAAGGGCAAGGATATGGTAAGAGATTGATATTACCAGTGTTGAAAATGGCTGAGGAGAAAGGGCAGGCGTGTTATCTGGAAACACATGGGGAAGAAAATGTGTTGTTTTATAATAAGCTCGGTTTTAAAGTTGTTTCCGAGGATACTATGCCAGGAACAGAGATTGTTCAATATGCTATGGTGAAAGAGATAGGATAAATATAAAATGCATTAGATGGGTAATGGAGGATTGACTAAGAAACTGTTGTAGTTGTATTATATTAATAGTAAAGGTTTACCAATAAAATTATAAAGCACGAGAGGAAGAAAAATATTATGAGAAACCTATCGAATATTAAGATGTTACCGTTGTTCGCTATGCTAAGTATGTTTGTTTTGTCTTTTGCAAATTGTATGGGCTTCAATATTTCTGGTTTTGTGATACCAGTAGGTGTCATCTTTTTCTTTATCAATAAGGCAATTGAGAAGGAATCAGATGAGAAAAGTGGTCTTGACATCAAGCATTTGAGAAGTAACCTAAAAGATAGAAGGATATGGATTTGGATACTGCTTCCTCTGTTGATTAATGTGATTAATGTTAGTATCTCTAAAACATTCTTACCAGAATACATAGAATATGAAACCACTAGGGCAGGGGCATTTGTTTCAATAGAATTGAGTGTACAATCCGCCTTATTATTCTTAGTCTTTGCACTTGGAGAGGAGATTGCTTGGAGAGCTTTTTTTCAAAAACAGTTAGGCAAAGTACTACACATAGTTCCGGTAATATTATTCACATCCTTACTTTTCACAGTTGGTCATTTTAAATCAGGTGATTTATCATTGGTTATGTATGGGATGATTTTTACTTTTATAAATAGCTGCCTGTATGCAATTGTTTTTTATAAGACAAATAATGCTTGGGTTAGTACATTGGCACATTATTTGGCAAATATGTTTGAAGTTTTATTATATGTTATGCTATAGTGCTGGGACGCGTTGCTAGAATTAGTTAGTCAATAAAGCCATATCTTGATTTTTATTTATGTGCCATTCTCATGATTGATATTTTGCAAAGTGTAGGATAATATAGAATAGATTGAGGTAAAATCATCAATGGTGGGTTTTAATTCCCTACTAAGGATATACCATAATTAAATCTACCTATACGAAAGGAAAAATAATTATGTATATTGATTTTTCAATTGAAGAAGCAGTGACAAAACGATATAGTGTGAGAAATTATACTGATAAGGAAATTGAAGAGCAGAAGAAGAGTTCAATTGTGTCCTTCATTAATTCTTTAAATAATCCATTTGGAAAAAAAGTTAATTTTCACTATTTTGATCTTGAGGATACCGACGAAAAACAGAAGTTAGGAACTTATGGAGTGATAAAGGGAGCTAAGCATTATATCGGAACGACGATAAAGATAGAACCAATGGCAGTGGAGGCACTTGGGTATGAGCTTGAGACTGTTATTCTTTATCTGGCACATCTAGGTATTGGAACTTGCTGGCTTGGCGGTACGTTTGACCGTAAAGGTTTCGCCAACGCAATGAAGCTTAGTGAGGGCGAACTTTTACCGATTATAACACCTTATGGCTATGCAGCGGAGAAAAAGCATATCAAAGAGATTGCTATGAGGAAGCTAATCAAGGCTGACCAACGAAAAGAATGGAATAAATTGTTTTTTAAAGACGATTTTAATACACCGTTAGCGAAAGAGGAAGCGGGAGACTATGCATTTGCTTTAGAAATGGTGCGACTTGGACCATCTGCGTCTAATAAGCAGCCTTGGAGGATCATTGTCAAGGAGGGCGCATTCCATTTTTATGAGGATAAGGAGCCGGGTTATAGTAAGGCATTTCCATACGATATTCAAAGAGTAGATATGGGAATTGCAGCAGCGCATTTTGATTTCGCTGTGAAAGAAAAAGGACTGAAAGGTCAATTCAAAGTAGAAGCTGATCCTAATGTAGAGCTACCTAAAAACATGGAGTATGTTTTTTCGTGGATAAGAGAGTAAAAGAGTTATAAAATTAGAGGATACTTGTTATAACAGGTATCCTCTTTCATACTAAGAATGCTATTATTAAATTATTCGCAGATTCTAATGCCCATCGTAAATATTCATATCTTCATAGGATGACTCATAATCATCTATTGTCCTTCTATCTTCGTACTCTGCATATGGATAATCGTATTCATCCTCTTCAAAATTACTATCTTCATCTACACTTTTGTTGCTTGCATTGTTTATTCCATCATCGTAATCCATAAAATCATCATAACCAATTGGACACATATCATTACCTCCATTATTTGTTAATTGGTATTATCAACAATTAGTATGGAATCTATTAATATATTTTATTATCAAACTGATATAAATATTAATAAAACATCCTGACATTTGAACAACGATTAGACCAGTTATATTTATGATAATTAGGATGAATTGCGATTTGGAATTTAAATGATTCCCATAAAGTATTCCACTACAATAGCTACAATAACTACTAAGGCGGAGATGATAAAACCATGAATCATAGGATTCACCCCCGATTTTTTCATTTCACGAAAATCAGTATTCATACCTATTGCAGCTAGAGCAGATACCATTAAATATTTACTACATATTTTCATATCGGTTGAAATATCAGTTGGAATTAAGCCAAAACTGTTAATGATAGCCATGCCAACGAATGCCAATATAAACCATGGAAATAGCGAGGTAACCTTTAATTTTTTATGGACAGTTGTATCTGAATTTGCTTTTTTCATATTTAAGCGTGTATTAATAATAGAAAAAATCAGTACTGTTGGGATGATGGAGAGAGTACGGGTTAGTTTTACCATAGTTGCGAAGTCTCCAGCTGCTTCGCTAAAAGCATACCCAGCGGCTACGACACTTGAAGTATCATTTACAGCAGTACCAGCCCATAGTCCGTAAGCCATATCGGTTAAACCCATCATTCGACCCATAATAGGAAAAAACACTATCATGACCATATCAAATAGAAAAGTTGCTGACATAGCATATGCAACATCCTTGTCATCTGCTTCAATAACTGGCGCAATTGCAGCAATAGCGGAGCCGCCACAAATTCCTGTTCCGGCAGAAATCATATTGGAAAGTTTCCAGTCTAATCCAAGCCATTTGCCAACAAGATAACCACCACCAAAACAAGTTAGAAGCGTAAAAATCATAACAGTCAGAGACAAACGCCCAACATCTAGAATCGTGCCGATGCTTAAGGAAGCACCTAATAAAATGATAGAGAACTTAAGAACTTTTTTGGATGTGAACTTCAAGCCTGCTTCTATTACTTTATTTGGCTTCTTTATTTGATTTATTATCATTCCGATAAACAGAGCGATTACAGACTCGCCAATCAGTGGAATTGGCAGCATGGTTTCAATATATCTTGCCAGCAAAGCAATTAATAAAACAATGGTGAAGCCAGGTATAAAGTTAAGCTTTTTTTTCATTAATTTGTTCATTCCTTTCTTTTATCTTAGTGTACTAAAAGATTGTACATGCAAATCACTATAAAATCCAATTATGATATGTTATCATTTATAATATTATGTTATAGTTAAAGCCATCGGCAGATGAACATAATTAGTGAATTAAGAGGAAATTCGCATTCCACTTCGCAACATGTTTAATAGGTTAAATAAAAGATTAAAAGGGGATACACATGCTTGATAATAAACTTTTTACGTTTTTAAAAGTTGCACAACATAAAAACTATACTAAGGCTGCTGCCGAATTAAATCTAACCCAACCAGCAGTTTCTCAACACATAAAAAAGCTAGAGGAATACTATAATTGTGATCTGATAGAAATCAATGGAAAGTCGGTAAAGTTAACTCCTCAGGGAGAGGTTCTTAATAACTATACTAATTTTCAGATTGCAAACGAAAAGCAGCTTATTAATCAGATAAAAAAAGTGAAAACTCCAATCAAGATTGGCGCAACACTTTCTATCGCTGATTATTATTTGCCACCTTACTTAAGTTCCTATTTGAGCCATCATGATGAATTAATCTCTGTAACTGTAAAAATACAAAATCTATTATTGAAATGTTATTAAATAATGAATTATATTGTGCATTTATTGAAGGGATATTTGATAAAACGTTATTTCACTTTTACGAGTTTTGTAATACTAGATTTTTTCCTGTAGCTAGAAAGGGACATCCTTTAGTTGGCAAGGAGGTAACAATCTCACAAATTCATGAATATCCCTTGATTTTAAGAGAACAAGGGTCTGGAACACGAGAGATTTATGAAAATTATTTATATCAAAATAACGACTCAATCCTTTCAGCTTCTAAAATATACGAAATTAGTAGTTTTGGAATTATTAAAAAGGTATTGGGTAATTCAGATGCAATTTCCTTTATGTATGAAGAAGTTGCAAGGAATGAAGTTAAGCGAGGTGAGCTTAGTTTTCTTACGATAGAAAATTACTCAATTGAGCGACCATTATATTTCATTTATCCAAGTAATTGTTTAATGAAAGAAAGAAATGAGTTATTTTACCATCAACTGATACAAGGGAAATGAGTTATATACTCATATCATCAAAAAATTCAGCTATAATTCACATAGCAAACATGAATAGTTCAATTTTGCGGGGTATCATACTAAGTGATAAGAGATTATCAATTAACTAATGTAAATCGCAAAATGAAAGGAGCTTTCTATGAAAAGTAAAAAAGTGGCACTAATCGTATCTACTCTCGCTATTGTAATGACTATGGGTGTGACAGCATTTGCTGCCAGTACAACTGATAGTACTGATGATTCCAGACTTGCAGCTATTGAAAGTGGTGATATGCAATTTGGTAAGAATGGTAAAGGCAGACGTGGTATGAACGAAGAGCAAAAAGCACAAATGGATGCTATGAATGAGAAATGGGATACTCTAACCGAGGAACAAAAAGATGTGATTTATGATCTAAATGACCAAAAGACAGACATTGATAGTAAAATAATTGATAAGTACCTTGAGTTTGGCGTTATTGATGCGGATGAGGCAGCAACTATGAAGGAGAATGTTGAAACAAGAAAGAGTACAATTCGCGAGAATGATAGAATGCCTATGGGAGGCATGAGAGGTATGGGAGGAAGAAATAACCAAGAAAATAATTGTTATTAGTTTTAATGTAAACAGAACCTGGGTTAATTACCTGGGCTCTGTTTGTTTAATCAAGCAAGTATAACTCCCGGTTCGTAAGCGAGAGTTATACTTGCTTGATTAATGGGGTATAGATTAATATAATGGCATTAGAAAGAGGTGCATATCAATGGCTAAGATTTTGATTTGTGATGATGAAGCAGGGCTGCGATCTGTTTTAAAACGCTATGCCACTTATGAAGGTCATGAGGTGATGGAAGCTTCGGATGGTTTGGAAGCAGTAGAACTATGCCGTAAGGAGGCTTTTGACATTATAATTATGGATGTAATGATGCCTGAAATGAATGGTTTTCAGGCAGTGAAAGAAATTCGCAAAACAGCGGATACACCGGTAATCATGCTCTCAGCACGCGGTGAGGTATACGATAGAATTATGGGATTTGAGCTTGGTGTCGACGATTATGTAGTCAAACCGTTTTCATCTAAAGAGATTATGCTACGGATTACTGCCATATTACGGCGTATGACAAGAAACACCACTGCAAAACCCGACGGAGATGGACATGTTATATATGAGAAAGATGGCCTTAAAGTGGATATGACAGCTTATCAGGTGTTTATAGATGGTATACTAGTCGATATGACTCATAAAGAATATGATTTATTGTTCTTTCTAATTCGTAATAAGAATATAGCAATTCCACGAAGCAAAATTATGACCATGGTATGGGGCTATGAATACGAAGGAGACGATAGAACGCTTGATACACACATGAAGCTGTTGCGTAAAACTCTTGGACCATATGCGAATTCTATTACTACATTACGGGGATTGGGGTATCGTTTTGATGGATAAATTAAAGCTTAAATGGCGTATTTTCATTTTTTTAATTGCTTTTTGTGCATTATTAATTAGTATTCTTTGGCTGCTTCAAACCGTTTTTTTGACCGATATGTACAGGTATGTGCGAAAACTGGAAATTAAACGTGCCATTACGCTTGTTGAAGAGAATATTGATAGTCCTAAGTTACAATCATTATTAAATGAACTTGAGGATACAAATGAAATTTTTGTTATGGAAACGAATGAGTTCTCTCCTCCTGCAAGGTCTATCCATGCCAATAGAAAGCTGAGAATGCAAGAGACGGTAACGCAGACAAAAGGATTTACACTAGCGAATGGACAATCCATTTCGCTAACTTTTTATGCCATCATTACGCCAGTAGACGCAACTGTGTCTACTTTAAAGATTCAACTCTACATTATAAGTGGGCTTGTAATCTTTTTTGCAATCGTTTTTGCAATTATAATTGCACGTCATATCTCAAAACCAATTGAAGAGATTAATAAGAGTGCTAAAGTGTTGGCAACCGGAAGTTATGATATCTATTTTTCTAGTCATGGATTTCTTGAAATAAGGGAGCTGTCCGACACGTTGAATACAGCATCTTGTGAACTTGCCAAAGTAGAAAATCTGCGTCGTGAATTAATGGCAAATATCTCACATGATCTACGCACACCACTGGCCTTGATCTTTAGTTATGCGGAAATGATGCACGACTTTCCGGAAGAAATAACCACTGAACAGACACAGACTATTATGGATGAAACCAAGCGTTTAACGTCTCTTGTCAATGATGTACTTAGTATATCCCGCCTGGAAACAGGTATAATAGAGTTGCATCCAGTAACCTATAACCTAACAGATAGTTTACATGATACAATTACACGCGTAGGAGAACTTGTAAAAAAGGAAGGTTATAATATCACTTTTGATTACGGCAAGGATGTGTATGTAAATGCAGATGAAGTTAAGATTACGCAGGCATTTTATAACCTGCTTATTAACGCTATCCATTATAGTACAACAGACAAAAATATTGTTATTCGACAGAGTGTATCAGGAGGCAACGTGATAATTGAGGTAATAGATCATGGAGATGGCATCGCTCTCAGTGATATACCATATATATGGGATCGGTATTATAAAATAGATAAAAAACATAAACGCGCAATTACCGGTACTGGGTTAGGGATTTCAATAGTTAAGAAAATAATTGATCTGCACGGTGGTCATTATGGTGTTATATCTGAAGTGGGAAAAGGTAGTACTTTTTGGTTTGAGATTGCCGTACAAACATCACGGTGTACATGAAAAAAAGTTATCCTAAAGCAAAAAACTTTGGGATAACTTTTTTATATATTATTTCGTGTAATTATCAAAATAACCTTGCACTAAAACGATTGGAGTTCCCTTGTCACCACTACCGGAGGTTAAGTCACATAAGGATCCAATTAAGTCAGTTAAGCGACGTGGAGTTGTTCCTTGGGACACCATATTGCCTAATAGATCATTATCTTTGTTTCTGATGTATTCACTAATTGCATTTTTTAACTCTTCTCCTTGTAACTCAGAAAAGTTATTATCTGCTAGATATTTTAATTTGACTTCATTTGGTTGACCTTCTAAGCCCAAGGTATAAGCTGGAGCTACAACAGGATCTGCAAGTTCCCAAATCTTACCCGCTGGATCTTTGAAAGCACCATCTCCATAAATCATTGCTTCAATCTGTTTTCCGGTTTTTTCGTATAATGACTTTTGAATATTGTCAACAACAGGTTGGCAGTCTCTAGGGAATAATTTGACAGTATCTTCGGTTGCCTTATTACTACCAAGGAGACCATATTTTTCATTATAACCACTATTATCAACAGGGGAAGTCATAATTTCGTCAAGACCATAAACCTTTTTTGCACCTGCGGCTTTTAAAAGACGCTTGGTACGTGCACGTGAATGGATATCACAGCAAAGAACATTAGTCGTATATTCTAAGATAGCGCGACAGTCATTAGCAAGAATAATCTCAACGTCGCAGCCTTCTTGTTGAATCAAATCTTTATAGAATTCAATGTAGTCTACACCGGTAAATTCATGTTTATTATAACCGAAAAGATTACGGAACATTTCTTCAGTTAACACATCTGTCCATGGATTCACTCCTTTTTCATCAAGTAAATCCAAATCAACCAAATGGTTTCCTACTTCATCAGATGGATAGCTAAGCATCAAAACAATTTTCTTAACCCCTTTTGCAATTCCTTTTAAGCAGATCGAAAAACGATTTCTACTTAGGATTGGGAAGATTACTCCAAGTGTATCTTGTCCGAATTTGTTGTTGATATCGGTAGCGATTTGATCGATGGTAACGTAATTTCCTTGTGCTCTGGCAACAACAGCTTCAGTAACAGCGACTACATCCTTATCATTTAATTCAAAGTTCCCTGATGTAGCAGCATCAAGAATGCTATTTACTACGATGTCTACAATATCATCTCCTTTACGGATGATTGGGGCACGAACACCTCTTGAAACAGTTCCGATCATTCTTTCCATTTTGTATTCTCCTTTGGTATTTATTGTGATTGTCAAATCAACAGCTATATTATATCATTATCGCGATAAATAGTAAAAATAATACTCTTTATGTAGTGCATAAGCTCAGCTTATACCTAATTGGATTAGGGCGTCAAAAGCCCTTATAAAAACTATAGTTCGTCAATTTGCACAATTCTGTTTGTGAATCGTGATGCAAGGCATAGTTCATTCGCAACACGCTCTCGCTTGGATGAAGTTCGTAGTGGCACATAAGGCCCTAAAATACAGGGCCAAAGTGCCAA
>JAEYSV010000020.1 GCA_023434365.1 Bacillota bacterium | reverse complement strand
GTATCACTTTAATTTACTTTGTAATTGTGCAAATTGACTAAGCCAAGTTTTCTGAAGGGCTTTTGACGCCCTAATCGATATAGGAAATTGCTAATTTCCTATATCATAAAAAACGCTCCGCGAGGATCGCACTGCGGCGGAAGTTTCGCAAGCGAAACTCTTTCTTAATTATCAAAAGAAGTTATGAAAACAAAACTCATCTCAAAGGTTGGAAAAGACTGGATTTTTTGATGATTATAGTGTATCATTTCAAATAAATAAAGATCATGAAAGTGATTATGTCATTCGGAGGGTTTGTATGGAAGAGAACTATCAAAATCGCAGCAAAACAAAAAGGTATATGAGTATCTATTTGGTTCATAATACAGATGCAAAAGAGTAATACGAAGGAGTGAATGAAAGTGACAACTACATTAACAAGAGAAGATGCATGGGAGCTATTAACGGAGTATAATAAAGATCCTTTTCATTTGGAGCATGCTACAATTGTTGAAAATACAATGAGGTATTTTGCAAAAGAATTAGGATATGCGAATGAAGTGGATTTTTGGGGTATAGTAGGATTACTGCATGATTTGGATTTTGAAAAATATCCAGATGAGCATTGCATAAAGAGTCAGGAAATCATGCGCGAACATGGAATTGACGATGCAATCATTCGTGCTACTGCAAGTCATGGATACGGACTAACAGTTGATATTAAGCCGGAGCATGAGATGGAAAAGGTGCTTTATGCAGTGGATGAATTAACCGGATTAATTGGTGCAGTTGCAATTATGAGACCATCAAAAAGTGTGCAGGATCTGGAGCTTAAATCAGTGATGAAAAAGTTTAAGACGCCTAAGTTTGCAGCAGGTTGCTCAAGAGAAGTTATTGAAAAGGGTGCCCAGATGCTTGGCTGGGAGTTTGACGAACTAATTATGCGTACAATAGTCGCACTTCGTACATTTCGTGAATAATATAATTACTGATGATACTTTTAATTAATTAGAAAAAGTACTTGACATTTTACTCTTTCTAGCGTATTATCAGTTACAATTTAATACTACTTTAAACCGTTGAAGTGGAGATAAAAATAGTTGTGCACTTACAGAGAGTCGGTGGAGCTGAGAACCGATAGAACGCAGATTATTAAATGGACCACTGAGGGCGCGGCCAAAGGCCATAGGCTGAGTATTCCGCGACGTGTGCATACGTTAGTTGCAGGGAATATGTTAGTATTCTTAAAAGTGTGCGAAGTGATTCGCAAAGCAAGGTGGTACCGCGGGAATAGCAGGTTAATTGTATACTCGTCCTTGACAGATGTATTCTGTCAGGGGCTTTTTTTTACCCATTTTTAAGAAGATGCAAGAATACCCACCTTATAAAAATATATCAATAGAGAATATAAAGGAGGTCACATTATGAACTTATATCCAAGCCTTGAGACAGCAAAGGAATATGCAAAACTTGGAGACTACAAAGTATTACCAGTTAGTATTGAACTTTACTCGGACAGTAAGACACCGATTGAAGTATTAAGAACAATTAAAAAAGTTAGTAAACACTGTTATCTGTTAGAAAGTATAGAGGATAATCGTAACTGGGGAAGATATACGTTTTTAGGATATGACCCAAAGCTCGAAATTACCTGTTTTAACCATCATCTTAGTATAAAAGGGGATAAAAACATTGAGGTAATGACTGATCATCCAAGCCATTATATCAGAGAAATATTAAAAGAGCATAAATCTCCAAGAATTGAGGAGTTACCAACTTTTACAGGCGGTTTAGTTGGATATTTCGCATATGATTATATACAGTATGCAGAACCAACCTTAGATTTATCTACATCAGAGGAAACTTATTTTAAGGATGTAGATTTACTATTATTTGATAAAGTGATAGCATTTGACCATTTACGTCAGAAAATGATATTGATAGTTAACATTTCACTTGAGAATGTAGAAATACAATACCAACAAGCAGAAAGCATATTAGCAAACATGGTGCACCTTGTAAAAGAAGGTGAAACGGCCAAAGAGAAGCCTGGAAGATTAATATCGGAGATAACTCCATTATTTGATGAACAAGGCTTTTGCAAAATGGTAGAAAAGGCAAAGAAACGCATTTATGAAGGAGATATTTTTCAAGTCGTACTGTCTAACCGTCTGGAGGCGGAGTTTGAAGGTAGTTTACTAGATGCTTACCGGGTATTAAGAACGCTGAACCCTTCGCCTTATATGTTTTACTTCTCAAGTGATGATATAGAAATTGCAGGTGCTTCCCCGGAAACTCTTGTAAAACTTACAGACGGGGAAGTAAAAACATTTCCTCTTGCAGGGACTAGGCCAAGAGGTAAAACACAGGAAGAAAATGATAAACTCAAAGTGGAATTGCTAGCAGATGAGAAAGAACTGGCAGAACATAATATGTTGGTGGACTTAGGAAGAAATGATCTCGGTAAAATAAGTGAATTTGGTAGTGTCAAAGTAGAAAATTATATGTCGATAGAAGAGTTTTCTCATGTAATGCACATTGGCTCTACTGTAGTCGGAACAATGCAAAAAGGCAAGGATGCAATGGATGCAATAGAAGCAGTGTTGCCTGCTGGAACGTTATCAGGGGCGCCAAAGTTAAAGGCCTGTGAGATTATTAATGAACTAGAGAATAACAAGCGAGGGATTTATGGTGGAGCAATTGGATATCTTGACTTTGCCGGAAATATGGATACTTGTATTGCAATACGATTTGTTGTGAAGAAGAATGGAAAGGTGTTTATTCGCTCTGGAGCCGGAATTGTAGCTGACAGTGAGCCTAAAAAAGAGTACCAGGAATGTATTAACAAAGCAAAAGCTGTTTTAAAAGCTTTGAAAATGGCAGAAGGAGGGATATTGTAAATGATTCTACTAATTGATAATTATGACAGCTTTTCTTATAACTTATATCAAATGATGGGAGCTATGTCAGAAGAAATTCAAGTAATTCGTAATGATGAGTTAACTGTAGAGCAAATAAGGGAACTTCAACCGGAAGCAATTGTACTTTCTCCAGGACCAGGCAGACCATCTGAGGCGGGCGTGTGTATTGACGTTGTAAAGAAACTTGGCAGTACGCATATCATTTTGGGCGTATGTCTGGGACATCAAGCAATTTGCGAAGCGTATGGCGGTGTAATTACGTATGCGTCAAGACTAATGCATGGAAAGCAGTCAGAAGTAGCAATAAATTGTGGGGTTGACTTGTTTCAGGGCTTACCGAATAGTATTCAGGTAGCAAGGTATCATTCTCTTCAAGCTGACGCCAAAACATTACCAGATTGTCTGCAGGTAATAGCAAAAACTGCCCAAGAAGAGATCATGGGGATTAAGCATACTGAGTATTCAGTATATGGTCTTCAGTTTCATCCTGAATCCATCTTAACCCCAAGAGGCAATGAAATTCTAAGAAACTTCTTAGCAATTGTAAATAAAGTAAGAGATAAACGAGTGTAAGAATAGGAGGAGAATTATGATTCGTGAAGCAATAATAAGATTATCAAAAGGTCAGAACATTACATTTGATATGGCAAAACAGGTAATGGATGAAATTATGAATGGAGAAGCAAGTGATGTTCAAAAAAGTGCTTATCTTACAGCACTTAGTATGAAAGGCGAAACGATCGATGAAATAACCGGAAGTGCGAAAGCAATGAGAGAGCATTGTATCAAACTACTTCATGAAAAAGAGGTACTTGAGATTGTTGGAACTGGTGGAGACGGGTCTAATTCATTCAACATTTCTACAATGGCATCTATTGTTGTTTCTGCAGCAGGAGTTGCAGTAGCAAAACATGGAAATAGGGCAGCCTCTAGCAAATGCGGAACAGCTGATGTTTTAGAAGAACTTGGTGTAAAAATAACCATCACCCCGGAACATAGTACTGAAATTCTATCACAAATTGGTTTATGCTTTTTGTTTGCACAAAATTATCACATTTCCATGAAATATGTCGCACCAATAAGAAGAGAACTGGGAATTCGGACTATTTTCAATATTTTAGGTCCGTTAAGTAATCCAGCGGGAGCAAAAATGCAGTTGCTTGGAGTATATGAAGAGGCCTTAGTAGAACCATTAGCAAGGGTATTAAAAAATCTTGGTGTTAACAATGCGATGGTAGTTTACGGGCAGGATGGGCTAGATGAAATTTCGATGAGTGCCCCGACTACAGTATGTGAGATATATGATGGAGAGTTCAGACGTTATGAAATTAGGCCAGAGCAGTTTGGATTTACTCGTTGTAAGAAAGAAGATCTCGTTGGTGGAGAGCCCACAGAAAATGCACGTATTGCCAGAGCGATACTAGAAGGAGAAAAGGGGCCAAAAAGAGATGCTGTCTTATTTAATGCAGGAGCAGCACTTTATGTAGCCAAAGCAGCAACATCCATCAAGGAAGGAATTCATATAGCAGCCCAGATGATAGATAGTAAAAAGGCATTAATGCAGTTAGAACGGTTTATCACATTATCAAACCAATAGAAAGGACTCAGCTATGACAATACTTGATGAAATTGCAATGAGAACGAAAGAACGGATAGTAGATGCAAAAAGAGAAATATCACTTGATAAGATCAAAGATATGGCAATATCTCTTTGTGATGCAGAGCTTCCTATGAATAGAGATATAGAATATGCATTCGAGAGAGCGCTTAAATCAGAGGATATTGCATTTATATGTGAAGTCAAAAAGGCTTCCCCGTCCAAAGGGTTGATAGCGAAGGAGTTTAACTATATTGAGATAGCAAAAGAATATGAAAAGGCAGGGGCAAGTGCAATCAGCGTGTTAACGGAGCCGTATTATTTTCAAGGAGACAATACGTACCTGACAGAGATTAAAGAAAATGTTTGCATACCGGTGCTACGTAAAGACTTTATTGTAGATGAGTATCAGATCTATGAGGCAAAAGTCATTGGGGCAGATGCGATTTTACTCATATGTGCGATTCTTAGTGAAGGACAATTAATCACCTATCATCAACTGGCCAAATCTCTTAAAATGGACGTCTTAGTGGAAGCGCATGACGAAAAGGAAGTAAGGAGGGCAATAGAGGCTGGTGCGAGAATAATTGGTGTTAATAATCGTGATTTGAGGACATTTCAGGTTGATATTACCAATAGTCGAAGATTACGTGAAATTGTGCCAAGTGATATTATCTTTGTTTCTGAGAGTGGGATATCTTCTGCTGAAGATATCGCATATCTCAGAGAAAATGGAACGAATGCAGTATTGATTGGGGAAACGCTGATGCGAAGTAATGATAAAGGTGAGATGCTTGACAATCTTCGTGGATAACTGTATTTCGTAGTGCTTGTATGAATGGAGCAGGAAAGATGAGTAAAGTAAAGCTATGTGGTATGATGCATTTACAAGATATTGATGCAGCGAATCTTGCAAGGCCGGATTATGTAGGATTTGTCTTAGCAAAAAGTAGGCGGCAAATTACAAAAGAACAGGCAAAAGAGTTTAGAAAAAGACTAGATCCATTAATTGTTAGTGTTGGTGTGTTTGTAAACGAAGAGATTGAAACGGTTGCCGATTATATAAAAGAGGAGATCATTTCCGTTGTACAATTACATGGGCAGGAAAATTCGGATTATATTAAGGAACTTAAGGGTTTTGCTAACGTACCAGTTATTAAAGCAATTTCAGTTAAAGAGGATTTTATTAGTCAGGTAAAAGAACATGAGGCATTACTTAGACTGTCTTATATTGATTTTTTATTGTTTGACCAAGGAGCGGGAGGAACTGGCCAGACATTTGACTGGAGGATGTTAGATCAGGTTCAATCACCATATTTTCTAGCCGGTGGATTAAATGAAACTAATCTGGAACAGGCATTAGTTTCTACGAAGCCCTACGCATACGATTTAAGCAGTGGTATTGAAACCAATGGGATAAAAGATGCTAAAAAAATGATAACAGTAGTAAGGAGAATCAGGGAATATGAAGGACGAAATAAATGATTTCAAGCAAGGAGAATATCTCTATCCAAAGAACGGTCGTTATGGATTACACGGTGGACAATACATTCCAGAAACCTTAATGAACGAAATCCTAATACTCGAAGAAAGATACCAATTCTATAAATCTGACAAAGAGTTTCAGATGGAATTAGACTATCTATTAAAGGCGTATGCTGGGCGTCCATCGCTATTATATTATGCCGAAAAGATGACTAAGGATCTTGGTGGAGCTAAAATCTATCTAAAGAGAGAGGATTTAAACCATACGGGTTCTCATAAAATCAACAATGTATTAGGTCAGGTGTTGATGGCAAAAAAAATGGGAAAAACCCGTGTAATTGCTGAAACAGGGGCTGGGCAGCATGGAGTAGCAACGGCGACAGCAGCTGCACTATTAGGACTTGAATGTGAAATTTTTATGGGAAAAGAAGATACAGAGAGGCAAGCACTCAATGTTTATCGCATGGAGCTCTTAGGTGCCAAAGTACATGCGGTAACCAGTGGGACGATGACGTTAAAAGATGCGGTAAATGAGACAATGAGAGAGTGGACTAAGCGGGTTGAGGATACGCTTTATGTGCTGGGTTCTGTAATGGGACCTCACCCATTTCCGATGATTGTCAGAGATTTTCAAAGTGTCATAAGTAAAGAAGCAAGGGAGCAGATTCTAAAAGTAGAAGGAAAGCTTCCGGCTGCCGTAGTAGCTTGTGTTGGTGGAGGAAGTAACGCAATGGGTGCATTCTATCATTTTATCCCTGACAAAGAGGTTCGCTTAATCGGTTGCGAAGCAGCTGGGCATGGAATCAATACAGAAAAACATGCTGCTACGATAAGCAAAGGTTCTCCTGGTGTTTTTCATGGTATGAAGTCATACTTTTGCCAAGATGAATATGGACAGATTGCTCCGGTGTATTCTATTTCTGCCGGACTTGACTATCCGGGAATTGGACCGGAACATGCGAACTTGCATGATACAAAACGAGCAGAATATGTTCCGGTTACAGATGAAGAAGCGGTGAGTGCCTTTGAATATTTGAGTAGGATGGAAGGCATAATTCCTGCAATTGAAAGTTCCCATGCAGTGGCCCATGTTAGAAAAATAGCAGCAACGTTAAGCAAAGAAGATAGTATTATCATTTGTCTGTCAGGAAGAGGAGATAAGGATGTTGCAGCAATAGCACGATATAGAGGGGTGAATATCATTGAATAGAATAGAGAATGCGTTTAAATCAGGCAAAGCTTTTATAGGGTTTTTAACAGCGGGTGATCCTAATATCCAAAAAACGGAGGAGTTCATTTATGCAATGGTGAAGGCAGGTGCCGATCTAATTGAAATCGGAATTCCGTTTTCTGATCCTATTGCAGAAGGACCAGTAATTCAAGCAGCCAATGTCCGTGCTCTTAGTGTTGGTACTACGATTGACGTCGTATTTGATATGGTAAAGCGAATTAGATGTAATCTATCGGTACCACTTGTGTTTTTAACTTACTTGAATCCAGTATTTCATTATGGTTATGAATCATTTTTTACAAAATGCGAGGAGGCAGGAGTTGATGGAATTATTATACCAGACCTCCCGTTTGAAGAACGAGGTGAGTTGCAGACCATAGCCAGTTCGCACCAGGTGTCTGTAATTACATTAATTGCTCCAACCTCGAAGCAAAGAATTGAGAAACTGGCTAGAGCATCAGAAGGTTTTGTATACTTAGTATCTTCTCTTGGAGTAACTGGCGTTAGAAATGAGATTACAACGGATTTATCAACGATGATTCAGTTGATAAATAAAACGACACAGACTCCAGTAGCCATTGGATTTGGAATTAGCACTACGACACAGGCAACTTCTTTAAGTCACTGCGCGGATGGTGTTATTGTAGGGAGTGCTATTGTTAAAATCATAGAAAAGTACCAAGGTGAGGCGACAATGCCATTATATGATTATGTAAAATCAATGAAAGAAGCGATGCAGGAATAGTGAAACTTTAGTCACAATTAAAAAAATGAGTGGAAAAAATGTAAAAACGGCGTATAATGATAGGTGTTTCGGTTGATAGGATTTTTTGTAAAATGATATGACAGGATATGGGGAGAAGTATGAAACAGTTTTTTAAACAATTAAAGTATAGGATACAGGAAACAAAACGAACGCTGGTGATATTTAGCTTACTTGTAGGTATTATCATGGCCTGTCTTTTATCTTTTACTATCTTTAGATTGAATTATACTGCCAGTGAGCCAATTACATTTTCGATGACGGTGCTTGAAGAAAAAAATGAAAACTCTAAAAATCATGGGTTTAATTTGAACGAAATTGTCATTGATGATTTAAAGCGGATTCCGCTCAGTGAGCTAACAAAAGAAGGAAGTTTTTTCTTAACCAAAAACGAAGATTCGATTTCAAGTATGGAGATTGGTGCATCTCTTCATAAAGTATTTGAAGACGCAGAAAGTGTTACGATTAAGTTTGAAAAGAATAATAATTATGGAATTGCTATAATAAAAATGAATGAGTTGGAACAGAGAATTGATATGTATCAGGAAAGCAAAACGAAATATACCTGGACTTATCATAATGAGACCAACTTTTCATTTTTTAATAATATATTATTCTTCCTGTTGGTGACTACTTATTGCTTTGGGTTTACGTTACTATTATTACGCTACCGTATTCTTCGTTCCTTAATTGAAGAAAAATTGCCAGGACCAAGTATACCTTTATTAAGCGCACTAATTTTACTGCCGGTATGCTATCAGATTATTGGAGTAATCACGGGTGGTATCGTAAGCGGTTTTACAGTTGGAGTGATAATATTTGTGTTTTTATCATTGGTTTTGCTTGGAGGTAAATACCAATATTACACAAAAAATAAGAATAAGCGAATTTTCTATATAGTTTTTGGATTAGGGATGCTTATTGTACTTGGAGATTATATAAAAACCTATTATATACATGATGAAAATGCAATTACACGGTTTTATATTTTATCTTTTGTGTCAGTTTATGTGGTGTTGTTTGGTCTGTTAAAAAAAGACGGACAAATGAGAAATAAATGGGTAGGCATAATAATGCGTTATGTATTGCTAATTTCAACCTCATTTGTTTGTTTCTATATTTTAGAAGGCTGTTCCGGACAGAATTTGTTTAGCATAGACATGAAGTACTGGTTTTACAATATTATTTGGTACATTCTTCTTGTTGGAGGGGTATACTTATTAACCAATCGTGTGAGAATTACGATAATTATATCATTAATACTCTGTACTATTTATGGTGTAGTGAATGGATACATTATAATTAGCCGCGGATATCCAATTATTCCAGTAGATATCTATCTGATTCGTACTGCTGTTGAAGTAGCAGAAAGCTACCCATATAGTATTACTCAAACGATGTATGTTGCACTAATGGTATTAGCGATTAGTATGGCAATAGCTATCAATATAAAAGAGAAAAAAGCAAACATAAAAGAGCGATTAAGTACTGGTTTGGTATTTGTTATCTTCGCATTAACTAGTGTCACTGCATTTATTCATCAGGATGATTCTATTCGAAAGACGATGGATTTGTGTACTCAGTTAATTTCTTACCGCATGTACGGCACAAGTTATTGCTTTGGGCTTAATGTGATGGCAATGCAAATTGAGAAACCAGAAGGTTATGATACTGATGCAATTAACGATGAAATGAAACAGTATATAATAAAACCTGAGGAAGTTACCAAAAAGCCAAATATTATAGTTATTATGGACGAGGCATTTTCAGATTTAGCTGTACTTGGTGAATTTGAAACAAATATAGATTATTTACCGTATTTTAAGTCGCTAAAAGAGAATACAATAAAAGGAACGGCATATCCATCGGTGTTAGGAAGCCGTACGGCAAATTCTGAATATGAATTTTTAACAGGGAATACGACTGCTTTCTTACCAGTTGGAGCTGTGCCATATCAGCAGTATGTAAGAGAAAAGCAGCATGCATTGCCGAATATGCTAAAAGAATTAGGGTATCAGACGACGGTGATTCATCCGTTTATCAGGAATACGTATCTTCGAGAAGTAGTATATCCTTTAATGGGATTTGATACCTATTTAGCAAGAGAGGATTTTGTGAATCCAACCTATGCAAGGCATTTGATAAGTGATCAATCAAGTTTTGAAAAAATTATTGAGGTATTCGAGAAAAAAGAAAAGGGCGAGCCAGCCTTTATATTTAATGTGACTATGCAAAATCATGGTGGTTATACAACCAATATGATTGATAAATGGGTTCGAATTAATAGCAATCATAATTATGCAGCAGTGGAGGAATATTTATCTTTAGTTTATGAAACTGATAAGGCATTAAAAATATTAATTGACTATTTTAGTGCCCATCAAGAAGAACCTACGTATATCGTTTTCTTTGGAGACCATCAACCATTTTTCAGTAATAGTTTTGTTGAGGATATGCTTGGAAAACCAGAAAGTGAGCTAACACTTCCTGAACTGCAAAAACGTTACCAGGTACCGTTCTTTATCTGGAGTAACACAGGTGATATTAAAGAACAGACGATAGATGGAATTAGCTTGAACTATTTGTCTTCTTTATTAGTACAAACGGCAGGACTTCCTCTCTCTGATTATCAGAACTACTTACTTCAGTTATATGAGAAATATCCTGTAATTAATGCTAACGGTTATATTGATAAGAACGGTAAACATTTTACTGTAGATGAATTAAAAGCGAATCCAGATATATTATTATATCAGCAACTAGTGTATAATGCAGTCGTAGATGGCACGAAGGGACTTGATTCATTTCTCTATTCATTAAATCAATAGGGCTATTTAATTAGTAAAAAACATATAAACGAAAGGGTCTTACACATGCAATTATTAAAGGAACGTATACAAAAAGACGGAGTTGTCAAAGCAGGAAATGTACTTAAGGTAGATAGCTTTTTAAATCATCAGATGGATATAGAATTGTTTAATGAAATGGGCAAGGAGTTTAAGCGGATTTTTGCTAACTGCCCTATTAATAAAATTCTGACTATAGAGGCTTCGGGAATTGGTATAGCTTGTATCGCAGCTCAATATTTTAAAGTGCCGGTTGTATTTGCAAAGAAAAGCCAGAGTATTAATTTGGATGGTGATTCTTACGTCAGTAAGATTGAGTCATTTACGCATAAGCGAGTGTATGATGTTATTGTTTCAAAAAAATATTTAAGTGCACAGGACCATATTCTTATTATAGATGACTTCTTAGCTAATGGTTGTGCTGTGGATGGGTTAATTGATCTCATCCGCAGTGCGGGTGCTACGGTAGAAGGAGTAGGTATTGTAATTGAGAAAGGCTTTCAAGACGGTGGAAAAAACCTGCGTAATCAAGGTATTCGTGTAGAGTCTCTTGCGATAATAGAATCTATGGATGTGGAATCTGGAAAGATTAACTTTAGGGAGACATCGAAAGGAGAATGACAAAATGAAGGTACTTACTGTACTTCCTTTAAATGAGGAACATAAGAAACGTTATCAAAGTATTAGTAATGAATTGGAGTTTAACTTTTCATCGTATGAAGAAGTGACAGAAGAGGAAATTGGAGAAGCTAATATTATTATTGGAAATGTCCCTCCTGAGAAGATAAAAGGATCTAAAAATCTGAAGTGGCTACAATTAAATAGTGCTGGTACGGATGGGTATCTGGATGTTGGTGTTTTACCAGAAGGAGCAATATTAACGAACGCAACGGGAGCGTATGGACTTGCTATTTCTGAACATATGGTAGGAAATGCGTTAATGTTAATGAAACGTCTTCATCAATATCATGATAATATGAAACAACATGTCTGGAAGGATGAAGGAACGGTTAATTCAATTTGGAATTCAAACACACTGGTAGTTGGACTTGGTGATATTGGTAGTGAGTTTGCAAAAAAGATGAATGCGCTTGGAAGCAACGTGTATGGTATAAGAAGAAACAAAGCGAAAAAACCTGAGTATTTACATGAATTACATACAATGGAGGCACTAGATGAGTTACTTCCTATGGCAGATATTGTTGCATTAACATTGCCTGGTACAAAAGAATTATATCATTTATTTGATAAGGAACGTTTTAGTAAGATGAAGAAGGGGTCTATTTTATTAAATGTTGGGAGAGGTATGTTAATTGATGAGGAAGCACTTTGTGATGCTCTAACGAATGGCACCTTGTATGGAGCGGGGATCGATGTTACAGAAGTAGAGCCTTTAAGCGAGGAGAGCCGTTTATGGGATATGGAGAATCTGATATTAACTCCTCATATCTCCGGGCAGTTTCATCTTCAGGAAACTCTAGAACGAATTATTACTATTGGAGAGCAAAATCTATCTGCATTTTTACAGCAGAGAGAAATGGTGAATATAGTAGATTTTAGTACCGGTTATCGTAAATTTATTCAATAATAACTATGCTATCAAAATGGGAGCATACAGACTGGTGGATGCATTAGATAATACATGGCAATTCACAGAAGTGAAGGAAGCATAATTAGCTTCCTTTTTTGTTAGAAAGAATGCTTTTGTAGTGTTTGTTATAACCGGATATCACAATCTTTTATATCTGGAACGCTTGCAAATAAATAGAGATTACGTATAATAATTAAAATAAGATAGCATAGAACATAATACTTATTTGAATACTAGGAATTATTTATGCGAAGTGGACTAGTTATTGTTAAGAAAGAGAAGGTGGTTACTGGTGACTTATAATTTTGATCAGGTGATAGAACGTAAAAATACAAACAGTACTAAATATGATTTAATACCAGCACTAAAAAAAGCTGAGGACACATTACCACTTTGGGTAGCGGATATGGATTTTGCTGCACCCAAAGAAGTGAATGAAGCACTAATTAGAGAAGCACAGCATGGAATATACGGTTACAGTATTCCAGGGGAACGATATTATCAGGTATTGTCTGGCTGGTTTGAGAAGCAGTTTGGTTATCCGGTAAAAAAAGAGTGGGTAGTACTAACCCCTGGAATCGTATTTGCTATTGCTATGGCGATTCGGGCGTATACGAAAGAGGGTGACAGAGTGTTGATTCAAGAACCTGTATACCATCCGTTTCGAAGAGTAATTGGTGCCAATGGTAGAGTATGTATCAGCAATGATCTTGTATTGGTGGATGGCATATACCATATAGATTTTGATAAAATGGAACAGCAAATAATTGATAATAAGGTAAAGCTTTTTGTACTCTGTAGTCCTCATAATCCAGTAGGTCGGGTGTGGACGAAAGAGGAACTTATCAGAGTCGGGGAAATCTGTTTAAAACATGGTGTAATTGTAGTTAGCGATGAAATTCACTGTGATTTTGTTTATGAAGGAAATACTCATACAGTATTTTCAAGTATTAGTAAAGAGATTGCTGGTAATAGTATTGTTTGCACTGCCCCTTCAAAAACATTTAATTTGGCAGGGTTACAAGCATCTAATATCATTATCGAAGATAGTGAATTGAGAAAGGAATTTAAACAGCAGGTAGCGGCAACTGGTTTTGATGAATTGAATCGCATGGCTCTTGTAGCCTGTCAAAGCGCTTATGAATTTGGTGAAGAGTGGCTAAATGAATTAAAAGAATACTTGTATGGGAATATTACATTAGTGCACGAATTTCTAAAGGAAAAACTACCAGAGCTTACCTTGATTTCGCCAGAGGGAACCTATTTATTGTGGATTGATTTTCGTAGACTTAATAAATCTAAGGAAGAGCTTACTACTTTAATTGAACAAAAAGCCAGACTATGGCTCAATGCCGGGCATATGTTTGGTGAGTGTGGAACGGGCTTTTATCGTGTCAATGTGGCATGTCCTAGAAGTGTTTTGGTAGAAGCTTTGGAACGGTTATATATTGCTTTACAGTAAGATTGTGCTATCATGTAATAGAATGACTATTATGATAGTACGAAAGGATAAAATATATGTTAACAAGTTTAGCGCTAATTTTCTTATGCGGTATGCTGCTAGGAGGACTATTTCAAAAAATCAAGCTTCCTTCACTACTAGGAATGTTAATAACTGGAATCGCTTTGAGCCCATATGCGTTTAACTTATTGGATGATTCTATACTGAATATTTCATCAGATTTGAGGAGATTAGCGTTAGTAATAATATTAACGAGGGCAGGATTGTCTCTTAATATTGATGACTTAAAAAAAGTTGGGCGTCCAGCGTTATTATTAACATTTGTTCCAGCATGTTTTGAAATCATTGGTATAGTGTTGATTGCCCCATTCTTATTCGGTATTAGTATTCTTGATGCGGCAATTATGGGGAGTGTAGTAGCTGCAGTATCTCCTGCAGTAATTGTTCCTCGAATGATCCATATGATTGAAGAAAAGTATGGAACAAAGAAACAGATACCTCAAATGATCCTTGCTGGTGCAAGTGTTGATGATGTTTTTGTTATTGTTTTATTTACGGCATTCGTAGGAATGGCACAAGGAGGAACAATGTCAGCCTCGCAGTTTCTTAATGTTCCTGTCTCAATTGTTACTGGAATTTTATTGGGATTCATTACAGGATGGGTTATGTCGTTAGTTTTTAAAAAGATGCATATAAGAGATTCTGCCAAGGTGTTAGTAATTCTTAGTATCTCGTTTTTATTACTTGAACTGGAAACAAGAATCGAAGATGTCTTGCCTTTATCGGGATTACTAGCCATTATGAGTATGGGAATCATGGTTGCAAAGTCTTATGGAATACTGGCGGTTAGGTTATCCGCAAAATATAATAAGTTATGGGTAGCGGCTGAAGTGTTGTTATTTGTCTTAGTGGGAGCAACAGTGGATTTGAGTTATGCATTAGATGCAGGATTACTTGCTATTTGCGTAGTAATAGTTGGCCTGATATTTAGAATGACCGGTGTAATCGTAAGTTTAATAAAAACTAAGTTAAATAGAAAAGAACGAAGTTTTTGTATGGTTGTCTATACTCCTAAAGCAACTGTACAGGCGGCAATTGGTGCAATTCCACTATCAATGGGCCTATCTAGCGGTAAATTAATATTAACGGTTGCGGTGCTATCTATTTTAATTACTGCACCATTTGGTGCAATTTGTGTGGATAGATTGTATGAAAAATGGTTAACACGTGGATAAAAGAGTGTAATTATTATTCAAAAGAGACACGTTCTCTTGATGAAATAATAATTACACTCTCTTTTTTTATAGTATTGAACTTTCTTTATTATCGATCATTCTCTTTAGCAAGTTTCTGACCCATCAAAACACCCATTACAGAAGCCATCATCAGTCCTCTTGTCCAACCACTGGAATCTCCGAGACAATATAGGCCTTTAATGTTAGTAACAAAGTTTTCATCCATTTTTACGCGATTACTATAAAACTTGAGTTCTGGTGAGTAAAGAAGCGTTTCTGTGCTTGCAAAACCAGGAACTACATGATCGACTGCCTGAATGAAATTGATGATATTGGTCATTGCACGATAAGGCATGGCTGCCGTAATATCACCTGCAACTGCGTCAGGTAAGGACGGTTTTAAGTTAGAGAAAGACAGCTCTTTAGGCCAGGTGCGTTTTCCATCTAAGATATCCCCATATCGCTGTACTAGGATATGACCATTTGCTAACATATTAGTTAATTCGCCAACTTTCTGAGCATACTCAATTGGTTGGTTAAACGGATGTGTAAAGTTATGAGAACATAAGATGGCAAGGTTGGTGTTGTTGGATTTGATGTCTTTATAGGAATGTCCGTTAACCACAGCCAGGTCGTTATCATAGTTTTCCTGACTGACAAAGCCACCAGGATTTTGACAGAAGGTGCGTACTTTGTTTTTAAATGGTCCTGGATAGCCAATCAGTTTGGACTCATATAATACGTCGTTTACTTCTTCCATTATTTCATTGCGGACTTCAACACGAACACCGATATCAACAGTTCCTGGTTGGTGTGCGATACTGTGTTTTTCACAGATTTTTTCAAACCAGTGGGCACCGCGACGACCAACGGCCACAATTACATTATCCGCCATGATTTCCTGGGTTGTCTGGTCTTTTACATTAGTGATTACTGCCCCGATACAGGTTTCATTTTCTAAGATTAAGTTTTCACAGGAGTGGGAGAACCAGATTTCAATTCCATGTTCTATCAGGTATTCCTGAATCGCATAGTATAGTTCTTGCGCTTTTTCGGTGCCAAGATGACGAATTGGGCAATCAACCAGCTTTAACCCTGCCTGTATTGCTCGTTTTCTAATTTCTTTTATTTTTGTAGTCTCACTGATCCCCTCAATATTACTATCTGCTCCAAACTCTAGATAGATACTATCGGTGTAATTGATCATTTCCTGTGCCAGGTCCGCTCCGATAAGGTCAGGAAGTTGCCCCCCAACTTCATAGCTTAGACTGAGTTTACCATCTGAGAAGGCACCCGCGCCCGAAAAACCAGTAGTAATGTGACAAAATGGTTTACAATTGACACACTGTTTCGTTTTTGTTTTTGGGCAGCTTCGTTTATTTACCGCAACACCCTTCTCAACAATCATAATCTTTTTATTACTCTCTTTTCTTAACATCTCCAATGCAGTAAAGATACCTGCTGGACCTGCCCCTATGATAATTACATCATACTTCATCAAATCACTCCAGTCTTATGTAGATAACATATATTTAAAACTTGTCAGATGACAGCCAAGAATATTTTACCACCACAAGAGTAGTCTAGGCAAATCATTTCCCAAGAAATTTAGTTCATGATATAATAAAAATAATAATAGTACTACATTAGTATGCCGATGTTTTTCAAAAACAAATGCATAAATAAATGGAAAAGATAGAAAGTAGGGGAAAATATGCGAATTTTACACACTGCCGACTGGCATCTTGGAAAGAACTTAGAGGGACAAAGTAGGATGAATGAACAGGAGCAATTTTTAAATGATTTGGTTCTGTTTGTTGAGGAGCAAAAAATTGATCTTATTTTAATTGCTGGAGATGTGTATGACTCCTCCAATCCTCCTGCAAGAGCAGAAAAAATGTTTTATGATACATTAAAAAAACTATCAAAAGATGGCGATAGGATAACGGTTGTAATAGCTGGAAATCATGATAATCCAGAGCGATTAGTAGCTGCTGGTCCATTGGCAAGAGAACATGGAATTATTATGGCAGGTACTCCAAAAACAATAATACCAACTGGTGATTATGGTAAAAATCAAGTAACTGAAAGTGGCGAAGGATATGTAAAACTCAGAATAGGTAACGAAAAGGCAGTAATAATTACGACTCCTTATCCAAGTGAAAAGAGATTGAATGAAGTTTTATATGGCGAAATGGATTCTGATAAAGAGCGGGTAGAATCGTATGAAGCAAGACTAAAACAGCTATTTGATGAATTAAAGATACAGTTTGAGGAAGACGCAGTGAATCTAATCATTTCGCATCTCTTTGTGTTTGGTAGTGAAGAGAGTGGGTCAGAACGAAGTATTCAGCTCGGTGGCAGCTATCTCGTGAAAAGCAGTATATTCCCCAAAGAAGCACAGTATATTGCTTTGGGACATGTGCATAAACCTCAGGTGGTACCGGGTTCTGATAAACGCGCGAGATACAGTGGTTCGCCACTTCATTATAGCAGCAGCGAAATATCGTTTGAAAAAAAATTACTTGTTGTTGATGTTACTGCAAATACTGAAATTCAGGTGAGTGAATTTCCAATAAAGGTATATAAGCCAATTGAAATCTGGAGATGTGCTGGAGTTGGTGAAGCGATTAAGCGGTGTGAGGAGAATCAGGATAAGGATAGTTTTGTTTATCTTGAAATCGAAACAGATCGATTTATTAGAGAAGATGAGATTAAGGAAATGAAATCCTTAAAAGATGATATCCTTTCAATTCGCCCAATAACAAAAGAAGAAAAAGAGCGTGAAGAGGAAGGACGAGGCTACCAGGAACGACCATTTGAAGAGTTATTCAAAGAGTTTTATCTAAAAGAACGTGGGGTAGAAGTAGAAGAGGAGACACTTCACGTGCTAATGAGTATCGTAAACAAAGAGGAGGAGTAAGTGTGAGACCATTATGCTTAAAAATAAAGGGGTTAAATAGTTTTATTGAGGAGCAACAGGTTGATTTTGTACAGTTAACTTCTCGTGGCTTTTTTGGGATTTTTGGACCGACTGGAAGTGGAAAGAGCTCCATTCTAGATGGAATTACGTTGGCGTTATATGGGGATGTTGCAAGAAATAGTTCTAATTTTATTAATAGTAATGTAGAAAAAGCTTATGTATCCTTTGAATTTCAAATCTCAAATGCTTCAGTAAAAAGATACCTTGTGGAACGAGAGTTTCGTTTTGATAAAAAGGCAGAAGCACCCCGTTCTGGAAAGTGTAAAATAGTGGATATGACTAGCGAAGAACCAGAGATTTTAGCGGAAGGGAAAAAAGCGGTAGATGCAAAATGTGTAGAAATTATAGGCCTAGGCGTAGAGGATTTTACACGTACAGTTGTGCTTCCACAGGGCAAATTTAGTGAATTTCTTAAGATGGAAGGAAAACAACGTCGGGATATGCTGGAACGTTTGTTTAATTTGCAGTTGTATGGGGAGGACTTACGTCGTAAGTTAGTGGCAGCTATTGAGAAAGAAAAAGCTGGGTATCAGATGTTGCTTGGACAGACACTGGGGTATGAAGGGGTTAGTGAAGAGCGACTAAATCAAGTGAAAGAACAGCATAAGAAAAATCAAGATAGTTATATAGAACATACGAAGGAGCTAGAAAGTCTATCAATACAGTATAAAGAAGTAAGAGAAATCAGAGAATTAATTAGAGAACTTAATGAGTATCAGAATCAAAGAAATAATCATCTTGTAGCAAATCAGGATATTGAAGATAAAGCCAATAGGTTAAAAGCAATAGAACGTGCTTATGAAATCTACCCAAGCTATCAGGCATTTTATCAGGTGAGAGAACAAATTAATGTGATATCTTCAAAACAAAATCTTCTTGAAGAGAGGAAGCAGGCTGCAGATAAGATGCGTGCTGAGGTTGAAGTAACATATCTTGAAGCAAAGGAAAAGAACGAAAAGCGTAAACCAAGACTTCTTGTAATGAAGCAAAAAGTATACCAAGGCCTTTTAGATTACCAGCAAATAAAAAGACTTCAGGAGAGTATCCAGTCTCTAACTGATGATATGGAGATGCTCATAAATAAAGAAGCAACTAAGCAGTCTGAAATTGCGAATCAAAAAGAAGTGATATTATATAAAGAAAGTGAAATTGAAAGAATACAAAAGGAACTTCAGAGACTTAGAATTGATGGTAATTATAAGGAATTCATAAAGCGCGGAGAGATTAAGGTTATTGCCCTTCAATCATCCTTGTCAACGTTAAAAGAAACAAAAAAAAGAATGGAGCGGGCTTCTAAAGATTATCAGGAAGCGTTTGATAGCCTGAACAAAAACCAAAGCTTATTAGCCATGCTTGATGGTGAACAGGAGAATACGTCAAACCTTATCAAAGCATGTTCGCAAAAGATGACCTCTTTAGAAGAGAACATTGATTTGTTGCGTGAACGTATTGTTTTGGCAAAACAAAGCTGGTCTGTCTATAAGAAGTCATCGGATGAAATAAATGAGATAAATCGTAAGTTAACGAATGAAAAATCAGAAATTAACAAGTTTACAGAGGAGTTGCCAGTACTTATTAATAAGCATAATCTTGTGAAAGAAAAACTTACTGAGTTAAAGACAGAGACGATTGCACAAGAGCTTAGAAAAGAGCTAATAGACGGTAATCCTTGTCCTGTCTGTGGCTCCACAACCCATCAAATGACTGGAATGCATAAGCTACCAGAGGAAAGTAAAACAGAGCTTGAACAAGAGATAGACAAACTCCAAAGTCTCATTAAGGAAAGGGAGCGCCAGTTAACGGTAGGTTCGGAGAGGGTAACATCTTTTCAGCTACGAATAACTGAGTTAAATAAAACGATAGACCAACTGCCAAAAGAAACATTAGCAATTACCGAAGAGGAATTAGTTAAGCAATATAATTCAACAGTTGGTTCCTATAATGAAGAACAAGAAGCTATGTTTTATCTCAAAGAGCAGGCAGACAAAGAGGTTGCAAGGAGAATGTCCCTTGTCAATGAAAATGGACTGTTAAATGGAAGACTTACCTCTACATTAAAACTGACAGAAGATTTGACTAATCAGATCCAGTTAGAGGAGCAAAAAGTAGCGCAACTAAACATGGAGATCGAAGAATTAACCAATAAAACTAATGTTTCAGACTTTCAAAAAGAAGCACAAAGAATACAAACTATAGACAAAGAAATTGTACAGATGGAGTCTGTGCTGAATGAATCAAGGGAGCAAATAAGTGCGTTAAAAATCTCGGCAGATAACATCAAAGAAGAGCTTGTAGCCACTCAGGTAATGTTGGTAACGATGCGAACAAAACGTGAGCAAAATATTCGTGAAAAAGAGGAAAAACAAGCAGCTATTAAAGAGAGTCTAGGTGAGATTCAAGATATAGAGTCATATTATAAGGAATTAGATGAAAAGATAAAAACAATTACTATAAAGTATCAGGAGCAGGAAGTTGCGTATACAAAAGTTCTAAAAGAGCAGGAAGAGGCAAGTGCAAAGCTTTTTGAACTGTTAGGAAAGATGAATCAGCTGCATGAGCAGTTAGATGCCACGAAAGAAGCTTTTTATCATGCATTGCATCAATATGGGTTTGATTCTTATGATGAAGTGGTGCCTTATATTGTAAGCCGAGAGGAATTTGAGAAGCTCCGTGTAGAAATTGAAGAGTATAAAGAAAAACTAGCAAAATTAACTGGAGCAATTGAATCAGTAACGAGCAAGCTTAAGGAACGTAGTGTTTCTGAAGAAGAATGTATTGAGATGGAGGAAATGGTTCAGGAGAAGCAAAGACGAGTGGAAGAACAAAAAAAGGTGTTGATTATGGAACAAAAAGATATCCAAAAGTTGGAGGAAGACTTATCAGAATTAAAAGATATTCTAGTAAAGAAGCAGAAAATAGAACATAAGATGGCGGTTCTGATGGAACTAGATACATTGTTTAAAGGTAAGAAATTCGTTGAATATGTTGCGCTGCAGAGACTTCAGTATATATCAAGGGATGCTTCAAAACGCTTATTGGATATTACTAACGGAATATACGGATTGGAAACTGATGAAAATGGCAAGTTTTTAGTTCGGGATAATAAAAATGGAGGAGCATTAAGAGATGCTAGCACATTATCCGGAGGTGAAACATTTTTAACCTCATTAGCACTCGCGCTATCACTTTCAGCGGAAATTCAGTTAAAAGGAACAGCGCCACTTGAGCTATTCTTCCTAGATGAAGGGTTTGGTACACTTGATGATAATTTGTTGGATGTTGTAATGGGTTCCCTAGAGCGAATCCATAATGATCAATTGAAAGTCGGTATTATTTCTCATGTTGAAAGTGTGAAAAACCGCGTGCCGGTTAAACTAATCGTTGCACCGGCTGTCGCGGGAGAAGGTGGTAGTAAGGTAAGTATCGCTTACAGTTGATTAAAGATCAAGAGTTAACATTTCCTCAAAGGAGTCAATGACATAGTCATAATCAGTGACTTCTCCAAAACCGTAGCGTGCCCATACAAATGGGATATTGTTAGCACGAGTTGCTAGGCAATCTCCCAGGGTGTCGCCTACATAAACAGGTGACTTGATCTGATTACGTGCTATAAGTCCTCTGAGCGTTTCGCTTTTTGGCAAGTCAGTATTGCCCCAGCAATCAAAATCGGTAAAGTACTTTTCGAGGTGGTGTGCGGCAAAAAAGCTTTGAATATAGCCCTTCTGACAATTACTAACAATATATAGCTTATATTTTCTTGATAAAACTTTTAGCGTCTCTTCTAGTTTTG
The DNA here is from genome assembly GCA_023434365.1 of Bacillota bacterium. Classification (GTDB taxonomy): domain Bacteria; phylum Bacillota; class Clostridia; order Lachnospirales; family Lachnospiraceae; genus KM106-2. The sequence continues at coordinate 18,156 of JAEYSV010000020.1, read as the reverse complement.
GGTACAACATACCACCATGTTTTGCTAAGTAAGATAGCTCTTCTTTTCCACATTCTTCTAAAATCTTGGAACAATATTCAGGGTCGACATCTGGGAATAGTTTTGTGACCAACTCTGGCATGGTTAGTCCCATGACACGATAAAGGTCTTCTTTTTTTATTTCATAAGGAACATCAGGATATTTCCTCAACATAATATTCCAGGAAATAGCTACATTTTCAGCACTATCCCATAGTGTACCATCCATATCAAAAATAATTCCATCACATTGAGCCATAGTAATTAAATCCTTCCTTCTTTACTAGCCGTTATTATAACAGTTCTTGCTTAGATTATCAAATCTAAATTGGCATATAGCTAACATCGAAATACTAGTATAATTAAATCATGCAGGAAGTACACCTGAAATATGTCCAAAGATATTGTCTTTTTTGTGTATATTTTGTTAACTAGTAATAAAATTTAAGTAATTTGATTGTGGTTGTTGTAAATAAGTAAAAACGGGACTAAAATTATTCATTGCGAAGGACTATGTGGAGGTACATATGGAAAAATTGAAACCAAAGTTGTTTTCGGTAATGAAAACATATTCAAAACAACAGCTAATTAAAGATATAATTGCGGGAATTATAGTTGCAATTATTGCATTGCCATTATCAATTGCACTGGGTCTTGCTAGTGGAGTGAGTCCTAGTCAAGGAATATATACCGCGATAATCGCTGGCTTTATAATATCATTTTTGGGGGGGAGTCGTGTTCAAATCTCGGGACCAACCGCAGCATTTGCAACCATTGTAGCTTCCATTGTTGCCAGAAATGGAATGGATGGACTGATTGTTGCCACCATTTTAGCCGGTATAATATTAATAGTAATGGGACTTTTTAAAATGGGAAGTCTGATCAAATATATTCCTTATACCATTACTACTGGATTTACTACCGGTATTGCACTTACTATTTTGATAGGGCAGTTAAAAGATTTCTTTGGTATGACTTTTCCGAATACCCCAATTGAAACGGTTGAAAAAATGGAAGCATTTATTCACAATAGCTCGACGGTTAATTGGCAGGCTGCTGTTGTTGGAATAGTGTGTCTCATTGTATTAATTGTATGGCCTAAAATAAATAATAAAATTCCAGGATCACTTATTGCGGTAATTGTTGGAGTAGTTTTGGTAAAGAGTTTTCAGATGGAAGTGAATACAATAGGAAGTTTATACGAGATAAGTAACAAGTTACCAGCTTTTTCAATGCCTAATATAAATATTACAATTATAAAAAATGTTCTTCCAGATGCTTTTACTATTGCAATTTTGGCAGGTATAGAGTCATTACTTTCCTGTGTGGTATCAGATGGGATGGTTGGAAGCAGGCATCGGTCAAATATGGAATTAGTGGCACAAGGAGTTGGGAATATTGGATCAGCACTGTTTGGTGGCATACCTGCAACGGGTGCGATTGCACGTACTGCAGCTAATGTTAAAAATGGTGGGAGAACACCTATTGCAGGAATGGTACACTCAGTTACCTTGGTATTAATTCTGGTAATACTTATGCCATATGCTGCTTTAATTCCTATGCCAACTATTGCAGCCATACTGTTTATGGTAGCATATAATATGAGTGAGTGGCGGGTATTTTTAGATTTAGTAAAAACCTCTCCAAAGAGTGATATTACTGTGCTAATCGTAACATTTATCTTAACCGTGGTGTTTGATCTTGTTGTGGCAATAGAAGCAGGTATTATATTGGCTGCCTTTTTATTTTTAAAGAGAATGGCTGATGTAACCCACGTAGAAGAGTGGAAATATATAGAACAGATGGAAGAGCAAGATGACCCTGAGAATATCTCTTTAAAAAGGGTTCCTGATAATACATTAGTTTATGAAGTGGTTGGGCCTATGTTTTTTGCAGCTACGAATAAGTTAATGAATATTCCAACAGATAAGAGTATTAACGCCATAATATTGCGAATGAGAGGCGTTCCAGCACTTGATGCTACAGCTCTTCGTACATTGATTAAAATGTATAAAAAATGTCAAAAAAATGAAGTGACATTAATCCTATCTCATGTTCAGAATCAACCGAAATCGGTAATGGAAAAGAGCGGATTTGTATCACAAATTGGGCATGAGAATTTTTGTAATAATATAGACGAAGCCTTAAAAAGAGCGGAGTTAATCGGTTAACGATTAGCTCCGCTTCGCTAATATGTGGATCCATATTAATCTATAGGGTTTATTTGTTCAGCCAATTGACTGCATCTTCTGTGCTCGCAAAAAATTGATAGGAATTAAAATCTCTTACACTAGTTTTAAGTTTTAATAGAAAGATTGCACGTTCATTAATAGGAATACCAGTAATAGCTATACGATCGATACATTCATTACAAGAATCAATAAGAGATAAAAAGTGGTCAATCACTTCCTTGGTTACATCAGTGTTATAAAACAAAGCACAAATTTTCAGCTTGTTTTGTTTTGCTGCCGTTATGTACTTTGCCTGTAACTCCATCACGTGATAAAGTTTTTCATAATCTTTAAAGAATCCGTTAAATTCCATATTATATATTGGTACATTGACAGAACTTAATATTGATAAATAATCTTCTTTTGGCTTTGTTTTCATGGTGATAACTCCTTCCAAATATCAATCTGATAGAAAAGGTATAATATACATGCCATAACACATATTTTATATATTATCGATGGAGATGCCCCCGGCTATATAGGGATAGGGTATGCCGTACATGAATAGTACAACTTTCATTATAGAGGAAATGTTACAACCTGACAAGGGGGATGCCTTAATATCGGTAGGAATAGGTACAGTTTATGATAAAATCTTAAAGATACGAATATTATACGAAACTGTAGCAAGAGATATGCTCAAAAAAAATAAAATACTACATAAAATAGAGATAGGTTGATAAGAATAGTCAATTGTTAAGAAAATATCCTTATGTTACACTAAATCAAAATCAATACAAAATTATGACGTGTATATAAGGGTACATAATTGGAAGAAGGAGTTTGTATATGAAGAGAGTTATTTTAGTTACCTCACCTCCCGCAAGTGGTAAGACCTATGTTACGAGAGCATTAGCAAAAGCTATGCCAAATTGTGTGTATTTAGATAAAGATACGTTAATTGTTTTATCAAAACAGATTTTTCAAGTAGCAAACGAGAAATACGACCGTAGTTCACAGTTTTTTGAAGATAATATTCGAAATCCTGAGTATGATTGTGTAATGGAATTGGCTTTCGAAGCGTTAGATTATAATGATACTGTATTTATTAATGCACCATTTACAAGGGAAATACGGGATGCTGAGTATATAAAGGGATTACGCGATAAACTTATAAAAAAAGAAGCAATACTTGAAGTAGTATGGGTAGAAACTGATCTTGAAGTAATTCACCAGCGTATGATTCTTCGCAACTCAGATCGTGATACATGGAAACTGACTCATTGGGAGGAATATGTAGAAAAACAAAACTATGATGCTCCATCTATTGAGAACTTGATTGTTTTTTATAACTCAAGCGAAGAAGAATTCGATAATTCTATAAAAGATGTCACTGCGAGATTGAGCAAGTAAAAATTAACAAGAAGAAATAGAAGTCTAAAATTAATAAGTCATTGATAGTACATAGAATATTATATCAAGTAACTAAAGTCGTAGCTAAAAGCAAGATGCTTTGTGAGGTTACGACTTTTTTATTAAGATTAAGAAAAAAATAAGTGTTTTATTAGAATTATTTGTTTTTCCCATGTTGCGGCTTTATGTCTTGTATGCTATATTTAGTTGTACATTGTAAGGAGAAAGAGTCGGATGGGAAGAAGACAGTTAAACAGGCAGATAACCAGAGTGAGTATGTTTCAGGCATTAAGAGCAGGACGTATTGTAATCCTATTCTCAATACTCATTACCTATTTCGTTCAGTTCTATTATCACTATCCGGTTCCTACTTTTGTCATAGGTATTATTTATTTGATTCTTCCATATGTGATATGTTTTATAATGCCGAAAAAGGTTATGAAAGAAGAGTTGTCTAGCCTTAAGGAACACTATCATTATGATGAAGAAAAATATCGGGCATATGTATGGTCCTTCTATGTAGTGATGACATTACTGATTGCATGGAAAAAGGCGAATGAAAGGTCATATATTAGTACAGATTTTATAAAGTATGCCCCTGACAGAATTATGATGATAGGGGTAAGTGTTGTTTTGGTCGTATTTTTTATATATCGAATAATGCTACCATATCGTATTAAAAACAACTTAATGTAATTATTTGAAATATTTACATGAGTTTGCAAAATTTCCTTTGAAAAAATCTAGAAATATGTATATAATATATGATTAGAAGACTTACAAATTACTGGAATAAATTGAGAGATTTTATACTATTATTATAGCCTAGGATCAGCCAGGATATGATTAGATATATATAAGGGTAGCCCCTATAAAATAGCATAGAGATGGTTAGGATGAAAGGAGAAGAACAATGTTAGGAAGCGATATCGGAATTGATTTAGGAACCGCCAGTGTATTGGTTTATATAAAAGGAAAGGGTGTTGTATTAAAAGAGCCTTCTGTAGTAGCATTTGACCGTGATACAAACAAAACGAAAGCAATCGGAGAAGAAGCACGCTTGATGTTAGGACGAACTCCTGGCAATATTGTTGCTGTGCGTCCATTAAGACAAGGTGTAATCTCAGACTATACTGTTACTGAGAAAATGCTGAAATACTTTATACAAAAAGCGGTGGGTAAACAACGCTTTAGAAAACCGCGTATTAGTGTCTGTGTCCCTAGTGGAGTAACAGAAGTTGAAAAGAAAGCGGTAGAAGATGCGACATATCAGGCAGGAGCCAGAGAAGTTGCAATTATCGAAGAGCCTATTGCAGCAGCTATTGGTGCAGGTATTGATATTAGTCGTCCATGTGGTAACATGATTGTTGATATAGGAGGTGGAACTTCTGATATCGCAGTTATTTCACTTGGTGGCACTGTTGTAAGCACATCTATTAAGATTGCTGGTGATGATTTTGATGAAGCAATTGTTCGTTATATGAGAAAGAAACATAATCTTCTTATTGGAGAGAGAACAGCAGAAGAAATCAAAATTAAAATTGGTTCGGCTTACAAACGTCCGGAGGTTGCTTCTATGGATGTTCGTGGTCGTAATTTGGTTACTGGTCTGCCTAAGACAATTACTGTAACAAGTGATGAAACTGAAGAAGCATTAAGAGAAACTACTTCTCAAATAGTAGAAGCCGTTCACAGTGTACTTGAAAAGACTCCTCCTGAACTTGCAGCGGATATTGCAGATCGTGGTATTGTCTTAACAGGTGGGGGATGCCTTCTATATGGTTTGGAAGAATTAATCGAAGCAAAAACAGGAATCACAACAATGACAGCCGAAGATCCAATGACTGCAGTTGCTATTGGAACGGGGAAATTCGTTGAGTTCCTTGCAGGAAAAAGAGATTAATAGCATTTCGTAAAATATATAGTAAAATCCTTAGACGAATATAAGATTGACATCTGTATTCTTGGTCTAAGGATTTTATGCATATAAGCCGATATAAAAATTGTAGTGTGCAAACAGAGAATGCAAGGAAGCAATAATATGCAGGGAAGCACGAAAGGAAGGATACGATGGTAAGAGGATTGTATACTGCCTACACAGGAATGGTGGAGGAACAGAGAAGACTCGATATTACGACGAATAATTTGGCGAATGCAGCCACCGTAGGTTATAAAAAAGAGGGAGTTACCAACCAGGCATTTCGTGAAATGCTGACCATTAAAATGAATGATGCTTCGAGTGGATATGTGAATGCCCCGATAGGAAAGATGAGTCTGGGAGTTAAAATTGGAGAGGTTTATACTGATTATAGTCAGGGGTCATTTCGTGAAACCGGTAACACATTCGATTTTGGAATTGAAGGAAAAGGTTTTTTCTCTGTCGCGGTACAGGACAAAGAGGGAAATGAATCAACTAAATATACAAGAAATGGAAACTTTACGATGGATTCCCTTGGTTATGTTGTGGATTCGGAAGGGAACCGTTTATTAGGAAAAGATGGATATGTACAAATCCCGTTAGATGCAGCCGATATTTCGGTAGATAGTGCTGGTAATTTATACTCTAATGAAATGTTTTTAGACCAGTTAGATATTGCGGATTTTGAAGACTATGATTATATGGCGAAGTATGGAGATAACTTTTACGATGCGCTAGAAGGTGCGGCAAGGATAGACTCTACAGCAACAATTCATCAAGGAGTAACCGAGCAGTCTAATGTATCAGCTGTTACAGAAATGGTGCAGATGATTAACATTACCAGAGCTTACGAAGCGAATCAAAAGGTAATCAGTACCGTGGATTCCATGATAGATAAGGCAGTCAATTCAGTTGGTGTTGTAAGGTAATATAGGGGGAAAAAACTATGATGAGATCATTATGGACGGCAGCGTCAGGAATGATAACACAACAGACAAATGTAGATACTATTTCAAATAATCTTGCTAATATTAATACGACAGGATACAAAAAAGAAACAGCAGAGTTTAAAACTCTTCTATATCAAACATTACAAGAAACGATGACAGACAGTGAAGGAAATGTAAAACCAACAGCTGCACAAGTTGGGCTTGGGGTACGTAATTCTGGAGTGACTTCAAGATTTACGCAAGGGACACTTAACAATACAGACAACCCTACCGATTTTGCAATTATGGGAAATGGATTTTTTATGATTCAGATGCCAGATGGTTCCGTTGGTTATACTAGAAATGGTGCATTCCAATTAGCTCTTCATTCAGAAGGAGTAGCGTTAGCTGATTCTAGTGGAAATACAGTATTAGACAGCTATGGAAGTCCAATTATAATAGATCCTACGGTGTATAATGTGAGTAAAATTAGTGTAGATGAATCCGGGAATATTGGATTCCCAGACCAAACAAATAATGTTCAGCTAATTGGAGTAAGAATAGGTGTTGCACAGTTTATGAATCCGGCTGGGTTAGAAAAAACCTCTGGTAGTATGTTTAAAGAAACAGCAGCTAGTGGGGAAGCAAGACTTGAATCATTGGAGCCTACCCTACATGAAAGTGTCATTAAGCAAAAATTTCTAGAGGCTTCTAATGTGCAAGCAGTGGATGAAATGGTTAACTTAATTGTGGCACAAAGAGCTTATGAAATGAACTCTAAGGCAATTACAGCAAGTGATACGATGCTTGGGCAAGCGAATAACTTAAGAAATTAAGTATAAATAAAAATTGGCATAGGATATAGAGAAGGAGGTAGACTATGGCATTAACGCTAGATGCAACTGGTTTATTGGATATAACCAAAACTTATCAGGTAGATAAAACAGCAAAATTGGAGAAAACGCTAAAAGATGGATTAGATAAAGTTGAGGACCATGAGTTAAAAGAAGCCTGTGAAAGCTTTGAGAAATATTTTGTTGAAATGGTTATTAAAGAAATGAAAAAAACGGTTCATAGTAGTGAGGAAAACGAATATACCCAGATGTTTGCCGATACTCTTAATCAAGAGTATGCCAAAGATATTTCCAAAACAGGTAATTTGGGAATTGCACAAATGTTATATGAATCGATGAAACGTAGATAATAGTAAGCATTCAGATTGCAAGTAAGCATTCTGAATGCTTTTTTTCATAAATACTTGTATTTGATACGAACAAAGTGTAAATTATAAATACTTATGATACAATATTGATAATAGACTAACGGAGGTAAAAGATGGAAGATGCAGTACAAGGATATGTGGAGCGCATTGTTTTTCGAAATGCTTCTAATGGATATACCGTATTGAGTTTAGTCAATGATGACAGTGAATTAACCGTTGTTGGATTTTTTACCTTTATTAGTGAAGGTGAATATATAGAAGTAAATGGCACAATTACGGAACACCCGATATATGGCGAGCAGTTAAAAATGTCAAAATATGAGGTAAAAGATCCGGAAGATGCCTTTTCGATGGAACGTTATCTTGGCTCGGGTGCAATCAAAGGGATTGGAAAAGCATTAGCCGCCAGAATTGTTAAAAAATTTAAACAAAACACATTTAAAATCATAGAGGAAGAGCCGGAGCGACTTTGTGAAGTAAAAGGGATAAGTGAGCGGATAGCTAGAGAAATTGCCTGTCAGTTTGAAGAAAAAAGAGAAGCTAGAACAGCTATGATTTTTTTGCAGAAGTACGGTATTTCCAATACTTATTCGTTAAAGATATTTCAAAAATATGGAGCAGGTTTATATGAAGTAGTAAAAAATAACCCATACAAATTGGCGGAGGATATCACAGGAATAGGATTTAAACTAGCAGATGAGATTGCAAAAAATGTTGGTGTAGCATCAAATTCACCAGAGCGAATTAAGGCAGGCATATTATATGCATTATCCCAAGCAACTGCCAATGGCCATTCTTATTTACCAGAACAGAATCTTCTTAGTGTGGCAGCTCAGTTACTAAGTGTTGAGGCAGAAGAAATTCTCAATAATATTATGGATATGATGATAGACAAACGAATCATAATAAAGGAGATGGAAGAAGGTAAAGTAATTTATAATGCAGCACTTTACTATATGGAATTAAATGCAGCAAGAATGCTGACCGACCTAAATATCAAATACGATTTGAGTGTTCAGGAAATTGAAAAACGTATACAAAGACTTATGGAGACCGAACAGATTTCATTAGATGAAATGCAACGAATAGCAATTCTGGAGGCAGCCAGAAATGGTGTTCTAATTATAACTGGAGGGCCGGGAACAGGAAAGACGACTACAATTAACCAGATTATACGTTTTTTTGAGTCGGAGGGATTAGACATTCTTCTGGCTGCTCCGACGGGGCGGGCAGCGAAAAGAATGAGCGAGACAACCGGCCATGAAGCGCAAACGATTCATCGGCTATTAGAGCTGAGTGGACAAGGGATTGGAGAGGAAGACGTTAGATTACACTTTGAGAGAAACGAAGAGAATCCATTAGAATGTGATGCTGTAATTATAGATGAAATGAGTATGGTAGACATTAATCTAATGCATGCCTTTTTAAAAGCTGTCAGTGTAGGTACCCGGGTTGTCTTAGTCGGAGACGTAAATCAACTTCCTAGTGTTGGTCCAGGTAACGTATTAAAAGATATCATTAACTCCCATGCCTTCAATGTGGTACGATTAACAAAAATCTTCAGACAGGCAGCTCAAAGTAATATTATCACGAATGCTCATAAGATAAATGCAGGAGAATTAATTAAACTGGATAACAAAAGTGAGGACTTTTTTATGTTGCAACGTGACGATGTGAATATTATTATCCGTGTGATGCTATCACTGATTATGGAAAAGCTTCCGAAGTATGTTAACGCTACCAGTAATGATATTCAGGTTCTGACGCCAATGAGAAAAGGCGAACTTGGAGTGGAACGACTTAATCAGGTACTGCAGCAGTATTTAAATCCACCAAGTAAAGATAAACAGGAAAAAGAATTTCATGATACGATTTTTCGTGTTGGAGACAAAGTGATGCAGATTAAGAATAACTATCAACTGGAATGGGAAGTTAAGGGAGCCAATAATTTTGTATTTGAAAAAGGAAATGGTGTTTTTAATGGAGATTGTGGGATTGTAACTGAGATTAATCATTTTGCGGAACGACTTACCGTACGGTTTGAAGAAGGAAAAATGATTGAGTATCCTTTTAGCGGGCTAGAAGAACTGGAACTTGCTTACGCCGTTACAATTCATAAATCACAGGGAAGTGAGTATCCGGCGGTTATTCTTCCTATTCTAACTGGACCTAGAATGCTTTTTAATCGTAATTTATTATACACAGCAGTTACAAGAGCAAAAAAATGTGTTACTATAGTAGGAAGTGCACAGATGGTTCAAAATATGATTGATAATACCAGTGAGCTGAAACGATATTCCGGTCTGAAGGAACGAATAGCTGGGATTAATGAAGCAGGAATTAATACGATGGTCTGAGGATGGAAAGGAAGTTCAGTTTAAATAAACAATGAAAAAGGAGAGATATACATGAAGAATTGTACCTTAGTAATTATGGCAGCTGGATTAGGAAGCAGATATGGTGGGGTTAAGCAATTAGACCCAGTAGGTCCAAGTGGTGAGATAATTATGGATTATAGTGTTTATGCAGCAAAAAAGGCGGGCTTTAACAAAGTGGTATTTATTATCCGTAAACAGTTAGAGGAAGACTTTAATGCAGTAATTGGTAATCGTTTAAAGAAGCAAATTGATGTCGAGTATGTATTTCAGGAAATTGACGATCTTCCAGAAGGATTTGAAGTGCCAGAGGGCAGAATGAAACCATGGGGAACAGGTCAGGCAATTCTTGCGGTTAAAGGTGTTGTAAATGAACCATTTGCGGTAATTAATGCAGATGATTATTACGGTGAAGAAGCTTACCAGAAGATCTATGATTTTCTCACAAGTGAGCATTCAAAAACTAATCAATATCTTTTTAGTATGGTAGGATTTGAACTTGGTAACACACTTAGTGACAATGGTACAGTAACGCGAGGAGTTTGTTCTGTAGATGATAATAATAAGCTAATTCGATTAGTAGAAACCTTTGGTATCAGAAAAGTAGATGAGAAAATAATTTCTGATAATACTTCTGATTTAACAGATAATACACCTGTTTCAATGAATATGTGGGGCTTTACACCAGATTTTCTTAATGAATTAGATGATCGTTTTGTTGCCTTTTTAAACAACATTAACGGCAATGAGTTAAAGGCAGAGTTTCTTCTTCCGACGATTGTTGATGATTTAATAAAAGAAGGAAAAGCAGAAGTAGAAGTTTTAACATCAAAGGATAAGTGGTTTGGTGTAACTAATCGTGAGGATAAACCGATTGTAGTAGCATCTTTTGCGAAGTTAGTAGAAGCTGGAGTTTATCCTAATCCACTATTTGAAACAAAATAAAGAGGGTAATGATGTATTGGGAGTATGGACGTGAACTGCTTAGCATGATCTATCCTAAGTGCTGTCCGGTATGTGGCCGGATTATCCTGCCAAAAGGAAGAGTTGTTTGTGAGCAGTGTAAAAACAGCCTACAACTGATAAAAGAGCCGCGGTGTAAAAAATGTAGTAAACCAATTAATAATGAGACAGCAGAGTACTGTTATGATTGCCAAAGAAAACAGTATCATTATTCCTATGGGATTAGTGTCTGGGTTTATGATAAAGCAATGCAAAAAAGCATCGCGGCATTTAAATATAAACACAAAAAAGAGTATGCAGATTTTTATGTGGATCAGATTCTTTCTCACTGTAAAGAAGTGCTTGATAGAATGAAACTGGATTTGATTGTGCCAGTACCTATTCACAAAAGGAGATTGAAGCAACGTGGATATAATCAAGCGTCCACGTTAGCAAAAGGGATTGCAAAAGGACTCGGTATTACTTGGTCGGACGAGATATTAGTACGGAAAGTAAATACAACCCCGCAAAAGCTTTTGAACCCAACAGATCGTTTACATAATCTAAGACATGCTTTTTCGCTTAAAGATGAAAAAAGATTACAAATTACTTCTAAAAAAATACTATTAGTTGACGATATATATACTACAGGAAGTACTATAGAGGTATGTAGTCAGATATTAATAAAAGCAGGAGCTAAAGAAGTGTATTTTGTTACAATATGCATTGGAAAGGGTTTTTAAATTCATACTGTAACACGAAGAACAATAAGCGAAAGATGGGAGAGTCAGAATGGAAGTACGAAATTGCAAAAAATGTGGTAAAATATTCAATAGCATAAATAATTTAACACTCTGCCCGGCCTGTCAGGATAAGCAGGAAGATATATACCGTCAGGTAAAGGAGTTTATATATCAGAACCCTGGTGTAGGAATTAATGAGGTTGCGGTAGAGTTTGATATCACTACTGTACTAATTAGAAGGTGGGTTCGTGAAGAGCGGTTGAGTTTTGCAGAAAATTCTCAAATTGGGATAGAGTGTGAAGGCTGTGGTACTATGATTCGGACAGGACGATTTTGTAATACATGTAAATTCGAACTAGAAAATCAATTAAAGGGTGCATATCAAACGGAGAAAAAAATACAGCCAAAAAAAGAATCCCGCGAAGAGCAGCGTATGAGATTTTTACAATAATAAAAAACGTTTATTCCAGTAAGTATGGAATAAACGTTTTTTTATTTGCATACCCAAAGTTCTAATCAAATAAATTTTTTTATAACTTTTGAATTCCGTCGTTCATGAAAATGATTTTCTTTTCTTTTAATAATTTTCCAACAGCACGCTTAAATGCGTTTTTACTTAGATTGAATTCACTTTTAATACTTTCGGCATCCGACTTATCATTAAATGGTAGATAATCATCATTTTTTTGTAAATGCTTCATAATTATTTCGGCATCTTTATCCATTTGTAGGTGAGCTCTATCTCTAAGTGATAAATCTAATTTGCCATCTGCCTTTACACTAGTAACACGGGCGGTAATCTGTTTTCCTGGTTTTAAAGAACCATAACATTCTTTTTTTGGAATCAGGGCAGAATATTGGTTGTCAACTGCTACAAAAACGCCAAATTCATCACTGGTTTCATAGATGGTACCAGTAACCATGTCGTCTTTCTGATAGGAGGAATCCGTTCTAAGATAATCATATACTTTCATTGTAGCGGCTAGACGATTGCTTTTATCAATATAAAGGGCTGCTAAAACAGTGTCGCTTGTGGATACTTCTTTAGTTTGCTCTTTAAAAGGTAGTAACAAATCCTTTGCTAAACCCCAGTCTAAGAAGGCGCCAATCTTGCTTTGTTCTTTGACTTTTAGTAAAGCAACGGTTCCTAATGTCAGAGGTGGAATAGTAGTGGTGGCAATGAGTCTGTCTTCACTATCCTTGTACAAAAATACTTCCAAAGTATCATTAATTTTTGCATTTTCGGGAATCTGGCGTTTTGGTAAAAGAACTCGTTCCTCTGATTCTTTTACCGAACTTGCAAGATATACGCCGAAATCACAGGTTTTAACTATAGTTAATGTTTGAACCTGACCGAGCTGTAAATTATTAAGCATTGTTCATTCTCCTTGTTTCTCTTATGCCTATATTAAGGACATGTATTAATTCTATGATATGGTTTTTTTGAATTATTTATAAGTATCGGAGGTAAATTGTAAGATTGTGTAAGGGTTGCCGTTTTCCTCCGCAAGTACAACGGTACATACATTTCCTTCTAGATGACGTTTCGCGATGATAATATCTCCTAGCACTGCTGATTTTTTATATTCTGCACGCATTTCAGTCATAGCAAAGTTCGTAGGAAGATATTCTTCTGCCATTTTAACATACTCACCATTATTAACATGATGATTTGTGTCGAGATTCCGTTTTACAACACAAAATTGCTCCATTTCAGTCAAATCCTTTGGAATCGCGATTTTGCGTGGTTTATAGTCCATCGGATAGGGATCTTCAATTTCGTATTTCTCAATATCTATGTGATTTAGTTTGACAGGACGCATTCTTTCAGTATCCATAAGTACCCAGATGGAATTAGCACAGGCAACTACTCTGTCAAATTCGTTCTTCATTATATAATTTCTAGATCCAAATAATGATTGAAAGCCAGAGGCCCAAGTGCCAACAGTAATATAGTCTCCAAGCTTAGGATAATCGGTTACATTAATTTGCCAACTGCTTAGAAACCAAGCCAGGTTGCGAGATTTGAAATATTCAAGACCGACACCGATATCTTCAGAATGAAAAGTAGAGCAGTCCTGAAAATAATTAATTATGGTATGAATATCTATGTGATTGTGATAATTAATCTCGCTGTAGCGAATTCTGCTTTCAAATGTATACATGTTGCTTCCTTCTTCCTAAATAATAACTGGGTTAACAGCCTTTTGTAATTATAACATTATTTAGAAATATTACAAGTTACTAGTTTTTTTATAAGGCTGAGTATATAATAAATAAAATAAGACATTATCCAAAGAAAGGAAGAGTTAAATATGAAAAATATAATAAGTACAGACAAAGCGCCGGCAGCAATCGGACCATATTCACAAGCAGTTGAGGTAAATGGAATGATATATACTTCTGGAATGATACCGATTATTCCGGCTACTGGTGAGCTTGTTACAGGGACTATTGAGGAGCAAGCAAAGCAAGCGTTAAGTAATTTAAAGGAATTACTCATGGCATCTGGAAGCGGGATGGAGAAGGTTGTAAAAACAACGGTGTTTATTAAAGACATGAATGATTTTGTGAAAATTAATGAAATCTATGCAGCTTATTTTACTGAGAACTTTCCTGCGAGGTCCTGTGTTGAGGTTGCAAGATTACCAAAGGATGTTTTAATTGAAATTGAGGCAGTAGCAATCAAGTAATGACGAATTGCACTGGATAAGGAAACAGGGAGTAAGTATGAAAAATCAGAGGAAGCGATTACATGATGTGAATCAGCTCTATATCATTACGATTATCTCATATATGACGTTAAGTTTTGCTGTTGCATCCGTGAAGAATCAACTTTCAGAACTAGCATCACTAATTATAACTCAATGCATTTTGGTAGTACCTACAGTTGTATTTGTGATAAAGAATAAAATAAGAATAAGAGAGTTTCTACGCTTTAAACGGATTAAGCTTACCAATATAATAGTGCTGCTATTTTTGACTTTTGCACTGATTCCGGTACTTAATTTGATCAGTAGTGTGACTTTGCTTTTTACGAATAGTCCAATCAACAACATGATGAGTACTATGGTTAAAAAGGAGAATTTTATTCTTTGTATAATTGCGGTAGCCATACTTCCAGCAATCTTTGAAGAGGGTGTTTATCGGGGAGTTTTCTATAATGAATACTCCAAAGTAAATCTTCGCAAAGGAATCCTGCTGAGTGCATTCATGTTTGCAGTACTTCATATGAATATCAATCAATTTTCTTATGCGTTTTTGATGGGAATAATGTTTATCCTTATCATAGAAGCAACAGATAGCATAGTTGCTGCTATGATTGTTCATTTTTTAATTAATGCACAGTCACTTTTATTGATTAAATTAAGACCGGTTATTGTAGAATGGTTAGCGGATCAAGCTGCCAAAGCAGGAGCTTCATTTGATAAAACATTAGTTCTGAGTAACGAATTAACAGCCAATGCAATAAAGGAAAGTCTTCCTCAGCTGATATTACATGCTTTGGTGGGTGGCTTATTCTCCGTATTATTTATATGGTTACTTGCAAGAAGTAATGGTAGAACAGAGCATATTAAAAGCTTGTTTAAGCGTTCAAACTCTTCAGAACAATTGGTTACAAAACCACTTGCCTTCACACTAGCCTTTCTTACTGCAGTTATGGTTATGATTGAATTAATTCGCATATAATTGCCATATGAGCATCTTAGATACTTGTTAACAACTTATAACAATGGATATAGAAAGAAGGTATTGAATGGATAAAGTATATGATTTGATTATAGTAGGTAGCGGCCCAGCGGGATTATCTGCTGGTATATATGCACAACGTGCCGAACTTGATACTTTGATTATTGAAAAGTATGGGATGAGTGGTGGTCAGATAATTAACACCTATGAGGTAGATAATTATCCGGGAATTCCAGGAATTTCAGGATACGATTTAGCTGTAAAATTTCGTGAGCATTGTGATAAACTAGGTGCAATATTTATTGATGGTGATGTTACTCACTTTGAGGTTGATAATGAAATAAAAAAAATAATACTGGATAACAAGTCTGAGTATTTAGCAAAAACAATAATCATAGCGACCGGAGCCAAATGGCGTAAACTAAATGTTCCTGGTGAAGATAAGTTTCAGGGATTAGGTGTATCTTACTGCGCAACTTGCGACGGAGCATTCTTTAAAAATAGGATAACAACCGTCGTAGGTGGAGGCGATGTTGCTGTAGAAGATGCAATTTTTTTGGCTAGACTATGTGAAAAAGTGTACGTAGTTCATCGTAGGGATGAATTTAGGGCAGCAAAAAGCTTAAGTAGCAAATTAATGAATACTGAAAATGTTGAAATAATTTGGGATAGTGTCGTAGAACAGATTATTGGAGAGAATGTAGTCGAAAAAGTAAAAATAAAAAACGTTAAAACAGGAGAAGAGAGAGAGGTTCTAACTGATGGTGTATTTATAGCTGTTGGAACGATGCCAAGTACAGATGTATATAAGGAGTATCTTGACTGTGATCAGGCTGGTTATATCATTGCGGGGGAAAATTGTGAGACGAATATTCCGGGTGTTTATGCAGCTGGAGATATTCGTACGAAGGAATTAAAACAGATTATTACAGCTGCAGCAGATGGTGCAAATGCTATTACAGCTGTAGAAAAATATTTAAACACTCATTAATTGTGTTGAATTGGACAAGAATTACAGCGATTTCTTGTTATATTGATTAAAAATACTCAGAAATGAAATAAGATTTTGTGATAAATGGTAGAAAATAGACAATAAATACTAGAAATGATACTTGACACAGGGGCCTCCCCTTGTTATAATTAAAACAAATTTATTAACAATTTTGTAACATATTATAGCAAAGATTTAATATATGGGGAGGTAGCCATGAATAAGGCGAGAATGATTAAAACCGGTTTGTATATTGCAGCCGCATTTTCTGTGCTAGTCGCTAGCAGTGATGTCGGAGCAACAAAAGATGAAGTTCCTAGTATGGAAACAAGTGTTGCTGGCATTTCACTTTCATTCGATAAATATTATAGCGTTGCTATAGAAGAAGATCTAGATGTGTTTGAAGAGCTAATTGAACAACAGCAGAAAGCAGTTGAGTCACAGATTGAAGTTAACACAGCATCTGAGACGAATATTGCTGGAGATTTAAATAAAGAGACTAAAGAACAAGATGATACAGAGGTAAAAGAGTCTGAGTACGAGCATACCGGCATCAGTATTGCTCCTAATTATGTAAATGTTCGAACAGAAGCCAATACGGATAGTGAGGCTGTTGGAAAGTTATACAAAGGGTCAGCAGCTACAATTACTGAAACAGTTGGTGATTGGGTAAAGATTAAATCTGGTAAGGTAAAAGGTTACATAAAGAGTGAATACTTAGCCATCGGATTTGGAGCCGAAAAACTTGTTGAAAAATATGGAACAAGAACGGCAACAGTGGAAGCGGTTACACTTCGTGTGCGTGAAGAAAAGAATACGGAATGTAAAACCTTAACATTAATTCCGCAGGGAGAAACATATGGCGTTATCAGCTTTGATGACGAATGGGTAGAAATTGAAGTTGATACTGATATTACTGGATTTATATCAAGAGAATTTGTTAAGATGAATGTAGAGTTCCCAAAAGCAATATCTATTGAAGAAGAACTTGAGCAGCAAAGACTTGAACAAGAGAGAATTGAAGCGGAACTAGAAGCGGAAAGAATCAGACTCGCAAATGAAAAGGCTGCAAAACAAGAAGCTGAGAGAATTAAAAGAGAAAAACAAAGAGCCGAAGAAGCGAAGAGAGAGGAACAAGAGAATCAAAAGCCTGCTGAAACTAAGAAACCAGAGAAGGATGATTCTGAGGAGGAAATTGAACAACCAGATAACTCTAGTGATTCAAGCTTTGGAAAGAAAGTTGCTAATCTGGCTCTTAAGTATGTAGGTAACCGATATGTATATGGTGGTAATAGTCTTACAAATGGTACTGACTGTTCTGGATTTACAATGTTAATTTATAAGCAGTTTGGTTACAATATCCCAAGAACAAGTGCTTCTCAATCAACCTATGGTACAAAAGTAAGCCTTGGCAGTTTAAAAGCAGGGGATTTGATTTTCTATAAAAAGAATGGTAGAGTTAATCATGTAGCAATGTATATTGGCGGTGGAAGAGTAGTTCATGCAAGTACAAGACGTACTGGTATCATTACAGCTAATATGTATTATAGAACACCTTCTCATGCAAGAAGAATAATAAGATAAGATAATATAGAGATAATGGCCTGGTAATCTACCCAATGTCATTAAGTTAAGATAACAAAATTAGATCTTTATATCAATAAATGGTATAGGGGTCTTTTTTTTTCAAAAAATAGTTGACATGAAAATGAATATGTGCGGCCGCTTTCGCTATCGAATGAAA
>JAEYSV010000069.1 GCA_023434365.1 Bacillota bacterium | reverse complement strand
TCGTTGGCACTTTGGCCCTGTATTTTAGGGCCTTATGTGCCACTACGAACTTCATCCAAGCGAGAGCGTGTTGCGAATGAACTATGCCTTGCATCACGATTCACAAACAGAATTGTGCAAATTGACGTACTATAATTTTAATTAGGGCTTTTGACGCCCTAATCCTATATCATAAAAAAGAAGAGCTAAATAGATACTCCTTACCGGATTTCTCTATTTATGCCCTTCGTTTATAATACTAAGTATATAAGCATAATTATATTAGCTTCTTTGTGCCTTACATTTTTCTTTATAACATTTAAAGCACATCGCGATATAACTTTCATTGCCGCCAATAAAGATCTGCTCACCCTCTGTAATTACATTGCCGTTTTGATCAATTCTGGCATTTACCGTTGCTTTACGTCCACAGGAACAGATCGTTTTTATCTCAGAAACAGATTCTGCAATCTCTAACAAACGCTTACTGCCAGGAAACATATGGGTTAAAAAGTCAGTCTTTAATCCAAAGCACATTACCGGAATATCAAAATCCAGAACGATATCTCCAAGCTCATCCACCTGGCTCTCAGTAAGAAACTGACTCTCGTCTACGATAATAACATTATCCCCCTCGTGTGCTCGTTGTTGGTATAACTCATACAGACTCGCCTCAGCTGGAATTAACTCTGCCGGAGCCTCTAAACCAATTCTAGAACGACATACGCTTTGTTCATCTCTTGTATCAATCTGTGGTTTAATCAACCACACCTTCATCCCTCGTTCTTCATAGTTAAACTTTGTAATGAGCGCCTGGGCAGTTTTAGAACTGCCCATCGCACCATATTTAAAGTATAGCTTTGCCATCGTTATCTAGCCCCTTTATCGTAAGGTACACCAGAAGCTTTTGGTGCCTGTGATTTTTTAGAAGTAAATGCAAGCACTAATAAGGTTGCAATATAAGGTACCATTTTGTATACATTACCTGGTATTCCCAAGTCCTTTAAGATTGGGATACTGCCATAAGTTGTACCAACTACCTTCATAAAACCAAAGAAAAGGGAAGCATAGAATATCTTCATTGGATTCCACTGACCAAAGATTAATACAGCAAGTGCCAGGAATCCGTAACCTGCAACTGTTGCATTAAAGTTCGTGGAGGTAGGAACAACAAAAATCAATCCGCCAACTCCGGCTAATGCACCACTGATTAATACACCACTATATCTGATTCGGTATACATTGATACCTACCGAGTCAGCTGCTTGAGGATGTTCACCGCAGGAACGAAGACGAAGACCAAATCTTGTCTTATATAATACAATGGTAGATACAATCAAAATCGCGATTCCAATATAAGTCGTGATATACGTTTTTTGGAACAGCATTGGTCCAATCACTGGAATGTCTCCAAGCACTGGAACTTTTTCAATACGAAATGTATTGTTAAAGCCAATCTGCTGTACACCAAATAGCATACGGGCAGCAAAGATTGCAAGCGCTGGTGCAAACATGTTGAGTGCTGTACCACTGATTACCTGGTCTGCCTTCATATTGATTGCTGCGTAAGCATGGAATAAGGAGAAAACCATTCCTGCTACTACTGCCACTAATATGGCCAGTATCAATAGTAGTTGTCCATTCATCTCAGGATTCGCTTTTTGCATCAGATTAATAAATAGGATACTGCAAAACGCCCCAATTGTCATAATTCCTTCTAACGCAATATTAACAACACCACTTCGTTCTGAGAACATCCCGCCAAGGGCTACCACCAGAAGTGGAATCATAAAAAATGCTGTCTGTTGTACAAGAAAGTATAATATATCCACTCTTAGTTTCCCCCTTCCTTCTTATTGTCTTCTATCAGCTCATTCTCATCAGGAGTATCCGAGATAGGAAGAATGCTCTCCTCGGATTCAGGTGTATCATCTGGCAAAGCATTCGTTACCTGCTCCATCTTTACCTCGTTATCCGCACTGGTTTGTGCATCAAGTGCTTTCATTTCACGTTTTTTACTGCGTTTATTCATAAGCGTCTTAATAATCAACGCAAAGGCACTAAAGTAAATGATAACAGCTACAATGATGTCAATGATTTCTGGCACGAAATTAAGCGTCTGCATATAGAAACCGCCTTCTGTAATATAGGCGATAAATATAGCGGATAATGCAACTCCAATTGGATTACTTAAGCCAAGTAATGCCACACTGATTCCAGTAAAACCTTCTCCAGCAAGCACATCCACTACTTCAATATACTTTCCGGAACCTGCAAGATATAATAATCCTCCACCAAGTCCGGCAATCCCACCTGCAATTAACATACTAAGTACAATACTTCTCTTTTCGTTAATGCCGGCATATTTACTAGCATCGCGGTTAAACCCAACTGCTTTTAACTCGAATCCAAAGGTAGTCTTATTTAACACAATGTAAATGATAATAACTACTAAGATTGCAATTAAGAATCCACCATTGGCTGTGGAACCCGGAAACAACTTATCCAGTCCCATTTTTGGAATGACAGCAGAAGATGGTACTAATTTTGTCTGATTACGTAATTGGTCAAACAAACCTGCATTGTTTTTCACCATAAAGTTCACCAGATACATACCGATATAGTTCATCATAATTGAGGAAATAACCTCGTTTACATTAAAGAACGCCTTTAAGATACCTGGAAGTAATGCCCATAAAGCACCAAACAGGATTGCTACTAGAAGTGCTACTACCCAGTGTACTGCTCCTAACTGCGGAAATAATATTCCAATATAAACTGCTCCATATGCACCCATAATAAATTGTCCTGGAGTACCAATATTAAAGAGCCCTGTTTTAAACGCAAATCCGACACTTAATCCTGTCATCATAATTGGAGTTGCAAAATATAATACTTTTCCAATTCCCGGCATCCCATGATCCACTGCTCCGGTAACAATCTTTAAAAATCCCGGTACCGCCTGGGATGGGTTCGTAATTAATAGAATAAGAAACCCAAATAACAAACCAACTACAATTGCAGACAAGGAGGAAAGAACTCCTGCAAAATTGATCGATTTTCGGTTGTTTGATATTTTTCTGTTTATAAGTCACCCCTCCTTTTTGAACCAGCCATATACAGACCTAATTCTTGTACTGTCACTTCTTTTGGATTTACTTCTGCTACGATTTCACCTTCGTAAATTACAAGAATTCTATCGCTCAGATTCATTACCTCATCAAGTTCCAAAGAAACTAATAAAACACCCTTGCCATTATCTCTTTGATTAACAAGCTGACTATGAATGAATTCTATTGCTCCTACATCTAGTCCTCTAGTTGGCTGAACAGCAATCAGTACCTCAGGATCTCTATTAATCTCCCGTGCAATAATTGCTTTCTGTTGATTACCACCGGACATACTTCTTGTGGTGGTTTTACCACCTTGTCCGCTTCGAATATCAAACTTTTCAATTAATTCTTCTCCATAGCTTGCAATCTTATCGAATTTTAAGAAACCGCCTCGATTAAATTCTGGCGTAAAATACTCCTGCAATGCAAGGTTGTCTTCCAATGAATAATCAAGAACAAGTCCATGTTTATGCCGGTCCTCAGGAATATGTCCTAATCCATGTGTATTTTTGTAACGAACACTTTTCTTAGTAATATCTTCCCCATCTACAATTACGCTGCCTGATTCCATCCCAATTAATCCGGTAATGGCATGTACTAATTCAGACTGGCCATTGCCATCAATTCCTGCAATACATAAGATTTCTCCACGCTTTACATCAAAAGAGACATTGTTTACTACCGCTTTCTTGTTACCATGTCGATTTGACATTACCGTTAAGTCTCTTACACTCATAACGACTTCACCCGGTTTCGCCTCTGTCTTATCAATGTTAAGGTTAACTTTACGGCCGACCATCATTTCCGATAACTGTTCCTTATCCGTATCTGCAATCTCTACTGTACCAATATATTTACCTCTTCGAAGAACAGAACAACGGTCTGCTACTGCCATGATTTCGTTTAGTTTATGTGTGATAAATACAATGGATTTACCCTCAGAAACCAATTTCTTCATGATATTCATCAGTTCAATAATCTCCTGAGGGGTTAATACTGCGGTAGGCTCATCTAAGATTAGAATCTCATTTTCACGATATAACATTTTTAGAATTTCTACTCTTTGCTGCATACCCACACTAATTTCAGAGATTAGAGCATCTGGTTCAATACTCAAATGGTATTTTTCACTGATTGCCAGAACCTTCTTTCTGGCCTCCTCCATTTTCAAAAATCCCCCAGATACAGTTTCCACTCCAAGAATAATATTTTGTAATACAGTAAAATTGTGCACTAATTTAAAATGTTGATGTACCATTCCAATTCCATATGCATTAGCATCTAATGGACTGGATATCTTCACCTGTTTCCCTCGCAACTTTATTTCGCCTTTTTCGGGCTGATATAGTCCGAATAGGACACTCATTAAGGTTGACTTGCCGGCACCATTTTCCCCGAGTAATGCATGAATTTCGCCTTTTTTCACCTGTAAGGTAATATTATCATTCGCGATAATTCCTGGGAACTCTTTCGTAATGCCAAGCATCTCAATAATATAGTCCACGAAAACTCCTCCTTTCCTAAAGACAGGGCTTCTTCATTCTAGTCTTTACTATCTATTTTAATGTAAATAAAGAAAATTTCAAGAATATTATTACGCAATTTATTTGGCAAATGATTACAAACACTGTTAATCCTGTTCTAACGAAGCATTTTTATATCATAGAAAATTATAAAACAATTTCAGATGTTATAAAAAAGAACTCCGACTCATTATCGGAGTTCTTTTTTTATTTTAAAAACGTTTCGCTTAACCTATTATTTCTACTGAGACTATCTCTGTAGTCAAATCTGCAGCACTGGTGGCAGCATCATCTTTCACTGGTGCAACTTCACCTGATTCGAGTTTATTATAAATGGCCTGATAATCTTCCTTAGTGAATTTTTGGAATTTGGAAGTTTCCATTGGTAAAGCAACTCCTTGCTTTTTAATATCCAAGGTAATACTCTGCCCTCCAGGGAATTTGGCACCATAGAAATCTTTCACACCTTCATAAACGGACTTTGAAAGTTCTTTTAAAGCAGACGTAATGACCGTTGCAGATTCTGGAGACTGGTCTACGTCAACACCCACTACTTTTGCATTAGATGCTTCTGCTGCAGTCATAACAGAGTTACCTACTGCACCACCACATGCAAAAATAACTTCCGTACCGCTTTGGTACCAACTTGCAGCCATTGCCTGCACCTCAGGTGTTGCTTCAAATCCACCGGTATAGTGATACTTGATATCAATTTTTGCTATTCCCATCTCTTTCGCTGCATATTCCGCACCCTGTACAAAACCATAACCGTAGCGGATTACGGCAGGAACTGCCATACCACCCATAAAACCAAGTTTTGTATAGCCATCTTTTACTACTGCATAACCTGCTAAGAAACCTGCCTGTTCTTCTGCATAAAAGACGGAATACACATTCTGATCAATACGAAAATCCGTATATCCTTCGTCATGAGGAGTACCATCTAATAAGATAAACTGGACATCCGGATATTTACTTTGTGCTTCATATACCGCGGGTTCAAACAAGAATCCCGGGCATACTACTAATCTGGCACCAGCACTGATGGCCAAATCAATTGATGCCATATAAGAAGAAGTAGATTTTTCACTTGGCTGGTAGTACTTATACGCTATGTTATTTTCCTCTGCGTACTGCTTTAATCCTTCCCAAGCTCCTTGGTTAAAGGATTTGTCATCAATCGTACCAACGTCAGTAATCAACGCTAGCGCATAACCACCCTGTCCTTGATCGTTACCAGGCACAGGTGCGCCAGTATCAGCCGGTGCTCCTTCACTTGGCATGGCGGTAGGTTCTGTAAATCCTGTACCATTATTGTTGTTTTTTGTTCCACAGGCAGACAACGCAAAAACAACCAGTAGTAAACATAATATGGTATATCTCTTTTTCATTGTGTCCCTCCCAAAATAAATTTTTATTGTTCAATTTCCTTACACTTTTATTATTACCCTGCAATCGATATTAGATTCATCACTTACAAGAATATGAACGTTATATAGGCTTGAGATTCTCAAAACAAAAGGAACACAAAAAGCAGTTTTGAATTATTTCTATTATTCAAAACTGCTTTGATTTAATTTTACTATTTAGTTAAAAACCGAAGATATTGCTTATTCAGCAATTACTTGAACTTTTACTTTTTCAACAGTGATTTTGTCAGCTGCTTCTACATCTGTATCTTTCACAGGTTTAATTTCGCCGCTTACTAATTTTGCAAAGATTGCATCATAATCATTCTGAGTGAAAGTAGTAAACTTAGAATTTTCCATAGGAAGAGCTACACCATCAACAGTTACATCAAGTGTTACACTCTTTCCACCTGGGAATTCATTTGCATAGTATTTTTTAATACCATCATATACGGAGATAGAAAGCTGTTTCATTGCTGAAGTAATAACAGTTTCAGATTCTGCAGATTGGTCTACGTCTACACCAATAACTTTTTTCTCTGCGCCTTTTGCTGCTGTCATAACAGAGTTACCAACTGCACCACCGCATGCAAAGATTACTTCTGTTCCTTCTTGATACCAGCTTGCTGCAGTTGCCTGAACTTCAGGAGTTGCATCAAATCCGCCAGTATAGTGATATTTTACATCTATACTATCAAGACCAAGTTCTTTTGCTGCATAATCAGCACCCTGAACGAATCCGTATCCAAAACGGATAACAGCTGGTACTGCCATACCACCCATGAAACCTAATTTTTTATAGCCATCTTTTACTGCTGCATAACCAGCTAAGAAACCAGCCTGCTCTTCAGCATAGAATACAGAGTATACGTTACTTTCAATCTTGAATGTAGCATAATCTTCTGTATGTGGTGTACCATCTAATAAGATGAATTTGATTTCTGGATATTTGGTCTGAGCTTCATATACTGCTGGCTCAAATAAGAAACCAGGGCAAACTACTAATTTTGCACCAGCGCTAACTGCCAAATCAATTGCTGATACATATGCAGTTGTTGATTTTTCTGTTGGTTGATAGTATTTGTAAGCAATGTTGTTTTCTTCTGCATACTTCTTTAACCCTTCCCAAGCACCTTGGTTAAATGACTTATCATCGATTGTTCCAATGTCGGTAATAAGCGCAAGCTCATATGTATCGCCTGCTGGAGTTTCGGATTTAGCTGGTGTTTCGGATTTAGCTGGTGCTTCTGTTTTTGCAGGATCATTGGTTGCTTTGTCGCCGCTTCCTGCATTGTTCTTACTGCCACAAGCACTAAGAGCTGCAATCATTAATAACATTACTAATGACATAACTAATTTTTTCATAAATGTCCTCCTTGTTTTGTACGTGATTGTGAATAATGTAAAAATTATTCCGTAGGCTCACGTTCTTCTTACATCAAGATGATATCATATTTTGGTACAAGTGACAATATATAACTCAGCTATCTTTGTACTAATAATATTTTTTTCTTTCCTATGCAACATTTTCCATATATAATGTGTGTATATGGCAAAGGACTTGCCAGAATGTTAGGGGGAGCCTTGATGAATACACAATCAAACACGCCTCACAGTCCTTTTGAGCACGCGGTCCTGACTCATCAAAACCGCATTTACCGAACCGCCTTATCAATCTTAGGGAATGTTGCCGAGGCAGAAGATATCGTTCAGGAAACTTTTCTGCGTTTATATCAATATACCGGGAACTTTGAATCAGTGGAACATGAAAAGGCCTGGCTTATTCGTGTTGCCGTGAATCTATGTAAAAATAAAATGCGCAGTAGCTGGTGGAAAAACCGGACCGAATTGCTTGATATTTATCCTGCTAAGACGGAGGAAGAGCAGGAACTGATAAATGAAGTAATGAAGTTAGATTATAAATACCGCACCGTCATTCATTTGTATTATTATGAAGGTTATTCCACTTCTGAAATTGCAAGGATTACAGGGCAAAAAGAAGGCACCGTGCGCTCCTTAATGACAAGAGCCCGAAAGCAATTAAAACTACAACTGACTACATCGACTCAAATATTTTTCTAAAGGAGGGAAGCTTATGTCTAACGAAACCAATTCTAATCAACAAAACGAATCAAAAATATATAAAGACTATATGGATCAGATTAATGTATCTGAGGAACTAACGAAAAAGCTTCTCACAATTCCAGACAACCAAACAACATCACAGTATGTACCAACGGAAACCTTACAAAAACCTAGCACTATAAAACGGTTAAAACCGGTAATAAAAATTGCTTCTGGATTAGCTGCCTGTTTTGTCCTGCTCCTGATCAGTGTGAAGGTATTTGATATGATAGCCCCATCTAATGTGCAGAACCAAGCACAGACAAAAGAGAATTCTGACTTTGGCAATGACTTCGCAGGCGATAAAACCGCGAATGAAGCTCCAGAACAACAAGCA
The DNA here is from genome assembly GCA_023434365.1 of Bacillota bacterium. GTDB lineage: Bacteria > Bacillota > Clostridia > Lachnospirales > Lachnospiraceae > KM106-2. Next base: position 14,807 of record JAEYSV010000069.1, on the reverse strand, counting down.
CCACCTTCAACCCCAGCTGAAAAGCCTAATTATAATCAGGACGAACAACCAGCTGCGGAAAATAGTGTTGGAGATCAAAATGCTCCCCCTAAAGACCCAATGATTGATATGCTTCCAAGCTACACTGCAGAATACTTTGGTAAAGTAAGCAAAGATATAATTTATGAAAATGATATCCCAACAACCTTTATTTTTGAAAACAAACTAGATAATGCCTCTATAAAATCCACCATCCATACTTTAACGGAATCTGATGCTGCTAATATAGTGTCATTATCAGATATATCTAGTTATAGTACAACTAATGTCACAGATTACGAAAAACTGTTTGAACTAAGAGATAAGCCAATTTTACGAATTCAAGAGATTACAAAGGAAATCATTCTTCACCGTTATTTTGACCCAGAACTATTAAAGTCTGAAGATGAGCAATATACGTATTGTCTGAACCTAACAGATGGAAAAACTTATCTTTCCCTATATACCACTGGTCTAACGGCAGACGACGTATTAAATATAATCAACACGATTCCTGCCAGACAGCCTTAATTTGCACTCATAAGTATAAAAACAAGCAGTATAAAATATAGTTTGACGAGCAACTGTTATGAAGACGTCGGTGTTTAGACCCCGTATTGTGGGGTCTTATGCACCGCTAAGTCTTTATCCAAGCGAGAGCGCGTTGCGAGTGAACTATATTTCATACTGCTTGTCTATAAACAAAAGTGCAAATTGACGCTTCACAAATTCGAGGGCTTTTGATCCTAGCGCTATTCGCTTAATTCATCAAGATTGATTTCTTCTTCTTTTCGTCTTAAGATATCAAACTCTTTTAGCTCCATTCCAAAGTCAACAAAGATTTTCTGCTTTGGATGTGGGCAGCTCTCCATCTCGTTGCCATCTTCGTCCGTAATTTTCTTTACGGTAACCTGATAATTTTCTCCGGAAGGACGCATCACTTCGATCTCTTCCCCAACACAGAATTTATTACGCTGCTCTAATTCAAACAGCCCTGCCTCATTTTTCCCACTGATCATACCTAGATAACTATACCCTTTGATGTACGTATTATTATCATAAATCTGTGTTTCATGAGTCGTTGGACCGTAAAAGAATCCCGTCGTATACTTACGGTATGTGCATTTCGCAATTTCCTCCATGTAATGAGGAATGTTCTGCTCATATAATGCAGGGTCCGTATAATAATCATCAATTGCCTGGCGATAGGTTCTTGTCACACTGGCAACATATAACGCCGTCTTCATACGACCTTCCACTTTAAAGCTATCAATTCCCGCATGAATTAGATCCGGCAAATGTTCAATCATACATAAGTCTTTTGAGTTAAAAATGTACGTACCACGCTCATTTTCCTCAACCGGCATATACTCACCCGGTCTGGTTTCCTCTACCAAACGGTATTTCCAACGACATGCATGGGTACAGGAGCCTCGGTTGGCATCTCTGCCTGTCATATAATTACTTAATAAGCAACGACCTGAATAAGCCATACACATCGCGCCATGAATAAAAGTTTCAATCTCCAGATTTTCTGGAATATGAGCGCGAATCTCAGCAATTTCTTGGATGGATAATTCTCTGGCAGTTACAACTCTTGTGGCTCCAAGAGAATGCCAGAAATTAAATGTCGTATAGTTTGTATTATTTGCTTGTGTACTAATATGTCGTTCAATTTCGGGGCAAACTTCCCCGGCTATCTGAAAAATCCCAGGATCAGCAACAATAATTGCATCGGGACCTACTTCTTTCAGTTCTTCAAAATACTTTCTTACACCACTCAAATCCCCATTATGTGCAGTAATATTGGCTGTAACATACACCTTTTTCCCATACTGGTGGGCATACGTTACCCCAGCTTTCATATCTTCCATCGAGAAATTCTTGGCTTTTGCACGCAGCCCATACATTTCACCACCAATATAAATGGCATCTGCTCCATACTGCACTGCTACTTTTAATACTTCCAGATTACTACTTGGAATTAATAATTCCGGTTTTTTTCTACTATTCATCTTACTTCCTCCACCCGGCAAACTACATCGGGTCTATCTAAACATACCGTTGTCAGACTTCTTAATCGGTCAATTACCTTAATACATCGACCTTTGTACTTAGTGTTACCCCATCTCCAATCGGCAATACAATTGTTTGTAATTCATCCTTATGAGTTAGAGTATAAAGATACTCTCTCATTCTGGCGTGAATGGTACGGTTACGTCTTGTAACTCCATACCTAGATTCAATCACATCACCGTCTTGTAATACATTATCAGATACTAATAGCCCACCAACTTCAAGTAACGACATGACATTATCGAAAAAGTTAATATATTGCCCTTTTGCGGCATCCATAAATATCAAATCATAGCGCTTCCCCGACTTCACAAGTTCTATCAAAATATCGGTCGCATCTCCTTCTAATAAGGTAATTCGATCTGTACGATTGGCAGCACTAATATTCTCTTTCGCTTTTTTAATTCTATCCTCATTACGCTCTATTGTTGTAATGTGACAATCCTTTGGCATGGATTCACTCATTAAAAGAGAAGAAAAGCCTACCGCAGTACCAACCTCTAATATATTCTTTGGCTGGTTATTGTACATTAAGAAACGAAGTAAGGACTGCGTCGGTTTCTTAATTATTGGCACATGTTCCTTTATGGCAGACTGCTCAATTTTATACAAATAATCTGGCATATAGGATTCCAGGGAATGTATATAGCTGTCGATTCTTTCGTCACCTATCACTATGATTCTCCATTCTATCTAAGACTAATATTTTTCTTAAGCTTATATTTTTCTATGCTCTGTTTCCAATTACATAAGAAATGTATGAAAACATAAACATAGCTTAACAACGCAAGAGTCACGCATAGCGTGACTCTCATAATAAACTTCTAATTTTGCATAAGGTAATCCTTAATTCTCGGTATCCGCCATATCTGTACTATTCGTACCATCATCTGTTGTAATGATTGCCAGAATTTCTTCATAGTTCATCGAAGAGTTCAAGATATACGTTCCAGGTTTAATTAGCTGCTCTGTTAGCTTTGCACGCAAATAGAAGGAATACTTATCTACAATTAATTTATTCAACTCCAATTTGGAAGCAATGCTCATCGTTGATTCGCCTTTGTTTATTATAAATTCCCGGTCTATTCCGGCACTTTCGGTTACACTGACATCTCCAAATACCTGATACGCAAAATCATACGTAAAGGTACCGATTTTGATAATTAACATCAGAACAAGCAAATAAAAAATGATATTCAAGAAAACATGCAGCGTACCTTTTGTCACGCGCATTGCAATCTTTACTCCAACTGATCGATTCGCCATGTTATCCCTCCATGCCAAATATTATAAGGGTTTTTATCGTCAAATGCAACCGTTATCATTGATTCAACATCTTACATCGCTTAAAATGCGCTTAAACTTCCATAATAATTGGTAAAATCATTGGGTTTCTCTTCGTTTTCTTCCAGATAAAATCACTGAGAGAATCCTTTACCACATTCTTAATCTTGCCCCAATCAGTAACATTACCATCTAGGCATCTGATTAACGCACTATTGACTACTTCCCTAGCTTCATCCATTAAGTTTTCACTTTCTCTTACATAGACAAATCCTCGAGAAACGATATCCGGTCCAGAAAGAACCTGATTACTGTATTTTTCAAGTGTTACCACAATAATAATCAAACCATTTTCACTTAGATGCTGGCGGTCTCTTAATACAATGTTACCAACATCACCAACACCAAGACCATCAACTAAAATAGCGCCACAAGGAACTTTACCAGTTACTCCTGCCTTTTCATCTGATAACTCTAGTACATCTCCGCTAGATAATAAGAATATATTATTTTTATGAATTCCTAAGCTTTCCACTAGCTCTGCGTGGCGTTTAAGATGACGATATTCCCCATGAACCGGAATTGCATATTTAGGTTTTACAAGAGAATACATCAATTTAATCTCTTCCTGACAAGCATGCCCGGATACATGAGTATCCTGGAAAATAACTTTTGCACCCTTCATACTAAGCTCATTAATAATTTTAGATACCGGTTTTTCATTGCCTGGAATAGGAGTCGAACTAAAGATAACGGTATCCCCTGGCTTAATTGATACTTTACGGTGAATGGAAGCTGCTATTCTTGAAAGGGCAGCCATCGCTTCTCCCTGACTTCCAGTGGTAATCAATACAATCTGGTTGTCTGGATAATTCTTCATCTGTTCAATATCAATCAAAAGATTATCTGGCATTGTAATATATCCCAAGTCCGCAGCGGTAGTAACAATATTAACCATACTACGCCCTTCAATGATAACTTTTCTTCCATACTTTACAGCTGAATTAATAATCTGCTGCACACGGTCTACATTAGAAGCAAAGGTTGCAACAATAATTCTACTGTTACTGTTTTCTGCAAAGATATTGTCAAATACCTTACCAACCGTTCTTTCAGACATTGTAAAACCAGGACGCTCCACGTTTGTGGAATCACATAGTAAAGCTAAAACTCCCTTTTTCCCAATTTCTGCAAAACGCTGTAAATCAATCGTTTCTCCAAATACAGGAGTATAATCAACTTTAAAATCGCCTGTGTGCACGATAATTCCTGCTGGCGAATAGATGGCTAATGCGGCCGCATCTGCAATACTGTGGTTTGTTCTGATAAACTCAATTCTAAAACAACCAAGATTAATTGACTGGCCATATTTGATGACTTTTCGTTTGGTTGATTTTAATAAGTTGTGCTCTTTTAGTTTGTTTTCGATAATTCCATTCGTTAATTTAGTTGCATAAATCGGAACGTTAACCTCTTTTAATACATATGCTAAACCTCCGATATGATCCTCGTGACCGTGGGTGATGATAAACCCTTTCACTTTACTGATGTTTTCCTTTAAGTAGGTAACATCTGGTATAACCAGATCAATCCCCAACATTTCGTCATTTGGAAAACTTAATCCACAATCTACGACGATAATACTGTCTTCATACTCAAAGGCGGTAATATTCATACCGATTTGTTCTAATCCTCCAAGAGGTATAATTTTTACACTCTTGTTTTCTTCATTCTTTGCTTTCATCTTTCAGCACCTCCAAATGCATTTATGTAGGTGTCTAGATACATTTGAGGGCAATCAATATTAGCTTACCTAATTAATTTATCACAATCTCTGCAATAACCATAAAGTTTTACGTCATGATCCATAATACGAAATTTCATAGCTTCCATAATCCGATTTTCCAGACTCTCCAACATATCGTCTTCAAATGACAGAACTTTACCGCACTTTAGGCAGATTAAATGATGGTGATGATGTTCATTCATCTCACCCATTTCTTTTGCGATTTCGTAACGAGCAAACCCGTCATCAAGGTTTAGTTTATCTACTATGTGTAGCTCATTCAACATCTGAATGGTCCGATACACTGTAGCTAAGCCTGTTTCTGGGTGTTGTTCCTTAACCAAATCATATATTTCTTCTGCCGTTAGATGTGTTCCCGGTCTGTTTTGCAACACATCCAAAATAGCCATACGTTGTGTAGTTATTTTTAATCCGTTCGCTCTTAACCTTTCCTTGAACCCGTCGTATTTCTTTATCAAAAGGACCTCGCTCTCATACTCTGACTCTAATCATCAACAGAGTATGTCATTGATTGCTCTTACTCTAACCCTACAAATTTATAATAAAAAAGTCATGTTAACCTTGTTTATTCATTTCAATATCGATATCATCCATCAGTTGTAAAAACACTTTTGATACCGCTTCTAATTCTTCGTCGTCTTCCACAATATCATAAACAACGTCATCTGTATCCACAATACGTTCTTTTAGAATCAGCGCATTGGCTTCATCATCTTCTTCATCATCAGAATCCGCAATTAACAGATAGTTATGTCCATTAATTCTGGTCTGCTCCAATACATAAAATTCTACTTCCTCATTGTCTTCGGTAGTAAAAATAATTTTTTCATTGTTTCCCGACATTTTATTCTCCTTATTGCATTATCTATTCACCATTTGTCTTCTCGTTATACATCGCATCAAGAAAATTTTGTAGTATAAAAACAGCTGCAACTTTATCTACTACTGCTGCACGCTTTTCTCTTCTCATATTGCCTTCAATCATTGCCTGATGAGCACTTACCGTACTAAGACGCTCATCCCACAATATTACCTCTAAGCCCGTTCTTCGTCGTAACATGTCCGCAAATTCTTCTGTTTTTGCACATCGGTCTCCTAAGGTATTGTTCATATTCTTTGGATAACCTAGCACAATCTTCTCTACTTCATATTCCTTCACTAACTCTTCGATTCTTGCTAATGTTTGTCGTAATTTGTTCTCTTCTTTACGGCGGATTACTTCAATTCCCTGTGCAGTCAATAGAAGGGCATCACTAATAGCCACTCCTACGGTGACAGAGCCATAATCTAAACCCATAATTCTCATATTTTATCTCGCTTTTTCTATTTTATTCCAGGTTCGCTTTAATGTAATCCTCTAATAATGCTTCTAGTATCTCGTCTCGTTCTACCTTCATTACAAGACTTCGCGCTCCGTTATGGCTGGTAATATAAGTTGGATCCCCACTCATGATATAGCCAACCATCTGATTTACTGGATTGTACCCCTTTTCAATATGTGCATGATAAACAGCCTTAATGATATCTCTGACTTTTATCTCCGGTTCTTTTTGCACTTTAAAATATTGTGTATTGTTCATATCTTGCATCTTATCACATCCTCACAGGAAAACTTTATATAACTAAACCATTATTTTCAATATTCTTATTACTAATATATTAACCCAAGCCTATAAAAATATCAATTGGATATTTCACAAAGTAATAAATCCCCATCCATTTTACTCTTTACCGATACCTCAACAATTTGGTTAGTTAAGTCTTTCTCGCTTTCAACTGCCAGTTTTACATAACGCTCATTATGCCCAATTTGATATTCTTTCTCTCGGATTGTAACCGATTCTTCTATCAAGATAGATTGCTTTGTTCCAAGGAAGGAGCTCTCGTATTTTTCACGAAGTTCATTACCAAGCGCTATCAGTTTTTCAGAACGTTCATGCTTAATGGAATCGTTCACCTGCCCCGCCATCTCGGCAGCTTTGGTTCCTTTTCTCATTGAATATTTGAACACATGAATCTGTGCAAACTCAACTTTTTTAACAAATTCCACCGTTGTATCATACTCAGTTTCTGTTTCCTGTGGAAATCCAACGATAATATCAGTTGTGATGGCAGGTTTATCAAAGTATTCTCTTATTAAACAGCATTTATCATAATATTCCTCTGCACTATATCGGCGGTTCATTCTTTTTAGTGTCTCATTGCAACCGCTTTGTAACGATAAGTGAAAATGAGGGCAAAACTTTTTATTCTTAGATAGTACACTTACTAATTCTTCCGTTACAATTCTTGGTTCTAGTGACCCAAGGCGAATGCGTTCCAATCCTTCAATCAAACTAATTGCTTTAATTAAGGTAAGCAATGTAGTATCTGCATCAAAATCAATTCCATAACTAGACAGATGGATTCCTGTTAACACCACTTCTTTATATCCTGCTTGTACTAATCCTGTAATTTCGGTAACGATTTCGATAAGATTACGGCTTCTGACACGCCCTCTTGTGTATGGAATGATACAATAGGAACAAAACTGATTACAGCCATCCTGCACTTTGATATAGGCTCTCGTTTTTGCACCAGCGCCATTGATGGTCATCGCTTCATAATTTCTTTCCTGGCTAATGTCTACGTAAGCTTCTCTTAGGTTGTTATCCTCAAAGTAGGATTCCACTAAAGAAACGATATTCTGCTTTTGATTATTACCTACTACTAGGTCAATTGCCTCATCAGCTTCTAACGCCTCTTTTGATGCCTGTACATAACAGCCCACAGCAACAACAACACTGTCTCGGTTTAATTTCTTTGCTTTATGAAGCATCTGTCTTGATTTGCGGTCTGCTATATTTGTTACGGTACAGGTATTTACTACATAAACATCTGCTATCTCTGAGAATTCTTTTATCTGATATCCTGCTTCTTCAAATAACCGTTGCATGGCATCACTTTCGTAACTATTCACCTTACAACCAAGCGTTAAAAAAGCAACTGATTTATTATTATCGCTATATTTATTCATTTTACCCATTTATATTCCTTTCCATTCAAAACTCTAAAACATCCCATATCTGCAAAATTATAAGGACAAGTAATATGTGCTTGTTTTCGTCATCTTTTTTAGGTACTTTGTATATTGACTTTTAAAAATGAGGACGGTAGTATATAACTATAAAATCTAAAGGAGGAATTGTTTATGAAAACAGTAAAGATCTCTTTAAATTCCATTGATAAAGTAAAATCATTTGTGAATGACGTAACTAAATTTGATACAGACTTCGATTTAGTTAGTGGCAGATATGTAATTGATGCTAAATCCATTATGGGTATCTTCAGTCTAGATTTATCTAAACCAATTGATTTAAATATTCATAGTGAAGATTCTGATGCAATCTTAGAAGTATTAAAACCTTACATCATCGATTAATCTTCTACATTGTTTCGTAATTAACTATCAAGCAAGACTGATTCTAGCTATTTAAGCCGGAATCAGTCTTTCTTATATCTGTGAATGTTTCTCACCCACAGATTACAGCCATGCTGTTCAGTAGGTGTTATACATCCACTAATTAACAGCCAAGCTGTATAGTAAGTTATTTATCTTAATCACACAAAATGACTTCTCTTGATTCTAAAGCCACCTTCACAAGCTCTTCTATCTTTTCTTCTAACGCACGTTCTGAGCGCTCAATCACCCTAAGATTAGGTTTCGTTACCGGATGTTTTGCTACGAAGATCGTACAGCAGTCTTCAAATGGAAGAATCGAAGTTTCATACGTATTGATACGATATGCGATATCTACAATATCCTGCTTGTCAAATGCGATAAGTGGTCGATAAACTGGCAACGTACATACCGCGTTCGTTGCATTCAGACTCTGTAAAGTCTGACTAGCCACTTGTCCAATACTTTCCCCAGTAATTAAACCAAGACAATTATTTTCTTTGGCAATCGTTTCTGATATCTTCATCATATATCGTCTCATAATGATTGTTAACTCATCGTGTGGGCACTTCTCATAAATATAAAGCTGAATTTCGGTAAAATTAATGACATTGAGCTTAATTGGGCCAGTATAACGGCTCACTAACTTCGCAAGATCTACTACCTTCTGCTTTGCGCGCTCACTTGTATAAGGAGGTGCATGAAAATACGTCGCTTCAATCGTAACACCACGTTTTGCAATCATATAACCCGCTACCGGACTGTCAATTCCACCAGATAATAACAGCATTGCTTTACCATTACTTCCGACCGGCATCCCACCTAAACCAGGAATAATCTGTGAATACACATAAGCACTATTACGTATCTCAATATTAATTCGAATTTCCGGATGATGCACATCCACTTTCAGGTTATCTAGTTTCTTCAACAGATAAGCTCCCATTTCGATACAGATTTCCGGAGAGCTTAATGGATATCTCTTATCTGCACGTTTTGCTTCCACTTTAAAAGTATATTCTCGATCTGCGTAAAGAGACTTCACATAGTCTTCTACTTCTTTCGTGAGATTCTCCCACGCGCTATCATCTATGATTTTAACTGGACAGATGGAAGTAATACCAAAAACACGCTGCATTGCCCCAACCGCTTCATCAAAATCAAAGTCTGCTACTGCTTCCACATAGATTCTTCCCTGCTCTTTTGTAACGTGAAACTGCCCGTCCACACTAGTTAGAGCAAATTTGATCTGGTCACGCAATGCGTTTTCAAAAATATATCGATTTTTCCCTTTGATTCCAATTTCTCCGTATTTAATTAAAAATGCTTTAAACATTCTTCCATCCTCCTATTAAATATCACACAAAGCTAACATTATCTTCTTGTAAATCGACGCAGCATTGGAACCATCTCTTTTAGTGTCTCTACCGCGTAGATAATCTCTTCTTTTGTCGTATATACACATAAACTAAACCGTATCGTACAGTCTAGCAACTCTTTTTTTACACCAATTGCCTGAAGTGTTCCGCTTAAGGCTGGATGATTCGAACTGCAGGCAGAACCACTGCTGACAAATACCCCTTTTTCTTCTAAGGCATGTAACATTACTTCACTACGAATCCCTGCAATACTCACACTCACTACGTGAGGTGCGGTCTCGGTAATCTCCTCTTTCACCCCATTGACAGTTACGTCTGGAATTTTTACAACCTCATCAATCAACAATTGTTTTAACTCATAAAGATGAGCAATTTTAGTATCAAAATCTACATAAATCTCTTTCACTGCCTGGCCAAGACCAGCAATCCCCGGAACATTCTCAGTACCAGAACGCATTCCCTTTTGCTGTTGTCCACCAAACACAATTGGTCTGATTTTCACTTTATCGCGAACAAACAGTGCACCAACACCTTTTGGCCCATGAATCTTATGCCCGCTGATACTTAATAAATCAATGCCAATTCGCTTTGGATGAATGCGATATTTCCCAAATCCCTGAATGGCATCCACATGAATCAGGACCTCTTTCTTTTTTGCTCTTACCGCCTTTATCAGACTGGCAACATCCTGAGTCGAACCAATTTCATTATTCACCATCATCATGGAGATCAGAATCGTTTGCTCGGTGATTGCCTCCACTAGATCTTCTTCACGTATCAATCCATATTCGTCAACTTCAAGAAACGTCACCTCAAAGCCAAATTCCGATAAGAATAAAAGTGGATTATGCACGCTAGGATGCTCGATTTTCGTCGTAATAATATGATTCCCGGCGCGACGATTCGCTAAGACCGTACCAATGATTGCCATGTTGTTAGACTCTGTGCCACCGGAAGTAAAATACAATTCTTTTGTATCCACTTTCAAACTTGCCGCCAGAATCTCTTTGGCTTCTTTGATATAGTTTTCCGCTTTTACCCCAATCAGATGCATACTAGATGGATTCCCAAAGTCCTCCGTCATGGTTTTGTTCATAATATCTACTACACTTGCAAATGGTTTGGTGGTTGCTGCATTGTCTAAATATGCATTCACTGTCTTCACTCCGTCCTTCGCTTCCATTAAGTTCATTATATATTTGCTACTCGTTATTAAGTTCACATATATATTATTTTTTATTAAGTTCATTATATATTTATTATTCTGTATTTAACGACTATCTATTACATAAATTGATACAGATTTAGTTTAAACCACTCTTGAACGATATCAGCACATTGGTACACTAAATCATACTAGAACTACCGTCCATCTCAAACATTAAAATTGATAATATCGTAAATCCTGCTGTTTCCGTTCGTAGAATACGGCTTCCAAGCGAAATCACTTCTCCACCGATTTCCTTCACCTTACTAATTTCGCTATCCTCAAATCCGCCTTCTGGGCCAATAAATATCCCAATAGACTTCTTAGTACTTGCCTTTTTCATCATATCACGGCTATAATTCATTCCCTCGGCATTCTCGTAAGGAATCAAGATCATATCAAGCTCTTTTGCTCTATCTAAAGCCTGTCCATAGGTCAGCACTTCATTCACCCTGGGAACTATGCCACGTTTTGACTGTTCTGCCGCTGATTTTGCAATTAAGTTCCAACGCTCTAATTTTTTTATTTCTTTTTTCTTATCTTCTATTTTGACAACCGAACGCTTCATCGCTACAGGGATAATCTCTGTCACACCAAGTTCAACAGCCTTTTGGATGATGAGATCCATCTTATCCTTTTTTGGCAACCCCTGAAACAGATAAATCTTGGCTGGCAGTTCCGTCTTCGTTTCCTGCGTGCAATCTATCTCAAGAATAACTTCTTCTTTTCCAAGCTCTCGAATCGTACTCAGATAATTAAGCCCTTCACAGTCACAAACCATGACCTGTTCTCCTTGACGCATACGCAGAACATTCTTGATGTGATTTACATCCTCACCGGTAATGGTAATGGTTTGATCATCTATTTGATTACGTTTTATATAGAATAAATTCATCTTACTACCTCATCTGCACTGTTGCAAGTTCGTTCGTCTCATATTTCTATTTTTATAAGTTTCGTGTCATAAGCTCTAATGTTATTGTGTTCGACAAATGACAAACTAGTCTCATCAGACAAAAATATAGAACGTACGCAGTGCATACGCTCTAGGAATCGAATTTCAAGTGAACTTATCTTATCATTAGATGGTATAAAAGTCAATAAGCGTGAAGTATCCAAATGATTATTGAATATCAACTTTCATTTCAAATGGGGTTAAACTAATATCCTCATCATTGATTGTAAAACTCTGTTCTTTGTCAGTATTGTTAAAGATGAAACGCACCGTCAAACCATCGCTTGTTCGTGTGGAAATCTCAACATTATCGGGAAGTCCGTCTACAAATGGGATTTTGGATTGTAATAGTATTTCCTTAATTAATTTGAAATACAGGCTTTTTTCTCCTATTGTGCCGATGTAATAGGCTGTACCGCTGCCGTAGCTGTTTCGGGTGATTGCAGCCTTTCCTTTGTAAAAATCACTGTCGTAGTAGGCAATGGCTTCTGCGGATTCCGTGGAAATGATATCACACCACTGTCGGCACTGGTACGTGCTTCCGTCGGAGCATCTAACCGAAGCAGTGTCATAACCGATGGGATTGTACTCCTCCACATAAGCACCTACAAGCTTACGGTACACTGAGGGAAGCTGTTCCATAATGCAGTTATTATATTCATTTTTTACACCGCTTCTGTTGGTAAAGATTACAGTTCCGCCCTTGTCCGTAAACTCATATAGACGATCTACAACATCATTATTTGTAACATACATTTCAGGTGCAACAACAACTTTATATCCACATAGTTCCTCATGCTGCCCGATAATATCAACATTCAAGCCGTATTTCGTAAATGCGGAGTGAATCAACATAAGCTGTTCTAGATAGTACATTCCGTTCGTCTGAGGTTGGATTTTGAATGCGTATTCATTGTCAGATGAATAGAGGATCGCTATGTCCGACTTGATTTCTGTATTTTGCACAAGCTGTAGTTCTTCTGCTGTTTTGCATAGCTGCGAGAACTCCTCGAAGCGTCTGCCAGGGACATTAGAATGATCAATAAGCCCATGCCAGTGCATTTCTGCACCGCTTATAGCTGTTCTCCAACGGAAATGTACAACGGTATCCGCACCGTGAGCAAACGCCTGAAGCGAGTACCCCTTTAACATGCCTGGTGAGGTTGTCCTTGACATAGGGGACCAACATCCAAGACCTCCGCTGAGCTGCTCCATTATCCAAAATTTTTGTTTTTTTACACCTCGCATCAAGTCTAGATGAAAGGCGTGGGAATAGCATGCCTCCGAATTGTCGGGAATTTTGGTGGTCGGGTAATTGTCATAAGACACAAAATCAAGCCGTGAAAACGTTTTGAAGAAATCGGGCATATTCTCACAAAACCAGACATTTGTAGTAATCTTTGTATACGGGCAGTTTCTTCTGATTGCTTTAGACTGCCTATCTACATAATTGATCATGCCGTCCGAGGCATTACGATTAAAATCCAGCATTAACGCAGGATTTAGCCATGCCTGCGGATAGCTTCCATAAGGAGGCTTTATCTGCTCCCATGAGGAATATTCGCCGCTCCACACATCGTTTCCGTATGCTATGTTTAAATTTTCAAGAGTACCGTATTTGTTTTTTAGCCATCCCCTGAATTTGTCAACGCAGTTTTCACAGAAGCAAAAGTTAGCTTCAAGCTCATTATCAATCTGCCATGCAATAACTGCCTTGTTGCTAGCATACCGCTTAGTCATAACTTCGATGATTCGGTCTGAATAAAATAGGAAATCGGGATTGTTCAGACACCTGTGACCACGAATTCCAGTAGCAATTTTGTGCCCGTCTCGTCCTGTCTGCACAGCATCAGGATATTTTTCATAGAACCACAGTGGTGGGCAGTTAGTAGGAGTGCAAAGCACCACATCTATATTTCTCTCTGCGAATATTTGGATAATTTCATCAAGCCACTGAAAGTCGAAGTTCCCCTCTTTCGGCTCAAGCCTGCACCACGCAAACTCGCTCATCCGCACGACTTTAACGCCGGTTTTCTGCATTAAATCCGCATCTTCTATCCAAAGTGATTTATCCCAATGCTCGGGATAATAATCAACACCAATAATCATAATATAAGCTCCTTTTTTAATGTTCTGCAAAATTTCTCTGATATCAACTATTTCTTCATCAAGATTTCAAGATAATCAATGCATACGCTCTAGGAATCGAATTTCAAGTGAACTTATCTTATCATTAGATGGTATAAAAGACAATAAGCGTGAGTAAAAATTAACCAACTATTTTATTTTTTTCTTCACAAAACCTAACGCTTTCCATATATCATCAGTTACCTTGCCAGGATAACAAGTTACCTTAACCAGTATTTCGTCATACATAAACCCTACTGTAATTCTTGGATCATCATAAAGCTGATATACCATAGTGTCTACTGTACGGTCTTTCAGTATTTGCTCACTCTCAAACACATTTTCCCAATAAGGATAATCGCTAAAATTTTTACTATTAATATATCCAGGTTGATACTCTCGTAAAAAATCTATAATACTTTTCCCTTTCACCGTATCATATTCATCCTGTGTCAAATACGCCGTTTTTACTGTAAACTCACTGTTATTTATCTCCCCATAGTACCAAATCCATG